>QKIY01000012.1 GCA_003250975.1 Gammaproteobacteria bacterium | reverse complement strand
TAATCCTCTATCTATCCTGTTTCTTACGGGCAATGGGGAGAGCGCAAAGGATACAAGCCAATGGCAATCCTGCCAGAAGAGAGATTCCTGCATTACATATCATAAATCATGGACATCATAAATAAATCGGCGATCGTTGCCCTGATTATTGCGGCCGGGGGGTTGGGATGGGCTCTTCAGGCAAACAGGAAACCAGAAGCACCCCTTCCAATTTTTGGCAAGTTCCAGCCCACGATACCCAATACTGCTCCCCCGCCCGGGCCTGCGCCCGAGGGAATGGTCTGGATCCCCGGTGGGTCGATGGGTGCTGCTGATCCCTACGGTAATGACATGAACGTAGTGGGGATGAATGCAACACATGACTCCCGGCCGGTTCATCCTGTCTATGTCGATGGGTTTTGGATGGATAAGACCGAAATTACGAATAAACAATTTGCTCGATTTGTAGAAGAAACTGGATACATCACCATCGCCGAGCGTAAACCCCGACCTGAAGATTTTCCGGGTGCACCGCCTGAAAACCTGGTTGCGGGTTCTGTGGTGTTTACCCCACCGAACCAGCCAGTGCCACTCAATAATCACTTCCAGTGGTGGAGCTACGTCAAAGGAGCGAACTGGCGTCAGCCATTTGGTCACGGCAGTAATCTGGAGGGGCGTGATGATTATCCTGTTGTCCATGTCGCCTATGAAGACGCGGAGGCCTATGCAAAGTGGGCTGGTAAACGGTTACCGACCGAAGCCGAATGGGAGTTTGCTGCGCGTGGCGGCCTGAGTGGGAAGATCTACCCTTGGGGTAACGAGTTTATAAAGGATGGCCAATGGATGGCGAATGTTCATCAGGGTCATTTCCCCAATCAGGACACCGGAGATGATCATTACATGGGTATATCACCGGTCGCTCAATTCCCGCCCAATGCCTATGGCCTATATGATGTTGCAGGTAATGTATGGGAATGGGTCAGTGACTGGTACCGGCCCGATTATTACGCACGGCTGGCGATGTCAGGTGATATTGCACATAACCCGCAAGGTCCGAACGCTTCATATGACCCAAGTGAACCTTATGAGAAAAAACGAGTTCACCGGGGTGGATCGTTCCTCTGTACCAACCAGTATTGCTCACGCTACATGGTCGGTACACGGGGAAAGGGAGAGATATCAACCGGCACAAATCATCTCGGTTTCCGGTGTATCATACCGGTTAAACACAATCGTATTACCTATAAACCATAACTGACTAAAGGAGAGAGCAAATGAATATGGCATTGACAGATAAAATGCTCAAACCTGGAACAGCACTCATAACTGCCGTGCTGTTTCTCGTTTGTTCATTAACTACGCAAGCCGAGGACAAGAAGCCCAACATCCTGGTGATATGGGGTGATGATATCGGCACCTGGAACATCAGCCACAATAATCGTGGGATGATGGGCTATCAAACACCTAACATCGATCGTATAGCAAATGAAGGTGTGGCCTTTACAGATTACTATGCGCAACAAAGTTGCACGGCAGGTCGCGCTGCGTTCATCAGCGGCTCAGTACCGGTGCGTTCAGGTATGACCAAGGTCGGCCTGCCCGGTGCAAAGGAAGGCTGGCAGAAAACTGATGTGACCATGGCCACGGTCTTGAAAAGCCAGGGCTATGCTACGGGCCAGTTTGGCAAAAACCACCAGGGTGATCGCAATGAACATCTGCCAACGATCCATGGCTTCGATGAATTCTTCGGCAACCTATACCACCTGAATGCCGAGGAAGAACCCGAAAACGAGGACTATCCACGCGACATGGTCTTGAAAGATGGCCGGACATTTATTGAAAAATACGGGCCACGAGGCGTACTTCATTGCTATGCGACGGACAAGTTTGATTCCACCAAAGATCCCCGCTTTGGCAAAATGGGCAAGCAAAATTGTGAAGACACCGGACCGCTGACGAAGAAACGGATGGAAACGGTCGATGACGAGACTTCTGATCGGGCAATCGAGTTCATTCGGGAACAGCATAAGGCGGGCAAACCCTGGTTTGTCTGGTGGAACGGAACTCGCATGCACTTCCGCACCCACGTGAAGGAAGACCGTCGTCATCCTGGGAATGACGAGTACACCGACGGGATGATCGAACATGACATGCATGTCGGTAAATTCCTGGATCTGCTCGACGAACTGGATATTGCCGATAACACCATCGTGCATTATTCCACCGATAATGGCCCGCATTACAATACCTGGCCGGATGCCGGCACGACACCTTTCCGTGGTGAAAAGAACTCGAACTGGGAAGGTGCCTACCGCGTCCCGGCCTTTGTTCGCTGGCCGGATCATTTGCCGGCTGGTGTGACACTGAATGGTATCGTGGCCCACGAAGACTGGCTTCCTACCTTTGCTGCTGTAGCTGGTGCTCCAGACATCAAGGAAAAGTTGAAGAAAGGTGTGAAACTTAATGGACGCAAATACCGCAATTACATTGATGGCTACAATCAGCTTGATTACCTCACTGGTAAGACCAAGGAATCTCCGCGCAGGGAATTCTTTTACGTCAATGATGACGGTCAAGTCGTAGCCATTCGTTACGATGCCTGGAAAGCTGTCTTCCTCGAGAATCGTGGCCGAGCATTTGGTGTGTGGCGTGAACCGTTTACCGAATTGCGCGTTCCACTATTGTTCAATCTGCGGCGCGACCCGTTTGAGAAATCCCAACACAATGCCAACGTCTACCATGACTGGTTCCTCGATCATCCTTTTGTGCTCGTACCTCTACAGGAACTGGCAACCAAGTTCCTGATTACCATGAAGGAATATCCACCGAGCCAAACCCCAGGTTCATTTAATCTGGAAAAAGTCCAGAAACAGATCGAAGGGGCTGTGAGCGGCAGGTAAGTCGTCATATTCTCACAGGGCGCAACATCCGTTGCGCCCTGTATTCTAAATTCAGGAGAACCAGGGCATGAACATGATACAACCTGAAACGGGTTCAGGGACACCTGCAGCAAGGTTATTATTCGTACTGCTTGCAATCCTATTTGCAGTTGTCACGACCGCTTGTTCCAATGACCCCTTACCCTCGTGGAACGATACTAAATCCAAAAATGACATCATCAATTTTGTCGAAAAGGTTACCAGTAAAGACAACATAGGCTATGTAGCTCCGACAGAGCGTATCGCTGTCTTCGATAACGACGGAACACTCTGGAGCGAGCAACCGTTATATTTTCAAGCAATCTATACCTTTGACCGGGTCATGGCCATGGCGCCGCAACACCCTGAATGGAAAGACCAAGAGCCGTTTGCCTCGGTGCTGAAAGGCGATATTAATGGTGCCCTGTCCGGTGGGGAGATAGCATTGCTGGAGCTGGCGATGGCAACTCATGCCGGAATGACGATAGAGGAATTTGCTGATCAGGTCCGCGACTGGATTACTACAGCCCGTCATCCCGAAACCGGTCGCCTCTATAAAGAAATGGTCTACCTTCCAATGCTTGAACTCCTGGATTACCTGCGTGCCAATCAATTCAAGACATTTATCGCTTCTGGCGGGGGAATCGAATTCATGAGGGTGTTTGCCGAAGAAGTATACGGTGTTCCACCCGAGCAAGTTATCGGCAGCAGCATCAAGACGAAATTCGAGATGCGTGATGATGGACCCGTGATTCTTCGCCTGCCAGAGTTGAACTTCATCGACGATAAAGAAGGCAAACCGGTTGCCATTAACCAGTATATCGGGCGCCGGCCTGTTGCCGCATTCGGCAATTCGGATGGTGATCTCCAGATGTTACAGTGGACGGCAGCGGCAGAAGGTGCTCGTTTCTGCCTGATTGTCCACCATACCGACGCCGAACGCGAATGGGCTTACGACCGGCTGTCTCATGTCGGCAAACTAAATAAGGCACTTGATGAGGCACAAAATCGTGGGTGGACCATCGTGGACATAAAGAAAGATTGGAAGCATGTATATCCATTAAATTAACTTTCCCTGCGTATTACTCTGTTGACCAATTCCACAAGATTGCCTGTTCAGGGAACAACTTTCCACTTTCCATCTGGCTGCTTACAAAGCCGGTAAACGCCCTTCCCTGAGAGTTGCCTGGATTCAACATGGTTTTCAATAACAGTTTTCCGACAGGTAGTTCCGTTTTCCTTATAAGAATTGATTACAGTAATCGTCCCGTTATTGCCGGATTCACTGTTTTTCCACGTTTTTGATGTCCCGTCCTCACCATTATCAAGGTGTTCCCTTATCGTGCTCCTGAACATGGCCCAGTCATTCTCGTCGAAAAATGCTGCTGGTGATGTTTCCAGCCAGTGACCGGCTAATGCCTGTGTCGATGTCACCAGAAATGAAATAATCATTATGAGACCAAATATCAGTGTTCTGTTTGAAGTTTTCATATCTGCTCCTTGTATCCGAATAGTGACCTCAATAGCACATCCAGCCCTGAATATTGAAAACAGGCCCGCCCTCAAACCCTTACTTCTCCTGTTTATTCAGGTCGGCCTCGAGGGACTCGAGTTTCTCCTTCAACTCAGCCAACTCGGCCTCTCTGGAATCAACTTCCTGTTTTAATTGCTGGTTCCGTTCTTTCTCAGACTTCGTCAGTTCATTGACTTCGGTAATCTGCTCATCAAGGCTCTGCTCTTCCGCTGATATGATTAACGGTGCAAGTATCAAGATGAAAAAGCTAATGATCCTGTTTTTCAGCATTTATATCTCCCTGATATTTAAATTGCACTTAAAGATTAAACCGGCTTTTTATTGAATCGATCTCTGCGGTGATCGATTTTAGTTTTTCCTTAAGCTCATCAAGCTCCGTATATCTGGACTCAAGCGTCTCCTTAAGGTCGAGGTTGATTTTTCTTTCATGATCTATATTCACCCGAATCTCGGCAAGTTGATTACGGAGATCATTGATATTTGCATTCGCGCTGAATATCAAACAGCCCGAGATCAACACAAAATATAAAATAATTCTTTTTAGCATCTGACTATTTTCTTGCGATTATGGAAATCCTGCGAAGTGACACTGGTCACAATATATACTGTATTGACAGTTAATATTATCATTATAAATGGATATACTCCCTATTATTTTATCGGGTGGCCGGCCTTCATGAGCACTGTTGAGCAATACACCGAGTTGAAAAAGAAGTACAAGGCCATGCTCGAAGGTGCCCGCCGCAATGAGAATATCCTCAGGAAATTCCACAGCTTTGAAATACAGTTGATGGACTGTGAGTCACTCATAGAGTTCATCGATACAGTAATCAACCAGAGCCGGACAATATTCAACTGGGACCATACTACCCTGATACTGGTCGATCCAGAGTATGATATCCAGCGCCTGTTTGAACACTCTGACAGTGATATTGCCGAAAACCCCAACCTGTTTTTCATTCATGAGAACACCTGCCTGAACAAGATTTACCAGGGGCTGCTATCGCCTCTGCTGACCCTTTATGACCTTGAATCCCATGCGATTTTGTTTCCGGAAACCCAGTCACAGCCCGCCAGCATCGCACTTTTGCCCCTGTTACATAAAGACCGTCTGATCGGCAGTTTCAATATCGGTAGTGACGACAAAAATCGCTTTGATGAAAATGCAGGCGCCGATTTCCTGAAACACCTAGCTGCGGTCATTGCCGTCTGCCTGGATAATAACCTCGCCCGGGAGCATCTTAAATACCTGGGCCTGATCGACAACCTGACTGGCGTCAATAACCGCCGCTTTTTTGATCAACGGCTGATGGAGGAAATCTCGCGCATCCGGCGCAGTGGCAATCCCAGCAGTTGCCTCTTCATTGATGCCGATCACTTCAAGCAGATCAACGACACCTACGGCCACCAGACCGGGGACCAGGTCCTCCGTTACATCGCCCAGGTGCTCCGTGAGCAGGTCAGGCAAATTGACGTTGTGGCCCGCTACGGTGGTGAAGAATTCACTGTCATCCTTCTGCAGACAGCCCCTGAGAAGGCCAGGGAGATCGCGGATAGGATCCGCCAGCAGATCGCCCGGCAACCGTTCATCGATGAAAACAGCGAGGCTATACCGCTGACTGTGTCAATCGGCATCAGTACACTGTTCGCCGATGAGATAACGGACAACGAAGCGGCCGCCGCCCGGTTCATCGAAGAGGCTGACCAAGCCCTGTATACTGCAAAAAATAGCGGCCGTAATCGGACGGTATGTTATTCTGGAGATTCACTTTCCTCAAACGACGTTCCCGACCTCCCAGAACCATGATACTGAGCAAACGGCAGGAAAAATTCTTGCGGACATTGGCACATGATTTAAAGCCCGTCATCTGGTTGGGCCAGCATGGCCTGACAGGCCAGGTCATGAACGAAATAGAAAGCGCGCTTGCCTACCATGAACTCATCAAGATCAAGCTGCGGGTCGGTGAACGCGGGGAAAGAGACCGGATAATTTCCGGGATCTGCCAGGAAACGGGTGCCGAGAATATCCAGCGAATCGGAAACACCGTGACACTCTATCGTCGTAACCCGGATAAACCCAGGATCCCCCTGCCCGCCTGATCAGATACGTGTCAAAATCTCGTCCATAAGCGAGCCGGGCAAGCATCGTTTCAACCAGGCGAATAGATAGGTCGGGAACGTGACGTAATAGCGGGCCCTGGGTCTTGGACTTTCCAGGGCGTGGATCACCTTCCGGCAAACGGCGTCCGGTCCCAGGGTAAACGGTACCACCGGGCCCTCCGTTTGCAGCCGCGTTTCCTGTGCCGCGTATAGGTCACGAAAATGGCTTTGTGTCTTGTCGATGTATTTCAGGTAGGCAAGATAGGCATTCTCCCTGAAGGCGCTCTCTATCGGACCGGGTTCAACCAGTGACACGTGGATATTGCTCCCCCGGAGTTCGAGCCTCAGCGTATCTGTCAGCCCTTCCAGAGCAAACTTGGAGGCATTGTAGGCGCCCCGGTACTTTAAAGTTATGAAGCCCAGGATCGAACTGTTCTGGATAATTCGCCCGTAACCCTGGCGGCGCATCACCGGGATGAGCTTGCTGGTCAACTCGTGGGTTCCAAACAGATTGACCTCGAACAGGTCCCGCAGGGCGCTCCGGCTCAGGTCTTCGACGGCACCGACGATCCCGAAGGCCCCGTTATTAAAGAGCCCATACAACTTGCCACCGGTTTTCTCCAGCACCTCTTCGGCTGCAGATTCAATGGATGCGCTATTTGCCAGGTCCAGTTGCAATGCCTCCAGTCCCTGCGATCTTAATTTCGCCACGTCCCTGTCCTTGCGGGCCGTGGCAAATACGCGGTAACCCCTCTCTTTCAGGGCGCCAGCAGTAAATTTTCCGATACCGCTTGAGCAACCAGTGATCAGGATACTACGCCCATCAGTCATGCCTTTACCTCGAAATCTGTACCGGGTTTACCTGACGCCATGACACGCAGGTCATCCGCCACTAGATAAAAACACGGCAGTGTCAGGAGTATCAGGCCGGTCGCGAAGATCAGGCCGAAACCGAGGCTGACCGCCATGGGGGAGAGGAACGCGGTCTGTCCCGTGGCAAAGAAAATCAGCGGGGAGATACCGAGGAATGTGGTAATGGTCGTCAGAATGATCGGCCGCGCCCTGACACGCCCGGCTTCGATCACGGCGCTGACCCGATCCATTCCCTGGGCGCGCATGTGTTTTATAAAATCAATCATTAGTAGGGAATCGTTAACAATTATGCCGGAAAGTGCAAGCACGCCAACAGCAGAGAGAAATTGCAGGTGGAAACCGAAAATAAGGTGGCCAATGACAACACCTATAAGCCCGAACGGGATCGCAATCATGACCAGCACCGGGTCGAGCAAAGACTTGAACAGGGCTGTAAGCATGAAGAAGATAAGAACCAGCGATATGATCAGCGCGCGGCCCATCCCCTTGAAAGATTCATCGGCATCTTTCTTTTCGCCCAGGAAGAGCAGCTTGTAATCGTCGGCTTTTGGATGTGGCCTGAAATTTTTATCGATCAGAGTCGTTACCTCGTTCGGCGTTATAAAGCCGGCATCCACCTCAGCCGTAACCGTAGCCATGCGTTGCCCGTCCCTGCGTTTGATCTCATTCAGGCCCTGACCCTGAGTAATATCTGCTACGTCACTCAGGTACACTGTCTCGCCGGAAGCCAAAACAATCGGCAGGTCTTTCAGGCTGTCGGACTGCTCGCGCATCGCCTCCGGGTAGATGACGCGGACCGGGATACGGTTCTGGTTCCAGGTCACGTGTACCACCTCGTTGCCGAGAAACCCGCTACGCACAGCGGTGGCAAGTTGTGACTGTGTCAGCCCGAGGCGCTTGCCATTAGCGTTCAGAGTATATTTGTATTCGAGCTTGCCTGCTTCCTGATCATGCCGGATATCGATCACACCTGGAATCCGCCGCAGGTAATCGCTGATCGCTTCCGCCTTTTCGGCCAGCAAACTGATATCATCACTTTTAATTCCGATCTCGATATCCGCCCCGGCAGGTCCCGCGTCCGGTTTCAGGATATACATGCGCTGGATCCCCGACAAGGTCATGATGCGTTCTCTCACTGCATTGATTATCTCATCCGCCGAACGCTCGCGTGGACCAAAACTCTGGAATCCCATGCTTACCAGTGGCGAGACCCAGCGTTCAATAAATCCCCGTGGCCTGGGTTTTTTCAGATCGACAATAAATTGCAGCAGGTTACTGCCACGCTTAAAGCGGTTGAAATCAATAAAACTGATGCCGACGTTTGTCAACAGAGTCTCCAGTTCTTCCTCCCTGATCACTTCCCTGATCCCAGTTTCTATTTGTTCGGCCAGTTCCAAGCTGTCCTCCAGGCTGTAGGTGTTCGGCGCTTCAATGTTGGCATAAAATTGCCCGATCTCGACATGCCCGAACATCTGGAAGTGCATACGCGTGCCTGCATAGGTGAGGACTATGGCAAGTACCGAGATACTGGCAACTGTAACGAGATAACGGTTGCCTGCACACCACTGCAACAAACGGCAATAACGATCCAGCACTGATTTCCAGCTGAACCAGTTGTATTTTCTTTTCTCGACCCGCAGGAAATGCCCGGCGTGTGAGGGCAGGACCATGAAGGCTTCAAGCAACGAACCCAGCAAGGCACAGCTGACCACGACCGGTATGACCTTAATGAATTCGCCTAGCATGCTGCCTATTGCAAACATGGGCAAAAAGGCCGCGATGGTGGTAAAGGTAGAAACGATGACGGGCCATAACACCTGCAGGCTGCCGATCTGCGCTGCGATGATCGGGTCCTTGCCATTTTCCATGTGGCGGTAGACATTCTCCGTCACGATAATGGCATCATCCACGATCATGCCGAGCACGATCAGGAAGGCAAACAGGGACACCATATTGATAGTAAAGCCCAAGTAATAGAGCAGGATGACAGCGAACAGGAAAGAGACGGGGATTCCGAAGGAAGTAATCAATGCCACCCTGAAATTAATCAGGAAATATAAAGACAGCAACACCAGGACCAGGCCGATAAGGCCGGAAGACATCACGGTATTCAAACGCGTCTTCACATAGATTGACATATCGGTGTGATGACCGACATAGACGCTGGCAGGCAATTTCTGTCGCAATTCCGCGGTCAGTTCGCGGATCAATTCAGATACCCTGATGGTCGAGGCATCGGCTGTCTTGGTGACCGTCAGGTTTATCGAAGGCTTGCCATTAAACCGGGCATAGGTCTGGGGTTCCTCAAAACGGCGAATGACCCTAGCGATGTCACCGATACGCAGTTGCCCCCCGTCAGGGTTGGTCCGCAGAACAATCTGGTTGATGGCATCCGGCTCCGGGCTAGCCCCTTTGCCCCGCAGGCGGATGTCCCCTTCCTTTGATTTGATCGAACCGCCGGGCTGGTCGACTAGATTTTCCCGCAAGGCCACCATGACGGATTCCAGTGGCACGCCCAGGGCACTGAGGGTATGTGGATTCACTTCGACCCAGATTTCCCAGTCACGGTCGCCCGCCATGCCGACGCTGGCCACACCCGGGACCTCCACCATCTTCCGCCGGACCTGCTCCGCTAGGTCATAGAGTTCAGCCTTTGCCAGGTCACCATAGAGCGTCACCGTGATGACCGGAAAGCGGGTGCGTATCCGGGTCATCTCGGGTTCTTCGGCGATCTCAGGCAAATCATCGATAATATCCAGGCGCGTCTGACTTTCACGCAGAAAATCATCTACATTGCTACCCGGCTTCAGCTTGATGAAGATGCTCGACAGGCCTTCGCTGCTGGTTGAGGTGATGTAGTCAATATCCTCACTGTCCTCAAACTCCTCTTCGATCGGCAGGGTGATCTGCTGTTCCACCTCCACCGGCGAGGCACCTTCGAAGACTGTCTTGATGCTGATCATATCGAGATCGATCACGGGAAAGATCTCCTGGGGCAATGCACGCCATGCCAGGACCCCCATGATCAGTATGAACACCAGACCGAGATTAACCAGTAGCGGGTTGTTGATGGAAAAGCGGATAACAGACATCAGTCAGTCATACCGGATAGAGCCGGTTTTTGGGTCAGGATTGTTTTCCTCACTCGATGTGAACTTCCTGATTGTCCGCGAGTAAGGCGATATCACGCGTGACGATGGTCGTACCGGCGGCAACACCCCGGATGACCTGCAGGTCTCCCTGGCGGGCGAGCAGGCGCACAGGCTGTTTCCTGATGCGGTTGCCCTCTACAGTAAAGACATAGCCGTTCCCCTCCTCCAGCATGACGGCGGACACGGGGACGACCTCGACATCCTTGAACCGCTGGCCCGGGATTTCGACTTCGGCCAGTTGTCCCGGATACAGCCCGTTCGCTTCAAGGCGGATCCGCAGAGCATGGGTATGGGTCTCCGGATGTGGATCGGGAGCAACAGCAAATACCTTGCCGTGGTATTCCTGTTCATTGGTATAAACCGTCATTTCCTGTCCAAGGGTGAGTTGTTTCGCGAGCTGTCCCGGTACCTCGAGATACAAGTCCAGCTGTGCCAGTTGCACCAGCTCAAGCGCCAACTGTCCGGTGCTGACATAATCCCCGACTTCCACAGTGACACTACTGATAGTGCCTGCAAACGGAGCCTTTAGACGGGTTCGCTCCAGGTTGCGCTCCGCCCGGTTCAAGGCCGAACGGCGTGACTTCAAACGGCTGTCCGCCATATTCACGCTATGCCTCAGGCGGGCCTCGTCTTCCCTGTGCTGGAGCAACAGGGCCCGTGCCTCATCCAGGCCCGAACGTGAAGCCAGTGATTCCTTGCCAAGTTTCTCGAACCGGGCGACTTCCCTTTCCTGGATCTCGCGTTTTGCAATGGTCAGTTCCAAAAGTTCACGGTCCCGGGCAATGGCATCCTCTTCTTGCTCAAAGGCGGCCCGCGCCTCGCTGACGGCGTCTTCGAAATCACTCTCCTCCAGTTGTAACAGCAGATCGCCTGCCTCCACCTGTTGGCCCGGCTCAACAAGTCTGTCCACCACATTGCCCGATATTTCGAAACGTAATGCAGCGCGACCAGCCGGTTGCAGCTTGCCGACCATACGGGTCATCGTCTGGATGTCCTGCTGGCGAACGGTGCTGGTAATTACACTGGGCGGGGCCAGTGGTTGTAATTCAGCCTGGGTCTCCGGTCTTGACCAAAACAACAGGGCCACAATGACAACAGTCACCGAGATCAGGGTAGACAGCCTGAGAATATTTCTTGATTTTCTCTGCATATAACAATTTGACCGTACGGAACCATAAAAATTTGAAGATAAAGGCATTCTATGAGATTTTAGCGGCTCCACGCCAATCCATAATTATAACTACTTCAGCCAGTTTGAACCGGTTCCTGGACAAATGCCTATTTATTCTGATGCTCCTGCCAGGTGTGTCCACCTATGTTCAATCAGCCGAAGGCGTCCCCGGCTGGTGCCCGACTACCCTGCCCTTCCCAGCCCGGCCCGAGGTCGACCGGCAACTGGCTGTGGATGAGACGTATATCATCGCGGACGAGGCCGAACTGGAGGAAAACGGTCTCTCCGTTCTGGAGGGAAACGTGGAGGTTACCCGTAATCTCCAGCAGATCAGTGCAGATCATATAACCTATGACCAGGCCAGGGAGTTTGCCACGCTCAGTAACGATGTCGAGTACTGGGACGATGCCATGTATCTCAAGAGTGAGTCAGGAGAAGTAGACTATCTCAATGAGACCAGCAGTTTTCGGAACGCCTTTTATTTCATACTGGACAGGCGAGCCCGCGGGCGGGCAGAGAACATTTTTCATGACAACAGCAGTCAAATAACCCGGCTCAAGCGGGTGACCTTCACGACCTGCGAGCCGGAAGACAACTTCTGGAAACTTAGTTCCAGCAGCGTCAAGCTGGACCACGAAGAAGAATGGGGTTCTGCGCGAAATGCCGTGTTACGAATCAAGAATGTCCCGGTCTTCTATACCCCGTATATATCGTTCCCCATTAGTGACAAACGTAAATCAGGTTTTCTGACCCCCAGCTTTGGCTCGACTAACCGTAACGGCTATGAAATACAGACCCCTTATTACTGGAACATTGCGCCGGAGATGGATGCCACCCTGACGCCGAGGGTGCTGACTGACAGCGGCCTGATGATCATGGGTGAATACCGTTACCTCCTGGCACAGGGCAGGGGCGAGATGAATCTGGAGTACCTCCCCAGTGACAGTGAACACGATAATGACGACCGCAGCCTGTTCGGTTTCACCCATAACCAGACCTTTGCGGACCGGGGTAGCCTTTTTCTGACCTACAACCGTGCATCAGACAGCGATTACCTGCAGGACTTTGGTTCGACCATCAATATCACCAGCACCCAGTTCCTGGAACGCCGGGCAGAGGCGAGTTACCGCGGCAACTGGTGGCAACTAACCGGCCGCGCCCAGGGGTATCAGACCGTAGACCGGACCATCCCGTTGACCTCGAGACCCTATCAACGCCTGCCGCAGGTCCTGTTTAATGCAGCAAGCCCGTTCAAAAACAGACGGATCAACGTAGCATTTAACTCACAAGCCGCCTACTTCGACCGTGATGATGAGGGGTTCCCTACCGAAGACGTCAACGGTAGCCGCCTGGATCTCTACCCTTCGCTCAGCTTTCCCCTTTACACACCGGCCAGCTTCTTGGTCCCCAAGATTGGCGTGCGGTATACCCAGTACAGCCTTGAAGATACGGGCACCCAGTTCAAGACCAGTCCCAGCCGCGTATTGCCCATTGCCAGCTTGGACAGTGGCCTTTTTCTTGAACGCGAGACACAACTCTTTGGCAAGGGACTGATCCACACCCTGGAACCGCGGGCTTATTACCTGTATATCCCGGATGAAAACCAGACGGACCTGCCGGTATTCGACACGGGTCTTTACAATTTTTCCTTTGACTCACTTTTCAGGGAGGACCGTTTCACCAGTGTTGACCGGGTCGGTGACGCCAATCAGTTCACCCTGGCCCTGACCTCACGCCTGATCCAGTCCCGCACCGGCCGCGAACTGGGGTACGCCAGCCTGGGACAGATCTATTACCTGGATGAACAGGATGTCGTTCTGCCCGGAATGACGCCCGATGACGGTGACAGCTCCCCGCTGGTTGCCGAGATCGGCACCAGTATCATTGATAATCTGCGACTGCGCGGCACTATTCAGTGGGATCCGAATGACAACAAAACAGAAAAACTCGTGGCGGCAGCGCAGTACCAGCCGGCGGACAACAAGGTCATCAATCTCTCCTACCGTGTCAACCGCCCGCCACAAACTACCAGCATCTCCTCAGTGACAGATATCGAACAGACGGAACTCTCCCTACACTGGCCCATCACACAGAGGTGGAATGTACTCGGTAAGTGGACCTATGCCCTGCCGGAAAGGAAAAACGTCGATATCTTTGCCGGCGTGGAATATAAAAGCTGCTGCTGGGCCTTCCGGACAGTGGCAAGAAGATTTCTTACCGATATCAATGGTGAGTATAATACCGGCATATTTTTCCAGCTTGAGCTGAAAGGCCTCGCCGGGCTGGGCAGAGGTACCGAAACATTCCTTGAAGAAAACATCCCCGGATTCAAGAGTGAACTTTATTAAGCGGACATTCCTTTATTATGCTGCCGGCCTTGCAGGCCTGCTCACTTGTCTCGCCCTGCCGAACTATTCAGCAGCAGGTGTGCCTCTGGATCGCATTGTCGCGGTCGTGAACGATGATGTGATCATGCAAAGTGAGCTAACAGATAAATTACAGGCCATCAAATCCCAACTGGCACAAAAGCGTACAACTCCCCCGCCCGAGCACATCCTGGAAAGGCAAGTCCTTGAGAGGCTGATCATTTCCAAGCTCCAGTTGCAGTATGCGGCTGATACGGGTATCCAGGTGGATGATGAAACCCTGAACCGCACCATCGCCAAGATTGCCGAGGATAATGGCGTCAACCTGACCCAGTTCAGAGAGATTCTGGAGAATGATGGCTTCAGTTATGAATTATTCCGGGAAGATCTGCGCAATGAGATCACCATTGCTCGCCTGAAGCAGCGGCAGGTTGATAACCGGGTTACCGTCACTGAACGCGAGATCAACAACTACCTTGAAAACGAAGAGAAACAGGGAAATTCCCAGGATGAGTACCGTATCTCTCATATCCTGATTGCCCTGCCCGAGGCGCCCACGGCGGCAGAGATCGATACAGCGAGGGAAAAAGCCCGGAGGGCATTAAAGGAACTGGCTGAAGGCGCCGACTTCAGTTCTCTTGCTGTTACAGTCTCGGATGGACAGCAGGCACTGGAAGGTGGTGACCTCGGATGGCGTAAGGTAGAGGAAATACCTTCCCTATTTGCGGGATTCATCCGGACCATGAAAAAGGGTGATATCAGCGAATTAATCGAGAGCCCCAGCGGATTTCATATTATTGAACTCACCGACATTCGTAGTGAAAAACAGGTTAACCTGATTACCCAGACACGGGCCAGGCATATCCTGATCAGCCCGAACCAGTTGATGACGGACAGGGACGTAAGGGAACGGCTCGACCAGCTCCGGCTGCGGGTCTTGGCTGGAGAGGACTTCGAGGACCTTGCCCGCTCGCACTCGGAAGACACCATCAGTGCGGTGGACGGTGGCAATCTGGGTTGGTCCACCCCGGGTGAAATGGTGCCGGAATTCGAACGCGAGATGGAGCGGCTTGAGCCGGGCGAGATCAGCCAACCCTTCAGGACACAGTATGGCTGGCATATCGTACAGGTTCTGGAACGCAGGGAATACGATAACAGCGAAGACATGAAAAGGGCGCGCGTCAGGGATGCCATCCTGGCGAGGAAAGTGGAAGAGGCCCAGCAAAACTGGCTTCGTACCCTGCGCGACGAGGCCTACGTCGAATACCGTCTGGATGACAACTGAACCTGCCCTCCCCCGTATTGCACTGACCCCGGGTGAACCTGCCGGCATAGGTCCTGACATCGTCATCCAGGCCTTGCAGCGGGACATTCCAGCCGAACTGGTTGTAATTGCCGATCCGGAACTGATGCTTCAACGGGCACGGCAGCTCGGACTGTCTCTGCAACTGGATGAATTCGATCCTAAAACCACTACCGGGTCACATCGTGCAGGGCAAATCAATATTCTGCCGATCAAACAATCACACCCCTCACAACCGGGCAAGACCGATCCGGCCAATGCAGCCTATGTACTGCAGACTCTGGAGGCCGCCTGCCGAGGCTGCCTCGAGGGCCGGTTTGCAGCCATGGTCACGGCACCTGTACATAAGGCCGTGATCAATCAGGCAGGCTATCCGTTTACCGGGCATACGGAATACCTGGCAGAGCTTTGCGGCCGGGGCTGGCCGGTCATGATGCTGGCCAACAGGCAGCTCCGAGTGGCATTGATGACAACCCATCTGCCCCTGTCCCGCGTCAGCCAGGCCATAACGACAGAACTCGTTGAAAAAGTGATCCGGATCATCTGGCATGACCTGAAGGAGCGCTTTGGTCTTGCCGAACCACGGATCCTGGTCTGCGGCCTGAATCCCCATGCCGGTGAAGATGGGCACCTCGGCACGGAAGAGATAGACATTATCATCCCGGCGCTGGACCGCTGCCGACGGGACGGGATTCAACTGAGCGGTCCATTGCCCGCGGATACGGCTTTTCGACCTGACAGCCTCCAGGCGATCGACGTCGTGGTGGCTATGTACCATGATCAGGGCCTGCCCGTACTCAAGGCACAGGGCTTCGGTGAAATAGTAAACATCACCTTAGGCCTGCCGATCCTGCGCACCTCTGTTGATCACGGAACGGCACTGAATCTCGCAGGCACCGGCAAGGCAAGCTGCTCCAGCCTGCTGGCTGCCATCGACTGCGCCATTACCCTGGCGCAGCAGCAGTCCAGACCGCACAGGGCAAAGACGCCCCGGCCGGGACGATCCGCCAATACCGGCTGATGTATACACACCGACCCCGTAAACGCTTCGGGCAGCACTTCCTACGTGACAGACAGGTGATCGATCGGATCATCACGGCCATCGATCCGCGCCCTGATCAGACCCTGATTGAAATCGGCCCCGGCGAGGGGGCATTGACCAAACAGCTTGTTCAGCGGGTTGACCACCTGCATGTGATAGAGATTGATCGCGACCTGGCAACCCGCTTACCAGAGGTAGTGCAGGACCCCGGCAAGATGACGATCCACTGCGTAGATGCCCTTGAGTTTGACATTACAGATATCTCCGGTGCAAATAAACGGATCGTTGGTAATCTGCCTTACAACATATCAACCCCGCTCCTGTTTCATTTGCTCGAGCACCCCGCGACGATCCGGGACATGATCTTCATGATGCAGAAAGAAGTGGTCGACAGGTTGGTCGCGGCACCAGGCAGCCGGTCCTATGGGCGCTTATCCGTGATGGTCCAGTCAACCTGCAGGATCGACAAGCTCTTTGAAGTTGGTCCCGGAGCCTTTTCCCCACCGCCCAAGGTGAAATCAGCCGTGGTCAGGATCACGCCCGTCGCCGAACTGGCACAACGCATCTCGAACCAGGACCTACTGGCCCGCCTTGTGCTTGAGGCCTTCAACCAACGTCGCAAGACCCTGCGCAATGCCCTACGGAAATTTATTAATACCGAGCAGTTGCAGGCACTGGGAATTGACCCCAGCCTGCGCCCCGAAAACCTGATGGTTGAGCAATTTATAACCCTGGCAAATCATTGCCATGAAGCTGGAAATCAATGACATCTGGCCTGTGTATAAGTCTGTGATCAAAATCAGGGGCCGGATACGGGCTGGCGGCGTGTGATATTCACTGTATTTGGCTTGTTATAATATTTCTCTTTCAATACAAATAGATATCATCGGTATTAAATAAACACTGCAGTGCCAAGGCATGAACCAGTGCCAATAAATGCTGCTAAGTCCCTGTGAATAATATACTTTCGGGTGTTCACGGCATCATCCAGCAGGCCAATATGGTTTATACTGCCGCCCTAGTTCAAACTGGCACAATAAACAATAAAAAGTGATGGCAGACAGGCCCTTGTACTGGATTAAAAGAATCGCCCACATCCTGGAAACCCTCAGTGAATACACCGGCAGATGCCTCGCCTGGCTGGTGCTGCTGCTGGTCTTGCTGGTCAGTTATGACGTGACGATGCGGTACCTCTTCAATAGCGGTTCCATCGCCCTGCAGGAACTGGAGTGGCACCTGTTTTCCCTGATCTTCCTGCTGGGTGCGGCATATACCTTCAAACATGACGACCATGTCCGTCTGGATCTGTTTTACCAAAGCCGCTTCATGACCGACCGGCGTCGGGCCTGGGTTAATATCTTTGGTGATCTATTCCTGCTGATCCCGTTTTGTCTCCTTATCATTATTAGTTCCTGGCCGTTTGTCTCACAGTCATTTATCCACGCCGAGGCCTCACCGGACCCCGGTGGACTGCCTTTGCGCTGGCTATTGAAGGCGATTATCCCGGCGGGCTTTATCCTGCTGATGCTACAGGGTATCGCCGACCTGTTTAAAAACATCACAGCACTTACGGATAAACAGTCACCATGAGCGCCTGGATCGCCATCATGTTCCTCACTCTGATCGTGCTCTTGATGCTCGGTTACCCGGTGGCGTTGACGCTGGGTGCGGTGGCCCTGCTGTTCGGTAGCACCTTCCTGGGGCTAGGTTTCTTTGACCTCCTACCTCTGAACATCTGGGGTGTGATGACCAATTTCAGCCTGCTGGCTGTGCCCTTGTTTATCTTCATGGGGGTTATTCTCGACAAGTCGGGGCTCGCGGAAGACCTGCTGGAGACCATGGGGCTCATGTTTGGGCGCCTGCATGGCGGGCTAGCCCTGTCCGTGGTATTTGTCGGTGCCCTGCTGGCGGCCACCACCGGCGTCGTTGGCGCCACCGTAGTGACGATGGGGATCATCGCGTTGCCCACCATGTTGAAACACGCTTATTCCCCACAGCTTGCCAGCGGCACGATCGCCGCGGCAGGGACCCTGGGGCAGATCATCCCGCCGAGCATCATCCTGATCCTGCTGGGCGACGTGATGGGAGTGCCTGTGGGTCAGTTGTTTATGGCCGCCGTAGTCCCCGGGGTGCTGCTTGTCCTGTTATTTTGCCTATATGTCAGCGCAGTTGCCTGGCTGTTCCCGGCCGTCGCACCGGCCTTGAAGGTGGACAGTTCCAGGAGACTCTTGCGGCGGGTGCTTTTCTCATTGTTGCCGCCCCTGATACTGGTGACCGCCGTCCTGGGTTCGATATTCTTCGGGATTGCTTCGCCCACGGAATCGGCCGCCGTCGGTGCGCTGGGAGCAATGTGCCTGGCGGCCACCCACAGGAGGCTGACTATGGCAAACTTGCAGGATGCCTCGCGCCTGACGATTCGCCTGACCAGCATGGTGTTCCTGATCCTGATAGGGGCCAATGCCTTCGGCCTGGTCTTCAGGGGCATGGGCGGCGATACGATGGTCCTTGACCTGATGACCGGTCTGCCCGGCGGCGTGTGGGGGTTCTTGCTAATCAGCATGCTGGTGATCTTTTTGCTGGGCTTCTTCCTGGACTTCCTGCAGATCTGTTTTATCGTCGTCCCCATCCTGACGCCGATTGCCCAACACCTGCAGGTCGACCTGCTCTGGTTTGCGATCCTGATCGCCATCAACCTGCAGACTTCGTTTCTGACACCACCTTTCGGTTTTTCCCTCTTCTATCTAAAGGCCGTGGCACCCGCCTCGGTCAATATTCACCATATTTACAGGGGCATCATCCCGTTCGTTGCGCTGCAGGTTATCGGGATCCTCTTCCTGATCGTCTTTCCGGACATCGCTTTGTGGTTGCCTGACCTCATGGACAAGATCCACGGACTCAAATAGTCACAAGCAACTTGCTACAAGAAATTGTGCCAGCAGCGGTTATCCTTAATATAAGCACCAGTCCCTGATTCCTTACGCTAACCTCTGCCTTCCCTAAGCATCCGGATCACCGTTGCGGTTTCCGGCCGGACTCCGCGCCAGATGTGAAAGGACTCCGCCGCCTGTTCCACCAGCATCCCGGTTCCATCGACGGCCTGTACCGCGCCATGTGCCTTGGCCCATGATACGAAGGGCGTATCCGAGCTAGCATAGACCAAGTCATAGCAACTGGCCTTGTCCTGCAGGATGTCATCCGGCAATGGCGGGATTTCCCCCTTCAGGCCCAGTGAAGTCCCGTTGATCAGCAGTGCGAACTGCTGGCCTTTCAGGTCCTGATAATTGCTCGCCGAGATATCGGCCCGCCCTCTGTAATCCTGCACCAGTTCTTCTGCCCGTGAAATCGTGCGGTTGGCAATCAACACCCTGGCGGGTGATTCGGCCAGCAAGGGTTCCAGTATGCCGCGCACGGCACCACCTGCACCCATAATCAGAATGTCCTTGCCTGCCAGTTCCAGCCCGAGATTAAATATCAGGTCCCTGACCAGGCCGATACCATCGGTAGTATCGCCGTAACAGGCATCACCGTTTTCACTGAACCAAAGCGTGTTGACAGCACCGGCATGTTCCGCCCTCGGGGTCAGTTTGTCAGCAACATTGCAGGCCTCTTCCTTGAACGGTACGGTCACGTTGATCCCCTTGCCCCCCGCATTACGAAAAGCTGTCACGGCCTCAGCAAAACCATCCTGTTCAACAAAAATAGCCTGATAAAAGATTGCCTCCCCGGTTTGACGGGCAAATTCAGCGTGGATTTGCGGCGACTTACTATGGGCCACGGGATTCCCCATGACACAATAGTTATCAAGATCAGGATTGAGCGCGTAGGTGGACATCCATCCGTAAGGTGTAAGTTAAGAGTGTGGTCCGCTCAGCTGCCTTGGGACTGCAGGCCACCCCTGAGACAATAAGCCTTAATCCCTCGCTCACTGAGGAGGAAAGCCCCGGCGGAACTGCGCCTGCCCGTATCACAATAGAGGATATATTTCTTGCCGGGTTCAAGCTTGTCTGCCTTCATGCGCAGGGTAAAAAGCGGCATGTTCATACTCCCTGGAATAGCGGATTGTTTGTGCTCACTGTCGAGGCGGACATCAAGCCAGACAGCACCTTGCCTGACCATTTCTTCGGCCTGGTCATAACTCACCCAGTTCAGCATCGGTTCCTTGAGCAGGGCGTTGAAATCCGCTTTCGATAATCGCAACAAAACACCGTCAGTCACCATGGTAACACTGGCATTCCGCTTGGCATCGGATAACAGGGCCTCTTCGCCAAAGGCATCACCGTCTTTGAGCGTGGCTAGGGTCAATTCGGTATTGGACTTTGAACTGCGAGTGACTTTGCACTGGCCACGCTGGATTATATAGTAGTAATCGCCTTCATCGCCCTGATTGACAATCCGCTGCCCTGCCCTGGCCGGAATCTCTTTTATGCGCATGAACATGGCCTGGATATTGGCCGGTGGTACCTGGAGGAAGGCCTTCGACTGCAGGATGCGCGTCATCCAGTCCATATTTTCTGAATCACCTTTATCTGCATCAGACTGAATTTCGCCCACCTCGATCCCGGACAACTGGTCCCAGGTCAGCAGGACATCCAGGAGATCGGCATCGATCCGGGTAATCTTAGAAGGGGCCCTGGTTACTGCCGAAAGCCGCTTGGGGATATGGTTATCCAACGGGTTCTTGGCTTCGGGCGTTCCGCCGTTAACTATGGTCACCTCACCCGAACCGGAAGTCAGCTCTACCTTGCCCTCAATAACATAAACCTTGTTCTTGTCGAGATCCCCTTCCTTAAACAGGACACGGCCGGCCGGAAGGGATTCAACATAGGTCTTGCTGGCAAGTTCCTGAAAGTTTTCCCTGTTAAGGCCACTCGCCGGCTCAAGTTGCTTGAGTGTGATTTTGTCGATCAGTTCAGTCATGATCTGTTCTGGTTATTTCCTGCTGTATCAATCGAGGGACTGACTTATATATCAAATACAAATAAATAATACAGCACTCCAGCTTATCCATGAATAGTCGGTACTGTTAACGATTCCCTGTGAATCCTGACATTGTAATATCCATATCAAGATGAAAACGGGCACCGGAGTGCCCGTTTATTCGTTGTTACATGTTATATAGATCTAGAGTATATAACCTCGCTCGTTATGCAAGGTTACATCAAGGCCTTCTGTCTCATCCTCAGGACTGACGCGTATACCGATTGCCTTGTCAATCAGGAACAGCAGGACAAGGCTGAACACGCCGCACCAGACGATGGTGGCCACCACACCAATGAACTGTGTTACGAGCTGAGAGGCTATCGACCCTTCCAGGCCCAGACCGCCCAGAGACGTGGCGGCAAACACTGCGGTAAGCAGCGTCCCCAGCATACCGCCCACGCCATGGACCGGGAATACGTCCAGGGAATCATCGATTCGCAACGCCTTCTTCATAAACTGGGTTGCAAAATAACAGACCGTCCCTGCCAGTAAACCAATAATCAGCCCGCCTATGGGACCTACAAAACCAGATGCCGGTGTAATAGTGCCCAGGCCAGCCACCATGCCTGTCACGATACCCAGTACACTGGGCTTACCGTAACGTATCCATTCGCAGCACATCCAGGCCAGCGATCCTGCAGCCGCCGAGATGTGCGTAACGGCCATGGCCATTCCAGCATTGCTGCCGGCAGTCAGTGCGCTACCTGCATTGAAGCCAAACCAGCCGACCCAGAGCATGGAGGCACCCGCAACAGTAAGCGTCATATTGTGTGGCGGCATCGCCGCTTCGGGAAACCCCCGGCGCTTGCCAATATAAACGGCGGCCACCACAGCGGCGACACCGGCATTGATATGCACGACTGAGCCACCGGCAAAGTCCATGAACCCCCTGGCCTGCAACCAGCCACCGCCCCAGACCCAGTGACAGATCGGGGCATAGACCACGACCAACCACAGTGCAGTAAAGAGAAGCACCGCGGAAAATTTAATGCGCTCGGCAAATGCTCCCACGATCAGTGCCGGTGTAATGATGGCAAAGGTCATCTGGAACATGAAGAAAACTGTTTCCGGGATATCGCCACTGAGAGTGTTAAGGCCGATACCCCCCATGAAGACCTTACCGCCACCAATCACTTTGTTTGCCCCGCCACCATCACCAAAGGCCAGGCCGTAGGCACATACCATCCAGAGGATGGACACCAGGCAAGTAATTGCAAAACATTGCATTAATACTGACAGCACATTTTTACGCCTGACCAGCCCCGAATAGAACAGCGCCAGTCCGGGTAAGGTCATGAAAAGGACCAGTGCTGTTGACGTTAATATCCAGGCGGTGTTCGCCCCGTTAACCCCGGCATCCCCGGCATAAACCCCAGATGATGCCAATACGAGGCCCAACATAAGTAAGCATTTCCCCATAAGTGTGTACATCTTTCCAGCCCCCAGTTATTTATTAAATTACAATGCGTCCGTACCGCTTTCCCCTGTCCTGATCCGCACAGCCTGTTGCAGGTCGTAAACAAAAATCTTTCCATCACCGATCTTGCCCGTGGCGGCTGCTTTGCTGATAGCATCGACGACAGTATCAACCTGTGCGTCATCTAAAGCGATTTCGATCTTGGTCTTCGGCAGGAAATCGATGACGTATTCCGCGCCACGGTAAAGTTCCGTGTGCCCCTTCTGACGACCGAATCCCTTGACTTCGGTAACGGTCATTCCCTGTATACCCAGTTTTGATAATGCATCACGCACTTCTTCCAGTTTGAAGGGCTTGATTATTGCTGTTAGTAACTTCATGTGCACTCCCCCCGGCCTTGTATGTGTCAAACATATTAAATTGCAGCACGAATGTGCAAAAGAGGATAGCAATTAATCAGGGAAGGTGCACGCGGACATCGCTGTAATCGGCTCTTTAATAGCGCCGAAGCCCAGAAAAAAAACGGGCGCCGAAGCGCCCGCTGATCAATCAGAAAAGTCTCATATCAGAGATTATATCCCCGTTCGTCATGCAGCACGACATCCAGACCTTCGGTTTCTTCCTCCTCTGTGACCCTCAGGCCCACCAGGACATCGACAACCTTAATAATAATGTAGCTCAGGATGGCCGTGTAAATAATGGTAAACAACACCCCTTTACATTGCACCAGCACCTGGCTGCTGATGGTCACGCCCTCAGCAAGACCCGCACCGCCCATGGCAGCCGATGCACAAACACCCGTCAGAATGGCTCCAATGATCCCGCCTATTGCATGGACACCAAAGACATCAAGCGAATCGTCATAACCCAGTGCGCGCTTGAGACGGGTAGAGGCAAGGAAACACCCTACGCCGGCGGTGGCGCCAATCAGGATGGCCCCCATGGGCCCTGCCGTGCCGGAGGCCGGGGTGATGGCTACCAACCCTGCTACTGCGCCAGAGGCAATACCCAGCACACTGGGTTTGCTATGGGTAATCCACTCCGAGAACATCCAGGCCAGCGCTGCGGTGGCAGTTGCGATCTGGGTGACGGCCATTGCCATACCTGCAGTGGAGTCTGCTGCGACAGCAGAACCGGCATTGAAACCGAACCAACCCACCCATAGCATGGCGGCGCCGACCAGGGTCAGGGTCAGATTATGCGGCGGCATGGCCGTGGTGGGGTATCCCTTCCGTTTCCCCAGGACCAAGGCGGCCACCAGACCGGCTATCCCGGCGTTGATGTGCACAACGGTACCGCCGGCAAAATCGAGTACACCCCAGTCCCACATCAGTGCTCCATCACCGCTCCAGACCATATGGCATATCGGCGCATAGACCAGGACCAGCCAGGCGCCCATAAACAGCAAAAGGGCAGTAAATTTCATACGCTCGGCAAATGCTCCCACGATCAGCGCCGGTGTAATGATGGCAAAGGTCATCTGGAAAGTCATGAACACCGACTCAGGAACCCCGCCGGTCATACTGTCAACGGTGAGCTTGGATAAAAACATGTTATCAAGACCACCCACGAATGAACGCGCGTTGATAACTCCGGCTTCCATACCTGAAGTATCAAAAGCAAGACTGTATACAAACAGTGCCCACATGACGGTAACCATGCAAGTGATTGCAAAACACTGCATCATGACGGAAAGGACATTTTTACTGCGGACCATGCCGGCATAAAACAGGGACAACCCAGGAATGGTCATAAATAATACCAGTGCTGTCGCCGTCAACATCCAGGCGGTATCACCGGAATTAAGTTCATCTGCAAATGCAGCCTGCGGCGTAACCAGCCACACCAGCAGCATTAATATCCCATATAGATAAGTACTCTTTGGTTTAATACCTGAGAAAAACATCTTGGTCCCCTCCCGATAATGAATTCTTACAGGGCTTCAACCCCGGTCTCGCCCGTGCGTATACGGATAACCTGTTCCAGATCATAAACGAAGATCTTGCCATCTCCGATCTTGCCAGTATTGGCCGTCTTGCTTATAGCCTCGATGACGTCGTCCACCTGAATATCATCCAGGGCAATCTCGATCTTGATCTTCGGCAGGAAATCGATGATATATTCCGCGCCACGGTAGAGTTCTGTGTGCCCCTTCTGACGTCCGAATCCCTTCACCTCTGTCACGGTTAGTCCCTGTACACCCAGTTTTGATAATGCATCACGCACTTCATCCAGTTTGAAGGGCTTGATGATTGCAGTAAGTAACTTCATGCGAGCTACCCCCATTGGCTATGATTAGATATTATTGGTTTTAATGTGCACCTATTGCGCGAAAAAAGAATAGCAATTAATCGGAAAGGGTGCACGCGGTCAATTTTGTAAACCAGGCCTGTCACGCCAAGATAAACAGGAAATAAAAACGGGCGCCGAAGCGCCCGTTTCTACTTTTGAATAAAGTAACATCCTGTCTCTCGGATCAGCCTGGAGCCCTGGCCGAGGTGAACTCGGGATAGGCCTCGAGGCCACATTCCCCGACATCCAGTCCCTCGAACTCTTCCTCTTCGCTGACACGAATACCCATCACAGCCTTGATGATGGCCCAGACGATCAGGCTGACGACGAAAGTCCAGATCAAAATGGTGAACAGACCCAGGAACTGCGCGCTGAAAGTAGCATCCGCGTTGCTCATGGGCACGGCCAGCAAACCCCACATGCCACATACGCCGTGGACGGAGATTGCACCAACCGGGTCGTCGATCTTCAGCTTGTCCAGGAAGACAATGGAGATGACCACGATGACACCACCGATGGCGCCAACGATAGTCGCCCATAACGGAGTTGGGGCCAGCGGTTCTGCTGTAATCGCGACCAGTCCTGCCAGTGCACCGTTTAATACCATGGTGAGATCAGCTTTGCCGAACAACAACCTTGCAGTAACCATTGCAGCAACAACGCCACCGGCAGCGGCCGCATTGGTATTCACAAAGACCAGGGCCACAGCATTGGCTTCGGCCACGTTGGATACGATCAGCTCTGAACCACCGTTAAACCCGAACCAGCCTATCCAGAGGATAAAGGTACCCAGGGTAGCGAGTGGCAGGTTGGCGCCCGGTATCGGGTTGACCTTGCCATCGGGACCATACTTGCCCTTGCGTGCACCGAGCAGCAGGACACCGGCCAGGGCCGCGGAGGCACCACAGAGATGCACTACACCGGAACCAGCGAAATCGAGGAAGCCCTTGGCATCCAGGAAACCGCCACCCCATTTCCAGAAACCCTGGACGGGATAGATGAACCCGGTCATTACGATCGCAAAAACAAAGAACGCCCAGAGTTTCATGCGTTCAGCAACTGCACCA
>QKIY01000033.1 GCA_003250975.1 Gammaproteobacteria bacterium | reverse complement strand
AGTCGGCCCCTGGGTGATTCACGCCATGAAAAAAGTTCGCAGCGAGCAGCTTGCTCATGGACTTCTGAAAACCTTGATCGAATAAGATTATCGAAAGCCTCGTCCCTCTTCCACCACTGTTTCGGATCAATCTCTTCGAACCAGAAGGTGTTGATTGTTTCAAAATCCATTCGGTGATCCCCTTATGATGCAGGACTGTCTCCGCCCGGTGCATAACCCTTGCGCAGGGTATTTTCCGTAATCGTCCGCGGGATGACAAACTGTAACAGATAGTCGTACCCTCCTGCCTTGCTGCCGAGCCCGCTCAGCTTGAAACCGCCGAACGGCTGCCTTTCCACCAGCGCGGCGGTGATACGGCGGTTGATATAGAGATTACCGATCTGCAGATCCCGTTTCGCCTGATCTATGTGCAGGGGGTTGCGGGAATAGAGCCCGCCGGTCAGGGCGAAGCGGGACCGGTTGGCGATTGCGATGGCCTCGTCAAAATCGCGTGCCCGCATGACCGCGAGTACCGGCCCGAAGATCTCCTCCTGCGCGAGAGAGGAATCGGGATCAACTTCCGAAAAGATGGCCGGGCCGACAAAAGAACCCTGATCGTATCCCGTACATTCAAGGTTCAATGCCGTGTTGTATTCCTGTGCTGCCTTTTCGATCACGCCCAGTAGGCGTTGCTGTGCGGCACGTGAAATGACCGGACCAATGACCACAGATGGGTCGTCCGGCATCCCAATCCGTAGACTCCGTGTCGCCTCAACCAGCCGTTGCAGAAACTGATCATAGTGATCACCGACCACGATCACCCGCGAGGCGGCGCTGCATTTCTGACCCTGATAGCCATAGGCGGAGATGACCGTAGCCGTAATCGCTTCGTCAAGGTCTGCATCGCTGTCGATAATGATGGCATTCTTGCCGCCCATCTCGGCGATCACATGTTTGAAGTGATTTTGACCTGCTGTCCGTTGCGCGGCCTTTTTCACGATACGGCTACCGACTTCAAGTGAACCGGTAAAGGCAATGCAATGGATGTCCCTGTGTTGCACCAGATAGTCACCCAAGCTGGCACCTGCGCCCGGCAGAAATTGCAACACGCCCGGCGGCAGATCGAGTTCATGCATCAGGCGAACGAACTCGGAGGCGATAACCGGTGTCTCCGAGGAGGGTTTCAGAACCACCGGGTTGCCTGTGACCAGCGCCGCCGAGGTCATTCCGGTAAGTATGGCGAGGGGAAAATTCCAGGGCGGGATCACGACGCACACCCCACGCGGCCGGTATTTAAAGGCATTGGTCTCGCCCGGTACATCTTTACCGCCGGCATCATCCAGCCGTCTTGCACAGTGGGCGTAAAATTCAAGAAAATCGATCGCCTCCGTCACATTGGCATCGGCCTCCGGCCAGGTCTTTCCGGCCTCCAAGATCTCGAGGGCCGCAAACCGGTCCCGTTGTTCCCGTAGGCGGACTGCTGCGAGGAAGAGATAATCCGCCCGTTCACAGAACGTCATCCCGGCCCAGGATTCGGAGGCCTTGTTGGCACCGCGTATCGCTGCATCCGCGTGTTCTGGATTCGCGCGGTAGACTTCACCGATAACCTCATTGGTGTTGGCAGGGTTTACCGAGGTCATGACGTCGTTGCTGTCGACGGGCCTGCCATTAATGATTAATTTATGTTTTTGACCAATTTCCCGCCGTGCATCAGTGATGGCCTGCCGGAATGATTGCCTCTCCGCTTCCGCAGTAAAGCGCCGCCAGGGTTCGTTGCGGAATGCCTCCGAGACTTTTTCCTGTTTCACCGGTTTGGTGACTATGGGCGGCGCCAGGACTGTTTCCACCGGTTCCTTCCATTGCATGGTGAGCCGCTGGAACGATTGGCTACTGGCATTTTCTAGCAACCGGCGCGTAAGGTAGGCCATGCCGGGAATAAGTTTACCGAAGGGGAGATAGACCCGCAGGTAGTGTCCCGTCTGTTGCACGCTTTCCTCGATTGCCGGGGCCATACCGTAGAGCATCTGGAATTCAAGTTCGCCGGCCTTTAATCCGAGTTCCTCCGCCACGGTCATGGCGTGCGCAATACTGCGGATATTGTGCGTGGCAATGGCGGTGTTGATGGTGGCGTGATTCTTCAGCAGCAGATCGGCGCAGTTTTCATAGTTTCGATCAGTCTCCGCCTTTGCCGTCCACACGGGGATAGACCATCGTTGTTGACGGGCAATGATCGTCTCCTGGTCCCAGTAGGCTCCGCGGACCAGGCGTACGGTCACCGGTGTGCCGCGTACTCTTGTCCATGCGATCAGTTGTTCAATGTCCTCTGCCGTCTCCCGCAGGTAGGCCTGAAGGGCAATCCCGGCATCAGGCCAGTCACGGAACTCCGGTTCCATCAAGATATCCGTGAAACAATCCAGGATGGTGTCCTTGAAATCGTAGTGTTCCATGTCCAGACAAATAAATACCCGGCTTTCTTTTGCCGCGCGCAACAGGCTGCGCAGCCGTTCACCGAGTCCCTTGATACTCTCGTCAGGGGCGCGTGGGGTGATCTGCGAGTACAGCGAAGATGGTTTGACGGAGAAGTGCAGACGCGGCATCTTGCGCCCATTGAAGCTATCGAGGAAATCGTGTACCGGCCAGTTGCCGGTCACCTTCAGGCCATCATTCATCATGGCCAGGTATGCCTGCAGGTAGGCATCGGCCTCGGCTTCACTGACGGTTACCTCACCAACGCGGTCCAGGGTGACGGCGATATTGCGTTTGCGGTAGGTATCGGCAACGGTCAGCGCGTCTGTTATCGTATTACCACCCATGTACCATCTGGCGATGTGCTGTACTGCCTTGCGGATTGAGGTTGCCGCAACCTTGTCCGTCATTCTGGTGCGGACGTGTTTCAACCCGAACTTGACGGCGTCGGGCAGAGGGAACTCGTCTTCCGCGAAATAGGCCTGCAGGTGATCGACCAGATCTACATCATTATCAAGTGTGGGCAGGACGTCGATAAAGCGCAGCGCCTGCACGCGGAAGGATTCATTATCCATGATGCGCTGGATAAAACCGGATAGCCAGCGTTCTATCTTTGGTGAGGAGGCCGCATGCGCGCTGGCATGATCGATGATTGTCTTGCCGATCGCCTGGATGCGTTGTTCCCTGTCCATGTTCCGTCAGCTTATATCCGAAACGTTGGCATGGATTTCAGGAGATACACTTTCACAATAAAGAATAGTCTTTTTAAAATTGGCTTTGCTGGTAATACATTAACTTAAATTCCATGACAGTCTAGCGCAGGCTGATAATCGGCCAACCCTGTTTTTCGGCTTCCCTGTGCAGTATCTCATCCGGATCCACGGCAACGGGATGTTCGACCTCTTTCAATAATGGCAGGTCGTTGTGTGAATCGGAATAGAACCAAGTCTCTTCAGGTGACTTGTTGTGTTCGCTCAGCCAGTTATGCAGTCGCGTGACCTTGCCCGCGGCATAAGAGGGAATTCCGATCGGTCGGCCAGTATACCGGCCGTTTATAATCTCGGCATCGGAGGCGATCAGTGCCTTTACGCCCAGCAGTTTCGCAATGGGTTCGGTCAGAAAGCGATTTGTGGCGGTAATGATCAGGAGGTCATGGCCCTGGTTCCTGTGATCATCGATAAGTGCCGTTGCTTTCTTCAGCAAGACGGGGCGGATCTTCTCCTCGAGATATTCATTCCGGCGGGCGGAGAGTATCTCCGGGTCTATGCCTTTCAGTGGTTTTAATTGGAACTCGAGGAAGTCCTGGATATCGAGGCTCCCCGCCGTGTAGTCTTCATAATATTGTTCATGCTGGCGGGTATAGATTGCCGGGTCCTGGTAACCGTGTTCACAGAGGTATTCCCCCCACAGGCAATCACTGTCACCGGCGATCAGAGTATTATCCAGGTCAAATATGGCCAGTTTCATGGTCTATCCTTAAATAAAGGCGCTGCAAAGCCGGCTAGTCTAGGCACAAAGCGCATAAAGGTAAAATTTTCCCCGCTTGAATTGCGGGGATTGTTTTTTTTTGGAAAAATTAAGGCTGACGAGAGGCAAATACCAGGCTATATGATTGATTCAGAAGGATTTCGCGCCAATGTAGGCATCATGCTGTATAACAAGGAAGGCAGGCTGTTCTGGGCCCGCCGCAAGGGTATGGATGCCTGGCAATTTCCCCAGGGCGGTATCAAGGCCAATGAAGACGCAGAAGAGGCCATGTACCGTGAACTGCGTGAGGAGATCGGCCTGCTGCCCGAGCATGTGGAGGTGATCGCCAGCACCGATGACTGGCTGCGCTACTGGTTACCGAAACGCTTTATCCGCCATAACACCTTCCCAGTATGCATCGGTCAGAAACAGATCTGGTATCTGCTCAGGCTGGTTGCTGACGAGAGTAATGTGCGGCTGGACCTCGCGGAGCGACCAGAATTCGAGGAATACACTTGGATTGAATACTGGGACCCGGTGAATCAGGTGGTCGCCTTCAAGCGCCATGTCTACGAAAAGGCCCTGAAGGAACTCGAGCCTTACCTTTATTCAGGTTTTAAATAATCCCTTCCGGCGCGGGACTTATTCCACTGGTGGTGTTGGAGTTTGCTGCCGGTTGGCCATGCCGATCATTACCATGCGCAGCGTCTTGTTGACGGAGTGATTGGTAACATGGTGGATATAACCTTGGCGGAAGTTGGGGTCGAAGTTCCTCGCCGTCATTTCCATGTTCAGGTTTTCCAACTCAACCGCACACTTCTTCATGGAATAGTCGACAACATCCCGGGGATCTTCCTGGATTTGTAGTTGTGCGACCGAGGTCTCGTTCATACAAGTTTCATAGCGGTTGCTGAAATCAGACAACATCATCCTGTCTTCACGACTTAGCTGGTCCGGCGTTATGTAGGCGGGCACCTCCTGGCTGTCGGTAGCCTCTTCGGCAATTGCCGGGCCTGTCAATGACAGAGCAATGGTGAAACAGATCCATTGGCCTGTTGTGTTGATTCTTGATAAGTTCATGTTTCTTTTTCTTGAGTGGTGTATTAACGTGCTTGGCTACCATAACCGGCGGATTGCCTATCAGTCAATTATCCGGCAGGAGATACCCCAAAAAGTTCCAATCAGGTTTTTAAAATGACCGTTTCACAGCAATTCAATGACCACTTGCTGGCGCTCTGGAATGATGCGGCCCTGAAGACCCCGGCCTTTGTCTATGATGAGAAGGCAATCAGGGAAAAACTGGCGATCCTCGCCTCGTTCAGGCAGGCAAGCGGCTGTAGAATCCTTTATTCCCTCAAGGCACTGAGTTTTTCTGACCTGCTTGCAGAAATCGCCGCGTTTGTCGACGGTTTTTCGGTCAGTTCGGCCTTTGAAAGCCGCCTGGCAGATGAAGTCCTGGGGGGCAGGGGCAGCATCCATCTGACAAGTCCCGGGATCCGGCCGGCGGACCTCGAACTGATCGCGAAACACTGCCGCTATGTGAGTTTTAATTCCCTCTCCCAGTGGCATCATTATCATCTTGCCCTGGCCCATCTCCGTTGCGGCCTGCGAGTCAATCCAGCGCTATCGTTTGCGGGCGATGAACGCTACGATCCTTGCCGCCCCGCCTCCAAGCTGGGGGTCCCCATGTCGCTGCTCGGTGATGGAAAGGCACTCCCCGCTGGCCTTAGCGGCCTGCATATTCACAGTAACTGTGAATCAAGGGACCTTGGCGAGCTGGTGGCCAGTATGGATCAGCTTATAAATAGCAATCCTGAACTGTTTCATCGCGTCGAATGGCTTAACCTAGGCGGGGGTTATTTATTTGATCAATTATCTGACCTTGCACCCCTGGACGACAGGCTCAGGCAATTACAGCAAGACTATGACCTCGAGGTCTTTTTCGAACCGGGCAAGGCAATAGTCGGCACGGCCGGTTACCTGGTCGCAAGCGTAATCGATCTGTTTGAATCCGGGGACAGGACCATTGCCGTGGTCGATACAACCATAAATCACCTGCCGGAAGTATTTGAATACCAGTACCGGCCGCTGGTGCTACAGGAATCAAGTCAGGGCAAGTATCGCTACCGCATAGCAGGGGCGAGTTGCCTGAGCGGTGACCTGTTCGGTGATTATTACTTTGATCATGAGCTCACAATCGGCAGCAAGGTGATCATCGCCAATGTTGGCGCCTACATGATGGTGAAGGCCAACATGTTCAATGGCATCAACCTGCCGGCGATATACGCCCTAGATGAGTCTGGCCGCATAAGGCTGGAAAAAGAGTTTGATTATTCCCATTACCGGGGCCGTTTGTAAGCGGCTCCGGCCTCTCGATGTCATAGATAAGTCTGTGAGCCAGTACGTATGCTGACCACTCTCTTCAAGTTTTTTTTCGAGATCTGCCTGCTGCGCAGAAAGCCTCAGGACTTGCCCGGCTCCCCGGAATTATTGGCTGTATCGGCAGTGGCCTATCTGCTGATAAGCAGCCTGCTCATGCTTGTTTCTGCAACCCCGAAACAAGCCCTGCTGAGCAGTATGGTGGAACTTGCACTGGTTGCTCTAATCACATTAGTTATCCTGCAATTGAACCGTCACTTTGAACGCCTGCAGCAGACGCTAACTGCGATCTTCGGTACGGGTTGTATCATCAGCCTGTTTGCCATACCGCTACTTTACAGTGGACTGCTCACACAACCCGGTGGCCTGTTACAGGCTGTGGCAGTGCTGGGCTATCTTGCCTTGTTGTTCTGGAACATCCTGGTGATGGGCCATATCCTGCGCCATGCTCTGACGACCACATTGGGTTTTGGAATCGTGTTTGCCATAATCTACATCGTGATTACCTCCACGCTGATTTCAGTGCTGTTACCCATCCTGGAGTCGCAATGAAAATTCACATCCTCGGTGTCTGTGGCACCTTCATGGGCGGCCTGGCCCTGCTGGCACGCGAATTGGGTCATGAGGTCAGTGGTTCGGATAGCAATGTTTATCCCCCCATGAGTACCCAGTTAATGGAGCAGGGGATCATCCTCTGCGAGGGTTATGACCCGATGCATCTGGAGCCGGCGCCCGACCTGGTGATTGTGGGCAATGCCATGTCTCGAGGAAACCCCTGCGTGGAACACATGCTGGATGCAGGTCTGCGTTATATCTCTGGCCCGCAATGGCTGTATGAGAATGTCCTGGCAGGCCGCCATGTCCTTGCTGTTGCGGGCACCCACGGCAAGACGACCACGGCCTCTATGCTGGCCTGGACGCTGGAGGTGGAGGGTCTGAGCCCCGGTTTTTTGATTGGTGGCGTGCCGGGAAACTTCGGTGTATCGGCCCGACTGGGTCAGGAGAAATACTTTGTAGTCGAGGCCGATGAATATGATACGGCGTTTTTTGATAAGCGCTCAAAATTTATCCATTATCACCCACGGACGCTCATTATTAATAATATCGAGTTCGATCATGCAGACATCTTCGCTGATATTGCCGATATCAGGCGCGAATTTCATCGCCTGATACGGACTATACCCCGGCATGGTCTGATCATCGCCCAAGCCAATGACCCCGAGATCCAGCGCCTCCTGGCAGAGGGCTGCTGGACTCCGGTTGAATATTTTGGCGAAGACAAGGCCCGTTGGCGCGCTAAACCCTTGCAGGATGATTTCAGTGATTTCGAGCTCGTAGTGGACGGCCAGCCGGGAGGGATCATCCGGTGGGACCTGTATGGCAGGCATAATGCATTGAATGCCCTAGCCACCGCTGCTGCTGCTGGGCATGTTGGTATAACAGCCGGCGAAGTGTGTGAGGCATTAGCGAGTTTCGTGAATGTTAGGCGAAGATTGGAACATTTAGAAACAATTAACGGGATTTCGGTCTATGATGACTTTGCCCACCATCCCACGGCCATCCGGGTAACCCTGGAGGCCTTGCGTGCCCGGGCAGGACAGCGCCGGATCATTGCTATCATGGAGCCGCGCTCCAATACCATGCGCCAGGGGGTGCACAAGGCCACACTGGCCTCCGCTTTTGCCCTGGCCGACCAGGTGCTTTTGTTTCGGCCTACAAATATTCAGTGGGATATCGATCAAGCCACCAGCAGCCTGGGGGAGAAGCGGGTGGTATATTCCAGTATTGATGACATCGTTGAGGCGGTTGCCAATATGACCCAGCCCGGTGATCAGATCGTCATTATGAGTAATGGCTCCTTTGGCGGGATTCACCAGAAACTGATCAGCCGACTACAGGAAACATGCTGAAAAATCTGCCTCTTTTCCCTCTCAATACCGTCCTCTTCCCGGAGGGCCTGCTGCCCCTGAGGGTATTTGAGAGCCGTTATCTAGACATGGTTAGTGAGTCTTTACGTTCAGAGAGTTGCTTTGGTATCTGTTTGATTCGTGAAGGGAAAGAGGTTGGCGAGCCAGCCGAATGCCACACTATCGGGACCTTTGCCCATATTATTGACTGGGGCCAGGACGAAGATGGCGTACTCCGGATCACCGTCAAGGGCGGCAGGCGTTTCCAGATCATCGAAAAACGGCTGCGGCCAAACGGCCTGCTGGAAGGTGATGTCGAGGTCATGGATGAGAATGAAGATGAGGAGTTGCCGGTTGAATTCCACTTACTCTCGGACCTGCTCCGGCAGATCGCCGAGAAATTTGACCTCTCCCACCTGACCGGGCCGGAAAAATACTTGGATGCTGGCTGGGTCAGTTGCCGCCTGGCCGAGTTATTGCCACTGGACCTCGATGAAAAACAAGCCTTGCTGGAGACTGATGACCCCTTGCAACGGCTGGCACAGATCCAGTCACTACTGCAGATGCTAAACCCGGAACAATAAATTATGTAGCCAGGGGCGGGTCGATAAATGCTGTATCGTCCGGTTCCTGGATCACCGGGTTCTCAAGGACCCCGATCTTCTCCACTTCAACGCGCACTGTATCGCCGGGATGCATATAACCGCGCGGTTTCATCTTGACACCGACACCGCTGCTGGTCCCGGTGGCGATAATGTCGCCTGGTTCCAGTGTCATGACCCTGGAAAGGTATTCCACCAAGTAGTAGCAATCGAAGATCAACTGATCCGTATTGGAGGATTGCCGTTGCTCATCATTGACCCAGGTCTTGATGTCTAGGGTATGCGGATCACCGATCTCGTCCGTGGTGACCAGCCAGGGACCTATTGGCCCGTGTGTGTCGAATGATTTGCCTAGCGTCCAGGTGTGTGAACGCATCTGCCAGTCACGCACCGACACGTCGTTGCAGATCGTGTAGGCGCCGATAACGCCCTTCGCCTGTTCCCGGCTGACGTGGCGGCAGCGGCGACCAATCACCAGGCCCAGCTCACCCTCATAGTCGAGTTTTTCCGAAATGTTCGGCCGGTGTATGGCTTGCCCGGGACCGATGACGCAACTGACCTGTTTGTTGAAAAAGGTGGGATATTCGGGGCGTTCCAGCCCGGTTTCCTCGATATGGTCGGCGTAATTCAGGCTCACGCCAAAATACTTGGTAGGCCGCGGAACGGGGGCCAGCAACTTCACTTCCGACAGGGGAAGTTGTTCTTTGCCGGAATCTATCTTTTGCTGCAGACGGTCCTGGAGCAAATCTCCCCCGGCAAGAAACCGGTTCATGCTGATAGGTGCCGCTAGATCGAAGGGGACAACGGCTTCATCCAGTACGGCCCCCACATATTCAGAGTCTTTATACAGGAATGTGGTTATTTTCATTGTAGTATTCCTTAACGTGGACAGCGCGATCATAACATCGCAGATGACCGGGCAGTAAATTCAGGCCAGTTGCAGGATAGTTTCTACTGCCTCGCTGATATCGGCACAGCACAGACCGCCCGGAAGGATCTTTCCTTCGTCTTCAGCAGTGAATTTCCCTGTCATTACCAGCAGACCCTGCAGGCCGGCCCTGATGGCGCCGTTCACATCCGACTCCACATCATCGCCTACCATCATGACATCGCTCGCATCGCATCCCATGCTGCCGACTGCACTCATATAGAAATCAGCTGAAGGTTTGCCGATTACATTCGCCTGCCTTCCTGTTGCATATTCCAATGCCTGTACAAACGGCCCGGCATCCAGACTGAGGCCATCCGACTCCCTGAAATAGCGGTTGATACCCAGGGCAAGAAATTCTGCGCCGTCCATAAGATAACGGAATGCCCTGTTCATTCGTGCATAGGTAAAACCTTGCGCCGCGTCTCCGATTAGGACTGCATTAATAGCTCCTGCTTGATCGAAATCCGCAAATTCTTCCTCCAGTGCAGGATGTATCAGCAGATACGGCCTCAGGCCATGCTGTTTGAGATAGTTCCTGGCGGCAACGGATGCTGTAAACAGTTCATCAGGTTTTATATAGAACTGCATATCTGTCATTTGTCTGAGTACGGTTCTAGTGGTCTTGCGGGTCGTATTGGTGATATATCGTACCGGCAGGCCGGCCTGGATCAGTTTGTTAATTGCTGTTTTCGCGCCCGGCAGACGACAGTCTTCTATATAAAGAACACCACTGAGATCAAGTAATACGCCTCGAATCATATTGAAATGATACTATTTGAATCATCCGGCTTCACCGCTACAATCGAATAAAATTAATGTTGATCAATTATGGGGCAGGAAATACCAACCAGTAAGTTCACCAAGCATGATTTCAGTGCTTTCCAGGAATATCTGCGATCCGAGACCAGTATCCTGCAACAGTATTTTCGCGATAATCGATTTGCCTGTGCCCATAATACAGGTGGATTTGAAGTAGAGGCCTGGTTGGTAAACAGAGAAGCAGTTCCTGTACCTTTAAATGAAAAATTTCTCCACACATTGAACCATCCCAAGGTCGTGCATGAACTGGCGCAATTCAATTTTGAAATCAATGTTGAGCCACAGGTGCTGAAAAATGACGCCCTGGACAAACTGCATGCCGAGTTGTCAGCGACCTGGGAGCGCTGTTACCAGGTAGCAGGTAGCCTGGACGCGGATGTCATGGCCATCGGGATCCATCCGGGCATTGTCGACGGGGAACTCACCGTCCAACATATGTCAACCAGTCAGCGTTACCGCGCATTGAATGAGCAGGTACTGGCAATGCGTAATGGTGTCCCGCTGACCCTGAATATCCGTGGCAAGGACCATCTAAATACCGTACATCATGATGTCATGCTTGAAGCGGCTACTACGTCCCTCCAGATTCATTATCAGGTGGCACAGGATGAGGCTGTGCGAACGTATAATGCGGCACAGGTTATTTCTGCTCCACTTGTTGCCGCCAGCGCTAACTCACCCTACCTATTTGGTTGTGATCTTTGGGATGAAACACGTATTCGCTTGTTTGAACAGTCAGTGGACGTTGGCCTGGAAAAAAACAAGCGGGTTACCTTTGGACATGATTATGTGAGGGGTTCCCTATTTTCCTGTTTTGAGGAAAATCTTAACAACTATGCCATCCTGATCCCCTTGAACAGCAAGCTAAATGAAGCCGAGCTGTATCATCTAAGATTGCATAACGGGACAATCTGGCGCTGGAACCGGCCATTAGTAGGTTTTGACAGAGAGGGTAATATTCACCTGAGGATTGAAAATCGCGTCGTTCCTTCAGGACCCTCAATCATCGACATGATTGCCAACGCGGCATTTTACTGGGGGCTATTGCACTATACCGCCACAATGACACAGCCTCCTGAACAACTGCTTGAGTTTCCGATTGTCAGGCAAAATTTCTACAATGCTGCACGTTATGGCCTAAGGTCATCTTTGCACTGGCTGGATGGACAACAATATCCGGTAGATGAGCTGATTCAGGGGCAACTATTGACAGCAGCAGATAACGGGTTGCTGAAACTCGGCATAGCGGATGACAGCAGGAAAAAATACCTTTCCGTGATAGAGGCACGCATTACCAGCGGGCAAAATGGCGCAGTCTGGCAGCGACGGTGGGTTGAGAAATATGGCAAGGACATGAATCAACTGAGCAAGGCCTACCTTGAACACCAGCATAAGGGGGCCCCGGTTCACGAGTGGGATGTGTAAATGCTGACGGTCCTTGATTCAATCAATGACGATATCCTGCTGTTACCGGCCGAACAGTTATACAGCAGGTTATCGGGCCCGACTCTGATCCATCTTCAGGGCCGCAGAAAGCAACCGGTGTTTATTTCCGTGTTATTGCATGGTAATGAGCATACCGGCTGGGAGGCAGTGCGAAAATTATTACTAGATTACACAGAACGTAAACTGCCACGTTCTCTTTCTGTTTTTATCGGCAATGTTCAGGCAGCACGTTATGGTAAACGCTTTCTTGATGGTCAGGCCGATTTCAATCGCATATGGCAGGGAAACGGCGATACGCCGGAATACCGGATGATGCAGCAGATTCAGGACGAGATGAAATGTCGTGATGTGTTCATAAGTATCGATATTCATAACAACACCGGTAAGAATCCTCATTATGCCTGTGTCAATAAAACGGAAAACGATTTTCTCCAGCTTGGAATTTTGTTCTCCCGTACCATGGTCTATTTTATTCGTCCCCTGGGTGTGCAGAGCATGGCATTTGCCGATCTGTGTCCGGCAGTAACCGTAGAGTGTGGATTATCCGGTGACATTAGCGGGATTGATCATGCCTGTGAATTTGTTAATGCCTGTCTGCACCTGGATCAATTTCCCCATCGCCAACTGGGTAACAGGGATATCGATCTTTATCACACCGTTGCCACCGTTAAAATCCCCGGTGAATACCGGTTCGGATTTGATCACCAGGATTATGATCTGTGGCTGGATAGCGAGATCGAATACTTCAACTTTCGGGAACTGCCGATGGGCACCACCATTGGCAAGATCGCTGGTAGTAAAGAAATCCCGTTAAGTGTCACAAATGAGCAAGGCACTGACGTCAGCCAGGACTATTTCTCAATCATTGATAGCAGGCTGGTAACGAGCAAGCCGATTATCCCTGCCATGATCACCCTGGATACTGAAGTAATTCGCAAGGATTGTCTGTGTTATCTGATGGAACATTATCCATTACCCCAATAAAATAATTCTCATGCTAGACTTGTCCGGTTACCCGACCCTTAATTACGCGCGCCAGTGGTCTGTTAAAACTCTCAAACAGATGGAGGACCTGCTCAAGCCCGTGGCGGACAGGAATCCGGATGTGCTGATTGTTGCACCATCAGGTTCAATTGGGAGGCTGGAGGGAATGGGCCATTCGGATTGTGATCTGATCGTCCTGATTAAGCATGAGGCTGTTAAGGATAAGCGGCGATCAGGGTGTGCCATGCAGGACGTCTGGAACGCACTCGAGCCGCTTGGTCTGCCCATGCCGAAGTCGTCCGGAATCTATTCGACGCCAGCGAGCCAGGAACAGATCTGTGATTACAGTACCCTGGGGCAGGTGGCGGATGACAAGGATGTGTTCGGCAAGCGACTGCAAATCCTGCTTGATTCAACGCCGGTATACGGTCATGTGGAGTTCAACAATCTCAGATATGCGCTGCTCGAACGTTACGCTGCCGGGTTTCTTGCCAATGACCAGCGTAAGGAATGGGTCTATCTGCTGAATGATCTCATACGTTATCTCCGCTCCTACTGTAGCTGGCATCAATTTGATTTGTCACATGACCCGATAGACAGCTGGTACATGCGCAATGTAAAGCTCAGGAACGGACGTATCCCCATGTTTGCAGCCCTGATCTTCTTGCTGGGGGAATGCAGCAAGGAAACACAGGACAAGATTGGCTGGTTGCATAAACACCTGCACCTCACCATGATGCAGCGAATAGAGTTTGTCTATCGAATGAATGATGATAGCTGCTTTGGGGAATTTATTGCCCCCTATGAATTCTTTATGGAACAGATGAACAGGAAAGAGGTGCGGGAGAAACTTGTTACAACAACCCCTGCTACCCTGGATGAACTGAACCGGACCAGCCTTCCGGACTACGAGACCCTGCGCAGGAATTCGAATCGTATTCTCAGTGAACTGACACGATTTACCCTGGAGCGCAGGGGGCAGTGGAGTGACGCCTTTTTCGAATACCTGTTGTTTTAGCACAACGGGGATATATTATTAATGTATGGTTTTTGCAGGTCGCGTCCGGTCAAACGAGATGTATTTTTGAACAGTAATGTAATTCTGTTATTATTTGGCTTTCGCACGGCTCTTTAATTTCGTCCAAGGAGATAATATGTCTAATTCAAAAATGACGGCGTTCAGCGAACGTCAAACAAAGGCCCAGATCATTGCTGAGATTTCTGAGGCAACGGGGGTATCCAAGAAAGATGTCAAGGCTGTTCTGGTGTCACTGGCCGATCAGGCGAGACGACACCTCAAGCCTAGGGGTTGCGGCGTCTTCGTTGTCCCTGAGCTGGGTGTAAAAATGAAAACTGTCAGAAAACCGGCCACCAAGGCCAGACCGGGGAGAAACCCGTTTACGGGGGAAGATATTATGATCAAGGCAAAGCCTGCATCAACCTCCGTGCGTGCCCTGGCCTTGAAGGGCGCCAAAGCCATGGCCGAATAAAAAACTCCGGGATAGGATCCCGTTACGGTGCAGGGATGCGCCGTCATCACACCTGCATTTGCCGGCTATCTGTCTATGGGTGAGGTGTGATAAAAGGCTTGTTTACGGATGCCCCACACTGTCAGAACAGGCCTCCTCAAGTAACTGTTTTATCTCTGGAATGCATGAGCCACAATTGGTCCCTGCCTGGCAGTGCCTGCCAACTGCATCCGCCCGGGTGAAGCGGTTTTCCACGATAACGTTGACGATAGTATTGCGCCCAGCGACATTGCTGTGGTATTGAATCACGACGTTGAGACCTAGAAAATCTTCATCCCAGCCAGGAAAGGCATGGGAAGATACCGTTTACCGCGCCGCAATATGTGCCAGATTTGTAAGCTAATGAAATTTAATAAAAATATAAAAATGGCAGTATAAACAGACCATGACTTTTACAGTTGTAATGCACCATTGTATGTTCATTATATGGAGGGGATGATCCGTCTTGGTGCCAAATTTTTGTGTGAAGCTTCGATATAACCGTTATATGAATTCAATGATCATGAGGTATCCGCTCCATACAGCGCTGGCTGTTTGTCCGATGCTGGCCATTGCCGTTGACCTTCAACTGGCGTCTTGGATGGGTCTGGTATTTCTCGCCACGGTCTGTAGTTCCAGTCTCATTATTTCTCTGTCGAGGAATTTCATTCCACTGCAACTGCGTATTCCTTTGATCCTTATGATCTCTGCAACCGTAGTCACTGCGATATCATTGATATTGCAATATTTCACATATGATATTTTCGCCGGTCTTGGTATCTATATTCCTTTACTGGCGATGAACTGTTTGGTCATAGCGCTTGCCGAGGAAGTGGCACTACGTCATGGGCCGGTAAAAACGGTGTTGAATATAGTGGGGACAGTTGTCATTGTTGTCCTTCTCCTGATTGTTATAGGCGGCGCACGTCAATATGCCGGTCTTTCATCACTGGCCGGACCCGCGGGGGGATTCCTTCTACTGGGCCTGTTACTTGCGGGGGTGAATTTTCTGCAGCCTGTGAAAGCAGGCCTGCAGGCTGCCGACCAATAAAGTCCCGAACCGTCCGTGAACAAGCAGAAACGTACTGAAATCTTCTCGCGCCTGCAGACGCATAATCCGCATCCCACTACCGAACTTCACTATTCAAGTCCTTTTGAATTGCTGATTGCCGTGATACTGTCCGCCCAGGCCACGGATGTCGGTGTCAACAAGGCCACAGAGAAATTATTCAGACGGGCGAATACGGCCCAAGGCATGCTTAAGCTTGGTTTGACCGGACTGAAGAAATACATCAGGACAATCGGCCTTTTTAATTCGAAGGCTGAAAACATCATCAAGACCTGCCATATCCTAGTAAAGGAGTATGGGGGGCAAGTGCCAGATAACCGGGAAGCACTAGAAAAACTGCCCGGTGTGGGCCGAAAAACAGCAAATGTAATTCTTAATACGGCTTTTGGTCAGCCGACAATTGCAGTTGATACCCATATCTTCCGGGTTTCAAATCGTACTGGTATCGCGCCGGGCAAGAATGTACTGGAAGTGGAAATGAAATTATTAAAGTTAGTACCGGATGAATTCAGAAAAAACGCTCATCACTGGTTGATCCTGCACGGTCGCTATGTCTGTACTGCACGCAAACCAAAATGCGCGGAATGTATTATTAATGATTTGTGTGAGTGGAAGGAAAAAAAGGATTATCTCTGATGCCAGGCCCGTTTATACAAGATCGTGATGACTCCCGGCGATTTTTCCTGTCCGTCTGGGAAAAATACCAGAAGGGAGCCGTACTGGAACCACTTGAAGACATGATCCTCAAGGTAATCCTCGAACACCCGGAATATCACATGTTCATGCAGTCAGGCATAACGGCAGCGGACCAGGAGTTCCCGCCCGAGGCCGGTGCTACCAATCCGTTCCTGCACATGGGGATGCATATCGCGATCCGGGAACAGATCAGCACCGACCGCCCTCCCGGGGTTAGCAGGATTCATCAGCAACTTGCAAAGAAGCTGGGTTCCACGCATGAGGCAGAACACCTCATGTTCGAATGTCTCGGTGAGATCCTGTGGACAGCGCAACGAAACAACACTCTGCCTGATGAGACGGACTATCTGGAGAAGATCAAGGGGCTGTTGTAGTGACAGGGAAAAAAAGTAGCTGACGCCTTCCTAGCTGGTGGTAAATTCCATCTTGATACCAGCAAGCTCAATCATGTCAGAATTCTTGAGTTGGTAGGCCTTGGGGCCGATCGGTTCACCATTAACGACTGGATAGCGTTTACCATCACCATCACTTTCAATGTGTGTCAGGAAATACCCCTGGGGCCTGCGCGAAATAACAGCAACCTGGGTGCCGGGTTTCCCAAGGGTAACAAGGGCCTTGGTTAATTCCAGTTCCTTGCCGGCTATGGGACCGTTGAGCACGGTCAATCTTGCGAGCGGCATGCCGCTCGGCACGTTGGTCGATGCGAGGGGGACCTGTTCCGCCTTGGCGCCGGCCTTTTCCGCAGCCTGCGCAGCGGCAACGGCGGCGCTTGCCGATCCCGGCTTAATGATCATGGTCTTTTCAAACTCATCATCATTCGATGTGGCATTTTCATTGATATATTTCAGTTCGTGCTTGCCAATGGCAATCACATCACCGTCTTTAAGGGCGTGTTTCTTAACCAGTTTTCCATTAACATAGGTGCCATTGGTACTGCCAAGGTCCTCGAGGAAAGAATCGTCCAGAATGGTAATAATCAGGGCATGTTTGCCGCTGACAGCGAGATTATCGATCTGGATATCATTCTCAGCCTTGCGGCCTATACTCATCCGTTCCTGATTCAGTTCGTATTCGCCTTGAACGGCACCGTTCATGGTCAGAACTAGTTTTGCCATTGTCTTTATTGACCCCTTACATCAAGAAAATCTGTTAAATACCCTTTTCAAAACCCCACCCTGATCAGCGGATCCATTGTTATTTTTGATCCTAATCAACACCACGGAGATATTGTCCTTGCCGCCGTGATGGTTAGCGAGTTGCACCAGCTTGTCAGCTGCCTGTGCAAGATTAGCACTATATTTACCTAGGGTTAAGTGAATTTCTTCATCATTTACCATATCATTTAATCCGTCTGAGCACAGCAGATAGATATCTTTCGGCAGCACTAGATCTTCATATACATCCACATCAACGTTGGTATCTAGTCCCAATGCACGGGTTACCAGATTCTTTGGCATCTTGGCATTGGCCTCTTCCGCCGTATACATGCCTCGATCGATCAATTCCTGGATCAGGGAATGGTCCTTGGTAATCTGCTCCAGTTTTTTTGCCCTTAGGCGGTAGACTCGGGAATCACCCACGTTACCGATAACCATCCTGTCATTACAGATCCACCCCATAACCACCGTCGTGCCCATGCCGCGACAATCGCGGTTAGTTTTAGCCATATTATAAATATTTGAATTAGCTTGATTAATTGCCCTCCTTATCAATTCGGTTTCGTCTCCTACTGTCTTGTCAGTAGGACCTTGCGGCCGTTCATCATTGATAACCTGATAGATGGTAGTGACGGCAATGGCGCTGGCAACCTCGCCGGCCTTGTAGCCCCCCATGCCATCCGCTAGGACAAACAGGCGGATCTCCTTGTCCGTCAGGATGCTGTCCTCGTTATGGGGACGCTTTTTCCCGATATGAGAGGCACTCGCTATCTCAACCCCGAAAGTCATGGCGTATTATGCATAATCACTTAATATTCAATAACTTATTAATTCACCCTGGGTTGCAGGATTGCACCAGGCATAGGCCATATATACTCTCCGGGATAGAGGCCCCGGTGTTTTGGCCAATTGTAGAAAGCAGTCTTATTCACCTGATTTTACTGGAAAAAGTCTAGCAACAGATCGTTTAAAAAGCGATAACTATCAGGCAAGTTGGCATGATAGTCCCTTTCCTGAAGGCTGCCGGTTAAAATAAAAAGCCGGTAGCTTTAATGGCTTACCGGCTTTTGCTGGTTCAGGAGTAGTTTATCAGTGTTATTTACCGTTCAAGGTATTGAAGCTTGTCCTTTTTATCTTTCCACTCATCTGCATCTTCAGGAGGGTCTTTCATCTCATTAATGACCGGCCATTCCTTGGAAAGCTCAGCATTCAATTCAATAAATTCCTGCATATCTGCAGGGACGTCATCCTCAGACATAATTGCGTTCACCGGGCATTCCGGCTCACACAGAGTGCAGTCGATACATTCATCGGGATCAATGACAAGCATATTCGGGCCCTCGTGAAAGCAGTCCACGGGGCAAACCTCTACGCAATCGGTGTATTTGCACTTGATACAGCTCTGGGTCACTACAAATGGCATCTATGATCACCTGTTATTTTTATGGAAAAAACCGGGGCTCATAATACCGTTTTCGCTGGAGATGAAAAAGAATAAATTTGGCGTCTTATATTTACGCGTCTTGGATCTCAATGATCAAGTAATAGGGTTAATGGTCTAGTCGTCGAGGTCGGCCTTCAGGGCATAGATTAATTCCAGTGCCTGTCTGGGGCTAAGCTCGTCAGGGTTGGTTGCATTGAGCCTTTCCAGGAGTTGCTGTACTGCCGATCGGAACAGGTCTTCATTTTCTGCGGCCTTTGTTTCCACCTGCTTGCTGTCCAAGGAGTGTAAAATTTGTCTCGCCCGTTCGAGTACAGTGCTGGGCACCCCTGCGAGTTGCGCCACTTGTAATCCATAACTGCGATTTGCCGGCCCAGGCTTTACCGCATGCAAAAAGATAATTGCATCACCATGCTCAACGGCATCAAGATGAACATTGGCGACCTTATCAAGTTTGTCAGGCAGGCTGGTGAGTTCGAAATAATGGGTTGCGAAAAGTGTCATAGTTTCAGTGCGGGCGGCAAGATATTCCGCGCTCGCCCATGCCAGTGCCAGACCGTCCATCGTCCCTGTGCCGCGTCCGATCTCATCCATCAGCACCAGGCTCTCACCGGTCGCGTTATTCAGGATGTTGGCCGTCTCGATCATTTCAACCATAAAGGTGGATTTGCCGCCGGCCAAGTCATCGGCCGCCCCGATGCGCGTGAAAATCCGGTCCACAGGCCCGATCTCCGCAGCTTCTGCTGGGACAAAACTGCCGATATGAGCCATGAGGACAATCAACGCCGTCTGCCGCATGTATGTGGATTTGCCGCCCATATTGGGTCCGGTGACGATCAACATATGGCGCCCGGCATTCAGTTCCAGGTCATTGGCGATGAAGGGTCCCGGCTGGAGTTGCTCGACGACCAGATGGCGTCCCCCGGTAATGGACAGGACCTTGCGGTCCGAGAGTTCCGGCGCCGATAGATCTAATGTCATGGCGCGCTCGGCGAAACTGACCAGCACATCAAGTTCAGCAATGCGCTGTACCGTGGTCTGCAACCGCACTAGGTCGCTGAACAGGCGATCAAGCAGTTGATCGTAGAGATATTTTTCCCTCGCCAGTGCCTTCTCGCGGGCGCTCAATACCCTGTCTTCAAATGTTTTGAGCTCGGGTGTGATAAAACGTTCGGTTGCCTTGAGGGTCTGACGCCGCGTGTAATCGGCAGGCGCCCGATCGCTTTGTCCACGGCTGATCTCGATGTAGTATCCGTGGACACGGTTGAAACCGGTCTTCAGGGTTGTTATCCCGGTGCGACGTCGTTCCCGATCTTCCAGTTGCCGCAGGAACGCCCCAGCATTGTCACTCAACTGCCGCAGTTCATCCAGCTCGGAATCATAGCCTGCTGCAATCACATTGCCATCGCGAATTGTGACCGGGACGGTCTCTGGCAACGCCTTTTCCAGCAGTGCCAGGGTATCCGGGAATTCATGAAGTTCGGCATGTATTTGTTCCAGAAGAGGGCTATCGGCCGTTCCCAGTAGTGACTTGAGTGCCGGCAGGCGTTCCAGAGCGCTGCGCAGCTGGAGCAGGTCCCTGGGGCGGGCTGATTTCAATGCCACACGGGTCAGGATGCGTTCAATATCTCCTATTGTGCGCAGGTGCTCATGAAACTGGATGAAAAAGCGGTTTTCGATCAGCGTTTCAACAGCGGCATGGCGTAAGCGCAGTAATTGACGGTCACGCAAAGGGCGATGTAGCCAGCGCCGTAACAGACGGCCACCCATGGCGGTTGAGGTGGTGTCGATGACTTCCAGAAGGCAGTGATCTTTCCTGCCATTGATGCTGATATCGAGTTCCAGATTGCGACGGCTTATGCTGTCGAGAATGATGCATTCATCCTGTGATTCAATCGTAATCCCCTGGATATGCGGCAGGGTGTCGCATTGGGTTTCCCGAGTGTAATTCAGCAGGGCGCCGGTGGCCCGAATGGCGAGCAGCATGTCTTCACAACCGAATCCGGACAAGTCAGTAACGCCGAATTGTTTCTTGATCAAGCAGTCGGACTGTTCCGGGTCAAATTGTGATTCAGGGCGGCGGGTGATCCGGGAGATGGGTCCCGGTATCTCCTCGGGTCCCGTACTCTCTGCAACCAAGATCTCGGCAGGTGCCAGTCGATCCAGTTCACCCAACAAGGACTCCCGGGAATCAACTTCCATTAACACGAGCTTGCCGCAACTCATGTTCAGGCATGCGAGACCAAAGCGCTTTCCTTCCCGGCAGATAGCAAGCAGCAGAGTATCCGTCCTGTCTTCCAGCATCCCGTCTTCTGTCACGGTGCCCGGAGTTATAATCCGTACAATCCTGCGTTCCACCGGGCCCTTACTGGTAAGCGGGTCACCAATCTGTTCACAGATCACGACGGATTCCCCCTTGCGGATCAGGCGGGCCAAGTAATTCTCGGCTGCGTGGAAAGGCACGCCGGCCATAGGTATCGGTTCGCCGGCAGACTGGCCGCGTCTGGTCAGGGCGATATCAAGCAGACGGGCGACCTTGCGTGCATCATCGAAAAACAGTTCATAGAAATCACCCATGCGGAAGAACAGCAGTTTGTCCGGGTGTTGGGCCTTGAAGCCCAGGTATTGTTGAATGACTGGGGTATGCGCGCTGTAGTCAGGCGTGTCAGTCTTCGTGGGTGTCAATCGGTCTCCCCCGGTATCGGTTCGGTACTGGTTTCAGGACACTCTGTGGATCATAGTCCATATTACTCTGTGACGTTAACACCAAATCGCGAAGCCATGGCACGGGTAATAGTATCAAGCATGTCCCGGGCGCGTAAATTCAACGGGTCCGATGGGTCAGTGTAAACAAGCATCTCTCTGAAGGTATTGCTGGCCTGGCGCAACTGAACGATCCCCAGGTTATGCCAAATTTTGCTGTTTGTATTGTCTATGGCGAGCGCCTCGTGGTATGCCTTGACAGCGGCGTCCAGCCGATCTGTGCGGGCATAAACATTACCCAGGCGGAACCGGGGCTCAGCATCGTCGGGCAGGGCATTTGCGAGATACTGATAGTCCTGCTCCGCGGCCTCCCACTCTTCTTTCCAGTAGGCCTCGTCGGCCCGTTTCTGGACCTCGTGCAGTTTGACTAGGCCGTTCTCGTCCTTAATTGGTGCCATTTCACAGGCGGTGACCAGTTGACCGATTATAAGGATCAATAAAATTCTCAGGGCCATATATTCTCTCTCCAGCTATGTCACAAGTCTTTATAGTGTTTAAACTGTGCCAATGGCACCGCTTGCATTTACCATGTTGGCAGCAGGTGCTAGGCAAACTGGTGTAGTTTCATGGAGGATACCAGTTTTTTGCTTTACCGGCGGCGCGATCTTTGTTCCTGATCATGGCAGGCCTAGAGTAAGAAATTTCATTATGGTGGGAATTCCCGGCACAATAATGACTTGAAAATTGTTGTCATGACCCCAAGTAAGAGGGTTGTAAAAAATTTTGCGGAGGAAAATTTTACCATGAGTGTAGAGGCGAGACAGGAAACACGGGGTTTTCAGGCCGAAGTCCAGCAGTTGTTGGACCTGATGATCCATTCACTTTATAGCAACAGGGAGATATTCCTGCGTGAACTGATTTCCAATGCCTCGGATGCAGCGGACAAGCTGCGTTTCGAAGCGCTGAAAGATGACAGCCTCTATGAAGAGGACGCTGATCTGAGGATACGGGTCGAGTATGACAAGAAACAGCATACCCTAAGTGTCATTGATAACGGTATCGGCATGACGCGCGAGGAAGTAATAGAAAATCTGGGGACGATTGCCAAATCAGGCACCCAGGAATTTTTCAAGTCACTCACGGGAGACGAGAGCAAGGACGCCCGGCTTATCGGCCAGTTCGGCGTCGGATTTTATTCTGTATTTATCGTCGCCGACAAGGTCGAGGTGCAGAGCCGGCGTGCCGGTGCCCCGCGGCACGAAGGCGTGCGCTGGGTTTCCGAGGGCAAGGGTGAATACACGGTTGAGACTATTGACCGGCCGAAACGCGGAACACGTATCACGCTCTACCTGCGCAAGGGGGAAGATGAATTTCTGGATGGCTTGCGCTTACGCGGTATCATCAGACGTTATTCAGACCACATCCCTCTGCCCATTCTAATGGCAGCGGAAGGCGAGGATGCAAAGGGTGAAGAAACGGTTAACAAGGCCACTGCATTATGGACACTGAACAAGAAGGACATCAAGGAAGATGAATACAACGAATTTTATAAACACGTGGCCCATGATTTCGAACCGCCAATGGCCACCTTGCATAACAAGGTCGAAGGTAAACTGGAATATACCAGCCTGTTATTTATCCCCTCCAGGGCACCCTTTGACCTTTGGGACCGTCAGCAACGTCATGGCATCAAGCTGTATGTCAAGCGCGTATTTATAATGGATGATGCTGAACAACTCATTCCGTCCTATCTGCGCTTTGTCCGCGGTATAGTGGATTCCAACGATTTGCCATTGAATGTCTCTCGCGAGATCCTGCAACACAACCGGATAATTGATTCGATCCGTTCTGGCTGTACGAAGAAGGTACTCAATCTCCTGCAGGATATGGCGAAAGATGAGCCGGAAAAATACCGGGAATTCTGGAAGGAATTCGGCCGCGTCCTCAAGGAAGGGGTCATTGATGACCCGGAACGACGCGAGGACCTGGCGCGCTTGTACCGATTTTCCTCCACACATGAAGACGGTCCGGAGCAGACCGTGTCGCTGGAGGATTATGTCAGTCGTATGCAACCAGACCAGAAGGCCATTTACTATATAACTGCCGATACTTTTGCAACGGCGAAAAACAGTCCGCACCTTGAAGTCTTTCGCAAGAAAGGTATTGAAGTCCTGCTGATGACCGACCCCATCGATGAATGGGTGACAACCCATTTGAATGAATTTGATGGTAAGCCATTGCAGTCAGTGACCCGGGGTGAACTGGATCTGGAAGCAAAACCGGATGACGAGACCTCATCTAAAAAAGTGGAAGAAACGGATGAATCACTGGCCGATCTTGCTGAACGGATCAAGACTATCCTCGGCGACAAGGTCAAGGCAGTCCGGAGTAGCCGTCGCCTGACATCATCGCCGGCCTGCTTGGTAGCCGACCAGCACGATATGGGGCTTAATCTTGAACGGATCCTCAAGGCATCCGGTCAGAAAGTCCTGGGTAGCATACCGATCCTAGAAATTAACCCGGATCATCCGGTGATCAAACAACTCATTGAGATGGAGGAAGGTGACAGTTTTTCAGACTGGTCTAACATCCTCTTTGAACAAGCATTACTCAGCGAGGGCGGACAGCTTGAGGACCCGACAGGATTTGTCCAGCGCCTGAACCGGATGTTTCTGCGGCTGAGTAATCTAGGGACAGAATAATCGCCACTCCCGGGTGCCCGTTGCAGGCTCGTCCCTGCGCTTGAACTAAAAGTCCACTTCTTGTGAGGCTATATATAGCAGCGTTTCGGTAGTATTATCCTGAGCAACAACTAAAATATCAGTATAACTAATAGCTTAGAGCGTTATGGATACTACCCGGAACGACCTGCCGAAGCTCCTGGATAAGCTGAATGCCATCGGTATCGCCTTGTCTGCAGAGAAGGACCACGATCGCCTGCTCGAAATGATCCTGATACGGGCCAAGGATATCACTCATGCGGACGGAGGTACCCTGTATATCCGGACCGAAGATGATCGTCTCCGGTTCGAGATCATGCATACCGATTCCCTTGATATTCATATGGGTGGTAAAACCGGCGAGCCGATGGCCTATTATCCTGTCCCCCTTTACCAGAAAGATGGTAAGCCGAACCTGCATAATGTTGCTGCCTGTGCAGTCCTGGAAAGGAAGACCATCAACATACCGGACGCCTATGAAGTGACAAAGTTTGATTTTTCAGGCACGCGCAATTTTGACAAAAAGACCGGCTATCGTTCCAAATCATTCCTTACTGTGCCCATGGTAAATCACGAAAACAATATCATAGGCGTACTGCAACTGATCAATGCGAGCGACCCCGAGACGGGGGAGGTGATTGCTTTTTCCGATGTGTCCCAGCAATTGGTTGAATCCCTGGCCTCACAGGCAGCCGTTACCATTACTAACCGTTCATTGATTGATGCACAAAAGGCGTTGTTCGATGCCCTGATCAAACTGATTGCCAACGCGATAGATGAGAAATCCCCTTACACCGCCGGACATTGTCGCAGGGTACCGGTGCTGACCAATTTCATCGCTAACGCGGCATGCAGGATCAAGTACGGCCCCCTCGCCGATTTCAATATGACAGATGAGGAAATCTATGAACTGGATGTGGCGGCATGGTTGCATGATTGTGGCAAGATCACGACACCCGAATATGTTGTCGACAAGGGCACCAAACTCGAGACAATCTTTGACAGGATAGAGCTGCTCGATACACGGTTTGAGGTCCTGAAGCGGGATGCAGTAATTGAATCATTAAAGAAGCGGCTCGAATCTCTGGGTGAATCATCATTTGAAAATGATGCACTGGAGAAACAACTGAAAAAGCTGGAGCAAGACAAGACGTTCCTCAGGGAATGCAATATCGGTGGCGAGTCTATTACAGAGGAAGCCATCCTGCGGGTTGATGAAATAAGTGATTATGAATGGCAGACCCCGGAAGGTGGGATCGAAAAGTTCCTGACAGAGGAAGAAAGACAAAATCTGAAGATCGGCAGAGGAACGCTGAGTTACCGTGAGCGTGAGATCATCAATAACCATGTCGCGGTGACAATTAAGATGCTGGAATCTCTGCCTTATCCAAAACACCTGCGCCGTGTACCCGAATTTGCCGGAGGTCATCATGAAAAGATGGACGGCACCGGTTACCCGAATAAACTTCGGAAAGAAGAAATGTCAGTACCGGCTCGGATGCTGGCCATTGCCGATGTCTTTGAGGCACTGACCGCAAAAGACCGGCCATATAAGGATGCCATGCCCCTGTCAAAAGCATTGACCATACTGGGACAGATGAAGGTGGACAATCATATTGACGCGGACTTGTTTGATGTCTTTATGTGGGAAAAGCTCTACCTTAAATATGCAGAAGAGTATCTCGATCCGGAACAGATCGATGAAATTGACTTGGAAAGCATCCCGGGTTATATACCGCCCCCCGCCGCCAATTAGCAGTGCCAGATTTTGGATACTGCAGATATAAACACATCCATTAGTACGCTTTCCACGCCCAGGGAATTTATCCAATGGGCAGTCGACCGGTTTGAAGAAGCGGAGCTCTGGTACGGGCATGGCACGGACAATGCGCTGGATGAGGCCGCCTTCCTGATCTTACGAACACTGGGTTTCGATTTTGATGCCGATGAAGCGCAACTGAATAAACCGTTAAGTGATGAGCAAAAGGCGAGCCTCCTGTCGCGGATCCGGGAACGGATAACAACCAGGAGACCGGTGGCCTATATACTGAGTGAAGCCTGGTTCGCCGGCCTGCCATTTTACGTGAACCAAGATGTATTAATTCCTCGATCCCCGATAGCGGAACTTATCACCGAGGAATTCCGTCCCTGGTGTGATCCTGCGCGGATCAAGACCGTCCTTGATATCGGCACCGGCAGCGGTTGTATCGCCATTGCCACTGCCTTGGCTCTTCCCCATGTACATGTTGATGCGGTTGATATCTCACCGGAGGCGCTCAAGGTTGCGGCAAGAAATATTGAGCACTATAAGCTGGCTGATCGGATCACACTGATTGAATCAGACCTGTTCAGCGCCCTTACAGGCAAGACCTATGATCTGATTATTGCCAACCCGCCTTATGTCGATGCGCGGGATAGAGCGGAACTTCCTGCTGAGTACCGCTTCGAACCTGAACGGGGCCTGTACGCCGGGCCGGATGGACTGGACTATGTTCGCCGGATATTGAAAGCCGCGACACGTTATCTGAACCCAGAAGGGACATTGGTTGTCGAGGTAGGTAATAGTCAGTATGCTCTGGAAGATGCCTATCCGGAAGTGCCATTCCTCTGGCTTGATTTTGAACATGGCGGTGAAGGAGTTTTTCTGTTTAACCTGGAAGAGTTGTTACGCTGGTTTCATCAATGAGTAATCGGCAGGACAAACGCACTGAACTTACCCTACATGCTGTTGCTGGTAATGGCCTGCTTGACCGGCGTCTCTTTCTGAAGTCCGGCCTGGGCCTTGGCGCGGCGGCCATGCTTACGCCCGTGATAAAGGAGAGCAAAGCTGCGTCGGAGTCAGCGGCAATTGATGCAACGGATATTGATCTTGCAAGTCCGCCCTGGATGCACACGCCCGGTGAAGGTTTCTCAACCTATGGCAGTCCCTCCGAATATGAGAGCGATGTCGTCCGTTTCCCATCACCCAACCGTGCTGTGCCGGGGAACGGCGTATCCTGGACACCGCTACATCTTCTGGAAGGGACCATTACCCCGAATGGACTGCATTTTGAACGGCATCACAACGGCGTACCACATATCAACCCCCTACAGCACCGGCTCTTGATCCACGGCCTGGTCAAAAACCCTTCCTTCTTCAAGGTGGATGACCTGTTACGCTACCCCATGACATCACGGATCTGTTTCGTCGAGTGCGGGGGTAACAGCAACGCCGGCTGGAACAAGGCGCCCATTCGATCGGAGGCCGGTTATTTTCACGGTCTGGTGTCCTGTAGCGAATGGACCGGGATCCCGCTTACTGTCTTGCTTGAGGAAGTCGTGCCCACAAATAAGGCAAAATGGCTAATTGCAGAAGGTGCTGATGCCTTTGCCATGAATATCAGTATCCCGCTGGAGAAGGCCACGGCTGAGGGCATGCTGGCCTTGTACCAGAACGGCGAACGGATTCGGCCCGAGAATGGGTATCCGCTGCGATTGATCCTGCCGGGCCTAGAAGGCGTCATGAATGTTAAATGGTTGCGGCGCCTGAAACTGACCGAGGTACCAATCATGGCCCGTAATGAGACCTCACGTTACACTGAGTTGTTGCCGGACGGCAAGGCCCGGATGTTTACCCTGGATATCGAGGCCAAGTCCCTGATCACATCACCGTCGGCCAATATGCTGTTGAGACAACCCGGCCTTTACCAGATTACTGGACTCGCCTGGTCCGGTCGTGGCCGGATCACACAGGTCGCGGTCTCCGCCGATGGCGGTAAGAGTTGGGCAGATGCGGAACTACAGGAGCCGGTGCTGAGCAAGGCCTTTACCCGGTTCCGGATCCCCTGGGTGTGGGACGGAAAGCGCGCCATATTGAAAAGCCGTGCAACCGATGAGACCGGTTATGTCCAACCTGAACGCAGGCAACTGGTTACCGAGCGCGGCCGCCATGGTTTTTTTCATTACAATGCGATTGTCAGCTGGCAGGTGGATGAACTCGGTGCAGTGAGCCATGTTTATGATGATGAAGAAACGACGACTGATAGTCCTGGTACTATCGATATCGATACTGGCTGGGACTAGGCTGGCCTTAACTGATACACCGGCCGGTCCTGGACTGGGAAAACCGGCGGGTGAGGCGGAGATCACGCAGTGGGATATCGGGATTATGCCAGATGGTGAAGGTCTGCCGCCGGGGAAGGGGACAGCCACAGAGGGACAAGCTATTTACGAAAAATCCTGTGTGTCCTGCCATGGTCCGCAGGGCCTGGGAGACAGCGCAGACCAGCTTGCCGGTGCCAAGATGGGGTTGGCTAGTGAATACCCGGAAAAGACTATCGGCAGCTACTGGCCGTATGCTACCACCTTATTTGACATGATCCGTCGCTCCATGCCCATGACGGCACCGGGGACACTCAGTAATAATGAAGTCTATGCCGTAACGGCCTACCTCTTGTTCCTTAACGGGATTATTGAAGAGACCAAGGTGATAGATGCGGGTAACTTGGCAAAAATTGAAATGCCCAACCGGAACGGATTTATCAATATCTACGAGTTGGAAAAAAACAAGTAACGGCTTGCCTAAAAGCCGCCAAACAAATCATCGCCATGCAGGTAGTCATCATAGTTGGCAATGAATTCCTCGATCTCCCTGACATCGATGTTGCCGGGCCAGCGGGCTACGACCTCACCATTCGGATGAAAGATGGCTATCAGGGGAATACCTACCAACCGGTTGCCGATGACATCAGAAGCAGAATCTATATCAGCCAGAAATAATGGATAATCCAGCGGATAGCGTCTCAGGAAATTTTCTATTACGTTAAGCTTGCCGTATTCGAAGCTGGGATAATCTACCGTGACACCGATTACCGGGATATCCGGGTTTTGTTTGCGGAATGTTTTGACGTGGGGAAGTTCCTGGACACAGAAACTGCATGAGGGGCTCCAGACATTCACAATCACCCATTGACCCTGTCCGATATAATCGCTCATGGGCTGTTTAATCCCGTCGATCCTGACAAGTTCTGTCTCAGGGGCACGTGCCTGTAACGGCATGGCGAGAAACAGCAGCAAAAGGAGGGGAATGATCTGTTTTCCTGACAGTCTCATTTTTTTAATAAGGTTCTGTTTCAGCGGTTCTCAATTAATTTTAGACGTTTTCAGTCCTAAAAAGTGCCCCGGACAAAGGCTGTTTTAATCGTTACACTACGTCAACTGTTTCAGTAACTTAACCACCACTAAAAAATATACGGGTATGATTTTACGCTCAAGCAAACCATTTAACAGGCCAAGCGCCTTTTTGGCTGGCATCTGCATTTTCCTGGTAGCCCTGTCGTGGACATGCGTGAGTAGTGCCGCCCAGGGGACGGTACGTCATTATTATATTGCTGCTGAAGATACCCTCTGGGATTTCGCACCTTCCTATCCCGATAACCCGATGATGGGCAGGCCCTTCAACAACAGCGAACGTATCTTTGTTGGCGGTAATGGCAGGGACCGTATCGGTCACCGATACAAAAAGGCCCTCTACCGGGAATATACCGATGCGAGTTTTTCCAGTTACAAGACCAGGCCACAGGAATGGGAACACCTGGGTATACTGGGCCCAGTGATCCGTGCGAGCGTGGGTGACACGATTAAGGTTATTTTTAAAAATAATACTGTGGACAAAACACTGACCATGCATCCTCACGGTCTCTCTTACGACAAGGCATCAGAGGGCTCCCCTTACAACGACGGCACCAGCGGCAAGGACAAGCTGGATGACGGAGTCAGGCCAGGAGAGACATATACCTATACCTGGGACGTACCGGAAAGTGCCGGGCCGGGACCGGATGATCCGGATTCCATCGTCTGGTTATATCATTCTCATACCGATGAGCCTGCCGATACCAATGCCGGACTCATCGGAACCCTGATTATCTCGAGGAAAGACAGGGCTTGGCCCGATGGCCGGCCCAAGGATGTTGACCGGGAGTTCGTCACGCTGTTCAAGATTTTTGATGAGAACGCCAGCCTTTACCTGCGGGAAAACATGGCGGCCTTCGCACCGGAAGCGGAAATGGATGATGAAGACTTTATCGAAAGTAATCTGATGCACAGTATGAATGGTTATGTTTACGATAATCTTCCCGGCCTGGTTATCAACCAGGGCGAAAAGGTCCGCTGGTATGTGGTTGCCCTGGGGACCGAGGTTGATCTGCATTCAGCCCATTGGCATGGCAATACAGTCCTGTCGTCAGGTCAAAGGACGGATGTGATAGAACTTATGCCCGCCAGTATGAAGACCGTTACCATGATCGCGGATAATCCAGGGGAGTGGATGTTTCATTGTCATGTGGATGATCACATCAAGGCAGGAATGATGGGCAGATATATCATCAGGCCGGGAAAGACAAATCATTAACTGCGATCAGAGTCAGAATAGCAGACGGCGACGTGTGCCTGATTTATCGTTACAATAGTCGACCATGTCCGGTAATACTTTTGGAAAATTATTTTCAGTCACAACCTGTGGCGAAAGCCACGGGTCGGCTTATGCTTGTATTGTCGATGGCTGTCCCCCAGGACTTGCCCTGACGGAAGCCGATTTGCAACATGATCTGGATCGGCGCCGCCCGGGAAAATCGCGTCACGTTACCCAACGCAAGGAATCCGACACGGTACGTATCCTCTCTGGCGTGTTCGAAGGGATCACAACTGGCACACCAATCGGACTTCTTATTGAAAACGAGGACCAGAAGTCCAAGGACTATTTCAAGATTAAGGATATGTTCCGGCCTGGCCATGCGGATTATACATACCAGCAGAAGTACGGAATCCGTGATTACCGTGGCGGTGGCAGGGCGTCCGCCCGCGAGACCTGCATGCGCGTCGCGGCCGGTGGCATAGCGAAAAAATACCTGCTTGAAAGGTGCGGTATCATCATCCGGGGTTACCTGGCCCAGCTGGGTCCGCATGTGATTGAAATGAAGAACTGGGATGAAGTGGAAAACAATCTGTTTTTCTGTGGCGATGCCTCGCGCGTGGCCGAGCTTGAATCCTACATGGACGCCTTGCGCAAGGAGGGCGATTCCGTCGGCGCCCGTATCAACGTGATTGCAGAAAATGTTCCGCCGGGCCTTGGTGAACCGGTATTCGACAGGCTGGATGCGGATATTGCCAAGGCCATGATGAGTATCAATGCCGTGAAGGGTGTCGAGATCGGTGCAGGTTTCAGCTCGGTTGAACAAAAGGGGACTGTCCATCGTGATGAGATAACGCAGGACGGTTTTCTGGGGAACCAGGCTGGCGGTATTCTCGGCGGCATTTCATCCGGCCAGGATATTCTGGTAAGCCTGGCGCTTAAACCAACGTCCAGTATCCGTCTGCCAGGCAAGACGATCAATCTGAAGGGCGAGCCGGAAGAAGTCGTTACAACTGGCCGCCATGATCCCTGTGTCGGGATCCGCGCCACTCCCATTGCCGAGGCCATGCTGGCGCTGGTCCTGATGGATCATTTCCTGCGGCATCGGGGTCAGAATGCCGATGTGAGGTCGGAAACACCGGTAGTGCCGGCGTCCGTTAAGCCAGGCACCTGAGATTGCCAGGAAAGCGCGTACAGAACCAGACATTACAGCGAATCACCTGACCTGTTTTAAGTACCCGGTAAAGAATGAATGTAACTAGTCGCCCGCAAGGCGTCCCCTACTGGCGTTTGTCCGGTTTTTATTTTCTCTTCTTTGTTACTGTGGGCATCCTGCTGCCTTACTGGTCGCTGTATCTCAAATCTATTGGCATGGATGCGAAGCAGATCGGGATATTGTCTTCCCTTATGGTCTTTTCGAAGGTCTTTATCAGCTTTTTCTGGGGCTGGCTGGTAGACCATACCGGAAGGCGCATGCATGTAATCCAGCTTGCATCACTGTTTTCTGCCATCAGTTTCGCGGCAATCCTGTTTGTCGACAGTTTCTGGGGCCTGTTTATCGTCTTGCTTGTCTTTTCGTTGTTCTGGAGTGCCTCGTTACCACAGATCGAGGCAGCCACACTGGCACATCTAGGCGAATCGACCCATGCCTATACCGGGATAAGGGTCTGGGGATCCATCGGCTTTATCATCGCCGTCTGGTTACTGGGCATCCTGTTTGAGACCATAGCTATTGCTTATGTCCCCCACATTGTACTCTTCTCCATTGTCATCGTCTGGATGATGAGTCTGACAATACCCGAGAAGAAGATCGCTCAGCATGAAGAGGTGCATGAGAGCATCTCAGTGATCCTTTTCAGGCCAAAAGTCATCGCACTGTTCATGGTCTGTTTCCTGATGCTGGCCAGTCACGGGACCTACTATACGTTTTATTCCATTTATTTGGAGGATAACGGCTACACCAGCACCTTTATCGGACAGATGTGGGCACTGGGAGTGATTGCCGAGGTTATCCTGTTTATGTTCATGCATAAATTGATGTCCCGTTTCAGTCTCAGGACCCTGTTGTTACTGAGTCTAATACTGGCTGCCGTGCGCTGGCTGTTAACGGGCCTGTTTGTGGATTACGTTGTGGTCATGATCATTGCCCAGACTTTACATGCCGCCAGTTTCGGCATGTACCATGCGGTTGCGATACAGTATGTACACAGGTATTTTCGTGGCCGTTTACAGGGACGTGGCCAGGCACTCTATAGCAGTTCAAGCTTTGGTGCAGGGATGGCAATTGGCAGTCTGATTAGCGGCTATGCCTGGGACAGGGCAGGTGCACTGGCCTGTTTTGAAGGCGCTGCACTTGCAGCCCTTTTGGGTCTGGTTATCACCTGGATCTATCTGCGAGATTGATATTACGAGCTGACGATCCTGTTTTTACCTGACTTCTTGCCGCTCAACATGGCCTGGTCGGCCCGGGCGATACAGTCATCTATGCCTTCATCAGGGTCAAATTCGCTGACTCCAAAGGTCATGGTCAGTTGTATGTCGCTGTTACCGATACGTTGTGATTCCGAGGAAACGAGTTTGCCGATCCTTCCCGCCACCATCACGGCTTCGGGTTGTCTTGTATTCGGCAACAGGATCAGGTATTCCTCTCCGCCCCAGCGCGCAACACTGTCCTGTTCGCGCAGGCCATTGCAGAGTTTATGACTCAGGGTGATCAATACGCTGTCGCCGGCCTCATGACCATAAGAATCATTGATCGATTTGAATCCGTCGATATCCGCGAGAATTATGGAGAAGGGATGACCCTCCCGCTTATGTAATCTTTCTTGGTAGCGGCCAAGCTGATAGATGTAGCGGCGGTTATAGAGCCCGGTCAGAGGATCGGTAATGGCATAGCGTACAAGCTGACTCTCCGCTGCATAGACAACCTGGATATAGCTATAGATCACATAACCCAGGAACATGAATACGATGAGTATATTTCCATAACGTATATAGGACAGCATTGCCTCATCCAGGATCACATTCGGTGTTCCGGTCCTGAACCAGACGTCGATTATCAGATAGACAAGGCATATCAGGATCGCCTTAATCGCGACCACACTGAAGCGATTGGTCGCGCTGGCAAAGATAAGGGGGATAAACAACAGCATGTAATAATGAAAACCGCTTTGCCAGCCCAGAGTCTTGACGGCAAGCGCGGTATACCCGATCAACTCCACCCAGCAGATCAGGATTGCCAGCCAGTATTCTTCACGCTTCAGCAGTGACAGGGCGATGGCATAGAGCAGGGCGCTGCCGATATTGGCCAGGCCCAGTACAAGGATTTCAAGAATAAAAAACAGGGGTATGAAGGCAGCATGTAAAAGTAGGGCAATGCTGACACCCAGGGTGAGAAGTTTTTCGTAATGACGATCGGTAATTGCGCCACTGATTGCCTGTGGCGGCACAAGTGTATTTTCGCGAAGTTGTACAGATTCTATTGAATGTGATGATGCCACTTGTTGAGTACCCCGCTCCCAAGCGATCTTATATTTTTGGTCATCAATAATAACCATAATTTAATGACTGTTTTAAATTATTTTCCCGGTTCTCCGTTTAGACCAATTCCAGATTATTAAACAGCTTTGATATTCCGCTATTTCCCCTGATCCACTAAACTGCGGGATTTTTTCAGGGCGGAATTATATGTAATGAATACCATACTGATAGGGATAAGCGTCTATATCCTCCTGCAATTTATTATTGGCCTGCTGGCCAGCCGCAGGGCTGGTGACGAGAAGGACTACCTGCTTGCGGGCCGCAGCCTGGGACCCATCCTGGGGACCTTTACGGTATTTGCCACTTGGTATGGTGCAGAGTCAGTGATCGGGGCAGCGGGGCTGATCTACAGCGACGGTTTTTCCGGGGCAACGGGCGACCCTTTTGGCTATGCTTTTTGTCTGATCATCCTGGGCCTGGTCTATGCTATTCCCCTTTGGCGCCGGCAATATACGACCTTCGGTGATTTTTTCCGGCAGCGTTATTCCTCCGGTGTCGAGAAGCTGTTTGTCCTGCTGGTCGTTCCGTCTTCCATCTTCTGGGCTGCGGCCCAGGTCAGGGCATTTGGCCACATCATCAGTGTGGTGTCGGATATAGACGTCGAACTGGCCATTATGGGGGCAGCAACGCTAATCACTCTTTACACTATGGCGGGGGGCATGCGGGCAACGGCTATCACCGACCTGATCCAGGGCATCGCACTCATCGCCGGTCTGCTGGTCCTGTTTTTTGCCGTGATTAACGCCCATGGTCTGGTCACGCTGATTGAATCAGTGCCGCCCGAACGCATGCAGTTCCTGTCCGCCCAGGGTATGGGTTTCTGGGAGGTCGTGGAACAATGGGCTTTGCCAATTTGCGGTGCGACGCTGGCGGCAGAGGTGATCTCGCGCATCCTCGCCACTAATTCAGCCGGGACGGCGCGTTCGGCATCCGTCCTCGGTGGCTTGCTTTACCTGGTCTTCGGTTTTCTCCCCGTATTTCTCGGTCTGATCGGTCCGGGATTGATCGCAGGACTTGAAGAGCCGGAACAGATCATCCCGGCACTGGCCAGCCAGCACCTGGCCACCTTGCCTTATATCCTGTTTGCTGGCGCCCTGGTATCGGCCATCCTATCAACGGTGGATTCCGCGCTGTTGGCTGCCGCCTCGTTGTTATCCCATAACATCGTTGTCCCGCTGAAAGGGTCTGTCAGCGAGCGGCAGAAGGTCCGCATCGCACGGACTGCGGTCGTCATCCTGGGAGTTCTGGCCTGGTATCTTGCCGTTCACGCCGGTGGCGTGTATGAATTAATCGAGACGGCGGTGGCGTTCGGCACGGCCGGTGTCTTCGTGGTCGGGACGATAGGACTGTTCTGCAAATTCGGTGACCAATACAGTGCCTATGCCGCCTTGATTGCCGGTTCATTCATCTGGTTTGTGGCGGAGTATTATTCTGATGTCGCCACACCCTACCTGCTGGCATTGGCAGGGGCGATTCTGGCTTATGTAACGGTGGGACTGCTGGAAAGGGCATTACCCGCGCGGGCAGGGCAGACAAGTTCCAGCTAACAGCGTGCCTGGCTAGATACAGGGGACTCAGGCGGAGGTGCCACCTACTGTCAATTGATCGATCCGGATGGTCGGTTGACCAACACCAACGGGAACCGATTGCCCGTCCTTTCCGCAGGTGCCAATGCCGGAATCGAGCTGCATGTCATTCCCAACCATGGAGACACGGGTCAGGACGTCGGGGCCGTTGCCAATCAGGGTAGCGCCCTTGATGGGGCGGGTGATCCTGCCGTCCTCTATGAGGTAGGCTTGGTTTGCGCTGAAGACAAACTTGCCGTTGGTGATATCGACCTGCCCGCCGCCAAATTGCCGGGCATAGATCCCTTTTTTAACCGACGCGATAATCTCCCGCGGGTCGTGTTCACCACCCAGCATATAGGTATTGGTCATGCGGGGCATGGGAAGGTGGGCATATGATTCACGTCGGCCATTGCCTGTGGCCTGCATCCCCATCAGGCGGGCATTGTGCTTGTCCTGCATGTAGGCACGTAAAACACCGCGTTCGATCAATGTCGTGCACTGGGTGGGAGTGCCCTCATCATCCACGTTGAGCGAGCCGCGCCGGTCAGGAATGGTACCATCGTCGACCACAGTGACTTCGGGACTGGCGACGCGCTGGCCGATACGGCCTGAAAAGGCAGAGGTTTTTTTTCGGTTGAAATCACCTTCCAAGCCATGGCCGATGGCCTCATGCAAGAGGATCCCCGGCCAGCCCGGCCCCAGCACTACCGTCATGCTTCCGGCCGGGGCATTGACGGCCTCAAGATTAGTCAGGGCCTGTTCAACGGCATCATCAATATATGAAGATACCAGCCCATCCCTGAGAAAATATTCATAACCGAAGCGGCCGCCACCGCCGGCGCCACCCTTTTCGATGCGGCCGTTTTCCTCCACGATCACATTGATGTTAAGGCGTATCAGTGGCCTGATATCTGCGGCCAGGGTCCCGTCGCTGCCGGCGACCAGCATGGTGGTATGCAGGCCGCCCAGTCCGACCATGACCTGTTTTACCCGGGGGTCGCGGGTCCTGGCCTCTGCATCAATGCGTTTTAGTAACTCGACCTTATCCTCTGCGACGAGTGATGCCAGGGGATCCAGAGGGGCATAGCGTGCCGCGGGGTGCTGGCTCTGCCAGGCCTGCAATTTCCCTTCTCCGCCGCTTCGAGCAATCGCCCTGGCTGCCCTGGCGGCGTTACTGAGCGCGGGCAATAGGATTTCGTCCGAGTAGGCAAAGCCGGTCTTCTCACCACTGATAGCACGCACCCCCACGCCCTGATCGATACTGTGCGAGCCTTCCTTGACGATGCCATCTTCCAGTACCCAGGATTCCGATCGCGTAGATTCAAAATAGAGATCGGCAACATCAATATCATGGGCCATCAACTGGTCGAGGGTCTTCTGGATGTCATTGACCTGTAGACCGCTGTTGTCCAGTAATTGCTTCTTAGCGATGTCCAGTGATTGACTCATTATTTATGGCAATGCAACTTACGATGAGTGAGTGCGGGAAACCGTTCCCTTAAAGATTGTTGCTGTTTCAGGTTGATATCGGCGCAGGCGATGCCTTCTCCCATGCCAACACGGGCTAGGATATCACCCCAGGGGTTGATAATCATGCTGTGACCCCAGGTCTCGCGACCATTCACATGGACACCTCCTTGGTTGGAAGCTACAACGTAACATAGGTTCTCCACGGCGCGCGCACGTAATAGTGTCTCCCAATGCACCTTCCCCGTTGTCGCGGTGAATGCCGAGGGGACGGTGATTAGGTTGACGTCACGCAGGTGCATATTACGATACAATTCTGGAAAGCGGAGGTCGTAACAGACTGACATGCCAATATTGGCGAAGGGCGCCTGGGCTACGACCATCTCATCTCCTGCCTCAATAGTGCCGGATTCATTATAGGTTTCATCCAGTTCACCGTGAACCGAGACATCAAACAGGTGAATCTTGTCATAGCGTGCGATACATTCACCTTGTGGATTGTACAACAGGCTGGCTGCCCGGACCCGGTCCGGACGACGGGCTTCTAGCGGAATGGTCCCGCCCATTAACCAGATGCCATGGTCAAGGGCCTGACGGCTGAGGAAATCCTGGATGGGTCCCTTTCCATAGGGCTCTATAATGGATAGCTTGTCACATTCATCATGGCCCATGAGGGGGAAGTTTTCCGGCAAGAGCAGAAATTCGGCCTTGTCCTTGACTGCATCATGGATAAGCCGGGCCGCGGCATCAAGATTTTCATCGACATTGTCGGTGGAGACCATTTGCAGGGCGGCAATTCTTGTCATAATCAACAGTATACGTGAGCAAGAAAATAACAGACAGGGCCATGACGGAATTCAATCTATACCGTATACTCATGCGCTTTTTAACCGATGGATCAGATTAACTTGAACGAGGATTTTCCAAGAATTAACCGCTTGCCGCCCTACGTATTCAGCATCGTAAATGAGCTGAAGATGGCCGCACGCCACCGTGGCGAAGACATCATCGATTTTGGCATGGGCAATCCGGACCAGCCGACCCCGCAACATATCGTCGACAAGCTGACCGAAGTCGCCAACCGCCAGGATACCCATCGTTATTCTTGGTCACGCGGCATCCCACGCCTACGCAGGGCTATCTGCAACTGGTACAAGCAACGTTATGAGGTAGGTCTTGACCCCGAAACCGAGGCCATTGTCACACTGGGTTCCAAGGAAGGCCTGGCCCACCTGGCCATGGCGATCGTTGACAAGGGCGATGCCGTCCTTGTGCCAAATCCGTCATATCCTATCCATCCCTTCGGTTTCGTCATCGCCGGCGCCGATGTCCGCCATGTCCCGATTGGCCCGGGTTATGATTTCTTTGCCGAACTGGAAAAGGCGATACGCGATAGCTGGCCGAAACCGAAATTGCTGCTTTTAAATTTTCCCAGTAATCCGACCACCGAATGCGTCGAACTGTCCTTTTTTGAAAAGGTAATCGATATTGCCAGGGAGCATGGAATCTGGGTGATACAGGACCTGGCCTATGCCGATATCGTCTTTGATGGCTACAAGGCCCCGTCCATCCTGCAGGTGCCCGGCGCCAAGGATATCGCAGTGGAATTCTTTACCCTGTCGAAGAGTTATAACATGCCGGGCTGGCGTGTTGGCTTTATGGTGGGAAATCCGGTTCTGGTAAATGCCCTGGCGCGGCTGAAGTCCTATTTGGATTATGGTCTTTACACCCCGATCCAGGTGGCCGCGATAACAGCGCTGGAGGGGGACCAGCAGTGCGTCTTGGATACTCGGGACATGTATAGAAGCCGCCGGGATGTACTTTGTGACGGGCTTAATGCAGTGGGCTGGTCGGTGGAAAAACCCAAAGGCACCATGTTTGTCTGGGCACCCATCCCCGAGCAATACCGGCAGATGGGTTCGCTGGAGTTCTCCAAAAAGGTCTTGATCGAGGCCAAGGTGGCCGTGTCCCCCGGCATCGGTTTCGGTGAATACGGCGATCAATTCGTACGCTTTGCCCTGATTGAAAACGAACACCGCACCCGTCAGGCAATCCGGGGGATACGGGCAATGTTGCGTGAAGAAGCCCTGAGTTCCACGGTAGCGGATTAGACGACACACAGAGTTCATCAAGAGAACGATAGCTATGCAACCGGTAAAGGTAGGATTATTGGGACTGGGCACGGTGGGCGGCGGCACTATAAGTGTGTTGAAGCGTAATGCCGAAGAGATAGCGCGCCGTGCAGGGAGGGGCATCATCGTCACGCACGCCAGCGCCCGTGATCTGGACAAGCCGCGGCAATTCCCCCTAGACGGGATCGAAATACTCACTGACCCGTTTGCCGTGGTCAACCATCCGGATGTCGAAATTGTCGCCGAACTTATTGGTGGCACAGAGCCTGCCCGTGAACTGGTCCTGCAGGCCATTCGAAACGGCAAGCACGTGGTAACCGCCAACAAGGCGCTGATCGCCATTCACGGGAACGAGATCTTCGAGGCCGCGACTCGTGAAGGTGTAATTGTTGCCTTCGAGGCAGCGGTGGCAGGTGGTATCCCCATCATCAAGGCCATCCGCGAGGGCTTAGCCGGCAATACCATTTCCTCGGTCGCCGGGATCATTAACGGGACTACCAATTTCATTTTGACCGCTATGCGGGAACAGGCCCGGAGTTTTGACGATGTCTTGGCCGAGGCACAGGCATTGGGATACGCTGAGGCAAACCCTGCTATTGATGTGGAAGGAATCGATGCGGCTCACAAGCTGACCATACTCGCGGCGATTGCCTTTGGTATTCCCTTGCAGTTTGACAAAGTCTATATCGAAGGGATCACAGATATCACCATAGAAGATATTGGCTTTGCCGAGCGTTTCGGTTATCGCATCAAACACCTTGGTATAGCCAGGCGTATGCCCGAGGGCGTGGAACTGAGAGTCCACCCGACCCTGATTCCTGAGCGGCGGCTGATCGCCAATGTCGATGGCGTCCGGAATGCCGTGCTGGTGGTCGGCGATGCCGTAGGGCCTACTATCTATTATGGCGCAGGTGCCGGGGCAGACCCGACGGCCTCGGCAGTCGTCGCTGACCTGGTGGATATTGTCCGGGCCTTTACGACAGATCCCGGTAACCGGGTCCCACACCTGGCCTTTCAATCCGACGCCCTTTCATCAGAAGAGATCCTGCCCATGGAAGAGATCTCGACGGCCTATTATCTGCGCATGCAGGCCGTGGACCGGCCCGGAGTACTGGCCGATGTCACCCGTATATTAGGGGAACTGGGGATCAGCATCGAAGCGATCCTGCAACGGGAGCCGGTGGAGGGTGCTAAGTTTGTCCCTGTTATCATCCTGACTCAGGCAGTCAAGGAGAAGAACATGAACCAGGCCATCAAACAACTGGAGGCGCTGGAGCATATCAACGGTACCGTCATGCGGATCCGCATGGATCCCCTGGCGTAGGCAGTGAAATGAAAAATAAAATTTCAAACGGAAAAGCAAAAAGTAATAATCATGTCATTTAGACAACGTTATACAGGTCTAATCGAGCGTTACCGTGACCGCCTGCCGGTGCACGATGATACGCGGATTATCAGTCTGGGTGAGGGCAATACTCCGTTGATCCGACTGCATAATATTCCATCCATGCTCGGCAAGAACGTGGATATCTATGTGAAGTATGAAGGTCTGAACCCGACTGGCTCCTTCAAGGATAGGGGCATGACCATGGCGGTGACCAAGGCTGTGGAAGAGGGTTCGAAGGCGATTATCTGTGCCTCGACCGGCAATACTTCAGCATCGGCAGCGGCCTATGCGGCGCGCGCCGGCATTACCGCCTTCGTCCTCATACCGGACGGCAAGATCGCCCAGGGCAAGTTGGCACAAGCCATGATGGAGGGTGCCGTGATAGTACAGATTATGGGCAACTTTGATGACGGCATGCGCCTAGTCAAGGAAGTGGCAGTGGAGTCACCGGTTACTATCGTCAACTCGATCAATCCCTTCCGTCTGCAAGGACAAAAGACCGCCGCATTCGAGATCGTGGAGGAACTTGGCAGGGCCCCTGATTACCATTGCCTGCCGGTCGGGAATGCCGGAAATATTACTGCCCACTGGATCGGCTACAGCGAATATGCCTGTGGCGAGGCCGAGAGCGTCACCGCCGCCTGCACCCTGTGCCAGGGACATTGCCGTTTTGCCGGTGCCATTACCGGCCAGCGCCCCAAGATGGTAGGCTACCAAGCCAGCGGCTCGGCGCCTTTCATGCGCGGCAAGATGGTGGACAATCCGGAAACAGTTGCCACCGCCATTCGTATTGGTCATCCCCAGTCCTGGGACCAGGCCTGGATCGTCAACAAGGAATCCGGCGGCTGGTTTGATGAATGTACGGATGATGAGATCTTGGAGGCTCAAAAACTGCTGGCGGAAAGGGAAGGGGTATTTTGTGAACCTGCATCGGCCACGTCGCTTGCCGGCGCGATGCGTGATATTAAATCAGGCAAAATTGAGGCAAGCAGCACCGTGGTTTGTACGCTCACCGGCCACGGCTTGAAAGACCCGGATACTGCGATCGCCCAGAGTACGGCGCCGGTCGTCAAGGTAGAGGCAAAACTTGATCAGGTAAAGAAGGCCATCCACGATAACCTGGGGTGAACAGCTTGTTAAATATTCCGGGGGCACAGCAGTGAACCGTTATGGCTAATCTCTGCCTGTTTATTCCCGGTCTGCTGTTCCCCTCCGCTAACCTGTCTAAACAGGATATTCCCGCCATCCCCGCACTGGAAAGATTGCTGGCCATTGCCAGTCGCAAGAAACACAATTACTTTCAATTTGTAGATTTGCTGGCCGGCCTTTTTGAACTGCAACATGAGGATGCGGGCGACCTTCCCATTGCGGCCATCACCCATCAGCTGGATGACGATTTTGAGTCCGAAGGTGTATGGATGCGGGCTGATCCGGTCCATCTTCTGGCCGACCAGCACCAGCTGATCCTGCTGGACCAGACCATGTTTGAGCTGGACCAGCATGATGCCCTGGTGCTTGCCAGTGATGTTCGTAACCTGCTGGCGGATTACGGAATGGTACTGGAGGCGCCTGTCACCAACCGCTGGTATCTCCGGATGAATGAGTTGCCGCAACTTGCAACCACGCCAATCCATGAGGTCACTGGCCGTGATATACATCCTTATTTGCCGACCGGTCCGGAAAGAAATCACTGGGCGAAGTTAATGAATGAGTTGCAGATGTGTCTTCATGCCAGTCCGCTAAACGAGATACGCAGGCAAAGGGGCGAACTGGAGATTAATTCGCTCTGGCTCTGGGGATGCGGGCGCCTCCCCGACAGTTTTTCATCCCCCTGGTCCATGGTCTATTGTGATGAGGAGATCAGCCGTTCCTGTGCGGTACTGGCGGATACGTCCTATGATGACCCGCCGGATTCCATCGAACAGATCATGAAAGAGGCCTTGTTTGGGGAAGACATATTACTGGTACTGTCGTTCGGTCAGCGTCACCGTCGGTATCATGATCTGGCGGGCTGGCAGGATTTTATTTCCTACCTGGAATCCTGCTGGTTTACAGGCCTGCTGGATTACCTCGACTCAGGCGTAATCGAGAAACTGACCCTGTTAACGGAAGGGCAGGTATTCCGGGCGAGCAAGACCTCTTTCTACAAGTTCTGGAAGCGTCCGCGATCGATCGTTTCCTATTACAGATATTGAGATAGATCATGCGAGTCACCTTTACCCGCCGCGAAGCATCCCTGCATGTCGAGTTACCCGGCAGTATGCATCCGGTATTGCAGCGAATCTATGCCTCCCGGGATATCCGTTCCGCAGAGGAGCTAGATTATTCATTAAAGGGCCTGTTGCCCTGTTACGCCCTCTCGGGGATGGACCAGGCAGTCGCACTAGTTGCCGGGGCCATTATGAATAATAAACGGATTCTGATAGTGGGTGATTTTGATGCAGACGGTGCAACCAGTTGCGCAGTAGCTATGCGTGGACTGACGGCTATGGGGGCAACCCAGGTGCAATACCTAGTCCCCAATCGCTTCGAGTACGGCTATGGCCTCAGTCCTGAGATTGTTGAGGCAGCCCTGCCAATGCGACCTGAGTTGATTATCACCGTCGATAACGGAATCGCCAGTATCGAGGGGGTGACCATGGCGAGGTCACTAGGTATCGATATCCTGATTACGGACCACCATCTGCCTGGTGAATCGTTGCCCCGGGCCAATGCGATCGTCAATCCAAACCAGTCGGGTGACAGTTTTCCCAGCAAGGCGCTCGCGGGTGTCGGCGTGATGTTCTATATCCTGATTGCCCTGCGTGGCAAGCTACGTGATGGTGGCTGGTTTGACAGGCAGGCCATCAAAGAACCCAATCTCGCGGGGTTGCTGGACCTCGTAGCACTCGGCACAGTGGCCGACGTGGTGCCCTTGGACAGGAACAACCGCATCCTAGTGGCACAAGGGCTGGCGCGAATACGCGCGGGTAAATGTTGTGAAGGGGTCCGGGCCCTGCTAGGGACTGCTAACCGCTCACTGAAAAATATCAGTGCACAGGACCTGGCTTTCTCTGTCGCGCCGCGCCTGAATGCCGCTGGCCGACTGGAGGATATGTCGCTAGGTATCGAGTGTCTGTTGACGGACGACCCGGACCAGGCCAGGCAACACGCGCAGCAACTGGACAGGCTGAACAGGGAACGGCGTCAGATTCAGGCCGAGATGCATGAGCAGGCCCTGGATGACCTTGAGAAAATGGCGTTGGACAAACAGGAAGCCTTGCCCAACGGGCTTTGCCTATTTAATAAAGACTGGCACCAGGGGGTAGTCGGCATCCTGGCCTCGAGGATCAAGGACCACCTGCATCGACCGGTAATCGCATTTGCCTGTGACAGGGAGGGTTACCTGAAGGGCTCGGCGCGCTCTGTTCATGGCGTCCATATCCGGGACGTGCTGGATACCATTGCCAATCGGCATCCGGATATCATCAACAAATTTGGCGGCCACGCCATGGCAGCGGGCCTGACGATCAAGGAAGATTGCCTTGACGAGTTCAGCCGGTTGTTCGAAGAGACAATCGGTCACTTCATGGAAGCCGGGGCACCGGAGGGCACACTGTTTTCCGATGGTGAGTTAAGGGGAAATGATATCTCCATGACGCTTGCCCGGCAGATCAGGGAGGGAGGGCCCTGGGGACAGGGTTTCCCGGAACCGATCTTTGAAGGGGAATTTGAATTGGTCAGCAGCCGTATAGTTGGCGAGATGCACCTCAAGCTGCAATTGCGTCACCTGGATGACGGGCGGCTTATCGAAGCCATCGCTTTTAATAATACAGACGAGGGCTGGCCTGAAAGTTGCGCGAGGGTCAGGACCGCTTATAGGCTCGATATCAATGAATTCGCCGGTAGACAGCAATTACAACTGGTACTGGATTATATTGAGCCCTTGCATGGAGAGCAGAATAAATAATACTTAACTGTTTTTCGTTTGACGTTAGAATAGGGCGCTTTGCGCAGGCTGCAGTACAACACAGAAGACCATGACAGAAATCAATCCAATCCTCACCCAAATCAGGGAACTGCGTAAGCGCTCCGAGGCGCTTAGGGGGTATCTTTGACTACGAAGGCAAATCCGAACGCCTGACCGAGGTCGAACACCTGCTTGCTGATCCAGGGGTTTGGGATAACCCGGAAGCGGCCCAGGCGCTGGGGAAAGAACGCGCCTCGCTGGAATCGGTGGTCCACGGTCTACAGGAAATAGACAATGGATTGAATGACGCATCCGAATTGTTGTCACTGGCCGAAGGTGAGGATGACATGGCAACCATTACCTCAGTGGAAAACGATGTCGCGGGCATTGTAAAAACTATCGAGGCACTGGAATTCCAGCGCATGTTTTCCGGTGAGTTGGATCCCAATAATGCTTTCCTAGATATCCAGTCCGGTTCAGGCGGGACCGAGGCGCAGGACTGGGCAGAGATGTTATTACGCATGTACCTGCACTGGGGCGAAGACCATGGTTTCAAGACTGAACTCATCGAGGTGTCAGCAGGGGAAGTGGCTGGTATAAAAAGCGCGACGGTAAGGTTCGAAGGCGATTATGCCTATGGATGGCTGCGTACCGAAACCGGCGTCCACCGGCTGGTGCGTAAGTCGCCGTTTGATTCTGGTAACCGCAGACATACCTCTTTTGCTTCAGTCTTCGTCTCGCCTGAAATTGATGAGAGTATAGATATCGAGATCAACCCTGCTGACCTGAGAATTGATACCTACCGCGCCAGCGGGGCAGGGGGTCAGCATGTCAACAAGACTGATTCGGCGGTGCGTATTACCCATGAACCCTCCGGTATCGTGGTACAGTGCCAGAGCCAACGCTCGCAGCACAAAAACAAGGACCAGGCCATGAGTCAGTTGAGGGCCAAACTTTATGAACTGGAGATGCTAAAGCGTCACTCGGAGAAGCAGGCTATGGAGGACTCCAAGGCCGATATAGGTTGGGGAAGCCAGATCCGATCCTACGTACTTGACCAGTCACGTATAAAGGACCTGCGTACCGGTGTGGAGACGGGCAATACCCAGGCGGTTCTGGATGGCGACTTGGACAGGTTTATCGAGGCCAGCCTGAAGAGTGGTCTGTAAAATCTGAACTAAGAGGCGGATATTGTTATCATCCCGGCCTAAGCAACAATAATAAATTTACAAATATATACTATGTCAGAAAATGAAAATGATCTGATCGCACAGCGGCGAAAGCAACTGGAGGCATTGCGCAAACAGGGGCAGGCTTATCCCAATCATTTCCGGCGAGATACCTTTGCCTCTGATCTGTTAAAACAGTATCAGGGTAAGGACAATGAGGAGCTGGAATCCCTTGCTGTCAGGGTCAGGCTCGCAGGTCGTATGATGACACGTCGTGTAATGGGCAAGGCCTCCTTTGCCCACCTGCAGGACATGTCGGGGAGGATACAGCTTTATGTAAAGCGTGATGACCTCCCCGAAGGACACTACGCAGAATTCAAACAGTGGGATCTGGGCGACATCATCGGGATCGAAGGTCGCCTGTTCAGGACCAAAACAGGCGAGCTTTCCGTTCACGTTGAACATATCGAATTACTCGTGAAGTCATTGCGGCCGCTGCCAGAAAAATTTCACGGTCTGACTGATCAGGAAACGCGTTATCGCCAGCGTTATCTTGACCTGATCACCAATGAAACGACGCGGGAAACCTTTGCCGTTCGTTCCCGGGTGATCGATTTCGTGCGTGACTACCTGAAGCAGGCCGGTTACCTGGAAGTGGAAACCCCTATGATGCACGTCATCCCGGGCGGGGCGGCGGCACGACCGTTCATCACTCACCATAATGCCCTGGATATGCAGCTTTACCTGCGGGTTGCCCCCGAACTTTACCTGAAAAGGTTGTTGGTAGGTGGTATCGAGAAAGTCTTCGAGATCAATCGCAGTTTCCGTAACGAAGGTCTCTCACCCCGGCATAATCCTGAATTTACCATGCTGGAATTTTATGAGGCCTATGCGGACTATCGAGACATGATGCGTCTGACGGAAGACCTGATGCGACAATTGGTTAGGGAAATCACAGGTGGGATGTCTATTGAATATCAGGGGGAGATCTATGATTTCGGCCAGCCGTTCGCGACGATGACTCTCAAGGAGTCGATATTGAAGATGAACACTAGCATTACCGCAAACGATCTTGAATCCGTGGACAGGCTCAGGCAGATCGCTGAGAGACTTAATATCTCTCTGGAAAAGAATTATGGTCCCGGGAAAATACTCCTTGAGATATTTGAAAAGACGGTTGAACCAAATCTCAAGGACCCGACTTTTATCACGGCCTATCCCACCGAGGTCTCACCCCTGGCCAGACGCTCGGACGATGATCCTTCCGTGACTGATCGCTTTGAACTGATTGTCGGTGGTCGTGAGATTGCCAATGGTTTTTCCGAATTGAATGATGCCGAAGATCAGGCCGAACGCTTCCGCATGCAGGTTGAAAATAAAGAGGCCGGTGATGAAGAGGCCATGCATTACGATGCCGACTATATCCTGGCGCTGGAATACGGCATGCCGCCGGCGGCCGGTGAAGGGGTAGGTATTGATCGTCTGGTCATGCTATTGACAGACTCGGCGTCCATCCGGGACGTCATACTATTCCCACACATGCGTCTCCGGCATGAAGATTAATTAGCGGTAAAACTTTCCGGAAACTTTTCAAATCAAGGCTTGTCAATCCTTCTGTTGTCAGTTGGGCACAGGGTGGAAATGCAAGTCATTCTCAATCACCTGGTTCAAAGGCATACAAAAGTATTAGAAACGGGTCTTGAATGACCCTGTACATCAATTAAACTGGAGGAATCCTCAATGAGCAAGAAAGCCACTTTCAAACCAATCGCTGCTGCACTGGGCACTACCTTTGCCGTGTCACTAGCGACCACTCCCTTTGCCCAGGCTGCTGAAAATCCGTTTGCTATGAATGAGTTGGCCAGCGGTTATATGGTCGTTGCCGAAGGCAACTGTGGTGAGAAGGAAGAGACCGAAGGCAAGTGTGGTGAGAAGGAAGAGACCGAAGGCAAGTGTGGTGAGAAGAAAGAGACCGAAGGCAAGTGCGGCGAAGGCAAGTGCGGCGACAAGAAATAAATTGGACTCACCTGACTTGTCATTAAACCATGCGCCCGGATAAACACACTTATCCAGTAAACGGTGCAGGCCTGGGTCTGCGGCGGGCCTTTATCGGCTCGCTCGCAGACCAGATTCCAGATCAGATCGATTTCATGGAAGTCGCACCCGAAAACTGGATAGATGTTGGCGGGCGCTATGGTTATCTGTTTCGGGAAATCACCGAAAAAGTCCCGTTTGTTTGTCATGGCCTATCTCTCAATATTGGCGGTCCCGCACCCCTCGACGAGGCCTTTGTCAAACGAATTGGAGAGTTTCTTAATAATCACCATATTCAATACTACAGCGAACACCTGAGTTATTGCGCAGATGAGGGTCATCTTTATGACCTGATGCCCATTCCCTTTACTAAAGAAGCAATAGATTATGTCACCGCACGTATCCGGCGCGTCCAGGATATTCTCGGCAGGCGGATCGCCATGGAGAATGTATCTTACTATGCTGCACCGGGACAGGAGATGCCTGAAATTGAATTTATTAATGCGGTACTTGAAAAGGCTGATTGCGACCTGCTGCTCGATGTCAATAATATCCATGTCAATAGCATCAACCATGGTTACGATGCAGTAGAATTTCTAAAGTCCCTACCGGGGGAGCGCATAGCCTATGCTCATATTGCAGGCCATTACGTTGAGGCAGAAGACCTGCGGGTGGATACCCATGGATCCGATGTCATCGATCCGGTGTGGAAGCTGCTGCATATAGCCTATGAACACTTCGGTGTTTTTCCCACCTTGCTGGAGCGTGATTTTAATATACCTCCCATGGATTCATTATTAAGCGAAGTGGATCAAATAAAGCTGATACAAAAGCAACACACGAATCAGCAGGACAAAGAGGCGCAGCATGCCTGAACGGTTGTCAGGTCTGAAAGGAGTACAATACCGGTTCACTCAATACATCAGGGACCCGGATGGTAATCCGGCGCCCGATGACATCGAGGCCCGGCGCATGGAGATTTACACCGGCCTGTTTTACCGGAATGTCGAGAATTTCATGTCCACCAGTTTCCCGGTGCTGCGAAAAATCACGGCTGATGATGCGTGGCATGCGATGATCCGTGATTATTTCAAGACACATCAGGCACATACTCCCCTATTCCCCAAGATGCCACTCGAATTTCTTCATTATCTTGAGAGTGAACGCAATTCAGAGAATGACCCGCCGTTTCTTCTGGAGCTTGCCCATTATGAATGGGCAGAATTGGCTGTATCACTGGATAGCAGGGAGATAGATATGTCAGGTATTTCAAGGGACGGCGATGTTCTCAAAGGGGTGCCTGTGCTCAATCCTGTAATCATGCTGCTCAGTTACCATTATCCAGTACATACCATTGGCCCGGAGAACATCCCGAAAGAAGCCCCTGAGCAATTGACTTACCTGGTTGTCTATCGTGACCTTCAATACAAGGTGGGCTTTCTTGAACTAAACCCTGTTGCAGCTCGCCTCCTTGCCCTAATGAAAGAAAATCAACAAGCAAGCGGGGAAAAATTGCTGGAGCAGGTTGCAGCAGAGCTTAACCATCCCAAACCGGCAGTCGTTATCGAGGGAGGACATGGCATTATGCAGGACATGCATCGCAAGGATATTTTGCTAGGTATCCGGGGTCAGGGCTAAACAAGTAAAAAAACATTCGCGTGCATGCTATCCGGTGACAGGCAGGTAAATTTAACAACAATATTCTTTCAGGGCAGGTGCAACAGCGCATCACGAATGAAGGAGATACCTATGTCAGCTTTAATTAAAGTCAGTAACCGTGCCACCGATCTGCTTGATAAAACCAGGGCACTGGATTTCCTGGGCCCACTGGCATTACGGATCTATCTTGCACCGATCTTCATACTTGCAGGTGCCAACAAGCTGTCGAATGTTGAAAGCATCGGGTGGTGGTTTGCTTCCCTCAGTATACCGGCGCCAACGATCATGGCCTATTTGGCCGGTTATATTGAATTCATAGGCGGTTGCTGTCTCCTCCTTGGCCTGGCCGTGCGCTGGTTTGCGTTGCCCCTGATGTTTACCATGGTCGTGGCCGCAGTGACGGCACACTGGGATAATGGCTGGCATGTATTACCCGAGAAGGAATTAATGGTCCCATGGGAATGGAAAAAGGAAAAGATAGATGAGGCTATTACCAGGAAGGAACTAGCCAACCAGATCCTGGAAGAGCACGGTAATTATGACTGGCTGACAGAGGCGGGAACGATCACCATCTTAAAAAATGGTATCGAATTTACCGCGACCTATTTCTTCATGCTGCTGGTGTTGTTCTTCAGCGGCGGTGGCAGGTATCTGGGTTTCGATTACTGGCTGGCCAGGCGATTCAGGAGCAGTACCGCCTGAGGGAGCTCGCACAGGCCAGCTATTGATACCGGGGGTAAGACGCCCAGGCCATGAGCAATTTGAATGCAATACTTTTCATGCTGGTATTACTGCCGCTGGCAGCCCTGCTGAAACCGGTCGCAGAAAGATTAAGCCTTCCATATCCTGTTCTGTTGATCATTGCCGGATTTATTGGTTCTGAAATCACAACGCGTGTGTTCGGTCTTGATACCGGTATACGCTGGGAAAACTTTCAGTCCATTATTTTTTACGCGATCCTGCCTGTCCTGATTTACCAGTCAGCATTAAAGATGGATTTGAGATTACTGCGTGACAACCTGATGGTTATCATGATCCTCTCACTTCCGCTGATGTTGCTCTCGACAGCAGTGATAGCCATTGGACTGTATACCGGGATCAATCATCCGGCCGGATTTCCGTGGCTGGCCGCCTTGCTGGCCGGCGCACTATTGTCAGCGACTGATCCTGCCGCGGTGATCAGCCTGTTTGAAAAGATGAATGTGCCAACACGTCTCCGGATCCTGCTGGATGGAGAGAGCTTGTTCAATGACGCTACGGCCATCGTCCTTTACAGTATCCTGATCGGCATGACGGTATCCTCCCCCGTGACGTCTGGCATTGAGGGACTGTTCGGGGTGGTGATGAATTTCCTGTCGATATTCCTCGGCGGCGTGGCAGTCGGCGTGATGACCGGGATGATTACGCAATACCTCAACCGGCTGGTCAGGGACGTATACCTGCAGTTGATGGTCACGACCTGCTGTGTTTATCTCACGTATATCCTGGCAGAGGTAGTCCTAAAATTGTCAGGGGTTATGGCCGTGTTGGCCGCCGGTCTAGTCCCCGGGTATTTCGGCTGGGCCTTTATCAAGGAAAACAGGAGTGAGGCGGTCAACCAGGTCTGGGAATTTCTCTCCAGCATTGCCGAGGCACTGATCTTTGTACTGGCGGGCGTTACGATCACCTGGACCATGTTTTCTGACCAATGGTTTGCGATGATGGTCGGTATAGCTTCCGTTTTGGCCGCGAGGTTTTTGACAATCTACACCACTTTTCCAGTCATTAATTTCTTTCAGCGCAAGCGACCAGTTTCCCCAGCTGAGCAATTCCTGCTCAGCTGGGGCGGGGTCAGGGGTACGGTCACCCTAGCTTTGGCCCTTTCTCTTCCCGTCAGCCTCGATTACTGGTACACCATCCAGTCGGTGGCCTACGGGGTGGTGTTGTTTACCCTGTTTGTCCAGACGACCACCATGGTCCCTCTGTTAAAGCGGATCAGGCTGTGAAAAAACAGGCAGGGTTATTTATTCCAGTTCTGGATCCGCAGGCGCAGGGCATTGAGCTTGATAAATCCCTCCGCATCTTTCTGGTTATAGCTGCCCGCATCATCCTCAAACGTGGCGATGGTGGCATCAAACAGGCTGTCGGTATCTGACTTACGTCCCTTAACGATCACATTGCCCTTATAGAGTTGCAGGCGGACGATTCCATTGACCCGTTCCTGGGTCTGATCGATGAGGGTCTGCAGGGCCCGGCGCTCCGGGCTCCACCAGTAGCCGTTATAGATCAGGCTGGCGTAACGTGGCATGAGTTCGTCCTTTAGATGGGTCAATTCACGGTCTAGGGTGATCGATTCAATCGCACGGTGGGCCTTGAGCATGATGGTGCCGCCGGGAGTCTCATAGCAGCCGCGGGACTTCATGCCGACATAGCGGTTCTCGACGATGTCCGTACGGCCAATCCCGTGTTTGCCGCCAATACCGTTCAGGGTGGCGAGCACGGTCGCCGGTGTCATGGGCTTGCCATTGATGGCCGTAATATCACCCTTTTCAAACGTGAGTTCGATGTTCTCGCTCTTATCGGGTGCTGCTTCAGGTGAGACCGTCCAGCGCCACATGCTGTCTTCCGGTTCGGACCACGGATCTTCCAGTACGCCGCCTTCATAGGAGATGTGCAATAGATTGGCGTCCATGGAATAGGGCGATCCCCCTTTGCGCTTCGCCTCTATGGGGATATCGTGTTGTTCGGCATAGGCCAGCAGCTTTTCACGTGAGTTCAGGTCCCATTCGCGCCAGGGGGCGATGACACTGATATCCGGGTTCAGGGCATAGGCCCCGAGTTCGAACCGGACCTGGTCATTCCCCTTGCCCGTGGCGCCATGAGCGACGGCGTCGGCCCCGGTCTCCCTTGCTATCTCGACCAGCTGTTTTGCAATCAGCGGCCGGGCGATCGATGTGCCCAGCAGGTATTCGCCTTCATAGAGGGTGTTGGCGCGAAACATGGGAAAAACAAAGTCCCGGACAAACTCTTCCTTCAGGTCCTCAATGAATATTTCCTTTACCCCCAGCTTTTGCGCCTTCTGGCGTGCCGGCTCCAGTTCCTCGCCTTGGCCGATATCGGCGGTAAAGGTCACGACTTCACAGTCATAGTAATCCCTGAGCCAGACTAGGATAACGGAGGTATCCAGTCCGCCGGAGTAGGCGAGTACGACTTTGCTGATCTTTTTCTCGGACATCAAATAATCCCGGTTAAGGTTAAAGGGGTGCTAGTGTAACGGCACAGAGTAATTGCGTGAAGAGTGAGATGAAAAAATCAGAGGGCCTGGGTTTCGAGGAACGCCCTGAGGCTGTTCTCAACCTCAAGCGACTGTTCTACATGCAGCATGTGACCGGTCCCTTCTAGCAGTCTGATCGTAGCATTTGGAAATCGGGACAGAATATCCGGATAGTGTTGTGCTTGGATGAAATGGGAATTGGCGCCACCTAGGAAAAGGGCGGGGCCGTCATAGTGGATGCCCGGCGTCGCTTCAGGGAAGCCACTGATCGTTTCAATATTGTCTTCGATTATCTTGATGTTTATGCGCCATTCAAATCGGTCTTCATTTCTGACCAGATTTTGCAGCAGAAATCGCGTGAGAAACAGATCATTAATTTGTTCATCTAGCATCGCCTCGGCCTCTTCTCGGTTCCTGATCTCTTTCAGTGGCAGGTTGCGCAGGGCAAAGAAGATCTTGCCGTAACGGTGGGCATAGGACACGGGTGCGGTGTCCAGTACTACCAGCCTCTCAATTATCCCGGGTGCTGTAAGTGCGGCCTGCATAGCGGTTTTGCCGCCCATGCTGTGGCCAACTAGGCGCACCCCGGCCAGTGACAAGTCCTGGATAAGTTGAATGACATCCGCCGCCATTTCAGGATAACTCATTGTCACAATACTCGCGGACTGCCCATGATTACGCAGGTCAACGGTAATGACCTGGTAGCGGTCCGCCAGGCGCTTGGCCATGCCCTGCCAGTTACGTGACGAGCCAAACAGGCCATGCAGTATCATGACGGCCGGGCCCTGGCCAAAGGTATTGTAGTGGAGCGTGACAGGCATTAATTATTATTCTTTCGCAAGGCAGGCGGCAATTTTTCCGGGTCAAGATAACCGACAGGCCAGAGATTTAACAGGGCGATATCTTCATCCATCCCGTCCATGACATCGTACCCGGCATAATCATCCGGGGCGACCCATGCATAGTCGGTATGTTCCGGGTTTAACCGGACCTCCCCCTCTAGCCAGCGGTAGTGAAACAGGTAGACATCGTAGATACCTCCATAAAATGTGTCACGCACTGGACCCAGAGTTCGCAGGAGTTGCAGGCGAGTTTGCTCACCAATCTCTTCAGCCAGTTCTCTTGCCGAGCATTCTTCAGCAGATTCAACGTCCTGGATATGGCCGGCGGGGAACCCCCATTGACCGGGGCCCAGTTCCGCAGTTTGCCTGCGTTTCAACAACAAGAGCTCGTTTCTGGCATTTACTATCAGGTTAATCGAGAAGCGTGCCTTTACTGGTTTATCAACTGTCATTTCTTCGGTAGGTAAAGGTCTGTGATCGTCCCCTCAAAGGCCTCTGCTGCCATGCCAACCGTCTCGGACAGTGTCGGGTGGGGATGGATGGTCAGGCCGAGATCCCTTGCATCAGCACCCATCTCGATGGCGAGTGCGCATTCTGCGATCAGATCTCCGGCATTGGGGCCGACTATCGCCGCGCCGATGATCCGGTGGCTGTCATTGTCGAAGAGGATCTTGGTCATCCCTTCATCACGCCCCAGTGAGAGAGATCGCCCGCTGGCGGCCCAGGGAAAGACTCCCTTGCCATAATCAATACCCCGTGCCTTTGCCACGTCTTCTATGACCCCCACCCAGGCAATCTCCGGGTCGGTATAGGCGACCGAGGGGATCACACGGTTGTCGAAACCCCGTTTCAGCCCGGAAATTACCTCGGCCGCCAATTTGCCCTCGTGGCTGGCCTTGTGGGCGAGCATTGGATTACCCGTGATGTCACCGATGGCATAGATATGGGGCACATTGGTTCGTTGTTGATCGTTTACCGGGATGAAGCCTTTTTCATCGACGACGACCCCGGCTAGTTCGGCATCGATCAGCCCGCCATTGGGAATACGCCCTATGGCCAGGAGGACCGCGTCAAAACGGTCGCTCACCGGTGCATCCTTGCCATCGAAAGTGACCTCGAGTCCGTTTTTCCCGGGCTTGATGCCGGTTACCGAGGTCTTGAGAAAGATGTTGTCGTAGTGTTTTGCGATCCGCTTCTGCAGGGGCCGGACAATGTCCCTGTCGCAGTCGCTGATCAGGGAGTCTAGCATTTCAACGACGGTGATCCTGCTGCCCAGTGCGCGGTAGACGGCTGCCATCTCCAGGCCAATGATCCCGCCGCCAATCACCAGTAGCCGTCCGGGGACACTCTCGAGTTGCAGGGCGGACGTTGAATCGAGGATACGCGGGTCGGTGGGCAGCCCTGGGATTATGGCAGACTGGGAACCAGCCGCTATGATGGCATGTTCAAAAGATATGGTTGTTGTCTGGCGGTTTGCGTCCGTCACCCGGATCATATGAGGTGAAGTGAATTTGCCTACACCCTGCACAACGGTGATCTTGCGTTGTTTCGCCATCCGCGCTAGGCCACCGGTCAGTTTGCCAATCACATTCTCGGTCCAGCGGCGGATCGCACGGGTATCGGCTTTGGGTGTTCCGAGATCGATGCCCTGCGCCTTGAGGTCACCTATCTCCGAAATCACCCGGGCCACATGTAACAGGGCCTTGGAGGGAATGCAGCCGACATTCAGGCAGACACCTCCAAGTGCAGGATAGCGTTCCACGAGGATGGTCTTTTTACCGAGGTCCGCAGCACGGAATGCTGCCGTGTAGCCACCCGGTCCCGCTCCGAGGACCAGGATCTCGGCATGCAGGTCCGCTTCTGTTGACGGTGATTGCGGCGTGGCCTCTGTCATAGTAGAAGCCGCTCGGGTTTCCACAGTATCGTCTTCGCCGTAGGTTTCTAGCACCAGTATCGGCGCGCCTTTAGAGACCTTGTCACCCGCCTTGATGTGCAAGGTCTTAACGGTGCCCGAGGCAGGAGAAGGGATGTCCATGCTTGCCTTGTCACTCTCGAGTGTGATCAGCGGATCTTCCTTATTAATATGATCGCCCTTGGCGACCAGCACGTCGATTACCTCTACCGCTTCAAAATCACCAATATCGGGGACGAGGATTTCCCTGGTTTCAGGCATGATGGGTTACAAGAGTATTTGTCGGATATCGGACAGCACGCTGCCCAGAAAACGGGTGAAACTGGCGCCTGCAACTCCATCGATGACACGATGATCATAGGAGAGGGCAAATGGTAATGTCAGCCTGGCGACCAGTTCGCCTTCCATGTAAACCGGTTTCATCTGGGCGCGGGATACACCAAGGATCGCCACTTCCGGGGCATTGATGATGGGCGTGAAGGACGTCCCCCCCAGCCCGCCCAGACTGGTAATGGTAAAACACCCGCCCTCCAAATCGTCCTTCTTCAATTTCTGTTCCCGGGCCTTTTCAGCAAGTTCACCGAGTTCCCGGGCAATATCGAACAGCCCTTTCTTGTCTGCGTCTTTTATGACCGGCACCACCAAGCCGTCATCAGTATTTACGGCAATACCGATATGAAAATATTTTTTCAAGATTATGCTTTCACCGTCATGACTAAGGGAGGCATTAAATTCCGGAAACTGTTGTAAGGCATCCACGACGGCCTTGACCAGGAAGGGAATCAGGGTGAGTTTGATACCTTGGCTGTTTGCATCGTCCAGCTTGGATTGGCGAAACTCTTCAAGGTCCGTAATGTCCGCCTCATCAAACTGGGTTACGTGGGGAATAGTGATCCAGCTCCTATGCAGGTGTTGCCCACCCAGACGCTTCAGACGCCCGAGTGGCCGGAGCTCTGTCTTGCCGAATTTTGAGAAGTCCACCGGGGAGGATTCAGGCAGGGAGAACGCGCCTTTTCCGGCGAGTTTTTCGCCTGAGAGCATGCTCTTGGTAAAGGCCTTAATGTCCTCCATGAGGATCCTGCCCTTTGGGCCGGTTCCGTAGACCAATCCCAGGTCGACACCCAGTTCACGTGCGAACTGGCGAACCGATGGACTTGCATGTGCCTTCGCCGAGCGGCTGGAGCCGACTGTCTGGGCACCTTGAGGTGTCGCCGGCGCAGGGCGTGGTGTATAGATAGCGGGCGCAGCAGTTTCAGGTGTAGTTCCTTGTTCAGTTTTTTCATTGCCGGCGAGGTCTTCATCTTTAGCAACATTGGTGGATGGAGTAGTCATGTCCGGCTTGTCCTTACCTGTTTCCTCGATAAGCGCAACCGGCGTCCCCTTTGAAACTTTATCACCTGTCTTGACCAGGACCTTGCTGACTTTGCCTGTAAGGGGTGAGGGTATGTCCATGCTGGCCTTGTCACTTTCCAGTGTAAGCAGGGTATCCTCCTTTCGGATCTGATCGCCGGGTGTGATTGCAATGTCGATGATCTCGACATCTTTGAAATCACCAATATCCGGGATGGTTATTTCAGTCGGTTTGCTCACGGCCTAAAATTACACTGTTACCGGGTTGGGCTTGTCGGGATCAATCTCATATTTTTTGATCGCCTCGCTGATTGTGGATGAGGTAATGGCACCGGTATCTGCCAGGGCCTTCAGTGCGGCAAGCGCAATATAATTTCGGTTGATCTCAAAGAACTTGCGTAGTTGTTCACGCGTATCACTGCGACCATATCCATCCGTGCCAAGTACAATATAGGGGCCTTCGAAAAAGCCCCGGATCTGGTCAGCATAAGTCTTCATATAATCCGTAGCGGCAACCGTGGGACAGGCGCCCTGTAGACATTCACCGACATAGCTTGTACGAGGTTTCTCTTCAGGGTGCAGCATGTTCCAGCGCTGCACGTCCAGCCCGCCTCGGCGTAATTCAGTAAAACTGGTGACACTCCATATCTCCGAGGAAACGGAAAAATCCTCTTCAAGCAAGGCTGCAGCCGCAATGACTTCACGCAGTATAGTGCCTGAGCCCAGCAGCCTGACATGTAATTTTTTCTTTTTTGGGGTTTTCTGGAACAGGTACATACCGCGGACAATGCCATCTTCCACACCTTCCGGCAGAGCAGGATGGACATAGTTCTCATTCATCACGGTAATGTAGTAAAAGACATCTTCATTATTGACATACATCCGCTGCATGCCGTTTTGAATAATCACCACCAGTTCGTAGGCAAAGGTGGGGTCATAGGAAACACAATTGGGGATGGTGGAAGCTGTCAGGTGACTGTGGCCATCCTGGTGTTGCAGTCCTTCACCTGCCAGGGTAGTACGTCCCGAGGTTCCCCCTAGTAAAAAACCCCTTGAACGCATATCACCCGAGGCCCAGGCGAGATCACCGATGCGCTGAAAGCCGAACATGGAATAAAAGATATAGAACGGGACCATAAAGATCCCGTGATTCCGGTAGGCCGTTGCGGCGGCCATCCATGATGAATAGGCGCCCGCTTCATTGATACCTTCCTCTAGGATCTGGCCTTTTTTATCTTCCCGGTAATACATGACCTGGTCGTGATCCACCGGTTCATAGAGCTGACCGACAGAGGAGTAGATCCCCAGTTGCCGGAACATACCCTCCATACCAAAGGTGCGGGCCTCGTCCGGGACGATAGGTACGATATGTTTGCCGATATTTTTATCCTTGGTCAGCGCGCCGAGGATCCTGACAAAGGCCATGGTGGTCGATATCTCGCGATCGCCGGTGCCCTCCAGCAATTTTTTGTGGATATCGATGGAAGGGATTTGTAATGGCGCTGCTTTCTTGAAATTGCCAAAAAAGTATCCCCCCAGGGCCTTTCTACGTTCTTTCAGGTAGGTGATTTCAGGGCTATCCTCCGGTGGCCTGTAAAACGGTGCATCGGCAATCTCATTGTCCGAGATCGGGATATTGAAACGATCACGAAAGGCCTTCAACGCCGCTTCACCCATTTTTTTCTGCTGGTGGGTAATGTTCTGTCCTTCACCGGCCTCGCCCATGCCGTAACCCTTGACAGTTTTCGCCAGAATAACGGTGGGTTGTCCCTTGTGTTTCATGGCCGCGGCATAGGCAGCATAGACCTTGTGTGGATCATGACCGCCGCGATTGAGCCGCCAGATATCCTCGTCTGACATATTGGCCACCATGGCCTTGAGTTCCGGGTACTTACCAAAAAAGTATTCGCGAACAAACTTGCCGTCATTTGCCTTGAAGGCCTGGTATTCGCCGTCAACGCACTCTTCCATGCGCTTTTGCAGCAGCCCGTGTGTGTCACGCGCCAGTAATGGGTCCCAGTATGAACCCCAGATGACCTTGATCACATTCCAGCCGGCTCCACGGAACAGGCCCTCGAGCTCCTGGATGATTTTGCTGTTACCCCGCACTGGGCCATCCAGTCGTTGCAAGTTGCAGTTAATGACAAAGATAAGGTTATCCAGTCCTTCACGTGCGGCCAGGTCGATCCCCCCGGTCGATTCTGGTTCGTCCATCTCACCATCGCCGATGAAGGCCCAGACCTTCCTGCCTTCCGTATTCAACAGGCCCCGGTGCTCAAGGTAGCGCATGAACTGGGCCTGGTAGATGGCCATTAACGGACCCAATCCCATGGACACGGTGGGAAATTGCCAATAATCGGGCATCAACCAAGGATGTGGGTAAGAGGAAAGACCATTACCGTCGACTTCCTGGCGGAAATTGTGGATCTGTTCATCGCTAATTCTGCCTGTCAGGTAGGCGCGGGCATAGATGCCAGGAGCCGAATGTCCCTGGACAAACAACAGATCGCCCCCTCTTTCTTTGGTCGGGGCTCGAAAGAAATGATTGAAACCGACATCATAAAGCGTGGCAGATGAGGCAAAGCTGGCAATGTGTCCACCGAGCTCGCTGCTCTTTCGGTTGGCCTTGACGACCATGGCCATGGCATTCCAGCGTACTAGGGAACGGATTCGCCACTCGATACCTGGGTCGCCAGGCGAACGTTCCTCCTTGGAAGGGGGGATAGTATTGAGGTAGGCCGTGTTCGCACTATAGGGCAGATAAGCGCCCGACTTGCGCGCCTTGGCAATCAACTGCTCAAGCAGGTAATGCGCGCGATCCACCCCTTCACGTTCAAGAATGGATTCCAGCGCCTCAAGCCATTCCTGGGTTTCCTGCGGGTCGATGTCTTTTCCGGAATCGGTCATGGACTTACCATAGGATTTTAGATTCTTCAATCCGTTCTGGATTTATTTTTACTCATAATATCAGTTTAGAGATTATTTTATAAAATGTATTGTTGCCCGCTCACGCCTGAAGGCCGTTATCATTTATAATGCAGGGCAATATTATTAAATTCCGGACCAATTTGATGAAAATAAAATTACAGCAGCATCCTGAGTTACCCGATAAAGCACGAGTCGATAAAACAGCAAACTGGATCATAGTGGTGCCGGGTAACATTACATTACCGTCCATCAAAAACTTACCTTACGGTGAATTTATAGATTTACGCAGAAAGCAGCTGAATAAAAAATTTTCCAACAAAACCGTGTTCTCCTGTGACCTGCCAAATAGAAATATCACGCATCTTGCATTCGCCTGCATCGATCCGGAAATCAGCAGCTTCGAATTACTGGGTATTGCGGCTGATCTGATAAAACAACATAGGGATTTTCACGGACAGGAGCTTGGTGTAATTCTATATGGTTACAATATGGATGCTGCTGAGCGCATGGCAGAAGCTGTGATATCCGCGATGCTCGCAGCAGTCGCCGAAATGCCTGAATTCAAGTCCGGCAAAGACAGAAAAGGGCCAGTACTGAACAAGATAAATATTTTTGGGGTCAAAACGGCACATGGATTCAAACGTAGTTTTGCGGAAGCGGAGGGAAATGCTTTGGCGCGCAGTCTCAGTATGCTTCCTCCTAATTCATTGACGCCCACTGACTATCTGAAAGAAGTGAAAAAATTGGCCAAAGTCAATGATTGGCAATTGCAGTTTTACAATCTTGAGTTGCTTAAAAAGAAAAAAGCGGGCGCCTTTATCGCTGTAGCCCAGGGCAGCCCCGTTGCCGATGCCGGCATTGTCCGATTGATATACCGGCCTCAAAACAGATCATCGGCTAAAAGAAAGCTCAGCCTGGTGGGTAAGGGGATCTGCTATGACACGGGAGGGACCAACCTGAAGCCTGCCAATTATATGTTTGGCATGCATGAAGATATGCAGGGCAGTGCCGTTGCACTGGGGACATTACTGGCCCTGAGCCGCCTCAAGGTGAATTACCCAGTAGAGTGCTGGCTTGCTCTTGCCATGAATCATATCGGGCCAAAGGCCTATAAACAGAATGATGTGGTAACGGCATGTGACGGCACGACCATCGAAGTTGTCCATACCGATGCCGAGGGCCGCATGGTCCTGTGCGATACCCTGGTGCTGGCCTCGAAGGAAAAACCGTCCCTAATCATTGACTATGCAACCTTGACCGGAGCCTGTATTTACTCTCTAGGAACAGCCTACAGTGGCATTTTTACTAACAGGGAAGCACTTAACCCGGTATTGATAGAGGCCGGCAAGGATAGCGGGGAACGTGTCTGGCCGTTTCCTATGGATGAGGACTATGACAAGTTATTGGAGAGCAATATTGCGGATATAAAACAATGCTCACGTGAATCGGGCATGGATCACATTCTTGCCTCACGTTTTCTGCAGAGGTTCGTGAAAAACAATGTCCCGTGGATTCATGTGGATTTATCGAGCAGTAACCGCAAAGGCGGGCTTGCGCATGTTCCTACAGATACAACCGGATTCGGGATACGCCTGACACTAAATCTGTTAATGGATAAAAAGGTCATGGACTGGCCTGAAATGTGACAAGACTCACTAAAATACACTTCATGCATTGATACTTTTCGCAGTCTCCCTGTCTAATTTGCTATCACCGGATAATCGGATGATAGGATTATCAATAGTCCATTAATTAAATACGAGGTGTTGATCGTGATGAAGAAGATATACGTAATTTGCGGCCTTGTGATGTTCGCTTTAATGCTGACAGGATGTGAAATTGTGCCTCATCATCACCATGCATATTATCATGATCATGATGCTGGCCCCCCGCCGCATGCACCGGCGCACGGTTATAGGCACAAGCATCATGGCCATGATCTGGTATATGACTCTTATCTAGGAGTCTATGTTGTTATCGGTTTCCCTGATTATTATTATTTCGGTGGTCATTATTACAGGTATGATCATGATCACTGGTACAGGAGCAGAGACCTGGACAAAGGCTGGAAGAAATACAGCGAGAAGAAACTCCCGAAAAAATTTGTCGAGGGTCATCATTCCCGTGATAAACATTACAGATCAAGGGAAGATCACAAAAAGGGGTACAAGAATAACCGATCGGATGACAGGCATGGGAAGCGGGATGACAGGGCTGGGAAGCCGGATGACAGGCATGTGAAGTCAGATGACAGGACTGGAAGACCGGATGACAGGCATGTGAAGTCAGATGACAGGACTGGAAGACCGGATGATAGACATGTGAAGTCAGATGACAGGACTGGAAGACCGGATGATAGACATGTGAAGTCAGATGACAGGGCTGGGAAGCCGGACGGCAGGAATAGCCATGGTAATGTAAATTACGATCATCAGGCAAATAGAGAACCTGATGAAAGGCATAACAAACATAATAGCGATAAGGAGAATGAAAACGGAAACCGGCATAAAGGGAATCCACATGGCCGGTATGAGAACTGATGTCTGCTGACAATACTATTGGTTAAAGAGCCAGTGGATAATCTCGTCCTGGATTTCAGTTCCGATCTGTTTGTGAATACCCGGGTAATTTTGTAAAGCTATTACTATAAATTCCCTGCCATTCCTGCTACGAATATAACCGGCCATAGTTCTGACATCGTCAAGCAGGCCGGTTTTAATCCTTGCGCTTCCAGCCGGCATGTCACCGTTGAGTCGTTTGCGCATGGTTCCATCATTGCCTGCAAGGGGAAATGAGGCCATGAATTCTGGTTGCAAGGGGCTTTGATAGGCATACTCCAGCAGTTTTCCAAGGTGTTTTGCCGTGATCCTGCTTTTGCGCGAAAGGCCTGAGCCATTTTCTATCAACAATTCAGGCGCATGTATATTGATGCTTTCGAGCCAGTTTTTTACTGCTTCTATACCCGAATCCCTGTTACCCGGTATACCCCTGGACTCCATTGCCATTGTCAGCAGTAACTGGCGGGACATGACGTTGTTACTGTATTTATTGATATCTTTTATGATCTCGCTCAATGGCAGGGATTGCCACGAATAGAAGGGGTCACCTGAGAATTGCTGACTGGCATTTCTGTAAGAGCCTGATAATGTGCCTCCCAGTTGCTGCCACATGGACTTGAATACCCCATATATATATTCATCCTGTGGAAGCACGGAACGGATAATATTTTTTTCACCACAATCCACCGGATAGTCACCTGAAAATCTGGCCACTGTCTCATCTGCATGGTGCGTTATATGAAGTATCAGGGGCTTTTTGTTTGCAAAACAATTGCCCTTGGCGGGTTTAACCTTGTTATCAATGTGCAGATTGGCAGCCGGGGGATCCGTGTATATATGAACCTTATCAGCATCTGGAATTAAGATAAATTCCTGGGCATTGAAATTCACAAGGGCCGCATCAGGAAATATATTGTAAACTCGATAGGGCTTGTTATCGAAATCAGCTGGTGATCCTGATTCATCTTCAAACAGGCTGTCATCTATGACAAGGTCTCCCTCGATATGCCTGATGCCTCGCGCCTGGAGACTGAATAGAATATGCCATAGGTTCTCTTTTGAAAGAAAGGGATCACCGCCACCCTTTAGTATAAGATCACCATCAAGCCTGCCATCATCAAGTTTACCATCAATATAAAAATCAGTTTGCCAGACATAAGAAGGACCAAGGATTTCCAGTGCGGCCATCGTTGTAAGTAACTTGATAGTAGAGGCGGGATTACGTGGTGTATCTTCATTAAACAGCAACAGGGGCTCTTTGCTTAAAGGATCGATAATATAGAGACTGATGGAATCAAGAGGAATTTTGTGCCTCTGGAATAAAGATGTTATTTCTTCCGGAAGAGACGGCTCTGTCTCGGGACTATAGGCATAAGCAGAAGAGATATCTGTGATATAAAAAAATGTAATAAATAATATATAAACGGTTCTGTATGTCACACTCGTACACAACCCGGATTTGTTAATACTGATGTTTATATTGTTTGACAAGGATAACAGCGCCCCATGCAAGAGCCAGGAGAATGATTGCGGTACCTAGTAAATCGGCGAACCTTGCATACTCATGGTATCTTTCAAGCACATTGAATTCTATCAATATATTATTCCAGTCATGACTGCCCGGTGAGTCTGCACCTGTACGTCCTCCAAGTAATACGAGTTTCTGTTCCATCGCATCGTCAATATAGGGAGCAAGGTCTACAAGGCTTTGCCCCAGCCACCAGAGGCCGATTGACGCTGCAAAATTATCCCTGTTTTTAAAGATAAAGCTCAGCAAAACTACAGCAGGTACCAGAAGCTGCATCAACGAGCCCCCAAGTATCATCATAAACCGGCCGAATGGCCTGAATACAACATGCCCCGCCTCATGAAAAACAAGGTTGATATTGTGCATGAAAGAATCAGCTATCTCATAGGGGTTAATGGAATAATCCATTTTTATGAATTGCCATCCCCAGGCCAGAAAAAAGACATATATGCACAGATTGCCGTAAAACCGGACAGGCCCTGTGTCGGGATCAACGTATAACAGGACATCCTTTAACCTGACAAGGATGCTTGTATCGTTTCCTGGATGAGCAGGCAGCGGACTGCTGTCTTGTCCGAATTGTCGCTTCATCCACTTGGAAAACAGAATGCCACAGGCAGGACATTGATCCATGCTGCAATCATCGGAATCCTGGCGCTTATAGTTGCATTTTGGGCATATTTCATACATGGCAGAGAGAGCTCAAGCAGGATCTGTTTATGCGAGAAACAGATATAACAGCACGAAGAAAATGGCAATAATAGATATCAGTGCAATCAGGTTGCTTTTCCTGTTCAGCTTCTGAAGGGATTCTGCGAGGAGTTCATTCTGTTTTGCCAGTTCTTCAATCAGCCTGATCTGTTCAATGGTCGTATTCGATGTATCTTCTAGCCGCTTGTTGACGCGTTCCAGCTCGTTTTTAATCCCCTCCACAGTAGCAGGAATATCATTTTCCTTCGATTCCATGCTGTTTTTTTCCTTTATGGCCTTCAATAGCCTTGTTGCCCCCTGGATTATGAGAGGCGCGGTATTCAGTATAGTGTTTATAGTACCAAGGCTCATGAATGTTTTTCTAGCCATGTAGCATACTCAGGGATTCTTTTGCTGCTTTGATTAAAAACAGGGAATCGACACCCAGTGTTATCAGTGTAAAACCTTTTTGCATACAGGGCTTGACCGATTCCGCACTGGTCCCGAAGAAACCCAGTTTAATATTTTTAGATAAACACGTATGTGATATCTGTTCGATTGCGGATTCCACTTCGGGGTCTGTCAGTTTTCCTCTCTTGCCCAGGCTGGCTGCCAAGTCATTGGGACCAATCAATATGGCATCGATTCCGGGAACATCGGTTATTTCCCCGATATTTTCCACTGCCTGCCGGCTTTCAGCCTGTATTATGATGGCTGTGTTCCGGTTTGCGGTCTCGAGATATTCTTCAAAACTCAGGCCATAATTATGGGCCCTACCTATACCAATACCACGTGAGCCCTCGGGAGAATATTTACACCGGTTCACAATGTTACGGACCTGCTCAGCCGTGTGTACCTGTGGAAATATCAGGCCTGCTGCACCGATATCAAGTGCCTTCTTGATCCAGACTTCATCATCCGAGGGCACCCTGACCACACAAGGGCATTGACCTGCGGCCTGTAATAACGCCTGCGCCTCTTGTGGATTGAAGGCGCCGTGCTCTGCATCGATAAATAACCAGTCAAAACCTGTTTTTGACAATATTTCGGTGACTTCCGGCGATGGCAGGCTGATCAGTGTGCCAATGAGCATCTCTCCATTGCGGAGCCTCTCCGCGAACAGCGGTATATTATCTATAACCATGATTGAAAAGCCTTGTTGTCTAGTTGAGCTGGTTAGTAAAGAGTTCCGGATTATTCATGTATTGTCGTCGTGAAAATATTGGAGACAGTGGTCACCGGGAACATGAAACTCACAAAAAATATTATAGCATTTAAATCAAATGCTTATATTTTATACCGGGCAATCCGCGATCCCCGGGTAGCTTGGTATATCAAGTGCCTGACGCTTATGCTGCTTGCCTATATTATCAGCCCCATTGACCTGGTGCCTGATTTCATCCCGGTACTGGGACTGCTGGATGAAGCCATCCTGGTGCCCGTAGCACTTGCCTTGATCGTCAGGCTGATACCGGAAGAGGTGATTATTGATTACCGGGACGGAGCAAAGGACGGGCAAGACATTGGCCTAAGGGTGCTCGGGGTTTCGATTATCCTGGCACTGTGGCTGCTGGTCCTGTGGTTGATCTCTTTGCTCTGGCTTGGGTCCGCCTAACGACGGTTCATCCGCTTGAGTCTTTTATTACCGGCCTTGTCAGGCTGTTCTCCCCTGAGGATATAATTTGTAAACCAGTCATTGGAACGATCCTGTTCTCCATTGTCCAGGTCTGCCTTTTCGACCCTGGAAAATTCCTGTTCGCATGTTGTCATTGCCAGAGTGAATACTCTCTGCGACTGTGTTTCGCTCATATCACTGAAGACTTCTGATTGCAAGGCCGAGAGGAAGGCCTTGGCCTGGTTGTGGCAGGCCTCTGCTATCCGTGTATCGGCATGGGCAGTTGCAAAGACAAGGCAGAATAAAAATAAAAGGTATTTCATCGATTTCAATCCCGTTTTCACTATTAATTTTTTAGCAGGCCGATAAAAGCCGAGAGCCAGGCCAGAATGAAGGCAGTGCCTCCGAAGGGAGTCACAATACCCAGCCAGCCAATCCGGCTGACTGCCAGGAGGTAAAGACTCCCTGAAAACAGCAAGATTCCGGCCAGCATCAACCAACCGGACCACTTGAACCAGGGCGAAGGTTGTAATTGCAGGACTAGCATCCCGATTATCATCAGGCCAAGAGCATGGTAAAAATGATACTGGCTTGCAGTATGGAAAACTTCAAGCATTCGTTCCTGAAGTTGTTCCCTGAGTGCGTGGGCGCCAAAGGCACCGAGCATGATGGCCAGCAGCGCATTAAGAGCACCACTCAAAAGGAAAAATTTTGCCATGAGCGGATTATATTTCCTATCGTCAGTCGTTATTGATTAGTTTATATAGGGCAATCATGTCTTCATCGCCGTAACCAGACTCCATTGCTCTGGCATACAGTTTCTCAGTCGCAGAAAGCAGCGCCAGTCCGTTGTCCGTCGCCTCGGTTGCCAGAGCAAGCCTGATATCTTTGAGCATATTCTTGACCGAAAATTGAGGAGAAAAATCATGTTCTTTCAATTTGGGTTCCTTTACTTCACTGAGTTTATTTCCAGCCGTATTGTTTCTGAGGACGTTGAAAAAAATTGCTGGATCGATGCCCGCGCGTTCAGCATAGGCAAAGCTTTCACTCAATGCCTCCACCTGCATGGCAATGTTAAGATTCATTGCAAGCTTCACTGCACTGGCCTTGCCCACCTCTCCGACATGAATACATTTTGCTGAAATCCTATCCAGTACTGGCATGACCGCCCGGATCTCCTTGTCCCTGCCGCCAAGGTAAAAGATGATCTGTCTTTCTATTGCAGCTACCTTGCTGCCACCTATCAAGGCCTCAACGAATCCTGCACCAGTAGAAGTAACTCTTTTATCAAATGAGATATTGCTGGCAGGGCTGACGGTGCTGCACTGAATAACAATTTGTCCGGATGTAAGCACAGGTTCTATCTGATCGAGCACATCGGAAACAGCCTCATCATCGGTAACAAGGATTAATATTATGTCAGCGTTATTTACAGCCTCCCGGATGTTCGGCTCGAATTTCGGCAAGCCGGGTTTTTCTGAACGGTTCCAGGTTGCTACAAGCAGGCCTTCCTTGTCGAGATTATCAGCCGTAGCTATACCCATGATCCCCATGCCGATTACAGCCACCTTATTACGAGATGCATACGTCATCTGTCTCTCCAAAATTTCTGCATTTCAATAAAAAGGAAAGAAGCGGACCAGGTAATTAAAACCAGGCCGGTTAATGCTTCAAGCCCGGCAAGGAAGCGGATTTCACCATCCGGGAAGATATCTCCGATTCCCAGTGATGTATATGTCACAAAGGAAAAATAGGCGCAATCCTGCAGGCTGATGGAAAAATTGCCGGTTAACGATCCAAACTTGCCAGAGGTAATCATGAAGTAATAACCAAAGGCAAACAACCAAATCTCTATCACATGGGCCATAAGGCTGCCAAAGATGCCGACAAGGACACGAAAACGGTATTTCATTCTCAGTTTGGGTATTAGCAGCGAAAGACGATATAGCATTTCGTAATGGATCATCACAGCTATAGTAACCAGGAGAGTGTTAATGATTAATGTCAGGATCATTATGCTGTATTATCGCCCATTCGAAGAATAAAAGTAGAAGAGAACAAATACCATACCGGGGAGTATAATGATTCGATGAAGCGAAATAAAATACCTGAATCAATAAGTCTGGCAAACCCGGTGCATCTGCTCGCGCTGGGATTTGGTACGGGGTGTTCGCCGATTATGCCCGGAACTATTGGTACGCTTGTCGGGGTGTTGATCTATTATTTCACCCGTAATCTTCCCCTCTGGATTTATCTCGTAATGATCATTTTGATGTTTCTGCTAGGGATCTGGTTATGCGGGAAAACGGCAAGGGATGCGAAGGTCCATGATCACTCTGCAATTGTCTGGGATGAAATTGTCGGTTATCTCATGACCATGACCGCGGCGCCTGCGGGCTGGTACTGGATGGCAGCCGGATTTGTGTTGTTCAGGTTGTTCGATATCGTCAAACCATGGCCGGTCTCCTGGGCTGACAAGACCCTAAAAGGGGGGCTTGGGATCATGATGGATGACGCAATTGCGGCAATTTTCAGCCTGTTATTCCTTCAAATAATGGTATATATGTTATAAAGTTAAACTGAAATGCATAGAAACAGGTTTAGATATGAATGGGTCTTTGCAGAAAAAAAATATATTCGCCTCTTCATTCAGAGGCCAGGTCCTGGTCATTATCCTGCTCCTATTCCCCGTCACAGGCTCCGCGGATATCTACAAATACGTAGATAAACATGGCCGGGTTTATCTCACAGACAGGCCAAAAAATTCCCAATACAAGCGTCTAGTAAAAACCTGGAAAGGCTGGGTGGAACAGCCGAAATCATACCTTAACAGAGAAGAGTTTTTGAGAAACATGGAGAAATTCTCTCCAACAGTAGAATATGCAGCACAGCAATACGACTTGCCAGGTCCCCTCCTGCATGCCGTGATTACTGCAGAGTCGGCCTATAATCCGGATGCCGTCTCAAAGACAGGAGCGGCAGGTTTGATGCAGCTCATGCCGGAAACGGCCAGGCGTTATGGTGTCAGAAACAGGATGAATCCGTACGAGAATATTCACGGCGGCAGCCAGTATCTGAGGGATCTGCTGATCATGTTTAAAAATGACCTAGTCCTGGCGCTGGCAGCTTACAATGCCGGGGAAAATGCCGTGAAACGACACGGCTATAAAATTCCTCCTTATGAAGAGACCCGCAATTACATCAACAAGGTCCTCAAGTACTACAAGGAATACAGGACCAGTTCCTGACGTTTAGAGTACCATTAAAAACCACTTTTTTTTGCTGATATGACAAGTTGCCTGAAAAGGGATCTTTGACCAGGATCCAGTAACAGGTATTCAGGGTGCCACTGCACACCAATGAGAAACTCATATTGTCGGTGCTCGATGGCCTGAATGATTTCATTCGAGGACTCTCGTGCTGCCACTGTTAGATTCTCACCGAGTTCATCGATGGCCTGGTGATGCAGCGCGTTGACCCTACAGGATAATTGGTTATTCAATGCATGCGATAAATGGGTATTTGGAATTATTTCGATTTCTTTTTTTGGAAAAATACTCCTGATTTGTGGAGTTTCTACATAGAACTCTTCCAGGTCCTGGTGCAGGGTGCCACCAAAATGAATATTTATAAGCTGTGATCCACGGCATATTCCAAGGACAGGTAGATCATTTTCAATACAATAATTGAGCACAGAAAATTCCAGCTTATCTCTTTCCTTGTCTATACTTGTGTGAATTTTCAGACTGAATAACCATCTGAGAATGAATATCAACGGATAGAAGACTATAGCTAGGCATTTATTCAAAAAGGGCATGCTTTGTTGCTTTCCCTCAGAAGATATCGAATCTTCTTTCAGGTAATGGACTGGTTCAATATCAGCCCCTCCGCCCAGCACCAGTCCGTCAACATTTTCAAGCATGTCAATATTTAATGGGGTAATGTGTGTGGTTTTCCCTCCCTGTAATTTGATAGATAACGAGGTAAAAAGCCACGCAATCATACCGCCACGGTCGGGACCTGTCACTCCAATCAGGGGTTTTCTTGACCTCATGTGTCTAGTGTTTGTTCAACTAGTTCAACCCATTCAGATCTGGGAAATGGAATGATTGAATTCAGTTTTTCCCCATAATTTCCTATTAACTCATTTAGCTTATGCTTGTTATTTGCCAGTGTCTCAATCTTCAGCCAGTAATACCATTCATGGTTAATATTCCATTCTTCATCATCAACCATTGAATTCGCCAGGCGATAGTGAAACGCTGGCCTGGGTTTAATGAGGTGTGGTTCTTTGGCTTGACTCAAGACCAGATCTTCATTGATAGTTGCAAATGCGGGCAGCATGTCCAAGGCGTAATTTCTCGAGCCGACCAGTTTCAGATAATCCTGGATGAGTTGATCAATGCCTGGTTCGTATTCAAGATTCATGATCATTTTGAGATATTTATCAGGGTAGGGGTCAATATATGGCGAAAGTCTTCTGGCAAAGTCCACCTTGGAATGTTGAACTATCCAGTCATAAAGCAGTGAAAAGGAACGGATGATTGATAACAGGTAATCCGGTTCCATGCAGGCAACTTCAACATTGATGTGCAAACCAAATGCGTAAAATATCGAATCCTTTGTGCCCTTGGCCTTGTTATCTCTGAGATTTTCAACAATTTTGTTGGCGATACTGAGTTCGTTAACAGGTATAGGCGGCATCACGATTTCACAGGGGACGACCGAACTGGCCAGCTCAAGCAGAAGTTCATCTAAAGATTCAGTTTCCAGCTTATTTAAATCAACACCAATACTGGATAAATATTTCTTGTGTTTTTCCTCCAGAAGAAAATCTGCATCAATTTCAATTCTGAAATCCCCAAACTTTATTGAAGAAACCTCATAACAGAAATGGCTGATTTTTTTTCGTTCGCCACCAAGTAATTGCTCCAGCATTTCTGCACTGTCTTCCGGAGATAGACCGGCATACTCTATTTCAAAGCCCACAAGCCTTACACCGGAATCTTTATACCTTGATTTATCTGGCAGACTGAGATTGCTGGAGTTCATACAGGCATTATTATAATCATGCTCCTGTTCTAGGCGTGAAGAAACTTGACCCTGCCTATTACCTGAATGTTGTCTATGATTGGAATTAAATTATAACCTCCGGCAGCTTTTTTATTCATCTGTCACGCAGCCTTCTGAAGCCGATTTCACATTCTTGATGTATTTATAGAGAGTACCGCGCTCTGTCTTGTATGGTGGCATAGACCATGCCTTGCGGCGTATTTCCATTTCGTCCTCACTGATATCCACATTAATCAGGTTTTGTTGTGCATCCAGTGTTATGACGTCGCCGTTTCTAATCAGCGCGATTGGACCACCTTCCTGTGCTTCGGGTACGACATGGCCGATTATGAAGCCATGTGAACCACCGGAGAAACGGCCATCCGTGATCATGGCGACATCTGCACCAAGGCCGGCACCCACGATTGCAGAAGTTGGTGTCAGCATTTCCGGCATCCCTGGACCACCTTTAGGGCCCTCATAGCGGATGACAATTACATCGCCTTTTCTTATTTCATTATTTTCCAGTGCGCTGAGCATGTCTTCTTCACTGTCATAAACACGGGCAGGGCCGGTAAAGAGTTCACCCTCCTTACCGGTAATCTTGGCAACGGCACCCCCCGGTGCCAGGTTACCTTTCAAGATGCACAAATGCCCGGTGGCTTTCAGTGGTTTTTCTAATGGATAGATGATCTTTTGATCCTTTGCCAGGCCGGGAACATCCTCCAGATTTTCGGCAACCGTCTTACCGGTCACTGTCAGGCAACTACCATCTATCAGCCCGTGGTCAAGGAGATATTTCATAACGGCCGGTGTACCTCCCACATTATGCAAGTCTTCCATGACATACTTCCCGCTGGGTTTCAGATCTGCAAGATAGGGCACGCGATCACTGACGGCCTGAAAATCGTCAATACTGAGGTCAACACCCACCGACCGGGCAATTGCCAGGAGATGAAGAACAGCATTGGTGGAACCTCCCAAAACGATCACGAGGACCATGGCATTTTCAAATGCGGCCCGGGTCATGATGTCACGTGGCTTGATATCATTTTCCAACAGGTAGCGGATGGCTAGGCCGGCTTGCAGGCATTCCTCTATCTTGCCGGGCTCGACTGCGGGTGTGGAAGAACTGTAGGGCAGGGACATGCCCATGGCCTCGATTGCCGAGGCCATAGTATTGGCAGTATACATACCGCCACAGGCACCGGGGCCGGGGCACGCCTTTTTAACGATATCCAGTCGCTCCTGGTCGTTAATATTCCCGGAAATATATTCACCGTAACTCTGGAATGCCGAGATGATGTCGATTTTCTGTCCGTCGCGGTAACCTGGTTTGATGGTGCCACCGTAAACCATCAGGGCCGGACGATTGAGCCGTCCCATGGCCATGATACAGCCGGGCATATTCTTGTCGCAGCCGGGGATAGAAATATTGGCATCATACCATTGCGCTGCCATGACTGTTTCGATGGAATCGGCGATCAGGTCCCGGGACTGCAGGGAATAACTCATGCCGTCGGTGCCCATGGAGATGCCGTCACTGACACCGACTGTGTTAAACCGCATGCCGACCATACCCGCCTTTACAACGCCTTCCTTGACCTTTTCTGCAAGGCTCAACAAATGCATATTACAGGTATTACCCTCATACCAGACACTGGAAATCCCGACTTCGGGCTTGTTCATGTCTTCTGTGGTCATGCCGGTGCCATACAACATGGCCTGCGATGCACCCTGTGCCTTGGGCTGGGTGATTCGGGAACTGTATCGATTGGTCTGCTTCGCCATTAGAGATACCAGGATATTATTCAAGCAATTAAAGGTGCGTTAGAATACAAGAGATTTTACTGCTTGTCAGTGTTGCATAACCCAAAGAAGAAGCATAACAAAGGACCACTAATGACCAAGACATTGTCATTCAAGGATAATTTTGCCCGCCTGATTGCACTGCCGACTGTCAGCAGCACAGATCCAGCACTGGATCAGAGCAACAAGGGCATCATTGATTTCCTGTCCTCCGGACTGGCGGACCTTGGTTTTGTCGTTGAGCAAATGGAGGTTCCCGGGCGTCCGGGTAAATTTAATCTCATTGCATGTCTGGGCAAGGGGAGTGGTGGCCTAGTCTTGTCAGGTCATACTGATACCGTACCCTGTGATCCAGATAAGTGGCGACAGGACCCTTTTCGCCTGACCGAGAAGGACAATAGGTACTTTGGTCTGGGTGCATCCGATATGAAGTGTTTTTTCCCCATAGCCATGGAAGTTATCAAGCAGATGGATACGGGCCGATTGCAACAGCCCGTCTATATGCTTGCAACAGCAGATGAGGAAAGTACGATGTCCGGTGCCCGCGCCCTGGCAGAATCTGGCCGTACACTGGGCAGATTTGCGCTGATCGGTGAACCAACCGGCCTGAAACCGATTTATATGCATAAAGGCATCATTATGGAATCGATTGTGGTGAGCGGGGAAGCCGGTCACTCCAGTAATCCGTCACTGGGCAAGAATGCTATCGAGGGTATGCATAAGGTGATTAAGACATTGCTGGAGTGGCGTGATGAATTGCAACGAAAATATAAAAATGATGTATTCGAAGTGCCATTCCCAACGCTGAATTTCGGCAGTATCCGGGGAGGCGATAATCCCAATCGGATTTGCGCACAATGTGAGTTGCAGATAGATCTCCGGTTTTTACCAGACATCAGTATTGAAGACATTCGTTCCGAACTGCGGCAAATTATACAGACAGCACTTACGGGATCAGGTATGCAGGTCGAAACAAGCTCTGTTTTCGGAGGCATCCCTCCACTGCAGACCAGTGCCGACTCGGAGATCATCAGGCTGGCAGAGAAACTTTCAGGACAAACGGCCGGTGCGGTCGCATTTGGTACCGAAGCACCTTATCTGAATGCAATGGGAATGGAAACCGTTATACTTGGGCCGGGAGATATCGATCAGGCACACAGTCCGGATGAATACCTGCTTATTGATCGCATTCAGCCCATGATGAAAATCCTGTCCGGCCTGATCGGGCATTTATGTCTGAAGGAAAATAGGAATGTCAACGCCGTCAACTGATTTTATCCAATGGTTCCGCGCAGCAGCGCCCTATATACATTCACACAGAGGAAAAACATTTGTCCTGCACTGTGGCGGCGAGCTCGTGTCCCATCCGGTTTTCCCCGGGCTCGTGCATGACATTGCCCTGCTGAACAGCCTGGGTATACGTCTTGTCCTCGTATATGGCATGCGTCCCCAGATCGAATCAGTATTGAAAAAACGCGGCATTAAACCTCACCTGGTAGCTGGACTCAGGGTAACGGATGAGGAGACTTTGTCTATAGTCAAGGAAGTGGCAGGTAGTATGAGGATTGAGATTGAATCACTTTTTTCCATGGGGCTGCCAAATTCACCCATGGCACAGGCCAGTATAAAAATCTCTTCCGGTAATTTTATTGTTGCGAAGCCAATTGGAATTATCGATGGTACTGACCTGCGGTTTACAGGCACCGTGCGGCGTATTGATTCGGATCTGATACGAACCAACCTGCAGAATCATGAAATTGTACTTGTCCCGCCTGTTGGCTACTCTCTTACCGGGGAAGTTTTTAACCTGGGTTCCGTTGAACTGGCCCAGCAGATTGCAGTGGGACTGCAGGCGGACAAATTGCTCTTTTTGATGACCGGGCCCGGATTTTGTGACGATCATGGTCAATTGATTCAACATTTCACACAGGAAGAGGCGGAAGCTATGCTGCGGGGCAAGGACCTTTCGGGCGGTTCGCCCTATCTTCAATTGCACTCTGGGCTGATCGCCTCGAAGCATCATGTGGAGCGTGTGCATTTTATTGATCAAAGCAAGGACGGTAGCCTGATGCAGGAGTTGTTCAGCCTTGATGGCGTCGGTACCATGCTTACAGCCTCGCCTTATGATGAACTGCGAAAGGCGACCATTGATGATATCGGTGGAATCCTGGAACTGATCCAGCCACTCGAAAACGCCGGTAAACTAGTACGTCGATCGCGTGAAAAGCTGGAAGCCGAGATTGATGACTACCTTGTCATTATCAGGGACAATGCGGTCATTGGCTGCGCTGCTTTGTATGTGTACGATGAAGAATCATGTGCGGAACTTGCCTGTCTGGTAATAGAAGAACATCACCAGAAAATGCATAAAGGCAGGGACCTGTTGCATGCTGTTGAAAAGACAGCCAGGGAACAGGGGGTCAGCAAACTGTTTGCGTTGACCACTCAGGCATTGCACTGGTTCATCGAGCAGGGATTTAAAGAAGCTTCTATCGATGATCTGCCGGTGCAAAAGAAGCAACTCTATAATTACCAGAGAAACTCGAAAGTCTTTACAAAAAATATCTCCTGATCCAGGCGCAGAACATAACGCTGGATCAGGAGATGGTTTGTCATGTTTTTATGCCGTCATGGCCAGGTTTTCCCGGGACAGTTTTTCTTTTTCTTCCCGGCGTCGCGCATACAGGATAAATTCGGTATAACCATTCGGTTGTTGCCTTCCCTTGAAAACCAGGTCTAGAGCCGCTTGGAATGGTACACTGGTATTGAAATCTGCTGCCATCGCCTGATAAGCAGGATCATCGCGATTCTGGCGATCTACAATCACCGCCATGCGTTTCATTGCATCAAGTACTTGATCCTCGGTTACGATGCCGTGGTGTAACCAGTTGGCAATATGCTGACTGGAGATACGCAGAGTCGCACAATCCTCCATCAACGCAACATCATGTAAATCGGGGACCTTCGAACAACCGATACCCTGGCCGACCCAGCGGGAAACATAACCGAGTATGCCTTGGGCATTGTTTTCCAGTTCATGACGGATTTCATTCGGGGTCAGTTTGTGTTCGGTGTTCATCACCGGAATATCCAGGATGTCATCGACAGGCACTTCTTTCGCTTGCATCAATGCGAACTGCCGGCTGTGGATATTCAGGCGGTGATAGTGAATGGAATGCAAGGTGGCTGCGACAGGTGAAGGGACCCATGACGTGTTAGCACCTTCCTTCAGGTGTTTGATCTTGGTCTCCATCATTGCATGCATCTCGTCTGGCATAGCCCACATGCCCTTGCCGATCTGTGCGTTGCCTTTCAGCCCACATTGTAATCCGATCTGAACATTCGAGGCTTCGTAGGCACGCAGCCATTTTGTGGTTTTTAAATCGCCTTTCGGAATGACGGCCCCAGCTTCCATATTGGTATGAATATCATCACCGGTGCGGTCCAGAAAACCGGTATTGATAAAAACGATGCGTTCGCGTGCGTTGTAAATACAGTTCTTCAGGTTTACGGAGGTGCGACGTTCTTCATCCATGATTCCCATCTTCAGCGTATTCCGTTCTAGATCCAGCACGTCTTCGGTACGGGCAAACAATTCATTTGCATGTGCCACTTCATCCGGGCCATGCATCTTCGGTTTAATAATATAGATTGAGCCAGTCCGGCTGTTACATGATTTGCTGTTGCCCAGCAGATCATGTTTTGCTGACAGAGTTGTTACCATCAGGTCCAGCATCGTTTCCGGGATCGGCTTGCCGTTGTATAACACCGCATCTGTCTTCAGGTGGGCACCGACATTCCTGACCAGTAACAGGCTCCGGCCGTGCATGGTGACCGTTTTACCATCGGGGCCGGTATAGACCCGGTCTTCTGCCATGGCCCGTTCAATCGTTTCACCGTCTTTCTCGATTGTACGCACCAACGTGCCTTTCATCAGGCCCAGCCAGTTGCGGTAGACCTTGAGCTTATCCTCGACATCTACCGAGGCCACCGAGTCTTCGCAGTCCATAATCGTGGTGATGGCCGATTCGATATGGATGTCATAGATATGGGCATGATCGCGGCGGCCGATAAAATAGCCTTCACCGAAACGTATCTCCACGTGCAAATCATGATGCATGAGCAGAATTGAATCCGGGTTAACGGCGTTACCGGTATAACCTTCAAATTGTTGTGGTTTCAACAGCGTGGTTTCCGTTCCATCACCCATATGTGCAACTACCTGCCCGTCTTCAATACGGTAGTGCGTGGTATGACGATGAGTTCCCTTTTCCAGTGCAAAATGACGGTCCAGGAAGGCGCGTGAAATCTCAATGACCTTTTCACCGCGGATAGGATTGTATTTTTTTATCTTCTTGCAGCCATCCGATTCCGGGACTGCATCAGAACTGTATAGTGCATCATAGAGGCTAGCCCAGCGTGCATTGGCGGCATTCAGCACATACCGGGCATTGTCCAGAGGAACCACAAGTTGCGGACCGGCAACCTTGGCAATTTCGGGATCAACATTCGAGGTATTAATATTGAAATCTTCAGATGGTGTGACTAGGTAATTTATTTCCCTAAGGAAATCAACGTAAGCTTCCTGGTCATGGGGGATATCCCTGTTATTCAGGTGCCACTCGTCAATTTTTTTCTGCAGCTCATCGCGATAAGCAACCAGTTGATCATTAACAGGAGCAAAATCTCTCACGATCTTTTCAAACTCGGTCCAGAAATGGTCCGGTGAAATACCAGTTCCAGGCGCAATTTCGTTCTTTACCAGTTCATAAAGTGGTTTGGCAATCTCTAGTGTGCCATGCCTTACCATTTCTAATTCCTTGTGAGTGTTGCTCATCAATAAATACCTCAAATTGTCTTGCGGTCAGCAGAATCAGCTTGCAGGGTGATGACAGGGGCCCCTCCAGGGGCAAAAACACCGACGCAAACAACACGACTTCACCGACGTTGTGCGAAGAAAGTTAAGTATCAAAGCATAATCAGAAATTTATTGCGACGCAATAATAATTCTAACCATTTGAATTAAAAGGAAATTATATTATATGTCCCCGGTCAGGGAAGGTGATGCAGCTTGTTGCGTGAGGTGGATTAAAGAGTTGAGAGTCCGGCCTGTATCAGGTGGTGGGTGTCTCTTCTTTTTCGAGAATATCCAGGTGCAGTTCGTCGTTTGCAGTGGTGATTATGACATGTCCGCCGTGTTCCAGTTTGCCGAACAATAATTCTTCGGCAATTGGTTTCTTGATCTTGTCCTTGATCAGGCGTTCCATGGGGCGAGCACCCATGATCTTGTCATAACCATGTTGTGCCAGCCAGGTCCTGGCAGATTCGTCGACCTCAATATCAACCTTCTTGCTGTCTAGCTGTGCCTGTAATTCTACCAGGAATTTATCCACGACATTTTTAATAGTGGTCGCATCCAGCGGTTTGAACTGGATGATCGCAGCGAGACGGTTACGGAATTCAGGACTGAAGAACTGTTTGATGGCCTCCATGGAGTCACCGCTGTGATCCTGTTGTGTGAAACCAACAGACGTGCGACTGATCCGATCTGCCCCTGCGTTGGTCGTCATCACAATAATGACATTGCGGAAATCGGTTTTTCTCCCGTTGGTATCCGTCAGGGTCCCATGGTCCATCACCTGTAACATCAGGTTAAATACGTCGGGATGTGCCTTTTCCATTTCATCAAGCAACAAAACGGAATGAGGATGCTTGTTCACTGCATCGGTGAGCAGACCCCCCTGATCAAACCCGATATAACCGGGCGGTGCGCCGATGAGCCTAGATACGGTATGCCGTTCCATATATTCAGACATGTCAAAACGGAGCAACTCAATTCCCATGATCTGGGCCAGTTGACGGGTGACTTCTGTCTTTCCGACGCCGGTCGGTCCGGCAAAAAGAAAGGCACCAATCGGTTGCTGGGGATTACCCAGTCCTGAACGGGATAATTTGATTGCACTGGCAAGGGTTGTTATCGCCTCATCCTGACCAAATACGACCATTTTCAGATTACGCTCCAGATTTTTCATAATGTCCTTGTCTGAAGTCGATACATTTTTGGCTGGGATGCGTGCAACCTTGGCAATGATATTTTCGATATCATTAACACCAATTAGTTTTTTACGTTTTGAAGGGCTTACAAGCCTCTGAGATGCGCCTGCCTCATCAATAATATCTATGGCTTTGTCTGGCAAGTGACGATCGTTAATATAGCGATCCGTTAGTTCAACTGCGGATCGCAATGACTGATGGGTGTACTTGACGTCATGGTGATCCTCGAAACGGGACTTAAGGCCTTCAAGAATCTTGACGGCTTCATCAATGGATGGTTCGCTCACATCAATTTTCTGGAAACGCCTGGCAAGGGCACGATCTTTCTCAAAAATACCGCGGTATTCCTGATAAGTCGTAGATCCAATGCATTTAAGATCACCGGAGGCAAGTACCGGCTTGATAATGTTTGATGCGTCCATAACACCGCCAGACGCTGCACCTGCGCCGATAATAGTATGGATCTCATCTATAAACAGGATTGCGCCGGTTGTTCGTTTTAACTGAGCAATAATGTTTTTAAGTCGTTTCTCGAAGTCGCCGCGATATTTTGTACCGGCAAGCAAGGCGCCCATATCGAGGGCGTATATCGTGCTTTTTGCAAGTACTTCGGGTACATCGCCATCAACTATCTTTTTTGCCAGTCCTTCCGCAATGGCAGTTTTGCCAACTCCTGCCTCGCCTACAAAAAGCGGATTGTTTTTTCTCCTTCTACAAAGGATCTGAATAGTCCGCTCGACTTCCAGTTGACGGCCAATCAGTGGATCAATTTTTCCAACTGCAGCCTGTGCATTAAGATTTATGGCAAAGGCCTCAAGTGGATTACCACCGGTTTCTTCAACACGCAGTTCTTCCTCGGCTGGTGATTCAGTCCCTTCGTTCTGATCTTCTTCCGGTATTTTTGTAATACCGTGAGAAATATAATTCACAACATCCAGCCGGGTTATATCCTGTTGTGCCAGGAAATAGGCGGCATGGGATTCACGTTCGGCAAATATGGCGACCAGAACATTTGCGCCGGTAACTTCCTTCCTGCCGGATGACTGCACATGGAATACGGCCCGTTGCAAAACCCGCTGGAATCCTAGTGTTGGTTGTGTATCCCTCTCATCATCATCATTGAGCAATGGTGCATTATCATTAATGAATTTCTTCAACTCGTTATGTAATGCATTCAAATCCGCTCCGCAGGAACGCAGGACCCTTGATGCCGAAGGATTATCAAGCAACGCGAGCAAAAGATGCTCTACCGTCATAAATTCATGACGGTTTGCTCTTGCTTCCTTGAAAGCATTATTCAGCGTCAATTCCAGGTCTTTATCTAACATTTTTTCCTGACTTTAAGCCTTTTCCATTGTGCAAAGCAATGGATGCTGGTTTTCTCTGGAGTAACTGTTTACCTGTGATACTTTTGTTTCAGCAATTTCATAAGTATAGGTACCACATATTCCTCTGCCACGCGTGTGTACTTCTAACATGATACGCGTCGCATTTTCCCTGTCCATCGAAAAAAATACTTCAAGTATATGAACGACAAAATCCATGGGTGTATAATCGTCATTGTTCAGAATGACCTTATACAACGGAGGGCGCTTCAGCTTGGGTTTGGCTTCCTGAAGTGCGAGTCCCTCATCAAAACCGGGGTTGATTTTTTCAGCCATATTTACTTACAGCCCGCCTGTCTAATTAATACTTACAATCTATAATTATACTTGTCATATTAATTGTTTCCAGATAATTAGCAGAAGGTCTTTTAAATTAGGACCGGGCATGATTCATGCTTATAAATTATGGGATATCGTATTTGCGGCATCAATTTTTTGCAGTGCCTCTACATCCATCATTTCGATAAAACGGCGGGTGGCCGGTGACAGAAACTTGTCTTGTCTCAGCAGCATCCCGTAATGCCGTTTGGGAAAATACCTGTCAATCGGAATGATATGCAGTTTCTCGTTGCCTGTAAGGCAAATGTTATTCACGATCGATATGCCAAGACCCAGTTCGACATATTTTTTTATCACCTCCCAGCCACCAGCCTCAAGGGCGACCGAATATTCCACATTATGTTGTTGAAATATGACCTCTACTAACCGCCATGTTGTAAGATAACGTGGCGAGAGGATCAATCCATACTGGCTAATATCCTCCAGCGTTACTGAATCCAGTAACGACAACGGGTGCCCGTAGGGGGTAATTAACACAGGGTCATAGGTTAGTGTCGGTATATAGATTATGTCATCCGGCACTTCCAGTATGGATCCTACGGCAAAATCTGCTGTTCCTATCCTCAGCATATCCATGCTTTCACGGACTGTCACATTACGGAGTTTAATCTGTATTCCGGGATAGTTATCCCTGAAATCACGAATCAACTCCGGCAGGATATAGAGTATTGCTGATTCCCCGGCGGCTATGTGCAGGGAACCCGATACCAGATTATTACACCGTTCATTGAAGGTATCCGGCAGGGATTCCAAGCCTTCCACCAGGGGGAGGGTGAGATCCAGCAGTACCTTGCCTTGCTCGGTAAGGCTGATACGGGGGCCATGGCGGTGAAACATCGGGCTGTCCAAGTCCCTTTCCAGGTCCTTTATCAGGAGTGATATCGCGGGTTGGCTCAGGTACATTTGCTCCGCGGCCTTGGAGATACTGCTGCTCTGCGCAGCGTAACAAAAGGCCCGTAACTGTTTGAGACGATTTTGCTTGAGGGTGAATCGGGAACCATTCGCCATGGGACCTACC
>QKIY01000027.1 GCA_003250975.1 Gammaproteobacteria bacterium | reverse complement strand
ATTATATATTATTCAAATAGTTAAATGATTTAAGTTATATTATATTTTTAATTTAAAAGGTAAGATATATCCTATATCCTTAGGATTTTTAAAGATTTTTCTTGATTTAAATCTTTTTTCCATCTATAAGTTACCAAATATGAATTGAAATTCCCCCGGGGAAAATGAATATGGGCATACAAGCGCTTGTTTCTCATGCCAAAACCACAGCAAGGCAACATAGTCATCCTGCCCAGGCCAGACGTAACAACAAACCCCGATTCACGGCCTATAGCGGGAACCTGCAAAGCAATTTGCAAGGCTTTATCCATCATCCTTTGAGCTACCCTATTGAGTGCCGGCAGCTCAGGCCATCACCGGCGCACCTTTTGCCCTCTGCCTTTCACAGGGACACTATGGGGCTTTGTTTTGAAACTAGAGACTACCAACCACCCGGTCGAATCCTGGAGGTTAGCATTTCTGTCCGGGGCGAGGTACAGCGGTTTATTGGACAGGTCGTGTTGGTAAGGAATTGCATAGAACATTATGAGATAGGGATCTGGCTGGAGACACGAGCCGATGCAGCAAGGCTCCGGATCGTTGAACAGATGTGCCATATTGAGGCCTATCTGAAGCATAAACGCCACTATGAAGGCCCCTTCGTCAGCCGCGAATTTGTAGCCCGGGAATGGATCAGTCGGTTCGCGGCCAGTTTTCCCTCTTTTGCAGGGCAGTAATCATGGCACCCAAGGATTCCAATTGCTTCCGTTCCCAGGCTGGTGCCATGATAGAGCCCTTGCGCCAGCAGCAGTTGAGTATCCCAAAATCTCAAAAGCCGAAGAAAATTTCCCGCACCAAACCCGGTCGCAATACCTCAAAAAAATAGAATCAGGCATTAGCCCTATTCGTCATGAATGGCATCACGGGTATCAGCATGCAATCTCGGCATGATCCACATCTCATACATGGATACGGACCACATAAAGGCAAAGGAGGCCGCCATCGCACCTCCACCAATTATCACCAACCAGGCGAAGTTGGGATTAAGCTTGGTCAACCACCAGGATGTGATATCCAGTAACAGGAACAAATAAGGCATGATAATGGCCGTAGCCTTGAGCCAGATCGGAACACCGGAAGCCAGCACAAAGATCAGACCCACAAACATAAAGATAAAGGAAATTCCGAACAGATGGATGTGTGAGACCCGCGTTAATGAGGAAAATGTTGCGCCATTATCAGTTTCTGCACGCAAGAAAATATTTTTTATGTCGTTGAAATCCGGTATCGGAAACCCAGATTGTGCACTGTGACAAGCGATGCAACGCATTTGAACGATTGGCTGGATATCTTTCTTGAATGCTTCAGGATCCGCTCCATCCCGCACCCACTGAATGATCTTAAATCGTTCGGTCTCAGAAGCCATGCCTTTCATAGAACCGTTTAATTTACTTTCGATAACGGAGCCTGAGCGGTTCCCGTAATAACTGTAAACAATATCATCGATGGAGAGACCGAACTTGCCATCCGCCATACCGTGCGTAAATAGTATCTGCACCAAAGACATGAGATACCCTATACCCACAACTGTAAGATAACCACTGAACAGCATTCTGACTGAGATGCCCAGACTCGCCAGATTGCTAGCAGTCGGAAATGGCATAGAGAAATTCCTTATGGATTTATAATTTGTTTTTTATTTGTGCAGAATTTTAATCCGAAATCAGAAAACAGCGAGTTTCACAAAGGATAGCAGATCCCGGTCCCGCCCAGGCCACAATAGCCCCTTGGATTCTTGGCCAGATACTGCTGATGGTAGTCTTCGGCATAATAGAATTCAGTCGCATCGGCCAACTCGGTTGTAATCTTCCCGTACCCGGATTTACTCAATTCAGCCTGATAGGATCGTAACGACCGATCTGCAGCGTCCTGCTGGGTATCATTGTGACAATAAATAGCGGAGCGATATTGCGTTCCGGAATCATTACCCTGGCGCATACCCTGAGTCGGGTCATGGGCCTCCCAGAAGACTTTTAATAAGTCTTCAAAATTTACTACTCCCGGATCGTATACCACACGGACAACTTCCGCATGCCCGGTACGGCCACTACAGACCTCTTCATAAGTGGGGTTGGGTGTCGATCCACCCGCGTAACCGACTGCTGTTGTATAGACCCCATTCACTTGCCAGAATATACGCTCGGCACCCCAGAAACAACCCAAGCCGAACTCGATTATCTCGAACCCTTCAGGGTACGGAGGTTTTATAGGATGGCCATTGACGTAATGCCGGTTGGTTACTGGCATGGTAACACTGCGACCGGGCAAGGCCTCGCTCCCTGTAGGCAATTTCTGCTTGATAGAGAGCCATGTCATGACTAGACCTGCGCCTGCTTGCTGCTTTCGGCATAGATTTCTTCATAGGCAGCATAAATGCTGGTTACAACAACAGGTGTCAGGATGATATACCCAAGACCAAATGGAATCGTTGCTATTACACAAAAAACCAGCCCAAACAGGCCATAAAGCGTAAACGGCAATATATTATACAAGCATGCCTTGAAACTCGATTGCAATGCCATAATGGGCGGCATGTCATCCAGCATCACCAGCGCAGGGGCAAACCAGTATGCCATTAGCAACGGAATATAAAGGGCCGTTCCAATCAATATAACAATCATAAAAAACTGGAAGCTCGAACGCATTGACTCAGGATCGCCTGTTTGCAAATTACCTATCACCTCTCGGCCACCGGGAATCCCCATAACTAGTACTGCAAGAATGAAAATAATGACTAATATACCCAGCATATAGATAATACCTAATTTCACCAACTGACCTGTATTTTTCGAAAATCCGGTGAATAGAAAATTAATATTCAGTTCCTTGCCCTCTTTTAGTGCCCTGGAACCCGACATCAAACCAGCCAGAAATACCGGTGCGAGGACCTGGCTGGCGATACCACCAATAACAGGTATCAGTGAAAATGCAGCAAATATGACAAACATTAAAAGGGTAATTCCGATCCATGTCAGGGCAGATTTGGAAAAAAGGGAAAATCCAGCTGACCACCATGCCATGCCTCGATCGATTGGTAGAGAATTTGGATCATTCATAATATGCCCTCAAAGACAAATTGTTTTGCTGCTATAAAAAAATGAATATAGACTGTAAAATACTGGCATAAATGAACCGAAAATCAAATATTATCGTATTATATACCCCTTATTTATACTTGCCGGCATGGCTGCCTGGTTAATCGGCACTCTTGCTGCAGGTGGTGCAACAAAATCACTGAAACCCTTGGATTGATACTCGGCCCCTGGTCTGACCATGTTTGTACAGGTCTTTATCTGATTGGCACGAAATATATCAAACATTGCCAGAATTCACTCTTTGAACTAATATTTTCATACCGCATTTATTTATCTGCAGGTAATAGCATTGGCTGAAGAAGACAAAAAAACTTCCCAACACAAAAAACTTGGGGACTACCTTGTTGTCTCACGGGGCGTAATAAACAATGCCGTCGAGAAACAAATCAATTCCTACACCAGTAGCGGGACTTACAGACCGATAGGAGAGTTACTTGTTGAACAAGGTGTAATCAGCAAGGAAGAGCTGGAGAACAGCCTGCGCAACCAGAGGATTGCCAGGCTGGCGGGCTGCCCGGTCTTTGCTTCATTATCGCGTGCTGAACTTGCAACCATGAGCAAATATTTTACAGAGGTCCAGTATCCTCCGGGTGAACAATTCATCATGCAAGGAGAAGATGATCCTTCTCTCTATGTCATTGCCTCCGGAAGTGTTGAGGTGTTCCATCTCGATAATTCAGGAAACGAAATCCCGATAGCAACCGTTGGCGAAGGAGAACCAATCGGGGAAATGGGATATTTTTCAGGTGAAAGGCGCAATGCCTGTGTGCGTACAATTGAACCTACAATGCTCTTGCGTGCTGAATACAAGGACCTGACTCGATATTTTGAAAATGCACCCCGTGTTGCACATGCCTTTATGCAGGTCATCAATCACCGCAAGCAGGTACTGGAGCAAATATCTTCTGCAAATGAATGAATAATTATTGGTTTTTCATGATTGTTTCATTTTATTGAACTTCCCATTTTAATTCATACCGGTATTGGCTAATTTCTGATGGAATATATGGCTGACTACAGTATTTTTCTGGCGAAACTAGTTACTATTCTTGTCATATTATTGATCATTGCCGGCGTGATATTAATTATTATTCGCAACCGGCAGGAGATGGATGGCCACCTGGAAATAAAAAACCTGAATCAGAAATTCGAATCAATGAGATTATTATTAAAATCACAAATCGAATCTAAGAAACAGTTTAGAAAAAGCATCAAGGCTGCCAGAAAAAAAAGCAAAAAAAAATCTGGCAATGATACAAGAAAAAAAACCTTTGTCCTGAGATTTAACGGTGATATCAGAGCGACAGAAGTCAATTCACTCAGGGAAGAAATCACTGCAATATTGTCAATTGCGTCGCAAAATGATGAAGTCGTTTTATTGCTTGAGAGCACCGGAGGCACGATTCACGGTTATGGGCTTGCGGCATCACAACTAAAGCGTATAAGAGAAAAAAATATCAAGCTCACTGTTGCTGTAGACAAGGTTGCAGCCAGCGGTGGTTATATGATGGCCTGTGTTGGAAACAGGATAATCGCAGCACCCTTTGCAATAATAGGTTCCATCGGCGTACTGGCCCAGATCCCGAATTTCAACCGCCTCCTGAAAAAACATAATATAGATTTTGAGGAAATTTCTGCGGGTGAATACAAAAGAACCCTAACACTATTTGGTGAAAATACACCCAAAGACAGAGAAAAATTCAGGCAGGAGATCGAGGAAGCCCATAAGCTTTTCAAAGAATTTATCTCGGAGAACAGGCACCAGATTGATATAGAACATGTGTCGACTGGTGAATACTGGTTTGGCAAACGCGCGCTGGAACTCAAGCTGGTGGATGATCTGCTGACGAGCGATGACTATCTCGTATCTTCAGCCATGAACAGTGATATCTATGAGATTAGATATATCAGAAAAAAACCAATATCCGAAAAAATCGTATCTTTTGGTACAAGAATAGCCGAATACTTTTCCTGAGTATTAACCGGCCTTTCTCACTTCTTCTGCAATTATTTTTATACCCTCTTCTACCTGATTGGGATTCATGGAATAGGTAACCCTGATGCATTGATGCCTATGTTCCCAGTCTTCTTTCAGGCCGGGAAAAAAATGATGGCCTGAAATTACCAGTACCCCTCTTTCCTTCAGCCGTTGATAAAGTTCCTGTGAACTAATCTTTAAACCTGGAAACCAGAGCCATAAAAAGATAGCGCCCTCGGGTTTATGGATATAATAGTCCAGTCCATCAAGCTCATGGTGCAACCATGCAAGCGCCTGTTTTGCTTTTTCCTCATAGAATGGCCTGATTATGGTTCTGCTTAGCCGGGTAATTTCCCCACTGGTAACGATATCTTGTACAAGGGCCGGGCCAAAATTACCCAGTGCAAGGCTCAGTACAGCATTGATATTAGTGATGGCCTTTACCAGCTCATCTGGACCTAGAATGATCCCGGTACGTAAACCGGGTAATCCCAGTTTTGACAAACTCATGCAGACAATAGTATTAGCTGTCCATAAAGGCTTTGCCTCGGTAAAAATAATATCAGGGAATGGCAGGCCATAGGCATTGTCAATGATCAGCGGGATGTGGTGAGAATCAGCAATCTCCTGCAAGTGCAGGGTCTCGGCATCTGTGAGGACATTCCCCGTCGGGTTTGTAGGACGCGACACACATAAAGCTCCGGTTTCCGTTGTTACCTGAAGCTCGTCAAAATTGACGTGATATTTGAAATAATGCCCATCAAGAATTTCAATCTCGGGCCGGTTTGAATGAAACAGATCGTCAGTTAGACCGAGGTCCGCATAACCAATGTACTCGGGCGTCAGGGGCAGCAGGATATGTTTCCGGCTTCCGTCCTTAAACTCACCGGCCAGCATATTAAACAGATAGAAGAAACCCGGCTGACTACCCGCTGTAAGGACAATGTTCTCTGGACCAATATCCCAGTTCAATTCCTCCCTCAACAGGCCGGCAAGTGCCTGTATAAAAGCCACGTCACCTTGTGGCGGACCGTAATCTCCAATAACATGGGAAAATTCAGCAGGATTATCGAGTATCCGTTGCAACCTTTCGTGAATGAATTGCTGAACTTCGGGGATATGTCCCGGGTTTCCTCCACCCAGCATCAACACATCCCTGTCACCCGACATGGCCTTCCCCAGATCATCCATTAATTGGACGATACCCGCCTGACCCGCAAAACGGTCACAAAAACTGGAAAATTGCATACGAGTGAACTTTCAAACTAGGTAAGCGCTTTGTCTCAGGTACGGCCTGCATCATGAAAATAGTACTAACGTTTCTGCTTCCTTGCCAAGCCCATTCCAATCAATATCATTCTGATAACCCTTTCTCCTGCCAGTTCAAGGTGCTTGCGTGAAAGACGGATTGCCTCCTCGAGGCTCATGTCGCGCGCTGCTGCGCTGTCAAGTCCGGAAATTCCGTGTTCAAATACACCCCTTGCATCATCAGCAAGACCTCCACCAATGGCAATACACGGAACCTTGTGGCGTTTTGCTGCCTTGGCAACCCCCGCCGGGGTTTTGCCAAATGCAGTCTGAAAATCAACCCGGCCTTCACCTGTGATGGCAAGCGAGGCACCCCTGAGATGCTTATCAAGGCCGGTTATCTGAACTACCAAGTCCACCCCGCGCTTCATTCTTGCCCCGGTAAAAGCCACCAGACCTGCCCCAAGGCCGCCTGCAGCTCCACCGCCCTTGATCTTCATTACATCTTTTTTCAGTTCCTTTTTGATTACATTGCCGAAATGTTTAAGGTTTTTATCCAGCGTACTGACCATCGCAGGTGTCGCCCCTTTTTGCGGCCCAAAGACGGCCGCAGCACCGGACTTACCACACAGGGGGTTGGTAACATCACTGGCAATTATAAATTTTGTTTTTCTCACTCCCGGGTTTAGCGAACTCATATCAATACCTGCTATCTTGCTCAATATTCCGCCGGTACCATATTCCTTGATGGGCTTTCCACGCTTGTCCAGAAAACGCACACCCAGGGCCTGGGCCATACCGGCACCACCATCAACCGTAGCGGAGCCGCCCAGCCCGATAATGATGGTTTTTGCACCCTTTGCCAGTGCGCTGTCTATCAATTGGCCAGTTCCATACGTCGTAAGTTTGAGTGGATTACGCTTGTTCTTAGGGACCAGCGGAATTCCGGAAGCTTCAGCCATTTCAATCACGGCGGTTTCGCCATCGCCTAACATACCGTAACTTGCTGTGACCTTGTTTCCCAACGGACCAATTACCTGTCTTTTGAAAATTTTGCCGCCTGTCGCATCAACGAGTGACTGCACCGTGCCTTCCCCACCATCGGCCATTGGGATCTTGACGCATTTGGCTTTTGGCAGGACACGCTTAATCCCTTTTTCGATACAGGTAGCAACTTGTAGTGAGGTGAGATTTTCCTTGAATGAGTCGGGGGCTATAACAATCTTCATTGTGATTTATTCCCAGTATTATAGTTATTTTGTAATAGTTTACGTCATGCCTTGGACAATGGGAACGATCAATTGTTTGACAGGCCGGCCAGATCAAAAATCATCAATGACAACCCGCTTACCAGCCTTGCCATTTTTGCATAATTCAAGGTATCAACAGTATCACCCACTGTGTGATAATTGCTGTTCCGGTAAAGTGATGTGTCCGTTATCAGCAATGCCGGATATCCCTGGTCCCAGAAACTGGCGTGGTCAGAACGCCGTATATCCGGTACGATTTTTTCTGATATCCACAGGCCCTCGGCAGGGAAATCCGTGTAGCATCTGAATCTTGCAAGTGATCTTGCCAGCAATATCCCGGAGGAGATGTTGCCAATGAAGCCGATGAAATTGGCAGTATCCGGGTAAAACCATTTGATAAGTGCAGGATAGTTTTGCGACCCTGGCTTGTCTGAATAAAAACCGACCATCTCCAGCGAATACATGGCGATAATATTCTCGTCTCTTGCTCTGGCGGAGCCGGCATGGACAATGCTTCCCATGTCCGGAGTTTCCGCATAGGGGTGTTCCTCATTACCGAAGGCAATTAAACGTACTGTTCTGGCCAGTTTTTTGCCACTCAGCAGTCGTGCCATCTCGATAAGGACAGCCACGCCGGAAGCATTATCATCAGCCCCGGGGGAAAGCCAAACTGTATCGTAATGCGCCCCGACTACTATGATCTCCTCCGGGTATACAGAACCCCTGAGTTCAACAACAAGATTTTGATACGGCCGCCCCCCAAACAATTCCCTCCTGGGCGAGTAACCAGACTCGGAAAACCTAGCAAAGATATAATCGATAGTGTTTTCGATCGCGCCAGGGTTTTCATAATGTCGTTCACCGATTTCTTCAGCAAGATAATAGACATGTTGCTCCAGAGATTGCCGAATCAGCTTTTCGTCAATTGCCAGCGAGATTTTTTCGATATCCCCGGAACTACGGAAAAAAGGAAATTTCAGATAAAACAGTAATAACAACAGACCTGTAAGGAATGCTGTAGCTAAAACTACTACTAATTGCTTCAGAGAAAGTGACATGTCCGGTTGGTTTCGGATTCAATTATACATATACAAAAACACCCTGATAAAGCAGGGTGTTTAAAAATCAAAAGCGGTTGAGTTATATCAGAACGGATTCCAGGTCCTTTCCCGGGTATATTTCATATAACCTACATTTATACCAGCCCTCAATCCTACACCCAGCCTTATCGGCGCAAGAATGATCTTTCCTGACTGGTGATAATTGGCACCCACACCGCCAACGAAATAATAGCTTCCATCAATTGCCGGAAAACGCTGAAAGAGATTATCAATATTATCCAGGTTATAAACCAGCACAAAAACCTTTGAAAGATTACCTCCGGCATCAAAACCAATTGAGGGACCGGTCCAGTGCACCTTGGTACTACCACCGTTCTTCCGTGTTAATATACCATCTCCGAAGCGAGTACCGACAACCACCGCACCGCTACCTTCATTCCCTTTTATATAGGCATTTGGCCGGCCCTGTTCCTTGAATATCTTCTCGATGAGTTCACCCAGTCCTTCAGTGCCCGCTCCGAGAAAATCACTTGCTTCATCAAGTATGGTCTTTTCATCATAGGTATCATCAGCATGTGCATTAACTGAAAACAACAGGCAAACAACAAACAATATGCGGACGGATTTAATCATGGCTTAATCTCCAATGACGGCATCCGTAAGGATGTCTGCAATAATGCCCGTATTTATCTCAGCCAGGATGACATCATTGCCAACAACAACCCTCTCATAGCCATCAGGCGGGGGCGGCAATTGACGGTCCAGATCATTCGGGAGGTTACGTTTGGCTATTCCAGGAGGCATTGTGCCACCTCGGGCAAGCTTCTTCTGAATCCCCGGCGGCAACCCCTTCTGTTTGTTTTTGTTTTTCGGTTTCGTGGACGAAGAATCATAGGCGTAATCAGAATCCTGGCTGCCATAGTCCACATCATGCTCATCGAAATACTTATAAATCAGCTGCCTTTCGAGTTCATGAAATGCGGCATGAACACCTTCCCGAACCACGGCCCGGCCGATGTCCTCCTGATTGTGATCAGCGAAGACAACACCGGTCCCCGTAAAGAGGCAGATAAAGGCTATAATGCTTCTAAAACACATGATTGAAATTCTCCATTTATTTGATGATACGTATTTGATTAACTTGATGTGACACACAGTATAAGCGATAGTTGCCAAGTGTTATTCCGAATAATGTGAATTCACTCATAAAGTTTCAATAATCACTTTTTATCATGATTTTTAAAAAACCACCGCTGACTCGACCCGCTGGTATATCCCCATGCTAGGTATATTTGATCAACTGGTAGAAGAACAGATAAATGCTGCGATGCAACGTGGCGAGTTCAATGAGCTACCGGGTGCCGGCAAGCCCTTGCCAACAGAGGAAGTTATCTTGGTCCCAGAAGAAATGCGCATAGCCTATAAGATATTGAAAAATGCCGGGATGATACCGCCGGAACTGGCTACGAGGCAGGCTGTTTATGACGTTGAACAAGCATTATCAGCCGCAACTGGAGATTCCGATCGCCGGAAATTGGTGAAAAAACTGCATTATCTGACCATGCAGCTGGATGAATCAGGACAGCGTGGCACTAACCTGATGATACAGGAATCATATTATAATAAAATCCTTACCCGTCTCACGGGAACCTGAGCACCAGCACAGGTACCCTATTAATTTAGGTATCATAAAACTAACAGGGACCAGGTTCTTTTCCCCGATTTCGGGAATGCTTGTAAGAATATGGCTACATATAATTCGTGGCCGGAATATTACTATATATTATTTCAGGAGATTACAAAGATGTTGAAAACAATAAAATTAGGGCTGATTGTCACTCTGCTGCTTCCTGCGCTGACATATGCCCACGGCCCTGCAAGAGTGAAAGTCATACAGGATATTGAGATCAATGCCCCAGTAGAAAAAGTATGGGGAATTATTCAGGATTTTTGCTCCATCAAGGACTGGAATCCCCAGGTATCCGCATGTGAAATCACCGAAGGTAACGCAAATGAACCCGGTGCTATCCGCACTATCACCCTGGAAAACGGTCAGCAACTCAAGGAAAAACTGATAAAAATTATTCCTGAACAGAACAAAATTCAATACATGCTTACCGAACCAAATATCAAAGCATTTCCTATTAATACGCATGGCTCTTCGATTATTCTAACTGCAATCGACGGTGGCAAGACAAAGGTCGAATGGAAAGGCAACTTTTATCGTTCTTTTCCTGGGCCGAATCCTCCACCGGAATTAAGTGATGAGGCTGGCCAAGAGGCCTTGTCCAGTTTCTATATTGCAGGCCTGGAAAATATCAAAAAGCTTGCTGAATAATTAAATATTGATCCCGCTCGCGGTAATCGTCACTCGCTACCAATCTGTGTGACGTTTACCGCCTGTTAGAATCTTGCCAATGCATTTTCACAATACAGTAATTCTTTTTCTTGCTCTGGGTACCAGTTTGCACGTCAGTGCTGCACCATTTGCCTATATCACCAATCAGGGTTCTGATGATATTTCCGTCATTGATCTTGCAAAGAAACAAGTCATCAAGACAATCAAGGCAGGCCATAAACCTGCTGGAATCGCCGTTAGCCAGGCAGATAAACGGGCCTATGTCAGCAATCCCGAAAGCAAGGACATTTCTGTTATTGATACGGATATAAATCTTGTCTTAAAGAACATTCCTGTAGGCAATGGACCGGTAGGGATAGCCGTTTCTCCCGATGGCCTTAATACTTATGTCAGCGACTGGTATGACCATACCGTTTATATACTAGATAACGAGCGCCTGGAGATAACGGGTCAGTTTTCAGTGGGCCATTCGCCTTCTGGCCTCGACTTGTCCCCCAACGGATCTAAAATTTACATCGCTAACCGCGATGATAATAACCTCATGATATTTGACCGGCACAAGCTTTCCCTTCTCGCAACGATTCATGTTGGCAAAGCGCCTTTTGGTGTGACTGTTTCAAGAGATGGACAATTAATCTTTGTTGCCAATGTACAGAGTGGTGATATCAGCATTATCGACGGCAAAACAAACAAAGTTATTAATACCGTAAAAACAGGTTTATTTCCTTATGCGATTGCACATGACGACTCCAATAATCGTATATATGTGACCAACCAGCGTGATAATTCAGTTTCTGTTATTGATCTCGATAAATGCAAAGTCATCAAGACAATACCGGTGGGAGAATACCCGGAAGGAATTGATATAGATATTGCCAGAAGGCAGGTTTATGTGGTCAACTGGTTCGACGATAATGTATCAATAATCAATACAGATACATTGACTGTTACAGGTGAAATCCCTACAGGTTCAGGTAGCCGCGCATTCGGCAGATTTATTCAGTTCAGCGATTTGCCATAACTGTTCTGTCTCTGGCCCACTCTCGAAGGCCCTCAATATGTTCCGCCATAACTATTGAAAGAGGCTTCGTTATTTCAAGTTCATGTAAAATCTGAGTGTTATTGAGTTTTTGCTTCATTGCATATGTACGATAGAGTGATGAAACAATTGCCTGTTCTATTTCGGAACCTGAAAATCCTTCGCTCTTTTCAGCAAGTAATGGCAGATCAAAACTATCGGGATCCTGCTTTCTCTTGTCAAGATGGATCCTGAAAATATTTTCACGACTTTCCTTGTCCGGTAAATCCACAAAAAAGATTTCATCGAGTCTCCCTTTCCTTAATAATTCAGGAGGAAGAGAATGGATATCGTTAGCAGTCGCGACTATGAAGACATTCAGTTTTTTTTCAGCCATCCAAGTTAGCAAGGTTCCCAGAATTCGTCTTGATGTGCCACCGTCATTATCACCGACGCTGATTCCCTTTTCGATTTCATCAATCCACAGGACGCATGGCGCCATCACTTCTGCCATTTTGAGGGATTCACGCAGGTTTTTTTCAGATTCACCATAAAATTTATTATAGAGTGTGCCGAAATCAAGCCTCAATAAAGGCACGCCCCAGGTACCCGCCACCGCTTTGGCAGCAAGGCTTTTGCCACATCCCTGAACACCCAATAACAGCAACCCCTTAGGCGGATCCAGACCTGGCATGGCTGCCTTTGCTCTGAATACTTCCTTGCGTATTGCCAGCCACTCCTTGAGATTATCGAGGCCACCAACATCTGCAAATTGTGCCATATCATATTCAAATGATAATACACCACCAAGATTGAGCAGTTTAAATTTCGCTTGTGCGATATCAGCAATATCAGATTGATTTAAAACACCATCATCCCTGATTGCCGAGCGTATCAATCTACTGACATCGTCCATGGGTAGTCCTGATACACTATTTATCAACTGTCCCAGCAATTCCTTGTTTACGATAATCCGCAGATCCTTGTTCAATTGGGACCAGGTACGGGCCTCGCTACGAATGATATCTTCTATCTTTTCACGATTAGGCAAGGACAAGGTATAAGGGACACAATAATATTTTAGATCATCAGGAATCCTAATTTCATGAGAAATGAAAATAATTGTATGTGGAACATCGACATATTTCTGGGCAATATCCTTAAGAAGACGGATAACAACATGATCTTCAAGGAATGGGTGAAAATCGAATAACAGATATACGCCTGCATCACCTGTAAGCTTGATCTGGGTCAGGAGCTCGATCGGCTTGGTATTATGTAACTGCGCAGGCATATCAACATCCATACGCTTTAGTCCCTCTGTCACAGTCCAGCGAAAGAAGGCCCTGTGCACATGAGGAATTAGCCGTTCAAATAGGCTTACAATCCGTCTTTCTTCCCTTGACTCTATACTGACCATCGGAATAGATGAATTTAATAACGCTTCCAAGTCTTTCAGGTTCTGCATGGCGATCCCGTGTGGTGGTTAAATGTTTAAAACCGTGTTTGATATAAGTAAATATCCCCTGATTACAATCATTAATATATTTATATTCAATAAGTTAACATATATTCAAGTGACTTTACATCATTCCAAATAGTAAATATTATAGAGTTTATTCAGTTTTCAGAAGGTACATACCATGGAAATAACTGAGAGTATTGATGTTGGGGAGGAAACAAGAGAACTGATTCTCCAGGCTGCAGAAAAACGCTTCCGAAAATACGGCTACAACAAAACCACAATGGCCGAGATAGCAGATGATACAGGAATGTCTGCTGCAAACATTTACCGGTATTTCGAAAACAAACAGGAAATCATTGCCAATTGTGCACGTAAATATTTTCATTCAAGGATGATTTTATTACGTAAGGCAATAGAAAAATACCATAGTGATCCTGTTAAAATGCTTGAGCACTTTGTGCTCGCGACATTGCATTATAGTCACAAGCTTGCCATCGATAATAAAAAGATTACTGAACTCGTTGAATATATCAAGGAGAAACGCCCGGATATTATCTACGAGAGGATAGCAACAGAAACAGGCTTGATATCGGAAATATTGCGCAATGGCCATGAGTCAGGGAAATTTGAAATTGATAATATTGACGATACAGCACGAAGTATTTATGCCTGTATTTTTGTCTTTGATCTCCCTATTTTTATGAATATGTATCCACTGGATGAGTTCGAAGACATGGCGAGATCCATGGTCAGAACGTTGGTGCAGGGCCTGCACAAATAAATAATAATAAACAGCCTTTCTGGTAAATATATCAAATGGAACAATTCGAACAGGGCCTTGGCAAATGGGTTATCCGGCACCGCTGGTTGATAATTCTCCTCAGCCTTATTGTTGTATTGATCGCGGCAAATGGAGCAAGCAAGCTGCACTTTACCACCAATTACCGAATATTTTTCAGTAAGGAAAATCCTGAATTACTGGCTTTCGACGCCCTGGAAAATACATTTACAAAAAATGACAATGTAATAATTGTTCTGGCGCCCGATAACGGCAATGTATTTACCCGTGAGACACTCAGCGCGATCGAGGAGTTTACCGAGCTATCTTGGCAAATACCCTATTCCAACCGTGTAGATTCGATAAGTAATTTCCAGCATACCGAGGCCAATGGTGATGAACTTATAGTCAAGGACCTAATCAAGGACGCAAATAATCTGTCACCTGCCGAATTGGTTTCTGTCAGGCAAGTTGCGCTGTCTGAACCTCTGCTGGTAAACCGGCTCATATCAAGTGACGGGCGAGTCGCAGGTATAAATATTATTGTCCAGTTACCAGGTATCGATGAGAGCACCGAAAACCCGGAGGTAGTTAAGGCCGCAAGGGAAATCGCCAGGAACATTGAACAAAAATACCCGCATATAAAAACCTATCTATCTGGATTTATCTTCCTTAACAGTACTTTCACAGAACAATCGAAAAAAGATATTGCCGAACTAGTACCAATCAGTTTCACACTCATGTTATTGTTGATTGGCGTCTTGATTGGTAGTTTCCTCAGTACCCTGGGAACATTACTCGTTATTGCTTTCTCTATTATAATCGCCATGGGTGTGGGAGGATATATAGGCCTGCCGGTTACCCCGCCCACTGCTACTGCACCAACTATCATATTGACTGTGGCCATTGCCAACTGTGTCCATATCCTCGTATCTTTCTTATATGCCATGCGTCATGGCATGGGTAGGCATGACGCCCTAATTGAAAGCCTTCGAATCAATTTACAACCAGTATCACTGGCAAGCATTACTACAGCCATAGGTTTTACTATGATGGTTTTCTCAGACGTGCCTCCTTTTTGGCATCTAGGTATTCTGGTAGCTATCGGTGTACTTAGCTCTCTCGTTATGTCAGTTACTTTCTTGCCTGCCTTGATGTCACTGTTACCCATCAGGCAAAAACAGCAAACCCATGATAAATCTAAGCTGATGATTTTCATTGGAGAATTTGTTGTCAAACGACGCAGTATTATTCTCTGGACAATGTCGGCCATTGTTATCGTGCTTGTACTCGCACTACCACGCAATCAGTTGAATGATGTCTTTGTTCACTATTTTAGTAATGAAGTGAAGTTCAGAAGAGATTCGGATTACATGACCGAGAATCTCACCGGTGTATATACCATTGAATATTCACTAGATTCAGGAAAATCAGGTGGCATCAGCCAACCTGGATTCCTGAAAAATGTAGATTCGTTTGCCAATTGGTTACGGGAACAACCCGAAGTTATGCATGTCAGTTCAATTACAGACATTATGAAACGACTGAATAAAAATATGCATGCAGACGATTTGGCAATGTATAAATTGCCAGATGAACGGGACCTTGCAGCACAATATCTCTTGCTCTATGAGATGTCATTACCTTATGGGCTCGATCTGAATAACCAGATAAATGTAGATAAATCTTCAATTCGGGTAAGTGCTACACTCATTACTCTGTCTACAAATGAAATTCTCAATCTAGAACAACGCACCACAGCTTGGTTGCAAAACAATGCGCCATATATTAAATCAGGTGCAGGAACCGGGCCTACGATGATGTTTGCTCATATCGGTGAGAGAAATATAAAGAGCATGTTAATTGGTACCACCTTTGCTCTTATCCTGATTTCAATCATCTTGATTTTCGCCTTTCGCTCTATAAAAATCGGCCTTACAAGCCTAATACCCAATCTGGTACCAGCTGCAATGGGATTCGGTCTGTGGGGTATCTTTGTGGGCGAAATCGGACTCTCACTATCCATTGTTACGTCCATGACACTCGGGATCGTCGTCGATGACACAGTACATTTTATGAGTAAATATCTTCGTGCCCGTCGTGAGAAAGGATTATCTCCACAGGATGCCGTACGCTATGCCTTTATCAGTGTCGGCCGTGCTCTATTAATAACTTCCATTGTTTTAGTAGCCGGTTTTCTCGTACTTGCAACTTCATCATTTGAACTCAATTCAGGTATGGGACTTTTAACTGCCATTGTTATCACTTTGGCACTGACAGCCGATTTTCTACTATTACCTGCATTACTTATGAAAATTGAGGAAAACTCAAATGCGGAACTGCTTGTTACTGGTCCTGCTTCTGATTCTGCCACCCCTTGAAGTTATCGCCGAAACACCGGAAGAAAAAGGTCTCGCTATTGTAATTGAGGCCGACCGGCGGGATACGGGCTGGAAAGATCAGGTAGCTGATATGGAAATGATACTGCGAAACAGGCAGGGAGAGGAAAGCAAAAGAACATTGTCTTTAAAGACTCTTGAAGTAGTTGATGATGGCGATAAAAGCCTCACGATATTCGATAGCCCCAGGGATGTAAAGGGGACTGCATTTTTAAGTTATACCCATTCGCTTAAGCCTGATGACCAATGGCTATACCTGCCCGCCCTTAAACGAGTTAAGCGTATCTCTTCCGCAAATAAATCCGGGCCGTTTGTGGGCAGTGAATTCGCCTATGAGGACCTCACTTCGCAGGAAGTAGATAAATATACGTACAAATGGCTACGTGATGAAACTTACCGTGGGAGGGAAAACTTTGTAATCGAGCGTTTCCCCGCCTATGAATATTCAGGATACACGAGACAGGTTGTCTGGATAGATAAGGAAATTTACCAGACAAACAAGGTTGAATTCTATGATCGTAAAAATGCTCTGTTAAAAACACTTGAAATAAAGGATTATGAATTGTATATCGATAAATACTGGCGATCTCATTCAATGCATATGGTGAATCATCAAACTGGAAAGGAAACCCTGTTAATATGGAAAAAATATAAGTTCAATAATAATCTCGATGATAGAGATTTTGATATCAACACCCTGAAACGTTCCCGTTGATTCCAGATAGACAATCATCATTTTCCAGATGAAGATTCTTTTTGCCTTTTTTCTGCTCGTACTCCCAATTGGATTGTTAGCCCATGAAGTTACAGGTTCAGCAGGTCTTGAATTACGTTTTTTCACCCAGGATGCACAAACACCATCCCAGGACTACCTCCTGAATACTTCCTTGGTCTTCGAAACCGAGTATTACCATGAATGGGACAATGGTAACCAGTTGTTTGCAATAACACCTTTCTTTCGGGTTGATCAGCATGATCCGGAACGCACACATTTTGATCTGCGTGAACTTACCTGGCTGAAGGCAGCGGATAACTGGGAAGTACGCATTGGCTTGCGTAAGGTCTTCTGGGGCGTTATTGAATTCCAGCATCTAGTCGACATTATTAACCAGACTGATCTGGTCGAGAATATTGACGGTGAGGACAAGCTGGGCCAGCCCATGCTGAATCTTGCACTCATAAACAACTGGGGAACGCTTGATTTTTTTATCATGCCCTGGTTCAGGGAAAGGACCTTCCCCGGCGAGGATGGCCGTTTGCGTACACAGCCCCGTGTTGATACCGATCTGTCCCGTTATGAGTCAGGCGCAAAGGAAAAACACCTTGATTTTGCCCTGCGTTACTCACACTTCATTGGAGACTGGGATATTGGTTTGTCGCACTTCTATGGCACAAGCCGTGAACCCCGCCTAATACTCTTATCTCAGCCCGGTAACGATGTGTTCATCCCGTTTTATGACATCATTAACCAGACATCGATCGATTTACAATCCACCAAGGGAAATATGTTATGGAAACTCGAGGCCCTGCATCGTAGTGGTCAGGGCACGACGTACAATGCCCTGGCAGGTGGCTTTGAATATACCCTGGTAGGTATTCTTGATACGGTTATCGATATGGGCCTACTTGGCGAATACTATTATGACGAGCGGGGCAAGTCCGCCCCCACTCTTTTCGATGATGATTTTGCACTGGGCACGCGGCTTGCATTTAATGATGCGGCATCATCCGAACTGCTCGCCGGGATCCTGATCGACAAGGACAATGGGAGTAAATTCTTCAACCTAGAAGCCAGCCACAGATTAGGTTTACACTGGGTGTTGGAAGTAGAGGGGCGTTTTCTATTTGATCAGGAACCGGAGGACCCGACCTTCTCCATCAGGCGTGACGATTACATCGAGTTATTGTTAACCTACCACTTTTAACCTTTCACGTCTCATACTGAAATAGCCAGGGTGAAATATGTCTGGCACGATCCTCATAGGCCCTGATAGCTTCGCTATGTGAGAGAGTTATCCCTATCTCATCCAGCCCCTGGATCAAACGTGTCTTGTATCCCTGATCAATGTCAAAATCCAGCATTTCTCCTTCAGGCGTTGCAATCGTCTGATCTTCAAGATTGACCTTCAGTTGGTAACCTTCATTTTCAAAGGTAGCCTGAAACAGCTTATCAAGCACTTTCTCACACAGAACAATCGGTAAAAGACCGTTCTTGAATGCGTTACTGAAAAAGATGTCCGCATAACTGGGAGCGATTACAACCCGGATGCCATAGTCCATCAATGCCCAGACGGCATGTTCGCGCGAGGAACCACAACCAAAATTCTTTCTGGCTAGAAGGATTTCTGCCTTTCTATATCTTGTTTTATTCAGAATGAAGTCTTCATTTATTCTGCGTTTCGAATGATCATCTCCGGGTTTGCCCGGATCCAGATAACGCCAGTCATCAAACAGATTTACGCCAAATCCGCTGCGGTGAATCGATTTAAGATATTGCTTTGGAATAATTGCATCAGTGTCAACATTCGGGCGATCAAGTGGTACGACTATTCCTGTAAAGGTTTCAAAAGCCTTCATTAAGCCATTTCCTTAAGAGTTCTAACATCAACAAAATGACCGGCAATGGCCGCTGCTGCCGCCATGGCGGGACTTACAAGATGGGTGCGGCCGCCCTGGCCCTGACGTCCTTCAAAATTACGGTTTGAAGTCGATGCACAACGTTCGCCGGGTTCAAGTCTGTCGGGGTTCATTCCCAGACACATGGAACAACCGGGCTCGCGCCATTCAAAGCCTGCTGAAATAAACAGCTTGTCCAGACCCTCTGCTTCGGCTTGTCGTTTTACGAGACCGGAACCGGGTACGACCATGGCCAATTTGATATTATCTGCGACTTTATGTCCCCTGATTACATCGGCAGCCGCCCTTAAATCCTCGATGCGGGAATTGGTACAGGATCCCAGGAAAACCTTGTCAACCTGGATTGCTGTCAAGGGGGTACCTGGTTTGAGGTCCATATAATCAAGCGCTCGGCGCATAGCCTCGCGCTTGATCGGATCTCGCTCCTCATCAGGATTCGGAACACGATCACCAATAGGGCTAACCATCTCGGGAGATGTCCCCCAAGTCACCTGGGGCTCGATATCAGCTGCATTGATTTCAATCCTTTTATCAAATACGGCATCTTCGTCACTCTTCAATTCCCGCCATGCTTTCACAGCCTGATCCCATAGATTGCCCCTGGGGGAAAATGGCCGGTCCTTGACATACTCTATTGTCTTTTCATCAACCGCGATCAGGCCGGCACGCGCACCAGCTTCGATACTCATATTGCATACAGTCATCCTGCCTTCCATAGACAGGTCGCGGATGGCCTCACCTGCAAACTCGATTGTGTGGCCGGTGCCGCCGGCTGTGCCGATCTCGCCGATAATGGCGAGTACGATATCCTTTGCCGTCACACCTGTCCCAACATGGCCGTTTACCCGCACGCACATATTCTTGGCCTTACGCAGGACCAGGCATTGAGTTGCCAGTACATGTTCCACTTCCGAAGTCCCAATCCCGAACGCCAGTGCACCAAGCGCCCCGTTGGTAGAGGTATGCGAATCACCGCAGACTATCGTCATACCGGGCAGGGAGGCTCCCTGCTCCGGGCCTATGACATGGACGATACCCTGGCGGGGATCATCAATTTCAAACTTGATAATACCGGTTGCCGTACAGTTCTCATCCAACGTCTGCAACTGTAACCGGGATATGGGATCTGTAATATGCTTCCTATCGGTCGTAGGCACGTTGTGATCAGGCACTGCGAGATTGGCGGACAGGCGCCAGGGCTGGCGCCCGGCCATCCTGAGGCCTTCGAATGCCTGGGGCGAGGTCACTTCATGAATCAGGTGACGATCGATATAGATCAATGCGGAACCGTCCCCGAGGTCCTCAACCACATGGGCTTCCCATAATTTATCGTAAAGTGTTCTTGCCATTTTCCAACTAACTACCGGAGATCTTGATGACTGTCCTGCCAAAGGTCCTGCCGGCCAGCATGTTATCGAATATATCAGGTAATTGTTCCATAGCTGCTGTCTGCGACACGATCTTGTCCAGATGCCTGGGCAACAGGTCATCTGCGAGCCGTTGCCAGATCCTGTGACGCATTGGTCCGGGACATCCGGCCGAAGTAATGCCCAGTAGACTGACGCCGCGTAATATGAACGGCATCACGGTGGTATTCAAGTGGGAACCGCCGGCAAGTCCCACCGAAGCAATATTGCCCCAGGGAACTGTGGATCGGGTCAACCAGGCAAGAATATCACCTCCCACATTATCTATCGCCCCGCCCCACTGGGCCATTTCCAGTGGCGGGCCATCCAGTTTCAGGGACTGCCGTTCCAGTATCCTGCTAGCGCCCAGGGCTTTCAATTCCTCCGCCTTGTCCAGCTTACCGGTCACGGCAACGACTTCGTAACCCAGTTTGGACAGGATATCGATAGCAAATGTGCCAACCCCGCCTGTTGCCCCGGTAACCACAAAAGGCCCCTTTTCGGGTGTCTGGCCATTTGTTTCCAGCCGCTGTATACAAAGACCCACGGTAAAACCCGCTGTCCCCAGGGACATCGCCTGATGTGTCGTCAGACCCGGTGGCAACGGAATCACCCAATCTGCGGGCACACGCGCATACTCGGAATACCCGCCATCATGGGCAACACCAAAATCATAACCGGTGACCAGGACTGTATCGCCTTCCTTGAACCTGCCGTCCGTAGACGATTCGACATGTCCTGCAACATCAATACCGGCTATCAATGGAAATTTACGGATAATCTTTCCTTTGCCGGTCGCCGCCAGGGCATCCTTGTAATTCACACTGGAATATTCGGCCTTTATAACCACATCGCCATCTGAGAGATCCTCAAGGTCAAGGCTCTCGATCCCGCCACTGACCTTATCCCCCTCCTTATGTACACGATATGCTCTGAATTCCGTCATAGAATATTCCTCAAATCTTTACATTGTATGAATCACATGAAACAATCTTGCGCCCCGAGTGGACGAATGCAACTCTGAATACGACAGCTTGTCACAATTGATGCCTGCGAGAGAAGAGCGGCACATTCTACGTAAGATTAACTGATTGTCCAAATACAGGTATCCGGAATGAAAAAACTATATGTATCTATCCTGTTATTGATGTTAGGCACCGGCCCTGCGCTGGCTGACTTTAATGATGGTGTTGTCGCCTATATAATGGGTGATTACGATACCGCCTATAACACCATGATTTCATTGGCAAAAACTAATGAAAGTGATCCCCTGCCCCAGTATTACCTGGGGGTCATGTACATGAAAGGCCAAGGAGTGGAACAGAATTATGAGGAAGCCAGTAAATGGCTGCGCAAGGCCTCTGAAAACCGCCTACCTAATGCACAATACAAGCTGGCCAACCTGTATTCGCAGGGGAAAGGCGTACCGAAAGATTATGAATTTGCCTATATCTGGTATAGCGTAGGTGCGGCACACAAGCACCAGTTATCAATGAATGCTCTTGAAAAGGCCAGAAGCAAACTCTCGGAAGAAGAGTACAAGGAAGCTCAAAAGATGATATCTGACTACATCGAAAAATACGGCCCGCTGCCCGAAGACCCCAATAATCCAAATAACAACGCACCAGCCACAGTCAACTCGAATAGCTAACAAAAACCCGTGGATACGGGTTATTTTTTCCAGAACGCTTCTGTTTAAGTGGTGGTTCACTACTCAGAGGGATCAAAATCATCATTCAACAGATCTTCTTCTCCCAGGTTCTCATCATTAACATCTTCAAAAATACTCAAATCCAGCGCCTCGCTGTCTGAAGCGATTTTGTCCTCTTGTATTAACTCAGCGAGTTTCTGCTGGTACTGCAAATAAGTATCGCGCTGGGTAGCGTACTTTAAGAGAGCCGATTCAATCTCGGAATCACCTGACTCCAGTCTCAGGACCAGACCATTAATCCTGTCATTAAGCACGGCCAATAATCTCTCAAGTTCGGTTTCACTCACACCAACGTTACAGTCAGTGTTCCGTTCGCACTGGGCGAGTGACATTGCTAGGCTCATACCGATTGATTTAAATAGGTTAGCCTCGGCCTCCAGCGTGGTCGGCGTTGCTTCCTGAATCTCCGTGTCAGCAAGAATATCCGACTTTGCCGCTGATAAGCACAACGGATAAGGTAACAGCAGAGCGGCTAATATCTTCAAGATATTTCGGCGAATTACCTGTTTCCAGAAAAACATCATCAGTACAGCCCTTCCTTCATAAACAGTGATTTGTTCAGCTCGAGTATGGCCGGGCCATAAATAACATTATCAATCTGGAAATATTCTCCCGCTTCAGCAACAAACAGAAGATCTATTCCCTCATGTGCCTGCGTGCCGTTTTGTAGCAAGCGGATCTGCTCCTCGATAAATCTTGCTTCCGACCTGGCGCCTTCTATAATCTCATCGAGCACCGCAGGTGTGATTTCAATACCAACTGCTTTTTCCAGCCTGACGCGTTCAACCGGATTTTCTTTCAGACTCTCTAGCCAAAGAATTCGTGCTTCGATGACTCGCAGCGTCTTTTGTAAAGATCGCACCATGGCACCGCTGCCGGCCGGGGCTTCTTCCGTGAATTCATCTCCAAACTCATCAGCAAATTCATCACTGGCCAGGTCTTCCTCGAACCCTGAGAGATAGGCCTGTAATTCCTCACGATAGGAATTAAAATTCTTAAGTTCCTTCTTGTAGCCTTCAACCAGTGCGCAAGCCTGCGCATCATCATCCTGACAACGTCGTTCAAGTTCAACCAGACGAACTTCCAGTTGCGCAATTAATTCTTCCAGTTCTTGCATGGTGACATTCGGAGCACAACCTTCAATCTCTTCACACTGGGCCAGGGCCAGGGCAATGCCATTACCGATGATGCCGAACAAAGTGAGGTCTTGTTCGAACAAGCCAGTGTCGATGGCCAGTAATTCTTCCAACTTGGTCAGTTCCGCGGCCGGGTTCGCAATACTGATGGTACGGAGGTTAAGGTTGCCCAGTCCCAGAGCAGCCAGGATATTCAGGAATCCGGCACTGGGACCAGCCGCACCCGTGGCGGTGGAACCAGGAGCGAAGACCAAGCTACCACCTGCTTCTCCTGTTGCTACTTCAATAATTCCGCCTCCAAACAGCAATCTCATATTGCTGGGGTCTGGTAAATCACCACCTGCGATGAAGTAGCCATTACTACCGGTTATATCGACAGATGTCGGGGCAAGAATATCACCGGTAGTTGCTACCAATGTTACTTCGCCGCCAGAAGTCACATCATTATTCAGGACCAGTTCATTTGATAATAATGAAACATTGCCATTAGTAGTAATTGGACTGAGTACCGACAGGATATTAGTATTTACAGTAATCGCCGTCGAACTGGTAATGGAACCGCCTAGCGGCGACATTGTGCCACCAATGAGCAGGTGTCCCGTATACGTGCTCATGTTAGGCAAATTCAAATCAACAGCGCTCACATCCAGATCGGTTCCGACCGCAGGACCTGGAACAGTTAACAGCCCACCACCTGTTACAGTTCCTGAAGTTAACACAGCACCCTGAGTATAGTTCCAGGTGTTATCCAATGTGGTAATCTGGATATTTCCGGTGAATGTTCCGTCGGCGGTATAAACATTGGTTCCTGCACCACTACGTATCGTATTTGTATTGTTTAGGTTGACAGTCGTAACCCCGTCATTGACTGTGGGGGTGGCATCCAGGGTCCAGGTGGAAATCCCAACAGGGTCGCCGACCAGAACGCCGGAATTGTTCATGTCTACATTTTCAATATTTGTAATACCGGTATTTGTCCCGTTAAGGGTTACGGTCTGTCCGTTAAAGAACGCATTATCAATACCACCCAGTCCATCAATCAGACCACTTAGCGTTGAACCAGGATTCATGGTGAAGGTATCTGCACCCACAGAACCGGTAAGATTCTCTATCCCACTCCAGCCACCCGTGATGTTGGCTTCTGTTCCACTATTATTGCCTGTTACGGTATATAAATTGCTTCCAGCCAGTGTGTCTCCATTGATATGAGCACCACCGACCACAGAGCCAGTCACAGAGCCACCATTCAGATTAAATATATCATCCCCGATATTGCCAATCGCATTGCCAATCAAATTTCCGCCGGCGTTGAAATTAAAGATATCGTCACCGGCACCACCATCGGGAGAGTCTGTCAGGGCAGCATTAATATTGAATGTATCGTTACCTGCCTGGCTGTTCAGGATGGCTGTACTGCCGCCATTAATATTAATAGTGTCATCCCCGACACCTGTATTTACCGTTGTTGTCGTACTTCCAGAAGTACTATTTAGTGTAAAATCATCATTTCCGCTGCCCAGCGTAATATTCAGGGTTTCAACCGTGCCGTAGGTTACGCCACCGGTCATGCCAAGACCTGTAATCGTGGTGCTACTGAGTGCGCCCGTATTATTTGTCCCGTCACCGCTGTCACTTAGATTGATGATATCGTTATCATTATCGCCATTCAGTGTCAGGTTAGCGGCAATTGCATCCACATTACCGGTATTTGTCGGGGCATTGGAAGATACATTGAAAATGTCATTTCCGTCGCTTGCATTGATCGTCAACGCGTTGCTGACAGCTTGTACATTGAAAACATCAGCGCCAGTTGTGCCATTGATAATTTCCATTTCAACAAATGTATTACTATTGATGGTTCCACCAGTACCGTCTTCGGCCGCACAGGGCGGCGTTCCACAGGAGTTAACGAGAATATCGGGACGTACACCAAGACCCGTAATAGTCCAGTTTGTTGTTGCCCCGTAATTAATGGTGTCTGTGCCAGTACCACCGCCAATCGTACCGACAAAATTTATACCGGCATTAATATTGATCGTATCGTTACCTGTGCCGCCGAAAATATTGTCGATATCAAAAAAACCTGTTCCTATCGTCATACCGGTATCCAGCAACCCTGGAATATCGCCACTGCTGGGACCCTTGATGGTGACTGTCCGTCCGGCGTTATCCGTGATTATGGTATTCCCTTCCCCGGTTGATCCACCATCAATTGATCCAACGAGATTGCCGCCAGCAAATATGAATGTATCACGTTGATTACCACCGGTGACCGAAAAATCATTAAAGGCAGTTTCAGTGCCGGTGGGTCCGAATGTGCCCGCATTAGTCCCCGTGATATTCCAGATTGTATCGGAATCAGGACCAACAAAACCTGCAACCACCAGTGTGGAGCCCACAAAGTTATTAATATTATCAAACGTCCCTCCGATTGGAGGATTGGCGGGAGTATCAAGATTTTCCACCTTGCCCCTGGAACCATCATTAGTACCTGTGCCAAAGACTGTCGTCAAAGTGGATTCCGTATAATCTGCATAATCGAGGGTATCAACAGGTACTGCATCCGCAACTGAATTGCCATTTACATTACCGGTCACGCGTGCCGTGGCATTGAAATCAAATAAGTCTGCGCCCGTCCCGCCTTCGAGGTCTCCTGTCAGCAGCGATGTGCCATTCAGGCTGAAGATATCATCACCCGCACCACCATCAATATCGGCAGTATAATTCGCGGTTATATTAAAGGTATCCGCACCACCACCGCCGGTAATGGCGGTAAAATTGCTTGAAAAATCGAGATCCTGGCTACTGACGGTATCAAGATAATTCTCGCTAGGACCTCCATCTATAGTCCATGTGGCTGTGGTATTAAAACCAGTGAGGCTGTTATTGGCATCATCGTTGGTAATAACATCAATATTGTCAAAATTAATTAGTCCAGTGATACTGCCGGCCATTCCATCGAGCGCGCCCGCGGATGAGAGAACAACATCAATTAGCCCGGCTACAGCACCAGGCAACGATTGATCTATGGTATCAACGCCGTTGTTACCCACAATTGCTGCAAAATCGGTGAAATTGAACACCTGGCCTGCACCACCCGCATCATCAAAATTACCGCTGTTGACGCCAGTGATTACCCATCCATTGGTGGTATTCGTTGCAAACAGGGTATCGTTGCTCCCCTGACCATCGAGGTTGATGGTTCCTCCGGCGGTGATAGTCGCTCCACTCATGTCCAGGTTGGCAGTATCATCCGCGCCGGCATCGATATTAATAGTCAAATTGGCTGCAGCATTAATCGTGCCCGCAACTAAGCTGTTGGCATCAGTCAAAAGGATATTATTACCTGTTGCTGTCAGTGTATCGCCGCTGCCATCGGAATCGAAATCGTTCGTTGCTGAATCAAGTGTAATATCATTACTGAGACCTGCGTTCAGGATAGTCGCGCCGGTTACGATGACATCACCACTGTCGATCATGGCACCGCTAGATGTTAAGGTCAGGGTAGCGGCCGTTGAATTCCCGGCAAGTTCCATTGCGCTGCTTTCGGAAATATCCACCGCACCCGTGGAGTTGAAGGTCAGGGTGCCAAAATTATAGGTATCGTCCAGGGTGATCCCCGCACCACCACTGTCTGCGAAATCCGCCAACCCTGTTACCGTCAGATCCGCCGTGTTGTCGTCTGTAATCGAACCACCCGAA
>QKIY01000023.1 GCA_003250975.1 Gammaproteobacteria bacterium | reverse complement strand
AATTAATTATAATATTAATATAATGTAATTTATAATACAGACTATGCAACGACTTCTGCCGCCTGTTATCGCTATACTGGTCCTGTTGATCCCGGCCGTTATCTTGGTCAACGGCTGGATCAGCTTGTCGCCCTGGATGATTAGCACACTCAAGTGGCTGCCATATCTCATCATTATCCTGGCACTGATGATATGCGTCGTTTTTTATAACAGCCGAGAATTCTGCCTGTTCCTGACATTATTCTGCATTTATATCCTGCTGCAGACCGTCATCTGGCAAAAATTAGCCACCATCAATAAACCACTGCTCTTCAATATCATGGGTTTTGTCCTGGCCCTGAATTTCCTGATCTTCAACTTCAGGAAAGAGCGTGGACTCCTGAATGCCCGCGGCGTAAACAAGATCCTACAGCTGGTTGCTGAATTTATTGTGTGTTTCTGGCTGGTAAAGGCGAACAGCGCAATACTGGTTTCCTTTCTTGGGACTAGTTTTTTCCCTCAACCTGCATTCATAAATAAACTCTTGGGACAACCACTGTTGGTCTTTTGGTGCCTCAGTCTGCTGGTATTTGCCATTCACCAGTACACATCACCTGCTTTGTTACGTGCCGCCTGGGGCCTGACACTGTTCACTCTCTTCATCGGGCTGAACTACAGCAGCCAACCGCCGGTGACCAGCATATATATCCTAATTGGTGCCCTGATCCTGATCACGGCTATTATTATCCATGCCTATCACATGGCCTACCGTGACGAGTTAACGCAGTTACCCTCTCGACGGGCGCTCAAACAACAGTTGCTCTCATTGGGAAAGAATTATTCCATTGCGATGATAGACGTAGATCATTTCAAGAAGCTTAATGATACTTATGGCCATGATGCGGGTGATGATGTGCTTAAACTACTGGCCACACAACTGCAGGCTGTTGCTGGCGGGGGGCGGCCATTTCGTTATGGCGGTGAGGAATTTACTCTGGTATTTCCCGGCATGGATGTGACTGAAGCTACGGTTTATCTGAATGCTCTTAGGGAAAAGATCGCCAATAAGGAATTTATAGTACGTCGTCAGAGACGCAGGAGGAGAAGCTCCAGTAATGGGAGAAGAAAAGGCAGGATGAAGAAAATCAATATCAGCGTCAGTATCGGGGTGGCTGAGAAACGCGATAAGCACAATAACCCACAGGAAGTTATCAAGGCCGCCGATGAGGCCCTTTACAAGGCCAAGAAGGCAGGCAGGAACCGGGTCGTTTCCGGTTAACCAGTGTAGTTTAATGCAGGGTTGTACAGGAGGTATTTATGAAAAAAGGTATGCTACTTGTTTTGCTATTGCTGTTACTGGGTGGATCGTTGTCGGCTTGTCATACCCTTAATCACAGGCCCCCGGGCCACGATCCGAATGGGCCTGGTAACAGTGAAAACGCACCTGGCCATAATAAGTAATGATGCCGGGCAGTCCCGGCTATAGATGCAGCCGGTACTGCCTATTGATTCAACAAGGCCATAAATTCAGATTCATTTATCATTTTTACACCCAGCTGTTTGGCCTTTTCTGCCTTGCTGCCGGGTTCACTGCCGACAATCACATAATCTGTTTTTGCTGAGACACTGCCACTGACCCTTGCACCAAGTGCCTGCAATTTATCCTTTGCTTCATCCCGCTTCATTGATTCAAGCGTGCCGGTGATCACAAATGTCTTCCCCTTTAAAGGCAGTCTTTTAAGCCGTTTAACATCTGGCCAGTGAATGCCCGCCTTGCGCAATTTATTAATGACATCGATATTATGTTTTTCGTGAAAAAAATGGACGATGTGTTGCGCAACTACCGGACCGATATCCGTGACTGCTTCCAGAGCCTCGATACCAGCCTCGCTGATGGCCTCGAGGTTTCCAAAGTGGTCGGCCAGCATACGTGCGGTCGCTTCACCAACCTCTCTGATCCCTAGGGCATAGAGAAAACGACTAAGGGTGGTTTTCTTGCTCTTCTCCAGTGCATTAATGAGGTTCTCTGCTGACTTGTCGCCCATGCGCTCCAGCGCTGCCAGTTGCTCCCTGTCAAGCCTGTATAGATCGGCGACATTTGTTATTAACCTGGTATTCACCAATTGTTCCACCAGCTTGTCACCCAGGCCATCGATATCCATCGCGCGCCGTGAGGCAAAATGAATAATGGACTGTATCTGCTGGGCGGAACAATATAGGCCTGCACCGCACCGGACCACAGCCTCTCCTTCCGTCCGTTCAATATCAGAGCCGCATACCGGGCAGGTTTTTGGCATTGAGAAAGGCCTCGTTCCTTTGGGTCGTTTTTCTTTTACCACCCTTATGACTTCCGGTATCACATCACCCGCGCGATGAACGAGAACGGTATCCCCTGCCCTCACATCTTTGCGCCTGATTTCGTCTTCATTATGCAGGGTTGCATTGGTTACGGTTACCCCACCCACGTAGACAGGATCAAGTTTTGCCACGGGTGTCAGCGCACCTGTACGTCCGACCTGAACCTCTATTGATTTGACACGTGTTATTGCCTCTTCAGCAGGAAACTTATAGGCAATGGCCCAGCGAGGTGCACGCGATACATATCCAAGGCTTTCCTGTTGTGCCAGCTTGTTGACCTTGAAGACCACGCCATCAATCTCATAGCCCAGCCGCGGACGCTTCTCTACCATCTCAGCATAGTAATCAAAACATCCCTCGAGGTTTTTTACGGCCCGTGTCTCGGAAGATACCGGCAGGCCCCAGTGTTTAATCTTTCCAAGTATCTCCGTTTGTGTGCCCGGATAATCTGCTCCGTCAGGCAGGATGAGAGTGTAGGCGTAAAATAATAAAGGTCGCCTGGCCGTAATTGATGGGTCCAGCTGCCTTAAACTACCTGCGGCAGCATTGCGGGGGTTTGCAAACAGTTTGGAATCATGTTTCTTTTGATACTCGTTGAGCTGCTTGAAACCATCCTTGCTCATGTATACCTCACCACGGATCTCTGCCTGATCAGGGAAATCCCCCCTTAATTTTAAAGGTATGGCATTGATGGTCCTGATATTGGTGGTGACATCCTCGCCCGTATAGCCATCGCCCCGCGTTGCACCTCTGACAAGCCTGCCATGCTCATATATCAGGCTGATAGCAAGCCCATCCAGTTTTGTCTCTGCTGCGTATTCGACTTCTTCTACACTGAGCTTTTCCCTGGTACGCTTGTCAAAAGCACGCATTTCATCTTCGTCGAACGCGTTTGATAACGACAACATGGGTACGGCATGGACGACTTCGGGAAATTCCTCAAGTGGCTTTGCGCCGACACGCTGGGTCGGAGATTCAGGTATTACAAGTTCCGGGTGATCATGCTCGATTTCCATCAGCTCTTTCATGAGCCTGTCATACTCGGCATCGCTGATCAGGGGATCATCCAGAACATAATAACGGTAATTGTGCAGCTCTACCTGTTCACACAGATCGGCATGGCGCTTTTTTATTTTTGCGGATACCATTAATGAATGCCTGTATAAAAAAGATATCAATAATCTGCAGCAACGGCCCTGATCTGATTTATTTTTTCTTCATCCAACGGATGCTTGCTCTGATCACATAATTGGCCGTTAACGGCCTTTGCAATCCTCCGGGCGGTATCAAGCATCATCTCAAATGCTTCGCCTCCCTTGATTGCGGCAGGCAGACACATAAACATGGCGACACCGGAAGTTGTAAATGAAACCATTTTGTCGGGATCAAAATGGCCGGGCTCGCGAATATTAGCGAGGCTGAATAGTCTTTCTCTGGAGTCATCAGTCTGGTAATAACGGTGATAGATCGCCATCTCACCAAATTGCATATCGAGCGCCTCCAATTCCTGTAAAAGCTTGGCACCTGATATGCCGGAGGGTTCATTTGCGATAATATAGAAAGAGATTATTTCCTGTTTTCCCGTTGCAGCTTCTGGCCCGTCCCCGCCTTCTGATGAAGTGTTCACAGCATCAGGTTTATTTTCCGATTTTCTGGCCTGGCGCAAGTAGCTGCTGATCAGTGTGAGTGCGGAAGAAATGTCCAGGTTGCTTTCTTTCCTTGGACTTAATGCAGGGGACTCCGTGTCAGGTGCGAGAGCGGGGTAATGCTCAACACGTGAGCGAATACTTTTTTTGCGCCTGGCTGATTCCCAGAGATAAATGCCAAGTATGATTAATATGCCAATTGACAGGAGTATCAAGCGCAACTCATTCATTGTTCATGCCTGAACAGTATGGAAAGAAATTGCTACGATTATATCACGTCGGTCCTGACAGGAGTCAGGCAGTTGCCGCCATCTTGACTGCTTCATCAACATCAACACTCACCAGTCTTGAAACCCCAGCTTCATGCATAGTGACACCAAGTAATTGATGGGCGATCTCCATCGTGATTTTGTTATGGGTGATAAAGATAAATTGCACATCCTCTGCCATGGCGGAGACCATCTCGGAAAAACGGCCGACGTTAGCATCATCCAATGGTGCATCAACCTCATCGAGGATACAGAAAGGCGCTGGGTTGAGCTTGAAGATAGAAAATACCAGTGCAACAGCCGTCAAGGCCTTTTCTCCTCCGGAGAGCAGATGAATCGTAGTGTTACGCTTGCCCGGAGGTCTGGCCATAACAGTAACACCAGTTTCAAGCAGGTCCTCACCTGTCAGCTCAAGGTAGGACATGCCGCCACCGAACAACTGCGGGAAGAGTTCCTTCAAATTGGTATTTAATTGGTCGAAAGTTTCCTTGAAACGGTTGCGGGACTCCTTGTCGATCTTTTGAATAGCACTTTCCAGCGTACTCAACGCCTCGTGCAGGTCCTTGTCCTGTTTGTCCAGGTAAGTCTTGCGTTCTGACACCTGGTTAAATTCATCGATTGCCGCGAGGTTGATAGGTCCAAGACGGTGGATCTTTTGCGTGACCTTTTCCAGTTTTTCACGCCAGAGAGATGATTCGGCTTCTTCGCTCAATGAGTCCAGTATCTGTTCGATCTTTTGGCCGGTTTCTGCAAGCTTTTCCTCGATTGTCTGTAGGCGGACACGTGTTTCCTGGATGCCCAATCTTGCCTTCTCCAGCTCGCCTCTCAATTCCTGTACTCGATTTTCATGGGAAATGCGTAATTGTTCTTTCTCCCGCAGGGTATTATCTATCTTCTGAACCGTAGCGCGCGCCTCAGCCAGTTTTTTCTCCGCATTAACTTTTTGCGAGAGCCGATTTTCCAGTTCCTTTTTCATGCCGGCAACCGGTGACTGGTTATCTGTAATGGTCTTTTCCAGTTCCTCTCTGCGTGTCTTTAGGTGTGTAAGCTGGATCTGGCTGCGCTTGATAGACTGTTCCAGGGAGGCGCGTTGTGAAGATATTGATTCGAGTTGCAGGGCAATCCCATGGCTTTCCTCGTGGGTCTTTTGCCAGCGTTCCCTGGCCTGTTTTAGTGCTTCATTATGCTGATCGCGCAAACCTGCAAGCTCGCCATGTTGTTTTTGCAGGTCGGCTTGGTCTTGTTCCACGCGTTCCAGTTCCTGCTGTATCGCCTCAACCTCCTGCCTATCGTCCCCTGCCTGCTCCCGTAAATTCTCCAGTTCTTCCTGTATTCGGCTGACCCGTGCACGGGCCTGTTCAAGGCTTGCCTGGTGCGCTGTTAGCGTTGCCTTGATCTCGGAGACGGCATGCTGCTGAGTATTGAGCCGGGATTGCAGTTCTTGGGTTGATTGTTCAATGTCATCAAGATTTTGACGGCTTTGATTGACTGCGTTCTCAAGGCCCCCGAGTTTCCCGGTAGCCTCTGCAAGTTCAGCCTTCCCCTCTTGGATTTCCTTTTCCCTGTTGATCACACCGGCTTCTTTATCATTGCCTTTGCAGACCCTAATCCAGTTTTGACCTATCCAGAAACCATCTGCCGTGATGACCGACTCAGTTCCGGTTAGATTGCTCCGCATGGCGATAGCGGAATCAAAATCATCCGAGACATATACGGTCGCCAGCAGGTATCGCAGGGGGAAATCGTCCCTGACCTTGTCCGCAAGCGACGGAAAACGGCCCTGATTCTCTGCATCCGCCTGTTCCTCCGCACCAATAAGCCCGAAAGTCCCTGCATCAAGTTCTTTCAAAGCGGATATGTATTCAACCGTATTATCAATACAGACGTCCTGAAGATAACCCTGTAATACAGCCTCTAGGGCACCGGACCATTCCGGCTCGACGCTGATCTGCTGCGCGAGCCTGGGTGCATCGGTCAGATCATGTTGCTCCAGCCAATCCTGGACCTCTGTCTGGCCTTCAGTCATGACGGACTGTTGCAAGGCCTCCAGTGAGGCCAGCCGGCCTTCCAGTTTCTGGTAATGCGATCGCTGTTCATTGAGGGCATCACTCTGCTGTTGATGCAGCCTGCGGGTCTCCTGCAGCTCTTCCCTTTTCGAGTTCAACTCGTTCTCAATGGCCTCGTATTCTTTCCTGGCAGCCTCCAAATCATCAGTACCTTGCCGGATAAACTTCTCAATCTCGCCAGGATCAATACTTTTCAGTTCCTTATTAAGGTTTTGTCGACGCTGTTCGATTTCCTCAACTCCCAGCTCCAGGTGTTCCTGCCGGGTCCGGGCCACTTCGCTACGGCGGGTATATTCGCTCATGGCGGTATTTATGTTTTCCCACTCTGTCTGCCAGGATTGCATGGCCTGTTCAGAGTCGGTCAGGCAGGAATAGGCCTTGTCACTTTCTTCCCGGGAGCCACGGAGTTGTGGTTCCAGTCCCTCACGCCTGGTCTGTAACTCAACCAGCTTGTGTTCATCCTGCTCCTGCTGTTGCGTGAGCTGATTTTGTTCGTTGTTAATCCGCTCCAGTTCCTGCCGGGCATCCTCCACACGTTCATTAACGTGATGAATCTTTTGCTCCAGCTGGGAGATCTCGCCGCCCAAGCGGTAATAATCAGACTGGACCAGGTTAAAGTTCTCATTGGCAGACGTCAGGGCCTCGCGTTGCTGTACGATTTCACTCTCAACATGGCGCTGCTCTGCGATGGCCCCTTCCACACGGGTTTCATGACCGCGGATTTCCTCGTCCTGTGATACGGATAGCGCCTTGAGCGCCTTCCAGTTCAGTGCCTGGACCTCGGCCTCCAGTTGCCGCTGTTCCTTTTTCAGCACCTGATAGCGTTCTGCCGCATTGGCCTGCCGCTGTAGGTGTTTAAGCTGCTTGTCGAGTTCCTCGAGGATATCGTTCAGCCTGGCGATGTTCTCCCGGGTATTACGGATCCGGTTTTCCGTCTCGCGCCGGCGTTCACGGTACTTGGAGATACCGGCGGCCTCTTCAATAAAGGTGCGTAACTCTTCCGGCTTGGCCTCAATGAGGCGGGATATCATGCCCTGTTCGATAATGGCGTAACTTCTCGGTCCCAGGCCGGTACCCAGGAAAATGGCGGTAATGTCTCGGCGGCGACAGCGCGTCCCGTTCAGGTAATAGGTTGAAATTGCCTCGCGGTTGATCTGCCGCTTGATGGAGATCTCATCATAGCTGGCATATTGACCACCAAGCTTGTTTTCAGTGTTATCGAATATCAATTCCACCGAGGCCTGGCCGATGGGATTGCGGGCACTTGAGCCGTTGAAAATCACATCCGTAAGAGCGTCACCGCGCAAGTGCTTGGCTGAACTCTCACCCATGACCCACATAACGGCATCGATAATATTTGATTTACCACAACCATTAGGTCCAACGATACCTGTAAGGTTGGTTGGGACGATCAGGGTGGTAGGATCAACGAAGGATTTAAAGCCGGATAATTTGATTTTGCGCAATCGCATGGTGCGTAACAATACAGAGTTAAGCGCACACAAACAAGCATAGGGTATAAACTTTT
>QKIY01000021.1 GCA_003250975.1 Gammaproteobacteria bacterium | reverse complement strand
ACAAGATAGAAATCCGAATTGAATGTCAGCTTCGACGTCATAAACACTTCACCGGGAAATATATTATAACCAACCAGGAGGTCGTAATAGGTGTAATCACGATCCGAGCTGGACAGTAAATTGACATTATCGCCACTCAGTTCCTCAAACGATGTCTTGCCAGCTCGAGAAACCGCGTAATTAAACTGCAAGAAGAAATCTTCTGTTGCGTTAAACAATGCACTGAGTCCGTACACTGGTTCGCTTCCGAAGTTGTCGATAGCAAGCATACCGGCATAAACACCGACACCAAGAATCTCGTTATCGATGTCTGCCTCGGAAACCTCGCGTGGTTTCACCTCCGGAGTAATCACCTGGACTGCAGCGGGTTGGTCAACAGTTTCATCTGCCACTGACACACCCGCGTAAAATATAGTGGCCAACCAGAACATGGACAGCATCAGAATTGACTTTCCAGTCATAGCAGCAATCCAGGAGCACGCAATGCGATCTAAAAGAATGTATTTAAGCCGATTCTCCATGAATTCAACCCCACCCTGTCATCGTCTGTTGAAACTGAATACCAGCGGTATTCACCCCGCATTACAAAATTACGACCAATGTAGTAATTGGCACCGATGCCAGCGCTGAGATAGTCAGAATTCCCGGCATCTTCGACCACAACCTTTTGTCTGTTATCAAACTGGAACTGACCACCGCCAACTGTCATGAATGGTGCTACCGTCCAGTCAGTTGCAGGCTCCAGTAAAATATTGGCCCCGTAATAGTCGCTGGTCACAGAGTTATCGAATATCTTTCCCCACTCGAGATCCGCGCCAATCCAGCTTAAAGGCCGGTATCCTGCAGTTATGCTGAAAGTGTTCGCTCCCTCAACCTGTCCTGCGTTAAAGCCGACACGCCAGCTGGACTTAAGGTAGTCACCATGATTCACCTCCGGCAGATCTACAGGTACACCTGAAGGCTTGAGGGTGTGTGCAAGTTCCGAGGACTTGGTCCAGCCCGTTTTGTTATCTGCGCTCCTGACCTTGTACCAGTTGGTTTTTTGTTTGAGTATTTCGATTGTTTCACCCTGTTCAACAACATTGAAAACAGGGTATCCACGACCTGGTCCCGTGTGCATTTCAATGTATGGTTCTGCGACTTCGAGTAACACTGAATCAGGTTCTGAGAAACTGTCAGTATCGAACAGGTCAAAAGCCAATGCCTGTGAAGAGTGCCCGGCCAGTAATAGCAGACTACACAGAACGTGACGTGCGTCATAAATATTGCGTGTTACCCAGTGTCCTATCATGTTAATTCCGCCACATCGTTCACAGTCGTATTGAAGTCTGGATTCCAGAGCAAGACGTCTGCCAGGCATTCACTACAAACTGTAACAAGTCATAAATACCCTGTTTTACAGTACCTGAAAGCCTTCTAAACATATTTTCTCCCGATATCACACTGTGCAGGGACTGACGCATTTAAAACTTCTTGCATGGCAATACTAAGCTTCTGCCAGTGTCATGCACTGTGACGCAGGTTCTGTTTTATCAGAATGTTTATCTTGTGATAGAGATCTAACAACTGGAATCTTGTTGTTGTTGCAATGCAGATAGTTTGGCAGGGTTTGTTTTAACCAGGTAATGAAGAAAGGATCTTCAAGTGGGGCCTACTATGATACTAGCTTACGTGCGACGCATTTCGGCCACTATGCTGGCAGTGATTCTTTGCATGCTGCCTGCCGGATCATACGCCGATGATGTTGCTGCCAATGTCATCGGGTCAGCCGGTGCCAGCGGCAATGCTGCTACAGACCATGACATTGCACAGGAAATCACAAAGGGCAGGGCTGAGGCACAGGAATCAGTCAATGGCCTGTCCAAGGATATCCAGAATCTCAAGCTGTCTGTCATCGCCCTGAACAAGGATTTACGCGTACTGGAAGAGGACCTTCTGTTTCCTGCCAACACCCAGTTGAATGTTTTCCTGTCACTGGACGTTGGAAAGTTTTTTACTCTGGAATCCGTCAAGCTGAAACTCGACGGTGATTTTGTATCAAGTCATATCTATTCCGACAAGGAAGTTACTGCCCTGTCACGTGGCGGGGTACACAAGTTGCACATGGCCAATCTGAGTGTCGGTGAACATACATTGTCTGCCTTCTTTACCGGGACAGGTCCGAGCGGAAGAGAGTACAAGCGCGGCACCACTTTGAAGATCAACAAGGAGAGTGGTCCCAAATATGTAGAACTCAGAATTACCGATTCAACAATGAAGTTGCAACCGGAATTCTCTGTCGAACAGTGGTAGCGGCTGACCATGAAATCCCAAATACCTGTCCTCCGAATCCGTACTAGACGCATAATAGCGGCAGTGGTTGTCTGTGCAGCTGCCTGTTTGTTCACGGGCAGCACGGGTGCGGCGGAACATCGGGTAAAAGACCTGAAATACGGTGTAATACTCTTTGAATTCTATCAGCAAAAATATTTTGACACCCTTGTGGAATTCGAGTATGCGCTCGAAAGGGGCGGGATCCGGAACCACGCAAATTACCCTGAATTACTCAAAGGTGGTGTAAGCCTGTCGTATGGTCTGGACGAACAGGCGCGGAATATTTTCTCCAGTCTGCTCACCGGTAATACCATGGAGGATATACAAAACCGCGCCTGGTATTACCTCGCCAAGATGCTTTATCTCAGAGGCGACATCCAGCAGGCGGCGGTCACGATGTCGAACATCAAGGGAACGGTGCCTGACGAAATTGATCAGGAGTACCGCTATCTCGCGGCATTGATCAATATCAAACTCGGGTATTTTGAAGAAGCCAGTGAAATATCAGGCAGCTTTGATAAAGACAGTCCTTACGCACCCTTTCTGTATTTCAACCTGGGCGTGGCGCTTGGAAAGCAAAAGGATTATCCAGACGCTATCGACAATCTCAAGAGAGCCGCCGCATATGCTGACGGGGATGCAAGCCTTGGACGACTGGCGGACCGTTCACAGATGGCAATCGCGTACCTCTATGACGTAAACAGCGATCCTGACAATGCATTCAAGTATATTAACCAGGTAAGCACCACCGGCGTCTTCTCAAACCGGGCCCTTCTTGGTTCAGGATGGTCATCCGTAAACAGCGGCTTGTACCGTAATGCACTCGCACCGCTTGAAGTCCTGCAGTCGCGTTCCATGGCCATTCCCGAAGTCCAGGAGGCTGTCCTGCTGATTCCGCATGTATATGAAAAACTGGGACTGCCCGGACGTGCGGCCGAGGGGTTTATCAGCGCGTATGACCGTTACAGCGGCGCACTGGAGTTGCTTGCGAGTGCAAGGGCCACGTTGAAAGATGCCGATGTCCTTGAATTATTCGTACGCAATCTCGATGCGATGCTCGTTGACAATGACTGGTTCGGTACATCACCGACTGTATCGCTAAATTCACTTTCACCGTTTCTTTATGAACTGATGTCAGATCACAGCTTTCAGTCAGTCCTGAAGGATTTGCGTGACTTGTATGCCATACGAAACAACCTGAATAACTGGAAGCGAAAGCGTGATGATTTTGATGTCATGATCGAATCGCGCAGTCAATCCCTGGGTTTCAAGGGACGTGCGCAGCAAATCAACGCCACTTCCCGGCAGCAGGCTGCACTTCAGGAAAGGTATAACGCACTCAAGCAACTTCTGGAGAATCTGGATAGCGATGACATGGACCGGCTGCAATGGCTTGTTAGTGACGTTCAGTTCGAGCTCGAAAGTGCCAGGATGATGACGGAGCAGCTTGCAACACCGCCCGGTGTTCCTCCAGATCACAGGGATTTTGCTGCACTCGTAGACCGGGATATGGATAGACTCGATAAAGAGCTCGAAAATACCAATACTCTCATCAATAAAGTCGAGAACGTAATGCTCGAGCTGGTCAATAGTGAACTCGGTGTCCATGAGCATCGACTGAAGTACTACCGGGTTCAATCCCACCTTGCAAAGGTACGGATTCTTGATCGTTCACTTGCCGATCGCGACGCTCAGGATGAAGACGAGCTGCGCGAAGAACCCGCCTCACAAACGGATACCAAAGAACCCGAGGTACCCACGCATACCACAAGGGGTGATGGCGATGCTGCGTAAAGCGTTAATCATCACATTTATGGTCCTCAGTGGTTGTAGTGTCATGCCCCATGATACGACGATAGGCAAGCTTGCTACTGAAGATACGCCTCTGACTGACATACCACTCCCCACTGTCAGTCACAAGGATGTCAGGGACGAATACCGGTCTCTGCTGGAAATTGTCGAGGACACTGAACTCAGGGAACAGATAGAACGCCGTATCGCCGGTGTCTACATGCTTGAAGGTGACTACAGGCTACTGGTAGACGATCTTCCTCCAGAAGGCGGGTATTATGCGCCAGCAATAAAGTCCTATAACGAAGTCATAACCAAGTACCCGGACGATCCCGACAACGCCGAGTCTCTCTATCAGCTTGCAAAGGCATATGACCTCGATGGCAAGGACAGACAGGCACTCGAAACACTGGACATCTTCATCGAGCAATATCCTGCATCACCACATCTTGCGGAAGCATATTTCCGCAAGGGTGATATTCAGTTCAGCAAGGGAGAATACGAACAGGCAGAAGTCGCCTATCAGTCGGTTATAACTCTGGGTGTTGAATCAGCATTTCTCAACAATTCGTATTATCTGCTTGGCTGGTCTCGCTACAAGCAGGGTAATTACGATGGAGGACTTGCTTCATTTTCCGAAGTACTTGATCGCTTGATCCCGGCGGACGGAAAGGTCGAACGCCTGGACAAGGTCGAGAGGTCACTGGTTGATGACACACTGCGCATTATGAGCCTGAGCCTCGCCTATAACGGCGGTTCTGAAAAGATCAACAACTTCTATGCCGACCGACCGCAAAGCCGTAAATACCAGTGGCTGCTGTATGCGGGCCTTGGCCAACATTTCCTTGAAAAGGAACGTTACGAGGACTCCGCCAGTTCATATCGCGCCTTTGTCATGCAAAACCCCTCTTCTGAACGTGCTCCAGAAATGCATTCAGAGATGATTCGAGCCTACATAGACGGCGAGTTTTCCTCACAGGTTCTGCCTGAAAAGGAACGATATGTAAATAATTACGGTATCCAGAGCGAGTTCTGGAAGACAAAAAGTGACGATGTCAAGAAGAAAGTCATACCCAATCTCAAGGCCTATCTGGATGAACTGGCACGGCATTACCACGGCACCGGCCAGAATCTGAAAAAGCAAATCGCTTCTTCTGATGTGGAGAAAGACAAGCTTGACGACCTCGCAAGGACAGAAAGAGATTCTTTCCTCAAGGCGGCAGGGTACTACCAGCAGTTCATGGAGACCTTCCCCGAGGATCCACAAATACCGGAAATGATCTACATGAAGGCTGAAGCGCTGTTCGACGGTGGTGATTACGTTGCCTCGATCGCTGATTACGAGAGAACCGCCTATGAATACGGTCATGGCAAGTATGGTTCAGATGCCGGTTATGCTGCAATCATTGCCTACAACAAGCATGCTGAGGAATTACAGAATGCGTACGGCAAGGATTCGGTGCAACTCGGCGAATGGCGCGCGAAAACAGTGGACAGCCAGTTGCGGTTTGTAAATTCCTACAGGGAAGACAAACGTTCCGGTGCTGTTCTTGCCAGGGCTTCCGAAGAACTATTTGCACTGAAGCGCTACGAAAAGGCTCTTGAAGTGGCAACCAGTGTGGTATCGCAGGCCGGTGCTATTGACAGCAAGTTAAACAAGACGGCCTATGGCGTTATCGCACACAGCCAGTACGAACTGGGTAACTACTCTGAAGCAGAAACCGGCTACCAGAATCAACTCAAATATATTCCGAAGGATGACAAGGAATACAACGTTGTACTCGAACGCGTGGCCGCGACCGCCTACAAGCAGGGTGATGAAGCATTGCAGTCCAACGATTTGAATAAGGCCATCGAACATTTTCTGCGCATCAAAAATATTGCACCAGAGTCAGATGCCCGTGTAGCGGCACAGTACGACGCCGCAACACACATGATGACCCTGGGTCAGTGGAAACCGGCACTGCAGGAACTGCGTGAATTACGCCGCGAGTTTCCTGACCACGAGCTCAGCAGGGATGTTACGCAGAAAATTGCATATGCCTACGAACAGGATGAGCAGTGGAAACTGGCGGCAGACGAGTACAACACGATCTATCTCAACAGCCGTGATGACGATGCCAGACGCGATGCTTTGTTCATAGCCGCTGGCCTTTATGAAAAGGCAGGCGATGACTCGACAGCCATCGAATATTTCAAGCGCTGGGCACAGGTCTACGAGGAACCGTTCGACAATCGAATGGAAGCACGCTACCACCTTGCTACTCTCTACAAGAAGAACAAGGAGATAGACAAACATCTTTACTGGTTACGTCGTGTCATTGATGGTGACAGCAAGGCCGGCAGCAGACGTACCGATCGTTCCCAATGGCTGGCTGCCTGGGCGAACGCCGAATACGGTGACTATTGGCGCATTGAGTTTGACCGCGTGAAATTACGGATGCCACTCGATAAGTGGATGCCCAGGAAGAGCGAAATGCTCAAAAATGCACTGGAGCGCTACGAAAGTGCTGCAGGTTACGGAATTTTTGAATACTCGACAAGAAGTGCCTACAGCATCGGTGAACTGTACGCCAGTTTTTCCAGGGAATTGATGGATTCGCCACGACCGAAAGGCTTGTCAGGGGCTGAACTCGAGCAGTACGAACTGCTACTTGAGGAGCAGGCCATACCCTTTGAGGACCTGGCAATTGAAATCCATCAAAACAATATCAAGCACGCCTGGGAAGGCAATTTCAACCACTGGGTAGACAAGAGCTTTGCCGCAATGGCGAAGCTGTCTCCCGTACGTTATGACAAACAGGAAATGCAGGTGAGTTATGGCTACGGTATCAGGTAACTTCAGTTTCACACTGACGGCGGCCTTGCTGGCATCGGCTTTCGCTTCGGGTTGCACCACAGTCATCCCTGTCAAGCACCAGGCGGAATGGCAGGCAGATGGTATTGGCGGCATTGCTAGCGAGCGCTCTACGGTCGCTGTTTCAGCCGATTCAACCCTGCCACGACAGGAGTATAACGCTGCGGGTGAGAAGATCGCCTACGTCCCGCTACCGAACCCGTATACAGCCGAAGTCGAATCCGTACCGGATGAGGCGAGGTCAGTCTTCGTTGTTGCCAGCGCCCGCATCCAGGAAGGAGACCTGGATGGCGCGAAAGACAAATTCACCATGCTGACTGAAAAATATCCAACTCTCTCCGGCCCTTGGGTAAAACTGGGCACAATAGCAGAAGCACAGGAAAGGTACCCGGAAGCCATCAAACTTTATAAAAAGGCGATCAGTATCAACAGGAACAATGTTAATGCCTATATGGCACTCGGGCTTGCGCAGCGCAAGCAGGGTTATTTCTCAGACGCATTCCTTACCTACCTTGATGCATTGACCGTCTGGAGAGACTTTCCGGAAGCACACCTGAATCTTGCGATTCTCTACGACCTTTACCTGAACAATCCGGAAGAGGCCCAGAAACACTATGAGGCATACCACTTTCTAACCGGTGAAAAAAGCGAAAAGGTCCAGAAGTGGCTTGTTGAGGTAAAACACAGAACCGGTATCGATCAAAGTTATATCGATATTCCTCCGGCGAAGGTTGCCGGGACAGCGGATACCGGAACTGACGATGCCATCTCCGTTGCCATATCAAACAGCAAAAACTAGCTGCAACGCAAACAATGTCGCCTGGTCCTTACAAAGGTATTCATGACATGACAGCAAGAATGATTACAGTAGCCATCTGCCTCCTTGGACCCCTGTGCGCGACGGCTCAGGAACGCATCGACCTGGAAAGTACATTTGTCGGTGACAAGGAGCAGCCGTCAGTCAGCTACATCACACCATGGAAGCCGCCTGAAGGACCTTCCAAACTGTATCGTCCAATCAAATCACTGTCAGGTAATGCACTTGATCCGATAGACCGGGAAGT
>QKIY01000004.1 GCA_003250975.1 Gammaproteobacteria bacterium | reverse complement strand
GATAATAAATATTCTTAATTTTAATTATAGGTTTGTACTCAAACCAGATAATCAAATCAAAAAGCTGAACTGGTTGATATCAACCAGGTTTGTGTCAAGGTTTCACAATATCAACCTCATGATTCATATGATCTGACCAAATGGGCAACGCAAAAAAGGAACACATTCTCTTTCTCACTGGCAAGCTGGCTGAAAGACGTCTGCACAAGGTAGTGGCCTCGATGCAGCCGTCTGACTTCAGCTATGAGATCCGGAATATCGGCGTCAGTGTGGCGGCCCTGATGACGGCCGATATGCTGATGCGGCGCCTGAAGGATATAGAGACATTTGACCGTATCATTGTGCCCGGCCTGTGCCGTGGTGACCTGGACAGGGTCAGCCATCATTTCGGTATACCCGTGATCCGAGGTACGGAGGACCTGAAAGACCTGCCTGCATTTTTCGGCCATGATTGCAAACCAATCGACCTCAGCCGTTACGATGTGTGTATCTTTGCCGAAATCACGGATGCCCCACTGGTTGATATCTCCGCAATACTTCGGCGCGCCGAGCAATACAGGATGGATGGTGCCGATGTTATTGATATCGGCTGCTTGCCGGATACGCCGTTTCCCCATCTGGAAGAGGCCATCATCGCACTTAAACAGGCCGGTTATCAGGTCAGTATCGATTCGCTGGAGGTCGACGATCTTTTACGGGGTGGCAAAGCTGGGGCCGATTATCTACTCAGCCTGAATGAAAACAGCTTGTGGGTTACCAAAGAAGTCGATTCCGTGCCGGTGCTCATACCTGACCCGCATATGGACATGCCCTCGCTTTACCGGGCCATGGAGACAATGGCCAAACATGGCAGGCCATTTATCGCAGATAGTATCCTGGACCCTATACATTTCGGTTTTACCGAATCCCTGCTCCGCTACCATGATCTGCGGCGGGAATTCCCTGATGCAGAGATTATGATGGGTATAGGCAACCTGACTGAACTGACAGAAGCGGACACGACCGGGATCAACGCCATGTTGTTCGGTGTCATCTCTGAGCTGGGGATCAACCATGTCCTGGCCACGGAGGTCAGTCCGCATGCCTGCTCGGCAGTCCGCGAGGCCGACAGGGCGCGACGTATTATGTTTGCCGCCAGAGAAGACAGTAGCCTGCCCAAGGGATTGGACAGCGGACTGCTATCGACTCATGCTAGAAAGCCGTTTCCCTACAGCCGTGCGGAGATTGAGGAACTCGCCGCTGAAGTAAAAGATCCGAGTTACAGGGTACAGATCAGCGAGGATGGGATTCATGTGTATAATCGTGACGGTATAACCTTGGCACAGAACCCGTTTGAACTCTTTTCCAGGCTGGAGCTGATTCAGGATGATGCGCCCCATGCCTTTTATCTCGGTGTTGAACTGGCGCGGGCCCAGATCGCCTGGCAGTTGGGCAAACGCTATCAGCAGGATGAAGAACTGGAATGGGGAGTCGCTACCAGGGGCAGCTCAGAGGAAGAAAAGATCAGGCTCAGCCGGGCAGCACATACACTGAAGGACAAGGATTTTAAAGAAGGCTATCAAGAGCCCGGCCCAACGCTGAAGGCGAGCCGGGCGAGAAAAAAGAAACAGAAATGATGATACGCGAAGTCATTGTTACCACATTAAATGCAGATGGTTCGGTGCATATCGCCCCGATGGGGATCCGGATGACAGATGGCCAGGTCACTATTTCGCCCTTCAGGCCATCAACGACGCTGGATAATTTGCAGCGCAGCCGTACGGCCGTTATTAATTACACGGATGATGTCCGGGCGTTCGCCGGTTGTCTTACCGGCCGTTATGAGTGGCCGACAGTAGCTGCGGCCAGGATTAAGGGGCAGAGGTTACAAGTAGCGTTGGCCCATATCGAGGTGAAGGTAGAGCGGATTAATGAGGATGAACTCCGGCCCGGATTTATCTGCAATATTGTTTATCAGGAGACCCATGCCCCGTTTCAGGGCCTAAACCGTGCCAAGGCGGCGGTGCTTGAGGCGGCCATATTGGTCAGTCGCTTGCATATGTTGCCAGCTGAGAAAATCGATGCTGAATTGAAATACCTCGAGATAGCGATGGAAAAGACGGCGGGGCCTGAGGAGCTGGAGGCCTGGGACTGGTTGATGGAAAAGGTCAGGCAATTCAGGCTGCAGGAAGCCGCGGGCGAGGGTATGGTATGACACGCATGCTGGGCAGCGTCCGTAATGTCGCCGAGGCTTCAATGCTGTTACATGCTGGTGTCGACATCATCGATATTAAGGAACCTGCCGAGGGGGCGCTGGGGGCCGTTCCACTTGCGGTCACAAGCGATATTGTCCGGTCCCTGCAGGGGCATTGTATCAGTAGCGCGACAATAGGGGATTTACCCATGCAGGCGAATACCATTTCGACGGCGATCACGGCCACACAAACTACCGGTGTCGACATTATCAAGGTCGGCATCTTTTCCCGTGATCTGTCGGCAGAGATCCTGCCTGTGCTTGCCTCACACACTGCCAGAGGAATTGATATTGTACTGGTATTTTTTGCCGACAGGCTGCCGGACAAAATAAATTTTCGGTCCCTGGCCGGCTGTGGCATCTATGGTGCCATGCTGGACACTGCAGATAAACAGGCAGGATCCTTGCGGACTATAATGGATCATGCAAGCCTGAAAGGGTTTGTCGATGCTGCACGGGCTGCGGGTCTGAAGACCGGGCTTGCAGGATCATTACAAGCAATTGATATCCCGCCCCTGCTGGGTCTTCAGGCTGACTATCTAGGTTTCCGCGGGGCCTTGTGTCGTCAACAAGACCGCATCAGCCAGCTGGACAGTGATGCTGTATCACGCGTCCGTGGCATGATCCCTGTAGAGGGGAAAAATGCGACTGAATTACTCTCTATGGCAAACTAGGAGTGAATGAATATGGCTCAATGGCGAAAAAAAGAGAAGGATGCTACATATACCGAAGAAGAGATTGAGGCGCGCCTCAAGGATGAATTGCCTCATTGGTATTACGAGGGCGGCTGGATTCGCCGCAAATACAAAACCAGTGGCTGGAAGGGTACGCTAATGGTTATTAATACTGTGGGGCATCTGTCCGAGGCGGCATTCCACCACCCTGATATCACCGCTTCCTATGCCTTCGTTATCGTGAAGCTTATGAATCATGCGGCCAAGGGTGTGACTGATAAGGACTTTGAACTGGCCAAAAAGATTGAAGAGGTGATCATGTGGCAACCGGGCAAGGAAGAGGGGAGCGCACTGGAAGGTACGCCGGACGATCCGCGCTTCAAGTACATTAAATACGACTAGATCTCAGGAATCAGAATGTAGAAATTAGTATGTAGTGTTTTGGGATAATCCAAAAACATTAAACACAGGTCCCGGTTTATTAGCGTTTCCAGTGGCCGGATTTGCCGCCAGCCTTCTCTAGCAGCTGGATATTGCTTATCATCATGCCGCGATCCACGGCCTTGCACATATCGTAGATGGTCAGCAGAGTGATCTCTACCGCGGTCAGCGCCTCCATCTCCACTCCCGTTTGATCACGGGTTTCTGTCGTGGCCCGGCAATAGACGGAGCAGTCTGCTGGTTGGGGTTCCAGTTCAATCTCGACACGGGTAATGGTTATCGGATGGCAGAGTGGGATCAGATCAGCGGTCTTTTTTGCCGCCATGATTCCGGCAATGCGGGCAATACCCAGGACGTCCCCCTTTTTATGTCCGCCTTGGAGGATGAGGTCCAGGGTCTCCGGTTTCATCCGGATAGACCCCTCGGCAACAGCAATACGGTGTGAAACCGGCTTGCCACCGACATCCACCATATGGGCTTCGCCTTTCTGATTAAGATGCGTGAGTTTTGCCATAATGTGCTTTTAGGCGTGATATTTATCTACCAAGACTGCTGAATCAGTTAATTAATTGTATTATAAACATTCTATGACAATCAGAGTTAAATATTTTGCCAGTCTGCGCGAATCTTTCGGCCGGGGGGAAGACAGCCTGGAGATTGGGAGCGATCCTGTTACGGTCTCCGAACTCTGGGACAGGCTCACCGGCAGGAAACAGGCGATGCCGGATAATGTCCTGACGGCCATCAATATGGAATATGTCAAGCCGGATACCCAGGTGAAAGACGGTGATGAGGTGGCTTTCTTCCCGCCTGTGACAGGGGGTAAATTATGAAAGTCGAAATCAAGACGGCAAAGTTCGATCCCTGGCAGGAGATCAAGTCCTACCAGGAGCAGATGCAGAAGGAGGGGCTGTTTGGAGCCATGGCCAGCTTCGTCGGCAGCATGCGGGATTTCAACGATGGCGACAAGGTTACTGCCATGGAACTCGAACATTATCCGGGCATGACGGAGAAGCACCTCGAAGGGATTTGCAAAGAGGCCGGAAATAAATGGGAGCTTGTCGATGTTCTCGTTCTGCACCGGGTCGGCAAGATAAAAGTCGGTGATCCGATCGTCCTCGTCTGTGTCTGGTCAGCGCACCGGGCCGCGGCATTTGATGCCTGCCGCTTTATCATGGAAGACCTCAAATCAAAGGCACCATTCTGGAAACAGGAGACTCTGGAACAGGGCAAGCGCTGGGTAGAGAAAAATACCCAAGGTTAGGAAGATGTTTCCCCAGGCCATACTCTGATTGTTACCCAGGCAGGCCGATATTCTGATCATTGGCGGTGAAATTATCGGGATCAAAATGCCGTTCAGCAGGTTGGTCGTCGACCACGTCTGTGAAAGGCTCGGTGGCTAGTCAGACAATCCCGAAGAACGGTTGTACCTCGACCAATGCCCCGGGGTCTACCTGCCCGCTCTCCATCGGCAGGATAATAAAGCAATTGGCCTGACTCATTGAGCTGAGAATGCCCGAGCCCTGGGCCCCGGTCTTGTAGACAACCAGCTCGCCGGACGACTCGCGTTGTAGGATCCCGCGCTGATACTCCACACGGCCCGGCCGTTTTTTCAGTCTTGATTGGCATTTAACCCTGAATGTCTGCAGACCCTTGTATTTTTCACCCATGAGGCAGCGCAGGGCAGGTTGTACGAACTGGTAAAAGGTCACCATGACGGAAACCGGGTTGCCCGGCAGGCCAAAAAACAGGGCATTTTTGATATGGCCGAAGGCTAGTGGCCGGCCCGGTTTCATTGCCACCTTCCAGAAGTTTATCTGACCAACGGATTCAAGCATCTCCTTCACATAGTCTGCCTCGCCGACAGAGACACCACCGGAGGTAATCACCACATCCGCCTGTGAAGCCGCACTTTTCATGGCGTATTGCAACGCTTCACGGTCATCACGGACGACACCCATGTCGATAATCTCCACACCAAGCCGTTCCAGCATGCCATAGAGTAAATAGCGGTTACTGTCATAGATCTGCCCCGCCTCCAGCGGCTCGCCGACGGAACGTAATTCATCACCTGTTGAGAAAAAGGCCACCTTGATACGGCGATAAACCTCTATCTCACCAATGCCGAGGGAGGCAATGACGCCGATTTCGGCGGGTGTGAGCGAGATTCCAGGCGTCAAAACGACATCATTGATCGCAATATCCTCGCCGGCAGCGCGTACATTGTCGCCAGCACGTGTCCCATTATCGATGATGATAGTATCGCCTTTGTATTCAACATGCTCCTGCATGATAACCGTATCTGTTCCGGGGGGCATGATGGCCCCTGTCATGATACGCACGCATTCACCGGGATTTACCTGCCCGCTGAACGGCTGTCCGGCAAATGTAGTACCTATCAGCTTAAGCTCCGCTACCCCGGTTGCGGGGATGTCCGAGCCATTGATAGCATAACCGTCCATTGCTGAATTGGTCCCAGATGGAACATTGATCGGGGAGACAATCTCCCGGGCCAGGACCCGGCCGACTGTTTCTCTCACAGGCAGTGTTTCTGTCCCGGCTACCGGAGTGATATTTTCCAGGATTTTCTGGCGTGCAACATCGGCATCCAACGAGGACGGATCGAAGTCGTCCTTGCAACTAATCTCCTTTTTTATATCGCTGCTACTCATGAGTTTGCCCGGGATCGTTGCTGCCGGGGTAGAAATTCGTTGACAATAAACTCGGCGATATCTTCTGGGTTGTTCAGATCGAGTACCGGTAGTGTGGTGGCCGCGGGAAGTTCGGCATCTGTAGCCACGGCGATCACGCTATTATCTTCCGGGTAAAACAAGGGATTACCCAGGGAAGGTCTGATAAGTTCTATTTTCGGGATATGTTCCGGTTTGAAACCCTCAACTAGGACCAGATCAAGTTTGTCGTGATCTAGGTGCAGGATCAGATCCTGCAGGGTATTTTTTTTCGATGTGTCAGTTTCCACTATCATGGCCCAACGTGTCTCTGAACCGATAAGCATTTGGCTGGCGCCGGCCTTACGCAGTTCGTAACTGTCCTTGCCCTTGTGATCGATATCAAAGGTATGGTGTGCATGTTTTATAACACCGACCCGGATACCCATCTCATATAAAAGAGGGATCAGCCTGACGAGCAGGGTAGTCTTGCCGGTGCCGCTGTATGCGGCAAATCCGAGTACCGGTGTTGCGATAGGCTTATTCATTAATGTCTTTTTTTCAGCTTTTCTGCGATGCTTGCCAGTTCATCTGGAGTATTGATATTTACGAAGATATCAGGATTGTCAGAAAAATCGGCAACCGCAAGTTTATGGTTTTCGAACCACAGGTCAATCTTCCGTTCCCCACTTTTCAGGAAATTGACCAGGGAGTCCAGCAGGGAGGTCTTCATCAGTAAAAACACCGGGTGCATGCGCTTGCCATCGTGGGCAACACATAGATCGGCGTCATTTTCCACCAGTTTCAGATAGAGTCTCTTGACCAGGTCATTCGAAATAAACGGTGAGTCACAAGGTACTGTGACCATAAAGGGCGTATCGACGGTGCGAAGGCCAGTTGCCATGCCTGCCAAAGGGCCCTGAAAGCCGGCAAATTCATCGGTGATAACCGGGCAACCGTACCTAGCATAGTGTTCCAGATTTCTATTGGCATTGATAATAACATAACCGACCTGGGGCGCGATGCCTTCCAGGACATGTTGCAAGAGTGGTTTACCGTTCAGCTCAATCATTCCCTTGTCCTGCCCTGCCATGCGGCGTGCCTGTCCACCCGCCAGGATCAATGCCGTTAGCATGTTTTTGGTTAGTGCAATATTGTCCATATAAGCATTCAGGGCAGTATTAATGCAGAGTAGCAGTCCGATTCAGGACGATGTGTGGGCAACAGAAAACTTGGGCGGCAATTCCACATCGAATTCAATATGCTCTGAACCATTATATACAAGAAAGTGCTTGCCATTGGCGCGGGAAAAGAGGGTAACACCTACGTCTTTTGCAATATCAAGACCCATCTGCGTAATGCCCGAACGTGAGAGCAGTACCGGAATGTTCATCTGGGTTACCTTGATCACCATTTCCGAGGTAAGCCTGCCAGTAGTGTAAAAGATCTTGTCTTCTCCACTAATTCCCTCAAGCCACATATAACCCGCAATGGCATCGACGGCATTATGACGCCCGACATCCTCCATGAAGGTAATGATGTCCGTGTCATGGCACAGGGCGCAGCCATGAACAGCTCCGGCGTTTTTATACACTTCGTTATAGCGGTTTAGGTTTTTGATCAGTTCATAGATACGTGATTGTTTCAGCCTCAAAGGTTTCAGCCGAATGCCTTCGAGTTCTTCCATGATGTTGCCGAAGACCGTGCCCTGGCCGCAGCCGGTAGTTACCGTGCGATTTTTAAGTTTTTCCTGCCAGCTGTCGTCTTCAGCGAAAGTTGTGACAACGGCAGCATTGACATCCCAGTCAACCTGTACAGACTTAATCTCGTTCAATTCCCTGATCAGTCCTTGGTTTTTGAGGTAACCCAGCGTCAGCAGTTCTGGTTGTGTCCCGAGTGTCATGAGGGTTACGACCTCGACTCGGTCAAGGTAGATGGTCAAGGGTCGTTCGGCCGCAATGTTTAATTCCCGGGTATTCCGGTATTCATCCACGGCCTTGACGGATCGGGTTGCTTCAGGCCTGGCCTGTGTCATCGCCGGGCGATAGGCAGAGGAGGACATGATTAACCTCCAGTTACATTCATGTGTCTCAATAAGACAGGCCCGGCCTCCAGGTTGAAATCATGGCCTTTGGGTTTAATAGACATGGAGTCCTTGATGGCTTGCTTGAGTTTGTCCATATCACCTGGATTGGTGCGGATTACACGACGCAGGTCCACCGAATGTTCCTGTCCGAGGCAGAGCAAGAGCCGGCCTTCACAGGTCAGACGGACCCGGTTGCACTGATCGCAGAAATTATGGCTATGGGGTGAAATAAAACCAACGCGTGTATTTGTCCCTGGAATCCTGAAATATTTAGAAGGGCCGCCAGTGGATTCGGTGCTTTCCAGCAATGTATAAGTATTTTCCAAGTCTTCGCGTATCTGGTCGCTGGAATAATAGGCCTCGGCACGATCGTGGTCGCCTATCATGCCCAGTGGCATTTCCTCTATAAAACTGATGTCGATCTGCCTGTCAATGGCAAACCTGACCAGGTCCGTAACCTCTTCATGGTTGCGGTTTTTCAAGATCACCGAGTTCAGTTTAATCGCTTCGAAGCCGGCTTCCAGGGCGGCATCCAGACCGTTGAGTACAGAATTCAGGTTGCCAACCCGGGTGATACGTCGGAATTTTTCCGGGTCGAGCGAATCCAGACTAATATTAATTCGGCTGACGCCTGCGGCCTTTAGCTCTTGTGCCAATTTGGGTAATTGTGATCCATTGGTCGTAGTAACCAGTTCCCGCAGGTCGGGTAATGCACCGATGTCTCTGAAAAGTTTGATGATATTCCGACGAATCAAGGGCTCGCCGCCCGTGATCCTTATCTTTTCCACACCCAGTTCAGTGAATGCGCGGGCGACCTGGCTCAGTTCCTCCAGTGTTAACAGATGCTCCCGGGGGACGAATTGCATGGTTTCGGACATACAATAAACACAACGAAAGTCACAGCGATCCGTAACGGAGATACGGACATAGTTAACCGTCCGGCCAAAACGGTCGACAAGGCTTTCTGCAGGAACTGGGTTTTTATCTGTCATATCAATTTTAGAGTCTCTGGCCGGTCAAAAGTGCCTGAATTTCAATGAGTTTTAGATTTGTAATTTTACGTCGCTTAGGCCGGTGGGTCAAAATACATATATCTGTAGTATGACACCGCAAAGCGTAAAGTGCTTGTCATTTCAGGTAGATAAAATTGCCATTTGACTTGATATGGTTGATTCTACATTCTTTCGGTAAGTGGCACGGGGTTGAATCGACCGGGAATCTTTCCGGGCACCTCCACATGAGATAAAAAGAATAGTTAAAACAATAAGCTGGGGGAATTAAATATGGCAGGTTTATTTTCCAAGGCAAGGATCGTAGCCAAACCGGGGTTTAATCGCTGGCTCATAGCTCCCGCCGCACTGGGTATTCATCTTTGTATCGGTTCCGTCTATGCCTGGAGTCTATTTAATCCGGCACTTATCAAACGTGTTGGTGTTGTAACAAGTTCGGCCGATGACTGGAGTCTGGCCAGTGTGGTCTGGATTTTTACCGTTGCAATCGTTTTTCTGGGCCTGTCAGCGGCCATCGCAGGCCGGTGGCTGGAAAAGGTCGGACCGCGCATGGTGGGCTTCGTGGCAGCCTGTTGCTGGAGTGGGGGGTTCTTTATTGGCGGCCTGGGTATCGTGACTGGTCACCTATGGTTGCTTTACCTGGGATATGGCGTCATCGGGGGGTGTGGATTGGGACTGGGTTATGTCTCCCCGGTCGGTACCTTGATCCGTTGGTTCCCGGACCGGCGGGGTATGGCCACCGGCATTGCTATTATGGGATTTGGCGGGGGCGCGATGCTTGCCAAGCCCATGATTGAGGGATTTCTCAGGTTCTATTACCGTGCCCCGGAATACCTGGGTACTGTCGACGGTGTCAATCTGATTACTGAGGCGGGACGCCGTTTTGCAGAAGTTGCCGGCACCCTGAAAGAGGTGGTGGTTATCGGCGCCAATGATGTCGGCAGGATGATCGTGCCTGGACCGGAAGGTGTATATCTGGTCGATAGTGGGAGCGTCGGTGTAGCCCAGACCTTTTTTACAATCGGTATCATCTATTTAATTGTTATGACCTGCGCCGCATTTGCCTACCGTGTCCCGCCGGAAGGGTGGGCTCCGAAAGGCTGGGTACCGCCGGAAGAGGGTGAGCACCACGGCAAGATGATTACCCTGCATCATGTAGATATCGATCAGGCATTAAAGACCCGTCAATTTTATCAGCTCTGGATTGTCCTTTGTTTCAATGTGACGGCAGGTATTGGTGTTTTGGCCGTTGCTAAAACCATGATGACCGAGATCTTCGGTACCACGTTGCCGGGCATCGTTGATCTCAATTTTGCGGCGACATATGTTCTGATGATTAGCTTGTTTAATATGCTGGGCCGTTTTTTCTGGGCGAGTGCGTCAGACTATCTGGGGAGAAAGACGACCTATTATATTTTCTTTGCGCTGGGCATCGTTCTCTATTTCTCTATCCCGTATACTGCGCAACAGGTCAGTGTAAATCCTTCTGTGGTCTGGCTGGTTTATTTTTACGCCGCTACCATGATTATATTCACAATGTACGGTGGAGGTTTTGCGACGATTCCTGCCTATCTGGCCGATGTTTTCGGCACCCGTTTTGTAGGTGGGATCCACGGGCGATTACTGACGGCTTGGAGTACAGCCGGTGTGCTTGGACCACTTGCCATTACCACCTTGCGTGAAAATTCAGTTAATAAGGCAATCGATAGCCTGGTGGAAAAGATCGATCCGGAGCTTTTTGCCAGTGCCTTTGGCGCGGGGGTTAATCAACTGGAAGAACTGGTCACTGCAAAGACGGTGACGTTGTCCAAGTTGATGGAGATCGCTCCGGCAGGCACAGTGGATCCTACGCCCAGTCTTTATAATTCCACCATGTATTTGATGGTCGTATTGTTATTTATTGCACTCCTGTCCAATGCCTTTATGCATCCAGTTCATCCCAAACATCATATGTCTGAAGAAGAACTGCGGAGTGACAAGGTTTAGGTCAGGCTTTCCATTCTTTGTAGGGATAGCTTACAAGGCAGACATTGTAGTAACGGGGATCATCTGATACTTCTTCGCCAATCCAGTCAGGTTTGGCGAAGGATTCGTCAGGTGACTTTAGTTCGATTTCGGCGATAATCAGGCCCTCATTGTCACCGGCAAAGACATCGATTTCCCAAAGATGCTGATCAATCCTGACGTAATGGCGGGTTTTTTCAATTAATGGCCTAACACACAAATGCTCCAGCATCTCTCTCGCCTCTTCGACAGGTACAGGATACTCGTATTCTGTCCTTGTAATTCCCAGGGTAGCACTTTTAATGTTAAGGTCAGCCTGATCATTGGATAGCCTTACTCGAATGGAACAGGACGGATCAGTGGCAAAATATCCCTGTATATAGGATTTTTCCTTGTAACTGTGTGATCGCCAGGCATCATTGGTTACCAGGAATTTTTTTTCTATTTCGATAGCCATATGCTGATTTAAAACATTACATGAGAAACTGAATGCAAGAGTATAAAGCAAGCCTGCAGAGCTGGCACGATTCCTTACTGGTATACACCCGTCCGCGGGTTATCAGCATGGTATTTCTCGGTTTTTCGGCAGGGCTGCCATTTTTGCTGGTTTTTTCGACATTGTCAGCTTGGTTGAGGGATTCCGGTGTTGCCCTGACCACCATAGGTTTTTTCAGCTGGATTGGTATTACCTATTCCATCAAGTTTTTCTGGGCCCCTGTCATTGATCGTTTACCGCTGCCGTTTTTGGGACGTTGGTTGGGTAAAAGGCGTTCCTGGATGTTACTGGCGCAATGTGGGATTGCGGCCGGATTATTGGGTCTTTCCATGAGTGACCCCTTGAACGAACTTGAATTGATTACACTTTTTGCATTAATAGTTGCTTTTTCTTCCGCTACCCAGGACGTTACTATTGATGCCTGGAGGATCGAGGCCATTGAAAAAGAATTTCAGGGAGCCATGTCAGCATCCTATGTATTTGGTTATCGAGTGGCCTTGCTGGTTGCCGGTGCCGGTGCATTTTACCTGGCGGAATTTCATTCCTGGTCATTTGCCTATTTTATAATGTCCTGCCTGGTATCAGTAGGGATCATCACTACGTTGATTGTCAGTGAACCTGAACATAAAAATAATGAAAGCCGTTTGCTTGAAGAGAATCTTGAAAAACGTATGGGCATTATCAGGCAGGCAGGATTGATCGATCGTATTGCGGTTTGGTTTGTTGATGCAGTCATATCTCCATTTGTTGATTTTTTCCACCGCTTCGGAAAACTAGCGCTGATTATCTTGTTGCTGGTGTCCTGTTACCGCCTAAGTGATATTACTATGGGTGTTATGGCAAATCCGTTTTATCTCGACATGGGATATAGCAAAACAGACATTGCCAATGTGAGCAAACTGTTTGGTTTCATGATGACAATACTAGGGGCAGGGCTAGGTGGTATTTTCGTTGCCAGGTTTGGGATCATGAGACCCTTGCTTGCCGGTGCCATACTGGTTGCTGTTACCAATTTATGTTTTGTCTGGCTTGCTCAGCAGAATGCCAATGTGATCTATCTTGCGGTTGTCGTGAGCGTAGATAACTTCAGTGGTGGATTTGCATCTTCTGCGTTTATTGCCTACTTATCAAGCCTGACCAGCCAGTCATATACGGCAACGCAGTATGCTTTGTTTAGTTCATTGATGACTCTTCCCGCTAAGATTGTGGGCGGATACTCCGGTATAATGGTAGATCTGGCTGGATATCCAATGTTTTTTCTTTACGCCGGTTTACTGGGACTCCCGGCAATTCTGCTGGTCTTGTACCTGATGCAAAAAACATATTCGGGTACCGATTGAAAAACCTCCCGTTGTCCAGACAACGGGAGGGCAAGAGGAGACTGAAATCAGAGGAGCTTAGTGGTTACCAAATTTCTGTCTCTTGTATTTGAAGCTACGGTCATGGCGATTATCATATCTGCGGTGACCATAATCATGGCCACTATATTTTTTATAATATCCGTAAGGACGCTTACCATAATAGCTGTCATGAGAATAATTGTGCCGGTAATATGCCCGTGGATAATATGCTCTGGGTTTATAATAATTATGATGGTGATGGTGCCTATAATGAGCAGGAACATAGACTGGACGGTGTGAATGGTGATGCCCGTATCCGCCATAGTTGATGCTGAATGAAAATGAATCTGCCTGGCTTGTAAATGGTGCCAATGAGATCGATAAAACAGACACCATTGAAATGATATGTCGTTTTATATTCATGCGGTACTCTCCTAAAGTAATTCTAGCAACTGAATATATCGACAAGGTGGTGTATTAATGGTTTCCAGGAATAATTCCCATAAAGTAGAGATCAAATACTGTGTGCGTTGCAGGTTTATACTGCGTGCCAGCTGGATAGCGCAGGAACTCCTGATGACATTTCCTGATGAACTGTCAGCCGTCTGTCTCTTGCCTGGTGATGGTGGAATTTTTGAGGTTCACCTGGATGGGAAACAACTGTTTTCCAGGAAGGTTGCCGGGCGTTTCCCGGAAACCAGTGAAATAAAACAAATGATCAGAGACAGGATCGCCCCCGAGAAAGACCTGGGGCATAGTGATAATTAGGTTTACTGTTCCCTGACGACGCGGATACCTACGTGCTCATAACGGCTTACGGTGCTGAGCTTGTCTCGGCTGGTACGGCGGATTGACAATGGCGGACTATTGAAAGAACCGCCCCGAACGACGTGAGTTTTGCAATCACCCCCTGTCCAGACACTACCATTAGTTGGTGCGTTGTTATAACTGGGGTGCCAGCAATCGGCCACCCATTCAGCCACATTGCCGGCTGTATCATGAACACCAAACTGGTTGGGTTTAAAACTGCCGACCTTGGCTGGCTGTGTCGGGTTAAATGGTGATTCACATGCAAAGCAATGGGCCATGCCCGGTTTTTCATCGAATCCCCACCAGTAGGGTGAAACCTGACCGCCGGATGCCGCATATTCCCATTCAGATTCGCTGGCCAGGCGGTATTTCTTTCCGGTTTGCCTAGCCAGCCATTTCGCATAACCTGCTGCTTCATCCCAATTAACGCCGGTTACCGGTGTGGTTTTTCGATCCATACCGTGACTTCTGGGCCTCCTTTTTCCTGCTGCGGCAGCATAGCGATCATATTCTGCAAAAGTTATTTCGTATTTGCTTATGGCAAATTTTTTAATGGTGACCTCGTGTCTAGGCCGTTCATCTACCCTGTTCGATGAGTCAGGACTTCCCATTTGGAATGCGCCTGCCGGTATCCAAACCATCTTCGGGCCTCTGCCACCGCTGGAAAGACCATCACTGAATTCAACTACTTTGGCCGGTTTGGTTACGGGTTCAGTTTTCTGAACAGGTTCCGGTTTTTCTACAGGGGCCTCGGCCTCCTTAATAACGGGCTTCTCTTCAATAATAGGCTTCTTTTCTTCAATAATCGGTTCTGGAGCTTTTACAATTTCCTTTTCAACTGGTTTTTTATCAACCCCGAACATGAAAAATGCAACGACAGCGGCGGCCAGAATGATGGCTGCCGCGGCAGCGCCAATCAGGGGGGCTTTACCGAGTTTTTTCTTTACTGGATGTTCTTCCGGGGGGGGAGGAGGGGGTACTATTTCGGTTTTTTCTTCAGGCTCTTCCTCAGGTTCTTCTATCAGTTCCTCCGCAGTTCCTTTTGCAAGCTCTTCATCCGTGATGGCCCCAGTTGTATCAGGTACTACATCGGGTTCAGCCTCATATGAAGGAGTGCTTAAATCAATCTCCTCAATTGCGTTAGCCATTGAGGCAGTTATATCTTCAGCCGGTTCTTCCTCGATCGCAGGTTCCTCGCCGGAAGATTCCTCCAGTTCAGGTTCTGGCGTAACCGATAAGTCAACTTCTTCACTAATATTGATAACTACTACCGTAGTATTGTCCTGCCGGGGAGACTCGGCTTCATCGACAGCATTGAGCAATGTATCTGCGCATTCCTTGGGCGTGTCTGACCAGTCACAATATTGTATTAATTTCCCGTCACTGAGAGTATCCATTCCGTCAGTGCATACCAGGAGTTTATCGCCCGGTTCAATTTCCAGTGGTGATGGAGGGCAGTCAATATCAGCTATTTCGTCACCGGTAATCGCGCTCATTAACATGTTTCTGGAGAGCCCGGGTTCGGGTTCCATTGGAGTGCCTGCTGCGGCCATGGCATCCAGGAATCCGCCATAACTGTGATCTGCATTAATCTTGCTGAGTTCACGGTTCCTAATCAGGTAGAGGTGGCTGTCGCCAACACTGGCCCACCATAATTGGTTCCCTTCAAGAAGTGCAGCAATCATCGTGCAGCCCATTCCTTCCAGGGCGGGTGTTTCCTTGATTGTTTCGGCAATGGAATGGTTAGCTTTGAGGATTGAGGCGTTAAGGACTTCATCAATCTCTGGATCTGGATAATTGGATGAGACGTGTTTATTGCAGGCCTGCACTGCCAGATTGCTTGCGACGTTTCCTGCCGCATGCCCGCCCATCCCGTCTGCTACAATAATCAGCGCACTGGGCTCACCATTGGCATCGGTCAAATGCGTAATCAGGAAGGCATCTTCCTGGTAGTCACGTGCACCGTCGATCTGGGCACCGGCTATTTCAAAGGTCAGGGCCATTTTTTCAGTTTTTTCACAGAGTTATATATTTCTAATGACCGTACTCGCGATGATTGCCGAGCTAATAACTGTTGCCTAATTAAGAATGATTATTCCCCATTACCTTATACGAGTTATCCTACCAGTCTCCGTGCATTTTACAAAATAAATTGTTGATAAATGGGACGAAAATCATTGCAAAAGCACAGTGAGCGGGTATCCGGATCATTCCGCGAGGACATAGGGAAATGTATGTATGTTGATCAAAATATCCTCCGTCGCCGACTCGCCAAATTGCAGCCTGATGCCCCTCAGCAGATGCAACGTTTCAAGTTACAGCTTAAGCGGGCACTGGCCCGCAAGCAGGCCAGGGAAGCTGCTTGCCCGAAAATTTCATTTACCGGTGAGCTCCCGATATACGCTAAGCTTGATGAACTCGCTGCTGCGATCAATGGAAATCAGGTGGTTATCGTCTGTGGCGAGACCGGTTCCGGGAAGACTACCCAGATAGCCAAGCTGTGCCTGAGTATCGGGAGGGGGCTTCATGGTTTTGTCGGCCACACCCAGCCCCGGCGCATTGCTGCCAGGGCAGTGGCAACCAGGATCAGCGAGGAACTGGGAACCCCTCTCGGGGAAGCGGTGGGGTTCAAGATACGGCACAGTGATACTACCTCGCCTCATACCTATATCAAGATCATGACTGACGGTATCCTGCTTGCTGAATTACAGCAGGACCGGTGGCTGGAACGTTATGACACCCTGATTATTGATGAAGCCCATGAGCGGAGCCTGAATATTGATTTCCTGCTGGGTTATATAAAGCGGCTCCTTCCGGAGCGGCCGGAACTGAAAGTGATTATTACCTCGGCCACTATTGATGTGGAACGCTTTTCAAAATTTTTTAATAGTGCACCTGTCATTGAGGTTTCAGGACGTACTTATCCAGTGGATGTCATGTACCGTCCCCTCGATGATTACACGAAAGAAGCAGTTGATACGGACCAGGAACATGCTGCGTTGTTGGCGTCAATAAGAGAGCTTTCGCAATACGGTCAAGGTGATATTCTTATCTTTCTGGAAGGGGAGCGTGAAATCCATGAAGCCAGTCAATTTCTGCAGCGGGAAAATCTGCCTGATACGGATATTTTGCCCCTTTATTCCAGGCTAAGCAGCTCAAGGCAGTCCACTATCTTCAGGCCACATATACGTCGGCACATTATCCTGGCCACCAATATAGCGGAGACTTCCCTCACTATTCCGGGAATCCGATATGTCATTGATAAGGGTTACGCGCGAATCAGTCGCTATAGTCGCCGTAACAAGGTTCAGCAGTTGCCCGTGGAAAAGATCTCCCGGGCGTCTGCCGATCAGAGAAAGGGGCGCTGTGGCCGTGTTGCAGAAGGGATATGTCTGAGGTTGTATTCGGAAGAGGACTATGAATCCCGGCCAGAGTTTATAGACCCAGAGATCTTGAGGACAAACCTTGCTTCTGTAATTTTGCAGATGAAATCCCTGAAGCTGGGGGATATTACTGCATTTCCATTTCTGGAAGCGCCAGATAGCCGGTACATTAATGACGGGTCGAGATTGTTAAATGAAATCCAGGCACTGGACAAAAATGGCCACCTGACTAAAACGGGCAGGCTGGTTTCAAGATTACCAGTAGACCCGCGTCTCGGTGCCATTCTTGTAGCGGCCAATGAATTTGGTTGTGTTAATGAAATCCTCATTATTGTCAGTGCACTGAGTGCACAGGAGCCCAGGGAACGTCCCCTTGATGCGCAGGAAAAGGCTGATGAAGCGCATCAGAGATTTGCCGATGAGCACTCTGATTTTCTCTCCTATATTTCTATCTGGCAGTTTTTTCATCAGCAAATGAAAAAACTGTCACATAGCCAGTTACGCAGGTTATGCCAACAGAATTTTATTTCCTACATAAGAATGCGCGAATGGAAGGAAGTCAGGAAGCAACTGGCCGATCAACTCAGGGAAATTGGATTCCTCGAGAACCGCCACCCCGCCTCATATGAGGCGATTCATTCCGCCCTGATCCGGGGGTTTCTCGGCAATGTGGCCATGAAAACCGGAACGAGGGAATACACCGGTGCAAGGGGCATTAAGCTTCATATCTTCCCCGGTTCAAGCCAGTTTGCCAGAATGCCAAAATGGATCATTGCAGCGGAGTTGGTTGAAACCACGCGCCTTTATGCACGGACCGTTGCCAGTATTGATCCTCGCTGGTTGATAAAACCAGCGGGTCATATCAGTAAGTCAGAATATTATGAACCTTTCTGGGACAAGAAGGCTCAGCATGTCTTGGCCTATGAACGAATCACACTCTATGGCTTGGTGCTGGTCACCGGGCAGAAGATCAACTATGCGAAGATCAATCCAGGCGAATGCAGAAAAATTTTCATTCGTGATGCGTTGTTGGAAGAACAGCTGGACATGAACGCACCATTTATTTTGCATAACCACAGGATAGTCGAAGATATCAGGCTGCTGGAAAAAAAGGCACGACGCCACGATATATTCAATGAGCAGGCCTTTTATGATTACTATGATACTGTCATCCCGGCCGATATCTGTGATGGTCATATATTCAGAAAATGGTACCAATCAGCCAGCCGCCGTGACGAGAAGCTCTTATATGTTGATCCTGAAACTATTATGTATCATCAGGCCGATACCATTACCTCGGCCGATTATCCGGACAGAACCAGCTTTCATAATAACAAGTTAAATATCAGGTATAAATTTGATCCTGGCGCTGCTGATGACGGAGTCAGCCTGGATATACCGGTTTATCTTCTCAACCAGTTGGAGCAGGAGGCTCTGGACAGGCTGATCCCGGGAATGATGTCTGAAAAGATCAGTTTTCTACTGAAGTCCTTGCCCAAGAATCTCCGTCGCCAGCTGGTTCCAATACCTGATACGGTTGCTGAATGTGCAGAAAAAATCAGTACGCAAGGTAGTACGCTGACTGCCAGCCTGGAAGATTATCTGTTCAGGACCAGGGGGATAAAGCTACAGGATGATGTCTGGTCAGGTATCAAGCTGCCGGATCATCTCAGGATTAATATACGTGTCATCGATAACGATAAAAAAATCGTTGAACAGGGTCGTGATCTGAAAAAATTGCAAGCGGACCTCTATACTCATATTGAAAAGGAATTCACTGCAATTTCTGACAAAATTATCGAGCAGGATAATATTTTGGAATGGAACTTTGGAGAGCTGCCAGAAACCTGTGATATAGAAGTAAATCATACATCGATCAGGTTGTTTCCTGCCCTCGTGGATATGGACAGTTCGGTATCGATTCGTTTGTTTGATAACAGAAACAAGGCCGAACATGAAATGCACCATGGTCTTATCAGGCTGTTTTGTATTGCAAGTAAAAAGGAATTCAAATATCTGGAAAAAAACCTACCACATTTTAAAGAAATGAATCTTTATTATTCATCTCTTGGACAGTCCAACGAGTTTAAACAAAGTCTTTTTGATTTGATCACAGATGAAGTATTCCTGTCGCATGGAAGGACAATAAGATCGCAACAGGAGTTCAATGCCGCATTAGTACAGGGCAGACCGATGCTTGTGAACGTTGCCAATGATATATGTAAACTGATTCATGTAGTTCTCAAAAAATATAATCAGATAGTCAATCTACTGGAAGATAAAAAATTTTCAAGAATGTCTGAGGCACTGGAAGATATCAATGAACATTTGTCCCATTTGGTCTATGAAGGTTTTATTGGTGATGAATTATTGCCTGATCTCAGGCAATATCCACGGTATCTTGATGCAATCCTTAAAAGGCTGGAAAAACTGGCTTTCTCCCCTGAAAAAGATAAGAGACAACTTCAAAAAATTGAACCATTCTGGAATTATTATCTTGAACTGATTGAATCGGGTGTCTTTTCGAATTCCGATGAGTTGGTCAGAGAATACTGGCGCATGTTGGAAGAGTATCGTGTATCATTGTTTGCACAGGAACTTGGTACATCACGCTCGGTTTCAGCAAAAAAACTGAACAGGCAAATTGAACTGATTAAAACTGCTGGCGGTTCAGCTTAGAAGCATCAGTAAGTACGAGCTGTCTCAGGCAGGAGAGATAATGGAAGGAAACACAATAGAGTTTTCCATGTATCTGATATTCACGGGCGCAGCCGTTTTAGCCACTGTTGCGCTTTATGCTAGGCAGGCGATGATAGTTGGCTATATTCTGCTTGGTATCCTTCTCGGTCCGTGGGGGTTTTCACTCGTCAGCGATCCAGAATTAATCAAGGATATAGCCCATATTGGAATTATCTTCCTGCTCTATCTTCTCGGGCTTGATCTTCTGCCTCAACAGTTATTAAGAATGCTTGGTGAGGCCCTTCAGATTACCTTGTTAAGTTCAGTGATTTTCTGGACTGTGGGGTTTCTGGTGGCTTATCTGTTTGCGTATCCCTACATGGATGCAATATTACTTGGCGCTGTGTTGATGTTCTCCAGCACGATTATCGGCCTGAAACTCCTCCCAACCACGACGTTGCATCATAAACATACCGGCCAGATAATAATCAGTGTGCTGCTGATCCAGGACCTGATCGCAATTATCGTTCTGCTGGTGTTACAGGGTTACGGCAAGGGCGGTAATCTTTTGATGGATATTGTATACCATCTAGGCACTTTGCCGGTTTTAATTCTGTTTGCATGGCTGTTTGAACGGTTCATTCTCATCAGACTGATACAACGATATGATCAGATTCATGAATATATATTTCTTCTCGCCATAGCATGGTGCATGGGCATGGCACAAATAGCTGTTCTTATGGGGCTGTCACATGAAATAGGTGCATTTATCGCAGGTGTCACACTCGCATCCAGCCCTATTGCTCTGTTTATAACTGAACGTCTCAAACCTCTGCGGGATTTTTTTCTTATCATTTTCTTTTTTTCATTGGGCGCGAGTTTTAATGTTGGCAGCGTAAACCAGATTATTATCCCGGCGATTCTATTAGCCTTAATCGGGATTATATTCAAGCCATTGGTATTCAGATGGTTATTAAGGATTGCGGGTGAGAAGGACAGCATTTCCAGGGAAGTGGGGTATCGCCTTGGACAGGTAAGTGAATTTTCCCTTCTGATCGCTGTATTGGCAGTGGAATCAGGTTTTATAGACCATATTACATCTAATCTTATACAGCTCACCACCTTGCTCACATTTATTGCGTCATCCTATATAATTGTGTTGAATTACCCGACACCGATTGGCGTAACAAATAAATTGAGACAGAATTAATCTTGTTTGCTAATAAAACATTGACAATAGTTCTGGTATTTTTGGCCGCCCTTTTTTTATTTGTTCTGGCGGATTATTTCAGGTTATTTGGTTCAAGTGAGAAGACGTTCATTGATATGACTGAGCTCAATTTTAGGACTATTGATGCTAAAAGTGGCGCACTTGTCACAGAAGTTCATATCAGATGTTTTCAGAAACGCAATCAAAATGCTTGTGCAGAAAAAGAAAGTCCTGGCATCGGCTTGATTACCGCAGTAATCCCGATCAAAATAGTAAAAGATCGATCATTTTTATTCGATCACCAAACAAAAATACAGGGAACAGCAGATCCAAAATTGCATATCATGTTTATTCATAATGACTATAATAATCCTGTCAAGACGCTGATGGTAAATGATATACCGTCGCTAGCAGGGCAAACTATTACAATTGAATTTAACAGAGATTTGCAAAAGTAATAATATGAGCGATGCACTTGATTATCTGTTAAAGGTACGCCCGGAAGCGCTGCAGTCCTACTTTGATTTTATTAAAAAGTCAGGCAAGCATCTGGACAAGAAAACAAAGGCCATCATTTCAGTTATAACCAAGGTAGATAACCAGACAGAAAATGGTTTCAAGCAGTACCTTGTTAGAGCATTACAGGCCGGAGTAACGCCTGATGAAATTATTGACGCCTTGTTTGTTGCTTTTCCCACGCTTGGCCTGAGCAAGATAATCTGGGCCACGGAAATTATTCTTAAGCTTGATATCCCTGAGTTCAGGATCGAACAAATCGGTCAGGCAGGTAAATGGTATAAAATTGGCGAGTTGGATTCGCTAAAAGACGGTATCACACATCTCGAAGTTCATGACCGCGAACTGTTTGTTTACCGGGAAGGTGAAACAATAAGCATTTATGACAGCCATTGTCCGCATCAGGTGACAAATATCCCTGCTCTGGCTATAAAAAATAATATTATGTCCTGTCCAAAACACGGCTGGAAATTTGATATTAGGACGGGTGAATGTATTGAGAATGGTGATAGGCCGTTGAAACAGTATAAAACCAAAATAGAAGATAATATGCTTCTGGCCTATTGGTAGGTTGCCAGCTGGTTCATTACAAATCCTCAAGAATTTGTGTTGCTTCCCTGTTCAGCCTATTTTTTTCTCTTGCATCGCTGTCAGGGTCAAACCGGTACTGGTAGTAGAGGGAAAGTAAATCTTTCAGTTTGCCTTGCAATCGAATATCCTGCAGGTTGTCAACCCATGAGTATAATGTCTGCCCTGTTTTTCTGGACTGATATTTTTTTTCGATCTGATTGAAGAGCTTTCTTGTGATTTCCGGTTCAGGGTTCTTGCTGCCATGACTCCATGGTTGAATCCCCTGGTTCCTGCCTTTTTGAACAATTCCGCTTTTTACAAATCTTGCAATCAGGTAAAAAACTAGTGCCAACATGACGGTGAATGTGATTAAATCCGCATGGTTAATTTCTGCATCCTCACGCCCTAATATAGAAATGGAATAGCCCAACCAAGAAAAGATATCAAAAAGGGCCTCGAAACCGGATTTTTCGGATGATTCCATCACTGCCCAGACCGCCGGTGTCGTATCTACTACTACCCATTTATTATCCAACCACGCCAAAACCCAGGAATGTGCATGTCTAGCCCTTGCAATATAGAGGTTTTCCAGTTCACTGAATTCCTGTATTGAATATCCTATGACATATCTTGAAGGGATCCCACCGGCACGTAATAGGAGTGCTGTAGCTGTTGCAAAATATTCGCAATGCCCCTTTCGGGTTTCAAAGAGGAATTTTGTAAGGTATTTGCCTCTGGGATACCTTTCAGTCTGGGTCAGGGAATAGCTGAAATTTTCCAGGAAAAAGCGCTCGATAGCTTCGAGTCTTTCACTAGGGGCCATCTTTTCCAGACCAAGACTATTCGCCAGCAACAAAAGGTCTTTGGCATATACATTAGGGATGGCTAAATCGTTTGCCTGTGGGGCAGTATCGTTAATTCTGTTGTTAAGTGAATATATAGCATCATATTGAATCCACCCTGGTCTGGATTCAACTGTAACTGCACCAAAGTCGCCAACATCAACCTGTAATGCTGAAAAGTTATCAATAGCTGATGTGCCGTGAGGAACAGGCAGAATACCTTTTTTATCTGGCAGTTTGTAATTTATAGTCAGCTTTTTATCGCTGCCAGATTGATTGTCCAATTGCCAGTGTTTACCGTCAATTCCAGGATCAATTATCCGGAATGTCTGATCGAAATTAGTCCACGCACCATAACCGTAATTACTGTACGAAGCTTCCTTCAGCAGCAAACCGTTTTCCAGTTTTTCCCCATGCGTGTCGACACGTAGCTTTATGCTGTCAGAAAGTTTCAGGCGTCCAACTGAACCAATTGCCGTTGATACATGGTTAGGGTCTAGGTTTTCATTTAAAAATCGTTCAAACCATGTAAGTATCCTCGACTCGGTTACAGATTGCAGGTACTGCAGTCCCTGGTGCGCAGGGTAGGATAGGGATATTGTTACTAACAGCAACATGATACAGGCTGCCTTGTTTGAATATTTTGGCCTGAGGAACCACAGAGCCAGCGCAATTAACAGTGAGATACATAGGTAAAAAATCAGGGAATGATGGTTGCCCGCACTTGCGGCAAGTATGCAGACAAAGAAATAGGGGTAGCTGATATCAATGCCTAGGTCATTTTCAGGACCTGTTGTTTTTCGGAGACTGATAAATAATGTGCTGACACTTATATTTCCACGTGTGCTATATGCTTGGGCAAGTATTAATAAATAAAACAGGAAGGGAAGGATTGATAATATGGTAAATATGCCTTCAAAAGACCGAGTTGTGAAAACATAAATTATAAAACAAAGGAAAAGAATACTGCTCACATCGGAAATGAGATTAAATTCCTTTTGTGTTACCGGCAGTCGCCAATTATTTATTCTGGCCGATTCAAGTAACAGGGCCATAAATATTGCATATACCATGAAATGGCATTGCCAGCCCCATAATATGAGTGAGAGTCCTGTTATCAGTGGCGGTATCGGGGGTAAAAATACGTAGTTCTTTTGCATCGGAATTCAACGTAACGTGTCCAGCGAATTTTGTATGTTGCCAGCTTCCAGTATCCAGAAGTTATCAGTTCTTACTTCCATGCAATCAAAATCATTAAACTCAGAAGCCTTTCCTGAATTGATGTATATTATAAATACAGGGATTCCGCGTGATATGAATTCCCTGACTGCTTGTTTTCTCGTATCATCCCAGTCAAGCAAGACAAAAACAAAGCTGCTTGTCTCGTGGCTGTATTGAAGTACTAGTTGCAACAGATCAATAAATTGGCCATTTCTTTCAGGCTCAACACAGGCAAGTATTTCTATCAATTTTCTTTCGTCCCCAAGGCTTCTGCCTGCAGTGGTTCGGTAAGCCTTGTCCTTTATAAACATCAGATCAAGCAGGGATTCCTGTTGTTTATATGAGAGGATGATGCTTGTTGCTATGGATACAGCCTCTTCGAAGATCAGGTTGTCCTTGCCGTTCAGGAACGTATCCAGGACCAGCCCCGTTCTTGAGAAATATTCATCATGAAATTCCTTTACAACAGGTTCATCTCTTTTCGCATATGTACGCCAATGAATCTTTCTGAGGGGATCTCCGGGACGATAATCCCTCAGTGAATGGAAATCACCGGATTCACCAATGGTGCTGGCGAGATTGATTCCACCATGCTGGTATTTCCTGCTGCCAGGCAGGGACATGGATGGCATGCGATACTGTTTTGGCAGTACAAGTAGCGATTGTTTGTTTCTGATCTGCACAGGTTTCCTTGCCAGCCCAAGCGGATCGTTACCTGCAATTATGGTCCTGTTAAAATACAGGTAGCCACGCCTTAATGGCAAAAATGTCAGGTTTTTTTCAACGTTATCCCTGCTGTTTATACATTCGATAGTCTCTGGTCTGATATCAGCACCACGTTTTTTTCTAATGAGCGAGGTCATTCTCGGATAACCTACAAACCGGTCAAAGATATTCATATTTTTCTCCGATTCATCCTTGTAATCGGTAAATTCCTCGTATTCAGGAATGGTATTTGTCAGTTCATCTATAATAGTCAGGTTTTTGACAGGCTTGTTACTACTGTTTGTAATAACCATTTCATAAGTGACGGGTCTACCACTTGTACAAAAGTCTGGAAGTTTCCTGGTAACAGTTACTTGTAATCTTCTTGTTCCAGCAGATATGAAGGCGAGCACAAGCAGAATAAAAAGGAGCGTGAATATTTGGTAGGCATGTGTTTGCCGGGTATCGAGGCCAAATACAGCAGAGGCTATCATAGCAGAAGCGATGAGCAGTCCCGGATCAGTAAAACGGTACCTTATCCCCCTGCTGATCCTGTAGAGGCGTATGAAAATATTATAAATAAATCGTCGTATCACATCCGGTTATTATGCGGGAACGGGCATGGTGTCTAGAATTTTTTCAAGTATTTTACTGCCGGTTTTGCCTGAAAATCGGGCCTGTGGATCCACTATCAGCCTGTGGGCTATGACAGGTATCGCAAGTTCCTGAATGTGATCCGGTGTCACAAACTCCAGGCCGTCAAATAATGCCAGGGTCTGGGCGGTTTTCATCATAGCCAGTGAGGCACGTGGACTAGCTCCAATCACCACGCCTTCAGACTCCCTTGTTGCCCTCACTATACTGAGGAGATAATTTTTCACTTCTTCGGAAATCCTGATTGCCGGTATCTTGTTTTTTATACCGGTGATATCCTGCATGGTAATACATGACCTGAGGTCTTCCAGTGGGTGATGATGTTTCTGATCATCCAGCATGGCAGATTCGTCTTCCAGTGACACATAACCCAGCGTTAGGCGTACGGTAAACCTGTCCATTTGTGCCTCGGGCAGGGGGTATGTACCGTGAAATTCAACAGGGTTTTGTGTTGCAATTACGAAAAACAGCTCGTTAAGTTGATATACTTGTCCTTCAATACTGACCTGTGATTCCGCCATCGCTTCCAACAGCGCAGACTGGGTGCGGGGAGATGCCCGGTTGATTTCATCCGCAAGTAATATATTGGTAAAAATAGGCCCCTGATGGAAGTTAAATTCTTTTGCACCTTGATCAAATATGGAAACACCTAGGATATCGCTCGGCAAGAGGTCGGGAGTAAACTGTATGCGCTGGTATTTTGCATTGATAGAATGTGCAAGGGCCTTCGCGAGGGTGGTTTTCCCCGTTCCGGGAACATCTTCCAGTAATACATGTCCCCCTGCAAACAGCACGGCCAGCATTATGCGAATCGAATGAGATTGACCCCTGATTATCGAAGTAATGTTATTATGCAGGCTTTGATAAATTTGGTTTGGTTCCATGGGATAATAAGATTTCTGTTTTTTCACATACACTATAGACAATTATTAACACTCGATAAATAAACATTATTATTATGATAGAGAAAAAAGCGACTACATCAGTAAATATTAATGATCTGATTGCAAGCAGATGGAGTGGCAGAGCTTATGATCCTGACAGACCTGTCAGTAAGGAGGAAATAATTCCTTTGCTTGAAGCGGCTCGCTGGGCACCGTCTTGCTATGGGGATCAGCCCTGGCGTTTTATCGTTTTTGACAGGCGCAATGATAAAACCGGCTGGGATAATGCATTTTCCTGCCTGTCAGAAGGCAACCAGGTCTGGGCGGTCAATGCTCCCGTATTGATTCTCTCGATTGCTGACACCCTGTTTTCGAGAAATGGAAAGTCGAACCGCTGGGCACAATATGATACGGGTGCCGCGGCTGTCAGCCTGTGTCTGCAGGCAACGGATCAGGGCTTAATGGTTCATCAGATGGGAGGTTTTAATGCTGACAGGGCGCGGGAATTATTTGGCATACCTGATCAATATATTCCTATGGCAATGATGGCAGTTGGCTACCAACTGCCTCTGGACAGGATTAAAGGGGAAACCAGGGAAAGGGAACTTTCTGATCGGCAACGTCACCCCTTGGCACATAATTTTTTTGAGGGAAGGTGGGGTAACGCCTATAAAATCTAGATCTTTTAGATCCTGTTCTTGAGACGGATTATTTCGCGCCGGTCACGTTTTGTGGGTTTACCCTTCGTTTTCAGACCAAGTCCCGCGTCGAGCTTGATCTGTTCTGTTAATTCTTCCCGTTTGGTAAGGCTTTGAGGGTCTTCTGTATATAGCCGGGTGGCTTCCCTGGCAGATTTCCTGCTCTTTGACAGGGATGTTATCGTAATATCAAAATTGAAAGGGCCACGCCTGATGACAACATTATCCCCCGTCTTAACCAGCCTAGCCGGTTTTGCACGAACCTCATTGACAGTGATCCTGCCGTTCCGGATGGCTTCTGCTGCCAGACTGCGTGTTTTATAAAACCGTGCACACCATAGCCACTTGTCGAGGCGAATTGCCCCGTTTTCAGGATCATTCCGTTTGGGTGTAGGGGTCATCTTGCAGTACTATTTGCATCAGGTTTTGATTATATCCTACTTTACAAGGCTGGATTATGGCTGAAAAACAAACGCGTGACTTTATTCCAGTGGGCATTGCCATACTGACTATTTCCGATACACGGACCGAGGGAAATGATAAATCGGGGAACTTGCTGGTTTCCCGGTTGCAGGAGGCTGGGCACAGGCTCCAGGATAAAAAAATTGTTCCAGACAATATTTATAATATCCGCGCCGTAATTACACAGTGGTGTATCGATGATGCGGTCCAGGCAATCATTACAACCGGAGGAACAGGCATCACTGGACGCGATGGTACACCTGAGGCGGTTTCAGTATTGCTGGACAAGGAGATCCCGGGATTCGGTGAAACGTTTCGTGCCATCTCCTATGAGCAGATAGGGACCTCCACCATACAGTCGCGCACTATCGCAGGAGTTTGTAACGGTACTTTCATCTTCTGCCTGCCGGGTTCTACGAATGCCTGCGCTACCGCCTGGGATCAGCTTATCATTAAGCAGCTGGATTACCGTACACGGCCCTGTAATCTTGTTGAATTGATGCCCAGACTGCTGGAAAAATAACCACTGTCTCCCTGGTATTGTCTGGCCTGTACTGAAAATCAAAAAAATTATCTTAAACAGTGCCGTTATTTGCTAGAGTGCACTTAATAATAACCACTGTCTGGACATACCCCGGATTTATGAAAGACTCCTCTATATTTCGCTATCATACTCATTTATTCCTGGGTCTTGTCCTGTTACTTACAACAGTTCCTTTTGCAAAAGCAGGAGGCAATGGTGCCGCACTAGTGGATGTCGCTGAGGTTGTCGAAGTAAATCTCTCACCTGTCATCTGGTTACCGGGCACCGTAATCAGCCGTTTTGATTCTGAAATAGCCGCTGAAGTGGACGGGCGGATAGAACTAATCCACGATATTGGTACACATGTTGAGAAGGGTGACGTCCTTGTACGGCTGGATGATGACATTATCCGGCTAGAATTGGAGGCGGCAAAGGCAGAAATTCCTCCCATTAAATCACGTCTAGACTACCTTGGTAGGGAAACGCAGCGGCTTGAAAAGCTGGCGAAGCAGAATAACGCGGCCAAAAGCCTACTTGATGAAACGCAATCCCGACGGGACGAGGCCGCTGGTCAGCTGGAAATAAACAAGGCACGTTTTAGCATGGCGCAGACACGGTTGGATAAAACGGTTATCAGGGCGCCTTTTTCAGGAGTAATCAGTGAACGATACAAGACCGAGGGTGAATGGGCATCGGAAGGTGACGATATCCTCAAGCTAGTTAATACAGATCTACTGGAAATCCAGGCACGTATTCCGGTCAGAAACATCGATTACATCAAGCGAGGTGACGAATTAACGGCCACTACGGGTGAAAGAGATATCAGGGCCAAAGTGAGCACCATCGTTCCTGTGGGTGATATTCGCTCGAGGCTCTATGAAATCAGGATGTCACTTGAGGAAGATGAATGGATGGCCGGACAGGCTTTGAAAATTGCCATCCCGGACAGCAAGCCGCGCACAGTAACGGCCGTTCCATCTGATGCGCTTGTTATACGCCAGGAAAAGATCAGTGTCTTTCTTATCAGGGACGGGGTTGCAGAGGAGGTCTTTGTGAAAACCGGAATGTCCAATAATGGCCTGATAGAGATTAAGGGTGAAATTGAGCCAGGGGATATCATTGTAATCAGGGGTAATGAGCGCCTGAGAAACGGACAAAAAGTAATAATCAGAAAAGGATAATCCCTGTCTTGAAGCTCACTGAACTAAGTCTTGGTAATCATATTGCCGTTGCAGTAGCTGTGTTACTCGTAATCCTGTTCGGATCACTGAGTCTTCAACAGCTGCCAATCCAACTCACGCCGGAGATACAGGAACCAGAAATTACCATTACTACCAACTGGCGTGCGGCCGCCCCCAATGAAGTTGAAGCAGAAATCATCGAACCACAGGAAGATGTGTTGCGCGGTCTTCCAGGAATGATTGAAATGGAGGCGAAGGCGCAGGAGGGGCGTGGTGAAATAAGCATCCGATTTGTAGTTGACATGGACCTGCGCCGGGCGTTGATAGAGGTATTGAACCGCCTTAACCAGGTGCCGAGTTACCCGGAAGACGCAGATGAACCGACTATCAGTAGTGTCGGCAGTAATGCCCGCGCGATTGCCTGGTTCATTATTAAACCATTACCTGGAAACAAGTCAGACATCTCAACCTACAAGGATTATGTTGAGGAGGTAGTCCAGACACGTTTCGAGCGCATCCCCGGTGTCGCCCGGTCAGAGATTTATGGTGGCAGTGAATACGAAATCCGGGTTGAATTTGATCCCTACAAGGCGGCCAGCCTCGAGTTAACACTGCCGGTGGTTTCCCGGCTGGCGGCGAGCGGTGAGGATATCTCCGGCGGGTTTGCCGATATCGGCAAACGTGAATATAGCATACGCTTTACCGGTAAATATCGTCTGGATGATCTTGGCTCCCTAATTATCGACTGGAGAGAGGGGTATCCGATCTTCCTGCGTGATGTGGCGACGGTGGAACGGCGACAGGTTGACAAGAGCAGCTTTGTATTACACAACGGCTCACTGGCAATTGCGGTGAACGCCCAGCGCGAATCCGGTGTGAATGTACTTCAAATAATGGAAGGTTTGAGAGAGGCGGTAGCGGAATTGCATGAGGGTTCGCTTAGGCGTGCAGGGCTTAGCTTAGAGCAGGTCTATGATGAAACCACCTATATTGATAATTCCATTGTCATGCTGAGAAACAACCTCGGGGCAGGCATTGTTCTTGCAATCAGCGTCTTGTGGTGGTTCTTGCGCAGGTTCCGTGCAACCCTGATGGTGGCAGTCTCTATCCCTGTCTGTATTATCGGCAGTTTTATCTTTATGGACCTGACGGGCAGGACACTGAATGTGATCTCTCTAGCCGGCCTGGCCTTTGCTGTTGGGATGGTGCTCGATGCCTCCATTGTTGTGCTTGAAAACATTGTCAGGTTGCGTGAACAGGGCGAGGACATGATCAGGGCATCACTGCATGGTGCGGGCCAGGTCATGGGTGCCCTGGTAGCCTCGACTGCAACAACTGTCGCCATCTTTCTACCAATCGTATTTTTACGGGATGAAGCTGGGCAGTTGTTCGCGGATCTTGCCCTCACCATCACCGCGGCAGTTAGTATTTCACTGCTGGTGGCCATCACGGTTGTCCCAACGCTCGCGCAACATTACCTGGGTAAGCAGATGCCGGTTGATCCCCACCATCAATGGTGGGAGAGGATTGCTGACAGCGTCATGTCGGTGACGGACAGTAACAGGAAAAGGATCCTCTGGATAGTAGGACTCATCATAATCCCTGTTACCCTCGCATGGGCCCTTTTGCCCAAAGCCGATTATCTCCCAGAAGGTAACCGTAATCTGGTATTTGGTTTTGTTTTGCCACCTCCGGGGGCAAATATCGATTATCTGGAAAATGAAATGGGGCAAGTTATTGCAGAAAAACTGAAACCCTATCTTGAGGATACATCTGATCCTGAGATCAAAAATTATTTTTTTGTGGCGTTCAGCCGAGGAGTGTTTCTTGGGGCGCGTAGCGAAGACCCGGAGGAGACAGCCAAGTTGCTGCCGTTGATAAGCTCCGTGCTGGGTGATCTGCCCGATACAATAGGAGTGGTAAACCGTGCATCCTTGTTTGGCAGCTTTGGTGAAGGCAGGACAGTGGATATGGACCTGCAGGGCCGTGATATCTCCGCCCTGATGGATGCCGCCTTTCAGGCATTTATTCTGATAAAACAAAAGATGCCAGGCGCGAATATCCGCCCTTTCCCTGGTCTGGAACTGGCACAACCTGAACTCAGACTGGAACCCAATGACCGACGTATTTCCGAAGCAGGCTGGGACAGGGCGATAATGGCCAATATTATCAGGGCCTTTGGTGATGGTTTGTATGTGGGCGACTATTTCGATGGAGAACAGACTCTTGATATAATTGTTCGGTCTACTCCCTGGACAAAAGAAGAGGAATTACAAAGTCTGCCCCTTGCTACGCCGGGTGCTGGAATCCTCCCGCTGAGTGAACTGGTCAATATCACACGCACGTCAGGACCAGAGGAGATCCGGCGTATCAATCGCCGCAGGACCGTTACCCTGAGGGTCAGTCCACCTGAAACTGTGTCGTTAGAAGATGCAGTCACTTTTCTCAAGACAGAGATAGCACCCGAAATCGCGCCATATATGCCTGTAGACGGATCTATTCGCTATGCGGGGACTGCAGACAAGCTTGATTCAGCACTGAAAAGCATGAAGGGCAGTTTTCTGCTGGCTATCGCAATCCTTTACCTGCTCATGAGCGCGCTGTTCCGTTCGTTCAAGGATAGCTTGCTGGTCATCATGTCGATCCCGCTGGCAACAGTAGGCGGCGTGATTGCCCTTAAATTGGTTAATGTCGTCCCTGCATTGTTCGGGTTTACCTTGATCCAGCGAATGGATCTGTTGACCATGATTGGATTTATTATCCTGCTCGGGATCGTGGTGAATAATGCCATATTACTGGTTTATCAGGCCCGCCAGGGCGAACGGGAAGGCATGGATCGGCAAGAAGCGGTATCCCGCGCGATTCATATCCGACTGCGTCCCATCATGATGAGTACATTGACAACCATATTTGGCATGTTGCCGCTGATGCTCATCCCGGGTGCTGGTACAGAGCTTTACCGTGGCTTGGCATCGGTCATTATCGGTGGCATGTTTATAAGCACGATTTTTACCCTTTTATTGCTGCCCAGCCTGCTAAGAATGGGTGAAAGTGATCACAACATGACAATCTGATTGGCAGTTCTATACTTATCGGATATATACTAGGCAAGTCATAAACTTAGCGCAGTTAAGTAAATTTGTATTTAACATGATTACAAGACATATTTTTATTGTTTTACTGGTCACGGCATCTGTCCTGGGAGGCAGAGCGGCTGCTGCGGCCATGATCTATGACATACGTGAGAATGAGTCCGTGATTGGTGAGATCAGGTCTGCCGATGCAGGCTTTAATGACACCCTGCTGGATATCGGCCGGACAAACGGATTCGGGTATTACGATTTAAAACTGCTTAACCCGGATATTGACACCTGGATTCCGGGAGAGGGGAAGACCATTACCTTGCCCTCCCAGTTCATTCTGCCCGATGCGCCACGGGAAGGTGTGGTACTGAATATACCGGAGATGCGGCTTTATTATTTCCCGGCAAAAAAGCCGAATGAACAGGCCAAGGTGATCACCTATCCCCTGGGTGTTGGCCGCGAAGGTTGGTCCACCCCCTATGTCCAGACAACGATTATCGCGAAAACGGTCAATCCAGCCTGGTACCCTCCCGAATCGATACGGCAGGAACACGATGAGAACGGAGAATCTTTGCCGGAGGTTGTTGAGGCAGGCCCCGACAATCCCTTGGGCGATTATGCCCTGAGACTTGGTATACCCAGTTATCTGATACACGGTACCAATAAACCCTATGGTGTGGGTATGCGTGTTAGCCATGGTTGCATCAGACTTTATCCTGAAGATATCGAAGACCTGTTCAATCGGGTTGAAGTCGGGACTCCGGTTAACATTATTAATCAACCATACAAGGTTGGAATGATGGATGGTGTCATCTATCTTGAAGTGCATCCCTACCTGGATGAAGATCAGGATTATTTTTCACAAAACAGCCTGACAGAGGTCGTTAAGTACATTATATCCGTCACCCCTGAGGAGCAGTACAAGGTTGACTGGGCACTGGTCAGGAAGGTTGTTTCTGAATCAAAGGGTGTTCCTGTCCCCATCGGCATGTATATTCCCGGAATGCAGAAGGAGCTTCTCCTTACCCAGGAAGACAAGGTCGCCAAAGAGGCTGAATCAACTTCCACAGCCCTGTTACCCATCCGGCCGGAAAGGGATGAAGATGCTATCTGGCTGCGACTCGAGACCAGGATTGATCCCAAGAAGCTGAAGCAGAAATAAAAAAAGCCCCGATAATCGGGGCTTTTAGTGTTTCAATAGAATAGCTGTTTACTTCATCATAGCTTTTTCAAACATGCGATCCAGTTTGCTGGCATTCTCATTACAGCACTGTAATGCAGCATGTGCATCTCTCTGGGCCTGGTCAGCGGCATAAGCAGCCTCAGAAGCAATCTGATGAGCCGTCTGAGCCAGATTATAGGCATCATTAGCTCTCTCCATTGCGCCTACTTCCGGGGCAGAAGAAGTGGCGGTCTGCTGGGTCTGCACCCCTTCACAACCCCCTACCAATCCGATGGATAAAGCAAGTAAAGAAACTTTAATAATTTTTTGCATAGTTTTTTCTCCCATTAAACCTTACCTAGGCTGAGGTTTTCCCCAGATCTCATGTAAATTGAAATGATGACTGATTTGCCCGTATTTATCAATGGCTTTCACACTTTATCAGGCTTTTATTTTGAGAAATACAGCGTAATTTTACAAGTTTTTTCTGGTATTTACCGGCCAAACCCTCCCGGGGGGGACTTCATGCGGGATTCATGGTGTTCGATAATAAAACCCGTCAGCGCTTCTTCAAAACTGACAATGGGTTTGAGTTCACACTCATCATCAAGCCATGAAAAGATCTCATTCAGCGTCATGCTTGACGAAATGCTGTAGGTGTTTTCAGCCTGGTGGTTATAAGCAGTGAGGAAGCCCATGGTGTATTGTTTGTATTCGGCATCATTTTCGGCAGCCCTGGCCAGGTTATAACGATGGCAGGGCTTTTGACCGATACCCCAGATAGCATAATTACCATTACTGTCCATACCCTGGACAGGTGCGTTAAACAATAAAATTAATAAAACAAAACTATATTTACTCATAAGAAGCTCCTATACAATATTAATATTATTCTAGCTGCAGGCAATATCCTTCAGACCATAAACTAACCGCTGAATTCCTTCTGTGGCATTTTCTCTGCTGAGTGCACCATAGGCAATGCGAATATAGCATCCCCCTGACATGCCAAATGTACTCCCCGGAAGCACGGCCACCCTGTGTTCTTTGATTAGCCGCCTGATAAGCGTCATATCGTCCAGTTGGGTCCGGACTTTGATGAGAAAATAAAAAGCACCCTGATTGTCAGAAATAGTATATATGTCATTGATATTGCTTAGTTTATTTAGCATGATTTCACGGTTTTCCGCGATGACAGTCCGCTTGCTGTCACAGTATTGCCTGCCAATGGCCAAGGCACCGGCCGCGGCCAGTTGTGAGGTAATGGAGGGACAGATCAGGTTGGTGTCCTGTGCCTTGTATACCGCAGTCTTCATATGTTCGGGCACCACCATGTATCCGATTCGCCAATTGGCAAATCCGTAGGACTTTGAGAGCGAGAACAGGGAGATGGTATGTTCCCTGCTGTCTGCAAGGCTTCCGGGAGAAAAATGGTGTTCCTTACCATAGGTGAAATACTCATATGCCTCATCATTGATATGATAAATCCCGTGCTTCCGGCAGAGCCGGTTTACTGCAGCCAGAGACTCTTTCGTGTAAACCACGCCAGTCGGGTTATTCGGGGATATGGTAACAACTGCCCGGGTCCTTGGTGTGATTGCTTGCCCAATAGCATTAATGCGTAGCCGATAACCTTCATCAGTATCGACCAGTACGGGAATGCATCCCACCATCCTGGTAGCCATTTCATGGTTAAAGTAATATGGGACGGACAGGATGATCTCATCACCGGGATAGCTGATAGCAAACAAGGCGTTCAGAAAACCCATATTGGAACCTGCTGTGACGATAATAGTGTAACCATCACCTGTATCGATCCGGTTTTCCTGCAATAATTTATCGGCGATTTGCCGTCTTAATGCATGTAACCCCGCGGTATGGCCATAGACATTCAGTTTTCCATCAAGATGGATTTTCTTAAGTGCTTCATAAGCCCTTGGTGGAGGGCCATAGTAGACAACTCCCTGGCCAAGTGAAATTGTACCGGGGGAATCTGCAATCAGTTCCGCAATAATCGGGATGACGGGTGCCTGCACATCATCCATTCGGCAGTTTTTATTAATTCTCGGGGGGCCTTTCATGGAATAGCTTCATACTTTACGGAGCCATTCCCGTTAAAGTGTGTATGGCTTTCGAATTACTGTTGGGTGAATGGCATGGGTCTGTTGGTAAACTGTGATTTGAGAAACTCCATTTGATCGGCAAGGATTTTACGATTGGACAGGGCAAGGTACTCTGCCCAGTTCGGTACATAGGGAACGGCCAGTAATGAGAGTCCGGATTCTTCAGGGGTCTTGTTGCCCTTATGGCTGTTACAGTGCCGGCAGGCCGTCACCACATTCGACCAGCGGTCCCTTCCACCACGCGAGAGAGGCAGAACATGGTCACGTGTCAACTGCGAATCACGGAACTGCCTGCCGCAATACATACACAAATAGGCATCGCGATAAAATAGTTCACGATTGGTCAGTGGCGGAATATTGCGTTTCGGGCGCTTGTGGGGCAATGAGCGCTTAACCGCAATGATCGAGTTGATATTAATGAAAGACCGTACGCCGCTTGCACGGTTAATACCGCCGTATACCTTAAAGACACTGTCACCGGCAGTCCAGGCAATCATCTCCCTGGTATAAAGGCATGCGGCATCCTGCCAGGGAATCCAGGTCACAGGGGAGCCAGCAATATCAAGTCTGAGTATCAATGGGACCATATTCTGAGTCTTCTAATCTTGTTAGACTTCGGGCATCGATTTGCACAAAGCACCTCGCACGTTGTAAGCCAAATCAATCTTAAAATCAAGTTATTGCAGAAAACTGCTAAAGGGGAACCCTATGGATTCACTTAAAACACTGCTTGCCATTATGGCAGAGCTGAGACACCCGGAGCGAGGTTGCCCTTGGGACAAGGAACAGGATTTTACAACTATCGCGCCCTTTACCATTGAAGAGGCTTATGAGGTTGCTGATGCCATTGACCGTAATGATATGGAGGACTTGCGGGATGAACTGGGCGATTTATTGTTCCAGGTGGTCTATCACACCAGGCTCGCCAGTGAGAAAGGGGCTTTTAAATTTCAGGATGTTGTTGATTCTATTACCGGTAAAATACTGAGGCGCCATCCACACGTATTTGGCGATGCCAAGGTAGATTCCCCCGAGCACCAGTCCAGGCTCTGGGAACGGGCAAAACGTGACGAAGCAGGGGAAAAGGGTTCTGGTACCCCCACTTCAGTACTTAGAGACATTCCTGTTGCCTTGCCGGCCTTGCAACGCGCGCAGAAAATCCAGTCACGCGTAGCAACGGTGGGTTTTGACTGGGACAATATCCCCCCCGTGCTTGAGAAAATCAGAGAGGAGCTAGGAGAACTGGAGTCAGAAATTGCGTCATCCGCCGACAAGGACCGCCTGACTGAGGAACTGGGAGATCTGATATTCAGTTGCGTCAATCTGGCGAGGCATATGGGTATCAATGCCGAGACTGCGCTTCGGGCCACAAATCGGGAATTCATCAACCGGTTTCAGTATATGGAGGCAAAGATCGAAGCAAACGGTGATGAAATTGATAGCGTCGATTCAGGTGAATTGGAGCGGCTCTGGCAGGAGGCCAAGCAAAAAGTGTTGTCCCGAAAATGAGATGGCCACAAACAGTAGCCTTAATTTATAGAAAAAACAGTATATTAATTCAATTAGTTAAACTTAATTATAGATAATCACAAGGTTGTATGATTTATAAATCCTTATTATGTGTGAGCATGGCATAAGCCGAGTGATTATGAATGGATTCGAAATTCTCAGATTCTACGGAATAGGAAGCGATACGGTCGTCCTTGTTAAATTCAATTGCAACGTCACGGACAATATCTTCGACAAATTTGGGGTTATCGTAGGCCCTTTCAGTGACAAATTTTTCATCTGGCCTCTTCAACAGGCCGTACAACTCACAAGATGCCACTTTCTCAATGGTTTCAATCAATTCCTCGATCCAGACAAAAGTCCTTGTTTTCACCTTGGCGGTGATATGGGAGCGCTGGTTATGCGCACCGTAATCTGAAATGTTCTTGGAACAGGGACACAGGCTGGTCACCGGAACGACGACCTTTATCTCCACGGTGGTTACACCGTCCTTGATTTCACCCAGGAATGCCACTTCATAATCCATCAGGCTCTTTACCCCGGACACCGGGGCCGCCTTGTTCATGAAATAGGGGAAGCTCATTTCAATATGTCCGGACTGGGCATTGAGCAATTTGGTCATCTCTTCCAGCATGTACTTGAACGACTTGACCGTAATCTCATACTCATGGTTGTTCAGGATTTCAACAAACCGGGACATATGTGTGCCCTTGAAATTATGTGGCAGGTTTACATACATATTGAAGCGGGCAACAGTATGCTGTTCACCGCCGTTCCGGTCACTGACCACAACAGGGTGATTGATGTCCTTGATACCGACCTTGTCGATAGGGATGTGCCGGTTATCCTTTGAATTTTGTATATCAGGGATTTCTCTTACACGCTGATCCATGATTTTTTTGCTAGCCTCGATATGCATCAGAAATAATTAAACACGGTCTAGTTTACCTATTATCATGTTGATTCGCCAATGACATACAAGTCATTGACATTATTAATTATAGCTGTTTTTTATTTCTGCCGTTGGATGATGTAGTCCGCTATCCAGCGCAACGGATCGGCTCGTTTGTCAAATCGGTCCAGGCTTTCCAGAGCCTGAGCATGTAGCTCGCGAGCGGCCTTTTTGGCACCTTCCAGACCCAACAGCTCGGGATAGGTGGGCTTATTTCTCTCCACGTCGGAACCCTGGGGCTTGCCGAGGGTTTCCGTGTCACTTTCAACATCGAGAATATCGTCCTGGACCTGGAAGGCCAGACCGATGCATTTGGCATAGTGTGAGACGGCCTCAAAAGAAAAGGGGTCTACCTCGGGTGCGGACAATGCCCCCAATTCGACACTAGCCCTGATCAATGCACCGGTCTTGTGAATATGCATGTTTTCCAACTCGGCGATATTGAGTCGTTTGCCCACAGCGGCCAAGTCGATGGCCTGGCCACCGGCCATGCCACGTGAACCACTGGCCTGAGCCAGGATGTCAATCATTTGTAGTCTTTGCTTTGCGCTGACATGTATGGTGCTGGAATGTGCCAGGATATGAAACGCAAGGGCCTGTAGTGCGTCACCTGCAAGGATTGCGGTGGCTTCACCAAATGCCTTGTGACAGGTTGGTCGGCCGCGCCGGAGGTCGTCGTTATCCATAGCCGGCAGATCATCGTGTATCAGGGAATAAGCATGGATCAGCTCAACGGCGCAGGCAGGGCTATCCAGGTGCTCGAGTTCAACGCCGAATGCCTCTCCTGTAGCATAAACCAGCACCGGACGGATCCGTTTGCCCTCGCCAAGAACAGAATATCGCATGGCCTCATGCAGATGCGTAGGTTGTACATCCGCTTCGGGTAGCCAATGATCAAGCGCGTTCTCGATACAGGCATGGTAAACCTGCAGGCGTTCATTAAACGGCATAAAAATTATTCCGGGGTTTCTTCTGGATTGAAATCCTGGAGCCCTGATTTTCCTTCTTTTTCCAGGAGGATCTTTACTTTTTGTTCTGCGTCGGCCAGCGCCTGCTGGCATTGGCGGGTCAGGGTGACGCCCCGCTCGAAATATTTCAGGGAATCTTCAAGGCTGAGATTGCCTTCCTCCATCTTTTTGACTAGGGTTTCCAGTTCCCTGAGAGAGGTTTCGAAATTTATTTCAGCCTGTTTTTTTGGCACGGTTTTTTCTTTTTCCTTAATCTTTACTATTTGTTGATGAACTTACATGGCGCAATTCTATTGTATTTTGGGTTGTAATGACTACCGTTTCACCACTGGTTTTCCATCGTCATCTAATACCTGGTTCCGGTGTCATGACTGCCATTGACAGCCCATATACCCTGGAGTAAATTATTTCTATAATTTAGAAAAAGTCTAAATACTTCCTGGAGGTGTAAAATGGATCTAAAAGGCAGCAAGACCGAAGAAAACCTGAAGGCGGCATTTGCCGGTGAATCACAGGCCAACCGCCGCTATCTGTACTTCGCTCAAAAGGCAGATGTCGAGGGTTACAATGATGTTTCTGCGGTATTCCGATCAACAGCAGAAGGCGAGACCGGTCACGCTCACGGTCACCTGGAATACCTGGAAGAGGTCGGGGATCCGGCAACCGGTGAACCTATTGGCAGCACCGAACTAAACCTGAAGGCCGCTATAGCCGGCGAAACTCATGAATATACCGATATGTACCCGGGCATGGCCAAGGTAGCTCGTGAAGAGGGCTTTGATGAGATCGCTGACTGGTTTGAGACCCTGGCCAAGGCAGAACGCTCCCACGCCAACCGATTCCAGAAGGCACTGGATAGCCTCTGATCCTGCTTCGGATTATTCAAGAAGTCCTCTGGAACCGGGCCATTGCCCGGTTCCGGTTATTACAGCCTGAATGTCACTGACAATGTAATGAACGAGACAAAATACGGACATCGCGAAGGCAGCCTGGAGGCCCCTACACGGCATCCGATCAAATGGCAGGATCCCGCTTATTATGATGAGCGGGCGCTTTTTGAAGAGCTGGAACGCGTCTACGATATCTGTCATGGTTGCCGACGCTGTGTCAGCCTATGTAATGCCTTCCCCACTCTCTTTGACCTCGTAGATGAGTCAGACACCATGGAAGTGGATGGCGTGGCCAAGGAGGACTACTGGAAGGTTGTCGATCACTGCTATCTCTGTGATCTCTGTTATATGACCAAATGTCCCTATGTGCCACCACATGAATGGAATGTGGACTTCCCCCATCTGATGCTGCAGGCGAAGGCGATCAAGCACAAGCAGGGCAGGGACAGGTTCAGAGATAAGGTACTTACGTCAACGGATGCAGTGGGGCGTATCGCCGGGGTCCCGGTTGTCGCCCAGACTGTCAATGCCATGAATAATAACGGGCTTGTGCGTAAGGTCATGGACAAGGTTCTGGGCATACACCCCGGCGCAAAACTTCCCCGTTTCCACAGTCATAGCCTGCGCAAGCGCTACCGTCAGGACTCCCTGGCCAACGAGGTTGATCCTACCGAAAACACAACGGGCAAAGTTGCTGTCTTCACTACCTGCTATGGCAACCGTAACGCGCCCCGGTTTGTAGAGGACATGATTGCCGTCTTTCAACATAACGGGATCCATGTTCGTCTCACGGAAAAGGAAAGATGTTGCGGAATGCCAAAGCTCGAACTCGGTGATCTGGAGGCTGTGGAACAGGCAAAGGATTTCAATATCCCCGAATTGGTCCGCCTTATTGATGAAGGCTGGGATATTGTTGCACCCATTCCCTCCTGTGTGCTGATGTTTAAGCAGGAGATTCCCCTGATGTTCCCGGATGATGGGGCTGTCCAGCGGGTCAAATCACATATATTCGATCCCTTTGAGTACCTTTCTCTGCGGCACAAGGCGGGAAAGTTTAATACTTCCTTCAAAACTTCGTTGGGCAAGGTTGCCTATCATGTTCCATGCCATCAGCGTGTCCAGAATATCGGCCTGAAGACTCGGGATATACTTTCTTTGATACCTGATACGGCGATTGACGTGATAGAACGCTGTTCAGGCCATGACGGTACCTATGCGGTGAAGAGCGAGTTTCATGACAATTCCACAAAAATATGCCGCCCGGTTGTCAACCGGATCAAGAAGGGAGAGGTCAATTATTACATCAGTGATTGCCCGATGGCCGGTGTGCAGATCGAGGATGGCCTAAAGGATAATACCCTGGCAGAAAGCCCTTTTACGCTTTTGCGGCAGGCATATGGTATCTAGGACGTAAATACAGATGAAAAAACTGGACAAAGAGTCATTGTATAGCCTTGAAAAATATTCCGAGATCAGGCCGGAATTTCGCAAAAAAATTATCGCACACAAGAAGAACCGGCAATTGCCTATAGGGCCCCATGCCACTCTCTATTTTGAAGACACATTGACAATGCAGTACCAGATACAGGAAATGCTGCGGGTGGAGAGGATCTTTGAGAGCGCAGCCATACAGGAAGAACTCGATGCCTATAATCCCCTGATCCCGGATGGCAATAACTGGAAGGCTACCTTTATGATTGAGTTCGGGGATGAAAATATGCGCCGGCAACAGCTTGCAAAAATGATAGGCATTGAGAAAGCAGTATGGCTCAAGGTTGGCGATCATAATCCCATACATCCGATTGCCGATGAAGATCTGGAACGTGAGACAGAAGAGAAAACGTCTTCGGTGCATTTCCTGCGCTTTGAACTGACTGATGCCATGGTAAGCGACTTATGTGAGGGGTCCGGCCTTTCTGCCGGAATTGATCATCCGGCTTACCGGTATACAGTCGATCCGGTGCCGGATAACATCCGCGAATCACTCATCCAGGATCTGGACCAGGGATAATAACTACGCCACATTATTTTTAATCTTGTGGCATCCTGCAATGGCCTGATTTGTGATACATTGCGCTTCCAAATTCTTCTAATTGTCCCTGATCAAGAGAGGTATCTAGCGCGTGTCCAGAAACTATGATGCTGCCGATATTGAGGTTTTAACCGGCCTTGATCCTGTGCGTAAACGCCCGGGCATGTATACGGATACGACGCGACCCAATCATCTTATCCAGGAGGTTGTTGATAACAGTGTTGACGAGGCCATTGCCGGATATGCCGGCAAAATAGAAGTGACACTGCACAAGGACGGTTCTGTGACAGTCACAGATGACGGCCGGGGTATGCCAACGGATACCCATCCCGGTGAGAAGGTATCCGGTGTCGAGGTCATCTTGACGCGATTGCATGCTGGTGGAAAGTTTTCCAGGAAGAATTACAAGTTCTCAGGGGGTCTCCACGGTGTCGGGGTCTCAGTAGTTAATGCCTTGTCCAAGAAGCTTGAAGTGTGGGTCAGGCGCGGCGGCAAGGAATATTTTATGAGCTTTGCTGGTGGCGATAAGAAATCAGCATTGAAAGCAATCGGCAAGGTAGGTGTGCGTAATACGGGAACAAAGGTACGTTTCTGGCCCGATCCAAAATATTTTGATTCCACCAAAATAGGACTGAACAAGCTTATGCATGTTCTGCGCGCGAAGGCGGTCCTCTGTCCCGGACTCCTTGTTCAGTTGGCTATCGAAGAGACCGGAGACAAGCACGAGTGGCAATACGAGAATGGAATAAAAGGTTACCTGACGGAACAACTGGCGGGCATGGAACTGTTGCCAGTGGATCCGTTTATGGGCAGCATGGAAGGCAATTATGAGACAGTCGACTGGGCGATCCACTGGTGTACGGACGAGGGCGAACTTGTCACGGAAAGTTACGTAAATCTGGTGCCAACCCCGCTGGGCGGGACTCATGTAAACGGACTACGACAGGGATTACTGGAGGCACTTCGTGAATTCTGTGACTCGCGCAATCTCCTGCCTCGCGGGGTAAAGCTAACCGCAGAGGACGTGTTTGATCGTTGCAGTTATCTTTTATCCGTCAAGCTGGATGATCCGCAATTCGCCGGCCAGACCAAGGAACGTCTTTCTTCGCGCGAAAGTGCAACCTTTGTTGCTGGCGTGGTGAGTGATGTCTTCAGCCACTGGCTGCACCAGTACGTGGAAACCGGTGAACGGATTGCAGAACTTGCGATATCCCGTGCACAAAGGCGCCTGAAAGCAAACAGGCAAATCATCAGGAAGAAAATAACCGGGGGGCCGCCATTGCCCGGAAAATTGACTGATTGCACCCTGCAGGACGCAAAGGTAACCGAGCTTTTTCTGGTGGAAGGCGATTCTGCCGGTGGTTCGGCAAAGCAGGCCCGTGACAGGGAATTTCAGGCTGTCATGCCCCTGCGCGGCAAGATTTTGAATACCTGGGAAGTGGATTCCACAGAAGTGCTGTCATCAAAAGAGGTACACGATATCGCTGTTGCCATGGGCGTTGATCCGGGCTCCAGCAAACTGAATGACCTGCGTTACGGAAAGATCTGCATTCTGGCAGATGCCGATTCCGATGGACTTCATATCGCCACTCTGTTATGCGCCCTGTTCGTAAAACATTTTCGCCCGCTGGTCGAGGCAGGACATATTTACGTGGCAATGCCGCCACTATACCGTATAGATGTGGGTAAGGAAGTGTATTACGCCCTTGATGATGCTGAGAAAGAAGGTGTGCTGGATCAGATTGCCGCTGAGAAGAAACCCGGCAAGGTCAATGTACAAAGATTCAAGGGTCTGGGCGAAATGAACCCGACGCAATTACGCGAGACTACGATGGCGCCCGAAACGCGCCGCCTTGTCAGGTTGACACTAAGCGGTGGCGGGAAGAAAGCCGATCAGATCCTGGATATGCTGCTGGCCAAAAAACGGGCCCAGGACCGCAAAGGCTGGCTGGAATCACGTGGTGATCTGGCAACCTTATGATCAGGCCATATATTATTCAGGTGAAGCTGAAGGACTGTTATCATTTATGGCGTCAAACAACTCCTCCAGCTCACGGGCGTCTATATCCCGGGATGTCTTTCCATATAATTTGAAATAAAGATCAGACATTAATAAAAATCTTTCAATCGCATGGTTCTCTTTTTCCATCACAGTTCTCCTGATAGGTTATGTACCGGTATCTGGCAGGATGATGATGCGAATTTAATGAGACAATATAATGTCAGTATCATGAACTTCTGGTGACAAAAGACTGCGAAATTATCGTGGAGGAATCAGGTGAGCGAGACACTGGATCTTGATTTGGAAAATATCGAGCAGCAACCGCTGCATGAATTTACCGAGAATGCTTATCTCAATTATTCAATGTATGTCATTCTCGATCGTGCGCTGCCGCATATCGCAGATGGTCTTAAACCGGTACAGCGCCGGATCATTTATGCCATGTCAGAGCTTGGCCTCAAGGCCACGGCAAAATTTAAAAAGTCTGCCCGTACCGTCGGTGATGTAATCGGAAAATTTCATCCACATGGTGATTCGGCCTGTTATGAGGCCATGGTCATCATGGCCCAGCCCTTTACTTACCGTTATCCATTGATAGACGGGCAAGGCAACTGGGGGTCGATGGATGACCCAAAATCCTTCGCCGCAATGCGTTATACCGAATCCAGGCTTACGGCTTATGCTGATACATTGCTGGGTGAACTGGGGCAGGGCACGGTTGACTGGGTACCCAATTTTGACGGGACTTTAGAGGAGCCCCGCCTGCTGCCAGCGCGCCTCCCCAACATCCTGCTGAACGGGACAACCGGTATCGCAGTGGGCATGGCAACCGATATTCCGCCACATAATTTGCGTGAAGTCTGCAATGCCTGTGTGCACCTGCTGGGATCCCCGAAGGCATCGGTCAATGAAATTTGTAAGCACATCAAAGGGCCGGATTTCCCCACCAGGGCGGAAATCATTACGCCCAAAAAGGATATAGTAGACATTTACAAAACAGGTAACGGTTCAGTCAGGATGCGGGCAGTCTGGGAAAAGGAGGACGGCAATATCATTATCACGGCCTTGCCGCATCAAAGCTCCGGTAACAGGGTCCTGGAACAGATCGCAGCGCAGATGCAGGCCAAAAAACTTCCCATGTTGGAAGACCTGAGAGATGAATCAGACCATGAGAATCCCACCCGCCTGGTCTTGGTGCCACGGTCAAATCGAGTCAACCTGGATGACCTGATGTCACACCTGTTTTCTACAACGGACCTGGAACGCAGTTACCGGGTAAATCTCAATATGATCGGCGTTAATGGCCGCCCCCAGGTAAAGGATATACGGGCTATTCTTGTTGAGTGGTTACAGTACCGCACCGAGACCGTGCGTCGGCGTCTGCAATTCCGGCTTGATAAGGTTGAACAACAAATCCATATCCTGCAGGGGTTAATGATTGCCTACCTTAATATCGATGAAGTTATCCGAATCATCCGTGAAAATGATAAACCGAAGGAATCGTTGATGAAACGGTTCAAGTTGTCAGATATTCAGGCCGAAGCAATTCTAGAACTGAAACTGCGTAAACTGGCAAAGCTGGAAGAAATCCGTATCAAGGGTGAACTAAATGAGCTGGAGAAGGAACGAAAGTCACTAGTTCAGATCCTGAAATCCAGGCAACGCCTAAAGACCCTGATAAGAAATGAGATAAAGGAGGACGCGGAGACCTTCGGCGATGAACGGATGTCACCCTTGGTTGAAAGAACAGAAGCCAGGGCCATGGACGAAACGGACCTGATCGCGACCGAACCTGTTACAGTAATACTCTCAAACAAAGGGCTTGTCAGATCGGCCAAGGGTCATGATATTGACCCGGAGGTCCTCAGTTACCGTAGTGGTGACAGCTTCAAGTCATCTGCCTGCGGGCGCAGTAATCAAAATGCGCTGTTCCTTGATTCCACTGGGCGCTGTTACAGCCTGCCGGCACATTCTCTGCCTTCGGCACGCGGTCTGGGCGAGCCGGTTGCCGGTAGATTGAATCCGCCCGATGGCGCAACCTTCGAGGGTGTGATGCTAGGTACGGCAGATGATCAATATCTGCTAGCGACAAATGCCGGTTATGGTTTTTTTGCCCGTCTCGAGGATCTACACACAAAGAACCGTAATGGCAAGGCCGTAGTCTCAGTTCCCAGAGGAGGACGGGTCCTGACGCCTTCAGCGGCCGGAAATTTGGAAACTGATCTGATCGTGGCGATTTCATCTATCGGTCGCATACTGGTCATTCATGCCAGTGAATTACCTGTCCTTGCCAAGGGCAAGGGCTTGAAGATTATCAATATCCCGGGTGCTAAATTCAAGTCAGGGGAAGAAGTAATGACGGCGATTGCAGTTGTACCGGAAGGTGCAGGAATCGATATCATTGCAGGACAACGCAAACTGGTGTTGAAATACAGGGATCTGCAGGAAAACCTAGGGGAAAGGGGTAAGCGCGGTAACCTGCTACCGCGGGGCTATCGTAATGTGACACGCCTGTTACTGAAAAACGTAGATATCGACAATTGATTAAACAACGACTTCTTCGGTCGTTATGATGCATTCCATTGGGGGCTGGACAAAGTGCCCCAGAACATAGTCCACACCGTAACTGGCCGACAGGGCCAGGTATTCTCCACTGTCGATTTTTGACGCGACAGAGAATGCATTTTTCGTCTTGATTTTACTGGTAATCTGTTCAATCAAACCCGCATCCATTCTTCCCTCCGCCGTGTGTTCGGGAGAGAAGAATACAAAATCAAATTTTTCTGTTTGCAGGCATTTGTCTAGTGTTTCCACATCCTCAATATGGGAGAGAGCAACGCCGGATTTAAGCTTGATACGCAACTTATTGGATTGCAATTTAGCGTCTCTGGTATTTTCCAGAAAATCTCTGGCATTAATAGTGAATACCAGATATTTGCCTAGATCAGGAATTTTCAGACTTTCAATGACCTTGCCTATCCAGTCTGTGAACTGCTTGTCTTTCAATGCTTGGATTGACAGGGATACGAATATCGCATAATTATTGGTGGGATCCTTGTTCAGCCCTGACAGTTCTACAAGGCAACGGCGACTGACGCAGCGGTCCAGTTTATGTAATGCCTCCTTTTTTTCCAGTTCAGGCAGGAACTCTCTCGGTTCAAGCACATTACTGTCAGCATCCATCATGGTAACTGTAGTCAGATAAAGTTCCTTGAAGGTTTTGTGCCCTGTCTCTGAAACAAGGACCAGCGGTTGAAAGAGGGGGGTGATGCGTTCCTCATCAAATGCGTCATTTACATCATCTTCCGGCTCAGGCTCAGTTGCCGGTTCGGGTTCTACCGCCGGCTCGGGTGGTTCTACTGCCGGCTCGGGTGGTTCTACCGCCGGCTCGGGTGGTTCTACTGCCGGCTCGGGTGGTTCTACTGCCGGCTCGGGTGGTTCTACTGCCGGCTCGGGTGGTTCTGCCGCCGGCTCGGGTTCTATCGCCAGCTCTTCTTGCTGATCCTTGATTTGTGAAACTTCCTTGCCTGTACTGAAGGAATTTCCTTGGTCTTTCCTGGCTTCTGCGGCTGCGGCCTCTACGGATTTCAGAACCTCGGCGCCATCTTTTTTGTTCCCCTCAATTGTGTGTATCCCGATACTGATTGAAAAATCGATTTTTTCATTTTCATGTTTGTATTCGGTTTTATCGAATCGCTCACACAAGGTATGGGCAAAGTCCTCCGCAATGGCAGTACTGCCGCAGCCCTGTATAAGGATGCCGATAGCCGAATCCCTGATCCGTGAGATTTTGCCCTCAAGTCTCTTTTCAAGAAACATGACCTGAATCATGTTCGTTACAAACTTGATGAATTTATCTGCAGCGACAGTGTCAAGTAACTGGGATATCTCCTGAAATTTGTCTATCGTGATAATTGCAACTGCATCATCAACATTAACATCATTCAGTTTCTCGAAAAATTTTTCCTTGTTATAGTGGTGTACCTGGAGGCGCTTGGAATTGGCTTCCCTCGTCTGTGCAGAATAGACCTTGAGTGCGGAATCAATGGCCTCAAGGAGTTTGCTTTTTTTAAGGCCTACCTTGCGCAGGAATCCTTGTGCACCGAATTTCTGTGCCTTTACCACGAGTTCCTCATCATCTTTTGCAGTGAGGACAATGGTTGCCGGAAAACTGCCTGAAGTTTTAAATTCCCTCAGCCATTCCAGGCCATTTTCACCGTTTCCAAGGTCATAATCGAGGATCAACAGGTCAAAATCAGACCAGTTGAAATCATCTGATGGCTTGCCCGATTTGATGGGATCATATTCCGAAATAGATGCGTCCTTGCAACTCGCACTGAAAAAACTAGTCAGCAGACTGCGATAGTCTGCTGAATCATCAATAATTAGTATATTTTTGACAGGTGCTTCAGGCATAGGTGGTCTGATGATAAAACTATGTGTTGTATTTATTTTGATCTAATTAGAACTGATATCTAATTAGAAAAAGAAGTATAACCATGATTAATCCATTTGACAGCATTCAGCTGGCCGAATTTTGGTCAAATCATCAATAATTCTGCTGGGACCTTGGCTAACTCCCCCGGTATTTCCCTAACCAGCCTAGGAACGAGATAGCCGGGCAAAATCACCCTCAATTCCTGCATGATCATACGGGCCTCCGACAGGGGGACATAAAAGTGGGCTGCCCCTTCTACTTTATCAAGCATATGCAGGTAATAAGGGATCACGCCGGCCTCAAACAGCAATTCACTCAATTCTGTGAGGGTGTTTGCTGAATTATTGATTCCTCTCAGGAGTACAGACTGGTTGAAAAGGGGGATGTGTGCAGCATGGAGTCTGGCGATTGCCTCGAGTGCCATATCGCCCAGTTCATTTGCATGATTGCTGTGAATCACGATAACAGTCTGCAGACGGGTGGAGGCAATCCATTCCAGCAGGTCGTCCGTCACACGTTCCGGCAGAACTACAGGCATGCGGCTATGAATCCGCAAGCGCTTGAGATGAGGGATCTCTGCCAATAATTCAGCCAGACGGGCAAGGCGCCTGTCTGTTAATGTCAACGGGTCACCTCCACTCAGGATCACTTCCGTAATGTTCTTATCATCCCTGAGATAAGCGAGTGCCCTGTGCCATTCGCCGCTGGAGGGGTTGGCCTCGTTATATGGAAAATGGCGTCTGAAACAGTACCGGCAATGAATTGCACAGGCGCCTGTAACTATCAGCAGAGCGCGGTGGCGGTATTTATGCAGCAATCCTGGAACAGGCTGGTAGATCGATTCCGAAAGGGGGTCTGGCGTAAATCCTTCTTCCTTTATATCCTCTGCCCGGATGGGTAGAACCTGTTGCAACAGGGGATCGCTTATTTCTCCTGGTCTGATACGCCGGAAAAATTCCTCGGGGACGCGGACGGGAAATGCCTCCGCAGCCCGGTCTGAAACAAGGACACCGTTGCCTGTCAAATGCAGCCTATCCATCAAGTGGTAGTGGTTATTATGGGCTTGCTGCAATATTTTTTGCCAATTTGTCAGCTGCATAATAGGGGATCTTCAAGGTATGATATGGCTTTTTATCATATGTGAATTATAAACCGAGGGGAATATGGCAACGTTTAGTACCAATGAATTTAAAACCGGTCTCAAGGTTATGCTGGAAAACGATCCCTGTGCAATCGTTGAAAACGAATACGTCAAGCCGGGAAAGGGGCAGGCATTTAACCGGGTCAAGCTACGTAACCTGAAGACAGGGAGGGTAATAGAAAGGACTTTCAAATCGGGTGACACTCTGGAAGGTGCGGATGTGCTGGATATCGAGGTTCAGTATCTCTATTCAGATGGCGAATTGTGGCATTTCATGGACCAGACAAGCTATGAACAGTATGCTGCTGATGAAAAGGCCACCGGGGATGCCGCTCAATGGCTGAAGGGCGAAGAGATCTGCACGGCAACACTCTGGAACGGAGTACCAATATCGATTTCCCCTCCTAACTTTGTCACGTTGCAGATAACGGACACTGATCCCGGGGTCAGAGGAGATACGGCGACGGGAGGCAACAAACCAGCAACACTGGAAACGGGCGCTGTAGTCAAGGTTCCACTTTTTATTGAAAACGGTGAAATCATCAAGATTGATACCCGTACCGGCGAATATGTCAGCCGGGCGGCCTGATCACTTCTGAATATAATTCTATTGTGTCAAGCGACGCCTGGAAACCGGCCATACCATTGGCAATATTGCGATCGCGAGCCGGATTGCTCGCCAGAATCCGCGATTTCATGGACCGACACGGTATTATGGAAGTTGAGACTCCGGTATTAAGCCAGGCATCAGTAACAGATCCCCATATTCAAAGCCTGGAGACTCGGCTACATCTTTCCGATTGTTCATCCAGTAATGTGCTTTACTTGCAGACTTCTCCTGAGTTTCATATGAAACGGTTATTGTGTGCGGGGTCAGGACCGATTTATCAAATAAGCCGGGTGTTCAGGAACGGAGAATCTGGACGCTTTCATAATCCCGAATTTACATTGCTGGAGTGGTACCGCCCCGGTTACGATCATTATGACCTGATGGACGAACTGGGTGAATTACTGGCCGGGCTGGGACTAGTTGTGAACGGAAGGATACCTTATGCGGACGTGTTCATGGATGCTACGGGACTGGATCCTCATTCTGTAACAGTAAAAGCACTGGGCAAACTGGCCAGAGAAAGGGGGCTGGCATCCGATAATAAAGACCGTTGCGAATTATTGGACTTTATTTTCAGTCACTGTGTAGTGCCGGAACTGGAAACGAAAGGCATAGTGTTTATCTATGATTTTCCGGAACCGCAAGCGGCGCTTGCAAAATTAACTGATTCCTGTCCAGCTCGCGCAGAACGGTTCGAGTTATTTGTTTATGGAATAGAGGTTGCGAATGGTTTCCATGAACTCTGTGATGCAGAAGAGCAACTAATGCGATTCGAAGGCGATCTTCAGCGCCGATCTGAAGCAGGTAAGAAACCATGCCCTGTTGATATGAACCTTATTGCGGCATTGAAGTCTGGTCTGCCTCCCTGCGCCGGTGTTGCAGTGGGAATAGACAGATTGCTCATGGTCCTGAATGACGCCCGCCATATCGATGATGTGATTGCATTTCCAGTGGACAGGGCATAGCCGGGAACATGCTGACTGCGGCAGATATATTCAGGAAAGGGGGTCCACTCGAACGTGTACTTGCAGACTATACGGAGCGTACCGAGCAACTGATTTTTGCGACCTGTATAGAAGAAGCGATTGAAAACAACGAGTCCCTGATCTGTGAGGCCGGTACCGGTACCGGAAAAACCTATGCCTATCTTGTCCCCGCGATCCTTTCCAACCGAAAAATCATAATCTCTACCGGAACCAGGAACCTGCAGGACCAGCTGTTTCAGAAAGACCTGCCGGTAATACTGAATACTTTGAAGGTGCCCATAAGTACGGCATTACTTAAAGGCAGGAACAATTACCTGTGTAGGCAGAGGCTGCTAGAGTACGAAAAGGTTTTTCAAGAAATGTCACCCGAAAACCGATCAATAGTATACAGGGTCAAGGAATGGTCATCTGGCACGAGTACAGGCGACATTAGTGAATTGCTGGATTTGCCAGAAAATTCGCCGGTAAGACAGGCCATAACATCGACTACCGATAACTGTCTTGGCCAGGACTGTGAATTCTATAATGACTGTTTTGTTTTGAAAGCAAGACGCAAGGCGCAGGATGCAACATTACTCGTCGTGAATCATTATTTGCTAATGGCCGATCTAACCCTCAAGGAAACCGGTTTTGGAGAGATCTTGCCAAAGGCGGAGGTGATAATCTTTGACGAGGCGCACCAGTTGCCTGAACTGGCCGCCACTTTTTTCGGGGTTACGCTCAGCAGCCGGCAATTAAATGAATTGGTAAATGATTGCCGGGCTGCTATTTCCTCCGATGCCAGTGATATCAAGGGAGCCATGGATCTGTTAGAAGCGCTGCATCGTGATATACAGCATCTGCGGTTATCCCTGGGGAAGGAGGATTCAAGAAGATCATGGGCTGACATTTCCGCTAACAAGAAGGTATTGTCGGCGACCACGTGCCTTATTAATACCTTATCAGACATTGAGAATTTACTTGCTGACCTTTCGATGCGATCAAAATCGCTAGAAAACTGCTGGCAACGCACCACGAGTTTGCTCGAGCTTTTAAATGATTACAGTGAAAGGGAACGAGACGATCAGATTCAGTGGTTTGAAACCAGGGGAAATGGTTTTATGTTGCATCAAACCCCTCTGGATATTTCCGGGATATTCCAGGAAAGGATCAACCAGCATGAGTGTGCCTGTATTTATACTTCTGCCACACTCGCCGTAAAGGACGATTTCAGCCATTTTTCAACCCAATTGGGTCTTACAGGCTGCAAGGCAATTGCATTGCTAAGCCCGTTTGACTATGAAAAACAGGCAATGCTTTATCTGCCAACCGGCCTGCCAGAGCCTGGCCAGCCAGATTATACAGTCGCAGTCGTCCAGGCGGCCCTGCCGGTTTTAAGGGCCAGTCAGGGCCATGCGTTTGTGTTGTTTACCAGTCATCGAGCGCTGGCACTTGCGGCGGAACTTCTCAGGGAAAAGATAGAATATCCATTACTAGTACAGGGAGAGGCGCCGCGCACCGAGTTGCTTGACAGGTTTCGTGTGACCCAAAATGCTGTCCTGCTCGGTACAGGCAGTTTCTGGGAAGGCGTAGACGTGAAAGGAGAATCGCTCTCAAGTGTTATTATTGACAAACTGCCGTTTATGCCGCCAGATGACCCGGTTTTCAGGGCCAGGGCAGAAAAAATGCAGGCCACTGGCATAAACCCTTTTCTAGACTACCAGCTGCCTCAGGCAATTATCAATCTGAAACAGGGAATAGGGCGCCTGATACGTGATATTAATGATTACGGCGTGCTAACCATTTGTGATCCACGCATCAGGACGAAATCCTATGGAAAACGAATACTGCAAAGCCTCCCCGCAATGAAGATAACAGATGATTTAGCACTCGTGGAAAAGTTTTACTTGGAGCATTAGTTTTTTATGGCAAGCGTGATACCGTCTGCAACTGGCAACATGCTTATTTGTACACGCGCATCATTTTTAAGCTTTTCGTTAAACTCTCTTATAGCAACAGTGTCCTTGTCCATTTCTGCCTTCATAGCGGGCTTGCCTGACCAGAGAACATTATCGACCATTATGAGGCCGCCTTTTCGCAGAAGTTTCAGTGCCCGCTCAAAGTACGCGGGATATTCCTGTTTATCAGCATCAATAAAGATAAAATCAAAGGTATCCTCTTCACCATTTTTTAATAGGGTATCCATGGTCTCGATCGCAGGTGCCAGGGCTAGCTGGATTTTCTCCCTGACACCGGCCTGATCCCAGTACTTCCGGGCAATTTCAGTATCCTTTTCATTGATATCACAGGCGACAACCTTACCATCTTCGGGGATGGCCTGGGCCATGGTTAACGTGCCATAGCCTGTAAATACACCAATTTCCATGACTTTTTTTGCATTAATTAGTTTGAGCAGTAACGCGATAAACTGTCCCTGTTCAGGTGCAATCTGCATTGATGACTGGGGGTGCCTTGCCGTCTCATCACGCAAGGCTGTTTGCAAAGGGCTCTCCTTGAGAGAAACTGATAGCAGATAATCGTAAACATCTTCAGTCAGGTTGATGCTTTTCATGGTCATATCAGTATTAATTGCGTGTTTTAGAAATAATGAATAATGTCCATACTATACTAAAATACGGGCTATGCCGGAACTAAGCGAAAAAAACTCAGTTAATATTATCCAGTTAACCGACAGTCATATTTTTCCTGATACCAGTGAGGAATTTGACGGCATCAACACGGCATCCTCGCTTGAAACAGTCATTCAGCATATCAATGCATCGGCATACCAGCCCGATCTGATCTTGATGACAGGTGACTTGGTGCATGAGCCTTCGGTACCAGCCTATAACAACCTTGTTTCCAAATTGAAAAAACTGGGTTGGCCGGTATTTTGTCTGGCAGGTAACCATGATGATCCAGATATCATGAGGCATGAACTTGCGAAGGCAGGCATCGCGAACTGCAAGCTGATTATCCTTAATAAGTGGATTATATTCATGCTTGATACGTTTTTACCTGGTAGCCACTCAGGCAAAATCAGTAAAACGTTGCTTGAGCTTCTTGGCAGGACACTCCGGCAATATAACAATCACTATGCACTTGTATGTTTGCATCACCCGCCGATATCGGTAGGTAGTGCTTGGATGGACAGAATGGGATTGAAAAACCCCGATGCATTATTTTCAGTTATAAAAGGAAATAAACAGGTCAAGGGTATCCTGTGGGGACATATACATCAGGAATTTTATTCGGAACATAAAGGTATCCAGTTGATGTCCAGCCCCTCAACCTGTGTGCAGTTTTTGCCCTGCACTGACCATTACGTTAAAGATGAAACCTCATTGCCGGGATACAGGCAAATTACACTGACAGGTAACGGAAAAATCAATACCCTGGTTGTCCGGGTTAATCTATAAACCTTGCAAGGTATAAATGAAATTTTCCGCGTCGCAGATAATAATCTGACACCAGAAAATGCTTCCCAGGCCCTGGTCAGTTATTGATTGAACCAGGATTTGATTTGTTCAATCAGGGACTGGGATGATGTTTCTCTGCTTTCGCTGGCACTTGGTGGTGGAGATGATCTTTGCCGGACTATATTATCTTCATTTTCCTTTACGTATTTATCCGCCAGCTTATTATTCAATGCCTTTCTGGCGGATTCGATCTTGCCCGATTCAGGCCAGATTTGTTCTGCCTTGTTGATATATCTCCTGGCCTCAAAAGTCTTGTCTTTGTCCAGGGCATTGTAAGCCATATTGACATAGGCATCCGATATTTTCTTGATACCGGTCTTTGCTTCCTTGTTGCCCGGATCCAGTTTAAGCACCTTGCGGTATTGATCGTAGGCATTGTTGCCGGGGGGTTTGGTGAGGTTAAGCTTGGAGAAGTTGTCTGCAGCCCGGGTCAATAGTAGTTGCTTTTCATCCACTTCCTCCACCGGTGCTTCACTTTGTTCAGTTGGCTGTTGTTCAGTTGCAGCAACAGGATTTAGGGGCATGGTTGAATCCGTAGCCTCAGCAGCATTGCCGGATATTTCTTCAGCAGCAGGGATAGGCGGGATTTCCGGTGATTGTGGCATACCCACTGATTCAGTATCAGTAACGACCTCGGTAACACCCGTCACGTTTTGCAGGCCATCATCCAGAGCTCTTTTTTCCTCCATACGCTTTGATAATGTTTCCCAGCTTTGCCGGAAACCGGGTGCTGGTCCTGACGTTTTGAAAATCGTGAATACGGTTATCGTGAATACGAACAAGATCGCCAGAGTAATGAAGAGGCGTTTTCTCCAGGCGCCAGGGGTGTGCGGCAATGTTGCAGTAATAGTGGTTTCGTCAGCATCGACCTGAAAGGTCGCATAATCTGATTCACTGAGTGTGTCGTCACGCCAGTTATGCCTGCTGATATCGATAAATTCAGAATCGGATTCGTCTACATCGAAGTTGTTTGTATAGCCGGAGGTCAGGGTAGGTTCCGTATCCAGCTCAAATTCTCCGGCATCAAACTCCCCGAGCCAGGTCCGGATATCCTGTGGTCGTTCCTGGGCCCTGAATGCAAGGGCGTGGTCCAGTGCCTTGAGAAAGGTTTCGGAATATTTATCAGCCACTAGTTCAGTCAACGGGATATAACAGTCCTTGCCGTCATGCGTGATTGCCTCGCTTCGGTCGATGGCGTTTATCGGTGCAACGCCTACAACCAATTTATAGATAGTTGCAGCCAGACCGTAGATGTCCGTCCAGGGTCCCTGTTTGTCACTCTTACTTGCATATTGTTCTATAGGGGCATACCCGGGAGATACAAAATTGGTCAGGGTCTGTGGATTGGTGAGCTCTGTTCGTCTGGCCGAACCGAAATCCAGTAAGACAGGGGTTTTGTCTTCTCGTATAAAAATATTGCCCGGCTTGATGTCCCTATGCACGAACCCCTTGTTGTGGATTTTGGCCAGGCCGCTCATCAACGGGAGAATAATGTCCATGAGTTCTTCTTCGGTGAAGGACTTTTTGTGTTTATGAATCTGTTTTAGACTTTCCCCATGCTCGTAATTCATTACCATGTAGGCCGTATTATTCGCTTCAAAGACATTAAATACCTTAATGAGATTGGGGTGTTCAAACCGGGTCAGGGTACGGGCCTCGAAGAGAAATCTTTCCAGGCCAGACTTGAAGTCGTCGACATGCTCATCAGAAAGAGGGGTTACCTCCTGGTTAGACTTACGGATGCAAAACTGGCCAGGAAGGTATTCTTTTAATGCGACATGACGCTCAAGGTTGATGTCATGAGCCAGATAGGTAATACCAAATGCCCCGTGTCCTAATACCCGTTCAATCCGGTACCAAAGCAGATCGTAACCAAGAGGAAGGGCATTCTGATGATTATTTTTGCTCATGTGATCAATTATATATCTAAAGTGCTTGTTATTTTACATTAAAATGGGTCGCTTACCCGGTGACCTTGTTTCTGAGATAGACGGGGGCGACCTCAGCTGCTGAAATCATCCTACCTACTTTATAGTACGCCATAGCAATTTTCGCTGTATTTTCAGCTGTAGGATATTGATTTCCATCGAATCCTGACAATTTTCGACCAAAATGTACGCTCAGGGTCGAGCTGTAACTTGACCAACCAGTACCCGTGCCATAGCACTGACCATTTATTCGGGCCTTGATATTTTCCGGTCGGTCAACCATATCGGGTTCTATTGGCTCGACAATGTCAGCACTTTTGTAAAGACCGAAATAGACCTCGTTCATCCTTGCATCGATTGCTGCAGCAATAAATTCCGCCTTGCCCCGGCTTCCCTGGGCCAGGGTAGCGAGCGTTGAGACCGGTATGACTGGAAGTCCCGAGGAGTAGGCCAGCCCCTGGGTAACACCGGCGGCGATTCTCAGACCGGTAAAAGCACCTGGCCCGCAGGCAAAGGCAATTGCGTCCAGTTCATTCAGTGATAACTGGGCCTCGGCCAGCAGACTGTCTATCATGGGCAGTATTAATTCTGCATGCCGGCGTGGTGCCAACTCATAACGAAACGATATTTCGTTGTCACAGTTCAGAGCTGCGGAACAGGCTTCGGTGCTGGTATCAAGTGCAATTAGTTTCAAAGCATTAACTCTGGAGTATTAAGTAATATTAAATCTCGTTACAGCGTCAGGAAACTGGCAGACTATTACGTTATAATGCCCATCCATGATCAGACCTTTTGAAGCATTTATCGGTTTACGCTACGTTCGTGCAAAACGCCGAAACCACTTTATCTCATTCATCTCCCTGACATCCATGCTGGGTGTTGCTCTGGGAGTCCTTGCCCTGATAACGGTTTTATCAGTTATGAATGGATTTGAAAAGGAGTTAACTGAACGAACCCTGGGTATGGCCTCACATGCGACGGTCGTATTACGTGGAAGAACTCTCGATAATTGGCAGGACCTTGCTGATGTTATAAGGCGTAATCCTGATATTGTGGGTGTTGCTCCCTTTTATCAGGCGGAAGGTATGCTGGTCTATAGTGGCAGCGTTAATGGATCCATTATCCGGGGAATACTGCCAGGAGAAGAACCGAAAGTATCTGTTGTCTCGGAAAAAATGATTAGCGGCAGTTTTGTGGATCTGGTAGGGGGGCAGTTTAATATTATCCTTGGCAAGGAATTGGCGGCCGCCCTGCATGTGAATGTGGGAGACAAGGTTACACTCGTTGCTCCACAGGCAAATGTTACTCCATCCGGGATCATGCCGCGACTAAAACGTTTTACTGTTTCAGGAATCTTTGAAATCGGAATGCATGAATTTGACAGCGCGCTTGCGCTGATACATCTTGATGACGCCCGTGCGTTGTTCCGCAACAACGGTAATTCCGGTCTGCGGCTGAAAACCACTGATATTTTCAAGGCCCCTTTAGTCAGCCGCCAGGCGGTAAAGGATTTGCCGGGTAATTACTGGGTGGTGGACTGGACACAGCGTCACGCTAATTTTTTTCGTGCATTGAAAACAGAAAAGACCGTGATGTTTGTCATCCTGGCACTGATTGTCGCCGTGGCCGCTTTCAACATAATTTCCACCCTGGTAATGGTGGTAACAGACAAGCAGTCTGATATTGCTGTCATGAGGACCATCGGTGTGAGTCCCGCAAGCATAATGAAGATCTTCATCATCCAGGGCGTTGTTATCGGTCTGGTCGGAATAACGCTGGGGGTCATCGGTGGCGTCTGGCTGGCCCTGAATGTGGAAACCATTGTTCCGGCTATTGAAGACTTTTTCCAGGTCAAGTTTCTATCCCCGGATGTTTATTACATCAGTGAGCTGCCATCGGACATGCATTGGCAGGATGTAACAACTATCAGTCTGGTCGCATTCCTATTTTGTCTGCTTGCAACCATCTATCCTGCCTGGCGTGCCGCACGTACACAACCCGCGGAGGCACTCCGTTATGAATAGGGAACTCGTCCTCAGTTGTCGCGGGTTGGAAAAATCATTTTCAGATGCTGGAGTAGAGATCCAGGTCCTGCAGGGGCTGCAGCTGGATGTATTCAGCGGAGACAGGATTGCCATTGTAGGCTCTTCAGGGTCGGGGAAGAGTACATTGCTGCATTTGCTGGGCGGGCTGGATGTTCCCAGTGGTGGTGAAGTCAGGATCCTTGGCCGGGAATTTTCCAGCCTCTCTGAAACGGAACGGGGTTACGTGCGTAATTACAGCATGGGGTTTATATACCAGTTTCATCACCTGTTACCGGAATTCACCGCGTTAGAAAATGTCGCATTACCCCTGTTTGTCAGGAACAACAAGGCCGGGGAAGCCCTGGAGGCAGCGGCAGATCTGCTTTCTCGTGTTGGTCTGGGAAGCCGGCTCCACCATAAGCCGGGAGAGATGTCGGGAGGCGAAAGGCAGCGTGCTGCCATTGCCAGGGCCTTGGTCACCAGGCCGCAGTGCATACTGGCTGATGAACCGACGGGCAATCTGGATGAACACACGGCAGATCAAGTCTTCAATATCATGCTCGAACTGAACCAGAGCCATGGGGCAAGCCTTGTGATGGTGACCCATAATCTTGGACTAGCCCGCAAAATGGACAATATTTTTGAGTTACACGAGGGTGAACTGCACGTGCTCCAGGCGGGTTCCAAAGCGGTTACTGAATGATGTCTTTTTGCTTTCTGGCAAGACGTCTGTTTTTCCTCTCTTCCCATCGCCTGACAGATGAAAGACGCCATAACAGACGGACGACGATATAACCGCTTACTGCACTCAGGGTCGCAAGAATAAAACAGCCCAGCAATAAAGGCTCCCAGATATAAACGAGTTTCTCCTGTAGCCAATGAAGGGAATATTCAAAAGCCAGGGAGTGTGCCGGTTTGCTCAATAAAAATGCCCCCAGTTCATAGGCAAAAATAAAAATCGGTGCCATTGTTAGCGGGTTGGTTACCCAGGTAAGAATAACGGCCAGCGGGAGGTTGACCCGTAAGAATATTGAAAGGGCGGCCGCAACTATCATATGAATCGGCAATGGAATAAAGGCGCAGAAGAGACCCGTGGCTACACCTCCAGCTGATGAACGGCGCGTCAGGTGCCAGAGATTGGGATCATGCAATAACGCTCCAAAATAACGTAGATAACGGTGTTCCTGGAAGGTATGCCTTGCCGGCAGGTAACGTTTAATCAGCGATCTCATGGCAAACAGGATTCTTCAGTCCAGTAAGATTATAATTATAATATTTATATTAATTCCCCATTACATAAATAGATAACTACTTATGCGAACATGGACGCTCGCTTTCCTGTCAGGCACCCTGACGCTGGCAATCCTGCCGGAACTCCCTCCATTTTATATTTCCGTTCTGCTGTTTTGCGCAAGCCTTTTTCTGTTGTTAACTGCAAGACGGGCAAGACTGGCCGGTGTCGTTCTGCTCGGGTTTGTATTTGCAGTAGCCCGTGCGGAACTCATATTTTCCACAGCACTAGACAGCTCCCTGGAAGGTGAAACACTTGTTGCTACGGGAAAGATCAGCTCCTTACCCGAAAAACGGCGTCATAGTATCAGGTTTGAATTTCATATTAAAAGCCTGGTTGATAAAAAAGGACATATCCTGTCATCACCGGGCAAGATAATGCTCAACTGGTATTCGGCGCCACATGAACCGAGTCCTGGCGAGGACTGGCGCCTGATAGTCCGTTTGAAAAGACCTTATGGGTTCAGGAATCCCGGTGGATTAGATTACGAAGGCTGGTTGTTTCAGCACCGAATCCTGGCAACAGGGTATGTGGTTAAGGACAGCCGAAACGATTTACTCGGCAAGGCGCCATGGTATTCAGTACACCGGATCAGACAGCAATTGCGACAAAGAATCAGTGAGGCCCTGAAAGACAATCATCGCATGGCCCTGGTCGTGGCGCTGGCCATCGGTGACCGTAGCCTGATAGACAAGGATGATTACAGGACACTCCTTGACACGGGTACAAATCACTTGCTGGCGATCTCAGGCCTGCACATTGGTCTGGTGGCGATTCTGGTCTACCTGGCTTCATTAAGATTGTTCAGATATTCCGGGCAAGTATTAAATTCAGTTCCGGCCCAATCCATGGCCGCTGTGGCAGCCATTACATCGGCCGCACTGTATGCCTTACTGGCTGGTATGTCTATTTCAACCCAGCGGGCGCTGATCATGACGGTGGTATTTTGCCTGGGTACACTTGGCAAGACCCGCTATTCAATGGCAAATATCTTTTTTATTGCGATGGTTACAGTATTGTTCGTTGATCCATTTGCCATCCTGGCGCCGGCCTTCTGGCTGTCGTTTACTGCCGTAGCGATCATTTTGTATGGCATGAGAGGCAGGTTGGGTGAGAAGGGTATATGGTGGCGCTGGGGCCGGGCCCAATTCCTGATTGCGATAGGCCTCTTGCCCCTGCTGTTATTCATGTTTCAGCAATATGCCTTGGCGGGGTTCTTTGCCAACCTGGTTGCCATACCCTGGGTCAGCCTGGTCGTCGTACCGCTGGTGCTCGCTGGTATTTTACTCATGCCTTTCGCCGGTCTGCCCTCCACCTTCATACTGAAACTGGCAGCTTATAATCTTTCAGTTCTCTGGCCCATACTGGAATACCTGCAACACCTGGACTTTGCCCTCTTGCATGGATCGTCACCGTCAATAGGCGTACTTGTACTGGGGCTAGCCGGTGTTTTTCTGATTCTGTTGCCGAAGGGAATGCCCGCAAGGTGGCTGGGCTGGGTTTGGTTATTGCCCGTGATTCTGCCTTATCATGACAAACCGGCTGGAGGAGAGGTTTGGTTTACCCTGCTGGATGTAGGGCAGGGCCTGTCGGCTGTAATTCAGACAAGTGGACATGTCCTAGTCTATGATACCGGTGCCCAGTTCAGTGAGACCTTTGAGGCAGGGTCCGCAGTCCTGATACCTTATTTGAGAAAAAAAGGTATCCCATATATAGATAAGGTAATCCTGAGCCATGGGGATAATGATCATATCGGAGGAGCCAATTCGTTGCTGGAGGCAATGGAGTACGGGACGGTAATGACCAGTGTCCCGGAAAAGATTGCATTTCCGCGCATTCAGAAATGCCACAGGGGACAGCACTGGGAATGGGATGGCGTTAGATTTGAGATTCTGCATCCAGATAGAGATAAACATTACAAGAGCAACAACAGCTCCTGTGTCCTGATGGTGGCTGCAAGGGGGGGAAAGGTCCTGGTGACGGGGGATATTGAGCAAAATGTCGAACGAAACCTGTTGAAAATTTATCGCAATCAACTTGCCGCCGAAGTAATGACCGCACCCCACCATGGCAGCAAGACATCCTCCTCACCGGATTTTCTGGATGCTGTCAGTCCGGAACTGGTATTGTTTCCCGTTGGTTATCGAAATCGATTCAATTTCCCGAATAAGGATATAATAGGCCGATACAGGAGACGGGGTATCCGTAGCTTTGATACCGCCAGACATGGCGCTATTCTGGTAAAATTGTCCCGGAACGACATCAAGGTCACATCGCACCGGCAGCAATCCAGGCGTTTCTGGCATACTGAGATGTGACGATATTGAGTTTTAAATCCCTGGAGGAGTAAATGCTGGAGTTAATGAAGGCAGGCGGTTGGCTTATGTGGCCAATTCTCCTATGTTCAATAATTGCACTCGCCATTATTACGGAGAGGTTCTGGTCTCTGCGCAAGACTCGGATTTGCCCCTCTGATCTGGTTAAAAAGGTTTGGCAATGGGAAAAAGCGGGCACCCTTGATTCCGCCAGAATTAATTCGTTACGGACCGGCTCACCGCTCGGAAAGATATTGGCGGCTGGTCTGGTTAACCGTAGACATCCCCGGGAAGTCATGAAGGAAAGCATTGAAGAGGTTGGGCGGCATGTTGCCCACGAACTGGACAGGTTTCTCAACACCCTGGGGACCATCGCTTCTATAAGCCCCTTACTGGGCCTGCTGGGGACGGTCATCGGTATGATCAAGGTGTTTGCTGTTATTACTTCCCATGGCGTAGGGGATCCCAGCATACTTGCCGATGGTATTTCTACTGCCCTGATCACCACGGCCGCAGGCCTTTCGGTGGCCATACCTGCGCTGATGTTTCACAGGTATTTTCGCGGCAAGGTAAATGATCTGGTCATTACCATGGAGCGGGAAGCCATGAAAATGATCGAAGTGATGCACGGGGTACGTGAGAAAGACAACTCTTCAGAAGAAAATTGAACCGCATGAATTTTCAACCAGACAAAACGGAGGAAATCGGTCTTGATATCACCCCCCTGATCGATGTTGTCTTTCTGCTGTTAATATTTTTTATGGTCTCAACAACCTTTGAAAGGGAATCGGAAGTCAATATCACCCTGCCTGAGGCCAGCAAGGAAATTACCCAGCCCAAACCGGATGCAATTAATATTGCCATTGATGCCCAGTCTCATATCTACATTAATGACAGGGAGTTGTTAAACACCCAGCTATCAACGATCAAACAGGGAATTTATGATGCCCTTGGAAATCTGGAAGATGCACCTGTTATTATCAGCGCAGATGCGCAGACACCTCATCAAGTGGTCATCAAGGTCATGGATGCTGCAAGACAGCTGAATCTGGTAAGGATTACCTTTGCCACACGCATCTTTGATGAAGAAGACCAGTAGTGTGACTTGAAGGTTCGACCCATTGAAAGATCCTGCAGGCTGATTGATGCGGACAAAGACCTTCCTTCAGACACTCTGGTACGATAACCATCCCTTATCCTATCTGCTCCTACCTTTGGCATGGCTATACCAGATTGCCATGGCGGTGCGGCGTCTGGCCTATACGTCAGGCATCATTCCGATCAGACGACTACCTGTCCCTGTGATCGTAGTAGGTAATATTACTGTCGGAGGCACTGGTAAAACACCTTTGGTTATCTGGCTGGCCAATTATCTAAAAGAGAAAGGATACCTGCCAGGGATAGTTAGCAGGGGATATGGCGGAAAGGCGAAATTTTGGCCGCAACAGGTCAGGCCGGACAGTGATCCGGTTATGGTTGGAGACGAACCCGTTATCATATCGGTGCGTACCGGATGCCCTGTTGCGGTATCACCTGACAGGTTCGATGCCGCTGAGGGCCTTATCAAGAGCCATCATTGTAATTTGATCATCAGTGATGATGGCCTGCAACATCTTGCATTATATCGTGACATTGAAATTGCAGTGGTAGACTCCCTGTTGCGGTATGGTAATGAAAAATGCCTGCCCGCCGGCCCATTGAGGGAATCACCTGCCAGACTCGGGACTGTCGATATCGTTGTGAGTAACGGGAAAGCCGGGCATGGTGAGTTCATGATGGAATATGTCCCGGGCATGCTTTTTAACGTCAGCAGCGGAAAGGCTGAATTTACACTCGAAGATTTCAGGAACAGGAAAGTGCATGCCGTTGCCGGAATTGGTTACCCTCCCAGGTTTTTCAGATTGTTACGGAAATACGGAATCAATATAATTGAACATGCTTTCCCGGATCACTATCTTTATAAGGAAGACGATATTCGCTTTAGTGATGACCTGCCCGTAATAATGACGGAAAAGGACGCCGTTAAATGTAGGTATATTGCAAGTAATAACTGCTGGTATCTGGCGATAGATGTGATCTTGGATAAAATATTCGAACACCGACTGGCTGGCTTGATGAAGGATATAACCCATGGATAAAAAATTGCTTGATATATTGGTTTGTCCCGTTACCAAAGGGCCGTTGATTTACGTGCAGGAAAAGCAGGAGTTGATTTCCAGATCAGCACGGCTTGCTTATCCGGTTCGTGATGGTATTCCTGTTTTGCTTGAGGAAGAAGCCAGAACACTATCAAACGAAGAGCTGGACATGCTTCCAAAGTGACTGAAGGCTTCTATGTAATCATTCCGGCCAGGTTAGGCTCTACACGTCTGCCCGGGAAGGTATTGGAGGACATCGCCGGCAAACCCCTGTTGCAACATGTGTATGAATCTGCCTGTAACAGCGAGGCTGAACACGTGGCTATTGCAACGGATGATGACCAGGTATTTTCCATAGCGAAATCATTTGATGCGGAATGCATCATGACATCATCACAACATGCTTCAGGAACCGACCGCCTTGCTGAGGCAGCCAGATTGCTGGATCTGCCTGCTAACCAGGTTGTTGTGAATATCCAGGGTGATGAAATGGGTCTTCCACCACAATTAATCAATCAACTCGCCAATTTGCTGACTGATTATCCTGATGCGCAGATGGCCACCCTGTGTGAGCGTATTGTGGATGCGCGCGCTATCGATGACCCGAATGTCGTAAAAGTGGTATTTAACAAAAATAAAAAGGCATTGTATTTCAGCCGTTCCCCCATTCCATGGAAAAAACCGGAGGCTAATATGCCTTTCTACCGGCATATTGGCATGTATGCCTATAGGGCAGGGTTTCTTCAGGAATTTGCCGCCCTACCAAAATGTGAGCTAGAGGTACAGGAATCGCTTGAGCAGTTACGGGCCTTGTTTCATGGTGCGAGTATACTTATTGAAGAAGCCTGTGCTGATGCGGGGATAGGAATAGATACTAAGGAAGATCTTGAGCGGGCAAGAAAAATTTATTCCGATTTTCAGTCTGTGTAGGGAGTGATTTTCTATTAGCGGGCCCGATAGGTTATCCGGCCCTTGGTCAGGTCATAGGGGGTCATTTCTACAGTGACCTTATCACCCGTCAGGATGCGTATATAGTGTTTGCGCATTTTGCCCGAGATGTGTGCAGTAATAATATGCCCGTTTTCAAGTTCTACCCGGAACATGGTATTGGGCAGGGTCTCTATGACAGTACCCTCCATTTCAATATGTTCTTCTTTTGCCATGTAGCTAAATAATCCTCAGTTCAAAAAAAAGCGAATTGTGCCTTAAAATCAGGCAACAGGCAAAATCTTGATGTACGGTCACAGCTCAGGGGGCAACTGTAGACCATTGCCGGTTATAGTAATATTCCATGGGCTTATACTGGTTTTTGTAGGCCATTTTACTGCATTTTTCTATCCAGTAACCGAGATAAACCCATTTCAATCCAAGGATCCTGGCCTCTTCTATCGCCAACAATATGGCATATTTCCCGGGGCTGCGCCGTTCGGATTCCGGATCAAAAAATGTATAGACTGAAGATAGACTATCTTCAAGGCGATCTATTACGGCCATAGCGATCAGCTTATTGTCTACTGAGATTCTGTAAAACACCGTTTCACTCCATGAAGAGGTCAGAAAGGACAGGTAATCGTCAGGGGAGGGGTCGCACATGCTGCTGCCCGGATGCCGGCTGGCCAGATAATGGCAATAGAGGGCATATTCTTCGCGCCTGAATCCGGCTTCCACGGGTATAACTTCCAGATCCTCATTCTGCTTCCAGGTCCTTGCCTGGTTGCGGTTGATAGAAAATTCATGCACCGGTATTCGTACCGGTACACACGCCTGGCAATGATTACAATATGGAGCATATAGGTGTTCACCACTGCGCCGGAAACCAAATTTGCTTAGATGAGTGTATAAACGGTTACTTTTAGGAGCCTGGGGATCTACATAAAGTGTTGTAGCCAGTTTTGCAGGCAGGTAACTGCATTGATGCCCTGGGGTAATATAAAAATCCGGTAGTCTGAATTCTAGTGTCATAATTCCAGAACGCCATTCCATTCATGGAGTACGGACGAATTACAGCAGTTATTGAGGATGTCGACAAATTTTTCCCTCTTTATCGGGAATGCTCCAAGACTTTCCAGATGCCTGGTATATACCTGGCAGTCTATATACCTGAATTGCCGCTTGTTGAGCATATCTGCCAGATATATCAGTGCGATCTTGGATGCATCATTCACCCTGCTGAACATGGATTCTCCGAAAAATATTCTGTCCATGGCTATGCCATACAGCCCCCCAGCAAGTATATCTTCATGCCAACATTCAATAGAATGGGCATAACCATACTCATGTAGTTCAAGAAAGGCAGCTTTCAAATCCGGTGTTATCCATGTGCCATTGTCATCTTTTCTAGGTGATGCGCACATTGAAATTACTTCCTCGAAAGCCTGATTAATCGTGACTTTAAAAATATTCTTTCGTAGTGTCTTGTTCAAACTGCGGGATATTTTTATATTGCGGGGATCGAGAACCCATCTAGGATCCGGTGACCACCATAATACCGGTTGACCTTCGTTATACCAGGGGAATATACCTTGCTTGTAGGCGTTTATTAATCTTTCAACATTTAATGATCCGCCAATTGCCAATAAACCGTCTGGGTCATTCAATGCATTGTGAACTGGTGGAAACTCAGCCGAGATGATGTTATCCCTGACCCAGTAGAGTTGTTCACTGTTTTTATAGACAGTAGTCATATTCTTTCTTCTGCCTGCTTATAGGCAGAGTGATTCTCCAGCGTTCTGATAAAATTGTTTATATATAATCTTTCCTGTCCAAGAAATCGTTCGATTGCCATTGAAAAACCATGATCTGCAAACCAGTGGGCGGACCAGGTATCTACGGGGACAAACCCACGATTGATCTTATGCTCACCTTGCGCACCGGCATCCAGTCTGTCCAGCCCGTTTACAATACAAAAATCAATTGTCTGATAGTAACATAGCTCAAAATGCAGAAATTTGAAGTTTTCTGAACAACCCCAGTGCCTGCCATAGAGCGTCTTGCTGCCCTGCATCGCGAAGGCCCCTGCGATGTACCTGCCTGCATGATTAGCCATGAATAACAGGGTTGATTCAGGCATGGTATTGCTAAGTGATTTGAAAAACGGGAGTGTCAGTCTTGGACTTCCCCATTTCTTGTGGAACGTCGAGGAATAAAATCTGTGAAATATTTCCCAATGTCTATCTGTTATTTGCGAGCCTCTTAGTATCTCAAACCTGATATCAGACTCGACAACGGAACGACGCTCTTTCCTGATTTGTCTACGCCTTTTTGATGTGAGTGCTCCAAGGTAGTCTTCAAAACTTGCATAGCCATGGTTGAACCAATGGTATTGGCAGGCCTTCCTTGTTAACATTCCCTGCGCTTTCATGAGTTCTCTATTTTTTGAATCGGGGAAAAGAATGTGCAGTCCTGATAAGCCATAATCACTCGCAACTTCTAGTGCGGCGTCATGAAGCAATTGTGCAAGTTGTACTGTGTCTTCTCCTTCGGCTATTAGATATCTTGGGCCGGTTACAGGCGTAAAAGGGATCGCAGAAACAAGTTTTGGATAATAGTGACCGCCACCGCTTTCATAGGCCTCTGCCCATTCCCAGTCGAAAACAAATTCACCGATGGAATTTGATTTCAAATATAACGGCAGTGCTGCGACCGGCCGGTCATTGTCAGTTATCAGTAAATGGCAGGGATACCAGCCATGGTTTGCCAGACAATCATGTCGTTCGAGTCCGGTGAGAAATTCATGCCTTGTAAAGGGATTGTTCTCACCGGCCAACCTGTTCCATTCATTCACGGAAACATCGGCCAGTGTTTCTATTCTACGGACTGAATAATTCAAGTCAGATAAAATCAGTTGGTAAAACCCTTCTCGGTACTAACAACAAGATCATAGCCCAGGGCTTCCAGCAATATGCGTTTGGAATTACTTAGAGAAAATGAGGTCTCGCCATAACCATAGGGTTGCAGCATAAAACGGTATGTGATTTCACTGCCGTTCATGAAATTATAAAGTATGGTAGAGTTGACCTCATCGCCAACAATGTAACCGAGGATAAACTCCGCCCAGTTGTTTTCTCCCAGACAGCTTTCACCATTGATAGATACATTCTGCATGCCTCTCCGCACAATATCGAAAGTGGGGCAGTACTGGCTATTCATACGGTAAGGCGTGTTTTCGGTACTGAAGCGCGACCGTATGACTCCATTTTCATCCCGGTAAATCTCGAGCTTGAAGCCTTCATCATTCTCAGTTACTGCAACATTTATGGAGTAGTCAGGATTGTTACTCTTGTATTTTTCGACTTTCCATTCAGCCAGAACCTTGAATGGCGATACCAGTATAATAAGGCAGAAAAGTGTTGTGAGGCCGGTACGCATTTGGACTATATTGTTTAGTATTTAATAATATGTTTCAGGTACTGTACCAGAATTCTAGTTCAAAATATGGCATTCGTTAACCAAAAGATTCTGAAAAGATGCAGCGCAGAAAATTTCTTGAAATCCTTACAGGACTGGGGATATCCGGTTTTGCAAACCACATGATTGTGCCACGCCTGTCAGCCGCTGTTAACTCGCAAACCGGTTTCGTTTTTGACGAGATATATCTGGAGCACAGATTCCCCGGAAAACATCCCGAGTCACCAGAGCGTCTAAACTACCTCATGCAGCTCATACGCGATACGGGCCTGGCAGATGAACTCCGTCTTTTAAAACCTCTGGCGGAAGTCGTTCCGCATATTGAATTGATACATTCATCCGATCACGTGCTACAGATAAAAAAGAACTATCCGGCATCCTATCCAGTGGCAGTTGCGGTGGTTGGTGGCGTCCTTTCTGCAACAGATGCTGTATTTACTGGAGGTGTGAGAAATGCCTTTTGTGCTACGCGCCCACCAGGACACCATGCCAGAAATACGGGCAGGGAAGAGGGGTTCTGTTTTTTTAATGGCATTGCCGTGGCTGCTCGCTATGCGCAGAAGTATCATAATATAAACAGGGTATTGATTATCGACTGGGATTATCATCACGGTAACGGCACCGAGGCTGCATTTTATGATGATCCTGATGTGCTGTTTTTCTCAACCCATGATTATTACGCCTACCCTGGAACGGGGGACCCGCGAAAAACCGGTACAGGCCGAGGGAAAGGGTTCAATATCAATGTTCATCTGGATTGCGGATCAGGAGATGAGGCAATCATTACTGCCTTTGAGGAAAAATTGTTACCAAAGGCTCATACGTTCAAACCAGAATTGATACTTATCTCGGCCGGTTTTGACAGCAGGAAAGATGATTTGCTTGGGTGCTTCAGGGTTACAGATACCGGGTTTGTAAAGCTGACAAGGATAGTAATGGAACTCGCAGGTCAATATTGTGATGGCAAGATCGTTTCTGTGCTGGAAGGTGGCTACAACATCAAGGGAAATGCCAGTGCAGCCGTCCATCATGTAAGGACACTGATGGGACAGCTGGCTTGAAGTCAGGTCTTCTTGGTTGTATCTCCGCTAGTATAGACAGGAAATGGGGTTACATTGCCTTGCCCCGTATCCTGGGTTACCTTGCAGGCGCCTTGTTTATCAACCTCATCTATTCGGATTATTGAATGCATGGGGATATACGTGCGAGTGACGTGATTGAATTCCGCCTTCAGACTTTCTTCCGAGGGATCAACGACAACAGATGATCTTTCACCGAAGATTAAATGTTCAATTTCAATAAAACCGAACATGGCGCCATGGTGAACACCTCTGGCATAGATTTCAAAAATCTTGTCCTGATTATGAAAAATAATCTTGTAAACCGATTTTTTAGGCATGGTAATAACGAAGGATTATCTGTATATGCGGTCGAATGCTGTTTATTTGAATTCTAGCATAATTACTAAAAATTGAAATTCAGCGGGGCACCGGGACCCAGTGAGATCCCGAGTAACATCCAGCAAGTCAACAATCCTGTCCACACCAAAGCAAAACCAACCGCGTATGGCAGCATCATCGCAATAAGCGTTCCCATTCCAGATCCCTGAACATAGCGCTGGACCAGTGCAAGGATGATGACCATATAGGGATTGAGCGGAGTTATAACATTCGTGACGGAATCGCCAACACGGTATCCGGCCTGCACCAGTTCCGGGCTGAAACCTACCTGCATTAACATGGGTACGAAAACCGGCGCCAGTATGGCATATTTCGCAGAGGCAGAGCCGATAAACAGGTTGGCACCCATCGCCAGAGCGACAAAACCGCATAAGAGAAAAGCAGCAGGCAGTTGTAAAGACGCAAGATACTGACCACCGCTGATGGCCAGCATTTCACCCAGTCCACTGTATTTGAATGCCTCAATAAACTGGGCAGCAAAAAACGCCAGGACAATATATGGACCAAGGCTGGCAAATGTCTGTCCCATGATCCTGGCAGCATCACGGTCGTTCTTAATAATCCCCGTGCTGATGCCATAGACCAGACCAGGTACAAAAAATACCAGGAAGAGCATAGGCACTGTTGCTTCCACCCATCGATCGAACCGCTTGCCCTCACCAAATAGCGGAGCTCCGGGGATCACCATAGCGGCAAGCAGGAGGCCGCTTACGATCATTAAAGCAATAAAAGCTCGCATCAGGCCGCGCTTTTCATCGGCAGTCCCAGACAAAGCAGAGTCGGTAGCTGATTGTTCAATGACCGTGTATTTGACGGCCGCCGGCTCAATCCATTTTGCAGTAATTCCCCAGCCCGTAATTGTCAGCAAGACAGTTGAAGTAATCATAAACCACCAGTTGGCAGTAACGGCAACCTGATAGTCCGGTGCAAGGATACTGGCCGCGGCCTGGGTAAAACCGGCGAGCAGAGGGTCCAGGGCGGTAATCAGGAGATTGGCGCTGAAACCTGCAGAGACGCCGGCAAACGCGGTGGCAATCCCTGTCAGGGGGGAACGTCCGGCGGCCTGGTACAATGCTGCAGCAACCGGCGGCAGGATAATATAACCGGCATCCAGACCTAGGGAAGACATTATGCCAAGAAAGAGGGTCACTGGTGTTAATAACATTTGAGGTGTTATAGCCATCACATAGCGTAGCAGTGCGGGCAGTAATCCCGTGCGTTCCGCCATGCCGATCCCCAGCATGCCGACCAGCACGATGGCCAGAGGTGGAAAACGAATGAAGTTTTCAACCAAATGGCTCATTAACCACCAGAGACCGCTGCTGGACATCAGACTTTTTGCTTCAAGGTTGTCAGTGTAGGGGCTATCGACAGACCAGTGCAGCGATACGGCCACCTGTGAGAGCAGGATGACTATCAACACGCCGATAGCAAACAGTGTAGCTGGATGGGGCAGTCGGTTGCCGGCCCGTTCTATTTTATCAAGCAGAGTCATTTCAATTGCACGGTGTTTAGTTCGGCATACCGGGAAAGGAAGGTTTTGATCCCGTTGAGATAAAGTGATTCGTTCTCAATAAAGCCATAATTATGATCACCATGAATCTTTAAAAAGGTCTTTGGCTGCCTGGCATTATTGAATAGTGCCTGTCCCTGGGTGAAGGGGACAATGTCATCGTCCGCACTGTGAATCAAAAGCAAGGGCGACTTGATCCCGCTCATGCGCTCGATAGTAGGGTATTTGATACGCAACAACCACCGGACGGGAAGATAGGGATAATAATGCCTAGCCATATCCTCGACGGACGTAAAGGTCGATTCTAGAATGACTGCGGCCGCCGGTTGTTGTGTAGCGAGCCAGGCGGCTATGGCGCCCCCCAGAGAACGGCCAAATATAATCAGGTGATTAGCTGGTATACTCCTTTCCCGGTTCAGATATTGCCAGGCCGCCTCGGCATCCAAGTAGGTGCCGTTTTCCGTCGGACTGCCTTCACTCATGCCATAGCCGCGATAATCAAAGATAAATATTGAAAGACCCAGATTCCTGAACAGAGCAATACTCCTTAAACGGTGCGAGATATTTCCCGCATTCCCATGCAGGAATAGCAGAGTAGCCTGGGCATTTTCCTGAGGAATAAACCAGCCGTGCAGCCGTGTGCCGTCTGATGCTGTAAAATGCACTTCTTCAAAGGGCAGGGAGAGAGCCGCCGGCGTTACCTCAACGTTCCTTGATGGGAGGTAGATATAGCCCGGCTGAAAGAAGTAAAACAGGATAGTGAGCAGGATCCAGACCGTGAACAGGATGAACAGCGTTGAGCGTATTAATCGTTTGAAAACCTGTATTACGGTTACCGGCATCTTGGTCCTGGACTTTAATTTATTTCAAGGACTATCTTGCCCGTGGTTGAACCCTGTTCTATCAGTGCATGGGCCTGTGCAGCCTCGGAGAGAGGCAGCATTGCCCCGACATGTACAGTCAGCTTGCCTTCCTGCATGAGTGCTGCACATTGCTCCAGTATCCAGGTCTGGTGACGTTGCGCATCTACCAACCCGGCAATCAATGGTGTCAGCATGACCTCGAAACTGAAACGCAGGTTACGTTGACGGGCGATAGTCCAGTCGGTTTTGGCGTCAGGAAGCAAGAGGGTTACGATGTCGCCATACGTTTTCACTGCACTGAAACTCTGCTGGGTTACTGCACCGCCTACATTATCCATGACGATGTCAACGCCCTTGCCTTCCGTCCAGTCCATTACCTCCTGAACTACATCGGCTTTCCGGTAATTGATTGTATGCTCGGCACCAAGCTGTCTAACGAATTTTTCTTTTTCTTCAGAACTGATGGTGGTACAAACCCGAGCACCTGCCAGTCTCGCCAGTTGGATTGCAACATGGCCGACACCACCGGCACCGGCATGAATTAGCACAGTCTGTCCTGACTCGATACCAGCCCGGTCATAGAGTGCTTCCCAAGCGGTCAATGACACCAGAGGTGCTGCAGCGGCATGGATAAAATCCATCGCTTCCGGCTTTTTGATAATAAACCGTTCATCCACCACGATCTTCTCAGCGTAGTTGCCGGCGATATTATCCAGCCCGCCATAAAAGAAAAACACCTCATCACCCGCCTTGAATCTGGAAACTCCGGGGCCGACAGATTCCACAATCCCGGCTCCATCACAACCCAGAATGGCGGGCAGATGGTTCATGGGATAAAGGCCCCGACGCAATTTGGTATCGATCGGATTGATGCCTGCCGCCTTCAGGTTTACCAGCACATCCGTGGGATTGCTTATCCCGGGATTATCGACTTCCTGCAGTTGAAGGACTTCTGGCCCACCGGTTTTATTGATTATGACGGCTTTCATTGTGATGGTTGACGATTAATGAACCTTGTTGGTTTTCACTCATGATTTGTTACTGGTTCTCTTCCAGCCAGGCCTCGGCATCCAGTGCCGACATGCAACCGCTGCCGGCCGAGGTGATAGCTTGGCGATAGACATGATCCATCACATCGCCTGCGGCAAACACGCCGGCAACACTGGTCGCGGTAGCCTGGCCTTCAAGACCGCTCTTTACCACGATATAGCCGTTAATCATCTCCAGCTGCCCCTGAAATATCTGTGTATTGGGTTCATGACCGATGGCGATGAACACACCTTGCAAGTCCAGTTCTTCGGTTGAATCATCCTTAGTGCTCTTGAGGCGGATCCCGTTGACCCCGCTTTCATCTCCAAGCACTTCATCAAGTACAGTATCCCACTTGATCACGACATTGCCTTTTTTTGCCTTATCCAGCAGGCGATTGGCCAGGATCTTTTCTGCCCTGAATTTGTCACGTCGATGGACGATCGTAACCTGTTTTGCGATATTGGAGAGATAAAGGGCTTCCTCAACGGCGGTATTGCCACCCCCGATTACGGCAACATCGGCACCCCGGTAGAAAAAACCGTCACAGGTGGCGCAGGCGGAAACCCCGCGACCCTTGAAGTGTTCCTCAGAGGGCAGGCCCAGGTATTTCGCCGAGGCGCCGGTTGCTATAATCAACGCATCACAGGTATAGCTGCCTGCATCACCTTCAAGCCGGAAGGGTCGTTGTTTGAGGTCGGCAGTATGGATATGGTCATTGACGACCTCAGTATCAAAACGTTCGACATGCTTCAGCATCCGCGCCATCAGGTCCGGGCCCTGCAGCCCTTCAACATCACCGGGCCAGTTATCAACATCGGTCGTGGTCATCAACTGGCCGCCCTGATCCAGGCCGCTGATGAGCACCGGTGAGAGGTTTGCACGGGCAGCATAGAGGGCCGCAGTGTAGCCTGCCGGGCCTGAACCCAATATAAGTAATCGGCAATGTCTGGTATCTGTCATGAATAAACTCCGGTCAGAAAAAATCAGGGCGAATAAAGCCGGGCTATGTTACGTTAAAGCCCCCACTCAGGCAAAATCGCAATATGCAATCAGGACTGAATCTCGGTAGATTTACTGTTATAATTATCCCTTTATAAACATATGGCTATAATCTTTTTCAGCTAATCAGGTTGAACTTCATAAATGACACAGGCATCACGTAAACGGCAACCTTCTGATGAGTTGGGGAATCAGCTCTCGCGCAATATCCGGGAAGTCAGCCTCATAGCGCTGGCAGCCCTGTCAATTTATCTGTTTATTGCGTTGCTGAGCTATCATCCCGATGACCCCGGCTGGTCCCACGCGATCTCGGTCGACATGATCAGAAACAGCGCGGGTAAGGTCGGCGCCTGGATAGCCGATGTCGTCCTGTACCTGTTTGGTTACATGGGTTATCTGTTCCCCGTCCTGCTGGGTTTCAGCGGCTGGCGGGTATACCAGGCCCTGCATGATAATGCGCCGCAGGACTATGCCCGTTATGCCATTCGCGGTAGCGGCCTGGTCCTTGCCTATATCGGTGGTTGCGGCATCGCCCGCCTGTATTTCCTGCCAACCAGCGGTTTGCCGTATGAAGTCCGGGGGGCAGGGGGTATCTTGGGGGATGTTGTTGCCTCGGGCATGGTGCCTGTACTCGGACTGACCGGTACGACCCTGATCCTGCTGGCCTTGTTTCTCATTGGCATCACGCTGTTCACCGGCCTGTCCTGGTTATGGTTGATGGATTTTTCCGGGCACTGGACCTTGCGTCTATTTGAATGGCTGAATGAGATGCGCCTGATGTTGAAAGACAAGCTGAAGGGGCGGATAGCCAAGCGAGAACGGGAGATCCTGATCCAGATCGACAAGGACAAGAGCAGCCTACGCGAGCCTGTCAGGATAGAGCCCAAGATTTCCTTATTTGAAACCAGTGAACGGGCGGAAAAGGAGCGGCAGGTTAACCTGTTCGATTATCCCTCAGACTCCACCTTGCCTTCCCTCAACCTGTTAAATGAACCGCCGGCAAAAATAGGCCAGCTTTCACACGAAGCATTACAAGCAATGTCACGCCAGGTGGAACTGAAGCTCGCAGACTTTGGGATCGAGGCGCATGTTGTTGAGGTTCACCCTGGGCCGGTAATTACTCGTTTTGAATTGGATCCCGCACCTGGAGTAAAGGGTAGCCAGATTATCAACCTTGCCAAGGACCTGGCCCGATCGCTCTCCGTTACGAGCGTCCGGGTTGTGGATGTCATCCCCGGCAAGTCCGTGATAGGCCTTGAGGTCCCGAATGAAAACCGTGAACTGGTGGGGCTCAGCGAGATTCTGAACTCGCGCGAGTACGAGGAAATGAAATCCCATCTGACCCTTGGACTGGGCAAGGACATCAGTGGTAAACCGGTAGTGACCGACCTCGGCAGAATGCCACATCTACTGGTGGCCGGTACTACCGGGGCGGGCAAATCCGTTGCTTTGAATGCGATGATCCTGAGCTTGCTCTACAAGTCCACGGCCAGGGATGTACGCCTCATTATGATCGACCCGAAGATGCTCGAATTGTCGGTGTATGAAGGGATCCCGCACCTGCTGGCACCTGTGGTAACCGACATGAAAGAGGCCGCTAATGCCTTGCGCTGGTGTGTAGCGGAAATGGAGCGCCGTTACCGGCTAATGGCGGCCCTCGGGGTACGGAATATCACCGGCTTTAACCGCAAGATTGCCGAGGCTATAGACAGGAAGCGTCCGATTCCGGACCCCCTGTACCAGGCCGTAGATGAAGGGGACGAAATCCCCACGCTGGATGAATTGCCATTCATCGTTCTTATTGTCGATGAACTGGCCGATATGATGATAACCGCCGGAAAAAAGGTGGAAGAATTGATCGCCAGGCTGGCGCAAAAGGCCCGCGCCTCCGGTATTCACTTGATCCTGGCCACTCAGCGCCCGTCAGTGGATGTCATTACGGGCCTGATCAAGGCCAATATTCCCTGCAGGATTGCCTTCCAGGTCTCTTCCAAGGTCGATTCGCGGACCATACTCGATCAAATGGGTGCCGAGACCCTGCTGGGTAACGGGGACATGCTCTACCTGCCACCAGGCACCGCCTTGCCAATGAGGGTGCATGGTGCCTTTGTTGCCGATCAGGAGGTCCACAAGGTAGCCAATGAACTGAAGAAAGGGACGGAACCGGATTATCATGACGAGATCGTGCGGGGGCCCCTGGAAGGTGGACTGGGCGTTATTCCCGGGCTTGAGGCTATCAATGATGACCTGGATCCCCTTTATGATGAGGCGGTAAGGATTGTCACGGAAACCCGCAAGGCCTCGATATCCTATATCCAGCGGCGTTTAAAGATAGGGTATAACAGGGCCGCGCGCATGGTTGAAGAAATGGAACAGAGCGGTATCGTTGGCCCGCTGGAAACCAACGGCAGTCGCGAAGTCATTGCCCCACCACCACCGGAACCATAAATAATAGTAACAAGTCATAAGTTACAAGTTTTAAGTCAAATGTAAAAGTAACTGGCGATTTGCAACGGGCAAGCAACCACAGATGACTAACCAACGACAACATAAATTCATGCAATTATTTTTTAAACTTTTTACTTTAATTTTTTTTCTCTTGCCTGGTTTTATCACTGCGGATGGGAACAGGAAAACTGCCTTGGATCATTTCCTTGATGGATTCCAGAGCTTTCATGCCGATTTCAAACAAACCCTGTCAAATGAAAGGGGTGAGGTCATGGAGATCGCCAGTGGTGTGGTCTACATGCAAAACCCGGGTAAGTTTCGATGGATTTACAACGCTCCCTATACCCAGTTTCTGATAGCAGACGGCGAGTCCTTTTGGCTATACGATGTTGACCTGGAACAGGTCACGGTACGTGATGTTGCCACTTCCCTGGATAACACGCCTGCAGCCATTATCAGTGGTCAAAGTCCCATCGATGAATACTTCCGCAAGGTGGAGCTCGGCACTATTGAAGGCTTTGAGTGGGTAGAACTACAACCCAAAGACGAAGAAAACCAGTACAACAAGGTACGACTCGGCTTTGAAGGCGACAATCTGGGGATGATGATCCTGTTTGATAACCTGGGGCAGATAACACGGATAGATTTTATCAATCCACAGCGCAATACGGCTCTTGATCCCGGCCTGTTTACCTTCAAGGCGCCGAAAGGTGTCGATGTGATAGATGAACGGCAAACTAGCCGGTAATCACACAATTTAAACCATTCATAATGTCTGATATTCCTGATTATCACCCGCTTGCCGACAGGATGCGGCCTGCCACGTTGGATGATTTTGTAGGACAGGACCATATCCTGGGCAAGGACAAGCCATTGCGGCTAGCCATCGAGCAGGGCCGGTTGCATTCCATGGTTTTCTGGGGCCCGCCGGGCACCGGCAAGACCACTCTGGCCCGGATTATCGCCAATTCCTGTGATGCCCAGTTCCTGACCATCTCAGCAGTGCTCAGCGGAGTTAAGGACATCCGTGAGGCGATTTTAAAGGCGCAGCAATACCGTGAGGTTTATGGTAAGGACACTGTCCTTTTCATAGATGAGGCACACCGCTTCAATAAATCTCAGCAGGATGCCTTTCTCCCCTATGTCGAGGACGGTACTGTTACATTTATCGGGGCCACGACTGAAAACCCTTCGTTTGAACTCAATAATGCCTTGTTGTCTAGGGTGCGCGTCTATTTACTTAGAAACATCCAGCCTGAGGCCATGCAGGAAATTATACGAAGGGCATTACGTGATACAGAACGGGGCCTGGGTAGAAAACAATTGATACTGTCTGAGACGGCTGCAAAAAAACTGTCGGAGATTGCCGATGGGGATGCCCGTCGCGCCCTTAATCTACTGGAAATTGCCTCTGATCTTGTGGAAGACCACCAGATCGATGATGCCTTGCTGGATGAGATTCTGAGTGGTGCTGCTTTCAGGCGCTTCGACAAGGGTGGGGAGGCCTTCTACGACCAGATTTCGGCATTACACAAATCAGTAAGGGGTTCGGCACCGGATGCTGCCCTGTACTGGTTTGCCCGTATGCTCGATGGGGGCTGTGACCCCCTGTATATTGCGCGACGGGTTGTCCGCATGGCTTCAGAGGATATCGGTAATGCCGACCCAAGAGGTCTGCGACTGGCCCTGGATGCCTGGGAGACGCAGGAACGGCTAGGCTCGCCGGAGGGGGAACTGGCCATAGCACAGGCCGTTGTCTACCTGGCTTGCGCCGCAAAGAGCAACGCCGTTTACAAGGCTTATCAATCTGCCATGCAGTCCGCCAGTAAGCATGGTTCAATGGAGGTGCCTCTGCACCTAAGGAACGCGCCTACCCGCCTCATGAAGGACCTAGATTATGGCAAGGACTACCGCTATGCACACAACGAGCCCGAGGCATATGCGGCAGGGGAGAACTATTTCCCAGAAGGCATGCAGGAAGAGCAATATTATTTTCCAGTTGATCGAGGACTGGAGATCAAGATTGCTGAGAAGCTGGCCAACTTGCGTGAACTCGACAAGCAGGCAAAAAAAAGAAAATAACAGTCGCTTTGGGATAAAATGCCCCATAAATTTACAACCTACGCCTGAAGATGCAGATATTATTTATTGCCGGTGGTGGTGCCCTCGGCGCCTTGTTCCGTTTCTGGTTGGCCAATGGTGTCTATGCAATATTCGGCCGGGGCTTCCCATATGGCACCCTGTCCGTTAACGTAGTAGGGTCCCTGTTAATGGGGGTCTTGTATGTCTTTTTATATGAACGGATGAATATCAGCGCTGAATGGCGGGCCGGATTGTTGATTGGCCTGCTTGGTGCATTTACGACATTTTCGACTTTTTCCATTGAAACACTGAACCTGCTGGAAAGCGGTGAACAATTCAAGGCAATTATGAATATTGTATTGAGTGTCAGTTTGTGTATCTCGGGCTGCTGGCTGGGAGTAGTCCTTGCGAGGCAAGTATGAATGAAACCGATGTGACTATTGTCAGAATCTATCTGCATGAGGCCAAGGCCCATCAAAAGGAGTTGCTGGAGTTTCTGCATGATGACTGCAAGGTCAGGGGTGTTACTGTTTTTCGTGGCATCACCGGATTCGGCACCTCGGGTAAATACCATTCATCAACCCTGATGGATATGTCACTGGATTTGCCCGTGGTCATCGAGTTTTATGACGAAGTAGAAAAGATAAAAAAAATAATTGATGAATTAAACAAGAGAATAAATCCCGGTCATATTGTGTACTGGCCCGCGAAGATCAATCTGTAACCTTTTGGAAGGAAGATTTACCCAATGCTAGATCCCCATCTGCTGCGTACGAACCTTGATCAGGTCGCCAAAGCCCTTGGAAAGCGGGGCTATCGACTGGATAAAGCGGCGATAGAGGCCTGTGACAGCAGGCGCAAGGAATTGCAGGTCGCCACACAGGAACTGCAGAAGGAACGAAACAGCCGATCGAAGGAGATAGGCAAGCTCAAGGCGCAGGGTGAGGATGTACAGTCCCTGATGGATGAAATGGGAGCCCTGGCTGATCGCCTCAAGCAACACGAGGCCGAGCTCGGTGAGGTCCAGGAACAACTAAATAACATGCTGTTGGATATACCCAATCTTCCGCATGAATCCGTGCCCGAAGGAAACAACGAAGAGGACAACAAGGAGATCCGGACCTGGGGTGAGCTTCCCGAATTTGATTTCGAGCCCCGTGATCATGTAGACATTGGGGAGGCACTGGGCCTGATAGATTTCGAATCGGCAACGCGCATCAGTGCATCGCGTTTCGTCATCATGAGCGGGGCCATAGCCCGTCTGCACCGGGCATTGATCCAGTTCATGCTGGATATTCATGTTAATGAACATGGTTATACCGAGGTCAATGTACCTTACCTTGTGAATGCCGACAGCATGCGGGGCACAGGGCAGTTACCCAAGTTCGAGGAAGATCTGTTTGCCGTGCCGAGACAGGGTTTTTATCTGATCCCTACTGCAGAAGTCCCGGTGACCAATCTGGTGCGAGATCAAATCCTGGAAGCGGATACCATGCCGCGTAAATATGTATGCCACACACCTTGTTTTCGCAGTGAAGCAGGGTCTTATGGCAAGGACACGCGCGGCATGATCCGGCAACACCAGTTTGAAAAGGTTGAACTGGTACAGATGGTCAAGCCGGAGGATTCCTACTCGGTCCTGGAAGAACTCACCGGTCATGCCGAATCTATCCTGCAAAGGTTGGGCCTGCCTTATCGTGTGGTAGCACTCTGTAGTGGCGACCTGGGATTTTCAGCCACCAAGACCTATGACCTGGAAGTCTGGTTGCCCGGCCAGCAAAGATACCGGGAGATTTCATCCTGTAGTAATTTTGAGGATTTTCAGGCCAGGCGGATGAAGGCCCGGTGGAGGGATCCCGCTACGGGGAAGCCGGAATTGCTGCATACATTGAATGGTTCCGGCCTCGCTGTCGGGCGTACCCTGGTCGCAATCCTGGAGAATTTCCAGCAGGCGGATGGCAGCATCCGCATACCCGAGCCTTTACAGGCATATATGGGGGATATCCGCGTTATCAGCTGAGCTTGGGCGGAAAGATACTATATTTCTCCTATACTTTAGGGGATGAACGTCCTGGATACCTGCTCGATTCAGTGCCCCTATTGTGGCGAGATCCAGACACTGCTGGTAGACCGGTCCCAAGAGTCCCAATCCTATGTCGAAGACTGCGAGGCTTGTTGCCAGCCCATACTACTGAATATCCTGAGAGGAGCTGACGGCTACATGTCAATCATTCCTCACCAGGAAAACGAATAGTTTTATATCAGATCAAAAAAGCGGGATCCGGCCCGCTTTTTTTTTGATGATATTTAGTTCTAGCTGTGCAGTATGGCCAGTACATTTTCCAGACTATCCTTGGCATCGCCAAATAGCATACGAGTGTTTTCCTTGTAGAAGAGCGGGTTGTCTACACCCGCATATCCGGTAGCCATGCTGCGTTTCAAGACAATCGTAGTCTTACCCTTCCAACATTCCAGGACGGGCATGCCGGCAATCGGGCTATCGGGGACTTCCTGAGCAGAGGGATTAACGATGTCATTGGCGCCGATTACCACAGAAACGTCTATATCAGGGAAGTCTTCATTGATCTCGTCCATTTCAAAGACGATATCATAAGGCACTTTGGCCTCCGCCAGCAGCACATTCATATGTCCCGGCATGCGGCCGGCAACAGGATGAATTCCGAAACGGACATTGACCCCTTTTTCACGCAGGATTCTGGTAATTTCATAGACAATATGCTGGGCCTGAGCCACGGCCATTCCATAACCTGGAATAATCATCACCTCACTGGCATCTGCCAGTAGGTTTGCGGCCTCTTCGGCATTGATGGAAATTACTTCGCCCGCTTCTTCAGTACTTCCGGCAGGGACACCACCGCTAGTTCCGAACCCCCCCGCAATGACGGCCAGGAACTTCCGGTTCATGGCGCGGCACATGATATAACTCAGGATGGCACCACTGCTGCCCACCAGGGCGCCAGTGACGATTAACAGGTCATTGTTCAACATGAAGCCGGTGGCTGCCGCGGCCCATCCGGAATAGCTGTTTAACATGGAAATCACAACCGGCATATCCGCACCGCCGATGGCCATAACCATATGGATCCCGAATACCAGGGCAATAGCTGTCATGATGGATAGAGGCACGATACCGCTTCCTGCTGCAGATTGATCGAGGAAATCAAAGCATAACCAGATAACGGAAATCAGCAGAATAAGATTGAGCCAGTGTCTTGCTGGTAGCAATAACGGTTTACTTGTGATCCTGGCGCTCAATTTACCAAAGGCGATCACGGATCCAGTGAAAGTAACAGCACCGATCAAGATACCCAGATAAGTCTCGACATCGTGTATGGTCTTCTCCACGCCGCTAAAATGCGAAGCGGGGTCCATAAAATTGGCGTAACCCACCAGTACGGCAGCAATCCCGACCAGGCTGTGGAGAATGGCGACCAGTTCCGGCATCTGGGTCATCTCCACCTTGCGTGCCAGGACCAGACCGATAATGCCACCAATAATCACACCGCCAATGAGTATGTTGTAATTAGCTGTGACCAGACCCAGAATGGTGGCCAGCAGAGCAATGGTCATGCCGGTGATGCCGTATAAATTTCCCCTGCGAGAGGTTTCCTGGTTGCTGAGGCCGCCAAGCGCCAGAATGAACAGGATGGTAGCAGCAATATATGAAACAGTAATAATACCTGTAGGCATGATCTCTATTCTCCTATTTCCTGAACATCTGCAGCATGCGCTGGGTTACAGCGAATCCGCCAAATATATTGATACTAGTAATCAGAATAGAGATCCCCGCGAGAATCATGATCACCTTTACCTCCGATGAGATCTGTATCAGTGCACCGATAATAATGATGCTACTGATAGCATTAGTAACACTCATTAATGGTGTATGCAGGGCCGGAGTTACATTCCAGATCACCATGTAGCCGACAAAACAGGCCAGCACGAAGACAGTAAAGTGCTGCATGAAAGAGGGCGGGGCGACAAGGCCCAGCCCGAACAGTACAAGACCACCTACAATAAATGGGATCAGCAATGACAGCACGCTCGGCTTTTTGGGTTCTTCCTTTACCAGCACGGGTGCCTTGGCCGGGGCCTGTTTCGGGGCAGCGGACAGTTTGGGAGCCGGAGGAGGCCAGGTGATCTCACCATTCTTGATCACCGTAGTACCACGTATTACCTCGTCTTCCATATCGACATTGATCTCGCCATTCTTCTCAGGACACATATCGGAGAGCAGGTGACGAATATTGGTGGCATATAGCTGGCTGGACTGTGTCGGCAGCCGGCTTGGCAGGTCCGTATAGCCAATGATGGTCACGCCATATTTTCTAACGACCTGATTGGGTTCAGTGAGCTTACAGTTGCCGCCCTGTTCAGCGGCCAGGTCAACAATCACGCTGCCGTCTTTCATGGACTTTACCATGTCTTCCGTGATCAGCTCAGGTGCGGGTTTGCCCGGAATCAGCGCGGTTGTAATAATAATATCAACGTCTTTTGCCTGTTCCGCAAATAATGCCATTTCTGCCTTGATGAATTCCTCGCTCATAACCTTGGCGTAACCGCCTTCGCCGGACCCTTCTTCCTTAAAATCCAGTTCCAGGAATTCTGCATCCATGCTTTCAACCTGCTCCTTAACCTCGGGACGAGTATCAAAGGCACGTACGATCGCGCCGAGACTCTTGGCTGCACCGATGGCCGCGAGTCCGGCGACACCCGCGCCGATGACCATAACCTTTGCCGGCGGGATCTTGCCCGCCGCGGTGATCTGCCCGGTAAAAAAGCGGCCAAACTGGCTGGCCGACTCTACGACTGCGCGATAACCGGCAATATTGGCCATGGAACTCAGGGCATCGAGTTTTTGTGCTCGTGAGATACGTGGAACACTGTCCATGGCCAGAACGGTAATCTTTTTAGCGGCCAACCGTTTCATTAATGACTCGTTTTGGGCCGGCCAGATAAAACTTATAAGGGTCTGGCCCTCGTGCATCAGGTCGACTTCATCGACGCCCAGTTCATTATTGTATTCAGGCGCCCGTACCTTGAGGATAATATCGCCGGTTGACCAGATTGATTTGGTGTCATGGATGATTTCAGCTCCTGCGGATTCATAAGCTGCATCAGAGAAATTGGCAGAGAGTCCTGCACCTGATTCAACAGCGACGGTAAATCCGAGCTTAATGAGTTGCGCTGTTACATCCGGCGTAGTGGCAACACGTTTCTCTCCCGCATAAATTTCACTCGGCACACTAATTTTCATGGTTAAGTCCCCAGATTAGAACAGAAATGCTCTGGATTAGCTGTGGTTTGTCAATTTTTTATATCCAGAGGTGGATTTTATATCACACTCATACGGCATCATAAATAGTAGTCATAGAAATAGAAACCCCGGCTTACGCCGGGGTTCCAGTACAATCTGTTTGTGAGTCTCAGTCTTCACCGGCAAAGGCCCCAAGCAGATGCAGCAGGCTGGTGAACAGATTATATATTGAAACATACAGGCTGACAGTTGCCATGATGTAATTAGTCTCACCGCCATGGATAATCTCACTCGTCTCATACAGGATCAGGCCTGACATCAACATGATGACTACCGCGGATACTGCAAGAGATAGGGCAGGGATGCCAAAGACCAGGGCACCGATACCAGCCAGGATGGCCACTAGCATACCAACAAATACATAGCCTCCCAGAAAACTGAAATCCTTACGTGTTGTCAGGGTGTAGGAAGACAGGCCCAGAAAGATGGCACCTGTGCCACCCATGGCAAGCATGACCAGTTCAGCACCGTTTGAATAATAGGTGAGGTAGGCATTAATCAATGGCCCCAGTGTCAAGCCCATAAAACCGGTCAGGGCAAACACTGAGAGCAGGCCCCAGGCGCTGTTTCTCAGGGCCGAGGTCAGGATCAGCAGGCCGATATAGCCACCGAGGGTGATCAACGGCCCCAGGTACGGCATATTTGTGACAATGGCGATGCCTGCTGTAGCTGCGCTAAACAGCAGGGTCATGGAAAGCAATAAATAAGTGTTACGAATGACCTTGTTGGTTGCCAGTACCGACTCAACAGGCCGGGTAACAGCATATTGTTGCTGACTCATATAAATTTTCCTCCGTTTTCTATTTATATCTAACTTAGGGATATGACCGAATTTTTCAAGTCCGGTTCGATGGTCAAATGAATGCAGCCATTATAACAGATAAGCCGGGCAGGCGGCTCAGACCCGGCAAATAATCCGGATCCCTGATCCAGAGGAAACAGCCACAGCAGAACCCTGTTGCTATACATTTACCTTGCATTAAGATGTTAGACTTTATATTAATCATGATAGAATATTTTTTGTAAAACAGATAGATATTTTGTTTAATTAAAGAAAATTCTATGTTAAAAAGCATCCAGGCCATTACCGCATTGCTCGTCGGAATATTCTTCTTTTCCGGTGCCAACGGTTTGCTGACAACAGTCCTCGCGCTCAAATCACAGTCTGCAGGCTTTGAGCCCGGTCTCATTGGCTTGCTTGTTTCAGGGTATTATCTCGGGTTTATCATTGCGTGCATGACGGGCAGCCGATTGATTGCCTTGTCAGGTCATATCAGGGCCTTTGCCGCTTTTGCAAGCCTTGCCAGTGTCAGTGTCCTGTTACATTCGCTTATTATCGAACCTGTTACCTGGATCCTCTTGCGTGTATTCAGCGGTTATTGCTATGCAATCCTGCTGATGGCTACCGAGACCTGGTTGAGTACCGTGACACCTGCTCAGCTGCGTGGCTCGGTCTTCTCTATCTACCGGATTATTGAGTTGTCTTCCATTACGCTGGCACAATTGAGCCTGTGGGTCGTGAGTATCGAAACAACGGCCCTGTTTATACTCATAGCGATTTGTATTTCCTTGTCTGTTTTCCCTATAACCCAGTTTCGTTCAGAAAGCCCCGGCGAGGTCAACAGCCCCGAATTGAATATCAGGAAATTACTGGATGTATCGCCGCTGGCCTTGGCCGGCACTTTTGCCATTGGACTGGCCATGGGATCGTTCTGGGGTCTTTCACCGGTGTTATTGCAAAAAAGGGGATTCGAGGCACATATGGTCGGCTGGTTTATCAGTACGGCTATTCTGGGAGGAGCTATCTGGCAATGGCCTCTGGGCAGATTATCAGACAAGATAGACAGGCGCAGGGTCATCATCGGTGCGAGTCTTGCCGCGTCGCTGGTTTCCATAATACTTTCCTTGTTCGCCAGTGCTGATATCACCGTGTTATTACTGCTGGCCTTCCTGTTTGGCGGTTTCAGTATGCCACTATATTCCCTGTGTATTTCGCATGCTTATGATTTAAGTGAACCCGGTGAATTTGTAGAAGTGGCTGGCAGCCTGCTTTTGTTTTTTGGCATTGGTGCTGTCTGTGGTCCTGCAACAATATCATTATTAATGGGTTATCTGGGTGATGGTTTCCTGTTCACATCAATTGCCCTTATCATGTTGATACTGGCCATTTACGGGATGAGACGTTTACATAAAGGGGCTATCGTTATACCTGAGTTTAAAAACGAATTTGTGGGCGTCGTGCCGGCCGAGGAAATATTTGAATTGGATCCGCGGGCTGAGGAATCCAGGTCTGAAAATCATTAAAAAGTCCAGCTGCCCCGAATATTTCAGGTTGTCCTGAATTTAACATCCGTTAAAATACGCGCTCGCTTTCATATCAATTCTCCGGAGAGGTGGCAGAGCGGTTGAATGCACCGGTCTTGAAAACCGGCAAGGGTTTATAGCCCTTCGTGGGTTCGAATCCCACCCTCTCCGCCAAAAATAATAAACCCCTTTACGGGGTTTTTTATTTTGGTGTATGGGTGTCTCGTTGGGGACTCGTAGGTGACCCCCGATCTACTTGGTAGTAAACGTAAATACCCCGTCCCAGTCATCGCCAGGCG
>QKIY01000006.1 GCA_003250975.1 Gammaproteobacteria bacterium | reverse complement strand
GCAGGCACATATTTAATGCCTGGAGCAAACTGGAAGAAGCTCCGATTTCCTCAAAGTCACTTGCCTCGGCACTTGTTCATTATCCGTTTATGACCCTGAAAGTTATTCTTGCAATTTACTGGCAGGCGCTGCGGCTCTGGTTGAAACGGGTGCCTTTCCATGAACACCCAAAACATTATATGAAACGAGAGAGTCAGTCATGACTATTGAACAACGCACGTTAACAATAGGTCGGGACTTGAGGCCGGCGAGGAATTTGACTTGGTTCTTACGTAATCGGATTCTGGCAAAACTGGACAAGCTGGTCGGGGGCAAGGTCGTGTTACAGGATGAATGGGGAGAAGTTGAGCTGGGCCAGTCAAACGCCAGTCAGCAAATCCAAATACAGGTATTTAACTCTGCATTCTATCTTGAGATGGCACTGGGCGGCAGTAATGGTGCTGCCGCTGCCTATCGCTCCGGCTACTGGAACAGTGATGATTTAACCGGCCTATTCAGCCTGTTTATTCGTAATATTGATCTACTGGATTCCATGGAGTCCGGTCTCGCCAGAACAGGCATGTGGTGGTTCAGGCGCTGGCACAGCAGACGAGCCAACACCAGGGAAGGCAGCCGGAAAAACATTCATGATCACTATGATCTCGGTAATGATTTTTTTGCACTGTTTCTTGATGAAACCATGACTTACTCGGCCGGGATTTTTGTAAATCCCACGGACACGCTCAAACAAGCTTCGATTAATAAACTGGATCGCATTTGTCAGAAACTGGATCTTGATGTCAAAGATAGAGTTATTGAAATTGGCACCGGCTGGGGCAGTTTTGCGATTCATGCCGCCAAGTATTATGGCTGCCATGTCACAACCACCACCATATCCAGACAACAGTATGAACTTGCTCGAGAACGTGTCAGAGCAGAGGGTTTATCCAACCAGATCGAATTGCTTTTGACCGATTACCGGGATCTTCAGGGTAAATATGACAAACTGGTTTCAATTGAAATGATAGAGGCCGTTGGACATGAGTTTCTACCCGAATACTTTAAACGGTGTGCAGGCTTGTTGAAACCTGATGGCCAGATGTTATTGCAGGCCATTACCATGCCCGATGACCGCTATGAAGATTACCTTAAAAATACTGATTTCATTCAACAGTTCATCTTTCCCGGTAGTTGTGTCCCGTCATTTAATGCCATATTGGATGCCTCAGTAGTCAGGACTGATCTGCAGGTTTCACACGTCGAGAATATCGGTCCGCACTATGCAGACACCCTCCGTTGCTGGCTTGAGAATGTGATGAAAAATGAAGAACGGATTCTGGCGCTTGGTTACAGTCGTGATTTCCTGAGGTTATGGGAGTATTACCTGTGTTATTGCGAGGCAGGTTTCAGGGAACGATACCTCGGGGATCTACAGATTCTTTTCAGCAAACCGGCATGCCGGGCTCCGGCATTGCCCAGATTTATGGATGATATAAGCCCATGACCAAATTCAATCTATTCAACTTCGCCGCGCTGCAAATCGGCTGGTTTATGGCCTGCTACTTCAGCGGTATCGGTTATCCGCTGGCAGGACCAGCCTTTACCCTGGTCTGGCTGCTCATCCATTTCTCGATCGTTCCAGACAAATTCATCGATCTGCGAATTATTATTGTCGCGGGGCTGTTTGGTTATCTGGCTGATTCCTTTCTGGTACTAACCGGGCAATTCACGTTTCCTGATTATGCCCAGGCAGGCATGCCAACCACAATCTGGATGGTCACGCTCTGGATCAACTTTGCCCTGACCCTGCGTTATTGCCTGTCATGGCTCAGGCGCCGTTATGTCCTGGGTATGCTGGGCGGTGCTGTGTTTGGGCCATTGGCCTACTTTGCCGGGGAAAAGTTTTCAGCAATTATTCTGGCTGATCATACGACTGCCCTCATCGCAATTGGAATAGAGTGGATCATTGCCATGCTGTTGTTGCTCTGGATTACGGAGAAATCCGAAATCGAAAACGGTCACATTCAACAATCCATCATCAAGGTATTCTCGAGGTGAAGGCATGCCTGTTGGTCAATTGATTCTTACAGGCTGGATTGCGGTTGCCATACTCATGCTGGTTCTGTGGCTGGTACAGGCCCGCACCCGGAACGCCGGCATCGTGGACATCGCCTGGGCTTTTGCAACGGCTATCCTGGGCATCTATTTCTCCTTATATAATGACGCCGGGCACAGCGCACGCCAGATGCTACTGGCGTTCATCGTCGCAATCTGGGGGTTAAGACTGGGAATTTACCTCACACAACGGGCCTTTATTGAGGAAGAGGATGGTCGCTATCGATATCTACGCAGTAAACTCGGGTCTAAAGTCCAGCCTTTCATGTTTGTTTTTTTCCAGGTTCAGGCTTTATGGGCTGTTATGTTTGCCCTGCCAATCTGGGCAGCTGCCCGGGCACCGGGTGAGATGCTCCAGTGGAATGATTATGCCGGTCTGATTCTCTGGCTGGCCTGTTTTGCCGGTGAAGCAATAGCAGACAGGCAGTTGCATCAATATCGAAGAAAATCCTCTGGCAAACAGGGTGTTTGCGAGGAGGGTCTGTGGCGTTATTCACGGCATCCCAATTACTTCTTTGAATGGATGCAATGGTGGGCCTACGTCCTGATAGGTATAGGCTCTGACGTCTGGTGGATAACCTGGCTGGGTGTTGCAGTTATGCTGGTCTTCCTGGTCAAGGTTACCGGCATTCCCTATACAGAGCAGCAGGCATTGCGCAGCAGGGGAGATGCCTACCGGCGTTATCAGAGAACAACCAGTGGTTTTATTCCATTACCCAAAAAACAAATTACAGGTGAACCATCATGACAACAGCGACTGAATTATCCATAAACTGGGTCGAGCGCGGTTATGTGCCCGATATGGTGATACGAAAGAGTATCCAGCGACTGTGTCGGACAAGGCTGCAGGAGATCGAAGCCAATAACTGTGAGACTGCAGCAGCCAGACTGCAATCTTTCATTGCCGAAATGAATCGCTCGCCAATTGCACTGTTACCGGATAAAGCCAACGAACAACATTACGAGGTTCCTGCTGCCTTGTATCAAAAAGTGCTGGGCAACAATCTGAAATACAGTTGTTGCTACTGGGATACATCCACCCAATCACTGGATCAGGCGGAAGACAGGGCATTGGCACTCACGGCCGAGCATGCTGATCTCGCTGATGGACAAAAGATCCTGGAACTGGGTTGTGGTTGGGGTTCACTGACCCTCTGGATGGCCAGGCAATTTCCTGAAGCAAGCATTACTGCCGTGTCCAATTCAAATTCTCAGCGCGAGTTTATTCTCAACAAGGCTCAATCCGAAGGTATCAAAAATATCAAAATCATTACTGCTGATATGAATGAATTTGATATCGAAGAAACATTTGATCGTATTGTATCGGTTGAGATGTTTGAACACATGCGCAACTATCGTGAGTTGTTTGGACGAGTCGCTGGATGGTTGAATGATGATGGACGTTTTTTCATGCACGTCTTCTGTCACCGCCTGGTTCCCTATGCCTTTATTGAGCGTGATGCATCTGACTGGATGAGCCGTTATTTCTTCTCCGGCGGCATGATGCCCAGTGATGACTTGCCACTCTATTTCCAGGATGACCTGGTCATTGCTGGGCAATGGCGCTGGCCAGGTACACATTATGAAAAGACTGCCAATGCATGGCTTAAAAACATGGATGAAAGCAAGGAATTGTGGGATATCTTTGAATCAATTTACGGCAAAGAGGATGCCATGAAATGGTGGATGCGCTGGCGGATTTTTTTCATGGCCTGTGCTGAACTTTTTGGTTATCACCATGGCCAGGAGTGGTGGGTCAGCCATTATCTTTTTCAAAAACGGAAGGCATGAATCGATCTCACTATAAATTACCGGTGCTTAAATTTCTGGCTCTGTCAGGAATAGTAATTATGTTGATGGCAATAGCCTATGCATTCATCCAGGGTGATTTTGCAAAAGAGGGCGCCATGATAACGGGTTCGCCATGGGGGATTCTGACTCTTGTGGATGTCTATGTAGGGTTTGTCCTGTTTTCCTGCTGGGTTGTCTTGCGTGAAGAACGTGCCCTGATTGGAGGGCTGTGGATTGCTTCGATCATGATATTGGGAAATATCATCAGTTGTCTCTATTTGTTTATTGCACTATTGAAATCAAATGGGGATAAAAGAGTCTTGTTACTGGGACATACAGCAGCCTGAGATACCTATGATGAAAACTCTATTCACGATTATATTTATTTCAGCCAACTTATTTTCCGGTATCGCTCATGCGCTGGAAACTGAGCGCGTGGGTTATGCCTATACGCAGGACAGCGGGGAATTAATTTACACCGAAACACACAACGAGATCAGGAAAGAGGGACGGATTATCTCAGACACTGTGACCTACCATGACGCCAACGGCAAACTCTTTGCCGTCAAGTATGTCGATTACAGTCCGAACCCGCTTGCGCCTGACTTTCACCTGGAAAACAGCCGTACCGGGCATACCGAGTCCGGAAAAAACCGCGGAGAGCAGTATCAAGTGAAATTCAGTGAGAGTGATCAGGCCGAGATTGAATCCAAAACCCTATTACTTCCAGACAACGCCGTCGCCGATGCCGGATTCGACGAATTAATTATTACCTACTGGGAAGACATTGTTGCCGGCAAGGCAGTTTCCCGGAAATTCCTGATCCCCAGTCTCCTGGGATTCTATGATTTCCGTATTTACCAGGCGGATGTGCAAATGAAAGACGGCGAGCGTAGTCGGATTATCCACGTTGAACCGGAGAATTTTTTCTACCGTTTGTTGGGCGGAACTACACGACTGGAATACGCCTATGAAGAACCACGTCTCAGAGTCTTCAAAGGTGTGTCCAACATGCGAGATGCAGAGGGGGATAACCTGCAGGTAAAAATAGTTTTTCCAGTCGAAGATATACGCGTAGTCAGCCGGGATTAACCCGGCCACCGTTTCATGCCTCAAGCGTATGACAGCACGGTTACATTTGATCTATAATTGCTGCCATGCACAATACCCTGCAACTTTTGCAGCCGACAACGTTTCCTGACATCAGCAGACGCAAAACCGAGACATTGCAGATCAATATTGGCCTGAAATGCAACCAGCAATGCATCCATTGCCATGTCAATTCCAGTCCGAAACGCACCGAGGCCATGAGCCCGGAAACCCTCCAGCAAGTGGTCGATTTTATAGAGCAGTCTGGCGTTGAGACACTGGACATTACCGGAGGCGCCCCGGAACTACACCCCGGCTTCAGAAACTTGGTCGAGGCAGTCCAGGCGTTTGGCACCCATGTTATTGACCGTTGTAACCTCACAATTTTATTGGAACCGGGGCAGGAAACGTTGGCGGAGTTCCTGGCATCCTATAATGTCGAGATCATTGCCTCGTTACCTTGTTATTCTGTCGATAATGTTGATCGCCAGCGTGGACAGGGTGTGTTTGAAAAGAGCATACAGGCGTTGCAGACATTGAACCGGCTCGGCTACGGACAAGAAAATAGCGGGCTGTTGCTAAACCTGGTTTACAATCCCCAGGGCCCGTCGTTACCGCCTAATCAGGAGACATTGGAAGCTGATTACAAGCGCATACTTAAAGAAGAATATGACATCAGGTTTAACCAACTCTTCACCCTGTGCAATATGCCCATCAAACGCTTTGGTAGTATGCTTATTTCCAATAACCAGTTTTACGATTACATGTCTTTACTGAAGCAGGCGCATCGCGAGGAAAACCTTGATAACGTCATGTGCCGCTCATTGATCAGTGTTGACTGGCAGGGCTATGTTTATGATTGCGATTTTAACCAGATGCTGGGCCTGGGGCTGGTATCGGACAAATCTGAAAGACTGCATATTACTGATCTCACGCAAATGTCACTTGAGGGTAAACCAATCAATACAGGTAATCATTGTTTTGGCTGCACGGCCGGTCAGGGCAGCAGTTGTGGTGGAGCACTGATAAAATGAAAAAGATCTCTGTCATTATTCCTGTATTTAATGAAGCGAACGGGATTGAAGATTGTCTGTTGTCTCTGAAGCCTCTTCAGTTATCCGGTCATGAGTTGATCGTTGTAGATGGCGGGAGTAATGATGATACGGTTGCCCTGGCCAAACCATTTGCGGACCGTGTCATCCGTTCCAGCCGGGGGCGTGCAAGACAAATGAATACCGGGGCTGCGCTTGGTAGTGGTGATCTCTATCTATTTCTGCATGCCGATACACAGTTTACAAAATCAGCGGCACAGACACTCATATCTGTAGCAGAAGAGAGTACCTATGTCTGGGGCAGGTTTGATGTACGATTAAGTGGCGGGCATTTCCTGTTCAGGGTGATCGAGGCTGCAATGAACCTTCGTTCAAGAATGACCGGTGTCTGCACGGGCGACCAGGCGATCTTCGTTGATCGGGAAATGTTTATCAGGGTTGGCGGTTATGATGACATCGGCCTGATGGAAGATATCGCCTTGTCCAAAAAACTCAGGAGACATATGTCCCCATTGTGCCTGCACGAGAAATTGATCACTTCCAGCCGGCGCTGGGAATCCGACGGCATATTGCGTACCGTGTTCAGAATGTGGTGGCTGCGGCTAGCCTATTTTCTGGGATCCAGTCCCGAACGTCTGCGTCGTCATTATCATTACTATGAACAGAGGTGAGCCGGCCTTACTGGTATTTACGCGTGCGCCCGTGCCGGGCGAGGCCAAGAGCCGGTTGATACCGATACTCGGCGAGAAAGGCGCCGCTGAACTCCATCGCGCATTCCTTATTAATACCATGGAACAGGCCAGTGCTTCACGCTTTAACACCATTCAATTATGGTGTACGCCAGATACACGCCATGCCTGCTTTGATGAATGCCGCCGAAGCTATAATGTCACACTGCACCAACAGCAAGGCAGTGATCTCGGTGAGCGGATGTATCTGGCATTGAAGAAGACCCTGGAGCAACATCCCTGGGCGGTATTGATCGGTACGGACTGCCCGATGCTAAGCAGTACGTTACTCGATCAGGCCCATCAGGTACTTGATGTCGGCAAAGAGGCCGTGCTGGGACCCAGTGAAGACGGCGGGTATTATCTGATCGGTGTTCGGCAGGTTGCTGCTGAAATGTTCGACCAAATAGCGTGGGGCACGGGCCGTGTTGCAGATTCTACCCGGGGTCGCCTGAAAAAGCTGGGTTATGAATGGTCCGAGTTGCCTATGCTCAGGGATATTGATACACCGGAGGACCTGGAGGCATGGCAAGGGCAGTTGGTAGATACTGCCTGGAACTGATTAACGCGAAATCTCAAGTCAAAAAATTGCACCTAACAGCCTTTTTGATTACCCTTCGCCCTTGTTTATTATTTGCAGCCCACACTAGGAGCGGGCTTATACTCGTGATAGATAAGATTGAAATAGGAGAGGTGGCCGAGTGGTTGAAGGCGCACGCCTGGAAAGTGTGTATACGTTAATAGCGTATCGAGGGTTCGAATCCCTCTCTCTCCGCCAGACATAAAAAAACCCTCTGAATGAGGGTTTTTTTATGTCTCCGGAAGATAAGTATTGAATGAATTCAGGTTGTTATAAACCAATTAAAAACTTATTTGTACCCAGGCCCAGAATTTCGAGACATCGGCCTCGGTTGCGCCGCTGTTGTTTGCATTGGTATCAGCACTGTAATCTGAATATTTCACACCCACGAGGTAATGCTCCAGAAATTTTTTCGTAACCATCAGGTCCAGTTCCTTGCCGTAATCGTAATCCAGGTTATCCGAGTTGAGGTCATGATAGACAGCGACAAAGTTGGCCCCCAATGCCTTGATGATGCCGGTGACATAGTAGTCTTCAATCCCGTCATCGGGGGTGACCAGGAAGCGGTCGGCCCAGCCCTGGTAGGCATGGTTGGTACCGAGGATGGTGTTGAATGAATTGATGCCGGCATTGACATTACCTTCCCCCTCAAGCAACTCATAAGTCGCTTTCAAGGTCACTGAGTCAATGAAAGCGACGGGTTTGGCGATACTTGTGCCCAGTTCACCGAGGATATAATTGCCGCTGAAACCGGAACTGTTGTCCCCTGCATCCGTCTGGTAGGCGTACTCACCGGCGTAGAGGACCTTCAGCGACGGGCTGAGCGGTATGGCGCCGGTTGCGCGCAGGCCGAAGGTATCGGTGGAAAACTGGGGGGCGTTCTCAAAATCCAGCAGATAGGCATAGGCCTCGAGCTTGGCGAAATCCAGGCCGTTGTACTTCAGATTGACGAAGTGCGAGTCACTGTCGAAATTGGCGGCAGCACTGGCTACGGCCTCATCGGTAAAGATGCGGTTGACGTTCCAGGCATAGGCGTAGCTGAGTGTCGTGTCCGGCAGGGTAGTATTCTGGACGCTGAAGGCATCGAAGTTCTGCCAGTTCTGGCGCCAGAGAATATTGCCGATGAAGCGGTGGAAGGGGGCCTCGCGGTAAGTTATGAGCTGGCGGCCGAGCTTGGCGTAGGTGTTTTTGACACCGCTGAAGCCGAGATAGCCTTCTATGTAGTCGGTGTCAGAGGGGTCGGCGACCACCGCGTACTGGGTTTTGGAGGTGGGCCTGCCGGTGGCATCGTTATAGTCATCGGCGCCGACGGGGCGGACATCCTGGAGGAGGATGCGGCCATCGACGTTGTAAAGCTTGCCGGTCTTGTAACCCAGGGTGGTGCGGATAGTGGAGGCATGGGCTTCCTTGGGGGCCAGGTCATCATCGACGTTTTCATAGCGGTAGCGGGCACTGAAGTCCACCTTGCCGGAGGTCAGCGCCTCCCAGAAAGGGTCATCTGCATACGTTACTTGCGGGGTTATGAGGCCAATTAAAGCGGCCAGTACCGTTAATACCGAAAATTTATTCTTTATCATTGATTATTCAATCTATTTTAAGTGGTGACAGCCAAACGGAATGTTGCAACGCAAACATTGAAGAGGATTCTAAACGCATAATCTTGGGAAAGTCCTTGATTTAGGTCAAGGTTGCAGACGCTAAATATGATTACACTTCCCAATGATATCAAATGATCCGGTTTGAAATATTCTCATTAAAAAGCAGAGAACAAACATGCACATACTTGGCAGATTATTCGGGCTTACCATTCTATGGTTTGCCGGTACAACAGTATGCCTGTCTGATGATTCCGATATAAAGGCGGGTGAGGCGTTATATAACCAGAATTGTATGATTTGCCACCAGGCGGATGCCATCGGCAAGCCGGGAATGGCTCCATCTCTTACTAATAAAGAATTACTTGCCACCGCATCCGATGAATTTTTTATAAAGACCATCCAGAACGGCCGGCCAGGAACAGGAATGCCACCATGGCAACACCTGGGTGAGGACAATATCAGGAAGATTGTTGCTTACCTTCGTGCACACTCAGAGCTACCCAACAGGGCGGAAGAGATAGATAAACAAGTTGATGCTCACGGTGACCCGCGCCTGGGTAAGCAGTGGTTTCAAGACATTTGTGCCACCTGTCATGGTGTGCGGGGAGACGGATATATATCCGGTGGAACAGGTACCGCCATTGGTAAAAAGGGCTTTCTTGACGTAGTGTCTGATGGTTTTATCAGGACAACTATAAAAGAGGGCCGTTCCAACACCCGTATGCGCGGTTTCCAGGGATCTGATGGCCTGGCAAATCTTTCAGACCGGGAAATCGATGACATAATTGTATATTTACGTAGTTTACCGAAAGAGAACCAATAGAGGGTTAAGACCATGAAGCGCGTAAAAATGACCCGTAGAGATTTTATTAAGGGTAGTGCCTTTATTACGGGATCAGCCGCCGGCATAAGCCTGTATAGCGGCAACAATCCTGAACTGGAGGCAGCCCCGGCAACACCTGAGGCAGCGTCGGCGACTCGAACAACCGCCCTGGCACAATGTCCTTATTGTGGCGTGGGCTGTGGCACTATCATACAGGTTGAAAATGGCAAGATTGTATCGATGCGCCCGGACAAGGATCATCCGACGAATTATGGTCTTCAATGTATCAAGGGTCTGACTGCAGCCGAGCCGATGTACGTCGATCGCATGGATGGTGATTCCTATGTGCGTAAAGATGTATGGAAGGAATGGAACAAAACGGATCACGGTGATCTGGAATATATCAGCAAAACTAAAGGTAGTTTCGACGATGAGCATTTTGTGAGGGTGCCTTATGAGCAGGCCTCAGAAATGGTTGCGCACAAGATCGCAAACTTCGCGAAAAAATACACCGGTAATTCCATAGCCCTGTACGGGTCCGGACAACTTACCATGGAAGGGCAGTACCTGGAAAACCTGTTTATGAAGGGTGTGCTGGGTTCAAACACTATCGAGGCCAATGCGCGCATGTGTATGACCTCAGCCGTGACCGGTTACTTTGCCACGTTGGGTTCTGATACACCTCCACTGGCATATGAAGATATCGAACTCTGCGACATGATCATGCATTTCGGTCACAATGCACGGGAATCACATCCGATCATCTTCTGGCGTGCGGCTGATCACAAGAAGAAAAATAATATACCTACTGTTGTCGTTGATCCGAGACTTACCGGTACAAGCAAGGGTTACCAGGATATCAACCCGGATAATCAAGTGCATGTGCCAGTACTCAATGGGGACATCAGTTTCTTGAACGCTATTGCGCATGTTTTGCTTAAGGAACATGATGATGTAATCGACTGGCCTTTCCTGAAAGAACACGCTATCGGCTGGCAGGAATATGTTGACGGTGTGCTGGCAAACTATAGTCCGGAACAGGTGCAGGATCGTATGGGTACCGATCAGGTGCCTCCTGAATTGATCCGCCGTGTAGCGGGCATGTTTGCTGATGCCACGCGCAAGCGGTTGGCACGTGGAAAAGATGGCTCGGGTGGCGTGATCATCATGTGGGGTATTGGCTATAACCAGCATATTCATGGCCAGCATAATATTATTTCGATTATCAACCTGTTGGCCCTGACCGGTAATCTGGCCAAACCCGGCGCCGGCCCGTTTTCCATGACCGGCCAGCCGAATGCCATGGGTGAACGTTTTACAGGTGGATTAACCGGACGTCTGCCATTTAACGAGCCGTTGTCCAACCTTGACCATTTGTCACATATGGCCAAGCACTGGCGTATACCTGAAGAAAACCTCAAGAGCGCATTGAATTCACAGAATCCCGGTTATGCAGTTGGTATGATGGAGCGGGCATTAAAGGGCGATGTCAAGGCGATGTTTTTGGTTTATGCCACGCATATTGATCTCCCGGACCAGCAAAATCTGGTGCGTCCTGCATTGTCGAAGACGTTTAACGTTGTGCAGGAGATATATCGCCATGCACCGAATAATCTCTATGCCGACGTAATTTTCCCAGCCGCTACCTGGGGTGAAGTATCCGGTGTTTATATCAGTTCCGAGCGTCGGATAAATATCTGCGAAAAGGCGGCCGAACCCCCTCCGGGATGCAGGCCGGACATGGACATGGTGATTGATAAGGGCAGGGAGATTGCGCATCTGCTTGGACTGGATGGTGAAAAGATTTTCCCTTACAAGCGCCGTGCAGACGGTACCTATGACTCGGAAGAGGTGTTCCGTGATGTTTGCCGTGCATCCGTTGGAACCGATACCAATCTCACAGGTATCCTTGAGGTTGAGAATCTGGACAAGGTAAGCCCTTATGAGCAATTAAAAAAATTACGCGGGATCCAGTGGCCCGCGCCGACATATGAAATCGCCAAAACAGGCGGTACCAAGCGCCGTTATATGTTGCAGGAAGGCTGGGAGAACCGGCCCTATGGCTATTTCCGCACCAAGGATGGCAAGGTTCATTTCAAGCTGTGTGAACAGGACTACAGTAATCGCAAGGAACTCACGGCGAAGCTGATGGATTTTGGCAAGAAGAAGGGCTATTACACTATAGATAATATTGATTTACTGACAGAGGCACGTGATAAAGGTCTGACGCCGGATCTGCCCGATGATGAGTACCGGGACAGGAAATGGAATAAGGTTCCCAAAGGTAAATTCCCATACTGGCTCGGACTTGGGGTCGTTTATGAACATTTTCATACGGCCAAGTCAAACCGCAGCCCCACAACGCGCCGTCTTGTACCGGAACAATATGTTGAAATGCATCCCGAAGATGCCAAGGTCCTGGGAATAAAGGACGGTGACAAGGTTCGTCTCGTTACCCGGCGTGGGGATTATGAGGCGCGTGCACAAGTTGGCACAAACAGCCTGGTCAAGCCCGCACGTAATTCCGTGCCACGTGGCTATCTGTTCAGCCCCTGGAATCTGTCGGTGGCTGACAGTGCAGACCCACGTAAGAACAGATGGCTGGTGAATTCAACATCCAGCCGCGTCTGGGACCTGGTATCCGGGCAGGTTGATTTCAAGAAACTGGCATGCCGTATTGAAAAAGTTTAACTTTCGGATGCATAATTTGTGATGTCGTGGAAAGACGGGAATTTCTGCATGACCTGATAGCAGCAGCTGCGGCGCTAGTCGCAGCGCCATCTGTCGTACGTGCCCAAATTCTGAATAACAAGACAGGGATCCGTTATTTGCGTCCACCGGGAGCGCTGGAAGAAACTAATTTTTTGGGCCGCTGCATCCGTTGCGGACAATGTGGAGAAGCCTGTCCCAATCGTTGTATCAAGTTCTTCGGTACGGATAATGGCATTTCATCCTATGGCACACCCTATATTACCCCGAGAGAGCAGGCATGCATTTTATGCATGAAGTGTGGGGAGGCCTGTCCCACCGGTGCGATTAAGCCAATTGAACGTAATGCCGAAAATATCCTGGCCGAAGTAAGCATGGGCAAGGCCCGAGTGGATAAGAGCTTATGTCTGTCTTATCAAGGTAAATCCTGCGGTGTATGTTACCGCGCATGCCCCTTGCAGGATATCGCAATCACCGTGGGATGGATGGAACAACCGACGGTAACGGAACATTGTGTAGGATGCGGGCTTTGTGAGCGATCCTGTATCCAGATCCCCCAGGCGATTCGGATTATTCCGAATTATAGTTGATACATCGTAACTTTTATTTCTACAGCATAATCAGGTAACTGTGTGAAACAGCATTTGACATTCTGGATGAGACACTTGAATAAATTACGTTGGCTCAGCCTTGTTACGGTGTTTAGCATGCTGATCATAATTCCTGTTCTTGGTCTCTATCAGACATATGTAGCCGCACATGCCTATGATTTGCTGACACCTGGTGAAAAGCGTTTATATGACACTGTGGAGTTCTTTACCGGCCCTGTATTAAATGACCCTGAAAATGATCTGGATGCCATCAAGGGGACAACGTGGTCAGGCACATTTTTTGGATTAAAGTTAAGCGATCCGCTGGCGGTTCTGGGACAGACAGCAGCAGGGTTTGAAGTTTACTGGCCTTTTATTTTGACTGGACTGATACCGATACTTCTAACGGTCATCCTAGGCCGTTTTTTTTGTGGCTGGATATGCCCGGCAACTTTCCTGTATGAACTGAATACCAATCTGGGGGCCTGGATACACAAGGCTGGGATCCCCATAGGACAACGGCATTTTGACCGACGCATAAAATACCTTGTACTGATTGTAGGGCTAGTCCTCTCTGCCTTGACCGGTTCGGTTCTGGTCGCAGCCATATATCCTCCTGCCATCATAGGGCGAGAGATTTATTATGCCATAGCACTGGGCGGTTTCGGTGCGGGCGCAGTGTTTTTTGTCCTGACATTACTTTTTGATTTACTTGTATCCAGGCGCGGATTTTGCCGTTATTTATGTCCGGGCGGTGCGCTCTATTCATTGCTGGGCCGTTACCGGTTGTTAAGGATCAAGCGGGAGGTTACGCAGTGTAATGACTGTGCAAAATGCAATGCCATTTGCGAATTTGAGCTGGATCCGATGAAAGATGGATTCGGTCAGGAATGTAATAATTGTACCGCATGCATCGCCATCTGTCCGACAGACGCCCTGCTATTTAACATTGATTATAAAGATGTTCCTTATCAGGGACCTGGTCATCTTGGCCACAAATACCGGGAAAATCAGCTTGAATCTTTAAACAAAGAAGTTCAACAGATTTATGAAGCGTAGAAAATTTTTGCAGCAGATTACCTACGGGACAGCCATTGCTGCCGCCGGTTCCCTGCCTTATGGTATTGCATGGATGCTTGCTCCGGGATCAAAATGGCATTTTGGAACCCATCTTAAACCGCCCGGGGCGTTGGCGGATGATCAGGCCTTTAACGAAGCATGTATTGGCTGTGGTCTTTGTGGAGAGGTTTGTCCGCCACGGTGTATAAAATTTTCAAGGCGTGAGGGAGGAGGCGAGGTAAATACTCCCTATATTAACCCTGAAGAGAAGGGATGTATCCTGTGTGGTAAATGCATGGAAGTTTGTCCGACGGAAGCTTTAACGGAAATAGCACGTGAAAAGATTGATATGGGTATTGCCCAGATTGATCGTACTGCCTGTTATCCGTGGGTTGACAAGGGTATTTGTGGTGCATGTGCAGTTATATGCCCGTTGGGTGAGAATGCAATCGGTTTTGATTTTGCCAATATATACAGGCCGGTCATCAAGGAGGGTTGTGTGGGTTGCGGGCTTTGCGTCGAAGTCTGTCCACATCCCAGTCTGCCGATAAGAATTGTTAAAAGAGGTTCAGGGACGGTGACTGAACATGTAATATAACCCATTGAATTATTGTTATCATGCTAATCTTGTTTGTTGATAAAAGGAGAAACATCGATGTTAAAAATAAAAAAACTGGTTGTATTTTCGACAATCCTGGTTATCTGTTGCCTACAGACTGTAATGGCAAATGAAGAATTGGCCCGCAGCAATAATTGTCTCGCCTGCCATTCTGTTGATAACAAAATCATAGGTCCTGCTTTCAAGGATGTTGCTGCAAAATACAAGGGTGATGACAGTGCTACTGCTACGCTGGTAAACAAGGTGAAAAATGGTGGCGGAGGGGTCTGGGGAGATATACCTATGCCTCCGAATGCGGCAGCCAGTGATGCGGATATCGAAACGCTGGTTAAATGGATTTTGTCGTTATAGGCGTATGAATCATCTGTATTTACGGTATGCCGGGAAATGAGACTGAATACTTCAGGGATTTACATAGTTATTCGTTTTAAAAAGTATTTTTACCTGCTGTGTTTAGGCCTGATGTTACTCCAGGCATCACCTTTATTCGCCCATCATGTTCTTGGTCGGCCTTCCTATAGTCTGAACGAGGACTCGACGACGCCACCAAGCATGCAGGTTGAAACCCAGATAGGTAACTTTTATGTTACCTATATGGTGTTTCCTGCATTTCCCAGTCCGAAGGAACCGGGACGCGTCAATCTCTATGCCTCCCGCATTGATAATGGTGAACCATTTATCGGACAAATTACCTTCAAGGTCAGGGATGACTCATGGTTCAGCAAGAGGGAAGAGATCCTAGGGATACAGAATATCGATGATAATGTGTATCGGCAGGGTTTTGAATTCAGTGAGGCAGGGGAATATATCATTCGGGCTGAATTTACCTCGGGGGGTGAGCCGTACCAGATAGATTTTCCCTTGCAAATAGGTGATCCTCCTGCACTGGGTCCGATTGGTCTGACCGTGTCAGTCATTATGATTGTTATATTTGGCGTTAATTTAATTCAGCGTAAAAGATTAACGAGTGCAAAAATTAGCAAGGCACATTCATCATGACAATGACACACCCGGGGCTTCCCGGTGAATGGATCACAACAGTAATCATCATCATGTTTTTGCTCGCTTGGCGGGTCTTCCTGACGTCGCCTTATCATCGGGAGTTTGCATCCGGAATAACCCTTTCGAACCTGCCGTATGTCGGTAAAATCGCGAAGTTTTCAGTAAAAACACCCTGGTTACTGCTATCGCTTAAAATAGTAATGGTAGTTTTGTTCCTGCTAATTATTGCTGCAGGTTTGTTCGGTACGCCAATAGCTGAGCGTAATATAGCGACGGTGTTAACCTGGAATATTTGGTGGACAGGCCTTGTTATATCAGTTTTTTTTATCGGGACAGCCTGGTGCGCGGTTTGCCCATGGGATTCCCTCGCCACCTGGCTCGTCCGCAGGCGATTATGGAATCGCGTTCATCCCAATAACAGCCTTAATCTCAAGGTGCCCCGGTGGTTAAGAAGTGTCTGGCCTGCGTTGTTGTTGTTTATCGCGCTGACCTGGCTGGAACTGGGGTTTGGCATTACAACAAGTCCGTACCTGACAGCATTGCTATCATTATTAATGATTATCATGGCAACCATGTCTTTGGCTATTTATGAAGGCAAGGCTTTTTGCCGGTATTTCTGTCCTGTAGGACGTACGATTGGTTTTTACTCAGAGCTTGCGCCAGTGGAACTGAGACCAGTTGATACGGATGTCTGTGCGAAATGCACAACAATTGATTGTTATCACGGAACGCAAACGGTGGAACCCTGTCCCACACATCTGGTTATGGGGCGGTTAAAGCAAAATACCTATTGCACATCCTGTGGTAATTGTACGCGGAGTTGTCCTGTTGATAATATATCATGGCGTCTGAGATCGCCCAGTCGCGAGGCCATACAGGATGCCCGCCCACATTGGGATGAAGCATGGTTTATGATCAGTCTGCTCGCATTGACGGAATTCCATGGCTACACCATGTTGCCATCATTTAACCAGCAATTAAGCAAACTTGCTTTATTCATTGGCGATTCCGGCCAGTTATTATGGAGTTTCAGTGTCTTACTGCTGTTATCATTAATATTACCGGCAATAGCCTATGTGCTTTTCGTTGGAATGGTGAGGTGGTTTTCCAAATCAAAACCGGAATACAAGAAACTGATATCAGGATTTGCCTTCATTACCCTACCTTTGGCATTTTCATATCATATTGCACATAATATCAGTCATCTGTCACGAGAAGCCGGCGGTTTAGGTTCACTTTTAACTAATCCGTTCGGTTTCGGGACACAGCCACTTAGCATGATGGAAAAGCATATGCGATATACGGATACTCTTTTATCAGAGGGAGTCCTGTATACCTTGCAGGCCGGACTGATGTTATTTGGATTCTGGATCAGCCTGAAGGTGATCCATTACCGCGGTCAGGCATTGTTACCAAAATCCGGTATAAGTTTGACCCCCATGGTTTTATATGCGCTTTTGGTCACCGGCTTTCATTTGTGGTTGCTTAACCAGCCCATGACAATGAGGATGTAGCAATGGACCGCCGTTCTTTTTTCAAGGTTGGTTTAAACAAGGTCTCAAAGACAGCGGTGAAAATAGCGGATGAACACGTTAATCAGCGTGCACTTCATTGGATAAGGCCACCTTTTGCACTTGATGAACTGGATTTTCTCATCACCTGTACCCGGTGTGACAAATGCATCGAGGCCTGTCCACATGACGTGATTTTTAAGTTGCCCGCAAGGCTGGGTGTACAGGTCACCGGTACGCCTGCCATGGACCTGTTAAATAAGGCATGCCATCTGTGTGATAACTGGCCCTGTGTTCAGGCCTGTGAACCTGCGGCTTTGAAACTGCCAGAGAAACATAAGGAAGGCGAACAAGATGGGTCTCACAGCTTGCCAGTGCTGGCAAAGGCGGTGATTAATACCGGTACCTGTCTTCCCTATATTGGTCCTGAATGTGGTGCCTGCGCCGACAGCTGCCCTGTTCCCGGCGCTCTGTTATGGAATGGGGCAAAACCCCTGATAGATAACAGTAAATGTATCGGTTGTGGTCTTTGCAGGCAGGTATGCGTTGTTGAACCCAGGGCAATTAATATCATCTCCATATACGTGCAACCGGGGGATGACTCATAATTCGGATTGCTAGGAAATAAATCAAGTTGAAAACATCATGCATTTTTAATGCGTTGTTACTGTTATGCATGCATGTTGCAGTATTTGCAGATACTCTGCCCGCATCAGAACCGTATTCCGAGAAGCTCGAATCCGAGATTCAGAAAAGCCTGCATGGCAAAGGGAGAAATTACCGGCCAAGGACACAGCACTTGGATAGTAATGGTCAGCCAAAATATACCAACCGCTTGATTCTGGAAGCATCCCCTTATCTTTTGCAGCACGCCCATAATCCTGTTGATTGGTATTCTTGGGGTATAGAGGCCTTTGAAAAGGCCCGCAGGGAAAATAAGCCCGTTTTCCTGTCCATAGGCTATTCAACGTGCCACTGGTGTCATGTTATGGAACATGAAAGTTTTGACAATATTGAAATAGCAGCATTCATGAACCGGCATTTTGTATCCATTAAGGTTGACCGTGAGCGCCGTCCGGATGTCGATATGGCATATATGACAGCTGTACAGCTACTAAACGGATCCGGTGGCTGGCCGCTGAACAGTTTTTTGACTCCGGATGGAAAGTTGTTTTTTGGCGGGACGTATTACCCTCCAGATCGGTTCCTTGATCTTCTGAAGAGTATCGAAAGTAAGTGGAGAGAGAACCGAAGCCTTGCAATCAAGCAAGCCGAGTTTATTAACGGAGAGGTACAGGATTATCTGAGTGCCGGTGAAAAGATTGCGGAAATTGACCGTGATATTTCAGAGAGGGCATTGCGTCAGATATACGGCCGTCATGATGCTTTCAATGGCGGTTTTGACAATGCCCCCAAATTCCCGAATGAACCGACATTATTTCTGCTTTTTGATTCGGCTGTCCGTTATAGGGATAAAACAGCCATGGAAATCTTTTTGCGCAGCCTGCGACGAATGGCAAGAGGCGGGATTTATGACCAAGTGGGGGGAGGTTTTCATCGTTATTCTACAGATGCACACTGGCTGGTTCCCCATTTTGAAAAAATGCTTTATAACCAGGCCAATCTCTCCCGACTTTATATAAAAGCCCATGAAATAACCGGCGATTTAATATATACACGCGTCGCAAAGCAGACGCTCGATTACGTATTGCGTGAAATGACATCACCGGATGGAGGTTTTTATTCGGCCACTGATGCAGATAGCAATGGGGTAGAGGGCAAATATTTTGTGTGGACACCTGAGGAGGTCAGGGAGGTATTAACAGCTGATGAGGCTGATTTTGCTATTGATATATTTGGTATGACTGAATCAGGAAATTTTGAAGGTAGTAATGTTCTTTATTTGCCGGTGGCATTGAATAAATATGCCGAGAAACTGCAACTGCCTTTGAAAGATGTCATAAATAAAGTGGACATGATACGCGAGAAACTGCTCTCTGCCAGAAATGATCGTGTGGCCCCACTATGTGATGAAAAGATCGTTACTGCATGGAACAGTATGATGATAATTGCCCTGGCAAATGCCGGCCATGTCTTAAATCATGAAAGGTATCTGAATGCAGCAGTAAGAGCAGCTGAATACATCTGGAATAAAATGAGGAATGAAGACAATAAACTCTGGCGAACCTCCCTCAATGGTATAAATGCGGTGCCGGCCAGTCAGGAAGATTATGCCTATTATTCGGAAGCATTATTAGCCTTGTATGATATTACTGATAATAAAATGTGGCTTAAACGGGCCGAATTGATTGCCGGGAAGATGCTGGAAGTATTCTGGGATGGCAGGGATCATGGATTTTATATGAGTGAAAAAACCAGGGGAAATCCAATATTGCTTCGGCCAAAGGATGGTCATGATTCTGCTATTCCATCCGGCAATGCTGTTGGTCTGCGTGTGCTATCGCGACTGCTGAAAAGGACGGGTAATATTATTTACCAGAAATATGCATCAGAAACACTATCCGCCTTTTCATCTCCTTTAGCAGAAAACCCTATGGCATATCCCTATATGTTACTTTCAGCGAATGAATTTCTTTTCCGGGAGACGGGTAATATCCAGTATGCCGCAAGGGGCAAGGTCAGGGTTAAAGAGGCATCCTGGGATATACTAGGTGAAGATCATCTGATGCTTGCCCTGTCTTTCAATATAGAGCCGGGTTGGCATATAAACTCAGATGTCACATTTGATAAGGACCTGATTCCCACACGGATATACTTGGAAAATCATAATTCCGCATGGAAAATCGATAATATTGAATATCCTGAAGCAATTATCAAAACACTGGGATTTTCAAAAACCAGGCTGTCACTCTTTGAAGACCGTTTCAATGTCAGGTTATATCTTGAAGAAAATGATGATTTTAATAAAAAATTATTGAAAACGCTTCCTCTGGTAATCAATATTCAGGCTTGTAATAATGAAATTTGCCTGCCGCCCGAAGAAATAAAGTTGAATGTATCTACTGAACAAATTCAATTCTGATTCAAACCTGATGACAAGTTAAATGGGATATTGCCCGGGGAAGTAATCTGATTTCGCCTGATCTCAATCTGATTACTTTCTGATATTTTCCTGTTACTAACGTACTTGCTTTTATATACTCTAGTACTTTGATTCCGTTTATTTATTGACGCCAGCCTATGAATAAATTCAGCGAAAACAGCGCATTAGTGAGTGAGCTTGTAAAGATTCCGATATTTTCCGCCTTGGGAAAGGATCAGTTGGAGTCCGTTTTATCAACTATAAAACGGATCCAGTTGGAACAAGGCGAAATTCTGTTCGAGCAGGGACAGTTTGCCAAGGATTTTTATATGGTACACCAGGGACAGGTTCAACTCTCACGATTGTCCAATGACGGACATGAAAAGGTTATCGATATTTTACACACCGGTCAGATATTTGCTGAGGCAGTTATGTTTATGGAAGACAGGCGTTATCCTGTAAACGCCATGGCATTAAAGTCTTCCAAAATTATATCATTTGATATTGAAACGTTTATAAATTTACTCAGGGACTCGGTAGATACCTGTTTTCGCATGATGGCTGACATGAGCCAGCGCCTGCATGTGCAGTTAAACGAGATCGATAGTCTGAGTCTGCATAATGCTACTTACCGGCTTGTACATTACCTGCTCAAATCAATTCCTTCAAATGAAGCTGAACTGGCTGAAGTGATTTTAAATTATCCCAAGAATATACTGGCATCTCGCCTTTCGATTAAGCCGGAGACCTTCTCAAGGATAATGGCGCAATTGAAGCGGGATAACATCATTGACGTGAGTGGCAACAAGGTAATTATTAGGGATATAGCCGGTCTGCAAAAGCTTGTCAGGACTGAATTCGATAATTGAATGAGCATTATTTAATTTTGCCATCAAGGATCCTGAACTAAATACTGATAATTTTTTTATCTGGCAGAATTTTTTATGTTTTGACCACAAGAAATAAAACCCTCTGAATAAGGCTATTATGCAAATACAGGGGCCGAGGAATGGATGCTACATTCCTTTTCCTTCGCCACGTAAATAAATAAAGTAATAGACAAGGGCCACCATGACAGCACCGCCGATAATATTGCCGAGCGTTACCGGCATGATATTGTTCAGAAAGCCGGATACTGTCAAATTCGTCAGCTGTTCGGTGGAATACCCTGAAAGCTCAACGATGTGCGGGTTGGAAGCCGCAACAAGGCCTAGGGGGATCATGAACATGTTGGCTATACAGTGTTCAAAGCCCATGGCCACGAAGCCGGAAACCGGAAATACGACGGCCAGTATCTTGTCGGTTACAGAGCGAGCTGCATAACACATCCAGCTGGCGAGACATACCAGTGCATTACAGAGCAGCCCGCGTGCAAAAGCCTCAATGGCCGTGTGATCCACCTTATGTAATGCAATATTGATGGCAGTGACACCAACGGCAGAGTGCCCGTCCAGCAGGTACCCGGAATAATAGATCAGGGTGACGGCAATGTAGGCACCGACCATATTGGAAAAATAAACAAGCAACCAGTTCCGGGTCAGAGCGAGGCTTGTAATCTTCTTGGCTGCCCAGGCCATGACAATAAGATTATTTCCGGTAAACAATTCCGCCCCCGCGATGATCACGAGAATAAAGCCGAGGGAAAACGATACCCCACCAAGCAATCGCGCCGGACCAAAGACATCACCTGCCTGCGTCATGACAACGGTGTAGTACATGGCTCCAAATGAGATGAATCCGCCTGCGAGCAGGCCTAGGGTTATGGTCTGTAATGCCGGCATTGTTGCTTTACTGACACCGAGACTCCTGATGCGATCGGCAACCTGTGGGGGAGAGAATGGATCATTTAACATTGGCTGGGACATTCTGCATACCTGTATATCGTTTTGTTTTGATTATCGTTTTTGTATGGTCTTGATCGGGTCGGGGCGGCAAGACGGTGAGATTGTACGATTTATTTGGATTGTCTGAAAGCCAGTATGATTCCCCTCTATCTTTGCTACAATCTGCCTGACAAATAATTAATTTGCAGTGAGTCCTATATTCAGCCGCCAACATATCGCTTTCCTATGAACATTGACAATAATGGCTCTATGCCCGTCACGGTTTTTTTCTCGGAGTTTCCCCTTGATAAGCCCTGGCAGAAGACAGGCTGGTATCTGGAAGGAGTATTGCCGATCCGGACACAGGAAAGTCCAGGCGTGGAGCACCCGGTTTATGCATCGTCCGGAACAGGGCATCGGATCGTGCGCTGGGACGGGCTGAAAGTGAGACTGGAACGCGGCAGCTGTCAGGCCTACTACGATAATATTTCGTCACCAACCCCGAAAATATTTGTCATCAGCCATTTTGGTTCCGATAAGAAACCAAGGCCCTACCTTGTTACTCTGGATTTAACCGAGGCCGAGGCCTGCATGGAGGCCGGTGAGCAGGTTTATTCCTGTCCCCTGAACCCTGATCTGTATCTTTTTCTTGAGCGTTTCGTTGTAGAAAATTACATGCCGAAGTTACCGGCGAAGCGACAGAGAATATCCTAGGTCGTTAATCCCGGAAATTCAGAGATGGCAAAAAAAAATGATCAGACTCCGCCTGCAGATAGGAAGGGTTTTCTGGCGAGATGGTCAAAACAAAAACTGGGTACACGGCACAAATCACCCATTAACCAGGCTGGTAGTGAAGACGGCGAGGAACAGGATACGCTTGAAATAGATAAGGAGGCAGAAAAAGAAAGGCTTAGCAAAAAATTCCATACCCCACAATATAACAGGATAGACCGCCTGGATGATTACGATGAAGACTATTCTTGGTTCGAATCCCTGGGTGATATCCTGACACATGAAGTCAAAGGCGACAGGAAGCCAGACGCGAAAATCGGTGTCAATGAAGCCAGTGATCTCGGGGACAAAATGGCTATTGATGATGTCAGTAAAAACAGCAGCCTGACTGACAGACCGAAAGATATGCGGAAAGATCACAAGCTGGAGTCACGTTTACAAACATATGTTCCGACTCTGGATAAAGATACTAATGCACTTGCAAGATCAGCAGCCCTGCGGTCACTGAACAATTTTACAATTAAACCGACTTCAGCTGTTTATTACACAGCAGGTAATTCGCTGCTTGTGCTTGCCAACCGGGTGCCAGATGGTCCCGTGCTTGATTCGATCCGCGCAGGATATAAAAAGGACAGGTTGTTGATTGTTTTTAATCCAGCATGCGAGGATGGAAAACCGATTATCACCGTGCCCGCCAATATGGATATTCATTACCTGATCGAGACGAACCCCCTTAACCTTGACGGGTACCTGGGTAATTACCGGATTGCAACCAGGTGGAATGATGAGATCATTAACCTGGGTCTGGAATCGCCTTTGCACAGGGAATCATTCGATGTGGTCCTCGATCTGATGGAAGACCCTGTAATGAAAAGATCAGTGACCCCGTTTGGCTACATCAGTAAGAAACGGGATGGAAGGGAAATTACGGCATGCCTGTCAGACCTTGCAGAGTTACAGGGACAATTCCAGAAACCAAAGTTTTTTAACCTCGATGAATCAATCTGTGCCCATGCCTCAAGCGGTCAGACGGGTTGCCGGAATTGTATTGAGGTCTGTCCCGCAGAGGCGATTACCTCTATTGATTTCACGATCACAGTGGACCCTTATCTCTGCCAGGGATGCGGGACCTGCACCAGCGTTTGCCCGACCGGCGCCATGGTTTATGCCTATCCACGGGCTAGTGACACCCTGAATCGAATCCGCCTGATGCTGGGCCGATACCTTGATGCAAACGGCAGTGATCCCTTTGTCTTATTTTATGGGTCCTCATTTGCCGAAGAGATGGGAGATCTGTCCACGCTGCCAGACCATGTCCTGCCCTGTGAGGTTGAGGAAATCGCCTCAGTCGGAATGGAAGTCTGGCTGGCAACCCTGGCCTATGGTGCCGATCATGTCATTCTGGCAAGTCACGGGGACCCCGGCCTAGGACCATTGGAGGAACAGCTGGTATATGCCCGTGAGATTCTCCAGGGCATGGGATATACCGAACCCCGGCTTCATTTAATCGAGGGCGGTAAGCATGGTTTACTGGTGGAAGCGCTATCCCGTTTATCGCCATGCGCGGCTGTAGACAGGGCCAACTTTGCGGGTTTGGATGAAAAACGCACGGTAATACGGCTGGCCATTGAACACCTGATGGAGCACGCACCTGCGCCAAGACCGGAAACGCCTTTGAGCCGGGGTGCGCCTTTCGGCAGGATAGAAGTCAACCGGGAGCGCTGTACCCTTTGCATGTCGTGTGCTTCATTATGTCCGAAGGGTGCGATTGCCGCAGGTGGAGATACGCCTGTGCTCAAATTCATTGAATCGGAATGTGTGCAATGTGGCCTGTGTGAATCGGGTTGCCCGGAGGATGCCATTCAACTGTTTCCCCGTTACTTATACGAACGGGATGCCCGTATCAAGCCGAGGGTCCTGAATGAAGAACAGATATTTTCATGCATCCGTTGCGGCAAACCCTTTGCGACACAGAAGATGATCAGGACGATCATGGAAAGGCTGAAGGACCACGCCATGTTTCAGGGTGAACGAATCCGGCATCTGCAAATGTGTGAGGATTGCAGGGTGAAGGCACAGTTCGACATGCCAGGGAGAAAACAATGATTGCCCGTTACAACGACAGGCCAACCAAGGGAACTGAATGACTCACCGGCAAGAGCAATATACAACGGAGGCAGAGCAACTGTGGCGCGCCAATCTCTATGGCTTACTGGCCACACTTCTGGCCGTTCCCCCTGACGATGCAACATTAAATTTGCTGGCAACACTGGAAATACCGGAGCGGAGTGAACCAGACACACCGATTGAAAGAGTCTTGCGCAAGCTTGCAGAAAAAGCGCAATCCATGGAAGGGGATGCCATACGAGAAGAATTCCAGGCACTGTTTATAGGTATTACCCGAGGTGATGTCGTGCCATACGGTTCCTGGTACCAGACCGGATTCATGATGGACAAGCCGCTGGCGGTATTGCGCAGTGCACTAGCGAACCTGGGTTATGAACGCCGTGAAGGAGTCTACGAATCTGAAGACCATGTGGCGGCACTATGTGATGTCATGCGGGGACTCATCACAGATAGCGATGATAGTCTTGATGCGGCCCTGATGAAACAGCGTGCAATATATAATGAACATATCTCTCCATGGATAACGCATTTTTTCATTGACCTGCAAGGCGCTGAACAAGCAGGTTTTTACCGGACGCTGGCAGCCTTGGGTGAGTCCTTTATGGAACTGGAAAAGGAATACCTGAAGATGCAAGGATAGGTACAGAAATTGCCTTAGTTTGGAATGCTAAAAAGGCATTTTGACTGGAAATTACGGCACGAGTATGATGCCTCAAACACCTTTATCATAAGAGTTTTACCGACATGCCTGAACAGAAAGACTTAGTAAACAAGCCAAGACGCAAATTTTTGGGTGGTCTCATGGCAGGCATAGGCGGGGCGTTGGCCCTGCCAGGGCTGACCAGGGCTGCAGGGTCTGACGCAACGGAATCTGCCACCACCGAAAAAACCAGTCACAAGGGATACCATGAAACAGCTCATATAAGAACCTATTACGACAAGGCAAGATTCTAGATTTATAACAACAAAGAGTTGAATGACCCGCTGTCGTTATGCGAATCATTCGCTAACACACTTTTGCAATAGAGGTGAGAAGTGTGAAGCTTAAAAAAATTATAAATGGTTCCAAAGCAGACAGTAATGATGTAACAACCTGTAATCAACCTGCTAACAATAACCTGACTGGCGAGTCCATCGACCGTCGTACCTTTCTCCGCCGATCGGGTCTTGCCGCGAGTGGAGTTGCATTTCTCTCCTTGATGCCCCCCATGATGCGAAAGGCAGCGGCGAACCTTCCTAGTCAACCGGCCTACGATGGCACGCTAAAACAGGTTAAAACAGTTTGTTCTCACTGCTCGGTCGGTTGTGGCGTGATTGCAGAAGTACAAAACGGCGTCTGGATTGGCCAAGAGCCGGCCTTTGATCACCCCATTAACCTTGGCTCCCACTGTGCCAAGGGGGCATCGGTCCGTGAAACCGGTTTAGCCGACAGGCGCCTGAAATATCCCATGAAACTGAAGGGTGGCAAGTGGGTTCGCCTGTCATGGGAACAGGCCATAGATGAACTGGGTGACAAGCTCCTGGCCATCCGAGAAAAATCCGGACCGGACTCGGTTTACTGGGTCGGCTCGTCCCAGCACAGCAATGAACAATCCTTTTTATTACGCAAGTTTGCGGCCTGCTGGGGCTCCAATAATATTGACCACCAGGCCAGGATCTGTCATTCAACGACGGTCGCCGGTGTAGCCAATACCTGGGGCTACGGGGCCATGACCAATTCCTATAACGATATCCATAACGCCAAGGCAATCATCATCATCGGCGGCAATCCGGCCGAGGCTCACCCTATCTCGATGCAACATATCTTCAGGGCCAAGGAGCGGGGCACGCCACTTACAGTGGTAGACCCGCGGTTTACCCGCACGGCAGCCCACGCCGATCACTATATCCGGATCCGCCCCGGTACCGACGTCCCATTTGTCTGGGGCATGCTCTGGCATATCTTCAGGAATGGCTGGGAGGACAAGAATTATATCGAGCAGCGTGTCTATGGCATGGATGAGGTTCGCCGGGAAGTAGCGAAGTGGACACCTGAAGAGGTCGAAAGGGTTTCAGGCATTGCGTCCGAGGATGTGCTAAAGGCCGCCCGGACGATGGCTGAGAACAGGCCCGGTACCCTGGTGTGGTGTATGGGCGGTACCCAGCACCATATCGGCAATAATAATACCCGCGCCTACTGTATCTTCCAGCTTGCACTGGGGAACATGGGTGTGCCTGGTGGCGGGACCAATATCTTCCGCGGTCATGATAACGTGCAGGGGGCCACGGACTTGGGCCCGAACTGCGATTCCCTGCCTGCTTATTACGGGCTTTCTGATGATGCCTGGCGTCACTGGGCAAGAGTCTGGGATATCGACTATGACTGGCTGGTCTCACGCTTTAATCCCGGCACCTATGATGATGGTACAGGGAGCAAGTCAAAACTGATGAACATGAAGGGAATACCTGTCTCGCGCTGGATAGACGGGGTATTGGAAGAGAAGCAGAATATCTCTCAAAACGAGAACCTCAAGGCCATGGTTTATTGGGGTATGGCCTCAAATAGCCAGGTCAGAGCGCCTGAAATGAAGCGGGCGATGGAAAAACTGGACGTCCTGACGGTCATCGATCCCTTCCCAACGATCACCGCCATTCTGCATGACCGCAAGGAAGATACTTACCTGTTGCCTGCCTGCTCGCAATTCGAAACATACGGTTCCGTGACCTCCAGTAACCGGTCCGTGCAATGGCGTGACAAGGTTGTTGAGCCCCTGTTTGAATCCAAGCCGGATCACGAGATCATGTACCTGTTTGCAAAGAAATTCGGATTTGCAGACAAGCTTTGCAAGAACATCGCCGTTAAGGGTAACCAGCCGTATCTTGAAGACATCACCCGCGAATTCAACCGCGGCGCCTGGAGCATCGGTTTCACCGGTCACAGCCCGGAACGTCTGAAACTGCATCAGCAGAACTGGCACACCTTCAACACGACCACCCTGAAGGCGGAAGGCGGGCCTTGTGATGGCGAATACTATGGTTTGCCCTGGCCCTGTTGGGGTACCCCGGAGATGAAACATCCCGGTACACCGATCCTGTATGACACCAGCCAGACGGTTGCCGAAGGTGGCCTGCCATTCAGGGCACGGTTTGGCGTCGAACACAATGGAACCAGCCTGCTGGCAGAAGGATCCTGGACAAAGGGTTCGGATTTGGAAATGGGCTATCCGGAATTCAGTGCCGACATGCTCAAGGAACTGGGCTGGTGGGATGATTTGACCGATGCAGAGAAAAAAGAGGCAGAAGGAAAAAGCTGGAAGACAGATCTTTCCGGCGGGATTATCCGCGTGGCTATCAAACACGGTTGTGCGCCTTATGGCAATGCCAGGGCCCGTTGCGTTGTATGGCAGTTCCCCGATCCGGTGCCGGTTCACCGTGAACCACTCTATACCAATCGCCGCGACCTGCTGGACAAGTATGCGACCTATGAGGACCGCAAGAGCTTCTTCCGCCTGCCCACCCGGTATAAATCTGTCCAGGACAGGGATGTGTCGAAGGAATTTCCCATCATCATGACCAGTGGCCGCCTAGTGGAATTCGAGGGCGCCGGGGAAGAGTCCCGATCCACTGCGTGGCTGGCAGAACTGCAACAGGACATGTTTGTCGAGGTTAACCCGGTCGACGCCAACAATGCAGGAATAAAACACCGTGAACAATGCTGGGTAGAAGGCCCCGAGGGAGCGCGGATCAAGGTAATGGCCTTTGTCACCCGGCGGGTGGCGCCGGGCGTTGTTTTTATGCCTTATCATTTTGGCGGGCATTTCCAGGGTGAAGACCGTCGTTACAAGTATCCCGAAGGATGTGACCCCTATATCCTGGGCGAGTCCTGTAACATCATTCTTACCTACGGGTATGACTCGGTAACGGCCATGCAGGAGACCAAGGTTTCGCTGTGTCGTTTACGCAAGGCCTGAACAGCTCAATTTAGAGGAATAAGTTATGGCACGAATGAAGTTTTTATGTGATACGGAACGTTGCATCGAATGTAACGGTTGTGTCACGGCGTGTAAAAACGAGCACCAGGTCCCATGGGGAGTCAACCGCCGCCGGGTGGTAACCATAGATGACGGGGAGCCGGGTGAACGGTCGATATCCGTTGCCTGTATGCATTGCAGTGATGCCCCCTGCGCAGCGGTATGTCCCGTTGATTGCTTCTATACCACGGAGGAAGGTGTTGTCCTGCACGACAAGGATATCTGTATAGGTTGTGGTTACTGTTTCTATGCCTGCCCCTTCGGCGCACCCCAGTATCCCCAGTCTGGCCTGTTCGGTTCCCGGGGCAAGATGGATAAATGCACCTTCTGTGCAGGGGGCCCGGAACCCGATCATTCCCTGGAAGAGGTCGAAAAATATGGCCGTAACCGGCTTGCCGAAGGCAAGTTGCCGCTATGTGCCGAAGTCTGCGCCACCAAGGCGCTACTTGCCGGGGACGGAGACAAGGTTGCAGATATCTACCGTGAACGCGTTACCCGCAGGGAAGGCAGGCCCAATACCTGGGGATGGAATACTGCCTACAAGGACTGACTGCAATGACCCCGCGAGATTGCATGAATAAAATCTGTTATGGCATTTTGATTGCTATGCCTTTGCTGCTATCCGGGTGTTATGAGAGCCCTGATGTGACATTCCATGAACCCGGCGTCTACAAGGGCAAGATTGACAAGCATGAACTGTCACAGGACGAACGTAATGAGGTCCTGAGAAAACGTATAATGGCCGTGCAGACGGATCGTTGATTGCCCGAATAATCGCAATAGCCCGATAGAACACCCATGAATACCTTGTACCGTCCCAGATCATCAAGCCCGGCCAGGATCGGGTTGGCTGCCGTACTAATACTATTCACGTCTCTGGGTATCCTATCGGTATTTAATACTTTGGAATCAGGCTACGCTGCTGAAGAAACCAATCCCCGTGCCGATTACTGGCGCCTGGTGCGCAGCAACGAAAATGGTTATTCGGCAGTTACAGGCCGAGAAACCAATGAATTGATCCAGGGTAGTGGTGAGGTCTGGCGGCAGTTACGCAATGGCCCGATAGCTACTTATGGAGCATTATTGATGTTATTCACGCTCCTGGCATTGGGTGCTTTTTATCTTTATCGTGGAAAGGTGGAACTGGGCCACCCACGCAGCGGAGATACGGTGGAGAGATGGAATAAGCAAGAACGGATTTTACACTGGTATACGGCTGTCCTGTTTATCCTCTTGGCCTTTACAGGTCTGAGCCTGCTCTATGGCCGAGCCGTTCTCATTCCCCTGCTTGGTCATGACGGTTTTTCCAGTTATGCGATCATTTGCAAATGGGTCCACAATATCGCCGGCCCCTTCTTTATCGTCGGGCTGGTCGTGATGATCCTACTATGGTTCAAACACAACATACCGGACAAGACCGATATCAAGTGGTTTCTGGAATTCGGCGGCATGATAGGTGATAAACACCCCTCGGCAAAACGTATGAATGCAGGTGAAAAAGCGTGGTTCTGGACCCTGTTTTTTGCCGGGGCCGGCGTTGCGATCAGCGGTCTGGTGCTTGATTTTCCTAACTTCGACCAGGAACGGGAGATCATACAACTTGCCCATCTGACCCATGCCATACTTGCCATATTGTTAATGTCGTTTTCGCTCGGGCATATCTATATCGGCACCATCGGTACCGAGGGTGCGCTGGAAGGCATGGTAACGGGCAGGGTAGATACGACCTGGGCCAGGCAGCATCATGATCTCTGGTATGAAGAGATCAGGGATCAGGGTAAGAGCGTAAGTTCCCCTATGCCGGATACCACTGAAGGTCAGACAGAAACACCCTAGATATTTTTTCCAGGTAGTGCTCCGGACCCTGTCAGCTTATTTCCTGAAAAATTTCTTCGGTTTGATCATGTTTTCCGGGTTCAGGATTTCATCCAGTTCTTCCCTTGATAACAGATTCCTTTCTAGGACGATATCGTATACCCCTTTGCCGCTTTCCAGTGCGTCCTTGGCGACCTTGCTGCTGACTTCGTAGCCGAGGACAGGGTTCAACGCGGTCACCAGGCCGATACTGTTCATGACATATTTCTTGCAGACTTCCCTGTTGGCGGTGATCCCATCTATGCAACGATACTTCAGCGTTTTCATGCCATTCTTGAGCATTTCGATAGATTCAAAAAGACTCTGGACTATAACCGGCTCCATCACATTCAATTCGAGCTGGCCGGCTTCAACAGCAAGGTTCACCGTTAAGTCATTGCCGATGACCTTGAAGGCAATCTGGTTAACTACTTCCGGAATAACCGGATTCACCTTGCCGGGCATGATGGATGACCCGGGCTGCATAGGCGGCAGGTTAATTTCATTCAGGCCCGTGCGTGGACCGGAGGAGAGAAGACGCAGGTCATTGCATATCTTTGATAATTTAATTGCCAGGCGCTTGACTGCTGATGAATACATAATAAAAGCACTAGTATCCTGGGTAGCCTCGACCAGGTGCCTTGCCTGAATAATGTCAAGGCCGGTGATCTCCCTCAAGTGCCTGATCACCTTGTGTCCGTATTCGGGATCGGTGTTGATCCCCGTGCCTATTGCTGTTGCTCCCATATTGACTTCGAGAAACAGGCCGGCATTATGGTTAAGTCTCTCAACCTCGCTTTCTAGAGTAACAGCATAGGCCTCGAAAGACTGGCCCAGCGTCATCGGAACGGCATCCTGTAATTGTGTGCGACCCATCTTGATGATATCTGAAAATTCTACCGACTTTTTCTGAAACGAGGACACCAGGTCCAGCAACACCTCGATCAATTCCTTGTTACTGTTGATCAGGGCTATGTGAACTGCAGTAGGATAGGCATCGTTAGTCGATTGTGAAAAGTTGATATGATTATTGGGATGGCAATATTCATATTGCCCACGTTCATATCCGAGAATCTGCAGGGCCTTGTTAGCAATGACTTCATTGGCATTCATATTGGTCGAGGTGCCCGCACCGCCCTGAAACATATCAACTGAAAAATAGTTATGATATTTCCCGTTCATTATTTCATGGCAGGCCTGCACGACGGCATCTGCAATGTCATTCGGGATATGTCCAAGTTCATGATTTGCCTTAATAGCGGCCATCTTGACCATCGCAAATGCGTTAATCAGCAAGGGATAGAAATTCAGTTTCACACCACTGATGTTGAAGTTTTCAATGGCGCGCATGGTTTGTATACCGTAATACACTTCGTTCGGTATCTCCCTGTCGCCGAGGAGATCATGTTCAGTGCGGGTTTTACCTGTGATGTATTGCGATGCGACACTTTCAACATGCCTGTTGGCAATCAGCATGCGCCTGACCATCACCTTTGATATGCGGCGGATCATTTTGATTATAATCCGACCGTAGTTTTCATAATCTTCCCGCAGGAGATGACCATCAAGGGTCAAGATGATTGAATCTGAGAGGGTTTTTGCAGACGTTGAATAATTGGATTGATCTATTAGGACATTCTCTCCGATAAAGTCTCCTGGTCCAAAGATAACCAAATTCCTGATATTGCCAAAAGAATCTTCCTTATAGAGCTGAACCTCACCTTCAACAATGATGAATATATTCTTGCGTTTCGTATTTTCGATGAAAAGATTTGTTTCCGGGCCATGCTGGTTGACTTTGATAAGTTTGGCAATTTGATTTATTTCGTCTTTCTCAAGATCCTGAAACAATTCAATTGTTGAGAGAAAGTCGCTGATCTCCTTCGTATCCATGGTGATCTCCCTCTGGATATAAAACAGTGTGTTGATGTTATTTGGTTGTTTTTATAATTGTATTATTTTTAGTTTTATTTTCTTTTCAATATAAGCATAAAACATACCTGCAAAGATATGTTTGTATCTGATGTGTATGCGGAAGACGGGCAATTTATATTTTTAGATAATTATACAATATTTATATAATATTATTTTTAATAATAAACGGCAGTGAAGCCGGATTTTATTTAAGGCCAATAAACAGTCATCGTTAGCTATCACATCAATATATTTTAAAAATAAAAAATCCAGGGGGTCTGATTAAATTAAGGCAGAGGATTAAGATCATGTCTAAAGGCACTCAAAAATATATATATTATTTTGGAAAAAAAGGGACGGATGGCAGCAAGGACATGAAAGAACTGCTTGGCGGAAAGGGAGCGAACCTTGCCGAGATGACCAGTATAGGCCTGCCCGTGCCGCCGGGATTTACCATCACCACGAAGGTATGTGCTGAATACTATGCCAGGGGCAAAAGGCTCCCCCGAGGGTTGATGGATTCCGTGAAGGCCAATATCAAGCATATTGAAAAAGAGACCGGTAAAAAATTCGGTTCAAGTGAAACTCCCTTACTTGTTTCCGTGAGAAGCGGGGCGGCTGTCAGCATGCCGGGGATGATGGATACCGTATTGAACCTGGGCCTTACGGATCAATCACTGGATGCCCTGGCAAACCAGTCAGGTGACTACCGGTTTGCCCTGGATGCCTACCGCAGGTTAATCCATATGTTCGGCGACGTCGTGCAGGGTGTAGCACATCAGAAATTCGAATCCGCATTTGAAAAAATCAAGTCCAGGTACGGAGCGGTACAGGATACGGATATGGGCATCAAAGGGCTTGAAGAACTTGTTAAAACTTACAAGAAGATCTACAGGACCACGACAAAAAAAGATTTTCCGCAGGATCCCTACGTTCAGCTTGAACTGGCAATTGAGGCCGTATTCAGGAGCTGGAATATACCCAGGGCCAGGCGATACCGTGAAATAAACGATATCAAAGGTTTGCTGGGAACCGCAGTTAATGTCCAGACCATGGTGTTCGGAAATATGGGTGAAGACTCAGGGACTGGTGTTGCCTTCACTCGTAATCCATCAACGGGCCAGAATAAATTTTACGGGGAGTTTCTTGTGAACGCCCAGGGGGAAGATGTGGTGGCAGGGATCAGGACACCACGGCATGTCGATGAGATGAAGAAATGGCGAAACGATGTATATATAGAACTCCAGGGCACCAAGAGGATACTGGAAAAGCATTATCGTGATATGCAGGATATTGAATTCACTATAGAGAAAGGACATTTATATTTATTGCAGACGAGAACCGGGAAACGCACAGGGAAAGCAGCGGTGAAGATCGCCGTTGATATGGTAAAGGAAAGAAAGATCAATCAGAAAACTGCATTGCTCAGGGTGCCGGCGCTTGATCTTAACCAGTTGCTTCTGCCTACCTTTGATCCCAGTGCACCACGTACCGTATTGTCTCATGGCCTGCCGGCGTCGCCAGGGGCTGCGTCAGGTAAATTGGCCTTCACGGCAGAAGATGCTGTCAGGAAAAGTGAGAATGGTGAAAGGGTATTACTGGTCAGAAGGGAAACCAGTCCAGAGGATATCGATGGTATGCATGTTGCCGATGGCATTCTGACTTCAACAGGCGGAACAACAAGTCATGCTGCGGTTGTTGCAAGAGGATGGGGGAAATGCTGTGTTGCCGGTGCGGTCAATACAGTCATTGATGAACATACTAAAACGGTCATCATCAACGGTCGTCAGTTTACGGAAGCAGATATACTGAGTATTGATGGTACAACAGGTGAAGTCATGCTGGGCGAGATCCCCAAGGTGGAACCAAAACTGCTCAGAGAATTTAATGTGTTAATGCAATGGGCCGATCGTTACAGAAAGCTTGGCATACGTGCGAATGCGGATACCCCGCATGATGCACGTAAAGCCCGTTCATTCGGTGCGGAGGGCATCGGTCTATGCCGGACGGAACACATGTTCTTTGAAGGTAACAGAATTCATATCATGCGCGAGATGATACTGGCAAAAGACACCGGGGAGCGGAAACAGGCTTTGAAAAAACTCCTGCCATTTCAGCGTAAGGATTTTACCGGAATATTCAAGGTCATGAATGGTCTACCCGTGACGATAAGATTGCTGGATCCGCCTTTGCATGAATTCCTGCCCCAGGACGAACCTGCGCAGGAAGCGCTGGCAAAAAGCCTGAAAATTAAACTTTCAGAAATAAAAGAGCGGGTATGGGGGCTCGCGGAACAGAACCCCATGCTGGGACACAGGGGTTGCAGGTTATTGATTACCTATCCTGAAATACTTGAAATGCAGGTAAAGGCGATCACCGAGGCAGCCATTCAGTGTCTAAATAAAGGTGTCAAGGTACAGGCGGAAATCATGATCCCCCTGATAGGAATAGAAAAGGAACTGGAAATCCTTCATAAGCAGGTCAGTGAAACAATAAGTACGGTATGCAAGGCAAAAGGATATAAACGCAAATTGAATATTGCGATAGGAACGATGATTGAGATCCCCAGGGCCGCATTAACAGCTGATGAGATTGCAAATCATGCCGACTTCTTCAGTTTTGGCACCAACGATCTTACCCAGATGACACTGGGTTACAGCCGGGATGATATCAACAGTTTCCTCCCTGACTATATTCATAACCACATACTCGAAAGAAGTCCTTTCCAGTATCTGGACACAACGGGCGTGGGCCAACTGGTCACAATGGCGGTTAAAAAGGGCCGATCAGTTAAAAAGTCACTGAAATGCGGTCTCTGCGGAGAACATGGGGGTGAGCCCAGTTCGATCAGGTTCCTGCATAATGCGGGACTGGACTACGTATCATGCTCGCCATTCAGGGTGCCGGTCGCGCGGCTGGCCGCGGCACAGGCCGCGCTTGCATAACATGGAATAGTTATTCCGGGATTACAGATCCCTGTAATAAGCAGATTTGTTCTCTCGCCGGTTTAATACTACTATCCACACCTCATTGGTGGCCTGTGCCGGTCCCCCCGCGACGCGAAGTTGTGAACCCCGTCAGGCCCGGAAGGGAGCAGCGGTAACAATGGCTGCGGGTGCCGGGGTCAGGCGGGTATGGGCCGCCACCCAGTTTCCATTTCTGTCTCCCTGAGGGCGGGCAGTACAATGAAAATCCATGTATGATCAGGATCCCCGGACAGTGCCTGTCCGGATTCGGGATATCCATTCAAGACCAGAGCAGGTTTGATATTTCTGTAGCATGAGTTACCAGGTTCTAGCGAGAAAATGGCGGCCCAGATCGTTCGCCGATATGGTTGGACAGGCCCATGTCCTGCAGGCATTGACCAATGCCCTGGACAACGACCGGCTGCATCATGCCTATCTCTTTACCGGTACCCGCGGTGTTGGAAAAACCACGCTGGCCCGCATCCTGGCCAAGTGCCTTAATTGTGAACAGGGCGTCAGTTCTACACCCTGCGGACAGTGCTCCGCCTGCGTCAGTATTGATGAGGGACGGTTTGTGGACCTCATCGAGGTGGATGCTGCATCCCGCGCCAAGGTCGATGAGACGCGTGACCTCATGGACAATGTTCAATATGCCCCGTCAACAGGCCGCTACAAAGTGTACCTGATCGATGAAGTCCACATGTTTTCTAACCATAGTTTTAATGCCCTGTTGAAAACCCTGGAAGAGCCTCCACCACATGTGAAGTTTCTGCTGGCAACCACCGAGGCGAAGAAGATCCCCGTAACGATCCTCTCGCGTTGCCTGCAGTTCAATCTCAAGCTCCTCAGCATCGACCAAATCGAAGGCCAACTGGAACGGATACTTGACGAAGAAGGCATTGAAAATGATGCGGTGTCCAGACACCTGATCGCCGTCGCTGCCGCAGGCAGCATGCGCGATGCCTTGAGCCTGCTGGACCAGGCTATTTCCTTCGGCGGCGGAAAGCTGGAGGAGGCACAGGTCAGGGCCATGCTGGGGACCATAGACAGCCTTGATCTTACGGCGCTGCTTGATGCGCTGATTGCTAAAGATGGGCGCGAGGTTTTGAATCTGGTGGAAAACATGGCGCAGCATAGTCCGGACTATGATGCCGTGCTGGTGGAGTTGCTCGGTCTATTGCAGCAGATCGCCGTGATCCAGTTGCTGGGAGAAGACGCACAGGAAAACACGGACGAGTCCTTGCAACGATTCGCCCGAGAGGCAAGCCGCGAAGACGTACAACTCTATTATCAAATAGCCCTGAATGGCCGGCGCGACCTAGCCATTGCACCTGACCTGCGCAGTGGTTTTGAGATGGTGCTGATCAGGATGCTGGCCTTCAGTCCGGCGCCTGCCGTGAGCCAAGATGATGCCGAGACGAATATGCCGCAGGGTTCCGCCCCGTTGCCGGCAGAAGGCCAGGGCAACACAGCGGAACATGCCACAGATAAATTGGCCAGTCCTTCCCCAAAGGGGTCGGAAACGGGCAAAGAGGACATAGATTCGCTCGAATGGCGGAATATTATTGACGAGATGGCTCTGGCAGGACTGGTGAGGGAACTCGCCGGGCATTGCAGCCTGAAAGATCATAGTGGTGAACTCATTCACCTGGTGTTGTCGCCTGACAAGGAACACCTGTTGAATGCGACCCAGAAAGAACGCCTGTTTACCGCACTCAAGGCGCGCTTCGGCGAAAATATCAAGATACGGATCAGCATCGAGGAACCGGATAAGGAAACACCGGCCGAGACAAGGACCCGAGAAGAACGGGAAAGGCAGCGGGTGGCTGAGCAGGCCATTGAAAGCGATCCTACGATTAAATCACTCGAGAACATGTTTGATGCTGTGGTGGACAAGTCATCAATTCGCCCGGCTTCAGAGCCATCAACCCGGCAGGAGGAAACAAACTGATATGAAAGGTGGTTTGGGTAATATCATGAAGCAGGCCCAGAAGATGCAGGAAGGCCTGCAGAAGGCGCAGGAAGAGATTGCCAATATGGAAGTTACCGGCCAGTCAGGTGCCGGCCTCGTCAAGGTCATCATGACTGGTCGACATGACGTCAAAAAGATCGAGATCGACCCTTCCTTGCTGGGTGACGACAAGGAAATGCTAGAAGATCTGGTGGCAGCGGCAGTGAACGATGCAAACCGCCGGGTTGAAACGGCCACCCAGGAAAAGATGTCCGGCCTGGCCGGTGGCATGGGCTTGCCCCCGGGCATCAAGCTGCCTTTTTAATTTCCCATCACCGGGTAAACCCGATCGCGGATGACTGAACCCACTGCACTGGACCGACTTATCGAAGCCCTGCGCTGCATGCCAGGTATAGGCAGAAAATCGGCCCAGCGCATTGCCTACCACCTATTACAGCGGGACCGTCAGGGCGGCCTCCGGCTGGCTACTGCCCTGGGCGAAGCCATGGATAAGGTCGGACACTGTAACCGTTGCCGGACATTCAGTGAGACGGATATCTGTCCGCTGTGTGCCAGTAACAGGCGGGACCGTTCCCTGCTTTGCGTGGTGGAAAGCCCGGCGGACGTCTATGCCATTGAGGATGCGGAATACCAGGGCCTGTATTTTGTGCTCATGGGACACCTCTCGCCGCTGGACGGTATCGGGCCGGAGGAACTGGGTTTGGAGAGGCTCTCCGCCATATTGGATGAAGGTGAGATCAAGGAGGTGATCCTGGCTACCAATACCACGGTCGAGGGCGAGGCGACGGCGCATTATATCGGCGAGATGGTCAAGAAACGCCAACTCAGGGTCACGCGCATCGCCCACGGCGTGCCGATGGGTGGCGAACTGGAATATGTTGGCAGTAATACCATACTCCATGCCCTGGCAGGCAGGCGCGAATTCTAGCCAGCGAACGCTATTCTTTTCCGAACCGGTAGTACGTGGAGTTCAGATAGTCCACGACCGCTTCGACCTCTTCATCAAACCAGGTCAGCTCATTCGAGAGTTCACATAGCCTCACCCGTTCCGTCAGGTCACGGTAGGAATGGATCATGCTGTCTGGGCGCGTATAGATATCCGGGCTGTGACAGCTAACGCAATGCTGATCATGCAGTTGTTTTCCTGTTATATCTTCGCTGGCAATAACGTTCTGGCAGGCCAGCAGCAGCCCCAGCAGCATGCCTGTGTTAACCGGACTCATGCCGTCTTGGCAGTCAGGTGGGAAATCCGGATAGGTGCTGGCGGGTGTGAATCATGAAAGGCCGAGTACCAGGGGTCCGGTGTTAAGGTGTTGGCATTTTCCTTGTAAAGCTTGACCAGCGCCTGGATCAGGTTACGGGTCTGGGCCTGTGCCGCGGCAAAATCATCGGCCTCGAACTCATGCTGCCGTGAAATAAACGAGAAAACCGGTTGCAGGTAGACTGTAAAGGCTGGTGAAATCAACACAAACAATATCAGCGCGATATGGTTTGATGGTTGTTCAACCCCCAGTCCCCGGTAAAACCAGGGCATATCGATCAGGTAACCCAGCAGTGCGAGCCCGATAAAAAATACCAATCCCAGGGTGATGATCCGCTTGCGAATATGGTTGCATTTGAAATGGCCCAGTTCATGTGCCAACACGGCCTCGATCTCGTCAGGGCTGAGTTCGTCGATCAGGGTATCAAAGAAGACGATGCGTTTGTTGGCGCCGAGGCCTGTAAAATAGGCATTGCCGTGGGTGGAGCGGGTGGAACCGTCCATCACGAAGATTCCTTTGCTGGTAAAGCCGTTCCGTGTAAGCAGGTTTTCAATCCGTTCTTTCAGTGACTGGTTTTCAAGCGGTCTGAACTTGTTGAATAACGGGGCGATGAAGGCCGGGTAGGCCCACATCATGAACAGGCTGAAGCCCAGCCAGGTGAGCCAGACATATAGCCACCACTGACTGCCGCTCGATTTCATGATCCAAAGAACCAGCAGGATCATGGGGGTACCAATTAGCAGACCGATGATGGCCTGCTTGATGAGGTCCGTGATAAAGATACCAATTGTGGACTTGTTAAATCCGAATCTTGCCTCGATTCTGAAGGTGCGCAGCCAGGCCAGTGGCAGGTCAAGCAGCGCCGATATGGCGATAAACAAGAGGATGATCACGGTCCCGGTCCAAAGAACCGGCAATTCAAGGCCACGGATGAAGCTGTCCAGGGCCTGCAGTCCCCCGCCCAGGGTCCAGGCCAGTAAGATCACCGTAGTCACAGCCAGTTCCAGGAGCCCGAACCTGACCTTGGCCTGGGTATAGTCTGCAGCCTTCTGATGGGCATCCAGCGGAATATTATCACTGAATGCCTGGGGTACGCTCTGGCGGTGCCGGCGGACATGCCGGATATGCCTTAGTCCAAGAAAATATTGCAAGCCAATGCTCAGAAACAACGCGGCCAAAAAGATATAGGTGAAAACATTCATCTATTGTTCATCCAAGTTTATGTTTTTATTACCCTAACAGATAATTATGGTATGTTGCTAGAATACGCCAAGTTCAAATAAAAAAGGCAGGCCATGACCCAATCACCTGACAACCTGATCTGGATAGACCTCGAAATGACGGGTCTGGATACGGACAATGATTATATCATTGAAATCGCCACTATCGTTACCGACAGCCAGTTGTCGATACTTGAAGAAGGACCGGTGATTGCAATTCATCAGCAACCGGAGATCATGCAGTCCATGGATGACTGGAACACCAAACAGCACAGTAAATCCGGCCTGACTGAACGGGTCCTGAACAGCCATTATACGACGCGGGATGCCGAGGAGTTGACCCTGGCTTTCCTGGAAAAGTATCTTCCCCCCAAGGCCTCGCCAATGTGTGGCAACAGTATCTGCCAGGACCGCCGGTTTATGCACCGCCTGATGCCGCGCCTTGAACAGTATTTTCACTACCGCAATCTGGATGTCAGTACGATCAAAGAACTTGCCAAGCGTTGGTATCCGGATGAACCGTTGTTTGTAAAGGAACCCTCTCATCTGGCCCTGGCTGATATACGTGACTCCATAGACGAGCTACGTTTTTACCGGGAAAAATTTTTCAAACCTCGCCAGTTGGATCAGGGATGAGTCAGCCACTTCCATCAAAACTCTATCGGTCCGGGCAGGTCAGGGAACTCGACAGGATTGTGATTGAAGAGGGCCAGATCCCCGGTATTGACCTGATGGAACGCGCCGGCACAGCAGCCTTTTCAACGATTCAGGTCCTGTGGCCGGATGCCCGTCACATCACCGTCGTTTGCGGTGGCGGGAATAATGGCGGTGATGGTTACGTGATTGCCCGTCTTGCCCACCAGGCGGGTTACAAGGTGCAATGCCTGCACGTGAAACCACCGGGGGAATTAAAGGGTGATGCGAAAATGGCTGCTGACCGGGCCGCCGAGTTAGGAGTTACCTTGGCCGCCTATGCAACGCCGTCGCAAACCGATCTGCTGGTCGATGCCATTCTTGGCACCGGCCTGGACAGGCCGGTCAGTGGTGAACTTGCCCGGGTTATTGATGAACTGAATGCCCTGGACATCCCCCTATTCGCAGTCGATATCCCTTCCGGCCTGAATGCCGATACCGGTGCCGTGATGGGCACCGCCATACGGGCGGCGGCAAGTTGCAGTTTTATCGGTCTCAAGCAGGGGATGTTTACCGGCCATGGACCAGCGTGTAGTGGCAGGATCATCTTCAGTAACCTCGATGCTCCACAGGACTTGTTGGATAAAATCAAGCCGGCCTCACGCCTGCTGAATTTCCAAAAATTGATAAAACTACTGCCACGACGCCCAGCTGACTCGCACAAGGGGCACTTCGGTCACGTATTGATCGTCGGGGGCGCTCCGGGTTTTGCTGGTGCAGCACGCATGGCCGCCGAGGCGGCCGGCCGGGTTGGCGCAGGCCTGGTCAGTGTTGCAACGGCCACTGATCATGCACCGCTAATCAGCCTGGCCAGACCAGAGGTCATGGCCCATGGGATTAGCCAGGTCTCCGACCTGAACCCGTTACTTGCACGGTGTAACGCAATCGCCGTTGGGCCCGGTCTTGGCCAGACCGATTGGTCCCTGGGGTTGATGGCGAAAGTGCTGGAGAGCAGTATCCCCTTGATTGTAGACGCTGATGCCTTGAACCTGCTGGCGGCGGAGCCGTCACATCGTGATCACTGGGTTCTGACACCGCACCCCGGCGAGGCAGCCCGGTTATTGGGGACCACGAATGCCGAGATACAGGCCGATCGATTTGCTGCTGTACGTGCGATCCAGGAAAAATTTGGTGGCATCACCGTATTGAAGGGCAGCGGGACGCTGATAGCCGATAGGAACGGGGAGATCGCCGCCTGCCCGGCTGGCAATCCCGGGATGGCGAGCGGCGGGATGGGTGATGTGCTGACCGGTGTGATCGCCGGTCTGATTGCACAAGGCCTGTCCCTTGTGGATGCCGCTTGCCTCGGTGTGCATCTGCACGCCCTGGCGGGAGACGCAACAGCGCTGGACGGTGAAAGGGGGATGTTGGCTACCGACCTGTTGCCTGAATTACGCCGTTTGGTGAACCCTTGAAATGCAACTGAGGATCCCGACGGCCGAGGCGATGGAGGCCCTAGCCGCTCGCCTGGCAGCGCAGTGTGAACCGGGGACCTGCCTGTTCCTGCAAGGGGAACTGGGGGCCGGTAAGACGACCTTTGTCCGTGGCTTCCTGCGTCAGGCTGGCTATCAGGGCACCGTGAAAAGCCCCACCTATACCCTGGTTGAACCCTATGAGATCGCTGGAAAAACATTCTATCATTTTGATTTATATAGGATTAATTCAGATGAGGAACTGGAAGGTATCGGCCTCAGGGATTATTTCGACGGCCGTTCGATATGCCTGGTGGAATGGCCGGAAAGGGGCGGGGCGTTGTTAGGTAAACCTGACCTCCTAATCCGCATCCAGATTAACGGGCAAGCGCGGGAAGCGGAATTACAGGCCCACAGTCCCCAAGGACAGGAATTGCTGGATGCAGTAGAGGGACTGAATGACACTACTAATTAACATAGAAAACAACAATATATATTGATTTTCTAGGAAAAACTTGAAATTATTTATATAACGGCTAATTAGTTAAAGGGTCAGTAAAAATAATTTGAGTGGATCCTATGCGTTTCCTCTGGCTTACAGTGATGTTGTGTTTGAGTCTCCCTGTCTGGGCCGGGCAGGTGCGGCTGGAAAATATTCGTATCTGGGCGGCGCCGGACAACACCCGCGTTGTCTTTGATATCTCCGGGCCGGTAGAGCATAAGCTGCAGGAGCTGGTCAATCCGGGACGGGTCGTTATCGATATCCCTGATGCAAGATTAGTCAAGTCACCGGCACAGCCGACACAGGCCGATAAATACCTCAAGTTGGTGCGCAATGGCGTTCACAACGAAAACGATCTTCGTATCGTCCTTGATCTTAAACAGAAGATAGAGGTCAAAAGCTTTCTGCTGCCCCCCAATCAGCAGTATGGTCACCGGCTGGTGATTGATTTATATGACCCTGCAAGCCGCGAGGCACTTGAGAGGGTGTCGGTCAATAAAACGCCACAAAAGGCGCGTGATGTTGTAATCGCTATTGACGCAGGGCACGGCGGCGAAGACCCTGGGGCAAGGGGTCCCAAAGGTGTCCGTGAAAAGGATGTTGTCTTGCAGATTGCACGGCGTCTGGCAAGGCTGGTGGATCAGGAATACGGTATGAAGGCTGTCCTGATCCGCGAAGGTGATTATTTCATACCGTTACGTAATCGGATTGAGAAGGCGAGAGCAGCCAGGGCGGACCTGTTCATATCCATCCATGCGGACGCATTCAAGGATTCCCGCGTCCATGGTTCATCCGTTTATATCCTCTCCCAGCGCGGTGCCAGTAGTGAGGCCGCCCGCTGGTTGGCAGAACAGGAAAATGCCTCTGACCTCATCGGTGGTGTGAGCCTGGATGTCAAGGACGATATGCTTGCCTCCGTGTTGCTCGACCTGTCCCAGACAGCCAGCCTAGAGGCGAGTATCGATGTGGCTGACCGCGTGCTGGGTGGCCTGAAGCGAATCGGCAAGGTCCATAAGCGTGAAGTGCAATCTGCCGGTTTTGCCGTGCTCAAATCACCCGATATTCCATCTCTGCTGGTAGAGACGGCCTATATTTCAAATCCTGTTGAAGAGAAAAAGCTGCTTAGTAGCAGTTACCAGGACAAACTGGCCAGGGCAATACTCACAGGCCTGCGCGGTTATTTTTACGAGCATGCCCCCGACAATACCCTGATTGCTATGCGCAGGGTGCCGCGTAAACATGTAATCGCTCGCGGCGACACGCTTTCAACCATTGCCGCACAATACAAGGTCAGCACACAGAAGTTACGTGATCATAATGGCCTTAAGACAGATATGATCAAGGAAGGTCAGACGCTCACCATCCCGAGTGACAGTTAATTACTGAAGGGCGGCTATAACCCCGCCGCCTGCTGCCGTATTATAGGCAACATGCATGTTGTTGATCCCCTCCATAGAATTCACAAATTACCGGATAGCCTGATTAACCGGATTGCAGCCGGTGAGGTTATCGAAAGGCCGGCCTCTGTGGTCAAGGAATTGCTTGAAAACAGTCTGGATGCCGGTGCGGATACTGTCACTGTCGAGATCGAAGCCGGCGGCAGCCGCTTGATCCGTGTGACGGATAATGGTCGGGGTATACATGCTGATGATCTGGCGCTCGCCGTGGACCGGCATACGACCAGCAAGTTGGAAGATGATGCAGACCTGACAGATATAGCCACCCTAGGATTTCGTGGCGAGGCTCTGGCCAGTATCGCTGCAGTTTCACGATTCAGCCTGACCAGTTGCGAGGCTGATGCCCCCCATGCGACCACATTAGAACTAGGATCAGGCAAAGAGCCGGTATTGCAGCCAGCGGCGCATCCCCCAGGAACGACCGCCGAGGTTCATCATCTTTTTTACAATATGCCGGCCAGAAAGAAATTCCTGCGCAGTGAAAAAACAGAATTTTTGCATATCCTTGAGTTGGTCAAGCGTATCGCATTAAGCAGGTTTGACCTTTCACTGCGGCTGTTACACAACCAGCGTCAAGTCTTCCAGCTCGTCAAGCATGTCCACTGTCCCGAACAAAGGGTGCAGCAGATTCTGGGTAAGTCATTTTACCGGCAGGCGGTTATGGTAAATCAGCAGGCAGGTAATATTTCATTATTCGGCTGGATGGGCTTGCCTGCGGCGGCTCGCAGCCAGACAGATCAGCAATACATATATCTAAATGGCAGGATTATCCGGGACCGCATGGTCCAGCATGCAATTCGGGCCGCCTGCCAAGAGTATATATATCCTGGGAGGTATCCGGCCTATGTCCTCTATCTACAAACCGGGCTTTCAGATGTCGATATCAATGTTCACCCGACCAAGTATGAAGTACGTTTCAGAGATACACGCCGTGTATTCGATTTTATGCAGGCTGTCATTGCGCGGGCGCTTGATACAACTCATGGCCATTCTGGCAAGGATACGGCAACCAATGAAGATCTGCCGGCTACCGTCAGAGAGATCACCAGTTCCTATTACTCGGGTATCGGAGAACAGCTGGCCGTTGCCGGGCAGTCGTTGTTGATAAAAGGCCGTTACCTGCTGGTGGAAGATGATGACGGGCTGAATCTCGTCGATATCCATACCGCACGGAAGCTCATATTAAGATACCGCCTGCTGGATGATTACGGTAACAACAGGATCAAGATACGGCCGGTACTGGTTCCGTTGTCAGTCAAGGTCAAACCAGGTGAGCAGCAGTTACTGGAGAATCATAGAGAATTGCTGGAATCATTGGGCCTGCAGGTTGATCAGGATGCACCCGATTCCGTCATGATACGGGGGCTGCCATCAAGGCTCACCGATGCAGATGCCGTCAGTCTGTTCCGGGACACTATGGATCTCCTGAGACATCACCCGCAATCATCCGGCTTGGCGGAAAAGCTGATAAATGCATTTTCAACCCACGCCAATGATGCCGCGTCACAAAAGTTATCGGCCAGTGAATCGGACCAATTGATAAATGAACTGAACACGATCAAGTCAATGGTCCCGACAAGGGAATTTTATCGGGTTTTCCGGCATCTTACCTTGACTGATCTTAAGGCCCTGTTCTGAAATGGCGTCGGTTGTTTTCGTGATGGGGCCGACGGCCAGTGGTAAGACTGAATTGGCGGTTGAATTGTGCCGGAGACTGCCCATGGAGGTGATCAGTGTCGATTCCGCGATGGTATATCGCGGACTGGATATCGGGACTGCCAAGCCTTCAAAGGCAGTCCTGGAGGAGGTCCCGCATCGGCTGATTGATGTCTGCGAGCCGTATGAAAGTTATTCGGCCGCCCGATTTTGTGAAGATGCGCGCCGCGAAATCGCTGCTATCCAGGCCAGTGGCCGGATCCCGCTGCTGGTCGGGGGAACAGGATTGTATTTCCGTTCCCTGGAACAGGGCTTGTCTGATATGCCGGCGGCCGACCCGGGGACCAGGCTGAGGCTGGAAGCGGAGGCCAGGGAGCAGGGCCTTGCCAGCCTATTCAACAGGTTGACGGATATTGACCCTGTTACCGCCCGGCGCATTCACCCCAACGATCCCCAGAGGATCCTCCGCGCCCTGGAAGTCTATGAACAAACTGGCAGGCCCCTGAGTGCCTTTCACCAGGATGATTCAGGGGAAGCGTTGGCCTGCCGCATCATCAAGGCGGTGGTTGCCCCGTCAGACCGTGAGGTCCTGCATGAGCGTATAGCCCTGCGGTTTGAACAGATGCTGGGGGCAGGGTTGGTGGAAGAGGTGGAAAGACTTTATCGGCGTGGAGACCTCAATGCCAGGATGCCGGCCCTGCGTATGGTCGGTTACCGTCAGGTATGGCAATATCTTGAGGGAACACTTGATTATGAGCAGATGAAGGTGCATGCTGTTGTTGCAACGCGGCAATTGGCCAAACGGCAGCTAACTTGGCTCAGGCGAGAGCAAAATGCCACTTGGTTTGATGCCTTAGGGGGTAATATTCAGGCTGAGTTGTATAAACACTTGATTAGTAAAGATATAAAATCTGCAAAAAGGTAATATAATGCAGGTTATAATTACAAATTTGATGTCTTTAAACAGCAGTATCTTAATTTATAACAATAAATAATAAGGAGTATCCTGATGAGTAAGGGGCACACACTACAGGATCCATTTTTAAACGCATTGCGTAAGGAAAGGGTTCCGGTTTCGATTTATCTGGTCAATGGCATCAAGTTACAAGGCCAAGTCGAATCCTTTGACCAATTCGTGGTCCTGTTGAAGAATACCGTGAGTCAACTGGTTTATAAACATGCCATCTCAACCATTGTCCCGAGCCGGAATGTAAAGATGCCCAGAATGGATGAAGACAGCGGCGCAGAAATTCAGTAATTTCATAACATGCAGGTATCCGGCTATTGACTGAGCCCCGCGATAACAGCACGCGTGCTGTTTTGGTCCATATTGATTTCCAGACCACAGAGTTTAATGAAGACAAGGGGGAATTCATCGAACTCGTTGCATCGGCGGGCCTTGAGGCGGTTGCGACCATAAGTTGTAAGAAAACGGTTCCCAATCCGCGCTATTTTATCGGCGAAGGCAAGCTTGAGGAGATTAAACAGGCAGCTGAACTGCACACAGCCGATATCATTATCTTCAACCATTCCATTAGTCCCGGTCAGGAGCGTAACCTGGAACAGGCGCTCAATTGCCGGGTCATCGACCGGGTTGAACTGATCCTGGATATCTTTGCCCAGCGGGCACGCAGTTATGAGGGCAAACTTCAGGTTGAACTGGCCCAGTTGCAGCATCTCTCGACACGTCTGATCCGCGGATGGACCCACTTGGAGAGGCAGAAGGGTGGTATCGGCCTGCGTGGGCCGGGTGAAACCCAGCTGGAAACGGACCGACGTCTGATCGGCAAACGAATCAAGACGATCCATTATCGGTTGGAGAAGGTCAGATCCCAGCGGCAACAGGGCGCGAAGAAAAGGCAGAATTCAGATATTCCCCTCATTTCCATGATGGGTTATACCAATGTAGGTAAATCAACATTGTTCAACTGTCTCACTGGTGCCTCGGTCTATTCCGCAGATAAGTTGTTCGCCACCCTGGACCCGACCCTGCGGCGCTTTGAAGTGGCGCCGGAAATGCCCGTTATCGTCTCCGATACTGTAGGCTTTATTCGCCATATTCCGCATGATCTAGTAGAGGCATTTCATGCCACACTGGAAGAGGTCCGACAGTCCGATGTGTTATTACACGTAATTGATGCCAGTGACAGCGAGCGCTACGCGCATGCTGATCAGGTAAATGAAGTAATTCACCAGATTGGCGCAAAGGATATTCCGCAAATAGAAGTCTTTAACAAGATTGATATCGAGGGGCAGGATGCACGGATAGAGTATGGGGAAAATGGCTTGCCGCGGCGTATCTGGTTATCGGCAAGAACGGGCCACGGTATAGAATTGTTATGCACCGGTATCCGGGAATTTTTGCTGGCCAGGGCACAGCGACATTCATTATATCTGCCAGCAACGGCAGGGAAATTGCGGGCACATTTATTTGACCTTGGCGCAGTCTGTCATGAAGAGACAGATGAGCAGGGCGGCTGGCTGATGGAGGTCACTATGGAAACTCCGCGCCTGTCTGCCTTGTGTCGTGAATCGGGACTGGAAGATATCGGTTTACAATGATACTGTCTGCCGCAGCACGATCCGGGCCCCGGACGGTGTAAAAACATAATGATCAAACAGGAGTCAACTTAATGGGCTGGAATGATTCATCTGGTGGTAACGGTAAGGATCCCTGGGGAAACCGGGGTAATAATCCCGATGGCCCACCGGATCTGGATGAAATAGTACGCAAGATGCAAAAAGGATTCGGAGGATTGTTTGGACGTCGGGGTCCTGGCGCCCCACGTGATGACAGGTCCTCGTTTATATGGATACTGGTCCTGCTGGGCATTGCCATCCTGGTTTTGGTGGATATGACCTATACCATAGATGAACGGGAACGCGGTATCGTCCTGCGTTTTGGTAAACACGTGGCCACCCTGCAACCCGGTCTTAATTTCCGGTTCCCGCGGCCGATTGAAGAAGTGATTATTGTGAACGTCGGCCAGGTCAGGTCGGTGACCCACAAGTCCACCATGTTGACCAGAGATGAAAACATTGTCGATGTCGAAGTTGCGGTGCAATGGCGAATCAACGACCCACATGCCTACCGTTTTAATGTCTATTCACCTGAAGCTACATTGCACCAGGCGGCGGAAAGCGCCGTGCGTGAAATCATCGGCAAAAGCAAACTGGATTTTGTCCTGACCGAAGGGCGTAGCCAGGTGGCGCAAAGCCAGTTAAAGGTGATCCAGCAGATTATGGATGATTACCAAACGGGCATCCTGATCCTGGGTGTCGAAATGCAGGCGGCCAAACCACCGGATGAAGTCAAGGCTGCTTTTGATGATGCCATCAAGGCCAGGGAAGACGAGCAACGCCTGGTCAACGAGGCCGAGGCCTACCGCAATGATATTATTCCAAAGGCGCGTGGTGCGGCAGCAAGACTGCGGGAAGAATCCAATGCCTATAAAGCCAGGGTGATTGCCAGGGCTGAGGGTGAGGCCAATCGTTTTGAACAATTGCTGGCTGAATATCAGAGGGCGCCTGATATAACTCGTGAACGACTCTATCTCGATTCCATGGAGTCAGTACTCAGCAATACCAGCAAGGTCTTCATGGATACCGATGGTACGAATAACCTGATGTATATCCCTATAGACAAGATTATGGAAAGCAGTCAGAGAGGTAATCAGCCATCCACGTCACGTGAGTACCAGACTGAGTCACCTGGCACAGCAGAATCGGGTCCGTCCGGGACTTACGGTGACAGGACAAGGGGGGCCAGATAACCATGTTAGTAAGAATACTTATCCTGGCAATTATCCTTGTTATTGGCACATCGACCTGTCTGTACAAGGTTGACCAATGGGAACAAGCGATCATGTTCCAGTTCAGGGAGATCAAGAAAACGGATATCGGCCCGGGATTGCACTTCAAGATCCCGTTTGTAAATACCATCCAGAAATTTGAAAACCGGTTACTCAATCTCGACAAGGAAGCACAGCGATTCCTAACCGAGGAAAAGAAAGACGTACTGGTGGATTATTTCATCAAATGGCGGATTGCAAACGTCAAGCAGTTCTACACTGCAACCCAGGGAGATATCTATACTGCCAATAACCGGCTTGAGGCGCGTATCAACAGGGCCCTGCGTGACGAATTCGGCGCGCGCAGCGTGCAGGAAGTGGTAGCAGGTGAAAGAACCGAGATCCTGAATATCGTTACGGAATCCACTTCCAGTCTGGAAAATGAGCTCGGGATCAGGGTCGTCGATGTTCGTACCAAGCGTATCGATCTTCCCTCGGAGGTCAGTAATTCGGTGTATGCGCGTATGCGTGCCGAACGTAACCGGGTTGCCAAGGACTTTCGGGCACGCGGCGCAGAACAAGCGGAAAGAATAAGGGCTGCAGCCGATCGTGAGCGCGAAGTCATCCTGGCCGATGCCTACAAGGATGCAGAGACCATACGCGGCCAGGGCGATGCCAAGGCAACAGAGATCTATGCCCGGGCCTTTGGCAAGAACGAGGAATTTTACTCACTGTATCGCAGTCTGACCGCATATAAGAACAGTTTTTCCGAAGGGAACAACATCTTGCTGCTGGAACCTGATTCAGACTTTTTTAAATACTTTAATAATCCACGCGGCAAGTAAAACTGCGGTATGCATGCTGGTCATCAATGCGTAGACTTTTAAGCTTGGGGAACTGCCCGAACTGGAAAAAGAATCCGGGGGATGCCCCGGATTTTTTATGTCAGGGGCGGGTCAGGAGAGGGGAGTGCTAGGATGTGGCAGGATATCCTGACGGCCCTGGCACTGGTCCTTGTCATCGAGGGGATAACACCGTTTATCAATCCCGGTGCCCTGCGTCGTATGATCATACTCGTTGCACAGATGGATGATCATACCCTGCGCGTCATTGGTCTGAGCAGTATGCTGTGTGGTGTTTTGCTTTTATATCTGGTGAATTAAATGGTGACACAAAACCGCTGGTTACTTCCCGAGGGTATCGAGGAGATCCTGCCGCCCCAGGCAGGACAACTTGAGGACCTCTGCCGTCGGATCGTCGACCTTTATCGTAGTTGGGGATATCAACTGGTGATGCCGCCAATGGTGGAATTCCTGGATTCCCTGTTGACCGGTACGGGCAAGGACCTGGATCTGCAGACCTTCAAGCTCACCGACCAGATAAGTGGCCGGATGATGGGCATACGTGCAGATACCACACCACAGGTCGCCCGTATTGATGCGCATAATCTGAAACGCGATGTGCCAAACCGTTTGTGTTACCTGGGGACGGTATTGCATACCCGTCCCGAAAATAGTGGTGGCAGCCGAAGCCCGCTGCAGGTCGGTGCAGAGCTTTACGGTCATGCCGGTCTGGAAGCCGAGGCGGAAAGCCTGTGCCTGATGCTGGAAACATTGAAACTGGCGGGAGTGGAAGATATTCATATAGACCTTGGTCATGTCGGTATCTTTGAAGCGATCGTTAAGTCAACTGGCCTGGATGAAGCGCAGGAAGCAGAGCTATTCAGTGCCCTGCAACGTAAGGCTGCGTCAGAGCTGGCCGGTTTGATAAGACAGTGGTCATTGCCGAAGAAGACGGGCGATATGTTGCAGTTTCTCATCAATGCCTGCGGTGACAGCAGCCTGCTAGCCGAGGCCAGTAGGAAACTGGCTGCCGTAAGCCCGGCGATCAAACGCTGTTTGAAGGAACTGAAAACACTGGCGGGGCTGGTGCAGAAACGCGTGTCCGATGCACCATTGTATTTCGACCTGGCCGAGTTACGCGGTTATCACTATCACACCGGTATCGTGTTCACAGCCTTTGTCCCGGGTAGTGGCCAGGGGATTGCCTTCGGTGGTCGTTATGATGCGATCGGTGCGGCCTTCGGCAGGTCACGGCCTGCCACGGGTTTCAGCACGGATATCAAGACATTGATGTTGTTTGGCAAACAGGCAAGCAACGAACAATCGGCTATCCTGGCCCCGGCCAGGGAAGATGAAAAGCTGAACAGGAAAATTGCGGCACTCAGGAAGAAGGGCGAGATCGTGGTCCGGGCCTTGCCGGGACAGAAGGCCACGGCCAAGCAGATGGGCTGTGGTCGCAAGCTGATGTTAAAAGAAGGCCGCTGGCAGGTGGTCAAATTATAATTCCTTCCAAAAAAAAGAATACCACTCTATCTCACGCAAGAGGACGAAAGCGGGCATGGGGAAAAATGTAGTCGTTATTGGGACTCAATGGGGTGATGAAGGCAAGGGCAAGGTCGTCGATCTCCTGACTGAAAAGACCACTGCCGTTGTCCGTTTCCAGGGAGGTCATAATGCAGGCCATACCGTAGTCATAGAGGGGGTCAAGACCATTCTGCACCTGATCCCCTCCGGAATTCTGAGGCAGGATGTAAAGTGCCTGATTGGAAACGGTGTGGTGTTGAGCCCATCCGCCTTGCTGGAGGAGATTCGGACGCTGGAGGATAAGGGGGTCCCTGCACGTGAACGGCTTTTCATTAGTGAGGCCTGTGCCCTGATATTGCCGTATCATATCGCCCTCGACCAGGCGAGGGAAAAGGCGCGTGGCGATGCCGCTATCGGCACGACAGGCCGGGGCATCGGTCCTGCCTATGAAGACAAGATTGCCCGGCGCGCATTACGTGCGGGTGATCTGATGCACCGTAAACGGTTTGCTGCAAAGCTGGGCGAAGTCCTCGATTACCATAATTTTGTACTGAAGCGTTTTTACAAGACCGCGACTCTGGACTTTCAGTCACTGCTGGATGAATCCATGGCCTATGCCGAGGAGATCCGGCCCATGATCGCCGACGTGACAGAAATGCTCTATCAAATCCAGGTTGGCGGCGGCAATACCCTGTTCGAGGGTGCACAGGGTACGCTGCTGGACGTCGATCACGGCACCTATCCGTATGTGACCTCATCCAATACCACGGCCGGTGGAGCTGCAACGGGAACAGGTGTTGGCCCGCTGAACTTTGATTATGTCCTGGGCATTACCAAGGCCTATACAACACGTGTCGGTTCCGGGCCCTTCCCGACAGAACTGTTCGATGATATGGGGGAACACCTGGCCAGCCGGGGTCACGAATTCGGCGCAACTACGGGCCGGCCGCGGCGATGTGGCTGGTTCGATGCCGTCGCCCTCAGGCGTTCAAAGCAGATCAATAGTCTTTCCGGCCTGTGCATTACCAAGCTTGACGTCCTTGACGGCCTGGAGACTATCCAGATCTGTACCGGTTACGAATGTAATAACGAGACCCGGGAGACGACGCCTACCGGTGCCGATGAATTTGCCGAGTGCCGGCCCGTTTACGAGGAGATTCCCGGATGGCAGGATTCCACGCTGGGGATCCGTAAATACAATGACCTGCCGGAGGCGGCCCGCCGATATATCAAGCGTATTGAAGAGATCACGGAGACGCCTGTGGATATGATATCTACCGGTCCGGACCGTGAAGAAACCATTGTTCTGCGTAATCCTTTTGATTAGTTATAACAGGCGTAACGCCTATACATGTTTTTAAGATTAGTCCGGTCAATAATCCTGGGGCTGCTTGCTGCAGCAGGAACCGGTGTTTTGTCAGCAGTAGTCCTTGCTATTGTTAATATTTATCTCAGCGGGCACGGTATGGAGTGGCAGGAAAAAAACTATAACTATGGTTTTATTTCAATGTCACCACTGGATATCATTTTCATATCAAGTGTGATGATGGTATTTATAATGGTGTTTTGTTTCTCGTTTAACAACAGGCATATCAAGATTAAAATTGAAACCCGGAATAATGGCTTGATAAAAGAACCAATATCAAAGGAGGAAGACCATGGCGAATGAAGGTTACCATGAACCCATAGAAGAACTCAGCGATGAAACCCGCGACATGCACCGTGCGATCATTTCCCTGATGGAGGAACTGGAAGCGGTCGATTGGTACAACCAGCGGGTTAATGCCTGCAAGGATGAGGAATTGCGTGGTATATTGATGCATAATCGCGATGAAGAGAAGGAACATGCCGCCATGGTTCTGGAATGGATCCGACGCCAGGATCCGGCGCTGGACAAGGAACTGAAAGACTATCTGTTTACCGATAAATCACTGACCCACGATTGAAAGGCCGCACTGAAGTGGTGCCGAGGAGAGGACTTGAACCTCCACGGGGTTGCCCCCACTAGCACCTGAAGCTAGCGCGTCTACCAATTCCGCCACCTCGGCCTGATGCAAACAGACGGCGGACTTTACCGAGCCACCAATATATTGTCAATGTACAAAAGAAAGAAGCAAAGAACCCGCCGTACTGAATACGAAGTCGAGATCCCCGGTCGTGAGACGATCCTCAGATTTCTGACTGAGGAAAACCGGCCGCGCAGTCTGAAACATATTGCCAAAGGACTTGCAGTTGAAGACCCGGTCGCCATCACAGCCCTTGAAAGCCGTCTCAATGCCATGCAGCGCGACGGGCAGATCATCAAGAACCGCCGTGAAGGTTACGGCTTGGTTGAAAAAATGGACCTGATCCGTGGCCGGGTCATCGGTCATCCCGACGGCTACGGTTTTCTCAAGCTGGAGGATGGCGGCGAGGACCTGTTCCTGTCGGCCAGGGAGATGCGGCGACTCTTGCATGGTGATACAGTCCTGGCACACCTGACCGGCGTAGACCGGCGAGGCAGGCGCCAGGGTTCGGTGGTTGAAGTGCTTGAGCGGGGCAACCAGCAGGTGGTGGGCCGGTATTACCGGGAAAGGCATGTAGGTTTTGTGGCACCGGATAACAAGCGGATTAACCAGGATATTTTGATCCCGGAAACGGAGGCCGGCAAGGCCAGGTCGGGGGATTATGTTGTCGCGGAAATCGTCACCCAGCCGGATGTACACAACCAGCCGGTTGGCAGGATCAGAGAGATCCTTGGCCGGCAAATGTCGGCGGACCTCGCGGTGGCGATTACCCTCAAGAGTTATGAAATCCCCAGTGAATGGCCGAAAGAGATTAAACAACAGATCAAAAAATACAGCACGGAGATCGCTGATGCAGACAAAGCAGGACGCGAGGACCTGCGTGATCTGCCACTGGTTACGATAGACGGTGAGGACGCCCGCGATTTTGATGACGCGGTCTATTGCGAACCCCAAGGGAATGGTTGGCGGCTGCTGGTGGCGATAGCCGACGTGTCCCATTACGTACAGCCAAGTTCCGCCCTTGACAAGGAGGCGAGAGAGCGTGGCAACTCGGTCTATTTTCCGCAACAGGTGATCCCCATGTTGCCTGAGGTCCTCTCGAATGGGCTGTGTTCACTCAACCCCGATGTTGACCGCCTCTGCCTGGTCTGTGAACTTCACATTAACAAGCAGGGCAGGGTAAAGCGTTCCCGTTTCTTTGATGGTGTCATGCGCTCGGCGGCACGCCTGACCTATACTGAGGTTGCCGCCATGGTCGTCAATGAGGACCGCGAGCTGCGCAAACGTTATAAAGACACCGTTGCAGCGCTTGATAATCTCTATGCGTTATTCCGATTGATGCACAGTCACCGCCAGTCCAATGCTGTACTTGATTTCCGTACTACCGAGGCGAAAATCAGTTTTAACAAGCGGGGGATAATCCAGAATATCTCGGCCTATGAACGTAATGATGCCCACCGACTGATCGAGGAATTCATGCTGGCTGCCAACGTGGCCGCCGCCGGGTTCCTTCTGGAAAAAGAGATACCCGCCATCTATCGCATACACGAAACGCCCAAGGAGGAAAAACTCAATGACCTGAGGGAGTTTCTTGCGGAATTCGGTCTGATGCTGGGTGGTAGTGAAGAACCGACCGCGAAAGACTATGCTGTGTTCCTGGAAAAAATTGAGCTGCGTGATGATCGACACCTGATTGAAACCGTGTTACTGCGCAGCCTGCCATTGGCAGTCTACAGTGCGGACAATGCCGGTCACTTCGGCCTTGGCTTTCCGGCCTATACCCATTTCACTTCGCCGATCCGGCGTTATCCGGACCTGCTGGTCCATCGGGCCATCCGCCATTTATTGAAGAAGGGATCAGCCGGCGGCTTCCGGTACGGGCATGAAGACATGCAGGTATATGCAACCCATTGCTCAATGACGGAGCGCCGGGCTGACGAGTCCACGCGGGAGATCGTGCAATGGTATAAATGCCAATATATGCAGGACCGGGTGGGTGATGAATTCCATGGCACGATCAGCAGCGTGACATCGTTCGGTGTATTCGTGGAACTGGATGATATCTTCGTCGAGGGACTGGTTCATATTACCTCACTGCCCAATGATTATTATCATTTTGACCCTATAGGTCACCGCTTACGGGGAGAACGGACCGGCTACGTTTATCGTCTGGGTAACCGCGTGAGGGTGAAGGTGGTAAGGGTGGACCTGGATGACAAGAAGATCGATTTTGAAATGAATAATAATCAGTAAGGGGTAAGTGGTTAGGCATTAGGGTATAGAAATTATTATGGTATGGTCGCCTAACATTATGGTGCGACCATCACTATATAATCAGTATCTTTAATCCCTAATACCTAAATTGTGATACCAAAAGCCTTATGTCCAAAGATTCATCAGACATTATCTATGGCCTGCATGCCGTAAGGCATGCCCTGTCTCAGTCACCCGAGAGCATACTGGAGATCTGGGTGCAGGACGACAAGAAAGGGTCGAAGGCAATGCTGGAACTGCTAGAGGCAGCCAGCGGAGTACCGGTCCAGTATGCACCTAGGAACGAGCTGGACAAGCTGGCTGGATACGGCCGCCACCAAGGTATTGTCATCAGGCAACAGATGGAGAAGCGGGCTACTGCTACGGCCGACCTTGAAGACCTGTTGGTTAATGCCTACATGACATTTCCGTTGTTTCTGGTCCTAGACGGGGTTCAGGACCCTCACAATCTAGGAGCCTGTCTGCGCACAGCGGATGCGGTGGGTGTCAGCGCCGTGATTCTGCCAAAGGACCGTGCGGTAGGTGTCAATGCCACGGTCAGAAAAGTGGCCAGTGGTGCCGCGGAAAACCTGACAGTCATTGAAGTCAGTAACCTGGCCCGGGCATTGCGGCAGATGAAGGCGGCCGGGGTCTGGGTGGTGGGGACCAGTGACCAGGCAGAATTGAGCCTTTACGATGCTGACCTGAACCGCCCCCTGGCCCTGGTGATGGGGGCCGAGGGCAGCGGTATACGGGAAAATACCCGCGTCAATTGTGACCTGCTGGTAAACATCCCCATGCAGGGCATCGTCGAGAGCCTGAATGTCTCAGTGGCCACGGGTGTATGTCTTTATGAGGCCCTGCGGCAGCGGCGTGGCGGCGCCTGAACATTTGCATGGCGCGCTGACATGCATTAATATCGCCGCCTCCATTATCCTTGCTCCACCGGACTGTCCGGGGGGCTTTAAACCGAGAGGATTCAATAATGAGACACTATGAAGTCGTGTTCATGGTCCATCCGGACCAGAGTGAACAGGTTCCCGCCATGGTTGACCGCTATCGTGCCATGATCGAAGGCAGCGGCGGCGTTATTCACAGGCTGGAAGACTGGGGCCGGCGTCAGCTGGCTTATCCCATCAACAAAATTCACAAGGCACATTATGTTTTGATGAATATCGAGTGTGATGCAAATACCCTGGATGAACTGAGCAGTGCGTTCCGCTTTAATGATGCCGTCATACGAAATCTTATTATCAAGCGTGACGAAGCCATCACTGATCCATCTCCGCTGGTGAAATCATCCGAGCAAGAAGAAGAGGGCCGGTTTTCTGACGATGTGCCGGAGCAGGATGAGGATGATGAATCAGATGATGAACCGGTTGACGACGCTGAGACTGTCAAACAGGACTAGTCAGGTTAACTTGAGAGGATAGGAATTATCATGTCACGCTTTTTTCGCCGTAAAAGATATTGCAGGTTCACCGCCGAAGGCATCAAGGAAATTGATTACAAGGATCTGCACATATTAAAGAGCTATGTTACCGAGACCGGCAAAATTGTCCCAAGCAGGATTTCAGGCACCAGTGCCCGCTACCAGCGGCAGTTGGCTACCGCAATCAAACGTGCCCGCTACCTGGCATTAATCCCATACTGCGACAGTCACGAGTAATTTTCACGATTGAATGTTGATGAATTCAGCCGCAGGGCTGATGGTTAAATCAAACAGCATAAACCTGTAGCACATCAGGTGGTGGTGTTTGCGGGATACGAGACAATGATGCAGAAACTGGGCAAATATATCCTTGCCGGCAGGTTACAGGCTGTCTTTGTTACCAGCCTGTTGACCCTGCTAGGCCTTGTTTTTCCGGTGTTTACATATGTCTGCAGCGGTGTAGTGCCGGCGCTGGTGACCTTACGTCTTAATGCCTTAGCCGGCCTGCAAGTAATCATCGGCAGTATGTTACTTATTGCGCTGATAGCCTTGCCTATGAAGTTAAATCCCCTGGTGGCCGTTGTACTGGCCACAGGGGTGTGGATACCCACCTGGTTTTGTGCCAATGTCCTGCGGGTCACGGCCGACCAGGGCAGGTTATTGCTGGCGGCATCGGGATTCAGCCTGGCTTTTGTCGTCATTATGCACCTGATGATTCCCGACCTTGCGGCCTGGTGGAGCGAGTGGCTGGGCACCTGGGCGGAGCAGGTTTTGCAGGCGGAAGGCCGGGCACTATTGGCACAGCGCCTCTCCTCCGTGGCACCGTTCATGACAGCCATGGTGAGTGCGGGCTTGTTCGTCAATCTGGTGTCCACGCTGTTATTCAGCCGCTGGTGGCAGGCAAGTCTGTTCTATAAGGGTGGTTTCAGAAGAGAGTTCCACCAGCTACGGCTGCCACCCCTACTGGTGCTTGTGGTGTTGGCGGGCTTTGTCCTGTTGTTGCTGGGCCATGCAGCACCGGGGTCATTGGTCATGGATATCCTGGTGCTCCTGTTGTTTCTTTATTTTTTCCAGGGGCTGGCTGCGGCACACCGGTTTGTTGAGGCCAGGAAACTGTCCAGGGGCTGGCTCATCGGGCTATATGCGCTCCTGTTTGTCTTGCCACAGGTCATTTTGTTTCTGTCCTGCCTGGGCATGGTGGATTCGAGCCTGTTAAGAAAAATACCCGCACGTCGAAATGACAATTCGGCGGGTGAAGATTAAACTACGCGTTATTCAGAAATGAGGGTGTGTTGATGGAAGTTATATTGCTTGAAAAGATACATAACCTGGGACAACTGGGTGAAAAAGTCAGGGTGAGACCGGGTTACGGCCGTAATTACCTGATACCACAGGGCAAGGCAGTCTACGCGACGCCGGAAAATGTGGAAAAATTCGAGGCCCAGCGCGCTGAACTGGAAAAAGCACAGGCAGAAGCGTTGGCCCAGGCACAGGAAAGGGCGGAAAAACTCAACCAGGTGGCTGTGACCGTTAGCAGAAAGTCCGCTGGCGAGGGCAAGCTGTTTGGCTCTGTCGGTACGATTGATATTGCAGAGGCAGTGAAAGAGGCGGGTGTCGAACTGGCCAAGCACGAAGTGCTGTTGCCTGAAGGGCCGTTCAGAAACATTGGTACCTATGCGGTTGATATCCAGTTGCATGGTGATGTTCAGGCAAAAATAACCCTCACTATCGAGGCAGAAGAGTAATACTCACCCGCTTTTTTTGTTAGGCTGTGATCTGTCCGGAGATATCCCGGACAAATTGACCCTTGGCTTACCACACACCATGAGGGTATGAATGCAGGACATTATCCAGACATCGGAATCCCGGGACAAGGAGACGGCATCATTAAAGATACCGCCACACTCGATAGAGGCAGAGGTGGCCGTTCTTGGTGGGATCCTTACCGATAACGGTGTCTGGGAACGCGTGGTGGAACGGGTCTCCGAGCCTGATTTCTACCGAAAGGACCACCGTATCATCTTCAATGCCATCTACAGGCTGGATGCGGAAGGCAAACCCTTTGATGTCGTTACCGTGGCGGAGTGGCTGGATAGCCACAAGCAGCTCGAGGACGCTGGTGGCCTCAGTTACCTGGCCGCGCTGGCCGAAAGCAACTCGGGCTCCAGTAATATCACGGCCTACGCTGACATTGTCCGCAAGCGTTCTGTCCTCCGGCAGCTTATCAGCGCGACCAACCGGATCGCCGATACCGTGTTCAATCCCGGCGGCCGGAATGCTGACGAGATCCTGGACCTTGCAGAGCAAACGGTCTTTGATATTGCCGAACAGGAGTCCAAAGGACGTAAAAATTACCGACCCATAAAGGACCTGCTGGTCAAAGCCCTGGACAGGGTGGATGAGTTATTTCGCCGGGACAGCCATATAACCGGTGTCCCTACCGGTTTCGATGACTTCGATGAAAAGACCGCCGGTCTGCAACCCTCGGATTTGATTATCATCGCCGGCCGCCCATCCATGGGCAAGACCGCCTTTGCCATCAATATCGCCGAACATGCTGCTATCAAGGGCAAGCTTTCAGTCGCCGTCTTCAGTATGGAGATGCCGGGTGAGCAACTGGCCATGCGCATGATGTCCTCGCTGGGTCGTATCGATCAACACAAGGTGCGCACCGGCAAGTTGCAAGATGATGACTGGCCGCGGTTGACCTCGGCCGTCGAGATCCTGAGAGATTCAAAACTCTTTATTGATGATTCACCGGCCCTGACGCCAGCAGAGATTCGCGCCCGTTGCCGCCGCATCAAGCGCGAAGCCGACCTGGACCTGATCATTGTTGATTACCTGCAGTTGATGCAGGTGCCGGGCACCTCGGAAAACCGAGCCACAGAGATTTCGGAGATATCCCGTTCATTGAAGGCCATGGCGAAAGAACTGAATGTCCCGGTCGTTGCCCTGTCACAGCTGAACCGCAGCCTGGAGCAGCGTCCCAACAAACGACCGGTGATGTCGGACTTGCGCGAGAGTGGCGCCATCGAGCAGGATGCGGATGTAATCGTGTTTATTTACCGTGATGAGGTCTACAACGAAGACTCGGCGGACAAGGGTAAGGCCGAGATTATCATCGGCAAGCAACGTAACGGACCTATCGGTATGGTGACCCTGGCCTTTCTCGGCCAGTATACCCGTTTTGAAAACTATATCCCTGAACCGACCTATATGCCCAGGTTTGATGAATGAGCCGACCGGCAAGCGTTACCATCAACCTGTCCGCGCTTCGACATAATATTTCCCGCGTCCGCGATCTGGCAAAGGGCTCAAAGGTTATGGCCATTATCAAGGCCGATGCCTATGGTCATGGCCTGATCCGGGTTGCCCGCCAGCTATCTGATGCCGATGCCTTCGGCGTAGCCTTTCTCGATGAGGCGCAAGAGCTCCGTGAGGCCGGCATCGATAAGCGTATCGTCCTGCTTGAAGGACCTTATAGCGCGGCTGAACTCATGGAAATCCAGGCACTAGGTTTGGAGATTGTTGTTCATGATGTTTCCCAGCTCGAGATGCTGGAACAGGTGACACTTCCCAAACCGCTGGTCACGTGGTTAAAGATCGACACCGGTATGCACCGGCTGGGTTTCCTGCCGGAGTTAGTGAATATGGCATGGGCTCGTTTAAGGGACTGCACCGCCGTTGCCGCCGGGATTCATCTGATGACCCACCTGGCCGTAGCCAGTGAACGAGATAACCCCATGACGGAGCAACAACTGGCGACGTTCTTTGACCTGATCCGGGATAAAGAGGGACCAAGGACCATTGCCAATTCCGCCGGTGTGATAGCCTTTCCAGAGAGCCATGTCGAGTGGGTCCGGCCTGGCATCATGCTTTACGGGATCTCACCCCTGTCTGACAGCACGGGCATCGAGGAAGGTCTGCAACCTGTCATGACCATGGCAACCCGACTAATCGCGGTCAAGTCTCTCAGGAAAAATGAACCCGTCGGTTATGGTGCCACCTGGCGTTGCCCTGAAGACATGCTGGTAGGCGTGGTTGCCGCCGGTTACGGTGACGGCTATCCACGTCATGCCCCTTCCGGTACACCGGTGCTGGTCAATGGTCAGCGTGTGACCCTGATAGGGCGTGCCTCCATGGATATGATGATCGTTGATCTGAGGCATCAACCGCAGGCCCGGGTGGGTGATCCCGTTGTGTTATGGGGTGAGGGATTGCCCGTTGAAGAGGTCGCCAGTCATGCAGGAACGATTCCCTACGAATTGCTCTGTGGTGTCAACAAGCGCCTTAACCTGATCGAACATGGCTAAAACGAAGGTCCAGTATCAATGCAGTGAATGTGGCGCCACCGCCCCCAAGTGGACCGGCCAGTGCCCGGATTGCCAGGCCTGGAATACCCTGCTTGAAGTGATATCCGAAAGCCGGACGGCACGGCAGGCGCGGTTCCAGGACCATCAAGCCGGGCCTGCAGAGGTCTGTACCCTGAATGCCATAGAGACAATCGAGAACAGCCGTGTCTCTACAGGGATGGCGGAACTGGACCGGGCCATAGGTGGCGGCCTCGTAATCGGTTCCGTGCTCCTGATCGGTGGTGATCCCGGTATCGGCAAGTCCACGCTCCTGATCCAGGTGGTTGAGGCCATCAACAGGGGAGCTGGAGTCGATACGCTGTATGTCTCGGGCGAGGAATCCGCCCGGCAAATCCGCCTTCGCGCCGACCGCCTGGGCCTGTCGCTGGAAAATATCCGCCTGCTGACAGAAAACAACCTTGAACGGATCCTGGCCGTGGCGGCCAGTGAGCGTCCCGGTGTCCTGGTCATCGATTCCATCCAGACTGTCTATACTGAGCTCCTGCAATCTGCACCCGGCGCCGTGGCCCAGGTCAGAGAATCAGCAGCGCAACTGGTGCGTTTTGCCAAGCAGACCAACACATCGGTAATCCTGGTCGGGCATGTGACTAAGGAAGGGACCCTGGCGGGACCACGGGTACTCGAGCACATGGTCGATACCGTGCTTTATTTCGAGGGCGATGACAGCAGTCGCTTCAGGGTTATCCGGGCGGCCAAGAATCGTTACGGCGCAGTCAATGAACTGGGCGTATTTGCCATGACCGACAAGGGCTTGCGGGAGGTCAGTAATCCCTCGGCCATCTTCCTGTCACGGCATGAGAAACAGGTGCCGGGCAGTATCGTGATGGTGACCAGGGAAGGGACCCGGCCCCTGCTGGTAGAGGTGCAAGCCCTGGTGGATGAATCGCATCTCACTAATCCACGCCGTGTTAGTGTGGGGCTGGAGCAAAATCGCCTAGCCATGCTCCTTGCTGTCCTGCATCGTCATGGTGGTATTGCCACCTATGATCAGGATGTCTTCGTGAATGTGGTCGGTGGAGTCAAGATCACGGAGACCGCCGCAGACCTGGCGGTGCTGATGGCTGTGGTCTCCAGCCTCAGGAACTGTCCCCTGCCAAAAGAACTGGTGGTCTTCGGTGAAGTAGGTCTGGCCGGTGAGATACGACCTGTTCAGAACGGCCCGGAAAGATTACAGGAGGCCTCAAAGCACGGTTTCAAACAGGCCATCATCCCAATGGCCAACAAACCCAGGCAGGGAATCAACGGCATGGAGGTCGTGGCGATCAGATCAATCCAGGAGGCCCTAGCTAGGTTCTGATCCGATCGTCCTATTCCAGAATGACGATACTGGCCTTCTTCACTGCATTGTCCGCTACCTGGCGGATCTCGATCGCGTAATTGCCGATCTTCAGGCTGGTGCCACTTTCGGGTATATCTTCCAATCGCTCAAGGATCAGGCCGTTAAGCGTCTTCGGTCCTTCTGATGGCAGGTGCCAGTTCAGTTGCCGGTTGATGTCCCGCAGTGTGGCGGTACCGTCAATGATATACGAGCCATCTTGCTGCGGGTAAATGTCCTGGTTAAAGGTCTGCAGGTCCGTGGTAAATTCACCGACGATCTCTTCTAGGATGTCCTCAAGAGTGACCAATCCCTGGATCACGCCGTACTCATCCACCACCAGTCCTGCCCGTTCTTTCTGGCGCTGGAAGTTCAGCAGTTGGATGTGCAAGGGTGTGCCCTCGGGGACGTAGTATGGTTCTGTGCAGATCGCTTCGAGGTCCTGCGCAGAGAATTCGCCTTTTTCCCTGAGCAGCCGCAGGACATGGCGAGCATGTAGCATGCCGACAATATTATCGACGTCATTACGGTAAACGACCAGGCGCGTGTGTTGACTGCGGGTCAGTTGTTCGATGATTTCATTGACTGGGTCATCCAGGTCAATACCGACCAGTTCATTACGCGGTACCATAATGTCATCCACAGTCTCCTTTTCCAGGTCCAGGATACTCAGGAGCATGCGTTGATGTCGCCTCGGGATCATCGCCCCTGCCTCGTGGACGACGGTGCGCAACTCTTCGCGTGACATGGGGGCGTCATCCTTTTCCTTCGGGTTGATGCCGAATACCCTGATCAACGCATTACTGATCTGGTTGATGACAAAAACAAACGGATAACAGACCTTGAGCAATGGTGTCAGCAGGTAGGCGGCAGGAAAGGCGATCCGTTCCGGGCGTATCGCCGCATAAGTCTTGGGGGCCGTCTCGGCAAATATCAGGATTATGGGGGTCAGGATGATCGGTGCAAGGGCGATACCAATCTCACCGATGAGCCTGACGGCGATGACGGTTGCGATCGAGGCTGCAAGGATATTGATCAAGTTATTCCAGAACAGGATGAGGCCAATCAGTCTGTCAGGCCGGTCCAGCAGGGCGCTGGATAACCTGGCGCCCCGGTGACCATCTTTTACAAGGTGACGCAGGCGATAGCGGTTCAAGGCCATCATGCCGGTTTCGGAACTGGAGAAAAAAGCGGATAAGAGTATCAGTACTGCCAGTGTTCCAAACAGCACGGATAAGGGAATATCGTCCAATAAACTAAACCCGGTTCAGAATGTGAATCTTATTTTCGATGATAGTTATGGGGGGGTGTCAAGGAAAAATCAGCGGGCAGGCGCAATTTAGACCCGTTTCAGGACCAGCTCCAGCACAAACTTGGAACCGAAATAGGCGAGCATCAGCAGCACATATCCACCCAGTATCCAGGAAATGGCAGTCTTACCACGCCAACCCCGGGCCCAGCGTCCCCAGAGCATGATCGCAAAGATGATCCAGGCCAGAATGGACAATACAGTCTTGTGAATCAGGTGCTGGGCGAAGATATCCTCAAGAAAGGGCAAGCCCGTGGCCAAGCTCAGGCTCAATATAAAAAAGCCGATAGTAATAATCTGTATTAATAGGTCTTCCATCAATTGCAGTGGTGGAAGACGCATGATGAATACCGGTTTCTTCCTGCTGAGTTGGCGGTCCTGCAGGGCAAGGAGTATGGCCTGGATGGCACCGATGGAAAGTAGGCTGTAGGCAACCACGGATAGCAGGACATGGATGCGCAGCCCCACGGGTGCAGATTCCGGCAGGATAAACCGGCTCTTGAAGATGACCTCAAGCAACAGGGCGAGGGAAGTCAATGGAAAGATAATGAGTGCCAGGTTACCAAGTGGTTTCCACAAGGCGAGCAGTAACACCATTAGGGAAATACACCAGCCCATGAGTGACAGTGCCTGGTAAAAGCCGAGATTAAAACCACCTGATATATCAATATTTTGATATAATATGATGCCGTGCAGTATTAGCGCCGCAAACCCCAAAATGAAGAATTGCGTTTTGCACTGACGCTTTTTTACATCATCTGTGTGAAACAGTGCCATTGCCAGCCGATAGGTGGCCAGCAGGTAGAAGACAATGGCGATTAGACTGATAGCGGTATTCATAGTGGTGTTTATCCGTAAGAGGTCAATCATTACATAAATGCAGGTTTCATAGAAGGTAATTATCCGTGTTATTCATACCCGGTGTATTAAGGATGAACCGGTTTCTACAAGACCGGTTTTTTTGGATTAATTTAAGACGATTTAGCTATGTTTGAAAATATTTCTGGCCGTTTCCAGCGCATACTTAAAGATCTGCGGGGTCAGGGACGCCTTACCGAGGAAAATATTTCCGACTCATTGCGGGAAGTGCGCATGGCCCTGCTCGAGGCCGATGTAGCTCTGACTGTGGTCAAGGCATTTATTGAACAAGTTAAGCAGCGGATGCTAGGCAAGGAAGTAGCTACCAGCCTGACGCCGGGTCAGGCTGTGATAAAGATAGTCAACCAGGAACTGGTCGCGTTGATGGGTGGGACCAATAGTTCCCTGGAACTGAATGTGCAACCCCCGGCCGTTATCCTGGTTGCTGGTCTGCAGGGCGCTGGCAAGACCACCACAGTGGCAAAACTTGCCCGTTATCTCAAGGAGACCCTGAACAAAAAAGTTGCAGTTGTAAGTTGCGATATTTACCGTCCGGCTGCGATTGATCAATTAAAAACGCTTGCCAGTGAAGTGCAGGTGAACTTTATAGAAAGCAGCCCCGACCAATCTCCGACAGATATTACCGCCGAGGCAGTCAAAACAGCTGCCAAGCAATTCATGGATGTGTTGCTGGTGGATAGCGCAGGACGCCTGCACATCGATGACGAAATGATGCAGGAAATCCGCATGGTCCATGCGGCCATCAAACCGGTTGAAACATTGTTTGTTATAGACAGCATGATGGGTCAGGACGCCGTCAATGCGGCCAGGGCATTTGACGAGGCCCTGCCATTGACAGGTTCAATACTCACCAAGATCGACGGTGATGCACGTGGTGGGGCGGCACTTTCTGTGCGCCATGTGACCGGCAAGCCAATCAAGTTCATGGGTACCGGTGAGAAGACCGATGCCCTTACGCCGTTTCATCCGGACCGGATTGCATCGCGCATCCTGGGTATGGGCGATGTACTGAGCCTTATTGAAGAAGTCGAACAGAAGGCCGACAAGGAAAAGGCGGAGAAGTTTGCGAGGAAGCTGAAGAAGGGTAAAGGATTCACACTGGAGGATTTCAAGGAACAGCTGCAACAGATGCGTAATATGGGTGGCCTTGGCAACATGCTCGACAAGATCCCGGGCATGTCCTCCCTGCCGGCAAACATTGATGCTGACAGGGGTAACAAGGAGTTTGTTAAGCTTGAGGCGATCATCAATTCCATGACGGTCATTGAACGGCGCAAGCCGGACGTGATTAACGGTTCGCGCAAGAAACGCATTGCCGCCGGTTCGGGCACGCAGATACAGGATGTTAACCGCCTTTTAAAACAGTTTAACCAGATGCAAAAGATGATGAAACGCATGTCGAAAAAAGGCGGCATGGCAAAACTTCTGCGTGGCATGGGCGGCAAGCTGCCACCTGGCGGAATGCCTTTTTAACACCCATCGAATGACTGAACACTTTTAATTTTTTTATTTATAATTCGCCATGACCAACGATATCGATAAAGCGTCACTCGAGTACCATCGTAATCCCCGACCGGGGAAGATAGAGGTGGTTCCTACCAAGCCGCTGGCCAACCAACAGGATCTCGCCCTGGCCTATACGCCAGGCGTCGCAGAACCGTGTAGGCTGATTGCAAAGGATCCCGCGGTTGTCGATGAGGTGACCTCGCGTTCCAATCTGGTGGCCGTGATAAGTAATGGCACGGCGGTACTGGGTCTGGGAGATATCGGGCCGCTGGCTGCCAAGCCGGTGATGGAAGGCAAGGGTGTGTTGTTCAAGAAGTTCGCCGGCATCGATGTCTTTGATATCGAGATCAATGAAAAAGACCCGGAAAAGCTGATCGAGATCATCGCCAGCCTTGAACCGACCTTCGGCGGAATCAACCTTGAAGACATCAAGTCTCCGGAGTGTTTCCAGGTTGAAGGGTTACTGCGCCGACGCCTTAATATCCCTATCTTCCACGATGATCAACACGGCACGGCCATCATCGTCGCGGCTGCCATCCTCAATGCTCTGAGCCTTGTGGACAAAAAGATCGAAGACGTCAAACTGGTTTCCACGGGCGCCGGCGCCTCTGGCATCGCCTGTCTCAAGCTGCTTGTGAACCTCGGCATGTTGAAGGAAAATATTATCGCGGTGGACCGGCAGGGTGTGATCTATAGAAAACGTGGCGGACTGACGCCACATAAAAAACTTTTTGCCAGTGATACCGATGTCAGGACACTGGCCGATGCTGTGAAAGGTGCGGACATCTTTCTGGGTCTGTCTGGTCCGGGTGTCCTGAAACAGGAGATGGTCCGGGGCATGGCGGACAGACCTATTATCATGGCTCTGTCGAATCCAATCCCCGAGATCCTGCCGGAAGAAGTGATGGCGGTCAGGCCAGATGCAATCATTGCAACCGGCCGTTCGGACTATCCCAACCAGGTCAATAATGTTCTTTGCTTCCCGTTTATCTTCCGTGGTGCACTCGATGTTGGTGCCCGCAAGATTACCAAAGAAATGCATATTGCTTGCGTGAAGGCACTCGCCAGCTTGGCCCGTGAAGAGGCGCCGGATTCCGTCTTATCCGCCTATGGCGGCATAGATCTCAAATTCGGACCGGAATACCTGATACCCAAGCCGTTTGATCCGCGTTTGATACTCAAACTGGCTCCGGCCGTTGCCCAGGCTGCCATGGATAGTGGTGTGGCAACTCGTCCCATCACAGACATGACGGCCTACGAGGACCAGTTATCCCGCTATGTATTTGAGTCGGTCCTGTTGATGCGGCCCTTGTTCGAACGCGCCAAGCTTGATCCCCGCCGGCTGGTCTACGCCGAAGGTGAAGAACCCAAGATTTTACGCACGGCGCAGTCCATGGTCGATGAAGGCATGGCACGTCCTATCTTGGTTGGCCGCAAGTCGGTAATTCTTGAAAATATCCGCAGCATGGGGCTACGCATGCAACCTGATAAGGATATAGAAATTGTGGAAGTGGAAGGGGAGTCGCAATCGAATAATACTCATGTTGGTGCACAGATGATTAACAGTGGCCGTGCCGACGGTTTGATTTGTGGCACACGGGGCGAGTACCACACGCACCTGGAGGAAGTAATCAAAGAGGTAGGTGTCAGGGAGGATGTCGGACAACCGGCGGCGTTGAATATTGTCTTGCTAAAGAAAGGCGCATTCTTTATCGCGGATACCGCGGTAATACACGATCCCACGGCGGAACAGATCGCCGAGATCACCTTGCTGGCAGCCGAAGGTGTGAAACGCTTTGGCATCACACCAATGGCTGCGTTGCTTAGCTACTCAAATGCAGGTGGCGGGCAGTCAAAGAAGAGATCCAAGATGCAGAAAGCCCTGAACTTAATCCGGCAACGCGATCCCGAACTAATTGTCGAGGGCCAGATGCGTGCTGACGCGGCCTTGATTGAACATCTACGGAATAAATTCCTGCCGGACAGTCAACTCAAGGGAAGGGCTAATCTGCTCATCATGCCCAACCTGGAGGCGGCCAAGATTGCATATGACTTAATCAAGGTGCTTGGTGACGGCACTACAATCGGGCCGGTACTGCTTGGCCTGAATCAGCCTGTCCACATCATGACGCCGTCCTCGACAGTCCGCCGGTTGATCAACGCCAGTGCGATCACCGTTGTCGATGCGCAGAACTTGGCCAAGGTTGATTAATTATTAATAATTTCCTTAATCATTTCGCGCCGTTCATCCGGTTCCAGTTCATGCAACTTCTTGCGGAATTCATGCCGTTCCTCAGGCGATAGGTTCTCCATGTACTGCCGTAACTTTTGACGTTGCCCGGGTAGCAGCCGGTGTTGTTCCCTCCATGCCTGGCGCTGTTCCGGTGTCATGTTCTCCCATTGCGATCGTATACGCTTGCGTTCTTCTTCCGGGAGCTTCTGGAACCAGCGTCGCCGTTCAAGCAATTGTTTTTGCTCTTCCGGAGGCAGTGACTTGAAGTGCTGGTAACGGGCCCGGATCTTTTCACGTTGTTCAGGCGTCAGTGAACGCCAGCGCTCCATACGTTCCTGCATCCTTTCACGCTCGTCGGCAGGTAACTGTTGCCACTTACTGGCCTTTTTTTGCAGTCGGTGTTGTCTTTCCGGCGGTAATTCGTCCCAGGTGTCTTTCAGTCTCTCCAGTATTTCCTGTTGTTCACTGTCAAGCTGTTCCCAAGGGATCCTGTCGACCGCCTGAACCGGCATTCCGCAAAAGATTAGCAAAAGGAAAACCGCTTTTATAATGGTCTTAACCAGAAGTTTCATAGTCTTCCAACCACTGGTAAAACTCCAGGTTGTCGTAGAGATCAAACCCTCCGGTAGAAGATAACATCTCGAAGTCATCTGCTTTTACCAGGGCGTCCGGACTACCAGTCCAGCTGATGTTCAGGATTATGATCACCAGGCAGGCGGTGATCAGTGCGCCAGCTGGGTAATAAAGCCAGCGGCGGATCTTTGTTTTTTTCCGTGTGAGTGTTTTGTGCCGGATGAAGTCCAGTCTTGAAACAGTGTCTGCATCGAGTTGATCGACACTCCGTTCAAAACCGGATTTCACGTCATCGATAAATTCCTGTTCAGTCTTTTTCTCTGTCATGGCCAATGTTCACCAAGATGTTCACGCAAGGTACGGATTGCCCTTGAATAATGTGTCTTTACGCTGCCGGTTGAGCACTTCATTACCTTAGCCGTTTGTGTAACGTCCAGTCCCTCGAGCAGTCTCAGCATGACGGCCTGCTGTTGGCGTACAGGCAAAATCCTGATGGCCTGCTCCAGTTGTTTCAGCCCGCGATCGTTCAGCAGTTGCCTTTCCGGGTCGGTTGCATTGACATCCGGCAGGTTTTCAATGGGATTGCCTTCTTCCTCCCGGCCGGTAATACCAAACCACACCCTGAAGCGGTTTCTGACCTTCTCTCTTCTCATCCAGTCCCTGATCCTGCTGTGCAGGACCGTATAGAACAGGGGTGTCCATTCATCCTGGCCACGTGTGCTATATCTGTCAACGAACCGATGCATGGCATCCTGAAGAATGTCGAAAGCGTCTTCCCTGTTGCCTGTTGCGATCTCGGCTAGACGGAATGCGCGTTTTTGTATATCGGCAAGAAAGCGGTCCAGGGACTGATACTGTTCCAGAGGTTTTCCCCTTTAGTCTGATTACAATACTTGACACCAAAGTGTAAATCGTTTGGCAGTGGCGTCCATGCCTGCCGTCACAGATTTGGGGAATGACTACACGTCCTCGTCACTCCAGTCCATCCAGTGCATCCGGCGATGCTTGCGGAACGCCTCTTTTTCTTCCGGTGTCATGTTTCCAAACTTTTCTTTCATCACCTTGCGGTGCGCCTCGAAGGCCTCGCGTTGTTCCGGCGTCATCCTAGCCAGACGTTCCTGCCGTCGTTTTTCAATGAACGCCTTTCTTTCCTCGGGATTCATGGCCTTCAGTTTTTCCTTCATGGCCTTGCGCTCTGCCTTGCGCTGCTCGAAGGCCTCGCGCTCTTCCGGCGTCATGTTGGCCAGGCGTTCCCGCCGTCGTTTTTCAATGAACGCCTTTCTTTCCTCGGGACTCATGGCCTTCAGTTTTTCGTGCATGGCCTCGCGTTTTGCCCAGTGCGCCTGCATCTCTTCGGGGGTCATGTCTTCCCAGCGTTTATGCCTTGCAGGGTGTTTATCCCCGGCTAGTTCAGCGGCGGGTATTTTTGTTTCAGCAGCCAGCTGAGGCGTTATTCCCGGCAGTAACACGGCCAGCAGGGCAAGGGGGATTAACTTTATGTTTTTCATCGTCTTCTCCTGTCGCTTTGAATCTGTTACTTCCTATAACGCACCGGGGCGGATTTGGTTGACATGGGGATGAAAAAATCGGTCCTGCACACCGAAAAATTTCTTCCGGTCAATTGATCTGGATCATATTAGCCAGCACAAAGATATTATATTTTTTGTATAATTTATAAGAGGTTATGTTTATTCCCATTCTGTATAAATAAGACAAGCCGGGATGACGTATTATACTTTAATGATAGGCATGAAAACTGAATTACCCTGTTTACATCATAGGATGGGGAGGAGGTTTCAATGAATAATTGGGCTGAACAAATGGTCGAATTGCAACACACATGGCTTGATCAACAGCAGCAGTTGATGTCAGCCTGGCTTGGGTCCCTGCAGCATCCTGTAGGAATTGGCAGGACACAAAACGCATGGCACCAAGCGATCGACGTCAATGAGCAACAGATCAACAATGTTCTGGATATCCAGCGACAAGTGCTTACAGGAATCGCCGAGAGCGTTGAGAACGCTTTTAATACTTCTCTGGATTCGAATCAACTCGAGCACCGATTAGAAGAGGGGATTGAACTATGGATGGATACACAACAACGTCTCTGGAAAGTCTGGTTCGATATGCTGCGTAGCGCCTTACCATCTAGACAATCGTCAGGTGAGGTACTTTCGAAAAACTGGCAGGATATTGTGGAACGCGCAATGGATTTTCAAGAACAATGCTTGTCTACCTGGACGAACAGTCAGTCAGATAGCGGCAAATCAATGGAGAAACGACCCACGAAATCCTCAGCGTCGAAGAAAACTACCGAAACAGCGGGCAACAGTTGAACTAGAAGTACCAGTAGGAACGGGTGGCGAACGTTCCGGAGAAGATACTGTCAAAAATTAAGTCTAGGATACCGTTGAGTAGACTAGGAAAACCCGATGAGATTGGGCATACCGCTATTTATATCCTTGAAAACGATTATTTCACCGGTCGGGTTCTGGAGGTAGATGGCGGTCTTCGAATTTAGGTTATCAGGAACAAATGAGCACTACTGCAGACAAAACAGCATCACAGGTTACCCTCGATAGTATTTCTCGGGAACAACTGCGGCAACTTCCAGCGAGGCCGATCGCGCCGGGACCAAAGCCTAATCACGATCATGCCCTTCCCGTGCCCAGCGCATGTGTCAGCGAAGAAGAGGATCAGGATGTAACGGAAAGCACCAGACAAACGCTGGATCACCTCATCAATGCCTGGCTTGGCCATGTAACGGCGGGGGTATCGCCAGCGTCTATCATGGGTGCCTACGCCGACTGGGCCTGGCATATTGCCATGTCTCCTGGCAAACAGGGACAACTCGTTGAAAAAGCCTGGCGCAAGGCCACGCGTTTTGCAGGTTTTCTGCCGTCTGCAACCCGGGGATGCGAGTGTAAACCTTGCATCGCACCTTTACCGCAGGATTCGCGTTTTAAGGCTGATGAATGGCAGGAATGGCCATACAATGCCATCTATCAGTCATTTCTGCTAATGCAACAATGGTGGCACAACGCGACCACTGACATAAGCGGCGTGAGTGAACACCATACTAGGGTTGTTAATTTTATAACGCGGCAGTTTCTGGACATGTTTTCTCCCAGCAACATATCATTCATTAATCCTGAAATCATTCACCGGACTATCGATAAGCACGGACTAAATTTCTCCGATGGTTTTACATATTGGCTCGAGGATGCGCAGCGATATATATCTAAACAACCGCGTGCCGGTACCGAGAAATTTATACCGGGGCAAACAGTCGCCGTCACACCAGGCAAGGTAATTTACCGGAATCGGCTTATTGAACTGATTCAATACTCACCAACTACAAGCAGGGTACAGGCAGAACCCGTGCTCATTGTACCTGCCTGTATTATGAAATATTACATTCTCGATTTATCTCCGCATAATTCGTTGGTTCGGTGGCTTGTTGACCAGGGACATACGGTTTTCATGATCTCCTGGAAGAATCCGGACAAGAGAGACAGGAATCTGGGTCTCGATGATTACCGTAAGTCAGGCATTATGGCGGCCCTGGACGTTGTCAATGCAGTTGTTCCGGGACAGAAGGTGGAGGGTGTCGGTTACTGCCTGGGCGGTACATTGCTATCGATTGCAGCAGCAACAATGAGTCGGGACAGTGATAAACGGTTTGCGAGCATGACATTGTTTGCCAGTCTGACCGATTTTTCTGAGGCGGGTGAACTTGAACTGTTTATAGACGATAGCCAGGTAGACTTTCTCGAAGACATGATGTGGGAGGAGGGTTACCTGGATTCATGGCAGATGACAAACGCCTTTCAGTTCCTGCGTTCGAATGACCTAATCTGGTCACGTGTCATACATGATTACATGATGGGGGAACGATCTCCCATGTTTGACCTGATGGCATGGAGCACTGATGGTACGCGATTGCCATACCGGATGCACTCTGAATATCTTCGTCAGCTTTACCTGTCCAACGACCTAGCGGAGGAAAACTACAAGGTTGATGGGGCTGTAATTTCACTGGGTGATATTAAACTTCCAATATTTGCGGTGGGCACCCGCACTGATCATATTGCACCGTGGCAGTCGGTCTACAAGATTCATTCACTGACCGATAGTGACGTTACCTTTGTATTGACTAGTGGCGGGCATAATGCAGGAGTCGTAAATGAACCCGGCATTCCTGGTCGTGTATACCAGATCGCTGACAAGTCAGCGGATGCGCCGTATGTCGGCCCGGCAATCTGGCATGATGAAGTACCGGAGCGGGAAGGCTCCTGGTGGCCGGAATGGGACGCATGGCTGAAGGAACATTCCAGCGGAGTGACAGATCCGCCCTCCATGGGTGCACCGGACAAGGGATATGAGCCGCTGTGTGATGCGCCGGGACAGTATGTCCTCCAGCGTTAAAGAATACTTGCTACGATTGACTGATCGTCATCAATCACGCACATAACGTATAGCAAGCACAGCAGCAATAAAGAACAGGATGAACCATACCAGGCTCCACTCGGCGATACTTAAGCCGATAAAACGCCAGTGAACCTCGGCGCATTCGCCGGAACCGCTGAAGACCATCTTCAGGGCATCTGTCAGCGGAAAAGCCTCCAGCATATAGTCCAGGCCCGGCCCGCATTCCGGCACTTGGTCCGCGGGCAGGTGCTGCAGCCAGACCTGTCGGCCTGCAATGCCAGCCCCGGCCAGCGCCGCGATGGCAAGTAGCATGCTGTAAAGGACGTGCATTATACTGCCCGGCCCATGGAAAGCGGCTATCAGTGCGATCAGACCGATAGCGATAAAGGCGATACGCTGGAATACGCAAAGCGGGCAGGGCTCCAGTCCCTTTACGTGTTCAAGGTAAAGGCCGAATCCCAGAAGGGCGAGACAGATCAGAAAGACACCAAGATAGAATAGTAGTGTGGTGCGCATGGTATACATTACTCCTTAATATATGGTCTGGAACCTGTTGACCACAGGTTAGCCGGTCGTTCTGTCATGATTTGTTAATTGAATTATTCGCTGTGGCCGGTGACAATGCCGCGCATGATCGCCAGCCGCATATTCGAAATCACCTTTCCCATATTCGCCGTTATTCTAGCAGGCTTGATCTACGGCCGTCGATTCAGGCCGGACATGACACTGCCCAACATGATGAACATGCAGGTCTTTATCCCGGCGCTGTTATTCAGTGTTCTGAGTGAGCGCTCGAGCGCCGTCAGCGGTCTGTTTGGTTCGCTGGCGCTGGGCTGTATCCTGGTCATCCTCTTATCCGGTGTCATTGCCTGGGGGATTGCCCGGCTCATTAACCTGAACCCGCGCAGTTTCTGCCCACCTATCATGTTTTCTAATGCGGGCAACCTCGGCCTTCCCCTGATTATACTGACGTTTGGTGATCAGGCACTGGCCGAGGCAGTGGTTATCTTCATCGTCTGTAATTTCCTGCACGTCACGCTCGGCAGTTATATCTTCAGTCACGAGACCAATCTCAAGAAAGTACTGCTTAGCCCGATGATACTAGCGACCCTGCTAGCCCTCTCGCTGATTGGGCTGGATATCAGCGTGCATGAACTGGTCCTGCAACCAATCAGCATGCTGGGAAATATCGCTGTGCCACTGTTGTTGTTTTCACTGGGGGTGCGTCTGGTCGATACCGATCTCTCCGAATGGCGGGTGGGCAGCCTTGTCGCCGTGCTCTCACCGGTAATTGGTGTCGCGCTGGTGTTTGCCATTACGCCTTTCCTTTCATTAACGACCAGGGAGCAGGGTGTGTTGTTCTTATTTGGTGCCCTGCCACCGGCTGTGATGAATTACATCTTCGCTGAGCATTTCCGCCAGGAACCCTCGCGCGTTGCCTCGATGGTCCTGTTCGGCAATGCCTTCAGTATCATCTCCATTCCTATGGCCCTGGCCTATGTCCTGCCGCGTTTTACCTGAATGAAAAGGCTCGCTGCTTTAATTTTTGTTATTTCATTGCCGCTGCTGGCGGAGGATGAAGAATGTATATTCGATCAGGACCAACAGTTGGAAGAATATAAAAAACTCGAACAACGCTTTCCTGGCAGCAGCTATGTCGAGGATGAATACAGGCTAATCATCCCTGTAGAGGAAGGCCAGGTCCATTTGGGAAAAGGAGGTTGTGTTCACTACGGCATCACGATTGAACTCATACAACCCAAGACTGATAGATATAAGGATGAAGAGGCATTCTTTGCTGAAGTAGTCAGGCTGGTAGAACAATATGATAATGAGTTGGCGGATGCCGGAGAGTTAAAAAAATTATTACAGCAGAAAAAATTGGAAAACATACCCGATGACACTGGCCGGTATTATTTTGTTACCTATGAAGGCCTTACAGCCTTTGAGATTTACCAGCGAGATGAAGCAGATAAAACCCTTATCGGCGTCAGTTATTATTACTAATAGATCAATCGACACTGACCCTTTTTATTTATCCACTAACCCGCTGTGATGGCATCAAGGCGGGTTTGCTGTTTTCAATGAACTTCTGATCTTGCTTTTATCATCTCATCTGCCATCTCATATGCTCTTCTGGCAACACTTTCAGGGTGCATTTTACCCAAGTCTTTGACTTGTATGATGAATCCCTGCACAGCACTGGCAGCAAAGTAGTCTCTTAGTGTCATCCCGTTGTCTTCTTGCGTAGGAAATGCTGATAATTGGCTCATAATTTTCTCCTCAATAGAAAACAATAGTAATTTATTATCCTTTCATAAATATTTCGACATTCTACCGCGTCTTGAAAATCTTATGAAACTAAAAAGATTGGTGGGCGATGCTGGGATCGAACCAGCGACCCCTGCCGTGTGAAGGCAGTGCTCTCCCGCTGAGCTAATCGCCCATTTATGTAGTTCCGTGTATTATACGGCCTCGTTTTCCGATATTCAGCCCTCATTATTAATAGAATTATTCAATGACAAACAGAATAAGAACCCGTTTTGCCCCCAGCCCCACAGGTTACTTGCATATCGGCGGGGTGCGCACCGCGCTGTTTTCCTGGCTGTATGCCCGCAAGCACGGGGGGGTCTTTATCCTGCGCATAGAGGACACGGACCGCGAGCGTTCCACCGACGAATCGATCCAGATCATCCTGGATGGAATGGCATGGCTGGGACTGAATTACGATGAAGGGCCGTTTTACCAGACCCAGCGATTTGACCGCTATAAAGAAGTGATCAAGCAGTTACTGGATACAGACCATGCCTATCCGTGCTATTGCAGCAAGGAAGAGCTCGAGGCCATGCGCGGACAGGCAATGGCGAATGGCGAGAAACCGCGCTATAACGGCAAGTGCCGCTATGGGGTCTCGAACCCGCCGGCCGGTGTCCAGCCGGTGATCCGCTTCAAGAACCCGCAGGACGGGGAAGTGGTGGTGAATGACCTTATCCAGGGACGCGTGGTGTACCGGAATACGGAATTGGATGACCTGATCATTGCCCGTTCCGATGGTACGCCAACCTATAACCTGACGGTGGTGGTGGATGATATGGACATGCAGATCACGCACGTACTCCGTGGTGATGATCACCTGAACAACACGCCCCGCCAAATCAATATCTTTAATGCCCTCGACTGTGCTTATCCGGAGTACGGCCATGTGCCGCTGATCCTGGGCGAAGACGGCAAGCGGCTCTCAAAACGCCAGGGCGCGGTAAATGTCCTCGATTTCCGTAACCAGGGTTACCTGCCGGAGGCACTACTGAATTATTTGGTGAGGCTGGGCTGGTCACACGGTGACCAGGAGGTCTTTAGTATCGACGAGATGACCCGCCTGTTTGAGATCAGGGATGTGAACAAGTCTGCCGCCGCAGTGAACCCGGATAAATTGTTATGGCTGAACCAGCATTACCTGAAGCATGCCGATAACGCACGGCTGGCATCATTACTGGAAACCATGTTGATGAAGGACGGGATTGATGTGACATCAGGCCCGGATCTGGAGGTACTGGTGACTGTACAGAAGGAGCGGACCAAGACATTGCGCGAGATGGCGGACCAGAGCCGGTGTTTCTTTGAGGAATTTGAAGACTTTGATGCCGATGCGGCCAAGAAACACTTGCGGCCGGTGGTCCTGGAACCCTTGCAGGCATTGAGGGACAAGCTTGCAGAACTGGAGGATTGGCAGGATGAGGCGTTGCATCAGGCCGTGCAGGAGATTACCGAACAGTTTGATATTAAGCTCGGCAAGATCGCGCAGCCCCTGCGTGTTGCGGTGACCGGTGCCGGTGTATCCCCATCTATTGATGCAACCTTGCGGTTACTCGGCAAGGCGCGCACCCTGGCCCGTCTGGACAGGGCCCTGGCCTATATCAAGGAGCGCGCGTCTTGACAGATCAGGGTGCCTGACGTACAGTCTGCCGCCTTGTCGGAGCCAGGCCGGTCAAGAATAATGAACGATAAGTAATTGGTGCGCTTCGGGTTTCCAATTAAACTTGTAGTTGTAGCATGTACTGTAATTTGGGGCCATAGCTCAGCTGGGAGAGCGCTTGCATGGCATGCAAGAGGTCGGCGGTTCGATCCCGCCTGGCTCCACCATATTTCCCGACTATAAAAATAGTCCCCATCGTCTAGAGGCCTAGGACACCGCCCTTTCACGGCGGCAACAGGGGTTCGAATCCCCTTGGGGACGCCATCCATTAAGTCAAGCCACTTAGTTTCATTTATCAACGTCATCATTTATCTGCTAGGACCGAATACCAAAACTTATCTGTAAGGTCACTTCTGGACAACCTTTCGGAAGATATGAAATATTAACTATTTTTGACAACCAGGTGTTAAGGCGATATATTGCAATGCAGCAATTTTTGGGAATCCCTATAACTATTTGATAATTATTGATTCTTATGAAAAAGAATTCAGATAAGACCATGGCTCCTGTCGAGAAAATAGCATCCAATGGCGAATCCGGTAATGGGTTATCAACATATAATCCATTCGACCCATTTGGCCTGAACAAGGCCATGGTGGAGCTGACCCACTCGTGGTTGACTAATCCTGACAAGTTGTTCCAAAGCCACCTGAACACAATGAGTACCTACATGAACCTCTTGCAGGAATCGATGTACCGTTACATAGGTAATGGCATGAGCGTCGAAAATAGCCAGAAGATCGCCGATCGTCGCTTCAAGCACGAGGCCTGGGAAAACAATCCCTATTTTGAATTTATCAAGCAGTCCTATCTCATCAGTGCCGAAACTATATTCAATGCGTTGGCAGCTGCCCATGATTTGGATGAGAAAACCGCACACAAGCTGGACTTCTACACCCGCCAGTTTATTAATGCGATGTCACCTACTAATTTTGCACTGACCAACCCGGAAGTGATTGAACACATCATTGATACACATGGCCGAAACCTGGTGCAAGGGTTCCAGAATTTCTGCAAGGATTTTGATCCTGCAACTGGTCAATTGCAGATCAGCATGACCGACCATGAGGCCTTTGAACTGGGTGAAAATATTGCCACGACACCGGGCAAGGTGATCTTCCAGAATGACCTGATGCAGTTAATCCAGTATGAACCGAGCACAGAAAAAGTGAACAGTACGCCGCTGCTTATCATCCCGCCCTGGATAAACAAGTATTACGTGCTCGATATGCAACCCAAAAATTCTCTGATCAAATGGTGTGTCGACCAGGGCCATACGGTATTCATTATCTCCTGGATTAATCCCGATGAATCATATAGGGACTACGATTTTGGGGATTATATGTTCAAGGGCCCTCTTGCTGCTATCGATGCCATTGAACAGGCCACCGGCGAGAAGAAAGTCAATGTAGTGGGTTATTGCATAGGCGGGACCTTACTTGCCACAACGCTTGCCTATATGAAGGCCAAAGGTATTGAACGAATCAAATCTGCGACATTCTTCGTAACCATGATTGATTTTTCAGATTCGGGTGACCTTGCTGTGTTTGTTGATGAACATCAAATCTCCGCTCTAGAAAAGAAGATGAACAATCTGGGTTACCATGATGGCAAGAATATGGCCATGTCATTTAACCTGCTGCGTTCCAATGACCTGATCTGGTCTTTTTACGTGAACAACTATCTGCTGGGCAAGGAACCGTTCCCTTTCGATCTCCTCTACTGGAATTCCGACTCTACGCACCTGCCGGCCAGGATGCATAGCACCTATTTGCGCAAGATGTACCTGGAAAATGCATTCAAGGAAAAAGGAGGCATCACGGTCGGCGATATCCCGATAGACGTGCGAACGATTGATACGCCATCCTATTTCATCTCAACAGAAGATGATCATATTACACCCTGGAGAAGTGCCTATGCCGGTGCGAAACTGTTCTCCGGACCGGTAAGGTTTGTACTGGGTAAATCCGGGCATATTGCAGGTATCGTGAACCACCCGGATGCTGGTAAATACGGTTACTACACGGGCGGCAATATTGATGGAACGCCGGATGAATGGCGCGAGCATGTGGAAAGTCACGATGGCAGCTGGTGGCCGGACTGGAACAAATGGCTGGGCGAGTTTTCAGATGGCAAGGTACCTGTCAGACAGGCCGGTCAAGGCAAACTAAAGGTGCTCGAAGATGCGCCGGGCAGTTTTGTCAGGATGAAGCTCTAGGCCATACTGCAATTCATTATATTAAACCCGCATAATGCGGGTTTTTTATGTCTTTATGTTTCGTTGATGCTACAACCAACCCTCGGCGCGGAACCAGGCGACTGCATCGTGGGCGGATTGTTTGATCGGACGGGGATCCAGCCCCAGTTCCTTGAGACTGGGAGTTGGATCAAAAAACATACAGCGCTTGGTTAGCCTGACGCCTGTTAATGTGGCCATCGGCATTTCACCTGTAACATACCTTGACCAATGTTCGCTGAACCAGGCGACGGCAAGGGCCACGCTGTAAGGTACGGTGAAGCGGGGCACGGGACGGTCCACCTCTTTCCCGAGGATCGCAAGCCATTCACCGAGATGGCAATTATGCCCGCCTAGCAAATAACGTATGCCGGGACGGCCATTTTGCATGGCGGCGATCATGCCTTCAGCGACGTCGCGTGCATCGACCAGGTTAAAACGGCAATCGAGGTACGCCGGCAGTTCTCCCCGGCAAAAGGCCAGGGCCATGCGCGTTGGCGGTGTCATGGATCGATCACCGGGCCCGACGGGCAGCGTGGGACAAACCAGGATCACTGGCGCCCCTCTTTCAGCCAGGGCGAGCGCGGCTCGGTCTGCGCGGAACTTGCTCAGGCAATATGGCCCCATCATGTCAGATTCTTTCAATTCGAGGTGCTCGACCGAACCACCGCTGAAATTCTTCGAGGTCAGAATGCTCTCGGTGCTGGTGTGAATGACGCGCTCTGCGCTGTTATTCAAGGCCGCATTGATAACATTAAGCGCGCCATGATAATTAATAGCATCGAATTCAGCGGTGTCCTTGCGCCAAAGGTTGGGATCAGCAGCCAGGTGGTAAACCTGGCGGCAGCCTTGAGTAGCCTTGTCGACGGCAGCTTTGTCGCGGATATCGGCGAATACCAGTTCGATCTTCTCCAGTGGCAGGTGTGCAACTTCCGCACCGGGGCGTTCCAGTACACGGAGGGTCTCACCCTGCGCCAGTAACTGGTTTACCAGGTGTGATCCAATAAAGCCTGCGCCGCCGGTAACCAGGATCACGCCCTGATCCCCTGCTGCAATAGATCGGTGGCCATCATGTCCAGATATATATAGTCGGGTGACAGCCGTTTCTCGGTAATGTAATTGACCAGATTTACGGCCGCGCGGTTATAGGGGCAGGGCATGTCTCCGGCAAGGTGCACTAGGTGACCGTTGTAAGCATCGATCTCCGTATGCTCGCTCCCCATGTCCGGCGCCATGGAACAGTAGGTGCCGCGCAAGGATGGCTTGAAAAATTGCGCCATGATCTCGGGCAGGAAAGGGACATGCAGGATCTTGTTGACGGTGTCCGGGTGAAACGGGCCAATCTTTGCCAGTGGCATGTTGGCATGGCGCAGGATGGCGTAGTTTTCCAGCAGTAACTTGAAGAACAGCCGCTTCGCCAGCCGATCAGACAGCAGTGTAGCATTATCGACGCCCGCGGAGGCCGCCAGTGGCGAGATGGCCGCATTGTACATGAGCTTGGCGGCCTTGTAGGGCAACACGTCATCTACCAGTTTAACGGTAAACAGCCCGCCTTTTTTAAAGTCTTCCGCCAGATCGGCAAGAAGTTGTTTTTCTTCAGACGAGGCTTCACGGCGTAGTCCGATGTGCAGGTCGCCGGGGCGGGTTATGCGGGTATAGGGGCGGTCGCGCTCACATTCGGAGACAAACGAGGCGATTGCCTCTCCAAAGTGGGGCTGGCTGTCCAGCAGCAGATCGTAGCCGTTCTGTACCGGGATCAACTGTGACTTGTATTCAACACGCTGCAAGACCTCGGGATTGTTGTAGGTCTTGGTACAAAGCAGGAGTATGGCATCGGCAGGTGGTGTCCAGTCAGTAAATGCCACGAAGGGCAGGGTTATCGTACCATGGCCCTCGACTGTGATGCCCTGTTCCTGTCCTGCTGCCACCTTGCCGGCATGGCTTTCGACCATGATGACTTTGCATCCGGCGCGTGAAAGGGCATAGCCCAGGGCCACGCCGATCCCGCCGGCGCCAATCACATGAATGGGTTTCTGGATCATGCTTTGTCAGCCAGCAATTGTTTGCGGCGGCGGTAAAGGTCACGGCAAATGTATATGGCCGCCAGCGGAGATATGACGGCGGCGGTAATCAATAGTGGCGTACCGAAACCCATAGCGATCGCGAGGGGGACGATGATCATGGCGTCATCCGGGTCGAATCCCGCACGGGCATCGAAGGTGGCCGTGCCATGACCGTGTAGCGCCTCAGTTTGCATGATGATAATAAAGATAATGCTGACACTGATGCCGGCGATAATCCCAAGTAACAGTCCCCAGACCCCGAAACCGTTTTGCATAGTGGCATAACCGATGCCAAAAAAGATCACCGAGTTGCAGATGGCATCGGTCACCAGGTCATAGAAGGCACCGAAGCGGCTGGTTTTGCCGCTCAGCCGGGCGAGTTCGCCATCAGCCCGGTCCAGAACCATCGAGAGCAGGAAAAGGGCTGCGCCGGACCAGTTCCATACCTGTGTTCCCGCTGAAAAGCAGCCTGCCGCACCCAGACCGCATAGCAGGCGGCCCGTGGTGAGGTGATTGGGGGTGACCGGTGTATTGATTAAGGGTTTGACCAGCTGGCGTGAGAACTTGTGGATCCAGGTGTTATAACTCATTGTGTCCTTGGGCTGAAATGTGCACGAAAAAAGATGCGGCAATGGTAATGGAATCATGCGGCGATTTGAAGATATAACGGCATGAGGAGTCATTTACAGATTAATACCATGGTTTCAATAGGATACCATCCAGAATATCATTCACGTATACTCCGCCACTATTCTGAGCTAAATATCAATGATTTGGTATTTTAAATGAAAATATTACTGACTGGGGTAGCTGGTTTTATCGGATTTCATACCTGTCTGCGTTTGCTTGCCGAGGACCATGAAATTATTGGGATTGATAATATTAACGATTATTATGAAATATCGTTGAAGGAAGCCCGCCTTAACCAATTACTAGGACATAAGAATTTTAGTTTTGAAAAGATCGATATCGCAGATGACAAGGCACTGAAACAAGTTTTCACTCAGACCACCCCGCAAAAGGTTATCCATCTGGCTGCTCAAGCCGGCGTCCGCTATTCATTGAAAAATCCCGAGGCCTATGCCCAGTCCAATCTGGTAGGCTTTACACATATTCTTGAGGGTTGTCGGCATAACAATATAGAACATCTAATTTATGCATCTTCAAGCTCGGTCTATGGAGCTAATACCAAGATCCCATTTTCGGTTACGGACCCCGTCGACAAACCAGTTTCGTTATACGGTGCGAGTAAACGCGCCAATGAATTGATGGCTTATTCCTATAGTCACCTGTTTGCTCTTCCTACGACCGGCTTGCGTTTCTTTACTGTATATGGCCCGTGGGGCAGACCTGATATGTCTTACTTCACATTCACCAGAAATATTATCGAGGGCAGGCCGATAGATGTTTATAATAACGGCCATCATCGCCGGGATTTTACTTACATAGATGATATAGTTACTGGTGTTATCAGTGCGCTGAATTTGAATACATCCGCGAATATTAAATACAGGCTTTATAATCTGGGGAATAACAAACCAGTGGAACTCCTGCATTTTATCAGTGTACTGGAAGAGCTGATTGGTAAAAAAGCCGAGAAACGCATGCTGCCAATGCAGGAAGGCGATATGGAGTCGACGTGTGCAGATATTGAATCGTCAATTGAAGACTTTGGTTTCCGACCAGTGACTTCGGTAGAAGCAGGGCTTGGTAAGTTTGTTGATTGGTATAAGGAGTACTATCAGTAATATGAAAGAACCAGAAATAATTTCCGTAATCGGCCTCGGTTATGTTGGCCTGCCACTTGCCATAGCATTTGCTAGGTATAAAAAGGTAATCGGTTATGATAATAATGCAAAGCTGGTTGCCGACCTTTCAAAGGGCATTGATAGACATGCGGTAACGGGCCGTCATGAGATAGCAACGCAAAATATCCACTTTTCCCATGAGGCGAGTGATCTTGGAAAAGCGGACTTTCATATAGTAGCTGTGCCAACTCCAATTAACGAAGCAAGGCAGCCCGATCTGACGATTATTCTGGCTGTCACGCACACGCTCGCCGAAAACCTGAAAAAAGGTGATATTGTGGTATATGAGTCCACCGTTTATCCCGGCCTAACGGAAGAAGAATGTATTCCGATCCTTGAGGAAATTTCCGGACTGTGTTGTGGCAAGGATTTCTTCGTCGGTTATTCTCCCGAGCGCATCAATCCTGGCGACAGCCAGCACTTACTTGAGAACACAGTAAAAGTCGTCTCGGCTCAGGATGAAAAAACCCTGGAAATTATCGCCGCAACCTATGAGAGAGTTGTCAAGGCAGGTGTGCATCGGGCGCCGAGTATCAAGGTGGCAGAAGCGGCTAAGGTCATTGAGAATACACAGCGCGATATTAATATTGCACTGATAAATGAATTAGCTCTGATCTTCGATAAGATGGATATTGATACCTGTGACGTGCTGAAAGCAGCCGGCACCAAATGGAATTTCCTCAAGTTCCAGCCGGGACTGGTTGGCGGACACTGCATCGGAGTAGATCCTTACTATCTCACCTATAAGGCCATGCGGCTAGGTTATTCGCCCAGAGTGATATTGTCCGGACGCAGTACCAACGATGCGATGGGTGGATATGTGGCACGAATGGTCGTGAAGCAATTGATAAAGGCAGGCAGGGCGGTTAAGGATGCAGTGGTTACCATTCTCGGTTTTTCCTTCAAGGAAAATATTGCGGATATCAGAAATACAAAGGTCATGGATATTGTCAATGAATTGAAATCATTTGATATAAACGTTCAGGTCTATGATCCCATGGTCGACAAGCAAGAAGTACTCGACGAATATGGGCTGGAAGTCTGTGATAAAACTGAATTGAAAAAAGCAGGCGCCGTTATTCTTGCCGTGACGCACGAGGAATTTATTACTGGTGGTTGGAATTATATTATGGAATTGCTGAATGAGGATGGAGTGGTATTCGATGTCAAATCGGTATTACCCCGTGATGATTGCCCGGAAAATGTTACCTTGCAAAGGCTTTAATCAGGAAAGCTATAAACCATGAATGTCGTGATGATCGGTGGGGGCTATGTGGGGTTGGTTTCCGGCACCTGTTTCGCAGAATTCGGTACATTTGTCACCTGCGTGGATGTCGATAAATCAAGGATTGATGTCCTCAATTCAGGAGTCATACCAATCTATGAACCGGGGCTGGATGCACTCGTTGAAAAAAACAGGGAGCAGGGCCGTTTAAAGTTCACTACGGAATATAAAGATGCCGTGGCAGCAGCAGATCTGGTCTTCATCGCCGTGGGCACCCCGACCCGTCATGGCGATGGTCATGCCGATCTGAAATATGTTTATCAAGCTGCAAAGGATATTGCGCCCTATCTTTCCGGTTATACCGTCATCATTGATAAATCCACAGTACCGGTTGGCACTGCACGTAATGTAAAACGGATTGTTGCCGAGGAAAATCCGAAAGCTGATTTTGATATTGCCTCCAACCCAGAATTTCTGCGGGAAGGGGCGGCCATTACGGATTTTATGCGCCCAGATCGTGTCGTGTTGGGTGTTGAAACCGATCGCGCCGGGATCCTGCTCAAACAACTCTACAGGCCATTAAACCTTATAGAAACACCGATCCTTTTAACCACACTTGAAACTGCAGAGCTCATTAAATATGCTTCCAATGCCTTCCTGGCTACCAAGATCAGTTTCATTAATGAAATGTCATCCCTCTGTGAGGCGGTCGGTGCCGATGTGCATGCTGTTGCAAAAGGGATGGGGCTCGATGGCCGTATTGGCCGTAAGTTCCTGCATCCCGGCCCTGGATTCGGGGGTTCCTGCTTTCCCAAGGACACCAAGGCACTGGTGCGCATCGCACAAGAACATGGTACCTCAAGCCGTATCATCGAGGCGGTTATAGAAGTTAATGAAGCACAAAAGGCCCGAATGATTACCAAAATCAGAAATGCACTGGGCGGAAATGTGTCAGGCAAGAAAATTGCCGTGCTGGGTTTGACCTTTAAACCCGAAACCGACGATATGCGTGATTCTCCATCGTTAGCGATTTTGCCAAAGCTGGTTGAAGACGGAGCCATTATCCGGGCACATGACCCACAAGGCATGAATGAGGCGAAGAGTTTATTGCCGGATTCGGTAAAATATTGTGAGAATATTGACTCAGCAATTACAGATGCCGATGCTATTGTTCTGATGACGGAATGGAATATTTATCGCGGGCTTGATCTGAAGGATCTGAAACAGAAGATGCAGGGCAAGACTTTTATAGATCTGCGCAACATTTATGAAAGGGATCAAGTCCAGGCGGCCGGTTTTGAATATCATTGTGTAGGACGATAAAACATGATTTCGGGTTCAGGGTTTGGTATTTCGTGTTATATAATGAATTACAACTCCAAACTAGTCACTAGTTACTCATATTTCTTTACTTAGGAAATTACCAACGTGTCAAGCAACAACGACAAGATTACGAATAAGCATACTGTCTGGCATGACCCTACAGTATTCCGTGCCGACCGTGAAGCACTCAATAAACATAAAAGCGCCATTGTCTGGTTCACCGGTCTCTCGGCCGCAGGCAAGTCCACCCTTGCGCATGCACTGGAAGACAAATTGCATAAACGAAGTATTCATACCTTTGTATTGGACGGAGACAATATTCGCCAGGGCCTTTGCAAGGACCTGGGTTTCTCGGATGCGGATAGAGAAGAAAATATCCGTCGCATCGGTGAGGTCAGCAAACTACTGTTGGATGCAGGCGTATTTGTAATGACCGCGTTTATTTCACCCTTCAAAAAAGACCGGAAGATTGCGCGTGACCTTGTAACTCATGGAGATTTTATCGAGATCTACTGCAAAGCATCGCTTGAAACCTGTGAGAAACGTGATCCAAAGGGTCTATACAAGAAAGCGCGTGCAGGCGAAATTCCAGAGTTCACCGGAATCTCATCACCATATGAAGAACCGGAGTCTCCGGAGCTCGTTATAGAAACAGATAAAAAGGATGTGGAGCAGTGTGTAGCCCAGGTAATCAATTATTTAGAGGAAAAAAAGATTATTTGATGTAGGAGGTTTCACATTTAGGATTTATCATTGGATTGTAAACAATGAACCTTGTTTAAACATGAAATCCTGGTATCTCATCCACACCAAGCCCCGCCAGGAACTGTTAGCCGAGGAAAACCTCGAACGACAGGGCTATGAAACCTATTTGCCCATGGCAGAGGTCCGGCGAAAGCGACGTGGCAGGACCGTCCGCGTCATTGATCCGATGTTTCCCCGTTATTTGTTCATTCATCTCAGTGATGAAACGGATGACTGGCGCCCCATCCGCTCGACCCTAGGTGTGGCGGCCCTCGTGAAATTTGGCGAGGAACCGGCCCGGATCCCGGACCAGTTGATAGATGTCCTTCGTAATAGAGAGACAGATTCCGGCTACCACAAGCTCGAACCCAAAGCGGTTACGAAAGGAACACCTGTACGGATTGCTGAGGGTCCTTTCGAGGGGTTTGAAGGGATTTACCAGTGTAGAAGTGGCAAGGAGCGGGTAGTGCTTTTATTAAAGGTCGCCCAACAAGCCCTGAAAATTGATGTGTTAGCCACTAATATAGAACCTGTCTAACAAATAACCAATATAACCATCTGTAATTAAAAGATATTATGCTAGTTGTTCATATTTTGAACAGGCGCTATACTTGTGTTCAATTTATGAACGCGAATGACAAAGAAGAATCCCTGACACTCGAGATTCTGCAGGCGATCGAGGAAAAAAATGATGTCACACAGCGCCATCTGGCCAGTCATCTGGGGGTAGCACTGGGCCTGGCCAATTCATATCTTAAACGTTGTGTTCGCAAGGGTCTTATCAAGATCCATGAAGTCCCCGCAAACCGCTACCTCTATTACTTAACACCGAAAGGCTTTGCCGAGAAAAGCAGGTTAACAGCAAAATACCTGAGTATTTCTTTCGATTTTTATAGAAATGCTAGTCATTCCCTTAACACTGTTTTTAATGCATGTGAAAAAAAAGGTTACAGGCGAATAATCCTTTGCGGACTTTCTGAGCTTACTGAGATTGCAACCATCCGGGCCCAGGATCATTCACTCGACGTTATCGGGATCTATCAACCGGGTACAGACAAACAAAAGGTGTTAAAACTACCGGTCTGGAACAACGCATTACCTAAAGATCATTTTGATGCCTGCGTTATCACTGCATTAAATGATCCGATAAACATGTATAAATTACTGAGTAAACAAGTCAACAAAGAATTGATCTTCATACCAGCAATTTTTGGGATCAAAGATAACAACAATTTGAATTAAACCGTCACTTCAAGACGGTTTTATTGTGTATTAATGCGGGGTTAATTGTGACACTGCAGGGCGGTAGCATGCCTGATTGCATGATATAAATATATATTTACTAATTTCCGCTGATCATCATTTATTCAGACATTCATTAATACGGAAACAGCTATTATGAAAAAAGCGCTTATTACTGGAGTTACCGGTCAGGACGGAGCCTATCTGGCAGAATTCTTGCTCGATAAAGGTTATGAGGTCCATGGCATCAAACGA
>QKIY01000025.1 GCA_003250975.1 Gammaproteobacteria bacterium | reverse complement strand
ACCGCCCTTGGCAGGCATATTCTTGAAACCTGACACGGCGTGATCAACCAGTGTATCAATCCCCTGGGCATAGCGTGGATCCCATGCTGCCTTGTCGCCGACCTTGGGGGCGTTCATGAGTCCCTGTGCATGGCAGCTCAGGCAGTTCGCCTTCGCGACCTTCTCACCGGAAATTGTGGTAGCTGGTGGCGTGGTTGTGTCTATTTTAGTAATAACCCCGGATTCTTTCTGACTTGGTTCAGTATCTTGTATACTTTCGTCACTTGCTGTAATCACTACCTGCCCGATAGGCATTGTCCTTTCAGCAATTGTTTCCTTGCTATCTGATGCCGTGTTATTAACGACCAGTGAACGTGAAAGGATAATTAGGAATATAATGGCAATTAGGGCTACAGATATAAAAACGGTATCACCTTTATCGAGAAAACGGTTAGCCATCTATTCAGTTCCTGTTTAATAAAAGGGTTAGGTGTTTATTTATGATTTCGAGCTTCCGGGGATTCCATTTGTTTTACCATTGCGTACCCAGGCTTGCATAGTCAGCTTCGGATAAAATTAGAGAGGATTCCATGCTGATTCCCGGCGGTCGTTCTAGCAAATCATTATTATCCAGTTAATAATCTCAGTAACAGGAAGGGTGCTATTCCGGTCATTATGGGTGCCCTGTCAAGACAGAATTATGATATGTTAGAATTTAGCATTTTTATAACAAATGTAAGTACACTGGAATGTAAGCATTTTGTAATTTTTTGTAAAAAATTACTCTTTTCCCCCTAATTAATTAGTGTATGTAATGAAATAATGAAACCTTTAAATACAACATATAACAATGCGGGGAAGGCTACCGGAGAATCAGGTTTTGAAGTATCGGGGCTCGAATGTATTCGCCAGGATATAATTTTGTTCCAGGATATAAGCTTCAAATTGCAATCGGGCGATTTATTACAGGTTGATGGTGTAAATGGAAGTGGTAAAAGCAGCCTGATACGTATACTTGCAGGGCTTATGCAACCAAGCGCAGGTGAGATTTCCTGGCGCGGACGAAATATTTCGGAATGCCGTTATCAGTATCAGAAGGAGATGAGTTATATAGGCCATTTAAACGGAGTTAAGAATACGCTTACAGCAGATGAAAATCTTGAGATTATGAAAGCATTGTCAGGTTCACCGCAGTCTATACCATTGTCAGAGGTGCTGGCGAAACTTGAGCTTGGCGGCATGGACGGGATTACTTTAAACAGATTGTCAGCAGGGCAGAAACGACGTGTAGGGCTTGCAAGGTTACTGGTTACGAATTCAAAAATATGGCTTCTCGACGAGCCATTTACTTCCCTTGATTCATCCGGAAAGTCCGTAATTGAGCAATTAATAGTTGAACATAGCCTGCAGGGCGGCATTACCGTGTTTTCAACCCATCAACCAGTAGAAATAGAAGGTTGCTCCATAAGGCATATTCATCTCGGTAAAAAATAATGTATTCATACTGGAATGTTTTCAGGACCATATTGTGGCGGGATATTATCCTCGCTTTCAGGCATCGTGCCGAATTGTTTAATCCTCTGATTTTCTTTACCATGGTTATTGTCCTGTTTCCATTTGCCTTCGGTTCGGATATCGGGTTATTAAATCGCGTGATGCCGGGAACGATCTGGATCACCGCTTTACTTGCAACCAACCTGTCTCTCGAAGGCATTTTTCGTTCGGATTTTGATGATGGTTCTATCGAACAAATAATCCTTTCTGGATATCCATTAACACTTCTGGTTATAGCTAAGATAACCGCTCACTGGTGCCTGACGGGTTTGCCATTGATCATCATTGCCATGTTCACCGCATTTCTGCTTTCCTTTCCTGAACATGTTTTACAGACTCTCTTTTTTACATTATTGTTGGGTACTCCGGTTCTGAGCCTGATAGGGGCTGTTGCGGTGGCATTAACCATAGGATTACGGAGTGGCGGTATGTTGCTTAGCCTGATCATTTTACCTCTGTATATGCCTATCCTTATCTTTGCAATGCTGGCGGTGGAAAATAAAATGGCTGGCATGTCCGTTGATGCCGAACTTTACTTTTTGTCAGGTATGCTGGTGCTGGCGATGACACTGGCACCTCTGGCAACAGCCTCTTCCCTGCGTATTAGAATGAGTTAATATAGATAAATGTTCAAAACATTGCATAAATTCGGATCTCCTAGGTATTTCTATAACTTTTCAGTTATGTTGACACCCTGGCTGTCATGGATCTGCGCCTTACTTTTAATTGCAGGTCTTTATGGTGGCCTGATCTATGCTCCCCCGGATTATCAACAGGGAGAGAGTTTCAGGATAATATATGTTCATGTGCCGTCCGCCTGGATGTCGATGTTTGTATATGTCCTGATGGCGACAGCGGGTGGAGTAGGTCTGATCTGGCATATCAAGATTGCTGAAGTCTTTGCCAAGAGCTGTGCTCCACTGGGTGCTTCATTCACGTTTCTTGCATTGGCCACCGGATCACTTTGGGGCAAGCCTATGTGGGGTACATGGTGGGTTTGGGACGCCAGGCTGACATCGGAACTGATTTTATTGTTTTTATACCTGGGGTATATGGCGCTTCAATCGGCGTTTGATGACCGTCGTGTTGCTGCAAGGGCCAGTGCGGTCCTGGCACTGGTGGGTTTGATCAATATTCCGATTATCCATTATTCAGTCGAATGGTGGAGCACTCTGCATCAGGGGGCAACTGTAACGAAACTGGATGCTCCTTCAATACATATAGATATGCTGATCCCATTACTGATCATGGCATTGGCATTTAAACTCTACTTTTTTACTATAGTCTTGATCAGATCAAGGACCGAAATCCTGGAATATGAATGTAATAGCAAATGGGTAAGTGATTTGCTGAACGAAACAGAGGTGAGTAAATAATGGTTGTTCAGGAGTTTTTTCATATGGGAGGCTATGCTTTCTACGTCTGGACCTCGTATGCCCTGACAGCGGTTGTACTAATATTCAATGTTGTCCAGCCATTGATCCGGAAACGCAAATCAAAGAGAGACCTGATTATGCGTCTGCGGAGAAACCTGAGATAGAAAATGACACCGCGCAAGAAGAGAATTGTCATAATAACATTTGTAATGCTGGGATTGGGCCTGGCTGTATCGCTGATACTTACCGCGTTTGAAAAAAACCTGCTCTATTTCTACAGCCCTACCCAGATTGTAGAGGGTGAGGCGCCTGATACCCGTGCATTCAGGGTTGGTGGTCTTGTCATGAATGGCAGTGTCAAACGTGATCCCGAAAGCCTGGCGGTCGAATTTGTACTGACTGACACAATTAATAAGATTACCGTGAATTATGAAGGGATATTGCCTGATTTGTTTCGTGAGGGCCAGGGGATCGTTGCGAATGGCAGACTTGATAAAACCGGAGTATTTCAGGCTGATGAAGTGCTGGCCAAGCACGATGAAAATTACATGCCTCCCGAAGTCGCGGATGCACTAGAAAAAGCTGGTGGAAAAAACACATATTAAGCATCTGGGCGTGACTCCTGCCTAAATGATGAGATCTCCCAGAAGGTTAGAAGTTTTTTTACATTGATCCTCACCCCAACTTTGTAACACGGGAAGTTTAGGATTCAATCTTGCAGTTCGAATCCTTGTGCGACAATACACATTCTAGTTTAACTTCTACTATGACTTTTAAAGTCAAATCTTAAGCTTTTTTTAAGGATTTTGTTTTAGCTTAAGAAGGTAATGGTTTTTTTATACTGCCAATGCCTGAATACCCCTCGAACGTTTGATGTCTATGGATTTGTCTATTGTTATCCCTGTATTTAATGAGCAGGAAAATATACAGCCCTTGCTGAATGAGATCCGCGCGGCGCTGGATGGCCGGCTGGATTATGAAGTCATCTATGTCGATGATGGCAGTCGGGATGAAACACTCGCTAGGTTGAATGCAATAAAGCAGGATTTTGACCGCCTGCGCATTGTGCAACATAGTGAAAACTGCGGTCAGAGCACCGCATTACGCAGCGGCATCATGGTGGCCCGTGCTCCCTGGATAGCCACGCTGGACGGTGACGGACAGAACGATCCGGCCGATATCCCGAATCTGATGTACGCCGCAACATCCGCATACGCACCGGATACTCTTTGGCTGATTGTCGGCTGGCGTAAGCGGCGACGCGACAGCTGGATAAAGCGTTTATCATCAAAGATAGCCAACGGTGTCCGCCGTCTTATTCTACGCGATGCCACCCCCGATACCGGCTGCGGGCTGAAACTGATCCGCCGTGAAATTTTTCTGGAATTACCTTATTTCGATCATATGCACCGCTTTCTACCCGCCCTGGTATTGCGTGCTGGCGGGCAAGTACGGTCGATCGAGGTCAATCATCGACCAAGACAGCGTGGTGTTAGCAAATACGGTCTCTGGAACCGCCTGTGGATCGGCATAGTTGATTTATTCGGCGTTGGTTGGTTACAGCGCCGCGCCAAGCTGCCGCGAGTGACAGAGTACCAATGAAATTCGGTTACGTAATCAAGGGCCTGGTGGTAATTGCCCTGTTTGTCAGTCTTGGTTATCTGCTCGGTGATCTGATCAACGAGGACTGGATAGACCAGCATGTACGTAATCATGGTATATCTGGTGAAATTCTGTTTGTCAGTGTTGGTGTCTTGCTGACCGGCTTGGGTGTATCCAGGCAACTTATCGCCTTTCTGGGTGGATATGCATCCGGGATGGTATTCGGTACAGAGCTATCAATGTTGGCGACAATTGGTGGGTGTCTGCTGACCTATCTCGTGGCCCGTTTTCTGGCACGGGACTATCTGCTTAGTCATTTCAGTCGAATGCGGCGTTTCGACAAGTTTATCCACCAATACCCTTTTTCCATGACCTTGTTGCTCCGGCTGTTGCCGGTGGGTAGCAATGTGCTGGTAAACCTTGCGGCAGGTGCTGCCGGCGTGCGTCCGGTTCCATTTATTGTTGGTTCAGCGATAGGTTATATCCCGCAGACACTGATCTTCTCACTGATCGGTAGTGGTATTGGCGTCGATTCGGTGATGCGTATCGGATCAGGCGTTATCTTATTCATTCTGTCCGGTGTACTGGGATTTTATTTGTACCGTCGGTTTCGCGCCCAGGAGTGCCTGGATTTTGTCCCGGCAAACTGACGCTGTTTGGCCATTGTTCGGACTTTGGTTGCTGGTGGTGATTACCAGTCTCTGGTTGCGACCGCTGCTGCCGGTGGATGAGACACGTTATGCCAGTGTTGCCTGGGAGATGTGGCTGCGTGGCGATTTTCTGGTGCCGTTTAAAAATGGTACACCCTATCCGGATAAGCCACCGTTGTTGTTCTGGCTGATAAATCTGGGCTGGTGGCCGTTTGAAGTCAATGACTGGTGGCCAAGGCTGGTCTCACCCCTGTTGGCGCTGGCCTGTCTTTTCCCTATGAATAGACTAGCTCGCTCGCTGTGGCCGGAACAAAACAGTGTCCATCAACTTGCGCCCTGGTTGTTATTCGGCAGTCTCTTCTGGTTGGGCTTCATGACCTTGGTCCAGTTTGATCTATTGCTGGTGTTGTTTACCTTGATTGGCATGCTGGGTTGGTGGCGCATGGTACAGACAGGACGCTTTTCCCTGCTGCCCGGCATCGCGGTCGGCCTGGGTGTGCTGTCCAAGGGGCCGGTGATTCTGGTGCACCTGTTACCGGTTGCATTGTTGGCACCGCTCTGGACTACATTTTCACCCGGCTGGTTACGTTGGTACGGTAGCCTTTTGTTGTCCGTCCTGATAGGTGCCGCAATAAGTCTCGCTTGGGCCATACCGGCTGGATTGTCCGGTGGCGAGGATTACTACAATGCTATCTTCTGGGGGCAAACGGCCCATCGCGTTATAAATTCATTTGCGCATCAGCAGGCCTGGTGGTGGTATCTGCCGTTGCTGCCACTGCTGTTGTTACCCTGGGCTTTCTGGTCTCAGTGGTGGCGCGGGTTGATTGGTGGCGGTTTCTGGCGCGAACCGCCTGTCAGGTTTCTCCTGACCTGGTTCATCCCGGTGTTACTTGTATTCAGCCTGGTCAGCGGCAAGCAACTGAAATACCTGTTACCGTTATTGCCGGCGCTGATATTGTTGAGTGCCCGAGGTTTACAGACGATATCAGAGCGGGAGGCACGGCCCTGGTTCGCTGCCATGTTGTTGCTGGTGACCGGAGTGGTCCTGGCAACCTTGACCTGGTGGATATCACCACGGGCGGCCTATTGGCTGACTAATATGCAACCTGTCTGGGGTATCATCCTGATACTGGCCGGTTTAGGCATCCTGGCAATGCGCAGTGTTACGCTGCTATCGCAGGTGCAGTTGGTGACTCTTGCTGTGGCACTGGTGGTGGCGGTGGCAAATGCCGGATTCAAGCAAGCGACAGCGGGAGCTTACGATCTTGCTCCTATAAGCCGGCACATTGCGGTCCTGCAGAAAAACGGCAAAACCGTCGCATACTTGGGCCCTTATCATGCGCAGTTCAACTTTCTGGGGCGCCTGCAGCAACCCATTGTAGAGATTTTGCATCAAGGACGTGATGCAGTAATTTGGGCACAGGCGCATCCTGGTGATTTTTTGGTGTTACGCCGCAGCCAATGGCCGGGACTTGGAGAGGGATCAGAGTTCGAGCAGGCGTATCGTAAGGATCGCCATGAAATGGAAATATGGCGAGCCGATCGGTGGCTTGCAGCACTGCCCGATGAATTACGTCAGCCCGGTACTTTGAAATAATTATTGCAAATTGGGCAAAATATTTCCGATGGATTTACGTTTATTAGATTCGAACCGCTAAAAAAACCATGTAAAGATATTTTGTCAGAATACTATCAGCTAATCCCGGATTTGATACATGCCGGTGTTTTTTTATTATTTCAATGCGAGATTTGTCCAAATCATGTTTCACAATAACGATCAGTGAGTTATTAGATATATATAAACTATTTTATCTAAATCAAAGCCTTAAAAGGCTCAAATCTTTACAGTTGTATCACTTCCATTACACCACCCATGTGCTAATATCAAATAAACTGTAACTTCAATAGCTTCTGGCGGGAACTTGTTCCAGAAGACTATGAATGATGTAGTAGCGCCGAAGAGAGCCTAGAAGAAGAAGCGCCGTCAGTTGGGTATTGGTCACAGGGCCCACTGGCATAAGGTGATCGGTTTTTGGCCATGAAGGCCCGCCGATAAAGATAATAAAATTTTTAAGGAGGCAATCATGGATGTCGCAGCGCAACGCCGCGACGTGTTATGGTTTGGGCAGTGTGACGGGGCAGAGGGGGTGCTTGATCGCATTCATGCTGCCGGATGGCAGCCGTATACCACCCAAGCTATTGACAATGCGCGCAATCTAATTGAGCAGCACCATATCAACGTTGGTATAGCGGTGCTGGAAGATGAACAAATAAATTTTGAGCCTCGCACAAGAGAGCTCCTCTCTACGACTGATTCTATCAAGTGGATAGGGTTGCTGGATCCTGAAAGCGTGAACGCACCGGATCGGCGCCGTCTCATCAGTGACTACTGTTACGATTATCATACCTTCCCGCCGGACATGGAGCGATTGCTCGTGATACTGGGACATGCCCATGGCATGGGAAGCCTTTCCCAATCGATAGACAATTATGATCCTCAGGATGGCCAGGAAGAGGAAATGGTCGGGACAAGTCCGGTGATGTGTGAACTCTACGGCCAGATCCGCAAGGTCGCTTTTGTAGACGCACCTATCCTGATAAATGGCGAGAGCGGCAGCGGCAAGGAGTTGACGGCACTTGCCATTCATGAGCGATCCCGCCGTGCCAGGGGACCATTTGTTGCGGTTAACTGTGCGGCGTTACCCGCATCATTAATCCAGTCCGAACTCTTTGGCTATGAAAAAGGCGCATTCACGGGCGCCCACCGGCGTAAGCAGGGACGGATTGAATCAGCCCAGGGTGGGACACTCTTTCTCGACGAGATCGGCGACCTTCCCCTTGAGTTACAGGTCAATCTGTTACGGTTCCTGCAACAGAATTCCATCCAGCGTGTCGGCGCAAAAACAGAGATACCCGTTGATGTGCGCATTGTTGCGGCCACCCATGTCGATCTGGAAAAGGCGGTTGCCGATGGAAGCTTCCGTGAAGACCTGTATTACCGGCTCAATGTGCTGCAAATCAGGATCCCTCCGTTGCGTGAGCGGGAAGGCGATGTCGAGGTATTGGCCAATTATCTCTTCAAGCGTTACTTCAGCGAAAGCAACCAGCGGGTCAAGGGATTCAGCAGTGATGCTGTCAAGACCATGAATGCCTATAGCTGGCCGGGTAACGTACGGGAGCTGATTAACCGGATACGCAGGGCCATGGTGATGTGCGATGGTACGATGATCACACCCAGGGACCTCGGAATGGAACGCCGGCTGTCCCCCCGCAGGGTGCAGACATTGACTCAGGCCCGCAGCGCCGCCGAGCGCGGGGCCATCAAGGCGGCCCTGCGCATGGAAGGCAATAATATCTCACGGGCTGCCCGGGCACTGGGCACCTCCCGTGTCACCCTTCATCGACTGCTTAGCAAGTACGAAATACTTACCTAACTTACCGGGGTACATTCCCGGCACTCATTATAATATTCACCAGGACTTGTGGGCCCACAAGTCCTGGTGATCAGTCGACATTTGCGCCGAAACAGGCCTGTCATTAACTGTTAACCCTGCTTAACACTTATACAAAATAGCTTTGAAGGCACTGCAAATGCAGAATCAAGACTGGTGGCGATTAAGTTGTTAAGCAACTGATACACTTCACCTCCTTCTTTTCCGCATAAAATCAAAAAATTCCCAATCAAAACAATTTCTTGCATATCTGGCACAGGATGTGCCTGTAGTTCCACTATGGGATCCCTTTTGAGGGCATGGAAGGAGAAAACGGTAAGTGGATCAAAAATTTAATTCACCCATCCCTGCGATCAAAATGAATAACGTCGTGGCGTTGAATCGCAACGATGCAAGAGGAGAGAAGAAGTTGCAGCTTGAGGTTGATGATGTCGACGTCGTCCTCTGGGATGAGCTGAGGTGGAATCAAAATTCACCGGCTGTGCCTCATAAGGCAGGCAACGCGGGTGAACAACAGTCCCCGGTGATAAAGAACGAAGAATCAAAAAAGAAAGTAACAACTTAAAGAGGATTTATTTGGAGAAGCTACCATGTCAACGCCCGAAGAAGAACTTTATCTAGATCCAACAGTCACGACTGATCTGCTGGATTACGCGCCGGGAGATACGGCCACGATCACGGCTGGAAGTACATTGACATTCCAGGTCCTGCACGTGACAGATCCGGGTGAAGACGGGGTTTATGGTACGGCCGACGACATTATCGGTGATAACTCCGGTGAGGGTCATGAGACCTGGACCGTCACCGACGGTGAGTGGTGGGTGATTAATGCCGGCGCCGATGGTATTGAGGGGACTGATGACGATATCATCGGCGGCGACCTCGACAAGACCGCCGATGGCAACATTACAACGACATGGTACGTAAATCCCGATGACTCAGAAAATGAGAGATTTTTGCTTACAGTAAGTGGAGACAGTGGTACTTCAACAGATACAACAGATGATCAGTTTGCGACAACTACATTCACTGACTCCGGTATCACCTACCAGCAATGGGAAACAATCGGCAACGGACCCTCCGGTCCTGACTGGAGAAACGGGCAGGCAAATGCGGGACAAGCCACTTTTGTAGAAGGTGATGTAACTCCTGAAAGAGTTCTCTTAACTGACCTTGAACCGAATACAACTTACGGAATCATTGTCGATTTCGATTACTATCAGAACTCCAGTAATGCAGGTGGGCGACTTTACCTCGATGAATATGACACCACAATTATTGATGGTGATGGAGATCCTGATTTTCCACTCAGTAGCACTTTACTACCGGATGGAACCTACACTTTCACAGCCAACGATCCGACAGGCGGTTCCTTCACAAGCCCAAAACTAACTTTTTATCTCGGTGATCCTGATGGTGATTCCAATTTAATTGATATCACCACTCTGACGTATCAGATTCTAGAAGATCCACCGACAGGAGATACATTTCGTCGGGCCGAGATCATCTTTGATACTGGAAGTTTCGCAGGCACTACTGACGTTGATATTTACTATGGCCTGAGACTGGCCTTGCCAGGTGAGGCCTATGACCCGGTAGAAGTCAGTCCCGGTGTTTTTGAGATGGTTGATGGTGCGGCGGGTTTCACCGGCGGAAGTCTGCAGACCAAGATCGAGGGTGATGACAGTACCCCTGGTACAATCAATACGGATCCATCAATCGAGTGGATAACACCCAGTAACGCAATCCAGCTTTCAACAGGAGTCGTAGTTAGAGGCACCATCGCAGGTTTTAAGTGGCACGATGAAGATGAGGATGGTGTCTGGGATAATAATGAAGATGGTTTGGCGGGATGGACGATTAATTTATACTTGGATGATGGCGACGGCGTTTTCGAACCCGGCACAGATGATGCCCTTTATTCAACAACTACAACTACTGATGGTAATACCGATATTAATGGCGACGGCAATGATGATCCTCTAGGTTATTATGAATTTTCAACTGCCGTACAACCCCTTCTGCCTTTACTTCCAAATACCAGCTATTTCGTCGAGGAAGTTCTTCAACCTGGATGGACTCAAACCTTCCCCACAACATCACCGAGTGTGTGGGGTCCTTTAGAAATAACAGCGACTTCGGCTCAGTACATCGGTGAAGAAGGTGTTGCTGAGTTACCAAACTTCGGCAATTTCGAAGAACCCGTTCCCCCTCAGTTTTCCCTCACGGGTTACAAGTGGAACGACACCAACGGAGACGGCCTCTGGGGGCTGGTCCCAGATGGCATGGGTGGATTTGATCCGGCTGAACCTGGCGTCTTAGGTTGGACAATATATTTCGATGAGGACCAGGATCCCACCAATGGCACAGCCTCCACACAAACCAGCACGACGACAAATTCAGATGGCCTTTACACATTTTCAGAGGCTGCACTTTCTGCGGTACTCGATGTAAACGGTACATATTTTGTTTACGAAGGCCCTCCACCTGCTCCGGACCAACCGTCTGATTGGACACAAACTTACGATGGTGGAATCACAATAACTGTTGTTGATGGGGTTGCCACATACACATTGACCAATAATCCTGGCACTCCTCTAGCAGTACCGAATATCTTATCTGGCTCAGAAGGGTCACCTGATGGAGTTATCGACGAAGAGGGGCCATTGAATTTTGGTAACTTCAAAAATATCGATATCTCTGGGTGGAAGTGGAATGACATAAATGGCGACGGCGTCTGGGACGAGAATGGAGCTGATGGGAATCCCCTTACCTCTGGTGACAACGAAGACGTACTTAATAATTGGTTCATTAATTTATATGAGTGGACTGATACGGCACTTAATCCGGGCGTTGTTGACGAGATTGAGCTCGTCTTTAGCGATTCATACGAGACTGGCGTAACAAACCTTCTTGCGCCAGCAGGCTTCTATGAGTTCACCAACCTTGGCCCACTGCCAGTAGGAACAGAGTACTTTGTACGCGAGGTAAACCAGGCAGGCTGGTCTCAAACATTTGGAAACGATGGTTATATTGTCAATTCGACCAGTGGGAATGTGCTACAAGGCACTAAAAACGCAGGGCAAGGAGAAACAGGTTCTGACGGCAACTTCGGCAACTTCGAGAACGTCGACATCTCCGGGTACAAGTGGAACGACACCAACGGTGACGGCAACTGGGATGAGGGCGACGGCGAAGACGGCGAGAGCTGGACCATCAATCTCTACACCTGGACCGACTCGG
>QKIY01000005.1 GCA_003250975.1 Gammaproteobacteria bacterium | reverse complement strand
TCAAGGGGGGATAACAACAGCGGAAACACATGTCTACGCCGGCATAACCATGCTTGTTTCAGGATGGCGCAGTGCCAGTTACCGGGCGCAACTCGCGCTTGCAGACTCAAGGACAGTTTCACACTTACAGCCAGCGAAAACCATTGTGGCACCGTGGCCAGAGCGTCAAACATCGGTCAAATTTATGTAGATATGTTTATTTACCTGCCACCTTACAGGTCTGGTTCTTCATACGCCGAGTTTGTATCCGAAACCTTTCACGTTCTGGATCCATTGCGGAAAGTGGGAATCGCGTTCGATCTTGTTCCTGAGTTGATAAATGAACTGCTTGACATCGGCGCTGGTTGCCCGACTGTTGGCGTCCCACAACTCTGCAATGATTTCCTCGTTGGTATAAACACGCCCTGTATCTTTTGCCAACAGAAGCAGCAGAGTAAACTCCTTGGGAGAGAGCGATACCAGGTCACCGAATACGGTAACGGACTTGGTACGTTTGTCGATCTTGATTGGACCGCGGTGAATGCAATGCTGCTCTGGCAACGGTTCAAGACGCCGGATAATGCTCATGATTCTGGCTTCGAGTTCGCGTATCTCGAAAGGTTTGCATAGATAGTCATCAGCCCCGAGTGAGAGCCCTTTGATGATGTCGTCAGTATCATTGAGCGAGGTTAGAAGGATCACGGGTGTCGTATTCTGAGTACGTACTGCCGTCAAGACACTCCAACCATCCAGTTTCGGCAGAATTACATCGAGCAGAATAAGATCTGGCTGACTATGCTGCAGTCGCGCAAGTGCTTCCTGACCATCTTGCGCAATTTCTATATCGTGACCCTTTGCTTCGAAATACAGTGTCAGTAATTCCCTGATATCAGGATCGTCTTCAATAACCATGACCTTCATGGCGTCTCCTTAATTCAGGTTACTGGCCGCGGTTACAATATGTATCCGTTCGACCCTGGGAAGATCGATGAAAAACGTTGTACGTAAGCCAGGAATTGATAAAAATCCGATTTCACCGCCGTGTTGCTGCACGATGAGCTTGGTAATGCTTAATCCCAGGCCGGTACCTGTTTCCCCTTGTCGTCTGATTTTATTCGCCTGGGCAAACCTCTTGAAGATGTGTTCATGAAATTCACCGGGTATTCCGGGGCCATGGTCAGTGACTTCTATCCGGTGCATGGAAGCATGGGTATTGACGACAATCTCTACTGAATTCCCCGAGGGGGAAAACTTGATGGCATTAGAGAGCAGGTTAGTTACTGCCTGCATCAGTCGATCAGAATCACCGTTAACACATGCGTCGGTGTTCTGGATCCGACAAGTAATGCTGACCTTGGCCTGTTCAGCCAGTGCCTTGCAGTCCTCTACAACTCTCTGTACAAGCGTTGCCAGATGCAGCGGCTCGAAGTGGAATGTCATCCGCCCGGCTTCGATCTTTTCCATGTCCAGAATGTCATCGATCAGTCGAACCAGGCGTTTGCTGTTGCTATGTGCCAGTGACACCAGCTTCCGTGCCTGAACTGGCAATATTTCACCCATATCTCCCGAGAGTATTCCCAGCGACACAAGTACCGATGTCAATGGTGTACGTAATTCGTGACTGACGGTCGTAATGAATTCTTCCTTGATTTGCTGTGATGCCTTCAGCTCCGAGATGTCCCAGGCAACCCCTACGTAGTTGGTCGTGCGTCCGTGACTGTCTTTAATCACATTGATGCTCAACCATTGCGGAAAAATTTCTCCATTCTTGCGCCGGTTCCAGATCTCGCCCTCCCAGTGGCCCGATCTGAGAATAGTTTCCCACATCCGTTCATAGAATTCCCTGTCCTGTTTATGAGACTGCAAAAGACGCGGGTTTTTCCCTATCAGTTCATCTTCAGGGTATTGGGTGATAGCCATGTATGCCGGATTCACGGATTGTATAGTTCCGTTCACGTCTGTTACTACGATGCCTTCAGAAGCATGCTTGAAGACGCTCGCTGCGAGGCGCATCGTCTGGTCTGCCTGTTTGCGCTCAGTGATGTCACGAACGATATGGATCAACAGTTGTTGTCCTTTGACTGTGACCTGGTTGCTGGCAAGTTCGATGGGAAAAGTCGACCCATCCTGGCGTTTTCCAAGACCTTCACACTCATCGGTCATGATGGCATGGTTCACGCGTTCACTACTGTCATTTTGCAACTGATCAAGGTAGATATTCCGGCAGCACTCCTCGAGTAGTAAGGTAAATCTTTCTCCCAGTATCTGACTCGTTTCATAACCGAACATACGCGCTGCAGACTGATTGATAGATTCTATCGAGCCATTCGAGTCGACAGTAATGATGCCATCCACAATATTGTTCACAATCGTGTTGATACGCGCTGCACTGTCTTGTAGTGCTTCCCGCTGACGCATGCTCTGACGAATCAACACAAGGCTGTGTGCAGACACCATAAGTGTCACAAGGAGCATGATATAGAGGCGCTGAAAATTTTCCCTGTTCTGTGCCTCCAGCCCTCTCACT
>QKIY01000013.1 GCA_003250975.1 Gammaproteobacteria bacterium | reverse complement strand
GGAATGCCTGCTATCTTGAAGCAGGCACTTAGGGAGGAGAGGTCAGGGAAGATGAGTATAGCGATCGTATACAGCCGTGCGCAGGTGGGGATCGATGCCCCGTTGGTTACAGTGGAGGTTCACCTCAGCCGGGGCCTGCCGAGCCTTTCAATTGTCGGGCTTCCCGAGGCAGCCGTTAAGGAAAGTAAGGACCGCGTACGTAGCGCGATAATCAACAATCACTTCGAGTTCCCCCTGCGGCGCATCACCATTAACATGGCACCCGCTGATCTGCCCAAGGAAGGTGGCCGCTTTGACCTTGCCATAGCCATCGGTATCCTGGCCGCCTCGGGACAACTGCCCGGCAAGGACCTGGATCATTATGAATTTATCGGCGAACTGGCCCTGACCGGGGAAATGCGGCCGGTCCGAGGTTTGATCCCTGTCGCCCACGCCGTACAACAACAGGGACGCCAGTTGATCTTGCCGGGTACGAACGCCGGTGAGGCGGGACTGGTAACGGGGATCCGGATCTTGCCTGCTAGACACATGATGGATGTCTGCGCACATTTAAGTGGAAAAGAGATGATTGAGCCCTTCGCGCAGGATCAGGTCCCCGTTTATACGGCACCGGCCAGTGACCTCGCCGAGGTGCGCGGACAACACCTGGCGAAGCGCGCGTTGGAGATCGCCGCCGCGGGCCGCCATAACCTGATCATGATGGGTCCGCCCGGGACCGGAAAGACGATGCTGGCTGAACGCCTGCCCGGGATTATGCCGCCGATGAGCGACTTTGAGGCACTGGAATCGGCGGCGGTCGCCTCTATCAGCAGTCAGGGTTTTAACAGAAGGCAATGGAAGATACGACCGTTCCGCAATCCCCACCACACGGCCTCTGGCGTGGCCCTGGTTGGCGGCGGTAGCCAGCCGAGGCCTGGCGAGATCTCGCTGGCTCACCATGGCGTCTTGTTCCTGGATGAATTGCCGGAGTTCGACCGGCGTGTCCTCGAAGTCCTGCGTGAACCCCTTGAGTCAGGCCGCATCACCATTTCGCGCGCGGCACAACAGGCAGAATTTCCGGCGCGTTTTCAGCTGGTCGCGGCCATGAATCCCTGCCCCTGCGGTTACCTGGGAGATCCTTCAGGGCGTTGCCATTGTACGGAGGACCAGGTGCGTCGCTACCGCCAGCGGATTTCCGGCCCGTTGCTGGACCGGATTGACCTTCATGTGGAGGTCCCCAATATTTCAAAAGAAATCCTGAAATCCGCGATGGAAAAATCTGCCGAGGACAGTCATTGCGTACAGAAAAGGGTCATCTCGGGCTGGGAACGGCAGATGCAACGCTGTGGCAAACCTAACCAGGCAATGAACAACAGGGAAGTGGAGAAATACTGCGCACTGGATGACAAAGGCAAAGCATTCCTTGAACAGGCCATTGCAAGCCTGCAACTTTCGGTCCGTGCCATGCACCGTATACTAAAAGTCGCCCGCACCATTGCCGACCTGGCCTCAGAGGACAACATCCAGATCAATCACCTTGGCGAAGCTATTAATTACCGCCGTCTGGATCGCAGCCTGAGTCAAGCCTGAACCGGCATGTTTTATCAAACTTGCCAGTTTCACGATATTCAGGTGAAATTAACGAATGGGGACAATTAACCAATATCAATTCAACATCGATGTAGAAACCACTTATATCCAGGATCAGTCAAACCCAGACGATAATCGTTACGTCTTTGCCTATACGATTACGATCACCAATCAAGGTACATTACCTGCACAGCTTATCAGCAGACACTGGGTCATCACGGACGCCAACAACAAGGTACAGGAAGTCAAGGGCGAAGGCGTGGTTGGTGAACAGCCCTATCTCACACCGGGTGAATCATTTCAGTATACCAGTGCGGCCATGCTGGAAACTCCTGTGGGTTGCATGCAGGGAAAATACCAGATGCTTGCAGACGATGGTGTGGAATTTGACGCCATGATCCCGGCGTTTAACCTATCCACACCCAACATCTTGCATTAATAATGTGGTCATTTAATTTGTAGCATATAACTTGTAACTGCCTTCCATGTCGACCTATGCCATCGGTGATGTCCAGGGATGTTATGAAGAGCTGTTGTTATTGCTTGAAGAGATCGACTTTGATCCTCAAAAAGATCAATTGTGGTTCACCGGTGACCTGGTCAATCGCGGCCCGCAATCCCTGGAAGTATTACGTTATGTCAAAAAACTGGGTGATACCGCCATTACCGTACTGGGTAATCACGATCTCCATTTGTTGGCAGTAGCGTTCAATAACTCACAACTCCGGCAGAAAGACACGCTAAATGAGGTCCTTGCTGCACCCGATTGCAATGAACTGCTTGACTGGTTAAGGAACCGGCCCCTGTTTCACAAGGACAGTAACAACGATTTTGTCCTTATACACGCGGGTCTGCCACCACAATGGGATATCGGTCAGGCAAAGGAACGGGCCGCTGAAGTGGAGGCAGTGTTAAGGAGTGATAATCCCGGGCCGTTTTTTGACAGTATGTATGGAAATGAACCGCACAGTTGGTCAGACACACTGACAGGTAATGACAGGCTGCGCTTCATCACCAATACGTATACCCGCCTGCGTTACTGTGATGCTGATGGCAACTTTTGTCTTGAGGCAAAGGGCCCGCCGGGCACACAGCCGGCTCCTTTCCAGGCCTGGTTTACCATCGACTCCAGGAAATCCCGCAATGAAAAGATCATCTTCGGTCATTGGGCCTCAATCTACCGGGGCAATATCACTGACTTCCAGAAAGACAATGTATATCCCCTGGATACGGGCTGCGTGTGGGGCGGCGCTTTGACCGCTATCAGGCTGGAAGACGAGTGCTGGTTTAATGTTGACTCAAGTCAGCCGGGGAAATACTGAATCCCGGCTGTCTTTATAAACTCCACCTGGCTAAGCGGACGCTCTGACTATCCGTAGCTTCAAAACAGAAAGCTGAAACCACCGATCACGCGATAATCCGTTTCACTCTGTTCACCGTTCAGATCGTTCACGAGCGGAATCCCAACCGAGGTATAAACTGACCACTGATGGCCAAGGCCAATCCGCACTCCCGGCGACAAAAGCAGGGTATGTCCGCCGGAATGAAATTCCTCCTCGTCATTGATCTCTTTCCGCTCACGCATGGTGCCGTTGAGTTCCAGCGACAGGTCCACGTAGTCGATCAGACCCAACGCATGTGCATGATTATGATGTGAGTGTCCACCGGAGGGGCGATAAGCACGATAACTTGCCGCGAGGTTGTAATTAAAAAGGTCCCCAAGGTCGGTATCCTGAACACCCTCGGTTACAAAGGTATAGAGGACATTCGCTGAAAGACCGAACCTTCCCAGGTTATGATTGGCAGCAAGTCCTATAAACGGGTCCCAGGACCCTGAACCCGGTTGCTGTTCGGCCTCAAACAATCCGCCCTCGAGTTCACGTTCATCCGTCCCTCCGGTTGGCGTCTTGATACCGGCTAACAAGGCAACGTCCTGTACATCATTGTTAAAAAAACGGTATTGCGTGAAGAGTGTCAGGTCACCCATGCCCTTTGAGTCGCCGGCAAGTTCCGCCTCACCTGTGCCCATATCATTATGGGCCTCGCGTATATCATGCCGTTCAACATAGGGAAGACTGGCTCCCAGGGTCAGGTTATCGCTCAGGCCATACGCGGCACTGATCGTGACCTGTAACAGGCTTCCGACACTGTGAACATCTTCATCGGCAGCGCCCAGGGCCTCAAGCCGCGCGTCAGGGATTTCATCATAATCGATAAACTGCACAGCGCTGCCAAAAACAACCTCGCCTTTTGGCAAGGTAGCGCCCGGTGTCGTCATGATAGCGCCGGCCGCTCCGGTTTCAAACGCGGGGCTTGCATGGTCTGCGAAAACGGCCGAAATGGCCAGCAATGAACCACTTGAAAAGATATTAATAAAGATAATTTTTATTTTTTTCATAATTAAAGCTCTTATTTAATTAATTAGAAATCGCTCGCGTGTGCGCGGCCTGCCGTAACGGGGCAGGCGAATGATTTTCAGGAAGATTAACTAAACCAGAGCAGGCGGACTGCGGATGAAGTGGTCGTGTAATACCGCGTATTGAAAAAATGATGTGTAATAGGAATGCTCTTCCTGTTGATGGCTCGTATCAAAGCGGAAAGTTTCAATGGAAATGCTGATGGCAAAGGCGCCGCTGGTCGACCAGTCAGTGCAGACGGGTGATATATGCAGGGATGAATCACCCTGGGACACATGTCCGGCATGATGATGGGCATGTGAATCATGCTGATCGACATTAACGACTACAGGCCCGTCGCAAAAGATGATACGAATACCTTCATCGTCTCCCACACTCAGCATGAAACCCGGCGCAATAAAGGAACGCAGCACCAGGGCGAGGGCCAGCAACCAGGGGAAGAAACTCAGGTTTTTTGAGCGGCGGAAAAAATGCATCAGCGGATTATAGGGAAATTAGTTCAGAATGGAAAACAGCACAAATTCATTCAGCCGGTTGCCTGCAGGCGCGCACATAGGCCTCCTGAAATATGGTCTGAATCGTGCCTGGCCTCGCCTGCCTGATACGGGCTATTGCGGTCTCCGGATCGGAACCGAGTTCCACCAACAGGCGTCCTACGACTGTACCGGTACGGCCCAGTCCACCGAGACAATGGATCACGATTGAATCCCCGGACATAAGTGTGTCCCTGAGTCTTTCACCACTGCGCAGCCATTGCCTTTCAAACCCTTCACCGGGAACATCCATATCAACAATCGGCAAGTGGTAATGCTCCATCCCCAGCTTGAGCGTTTTTTCCGGTAATTCCGCAACACCGTAACAGGCCATTTCTTCTGCTTCCATCAGTGACACCAGTGCGCTCGCGCCCCATTCCCGGATCGCCCGCAGATCGGCATCAAGGTCCCTGTACCAGTCACCCCCGATGGCATACGAAACCCGCCTGCCGGGGCATATAGTCATACCGATAGTCCCCGTGTAGCTTTCCAGTGTAACCGGATCGATGCGTAAGGTGTTGTCAGGTCTAATCAGTGTCATGTGAATCTGAGTATTTATGGAAGGCGGCTTCCAGACAATCGATTTTTAGATGTTAGTCGGCTATGTTTATAGCAGGAAATATAGTTAAATTATTGCATCTTTATTATCAAAGTTCATGGCCAAGTCAACCAAGCTCGCCGACAGAATCCTGGATAAAGCGCTGGAGCTTTCCCTAGAACGCTCATGGGAGAAAGTCCGGCTGCAGGAAGTGGCCGATGCGCTGGGTATCAGTCTTGACGAGGTTAGACAATTCTACCGCCAGAAGGATGATCTCGCCGATGCCCTGTTTGATCGCGCCGATCAGTCCGTGCTCAAGCTGTCCGGCACAGCAGATTTCAGGGGCTTATCGGGCCGCGACCGGGTCCGCAAGGCGATCATGACCTGGATACAGACACTGACGCCTTACCGCAGGGCCGTGATCGATATCTTCAAATACAAGCTGGAACCGGGACATGTTCATTTTCAAATCCTGGGAGTCTTGCGTGTCAGCCGTACCGTGCAGTGGTTCCTGGAAGCAGCCGGCAGCCGGACTTCGCATCTCAGCCGGATCATGGAAGAAGTCGGGACAACCGGCGTGTACCTGTCCACACTGGTCTACTGGTTAACAGACAGGTCGACGGAAGCCGGCAAGACCAATGATTTTATCGATCGCCTGTTGCAAAAATCGGAGAAGCTGGCCAGATGGGTCAATCCTGAATCTGTTATCACGAAATCCGCGGAACAGCTTGAATAATACAAAAAGGGATGCCGATATCATTCGGCGCATAGACTTGCCACAATAATTTACGAGAATCAGGTTTTTTTCCGGTAACATCCTGATAATAAAATTGGGGAGAGTAAATGATGTATGAAATACTCGCCATACTGGCTGTATTTATATTCCTCTACAGTATTAGCAGCGGTGGTCTTGAGCGCACACCGGTCAATGGGGCCATTGTGTTCGCAAGTTTCGGTCTGCTATTCGGCCCACTCGGACTTGGTCTTCTTAACCTGGATGTGGATGCTGAAGGTTTGAGAACGCTGGCAGAACTGACCCTAGCACTGATCCTGTTCACAGATGCGGCCCATGCGAACCTGGCTGTACTTATAAAAAATTTCAGGATACCGCAACGCCTGTTACTAATCGGTTTGCCATTGACCATTCTATTAGGGTTTATAGTTGGTATTATGGTCTTTAAGCAACTTTCATTACTGGAAATCGTTATCCTGTCAGTCATACTTGCGCCAACGGATGCCGCACTTGGTAAAGCCGTGGTCACTGATAAATCTGTACCCGAAAATATCCGTGAAGGGCTAAACGTAGAAAGCGGCTTGAATGATGGCATTTGTGTTCCAATATTATTCGTGTTTCTTGCCTTAATGGCTGATTCAAATGTGGCAAATAACCTTTCATTTCCTGCATTGCGGCTTTTTGCAGAGGAAATTGGTATCGGGATCGCAGTAGGCGCAGCCCTGGCAATCCTCAGTGCCCGGCTAATCAAATACAGCGTTGACCGGAAATGGATAACAAACACATGGCAGCAATTAACCGTCGCTGCTTTGGCCATCGCCTGTTTCGCTCTGGCACAGGCACTTGGTGGCAGTGGCTTTATCGCAGCATTTGCCGCCGGCCTGATATTCGGCGTTATTTCCAAACCACATAAGCATAATTTACTGCTCGCAGCAGAAGGAACTGGTGATGTCTTCGCATTGATTACGTGGGTCGTTTTCGGCTCCGCAGTTATCAGCAAGGTTATTGGTAATTTCACCTGGGAAATCGTTTTGTATGCGGCATTGAGCCTTACCTTGATACGTATGCTACCGGTGTTCCTGGCTTTATCAGGAATAGGGCTACGTACGGATGAGAAATTATTTATCGGCTGGTTTGGCCCACGTGGCCTTGCGAGCATCGTCTTTGGCGTGATTGTCCTTAATGAGCACTTACCTGGAGGCGAATTAATAGCCCTCACCGCAGTTTGCACCATACTTCTGAGTATTATTGCGCACGGGCTCAGCGCCCATAGCCTGGTGGCGAGGCTTGCAGCCAGGTTGAGATAATCATGAACACTTCGTGTGGCAGGCAAGAACTATCTTAAAGACGAAGCGTGCCCACTGGGGCCTCTAAACGCATGGATACGATTACACATGTGATGTTCGGCGCACTTGCGGGCAGTGCAGTAACAAACCATTCCCGTAAACGAAATAACGTTTGCGCCAAGTATGTCCCGATGGCAGTGACCGCCGTTGCCGCCGCATTTCCAGACAGTGATTATTTCCTGTTTCCCGTTAACCCGCTGCTCTTTCTGGACGAATGGCATCGCTCATTTACCCACTCGTTTGTCTTATTACCGCTCTGGTCAATCCTGCTGACGGGGATAATCGTTCTGCTCTTTCCGCGACTAAGAAAAAATATCTTCATGATCGGTAGTTATGTTGCACTCGGTATCGCAACCCATATCATGCTGGATCTCCTGACAGTGTATGGCACGAAAATATTCTATCCTGTTTCAAACCGGTCCTTCAGCTTAGGTACCACGTTCGTCATCGACCCTTACCTGAGCCTGATCGTCTTAATTGGATTAATCGCTTCATCTTTCCTCCCGGCACGGCAAACGGCCATCATCTGCACGTTCGTTCTCTGTGCCTATGTATTGTTTCAATTGCACCTGAAAACAGTGGCTCGTGAAACCGGCGAGGAGATAATCGTTCAAACAGATTCGACTTACAGCAGGACTGTTGCCCTGCCCCAGCCATTCTCCCCGTTTCACTGGCGGATCATCAGGCAGCAAGACAACCACTATGCCACAGCACTGATCGACCTGGCCGGGATCAGTGAAAAACTGGAACGCTGGCAAAAAACCGTGCACTGGATTAAATATGTCAGTGCCTACCGGCCTCCTGACCAAGTCGGATGGGAAACACACAGCCTGCTTGGCGACAAGGCGGAGCAGGCCATGCTCGTTCGCACGGCCTGGCAACAGGAAGAGATGGCCCCTTACCGGCACTTTGCCATGTTTCCCGTCCTGTACCGGATTGATCAGGATGAACAGGAAACCTGCGTCTGGTTCAGTGACCTGCGCTATCATACCTCCACATTTACACCCGCGTTCCGTTACGGCATGTGCCGAACCAGCGATAGCACGGTATGGAAACGCTACCGCCTGAGATATTTCAGCAATGACCGTGACTGAACAAACATACTTCGAATCTCTGCAATTATCCCGGAGTGAAAGACACTTGATAGGGAACACACAATACCAATGGCAGTTCCTTGTCTGGAAATGTATAGTCTGGATGAATATAACCAAGTAGCCAAACCTTCAGGAATTTATCAGGAAAAGGAACAAATCTTATGAATAGTTACGTACTCCTGGAATTTATCCACATTCTCAGCGCCACTATCCTGGCAGGAACGGGTATCGGAATCGCCTTCTTCATGTATATGGCCAGCCGCTCCGGTAATACCCAGGCCATAGTTATCACCGCCCGGCATGTTGTATTAGCAGACTGGATATTTACCACCCCCGCCATAATTATCCAGTTTACTACCGGTATAGTGCTGATGAAGTTACTGGATTATTCATTCACATCCGCATGGTTTATTGCTGTTATCGCGCTCTTTATTTTCATTGGCTGCTGCTGGATACCTGTAGTGTTCATACAACACGAGCTGAAAAGAGAAGCCGAATCACAACTGCAAAGCGGCGTAGCAAGCGAAAGGTTTACGAAACTGATGAAGAGATGGACACGCCTGGGTGTCTTGGCATTTCTGGCAATTGTAATGCTGTTCTATCTGATGATATTCAAGCCATTACCGCTAACCTGAAATTCATCCCGTTCTTTAAATTATTTATGATGCTATACAAGCCTTGACCGAACCTTGATTTCTGAAGTCAGCGTACGATGTACGGGGCAACGGTCGGCTATCTCAAGGAGCCTCTGCCGTTGCTCATCCGTCAGATCACCTTCAAGACTGATCTCGCGCGTGATCTCGTCGACCTTGCCTTCACGGGTTCTGCAGTCGAGACAATCTTTTGCATGGATCTTGTTGTGTGCAAGCCGGACGCGGACTCGTTTAAGCGGCAGCTGATTACGTTCCGCGTACATGCGCAGCGTCATGCTGGTACAGGCCCCCAGCCCCATCAGCAGGAATTCATAAGGACCGGGGCCAGCATCGTTACCGCCAACGCTTTCAGGTTCATCAGCAATCAGCTCATGGCGGCCAAAACGCATATTCTGTGTATAACGGCCAATGAGGGATTCTTCTACTTCTACGAGTGCAACCGGGTTATCAGGCATGCTCGTCTCCGTTTCTGTCAGCTTTTATTATCTATCACCAGGGCGGATCATTATAACCGGCAAGTTTCTATTCCTTATAATAGATATAGAATCCAATCCTGCCGGGGCGGGATTATGATATGTATTGAATGAGGTGAATGGAAGGAATGGGCAATAAAACGAAGAAGAAGATCAGTGATCGCATAGCCCTTTTCGCCTGCTATTTTCTGGCCTTCACGTCCCTGTTTGCCGCCGTTTACATGACACAGGAACTGTTGCAATTACTAAATCGTGGAGAGCGTGCGGAGGCCATCGTTAGCGGTATACATTCCGGGGCCAGAAATACTAAAACAGCGATTTACCAGTTTACGACGTCCAGCGGACAAGAAATCAGCGTGCGCGACAGGTTTCCGATGTATTTTATCCGGCTCCACACAGGTGATCGCGTCACTGTCATCTATGATCCTTCCGACACCGGCCTTGTCACGGCGGATTTGGGTCTATGGGTCTGGCAGGGGCCGGCAATCTTCCTGTTTGGTTTCATCTTTCTTTCCACACTCGGTGTATTCATTTTTCGATCCGTTAACCGGTTACGATTATCTGGTCGTCAATCCGGCTGATACATGTTAAGTTAATAAAAATTCTTTCAACCGGAGAGACATACATGCGTATATTATTTGCCCTCATATTATTATCTGTCGCCAATCTCAGTTTCGCCGTCGGTGAAGGCCCTAAGGCCATCGAAGTTAAGGTAAGTGTCGGTACCAAGGACGACAAGCTGGTCTTCGTGCCTGATCATCTGGAATTCGAACGCGGCAAACACTACAAGCTGGTGTTACACAATCCCAGCAGTGCTGAACACTACTTTGCATCAGATGCCTTTGCCACGCATATTTATTCACACAAGGTGGAAGTGTCCGGGAAGGATCATAAAACCCTGGCTGAAATTCATGGTGCCGTGCATGACATCGAGATCAAGCCCGGTGCCACGGTGGAATGGTTTTTCTACCCCATGCGCAACGGTGAAAACATGAAAGTATATTGCCATAAGAGAGACCACGAGCAGCATGGCATGGTAGGCACCATTACTATCTTTGGCGATCCGCCCTTCTCCAAGAAATAGGTTTCGGTGCTGCAGTATATTCATTAATCACACCGGCGGGCAGATGCAAGCATGGGCGTAAGGACTGTAAAACTGGAGCTGGGGGCGAAATTCAGGGGAAAGGGAAGTCTTTTATCTAGACCTTCCGGGGTTAAAACCAGCACATCACCTGCACTATTTTTCCAGTACATACTGACCGGGGGCCGATCCAAGCGGAGGGTATGCCTGGCTGCCTGAGTGTGGGGGATTGATTTCATCACCACAGTGTTCACGCAACCATGCGGTCCAGTCTTCCCACCAGGAACCAGGACGCTTTACTATCGATGCAAGCCATTTGTCCGGATCCTTTTGGCCGCTGGCATCACCGCACCAGTAACGGCATTTCGTTTGCGGATTGGGCGGGTTAACAATGCCCATGATATGCCCCGAGGTGGCGAGGGTATAGCGAACAGGGGCATCAATCAGACCTGCGATCCTGAAGGTCTCTTTCCACGGTGAAATATGGTCCTGTTCGGCGCCGACGGCGTACAGCGGCTGTCTAATCCTGCCCAGATCGATGGGCCGGTTATTGAATTCCAGGGCGTTTGGCTTGACCAGTTTGTTATTCAGGTACATCTCGCGCAGGTAAAAGCTGTGCATCTTCGCCGGCAGGCGCGTACAGTCGGTATTCCAGAATAAAACATCCAGTGGTGGCGGAGATGAACCATAGAGATAACCCTGGACGACATAACGCCAGATGAGACTGTTCGGACGCAGCATACGAAAGCTACGCCCTAAAGCATCGCCATCCAGGTAACCGGCGGCCTCCATCTTTTCTTCCAGCCAGGCCACGCTCGTTTCATCGATAAAGACATCAATGTCACCGGGATTTGAAAAATCCACCAACGTAGTAAACAGGCTCCAGTGTGCAACCGGTGGCTCTTCCTTCCCCTGGTTGATCCAGGCCACAAGAGCTGCCAGTAATGTGCCGCCAATACAGTAACCCACGGCATGGATCTGTTTCTGGCCTGTGATATCGCGGATGACATCGATTGCAGACAGGGCGCCCTTGAACAAGTAATCGTCAAAACCCGTGTCGCGCATTTCGTATCCGGGGTTTTTCCAGCTGGTAATGAAAACGGTATATCCCTTGCCAACCAGGTATTCCACCAGGCTCTTCCCCGGCGCAAGGTCCAGGATGTAATACTTGTTAATCCAGGGAGCAATAATGAAGATCGGGATTTTATGCACCTTGTCCGTTACCGGCGTGTACTGGATGAGTTCCAGTAGTTCGTTCCGGAAAACGACTTCACCAGGTGTGGCGGCTATGTTCTCGCCCAGGGTAAAAGCTTCCGGATCAACCATGTTGATATCATTGTCCTCGATATCCTTCAGCCACGTTGCATATCCATACTGCAGACTCTGTCCACCGGATACGATGGATTTCAATTGCGCCAGGGGATTGGTCCAGAAAAAATTACTGGGGCTGACTGAATCAAGTCCCTGGCGTAACCAGAACGCGGCTCGACGCTTGGTTTTTTCATCAACGCCGGGCGTCTTGAATACTGCGTCAATCAACCAGCGGCTGTAGAGCAAATAATATTCCTTCAGGAGATCAAACCAGGGGTTCTCGGTCCATGCGGGATCAGTGAATCGCTCGTCATATTGAACGACTGGCACCATATCTTTAGCAAACATTCCACTAAAGCGCTTGAGTGAATGTGACCATAGATCAAGGCTCGTGTTAAACAACTGCCGAACTTCCCCTGAGAGTACTTCCGGCTGCCTTAACCAGGCCGACTGTACGGAAAGGAGGGAATCAAGCACACCAAAAGGGTCGAGATGATGCCTGATTTCATTAAACATTTCTGGTTTTCTGTTCTTCATATCAGCACTTCAACCCGGTGACTCGTGCAAATGTCGCTATTGCCGGCTTCCAACTGGAAAAATTCCCGTAATACAAATGCATGAACAAAACATGCCCCACCCAAGCCATCGACCCTGTCCGCCCGGAATCATAAAAGTGCAACATTCTCAACATTTTATCCATGTGTATGTATAACCTATCTAATACAACATCATATCGTGAGTCGTATAATAAATGGGCATATGATTCATATAATTATATTGCAGTTTAGCTATACTTTTAGTAATCAGATCACAATTACAAAAGGGTGATAATCAAAAATATGTTAGCTAATGGAGGAGTTGAGAATGGGCACTAGACCTAAATTACAGGAGAATTATTTCGAATCGGCAAGTGACATGATGAAAAAATTTGCGCAGCTGAATTCCGATTCCTGGAAAAGCATGAATGACGCGCAATTGAGATTCGCAAATTTATGGATGGAATTTGCCAAAAAAAGTATCGAAAGAATATCAGCCGCCAAAAAGCCGGAGGAACTTTTCGATGTCCAATCCGATCTGGTGACCGAGTATGCGGAGAAGTTCTCCGACAATATGCAAGAGGCCTTCGAGACTATCTCGAACACGCAGACGAAAATTATGGAAGATTTTTTCGAGGGCTGCACGAACTCGTATTTCTTTTCTGAACAAACGCGGAAATTGGGCGGAAGTAAAGTTGGTAAGGGTCAGTCAAAGAGAATACCGGTAGAGGAAGATAACGAAGACCCGTTAGAATAGAGGGTACGAAATATCCCCAACCAGTTTACGGACACGATACGACTTTCTTGTAGACATCCGGCGATGTCTCTTTGAGGAGAGTCTGGGTAAGCCCGCTATAACCCAGGAAATCATTGGAGCCCCGGGCGAAATATAACCAGAAGAACCACGTGTAGGCGCGGCCGGCCTCAATATGTTCAAGATTGCTTGCACTGTCACAGTAGCCGGCTGAGGGTACCGCGCTCACGCCGGCCAGCCTGTCCACCATGGCCTTGACGGCCGCCATCTGGTGTCCGCTTTTCCTGGCATAATCAGTATCATCATAACCCCACCAGTCCCAGCACCCGAAGGGGTTGATCTTCAACGGTTCAGCACCAATGATAAGCGCATTGGCTTGGGGATAGAGCACGATAATCCTGTTTGTGTCCGCCCATTCATTGTAACCGGCGTGTTTTACATAAGTGTCTCCCATCTTGCCCTGTGGGCCAGCGGCGTAGGATGCGCCCGGATATTGGCTGCAGCCATGGAACGCCACATGTATCCTGCACCGGGCACCTTCTTGACAGGAAGCAGGTACATAAACCCAGCCGTTCTGCCACATACCGTGAGAATCCGGATCCGCGATGAATTCTCCCTGATCAAATTCAATTAATTCACCGCGAAGGTCCTCGGTGTTTTTCGGATTCAGGTCCCCATATATCCATTTCAACAGTTCACCCGCCGCATCAAAATCACAATCGTTTATAAACGGTTCACCCTTGAAACCACAGGAATTGCCAAAAGTCTCGGTGAGCATGGCATGTTCGGCTGCTATGTCCTTTTTGAAATAAATTCTCGAGGCACTGATATAGTTCTTGTAATAGCTGTCGAGGGCCTTCATAACCTGGGTCGGGACGACCGAGTCAGCGCTTCCGGAAAGCATCCAGACCTTATCGTTGGAGAGGTTACTGACCGGGTCAATTGCGCCGGCGCTTGCATTCTCTTCTGTAACCCGTACCAACTCGGGGACCATCTCGACCGCCTCACCACTCCGACAAATACCAAACCCGGTACAGGTGCAAACATTGGTCGCGGTTATCTGGCTGTCCTGGGCGCAGTAATACGGCCCCCCTGCTATCACGCCCGCCCCCTTGATAATGGATGACCAGGCTATGTGAAACTGCACCGCCATAAAACCGCCCGAGGACTGGCCCGATACCGAAGTCTTGTTGATGTCTACATTATATGACGGCAGGGATACGACCTCTGCAGACAGAATCGAAGCCCCGGAAAGGAGCAGGACTGTTACAATTATCCGTAACTGATTAATTAATTTCGTATCGAAACAAGAATGCATCAAAAGCAGATCTGGCTACCGGGCTGTGGTCATCTTTTTCGAGATTAAACTATTTAGATACTAGAATAATCACTATGCCAGAGGTGGAAAAACCAGTAAACGTTTTTGGGGAGCTACTGGAAGAATGCAGCGAGGATCCCCTTACCGGTTTCTTTCGGGACGGATGCTGCAATACCGGTGACATGGACGCCGGTTCTCATACGGTCTGCATAAATGCAACGCGCGAATTTCTCGAATTCTCACGCTTCCGGGGCAATGACCTGTCGACACCCCGGCCGGAGTTGGATTTTCCCGGTGTTAAACCGGGTGACCGGTGGTGTCTGTGCGCGGCCCGCTGGCTTGAGGCCTATGAGCACGGCATGGCGCCCAAGGTCTACTTGAAAAGGACGCATATTAAGTCGCTGGAAATTATTCCAATCCAACTGCTGCAAAAGTACGCCATGGATTTGAATTAACCGGGCTACTCTTTCAGATTCACACGGCATACACCTGAATCGTCTGGTTATTCCTTTGATCCAGGCGGGTCAATCCCGCGTTCAACGCGGCATCACGGGCGGCCTGCATCTCCTTTTCGTAAGGTCTGCGGTTAATATCGGCATACTTGCCGGCCTTGTCTGCAATTCCGACCTGATGTTCGGGTCGGTACTGGCCCATGATATTCACATAGGTATCGGGAGAGATTTCATCCGCAAGCCACTTGAAGATTTCAGCCGCTTCGCTGGTCTGGCCGGGCATCACAAGGTGCCGTAACAGTACACCGCGCCGTGCCAGTCCGTCCGGTCCGAATTTCAGTACCCCGACCTGCCGGTGCATTTCCCGGATCGCCTCACGCGCCCTTTCGGGATAGTCCTTGGCCTTGGCGTAACGACGTGCGCTCTCTTTGTGCCAGAATTTAAAGTCCGGCATGTATATATCAACCAGTCCATCGAGCAACTTCAACGAAGTAATTGAATCGTAGGAACTGGTGTTATACACGATTGGAAGACGCAGCCCCCTGGGCACGGCTGCCGCAATGGCTTCGATAACCTGAGGTGCGACATGTTCAGGCGTCACAAAATTTATATTATGACAACCACGTTCTTGCAATAACAACATCAACCCGGCAATCTCATCGGCGTTATATTCCCTGCCTGAATCTTGTTGCGAGATATCCCAGTTCTGGCAAAAGACGCAACGCAGATTACACAGGCCGAAAAAGATCGTTCCGGAACCATTCCAGCCCCTCAGGCAGTCCTCCTCGCCAAAATGCGGGAAGGCGCTGCTGACAATGGCATGACGCCCCGTGTTGCATACCCGCTTTTCATCTTGCAAGCGGTTGACATGACAGTTACGCGGACATACGCAGCAGTCCTCAAGTTCCTGTAAAGCAGCCTCAACGCGCTCTGCAAGTCCTCCCTGCCAGTAACTTTGCAGGCAGGCAGGCGTATAATCATCCAGCAGGAATTCAGGATCAGGCGCGGTTGGCAGGCTGATGGAAATCATCGCTAATAGAATAGAGCAGTAATAGATATATCAAGTTTAGTACGTCTAGAGGATATTGACGGGGATAAGCGTATTACTTTTCTGCTGTCCAGTTCCCGGCCTTCTTCGCGCATTCACGGATCAGGCTGGCCCTTCGTTTAGGGTCGCCGGTAATTGGGTAGTTCGAGGCCGCCTCACTTTCCATTAACTTCACGGCAGCAATAACCTCATCCGGCCTTGATGTTCTCGCTGCGTAACAGTCGGCCTTATCTTCCTGTGTCGGCGTGTAATCCTCGGGATCGTAAAGTGGATGATTAAGAATATCATGGGCATGGGCATGTTCACGGAAGAAGCCGCAGGCATCACCGATCTCACCGCAGATAACCGGGTTGTAGATCACAACGGCACTGGCTACCCTGTCTGCCCTGATCTTTGCGATATACGGGAGGCCTGAATCGCGTATTTCCCAGAACTGTCTCGCCTGTATACCCGCCGTTAACAGGAGTAACAGCAAGCCTGCGAATGATCCTGACTTCGTTACATGTTTCATTACTTTACCCAGTGAACCGTTAATAACCATCCCGGAATAATAAAAACAACTGCTTATCTATGTCTAATTCTACACCCTTCTTCATGGAATAGTTTGCATTGCGGACAGGAATTTTTCTTTTTTCAGCCCCTGTTCAATCAGTTATATATTTTCCGCCTATTTGCCATCGAGGTAACGCTGGTCCCTGAAACTGTAAACCCACGCCGGCCTGTAAACGACAAAGAGCGTTATCAGTCCCGCAGTCAGGAACGATTCTGAAAACCCCAGCATGAAATGAAATGGCAGAAATTCGTTGACAAGCAGTGACCCTTCGAAGGCATCGAAAGCAAAGAGGCAGAGCGCAATGGCAAGGCCCGTGACAATGCTCACGGCCCAGGTACCGAAAAAGGCCGAACCGTAAATATAGATAAAGAAGTGCCGCGGCAATTTCGCCTCGAGCAGCAAGAAGACAAAATAGGACATGGAAACAGGCAGCAAGGCATTCAGGATGATTGCCACACCCAGGTTGATAAACAGGGCGTCATTAAAAAAACAGGTAATTACGATCACAAGGCACATGCCGAGGAAGCCCAACCGCCAGCCGAACATCAGGGCCATGATCATGCCACCGGACAGGTGCATGTTGATCCCGGATACCAGGCTGGCCCGCATCAGCCACATGATGCAGAGAAAAAAAATGCTCCACAGCCACTGGTCCAGCACGGCGACCTTCTTTCTGAAGTCGCCCTTCAGGCTGGTGGCCGTCCAGAGAACCAGCAGCAGGGCGGCCACGTTGGTAATCCAGCCGAACCAGGCGGGGAAATAGGTATCGGTAAAGTCCAAGGGTAAAGCAGTTATTAAATATGTATGTCTCTAGTCCGGGTCATACTGGTCGTGGCGTCTCAGCCAGGCCATCGTGTAGGGCAAATTATCTTCGTCGCGCCCTTTCGGCACCAGGTCCATATAATGATACGCCCCGTTCAGCATATCCAGGCCACGTGAATAGCAAGAATACGTATGGAAAATATCACCGTTATCGTCCTTGTAAAACACGCTGATGCCCGGGCCTTCACTGCTGGGGAAACCGGTCACCTGGTAATTGTAATACATCTTACCTTTATCCATCTCTTCGGGTGTGAATGACACCTGGTAGTCATAGTTGAAATCGTTATTAAACGACGACACCCATTTGAAGTTCCAGCCCATGCGTTTTTTATAAGGCTCCAGCTTTTCCAGTGGCGCCCTCGAAACCGCCAGCAGCGTGATATCACGGTGAGCCAGGTGGATGTCGATATTATTAAAATTGTCCGCCCAGAAGGAACAGCTCAGGCAACCCTCCTCCCAGTCGGGACCGAACATGAAATGATAAATAATGAGCTGGCTCTTGCCGCCGAACAGGTCAGCAAGTGACTGCTTTCCCTCCGGCGTATCAAAATTATAGTTCTTCTCCACCTTTTCCCAGGGCAGTTCCCGGCGCTGCTGGCTCAGTTGATCACGTAAACGTGTAAACTCTTTCTCTTTGGCCAGCAGCTTTTTCCTCTCGGTGATCCAGTCTTCCCGCGCCAGTACCTTGTGTTTCGTCATGGCTGTCATCCTCTTATATCGGAAGAAATATCCTTAATATTACAAGTTTAATACGCCCGTGAGATTAGAGGAAATCCATCGAAATCTAAAACAGACATTTAAAATATCCAGAAATAGCCGGGATAGTTACTAGTAAAAAATCCATCGTTTTCCACTGCTTACAACAAATAATCGCAGGGGTAACAAATTGTAAGTAACTGTAATTAACTTGGTATCCGCTCTAGTTTCCCCAAAATCTGCATCCGACGAGAGTCAAATTCCATATCAACTGATTAAAGGAGAAATGAAAATGCGTAACTTTCACAAATCATTACTGAGCATTATTGCAGCCGTAGGCTTGCTTGCAAGTTCATCGGTCTTTGCAGACGACTTCGCCGGGGCTTTACAGAATGGCGTTAATGCCACGGTGTATCAAACAAGTGTGCATATGCACCAGTCCCCGACCTGGGCCATTCAGGAGTATGTCGATAACAACCGGACCGGTGACGTGCGGAATGAGGGAGTCGAGTCCAGCGTAATCGCCAAAATGATGGAAATGATACATGGCTGGCAGGATGCCCTGGGTTACCCGGTCAAGTTGTAATCGAAGGTATCCAGAGTTTACGACTCTGTAACTTAATGGAGAATCAGGGCTGATGACGGGATTACCTGGAGTCAGTCCTTTTTCTCCAGTCTTCGGGGGGTGCAGCAATGGCAATGTCAAATTTTATCGATGAAAGAGAACGGCACGCGGAACTCTACGGCACATATACCAGACGGCAGAAAGATGTACTGGTTTTGGTCAAAACGGGTTTCAGCAAAACAACCCATCATGAACGGCTGATGAAAAATCTGCAGATCCAGGGAATAACAGATGCCGAAATAGGTTGGTTGAAACGTACCGGTCATGTATTGCCGTCATATGGGTAGAGAAATTGAATCAGTGCCCATCTGTAAAAACATGGATAGCGGTCTGGTTTCAGCTGTATTGAACAGGCGGTAATTCCAGGCCACGAATTCCTTAGTTGGCTTGTGGCCATTTTCCCAACCCGTTTAGAGAGATAATTATGTTCCGTACTATTTTTCTGGACTATAATTAGGCGGCGTTGCTTAATCTGTTGCTTGAACTATATCCTTTTGTTTTAACTGATATTTTTGCTGTAATTTACTGGACTGCCCACGCTGAATATTGAAGCATTCCCGGGGTCCTAAGCAAAGAAGGATCATTGCAATGGAGTAATCCTATGTCCGAGTTGTCCGAAATGCAGGGGGTATCACCGCAAGAACTACGGTCACAGGTCGGTAAGATATTAGCAAGCCCCTTCTTCTCCCAATCAGAGCGCCTCAGCCGTTTTCTGGATTATGTTGTTGACCAGACTATCAACGGCCAATCAGACAGACTGAAAGGTTACACAATTGGTATCGAGGTGTTCGACAGGGACAAATCGTTTGATCCGTCGATCGATGCCATTGTGAGGGTTGAGGCCGGGCGTCTGCGATCCAAGCTGCTTGAATATTACCAGACCGATGGCATCAATGATCCGGTATTGATCGAATTACCAAAAGGCAAATATTCACCGCAATTTAAAAAACCCCGAATTTCCCCACAGGAGAATAAGACGCAGGATGCCATGCCATCCGATATTTATATTGGCCGGGAATATCCGAAAAACTCGATTGCAGTCCTGCCTTTCCGTTTTCTATCTGCTGTCGAACACGGCGATTATTTCAGTGATGGTATGACAGATGCCATTATCTCTTCTCTTGCAAAAGAAAAATCTCTCAAGGTTATATCACTGACTTCGGTATTGCGATTCAAGAATACAAAAATACCAATCAGGCAAATAGCAAATGATTTGAAAGTCTCACATATTCTTGAAGGTACTATTTTAATGGATGATGGCAATATAAGAATAACCACACAGTTAATCGATCCCCGGACTGATTATCACTTGTGGAGCGAGAGTTTTCAGAGAAAAACGCAGGACATATTTGAAATTCAGAGAGAAATTTCCGATGAAGTCAAATCAAAGCTCGTTGAAAAGATCCTGCATGAGAAAGATGTATCTGAAAAGCATTCGATCGATCCCAAAGCTTATGAAGCATATTTACTAGGGAAAAAAACACGCAAAAAGTTTACCAAGATTGCCTTCTACCAGGCTGCCGACTATTTCAAAGAAGCCATAAGCATCGAGCCGGACTATGTAGCAGCGTATACAGGATTGGCAAGTTGTTATTGTGGGCTGGGCAGTCATGGTTTTGAACTGGAATGCCCGAGTGTGATTATTCCGCAAGGACTGGAATATGCGCACCAGGCTCTCAAACTGGATAATTCATTTGTAGATGCTATTACCTACCTGGGCATAATGAAACTGAAATATGAATGGGACTGGCCAGGTGCTGAAGCCTGTTTTAAAAAAGCACTATCCATCAGCCCCAATGATTCACGTGCTCATCTGCAATACAGTATGTATTTTGAATCCCTGGGTGCATACAGTGAGGCAATCAATGAAGCCCAGCAGGCCTATCTGGTTGATCCAATCTCAAAAGAAGTCAATATGAACCTGGCTTGGCAATATTATCAGGCCGGTATGTTGCCCGAATCTGAAGAATGTCTGAATCATTTGCTGGAAATTGAGCCGGGTTTCTGGGGTGCTTACTGGGACCTCGGTCATATATATATGTCCAGGGGGAAATATGATGAGGCAATAAATGCCTTCCAGAAAGCTTATGAGGCTGGTGGTGGTTTTTTCCTCCCCTTGAAAGGACTTGGATATGCCTACGCAAAATGTGGCAAGGTAAAAGAAGCAAAAAATGTGATTAAAAAACTGGATGAACTAAAAAAAACCGGTTATGTATCACCATTTATCTTCGCCACCATATATTTGGGTCTGGATGATCTGGACAAAATGTTCGAATACCTGGAGAAGGCGTATCAAGACCGATCGCGTCTGCTTACCTGGCTTAAGGTAGCAAAGGAATTCAAGCAATTGCACGGGGATCCCAGATTCCAGGACCTGGTAAAAAGAGTCGGCATCCCCGCCTGAACCCCCTTCCCTGTAGAGCCAAAACCGGGATAACCATACCCCGGTTTTCGAACTCTCCTGTTTCCGGGTCATTGTAAAGTACCGGCCCCACCCTCCCAGCCTGATGAAAGGCTTTATAAAAATCATTTAAATCAATTAGTTAATAGTACTCCGCGCTGTTACTAACAGTTAGAAACTCAATAAATCTCCTCAAAGGATATGTAATTCTCCTCACAGACATCTGGTTGGTGCCGAAAGTATCAGAAGTATCCATCGGGCCTGCCGATTTCTGGAAAAATTTTATTTAACCAAATAGGAGATCATTACCATGTCAAACAAAACTACTCTGAATACTGTTGTATCTGCCCTGGGCGCCACTTTTGTTGTTTCTGCGCTGTCAGCCAGTCCTATCGTCAATGCGGAAGAAAATCCGTTCGCAATTAATGAAATTCACAGCGGCTGTATGCTTGCCGAACATGAAGAAGGCAAATGTGGCGAAGGCAAGTGCGGTGGCAAAAAGGAAAGTGAAGGCAAGTGTGGCGAAGGCAAGTGCGGTGGCAATAAAGAACACAAGGAAAGCGAAGGTAAGTGCGGCGAAGGCAAGTGCGGTTCGTGATTGCCTGATGCCAACACAAACCAAAAGGGGATAATGATATGAAAGCGGCTGAACTTTTTGTTAGATGTCTGGAGAATGAAGGCGTAGACCGAATCTATGGAATTCCAGGAGAGGAAAATATCGATGTCATGGATGCCTTGCTGGATAGTGATATCCAGTTTGTTACAACCCGACATGAGCAAGGAGCCGCCTTCATGGCGGATGTGTATGGCCGCCTGACAGGAAAAGCGGGTGTTTGCCTAGCGACCCTGGGCCCTGGCGCAACCAATCTGATAACAGGTGTTGCAGATGCCAACATGGACCTTGCACCGGTTGTAGCGATCGCCGGACAAGGTTCCACCAGGCGACTGCATAAAGAAAGTCATCAGATCCTTGACCTGGTCAACTTATTCGAACCGATTTCCAAATACAGTACCCAGATCAGGGAACCGGAAATCATCCCGGAAGTTGTCCGTAAGGCCTTCAAGGTTGCAGAAACAGAGAAGCCCGGCTGTAGCTTTATTGATTTTCCTGAAAATATCGCCGGCAGTGAAATGGCTGTGAAATTACCCTTGCGGGTACAAAGCCCGACACTGCCGGATCCTTCCCCAACCAAGATTGAACAGGCAGCGAAGCTTGTCTCAAGTGCGAAATTCCCACTTATCATGGCAGGTAACGGTGTGATCCGTGCCCGCGCATCTGAAAACCTGGTGAAGTTTGCAGAAAAACTCAATATCCCCGTTGCAACAACGTTTATGGCCAAGGGTGCCATTCCGTTCTCGCACACCCTGTCACTGGGTTCTGTCGGATTGCAGGCAACTGATTACATCTCCTGCGGATTTGACCGGGCCGATCTGGTGATTTGCATAGGTTATGACATCGTAGAATACCACCCACATCTCTGGCACAAGAATAACAGGACGAAGATTTTGCATATTCATGCAACACCTGCAGAGGTGGATGAACACTACATTGTCGAGAGCGGTGTTATCGGGAATATTGGTGTTGCCCTGGACAAAATTGCTGAGTCGGCTGTTCCGCATAATGATTTTCTGACAGCTAATCTACGCCAGACGATTATCAATGAAGTAAGCGAACATGCGAATGACACCGGTTTTCCGGTGAAACCACAGAAGATCATGTGGGACCTCAGGCAGGTACTGGACCCCAGGGACATTGTTATCAGCGATGTTGGCGCGCATAAGATGTGGATGGCGCGAATGTACCAGGCTGAACATCCTAATACCTGCATCATTTCCAATGGGTTTGCCTCCATGGGCATCGCCGTACCCGGGGCAGTTGCCGCCAAATTCGTCTACCCGGAACGCAAGGTGGTAGCCGTAACCGGGGATGCCGGTTTCATGATGAATTCACAGGAAATCGAGACCGCCATTCGGCACAAGCTTGCATTTGTCATTCTGATCTGGACGGATTCCGAATACGGCCTGATCAAGTGGCATCAGTTAAGACATTTCGGGCGGCCATCAAATATCAGTTTCAGAAATCCTGATTTTCTCAAGTATGCCGAGAGCTTCGGTGCAAAGGGTTACAGGGTGGAAAGTGCTGGAGACTTGTTACCGGTACTTAATGAGGCACTCAACCAGGACACCGTAACGATTATCGATTGCCCGGTTGATTATTCAGAAAACATGAAACTGACCGAAAAGCTGGGTGAGCTGGTGTGCCCTATCTGAATCGAGGAACAAAAAAATGATATCTCAAGAAAGCATGAATTTCGTATTTACGGTACTCGAGATTTTGTCGGCATTGTTTGTGGTTGTGGTTGGTATTGCAGTGCTTGCCATAATCATCGTTTATATTCTTGATATCAGTCAGACCAAACAGGCCATTCGGCGCAACTATCCCGTAGTTGGCCATTTCCGGTATTTCTTTGAACACCTTGGTGAATTCTTCCGGCAATATTTCTTTGCAATGGATCGGGAAGAGCTTCCCTTTAACCGGGCACAACGCTCCTGGGCCTATCGTGCTGCAAAAAATGTGGATAATACCGCTGCATTTGGATCAACGCGTGATTTAAAACCGACAGGAACAGTGCTATTTGTCAATTGCCCCTACCCTACCCTCGGTGAAGATGCGGTTGAACCGGAGCCTGTAGCGATTGGCCCATATAGCGAAACCCCTTATGTAACCGCTTCACTTTTTAATATTTCCGGAATGAGTTACGGCGCCATCTCCAGGCCGGCGGTTCTTGCATTATCAAACGGCGCACGTATGGCAGGATGCTGGATGAATACGGGAGAAGGTGGGTTGTCCCCTTATCATCTTCAAGGTGGCGCAGACATCGTATTTCAAATTGGTACTGCAAAATACGGCGTACGGGACCTGGAGGGAAACCTGAACGATGACAAACTTCGTGAGGTTGCTTCGCATAACCAGGTCAGGATGTTTGAAATAAAACTCAGCCAGGGTGCAAAACCAGGCAAGGGAGGAATCCTGCCCGGCGGAAAGGTAACACAAGAGATCGCAGGCATTCGCGGTATCCCCGTCGGGAGTGATTCAATCAGTCCAAACCGGCATACGGATATCGACAGTAATGCAGAACTGCTGAACATGATAACCCGAATCCGCCGGGTGACCGGGAAACCGGTCGGTTTTAAAACGGTCATCGGGGCCTATGGATGGCTGGATAATCTGTTCACTGAAATAAATCAACGTGGTATCGAAAGTGCACCGGATTTCATTACCGTCGATGGTGCCGATGGCGGGACGGGTGCTGCACCCATGCCATTGATCGATGATATGGGATTGCCACTTCGCGAAAGCTTGCCTTTGCTCGTTGATAAACTGAATGAATATGGATTACGTGAACGTATAAAAATTATTTCATCCGGGAAACTTATCACACCAACGGATGTTGCCTGGGCCTTATGTGTAGGTACGGATTTTATAACATCTGCACGCGGTTTTATGTTTGCGCTTGGCTGTATTCAGGCCCTGCAATGTAACAAGAATACCTGTCCAACCGGTATCACAACACACAATAAGAAACTGCAGCGTGGTCTTGTCCCTGAGGACAAGGCAATTCGTGTCAAAAATTACGCAAAAAACATGGTGAAAGAGGTTGGCATAATTGCCCATTCATGTGGAGTCAAATCACCCCGTCAATTACGGCGCTATCACGCACGAATTGTAACGAATAACGGTTTGTCGATTCCACTAACTGAATTGTATCCCGGTATTAATCAAAACATTATCAGAGAGGTGTCAAAATGACTGCAATTATCAATTTAATGAACCTGGCCCATGATGTTATGGATAAGGTAAATAACTGGCTATCCGTTTTAGCTTCCCTTTTGTTACGCATCTATCTGGTGCCTGTTTTCTGGGCGGCGGGTAGTAATAAATGGAACCCGCTAGATGCGGACAGCTCCCTGCAAAGCACGATCGACTGGTTTGGCAACCCTGACTGGGGCCTTGGGCTTCCTTTCCCCGCGGCGAATGCCTATCTTGCCTGGTCTGCGGAATACGTTGGTGCAATCCTGCTGGCACTTGGCCTGGGAACTCGCTGGGTCAGCATTCCGTTAATGGGTACCATGATTGTCGCCGCAACTACAGTCCATATTTCGAATGGCTGGCAGGCCATTCATGATCCGATGAGTCCGTTTGCCTCCACAAGTGCGCCCGAGGCGATTGAACGGTTAAGCCGCGTCAAGGAAATATTACACGAACACGGTAATTATGACTGGTTAACCGAATATGGCAATCTGGTGTTGTTGAATAACGGTGTCGAATGGGCAGCCACCTATTTTGTCTTGCTGCTGGCATTATTCATTCTGGGTGGCGGCAAGTATATCAGCCTTGATTACTGGATAAAGAAACACTTCCGGAAGAAATAATCCGGTAACCCGTGTGACTGATGTAGTAGCGGGGCGAAATCAATCGGCATTGAGCCTTTTGATTCCAAAATATGGCATCGCATGACCCGGCACCGGTTGTTCGTGCACGTCTCATAGGGCCTGTCGTTTAGATAAGAATTAAAGACCCTGTTGGCGCACGCTGGCACCAATGATTTTATCTATACTTAAGCCAGGGAACCAATCAGGGAGGGAGCGACATGAACCTGAATGAAAAACAACTCGAACAATGCGCGTCCAGCAAATGGGATTTTTCAGACCTGAAGGCTCTATTTCTCAACTGCACGCTGAAACGTTCGCCCGAACTTTCCCACACCGAGGGACTCATCAACATCTCTAAGGCGATCATGGAAAAAAACGGGATCTCGGTTAATGTCTTGCGCCCGGTCGATTACGATATTGCCTACGGTGTCTACCCGGACATGACTGAACAGGGGTGGAAAAAGGATGACTGGCCAAAGATATATGAACTGGTCAAGGACGCCAATATTCTGGTCGTGACATCGCCGATCTGGCTGGGGGAAAAATCATCCGTCTGCACGAAGACCATCGAACGACTTTATTCCAGTTCAGGCGACCTGAACGAGGCTGGACAATATGCCTACTACGGCCGCGTGGGCGGCTGCCTGATCACGGGAAACGAGGATGGCGCGAAACACTGCGCCATGAATATCCTCTACTCTTTACAACACCTCGGCTACGTCATCCCGCCACAGGCCGATGCGGCCTGGCTGGGAGAGGCAGGACCAGGGCCGTCGTACCTGGACCCCGGCTCCGGCGGGCCCGAGAATGATTTCACGAACCGTAACACGACATTCATGACATGGAATCTCATGCACCTGGCAAGGATGATCAAGGATGCAGGCGGCATACCCGCACACGGCAATCAACGATCAAAATGGGATGCCGGTTGCCGGCCGGATTTCCCCAACCCGGATTACCGGTAAGCGGGTAAAGAAAATTAAAGGGCAGGGATTGATATCAAATCAATCCGACGCCTGTACACCGTTTTCGCTCCACTGGTGGGGGACCTTCCTGATCTTGCTGATATCGTATCCCTCCCTTTCGAGCAGGCGTAATAACTTGCGGTAGTCCTCGCCAGGTATGCTGGGACTACGCGCCATGATCCAGGCATAGTCCCTTTTCTGCCTGCCGATGACGGTCTGAGTATAGGCACCATCCAGGTACACAATCCGGTAATCAGCCTTGATTGGCCAGATGAACTGCATTCCCCAGACGCTGTTAGTCTCCTTGTCTTTTACGTAACCGGTCGGGTGATAGGTTTTCTTTTCACCATCAAAACCGCCTTTCCTGAACGTAAAGGTGGTTTTCACCGTCCCTTCTTCGATCAGTTCGTAGGACTCAACGGCGTTATACGCATCTTTCTCGATGAAGGTTGGAATACTGGCGATGACATACCAGTCGCCCATGAATCGATCAAGGTTGACTGAATCGACCGTTTGAATCGGTTTTTGAGACATGACACCGCACCCCGTCAGAAGAAGAAAAGCACTTAACTGAAATAACATCAGAAATATGTTTGAGAAATTCATAATCAGCCCAATACCAATGAATTTAGACTGATGATAGAGACAAGCAGGTGTAATTTATGTCAAAACCTTGTGAAGCAGACGTGAAAGCAGGTTTTTTAATCAGCTGTCAGGACACCTGCCAATCGGGTCATGAGTCGAAGAAACATGACCCGGCCCTGTGGTGATTAATCAACCGTGATTAGCTCGTAGGTATTCTTACGGTTGTCGTTGGTGTAGATATTGACCTTGTCGAGGTGACCGTAGATCCCGGAATCCAGGAATGGCCCCAGTGTCTTAGGGTCGGCCATGAACGCGTAATTCACGGTGACATCCTTGTCATCCACTACGGTGACATCCCGGGTTACCGTGTAGATATCGTACCTGTCTACGCAATACTGGCTGCTTCCCGTACCGGAACACGACCTGCCGCTCCATCGGCTGCGGTATTCTTGTACCTGATCAAAATCGAGGACAGCCTGTGCCTTTGAAAACATCACATTAAATTCAATGACGTCGATGGGTAATGAGGCCACGGACCGCGCGATCATATTAAAAAAATCGAATATTCCATCCTGATCCAGTGTTTCCATTATAGATCTGTGCTTCTTTTGCTGATTTCGCATTCGTGAAGCCTTTTTCAGTTTTCTCAGGACAGAGGCGTTATTAACCAGCACGCTGAAATTAAAGATCCTCTGATTTTCATGGAGAAAAACATCCATCATACCGATGAGCTGGAAATTCTGGTCCATCCCGTCTTTGTACGAATAAATGGCATTCCCGACCCTGGAATTGATAGCTTCCTGCAGTTTTTTCAGATCATTGTTTTCCTGCTCGCCCGGGTTCGGAAACAGTTCCTGTTTCTCGAGTTTTACAGAAATCTTATTTGAATCTGGACCGACCTGTACTTCCTTGCTTTCATAGCCTGTCTTGTAAATGTATAACCGTTGCGATTCGTTCAGGTTGGCAAATTCCAGGTCCAGGCTGAGCGGCGTTTTCCCAAAGCAGGTTTCACTTCTCGCGGCCTTTTTGCAAACGATTGCACCACCGGGATCAGAAATGAATTTAACCTGGCGTTGTGTATCCGCCCGTGTAACGACGGAAGTAGCCATTAGCACCAGGAATAACAGAACTGGCATTGATCCAACTGCTGTCATAATCTTTGACCACATCTGATATTGGCAGTTTGAACCAGGAAATCCTGATATCAAAAAGTTGCAAGCACCTTCTGAATTTCAGTTGCCAGACCATTAGCAATAGTGAATTCGCCACCGAGCCAGCAATACCATTCATGTCGATCGGCAATGACAGTGTATGTAGATGACGGCTCAGGGCTAGTCTGTTTGATATAGATTGCCATGGTCACTGCACCACAATTATGAGTGCCTGAACCTGTGATCTTCCCCTTACTCTGATTCTGCTCGTCTACAATATACCCAAGCCTCAGCATTGCTGTTTTTGTCGCTTCAAAAATCTCTTCACTCGTATAGTTAACCGTTCTGGACACAATTGACTGGGCATTGGAGCCTGATATATCCTGCGCAACCGGCTCGGGACCATAAAGCCCGGCTGCAGAGGGGGGAGCAGATGCACAGGAAACCAGTAACATTGCAGCGATGAATAGGCATAGTAATCGGGTCATTACATTCTCCTTCTTATTTGTCTTATGAAATCAGTATCAGTAAGTCGAAAGCACCTTTTGAATCTCGGTTGCCAGGTTGTCAGCAATTCCGATTTCGCCATCATTAGCCGAGCACATCCAGTCATAGACATCGAGCACGATGGTGAAAGTCGATGTGGGTTCGGGATTTATCTGCCTGACGTAGATGGCCGCCGTAGCCGTGCAATTAAATTTTGAACCCGCAATCTTCCCCTTACCCGGGTCCGTCTCTTGCACGTTATACCCGATTCTCATCATGGCTGTTCTGGCAGCCTCTAAAACCTCCTCATGGGTATAGTTGACCGTTCTGGATACAATCGCCTGGGCATTGGACCCGGGAATTTCCTGCTTGACCGGCTCGGGACCATAAAGTCCGGCTGCGGAAGGGGGCTGACTGGGAGAAAAAGTCGTGCAGGAAACCAGTAACAATGCAGCGAGGCATACGCATAGTAATCGAATCATTACACCCTCCTTCTAATTGCCTTGGTTAGTAATCACGCCCGCAACCGAACGCCGGGATTTCCTTATTGGGGGGGGTAGCCTCCATCTTGCAGCCACTCGATTGGGTTCTTGTTATAGCAGCAGTAAATCCATTGTAACACGACCCGGACAGCGTATGACGGCCGTGTTAAGGCGAATAAATGGCTTGATAACAAGCTGATTAACTGGATATTTTTGCAGGATAATTAATGTGCTTCGAATGTGGCACTGCAAGACCTGACCCTGATTCGTAATTTTACTTTACTGGTTTTCAGTAAAGGTTGGTTAACGCCTTCTGATACTTACAACAACTCTCGATAATATCTGGTGCCACTTCGGGGTTGACTTCATTCAAGCTGGAACCGATGCGCGTGACGATGAAACCAATACCGACACCAAATCCGCGCGAGATGCCTTTGACCTCTAGAAAGTAGGTGTGATCAGGTTCAATAAGTAATTGTAGCTGTGCGTCCTTCTGACCGGAAAGGGCGGGCCACGTTACGCGAATCAATAGCGCACCAGGTGACACATAAGCCCACGTAAACGCGCCTTCGCTTAGAGTAGCGACTTCTGCGGAGGCAAAGAAGATTGTAGTTCCCCATTTTATAGGTTCGGCATGTTCACGATAGACGTAAATTGTTGCCTTGCCGTTCGGGGGCGGAGGCGCCTTTGCTTCGAGGAATGACGGACCGGTAGCTACTGTAGCGCAGGCCCCTAACACCAGCAGAAAAAGTAATAAAGCGACATAAGACAATCGACGCATAGATGTAAACATTTATAAATAGAAGTCACTCGAAGTAATAAAAAAGCTAATTTAAGGACCTAGACACGCATCTGGCCCGCTACGGTCTTCATCCGTCTCCATGCGCGACACCGGATCAAAAAGGTACTTCCCAACTTCCGGGTAACGATCAGTATTAATGTCATTTTTACACAGAATAACTAACTCCGGACGCACATCTTCGCGCAGACCTTGCATACCGACGGGCTTTCCCTCAACCAGGATTAAACCACACCGGCCACCTTCCCGGAGAAGCTCTTCAGGCATGGGTTCTAAATTACCGGCGTCATCGATACGGGCGACCAGAAAATCATCAGACCTGCTTTGTAATTCAACAGTACCATCATCCTCCAATGCAAATGTTTTGAGGGAAGTCGAGCCGCATATTCGCATTGTTGCATCCGAATTCAGTTGTTCATATTTCTTCCCGTACCACAGCCAGCCCTCATCCTTATGCCAGTAAATTACCGCCTGATGCATTTCGCCATCAATAGCAGTAACGTTACCGTATGATCGGTATTGATAATTTGATATGCAGCCAGTAATAGCGAGTGCTATCAACAGCGCCGGGATCATCTTGACTCTTTCCATGATTACCCCCATAGCATGTCCACCAGCCGATCACCGATCACAGGGTTGTTCCAGTACGCGAAATGCGCCAGCAGCCATTGCTGTCCTGATGTAACGACATGGCCCTTCAATAACCAGTTCGAACCAAGTACAGAAGGTCCATAACGCATTTCCACGGGGCCCTTCGCATTATCAATGTCTACAGGTTCACCAAAGATACTGCCGCTGACAACCGGGTCCAGCCGGTTGTAATAGTTATGCCACGGGAACAGGCTGAAACTGGCGTCAGCTATGCTGTTAATCTTGCGCTTCTCGAAAATCTTCACACCAGCGATGTCCAGGCCGAGTCCCAGAGGGCTGCCCATACTGACGAATCCTTGCACGGGCCAGGTTTTGCGATCATCACCCTTGAAATACCTTGCGTCTGCAATCAGTTCGTTAATGACATCAAGCGCATAAACTGTGCCAAGACTATGCGCCACGATGACAAGCTGGTTGTGTGACCGATAAGAAGCCAGGATTGCATCCCGCAGTCCCTTGCGAATTGTGTGGGCCGTGCTGGTATTCTCTGCAGCCGTAACAACGTCACCAACCAGGTCGATGGCCTTATCTAGCGCTGTTGCAACCAGCGGGTTGCCGGCGGACAACGCATCTGCAATCAGCTTATAGAATTTCTGGGAATTATCATTGATGTTTTCGTAAACATATCCATTGACCTGGAATTCCTTTTCCACATGGATATCAGCCAGCGACCGGGTTATCAATGCACGTATTTGTTGATCACTTTTGATATCCCCGTCTTCACCTGTCTGCACACCGTGGACAGCAAGGATATGGGCTGGTTTTTTGAAATCAACGGGCATGGCATATTGATTTGTTAGAAGACATCACACCTCCCCAGCGTCGGTTTCAAGCTGCAACCTGCCGCTCCCACAGCGGGCCGGGCAAGCCGAAGTGATTTCGGCGCTACTAATTTGTGTTTCCTGAGTTACCACCCCTTCGCTTCGCCCACTCAACCAGTCCTGAAGTACCGAAATAGAACGGCAGGACGATGGTCATTAACATAGTCAGTGTATCCATCATTTTTGAATTGATGCTCTTGTCTCCCTCGCCAAATAAAACGGCGTTGCAGAAAAGCACAAAGTAGACCACCAATAAAGTTCCCGCGATGGCAAATCGTACCCTTTCTTCGCGGAAAATCCCTTCATCGGTGCGAGCACCTGGTAGTGCTAACAGGCCGAAAAGAGTAATGACCATAGCCAGCATGAGCGTAATGGTAAGAGTGGCCCAACCCCATTGGCAGACAGGCCCGGCATTAATCTGCTGGAGTTGGTAATTTATATCTTGTAGTTGTTCTTCTAACCCTTGGGGTTGGATATTTAACTTTTCTAGCTGGGCGTTAATCCCCCTAAGTTGAGCGTTTTTCTCCTGAAGTTGGGCGATTATCTCTGGGGGTTGGGTTTTAAACCCCTGACACACCAACCCTGGATTTTGAAAGATGATATATGTCACGACTATGCCTACCGTAACAACGATCCCGAGCACCAAACCTAGCTTTATCGTTGCCTTGTCCATATTGTTCTCCATTTTCATGGTCTATACAGAATTTCCACAACATTTTTTACGATATTTCAAAACGTCCTGGCGTCTGCTTCGAACTACAAACCATCGCTTCCACAACGGTTTGCACAGACCGAAGGTAATTCCGGTACTATTCATTAGATGTGTTTTCTGAGCGTTCTCCTCTTTGCTTCGACCACTCAACCAGTCCTGAAGTACCGAAATAGAACGGCAATACAATAGTCATTAACGTAGTCATCGTATCCATCATTTTGAAGTTGATGTTCTGGTCCGATTCACCAAATAAAACGGCGTTGCAGAAAAGCACAAAGTAGACCACCAACAAAGTTGCCGCGATGGACATTCGTATCCTGTCTTCCCGGAACACCCCTTCATCGGTGCGTGCGCCTGGCAGGGCCAGCAAGCCGAAAAGAGTAATGATCATAGCCAGCGCAAGCGTGATAGTAAGGGCGACCCAACCCCACCTGCAGTAAGCGCCTACCTCACACACTAAATCTTGCCAGTGAAAAAGGCCGTGTGATATGAATAAGCCTAACGTAACTACGATCCCGAGTAACAACCCTACTCTTATTGTTGCCTTATCCATGCCAACCTCCATGCTCATTGCAGCGCATATGCTGCAACGAAAAATCAGGTGTTAAATATAATTCTAGTACCCTCTAAGCCCATTTCCAACGGACGATTGAAAAGGAAAGCGTGGCGCAATGCTTGATAACAGGCTGATTAATATATTGATTTATAGATAAAAATAAGATGCCAAAAATCTGGCAGTGCAAGGCCTGGCCCCATTGGTTGCAGTGGTGAGTAAAATCAATTGACACTGGCCCTTTTGATTCTTATTGTCCAGATAATATCAAAAACAACCTGTAAGGAAGAACAGACTCATGGAATATAAACGAATACTTTGTCCCGTGGATTTTTCCGATATTTCCACGCGCGTACTGCAGACCGCCGCAGATCTGGCCAACCGTTTCGGTGCGGAATTATACGTTATCCATGTTTTTCAATTGCCTGCTTCTTCCCTGCCGGAGGCGGTATATGAAGCCCCCGTGGACCTGGAAGATCAAATCCAGAAACGACTCGGTGCCAAGCTCAATGAATTTATCAAGGAGACTAAAATACCGGAGGTAAAAATTACTACCGGCGTTTACGAGGGAGTTCCCCACGTGGAAATCATTTCGTCGGCCAGGGAAAACCATGCTGACATGATTGTTATGGGCACGCGGGGGAAAACCGGCCTGACCCATGTGTTGCTTGGCAGTGTCGCGGAACGTGTCATACGGCACGCTGAGGCGCCGGTACTGACCGTGCATAAATAAAATCAAATCACTCCTGCCACTTTT
>QKIY01000017.1 GCA_003250975.1 Gammaproteobacteria bacterium | reverse complement strand
TTATCCCAATGACCAAGTCTACTACCATGCTCACGAGCACTACTATTATTATCCTGACGGTGGGGACTGGAAGAAGGCAAAACAGTTACCACCAGACCGGAGAATTGGTAAAAAAGACCGTGTACTACTGAAAGTTGCTGGCCTGCCCTATAAACAACATGCGTATCACCAGAAAAAATATCCAGCAAGGATTGCCGCAGTTAACCAGTACGGTAAAGGTAACCATGCCGGCTGGGTAAATCACCCACATCCTGAAACAGGAAATTCAACTGGGGAACATTCCTCATCACATGCAAACAATCATTCAACACCTGCAAATGCAGTGCCTGCCAAACAGGAGCGCGCCTATGCAAAACAACAGGACACGGGACAGACTGAACCCGGTATAAGGGCGCAATCAGGTCATGCAAAGACGGGCAGACAAATACCCCCGGGACATGCAAGGCGCGATCAACAGTCAGCCCCTGATAGCATCGAACATGAAGAAGGCACAGAAGCGGCTAAGCGGAAAGTGAAACCTGCAGTGCGCATTGTTCATGAGGACGCAAATGGAAATATAAAGAATGGTAGTGATATCCCCGACAGCAAATATACTGACATATCAAGACAGGGGAAATCAGAAAGGCAATATAAAACACAAGATGTCAATAAAGGAGACGTGCCTGGTAATAAAAGGGCCGGTGTTGTTCGTGATGGTCCGCAGCAGGCAAGCAGTGCCGACCCGCGGGGTATAAAGGCTGCAAAAAGCAATCAGCCTAGGCAATCAGATAGCAGGGAGAAGAAAAACAGACAACTCGGGAGCAATGCCCAAGGTGATGAATCAGAATCAGAGACTGGCACGGAAAACTCGGTAGATAAAGTTGTAGAACTGAATATGAATAGTGGTCATTAGAAAGATCACTGGTCTTGAATAGATTTGAATGAATGGCACGTGCTGAGTTGTTGCTGTAAGGCTGCAGCCCAGTTACTGGAACTGGTGTTAAACAGGTAACGCATCGCATGAATGGCAGTCGTAACGCTTCATGTGTACCCGGTTACGTGCACGCTTGCAGCTTGCAAAGTGAAAAATCGGGAAACTCTGCTTTAGATCTGTTTGCTTTATGGACAAGCTTGCATGGATTCCTGGTCGGGCAGGAGAATCCGTTGATGGTGGCGGGCCCGCAAGCATGCCTCAAACCGCCCCACCTGCCTACCCCTGACGCGCTTGTCAAGCAAACGGTGATCATCACTAAGTACCAATCACCATCTGGTCAGTAAGGGGAACCCGGGTATTTTTCAATAGGAGCGACGATTGCCCGGCCCGGGTTCCATTGTTGTCTCCGGGGTTCTTGCTGTTGAGTAGCCCGTTTAAGTTGGCCTGTCCGTTTTTAATATATCCCGCTTTGCCAGAAATGGCAGTTGATATGGGTCAAAGGACAGATGCCAGTAGTCAGAGAAATCCTGCAAACATACAGCCCCGGCTTGATTATTCAGGCCACTACACCGACAGTGATCAAGGTACGATCAGAAGTCGCGCAGGTGGCGAAAATCTTCGATATCCCTTATCTTGCGAACCAGTAAACTGCCATGCCCAACCAGCTGAGAACTAGCAATACCCAGGGCAGCCAGTGCTGCCTGTAAATCACCCTATCCGGAATCTCAATCCCGTGGGCCTCGGGCGCAGCTTGTTGCTGCCTGGCCTTCTTGAGCTTCTTGTCCAGTTCCCTCGCCCTGGCATTCTGTTGCTTCTTGTATTGTTCGATACCCTTCTGTATCCCCTGAGATATCAGCTTCGTTTGTTCCTTGGTCTGTCCCGGTCGTTGAGTACCACGAGCAATTCGCATGGCCTGGTCCCGGCTGGCATCCGAATGCTGGTGTTGAGCTGATCGCTTGGCCATGATGCTATAGTCCTGTACGACAACATTCGTCATTGGATTATCCGAGTCTAATTGACTCTGAAAAGCAAGCTGCATTAGCTTGGGAAGAAGTATACAAAACCCTGGGGACCTATGAGAGGTGGAGTGCACGCCAGGGCTTGAACCTCGTGCCCAGGATAGCATCAGGATATCATTAATCCATCATCCCAATACGGGTGTTCACCATAACGGCCTGCGAGGAAGTCTGAGAAAACCTGTATCCGCCTGGGTAACAAACGACCTGGCGGATAGACGGCATAGATACCTACTGCAGCGCGTTGGTATTTATGCAGAATGGTAACCAACCTGCCTTCTTTAATGTAACGACCGAGGATAAAGGTAGGGCCTCTCGTAATACCAAGGCCGGCACTCGCGGCTGCCGCCAGTGCTTCGCCATTGTTGGCACGGATACGAATCTGAGGCTGTGCATAGATCGTCTTGCCCTCTGGCGTCTGATAGTGCCACTGCTGCCTATAACTGATATTGCTGTATTGCAGGCATATGTGTGTTGATGCAGTTCATCCGGATGAGCAGGTTCCCCGTGCCGGTCCAGATAGGCATGACTGGCGCACGTCATATTACGCGCGGTTCCTATACGCCTGGCTACCAGTGTGGAATCCTGCAGTTCCCCGATCCTGACCGCCATGTCGTAGCCTTCCTCTACCAGGTTAATGTTGCGATCGTTCAGGTCGAGGTTTAACTCAATGGCAGGATGTTCACCGAGAAATTCGGTAATAGCATCTGACAGATGCATT
>QKIY01000019.1 GCA_003250975.1 Gammaproteobacteria bacterium | reverse complement strand
GAATTATCGGCGGGGAGATTCCGGATGGACTGCCGGTTAGCCGAAGAAGCAGGATAGTTTCTTGTAACTGAAAACCGAACTACCACCGAACAGAACTACCGATCCTGCAATTTGAACTCCTGGTTGTCTATGGTGTCGTGTCTTGTGGTCAGACGATTGGGAGTGTAGTTTCTGGCTCAGAAAGCTGAATGGCAATAGTGTTCTTGTGTCTGCACCGATTCATCTCGGATGAAATCGAAAGCCTTCCAAAGCTTCCCGGATTTTGCGATGCTGAAAACGATGCATTTCTTTCTGGTAAATATTGAAGCTCATCGAGTAGTGGATTGGGGTTACGAATCGCACAACGAACAATCTTCCCTGGCAGCGCGCGCGGCGGGGCGGGTTACCCCAGTAGTCAGATCAGGCCGGGTCTGAAGTCCCCGGGGCTGGGACACTCCTGGGGATAGGGGGTGTAGGTGGTCCCGAGACAGGCCACTCCGGGACGCATCGATGGCAACGGGTCGCTGAGCGTCAGCAGGTTGTAAATCAGAACGGTGACTTCCTGGGGTAAACCGGACTTTGGCAGACAGCGACAAGTGAACCAGTGATGATGGCCTGTACTATTTGATTCAGCCAAAGTCAGTTATTGAAATCAGGTGTATATTGGCATTTTTCTTCTCGGCCCGGATTATTGATTGCTACCCTGGCATATAGCCGACTGAATCAGGATCACACATGAATTTAACCCGTTCAACAGGAATTACCTTCCTGATACTCGCTCTGGCCCTTGTTGCCTGCAATGACCATGGAAAGGAGCCGGTCTCGCGTAGTGATTCCGCACCCCAGTCACTGGATGTCGGCTATGATATCCTGCGTAGCACTTTAATGGATGAACAGCATCTAACAACTATCCGCTTCACAAAAACAATTGTGACGTTCAAGTCTATTAGTGAACCCACCAGGAAAGTCATCGACGATATTGCGCAATCATCCGCTGTAGCCCTGGAGGAGCTTGAGCAATTAGCATCTCTAACTCCGGTAATTATATTTGATATCGAGAGGGTCGGAGAGATTGAACAGATGACACGTGATGCAATACGCATCACAACAGCAAAGGAATTTCTCACAAGCAAGGAAGATTTTGAGGTCAGACTACTTATCAGCCAAACACAGGCATTGCGATTTGTAAGCCACCTCACTAAAGAACTACGCGATATTGAAACGAATGCCAAACGCAAGGAATGGCTGGGCATGATTTCAGACCAGTATGAAAAACTCTATCTCAGAGTGCTCTCGCGTCTGAAGATCGCCTGAAGAGTATCCAGCAACAAGATGCTACCTGAATGACTGCATCGGGGTTTGAATAGGTCATTAGCAAACGACGACCAGCGCATCGCTGTTTGTTGACGGTATTTCCGGATTCGGCCAACTTCACCTCTTCCCGGGCGAGCAGGTCGGTCAACCATGTCGCAAAGCGGGCATACTCCTGGTACGCAGCTACTAGTTACCAAACTCGTAAGTGTATCCAATCTGTAACATGTCCTGTTGCATGCGGACATAACCAGTCTGTGGTCCTGTAAAAGTGCTTGTTCCATCGACTGTGTTCATGAATGCGTGCGTATAGGCGAAGTTGATGCTGCGCTTTCTGTCCAGCCGGTAGCTACCACCCAGTGAAGCATGCTTTTCTATTGTGGCTGGTGCAAGGACATTAAAGAGTGTATTCACATTGTCCCAAGGTACATCGCCAATGCTGTAACCGGCTCGCAGAATCCATTTATCGCTCAACTCATATTGCATGCCGACCGAGTAAACATCAATATCTTGCCATCCAAAACCAAGTCCTTCATCGCCGCCAAGTTGTGATTCAGGATTTGTGGCGATCTGGTCCAGAGGAATGTCATTGGAGTTTGAGAGTGCGTCGATGTCACTGTAGAAGATACGCTTGAAGTCAGCTACGATCGTCACCTTCGGGGTAAGCTGAAACGCAATACCTGCATTAATGCTTGCCGGGATATCAAAGCTTCCGCCAGAGGCAAATAGTCCCTTGTACTCATCATAGTCACTCATCCACAATTTACTCTGGTAGGAAACACCTAAATTTAATTTCTGATTCAACATCGACGCCAGCCAACCTATGCGTGCTCCAGCACCATAGGAATAGTCGTAGCCATTGTTGGTGACATTACCAGGTGAAACAGATAGCGCTCTGAAAGGCTCCAGACCACGTGCCTTAAAGCGCTGAACTGCCATAATTGGTGTTATGCCGATTGACTGGTGAGAAACACCCAGCCCATCGACGTCAGGAAGTTCCCTTGCATAAGTGATACCCAGCGCCAGCTGGGCGAGGTCAACGCCGGTCGGTTCAGTAGCTGCGAATTCTCCAGTAGGTGCAGCGAAATATTTGAAAGTTGCCGTATCATATTCAGTGTTCATGCCGCCCTGACCGGCGATGGCAATACCTAAGGTGCTCTTGTCGTCTAGCGGTAGATTCACGCCAAAGCCCGGGATCAGGAAGAGGTCATTCTCGCTCTTGTACTTTCCCGGTGGTACACTCGGGGGCTCGGCGGCATCATTATTTGCCTTGTACCAGCGTTCAGGGCTGAAGAATTCCAGTTCCGCATCGAGCCGCTTACCCAGACGCGTCATGCCAGCAGGGTTGCTGAACATGGAAAGCGAGTCC
>QKIY01000037.1 GCA_003250975.1 Gammaproteobacteria bacterium | reverse complement strand
CCCTCCAGTTAGGCTTTATCTGATCCCGCAACCCGTCCACGAGAGCCAGCTTTTCACCATGAGTGCTGGTGAAATGGCCATTAATCCGCGAGGCTTGCCAGGTCGGTGAAAGGTATACTGATTCCAGCTCATCCAGGTATTGCCCGCCATGCCATAGCAGCCGATCAAGCCTCGGAAGTTTCCCCAATGTCTTTATTGCTCGTGTTGCCAGAGCTTTCATACTTTAACCTCACAACCATAAGCTGTAATCATTGCCTGAATATCTGGACAGATAGAAAGTGTGTAACATATTTCAGCGCGGTGACCGGGATACAGAATTGATGGTACAGAACCCGGCGCTTAGCATGCGTTGACAGTGACATGTGCTAACAAAAGCATGGAAATAACTACAGCGGCCATCAGGGTCCTAATTACTTGACCAGATTCCAGGATACCGGCGTCCCCTTCTGCACATCACACGTTACCTGCATGCCCAGCAGTATTTTATAGTACTTGACGGGCAACCCCAGCCCCGGCCGTATTGCCCGCAGGTTATCCTCAGTAAGCACATCACCTTTCCGCAGGTCTGCAGAAATATACAGTGAACGCCTGAATATCAGCGAGTCCTTTTCCTTTCCGGTTACTCCGTAATTAACCTGGCCCAGTGCACGCCAGGCATTTTCAGTCTCCCGCACCAGCAATGCCAGTTCATCCGGCTCCATCGAGAACGCCGCATCCACACCACCCTCATTCCGGTTCAGGGTAAAATGCTTCTCGATCACCGTTGCACCCAGCGCCACGCTGGCAACAGCGACACCGACCCCCATTGTGTGGTCTGACAATCCCACCTCACAACCGAATGACTCTCGCATATGGGGAATAGTCACAATATTGGTATTTTCCGGGCTGGCCGGATAGGTACTCGTACACTTCAATAAGACGAGTTCATTGCAGCCGGCATCACGGGCAACCCTGACCGTTTCGTCCAGCTCTGCCAGGGAGGCCATGCCCGTGGATATAATCATGGGCTTGCCGGTGGAGGCAACCTTCCTGATGAGTTGTAAATCCGTATTTTCAAACGAAGCCACCTTGTAACAGGGGACCTCCAGTTCCTCCAGAAAATCGACTGCTGTTTCATCAAACGGTGTACTGAACGCCAGCATACCCAGTTCGCGTGCGCGCCTGAATATAGGTTCGTGCCATTCCCAGGGCGTATTCGCCTCTTCATAAAGCTCATACAGGGACTTCCCCTTCCAGAGATTTTGCTCACTGGATATAAAGAATTCCCCATCCGTGACATTCAGCGTCATCGTGTCTGCAGTGTAGGTCTGAATCTTGAGCGCGTGGGCCCCGGCCTGCGCTGCAGCCTCGACAATCGCAAGTGCACGATCAAGCGACCGGTTATGGTTTCCGGACATTTCGGCAATAATAAGTGGTTTGTTGTTGCCGCCAACCGGAAGGTCTTCAATAAGAATTGGTTTCATCTCATCCTGCCAGGAAATGTACTCATACTCATCATCCTCACCACCACGCCATTGCAGATTGCACTCTACCGACAGGACTAGTGCCGGCCATGACGGATAATACAGACAGAATAAAAAATATCATGCCGTGTACCTGCCGAGTAAAGCGGGAGGCTATCATCTTCATCCCTTGTCCGATGGGCAGGGAGGGATCAATCAGACTCATACCAGTGCAAAAGGAGGACCACCGGCATGAAAATATCATGTTCAGTATCTCCCCGTATTTTCTGTTAGGCCATATAGCCCGGGATCCAGATAACATTTAACGCTGTCCGAGGTAAGCCAACCGTCCAGAATCCGATAAACTCAAGCTCGATTCAGACGCCATTTGACACGGCGGCGCCTTGCGAGGCAGGGCAAGCTTTCGGCATCCAGTAAATTGTGAATATCTGTATGTTCACAGCAATATCAATAAATAAACAGCGCCCTAGCGACTGTAGTCCACGTCTTTTTTCGGACCATCTACCTTAATTAGTCTGACCTGGTAGCGACAGCCCCGATAATCAAAAAATGCGGGATACCTCAAAGGGTCCGCTATCCGCAAGAGCTCAAACTGTTCGGCAATGCTCTTGCCCGGATCCAGCCGGCTATCATCAGGTGTCCGTCTTCTATAATACGTTGGTTCACTGTTTTCCTGTGGGACAGGCTGAATATTACCAATATGCGTGGCAGCATAATCCATCAAATCGATCACTGTTTTGCACAGGGCTGCATTGATCTCATCATACAGTTCATGGCCCTCGAACTGTAATATCTGTTGCTTCCAGATGTCTCCACTATCGACAGCGTCATCAGCCTCAAGCAGACTGACGGTGATTTTTTTCCGGCCTTCCAGTATCTGCCAGACCAGGGGTGACCACCCACGTCCTCGCGGCAAATCACTTGCATGCACCACAAGGCTGGCGCTGAATTTTCTTCGTGTTTCCTTGCTTACTACCTCGTGGCAGGAAGTTAGAAACAGGATATCACCGTTATTCAGGTCACAACTTTGATTGACCAGTTCGATTTCATGATGGTGGCTGTTTTCAATACACCACTTCTCCAGCCAGGGGTAAACTGGATGCTCCTTGCTGCTGCAAAGAATCGATATCTTCATCTGTATCTCGCCATTCTTTCAGTAATGCGCTGATTGCCCAGCCCATCGACCACCCCCCCTGAAATCCGGCTATGTTTCAGCAACTGCTTCGGGCTATTACACAATTCCAACAGTGCCAGCCGGACATCGTCCGCGGTGACATCTTCGCTCCTGCCCATGTAGACAATTGCACCTGTTGATGCAACCGCCTCCGCAATGGGTTGTTGATTGTCTGCCAGGGAGACTACCAAGGCAGGTAATTCCATTGCACAACGCTCCCAGGTGCTGGTGCCCCCGCCTCCGATCGCCAGGTCGGCATTAATCATAAGTTCCGCCATGTTGGTCACTTGACAGTGACAAGTTACATTCTCCATATCGGCACACCGTGATTCCAGGATTTTGCGGTTTGGATTACTGGAACCGATTACCACATCGACATGGATGTCTGGCCGATCAAGACTTGCTATGGCATCTAGCACCATGCCTGTGACATTTTCCGGGTCTGCACCCCCAAGAAACACCAGAATATCTTTAATTAAGCCATCACGTTTTCTCGGGCGCTCGCGCTGAACACGGAATTCCTCCCTAAGCAGGGCATACTTGGGGCCCAAAAGTAATTCACAGTCTTTGTTGACCAATCCTGCGTAGCGCCGCTCAGAATCCTGGTATAAATTCTGGTCCAGCAGCAAGTCGCAATCATGCCTGCGATCAGCAAGGTCATCGATAACCATGATCCGTTCGACCATTGACCTGAGAGATGACTCCCATTCCGCATCGATTGCATAATGATCGATAATCAGCCAGTTTATTGCCGCACCAATCTGGTTAAGTACATCTGCGCACTGCGCTGTATCTTCCTGCCATGACACTCCCAGCCAGTCTGCATGAACAGGCCGACCGCGCACCGGATAAGAGATCGCACCTGTTCCTGGCAACAGATGGACCCGGAAATCCTGCGCTTCGATTGTATCTGCCATGTGGCCCTGGAATTCACGGCAGATGAAATGAATATCATATCCGGAAGCATGCAGCTTGCTGGCCAGTGCGAGGCAGCGCATTACATGTCCTGAGCCTATTTTGGACGAGGCATCAGTCCGGAATACAGCCTTCATGATTCCCGCGTCGTTTTGCATGCAGCGACTGGAACATCAATTCTGCATTCTTCCAATCCTCTGGGGTATCAATATCCTGAACAAGGTGGCGCGGCAATACAATCGGCAAGGAAACCCGGGAGAAAGTTGCAACCTCTTTTAAAAATGCTTCCGCCCTTCCCCAGTAAAACTGACCGGCATCGTGATAGGCCTCCTCAAGATCCTGCGATCTCATCATAATACTCTCGGGGAACATCGGCTCAACACCTCCATCGGATGTAATCCTGATCGCACGCTGCACCGGGAAAGGAAAGCTGGTCACCGAAAAGGCATACATCCCGCCGGACTGACGCAAGCGCACATAACCCTCTTCAAGGTATCTTTCCTGCAGGAAAGGTGCAGTCGCATAAATACAGCAGGCATACTCCACTATTGACCCGTTAGCATTCAGCCATTCGATGGCATGCTTCACCACAGCACTGGTACCTGTAAAGCTGTCCGCCAGGGTCGCCGGCCTGATAAATGGAACCTCCGCACCACAGGCAAGAGCAACATCCGCGATCTCCTGATCATCTGTGGAGACGATAACCCGGTCAAACAACCCTGTGCGTAGCGCCACTTCGATCGAGTAGGCGATTATTGGCTTGCCAAGGAAATTTTTTATGTTCTTGCGCGGTATTCTCCGGCTGCCGCCCCTTGCAGGAACTATCGCAACCTTCATTTTAAAGCCCTGGCCAAGGCATCCACCACACTGTCCTGTTCCTCAGTACCCAGCCCGGGAAACAGGGGTAGTGACAACGCCTCCAGGTAGTAGCGTTCCGCTTCAGGGAAATCGCCTTTCCGGAATCCGATATCCTGATAATAGGGCTGGGTGTGAACCGGGATATAGTGAACATTTACCCCGATCCCGGCTGCCTGCATGTATTCATATATTTCCCTGCGCCCCTGACCCGCCAAACCGGAATTTATCCGTACAGGATAAAGGTGATAGGCCGAGTAACAATCCGGATGACACCAGGGTATGGTTATCGGCAATCCTGACAGGAGTTGATCATATCGGGCCACAAGCTGGTGTCGCCGGCGCACGTACTCATCCAGGCGTGCCAGCTGGCTAAGACCCAGTGCCGCCTGCATGTCTGTCATCCTGTAGTTATACCCAAGCTCTATCTGTTGATAGCACCAGGGACCATCCGGCGCATAACGCATCATGTCTGGCTCACGAGTAAGCCCATGATTTCGCAAGCGACGAAGACGGTCTGCCAGTTCGGGATTATTGGTCAGGGTCATTCCACCTTCTGCTGTTGTTATTATTTTTACAGGGTGAAAGCTGAAGACAGTGATATCGGAATAACAGCAACTGCCAACCGGGTCACCCTGATACCTGGCGCCGATAGCATGAGACGCATCCTCAATCACATAAAACCCGTACCTGTCAGCAAGCACACGAACCGCCTGCATGTCACAGGATTGCCCCGCAAAATGGACAGGCACGATAATCTTTGGAAGCGTACCAGCCGCTTCTGCCTCAACAAGCCTGGCTTCCAGGACGGGGATGCTCATGTTGAGGGTGCGCGGGTCAATATCAACGAAATCAACACTTGCCCCGCAATACAATGCGCAATTTGCCGAAGCCACAAAGGTGTTGGGTGAAGTCCAGAGGCGATCGCCGGGTCCCAGTCCCAGCGCGGCGCAGGCACTGTGCAGCGCCGATGTGGCGCTGTTCACAGCTATGCCAAATTTCGCGCCGCAATAAGCTGCAACAGCAGCTTCGAACTGTCCAATAACCGGGCCCTGGGTAATCCAGTCTGATCTCAAGACGTTAATGACCGCCTCGATATCACTCTCTTCAATATTCTGGCGTCCGTAGGGAATCACTCAGTCAGCGCCCTCTTATTCATCGCTGCCAGTTCATCAATATCGAGGAACCTGGGATTGGCGCCCGAATTGTACTCGAAGCCCTGCTCTACAGGCACACCTGACTCGGAGATCCTGTTGGTTGCGTAGTCCTGATCAAGAGTGAAGAATTTGATGGAGGGCTTGATCACATAGTGATCATCAAATTCAAGCGTAAGGTGAGAATCATCTGCTGGACACATTATCTCGTGAAGCTTTTCTCCGGGACGAATACCAATAATTTTCTTCTTGATACCGGGAGACATTGCTTCAGCAAGATCCACGATACGCACAGACGGGATTTTCGGCACAAAGATTTCGCCGCCCCACATACGCTCAAAGTTTTTCAGTACAAAATCAACCCCTTCCTGCAGGGTTATCCAGAAGCGAGTCATACGCTCATCGGTGATTGGCAGCTCAGATGCACCGTCGGCAAGCAGCTTATTGAAGAAAGGAACCACCGAGCCGCGCGAACCAACCACATTCCCGTAGCGGACCACGGCAAACCGCGTACGCTCTCTACCGGCGATATTGTTTGCCGCAACGAACAACTTGTCGGATGCCAGTTTGGTGGCACCATAAAGATTGATGGGATTCGCCGCCTTGTCCGTAGACAGGGCGATAACCCTGTCAACCCCGTTTTCCAGCGCGGCACTGATAACATTCTCTGCTCCATGGATATTGGTCTTTATGCACTCCATCGGATTGTATTCAGCAGCAGGAACATGCTTGAGTGCCGCTGCATGAATTACAATATCGATACCATTCATCGCCTGCGTCAGACGCGTCCGGTCCCTGACATCACCGATAAAGTAGCGCATTTCAGAACTGCCGAATTGCTGTGCCATCTCATACTGTTTGAGTTCATCACGAGAATAGATAACCACCCGCCTGGGCTTGTAGCGCTGCAGCAGAGTCCTGGTATATTGCTTTCCAAAAGAACCTGTGCCACCGGTTATCAGAATACTGGCATTGTCAAACATTTCTTGTGTCTACCCTTATCATTTATCTGAAATACTTGCGCCATTCGTGACAGCGGCTGCCTGGAGTAAAGCCGTCAGACCGGGAAATCACAGCTGCAAATTTTGCAAGTCGAACATGTCAACGCCAAGCCCATACAGCCGCCAGATATACCCCATACAGGAATGCGCCTGGCGCCCGGCGCCCGGCTCTCGCCACCAGGCTCCGATCAAGCACCCGGTTTTACAACAAGACATCATGCAAACTGACTGCAACTATCGACAATCATTTCTGACGGAGAAGATTCCAGCCTGACAGGATCGAATCTGTAGTTTTCAAGATTATCCAGGAAATCATCAACAATCCTGTAGTCATACTCGCTAACAACACAATTCCTGCTCAAGCCATCATTTCTTTCTGTAGCTTTTCTTAACAAGATTATGGGCTTGCCCAGATAATAGCATTCTTCCTGGTTGCTTCCACCATCGCTTACAACAAAGTCAGCCTCAAGGATCAGCTTGATAAAACGGAAGTAATCGTAGCGTTTGCGCAGTTCGATATTCGGATTGTCTTCGAGACGGCGGAGGTGACCGTACTTTCTGAGTTTAATCTCTGTGGGCTTGTGGAGAATGAACAGGAGATGTCGTGTATTGGCGATTCTTTCAACGATGGAAACAATTCTGTCCACTGCCTTGCGGTTGTAAATATTTTCAAACCTGTGCAGTGTGACTATGCCAAAGGGGTGCTCCGGTATGCCGATGTCGTTTATTTTCCTGATTTCAGGCAAAGCAATGCGCAGGGAATCAAGCAGGGTATTAAACCGCGTGTTTATCTTAATCTTGTTGTAACTATCGAGATTCTTAACCGCCCAGTCGCCAGGACAGAACATGTAATCAGATAGCCTGAATGTAAGTATTCTTGTGATTTCTTCCGGGAATGGATGAAACAGGTTGAATGAGCGCAGACCTGACTCGACATGGGCGACTTTCATACCGGCAACCTTCCCCAGCAGCGCACCCAAGATCGTGGAAAAGGTGTCTCCATGGACAAGTACGATACCGTTTTTGTCATTCCTGAAGATTTGCCTTTTATTCCACAGTGTCTTTATAACGATTCTTGTGGCCCAAGCAAACATCTGAATGACAGACGTTACATCTTTTCCTTCATAAAGCACATAATCAGGACTTCTGATATCAAAGTTACTCAGAATCTCATCAATCGTCCCCTTGTGCTGGCCTGTTGAGATATAGTTATAGTTGATGGACCGATGCTTGAGAACTTTCAGTATTGGCGCCATCTTGATCAGCTGGGCTTTGGTACCAACAATCACATGTATCATGTTAACGTTGTTGCCCGGTTAACTTATAGGTTGCACTCATGCTGCTCCACCATACGAGTGTTTCCGGTATAGCCTGCACGGCTCCCAGGATGTCAATGCAGACAAATTTCAGCACCTGTTCCGATCCTTACCGAGTACATAGTAAAGAACCACAGCGGCATTCTGATGACTGCGCGTCTCTTCGATCCACAACAGCCCCATGCTGCGCCCGTGTGTCTGTTAACCCAGTACCCGCCATTATCCGCCTTGATGCCTGACTGATCCTGAACTGTCCGCTCCCAATCCACGAAACACCTTGCATTAGCAGAACTGGTCCCAGGTAGACACACCAAGAGCCTTTCCGGGTCAACCGCAGTCCAACCTGCCAGATAACAGTCGCCTGCAAGTCAGCCCTTATTTGCTTCCAACCTGCGCAATTGCTGCATCCGAATACCGCAGAATTGGCTCATGCGCCAGCTTGGCATATGGAAGGAAAACATATTATTACCCGGTATCAGGGTAAACCCCAAAATGCTACCCGCGCAGTGTATCGTACCCTCGCCTCCTGCACACGCATTCTCGACGCAAGGCTTGGCTGTAGATGTGGTTGTAATCCGGATCACCAAAGGTCAGCAGCGGCATGTTTCATTCAAGATGCCACGTCAATAAATACAATTTGAAATTCTGAATTCAGCGAGGATAGCCAAGCCCCCTATCCCGTCCTTTTCTCCCTCACTAATGACGGTCAAAGGCACCAGTCACCCGCGAACCGTGCGCAGGATGCGCTAGCTTGCATCCCCGCTGGAAATCAGTTCTATCACAACAAACCATCCAAGGCTCTTCAATCAAAACAACCTGAATACCCAGAAAATTGCGCCTGTCCACAGATTGCCCCAAAAATCCTGGATATCTATTTACACTGACACCACCACACAGGCATAAATAGTCGTATTGAAGGCTTCACTGCCAAGTTCACCCGGTCGGAGTGAGCACCCCGGCTCAGACATGTTTCTAAACGGTTGAATATCAGTCAAAACGGTACAATAAATCAGAAATGGAGCGGTTAAAGTATCGGCAACAGATGACGAAAAAAGAGTAACAGGATATCCATACTTGCGAATGTGCAAATACTCGACAGGCATGGAAATACAGCCGGCACGCCCCTATAAACATTTGACAAGTAATGAAATTATTGTAATCTAGCCGGATTCGACTGTTACTAAATTTATGAGCGAAACCGGAGCCCAATCACAGTGAAATACAACAGTTACCGCACAATGATTAACTGATGGCTACCACCAATCCTACAGTTCACCTCAGCGGTCTGGCGCGCAGATTGGTCATGGACGGCCTGATAGGCGAAGCAGAGGCTATCAAGGCGCACGAGGCGGCCCTGAAAAAGCGTGAGCATTTCGTTTCCCACCTGGTCGAAAACAAGATTCTCAGAAGCAGCGACATTGCATGGTCCGGCTCACAGGAGTTTGGCGTACCCCTGTTTGATCTGAAGTCCATGGATATGGAAGTCGCACCACTCAAGATGGTCAGTGAGAAGCTGATCCAGCAGCACAATGCACTGCCACTATTCAAGCGCGGGAATCGGCTGTATATCGCGGTTTCCGATCCAACCAACCTCGGCGCCATTGACGAATTCAAGTTTCACACCGGAATCAACACCGAAGCCATCCTGGTTGAAGAGGTACAGCTGCGCAAGGCGATTACAGCCGCACTTGAAGCACTCGACACCACCATGTCGGAACTCATGGACGCCGACCTTGAAAATCTCGATATCGGTTCCGGAGATATTGATAACAAGGACGGCGACATAAGCGAATCCGATATTGACGACACCCCGGTCGTTCGCTTTGTGAACAAGGTGCTGCTGGATGCGATCAACACCGGAGCTTCCGACATTCATCTGGAACCCTATGAAAAGGAATTCAGGGTCCGCTTCCGGCAGGATGGTGTACTCCACGAGATCACATCCCCACCCCGGTCACTGGCCATGCGCATCATTGCGCGCCTCAAGGTGATGAGTCGAATGAATATCGCTGAGCGACGCATTCCCCAGGACGGCCGCATCAAGATGAACCTGTCACGCACCCGTTCGATTGACTTTCGCGTCAACACCCTACCTACACTTTACGGGGAAAAGGTGGTACTGCGTATTCTGGACGGGGGTGCGGCAACAATTGGTATTGACATGCTGGGCTTCGAGCCGGACCAGAAGGAACTGTTTATCAAGGCAATCAACAAGCCCTATGGCATGGTGCTGGTCACCGGTCCCACCGGCAG
>QKIY01000030.1 GCA_003250975.1 Gammaproteobacteria bacterium | reverse complement strand
TCCTTTTTGAATTCAAATATCAGATCCCTGTCCTTATCTGCATCCAGGACATAGCAATGTTGTTCACCCCAGGGGGTGTTATGGACTTCGGCAACGATGAATTCGATTGCATCGGCAGTGTCATTCCAGCAGTAATAGAAACTGACTGGATTCATGACATAACCGAAATAACGCAGGTGTGTCAGTAGACAAATGGGACCTGATGGTGTTTTCCCCGTCTCATTACGAACCAGGTCGATGATCGATTGTTTCAGGGGTTGTGATGGATCTCCATAATGATCGTGACGCCTGAACCAGGCCAGATTGACACCGCGGGATGACCAAAAAAGAAACCTGTCAAACAGAGTGGGTAATTCATCCAGATCAAGATACAACATGTATACCTTGTACTGGAATCTGTGCGAGCGTGGGTACAGGCGTTCATGACCCACTGTGCCCTTGTAAAGTCGGCTACGCATCACAGTACCTCATCAAAGGCAGAGCAGACCCGTAAGGCACTACTGATACCATCTTCATGAAAACCAAAACCCCAGTATGCACCACAATATGAAATACGATTGTTCCGGATCAGACGTTCGTGATCTTTCTGGACCTGGTCTCTGCCGGTGCTGAATTGTGGGTGTTGGTAAGTAATGCGATAGATGATCCTTTCCGGATCAATATCAGCGGTCTGGTTTAAAGATACGCAATAAGTGTCTTTTGAAGACAGGCCCTGCAGCATGTTCATGTTGTAGGTCACCATCCCAACATCCGTTGCGGACTCGGGAATCCGGTAGTTCCAGCTTGCCCAGGCATTACGCGATTTCGGTAACAGGCGGGTATCGGTATGCAAAACTACATCATTGAGCTGATATTCGAAATGTCCCAACATTTCGTTTTCTTCGGTCTGCGGATTTTCCAGTAATTGCAGGGCATGGTTGGCATGTGTGGCTATGACCACCTCATCAAATTCTTCACCGCCGCCATCTCTGAGTGTCAGTTTGACTGAAGACAACTGCCGGCTGATCTGTTTTACTGGTGTGGAAATCCTGATGCTATCTTTATAGGGTGCAGTAAGCGGTCCAATATAGCTGGATGACCCGCCAACAACTGTTTTCCAGATTGGACGTTGATTCACTTGTAACATGTGGTGGTTAGCCATGAATTCAATAACGAACCGCATGGGAAATTCCCGGAATCGACTGGCGGGACATGACCAGAGTGAGGCACCCAGCGGTACCAGATAATTTTCAACAAATCCATTACTGTAATTCATGTTGTTCACATAATCAGCAACCGTGACCTGGTCATCGAGACAACAATCAAGCGAAACCTTTGCATCATCATGAAAACGCAGGATGTCACGCAGCATGAACCAGAAGCCTGGACGCAACAGGTTGCGTCGCTGACTAAAAATACCGTTCAGGCTGGTACCGTTGTATTCAAGTCCGGTTTTTTCACAATGCACACTGAAGCTCATATCCGAATCACGGCTTTCCACACCAAGCCTGTCAAACAGTTGACAGAGATTAGGATAATTTGTCTCGTTAAAGACAATAAAACCGGTATCTACTGGCAGTGTTTGCCCGTGATCTTTGACAAATATCGTATTCGTATGTCCGCCAATGTAATTATTGGATTCAAAAACGGTAATATCATGGCGACGATTTAAAAGCAGCGCCGTGGTAAGCCCGGAGATTCCTGTTCCGATCACCGCTATTTTCATCTCCCTCTCCCTGCTTCGTTTAATACAACAGCGGGAACTTCCCTTATCTCGCTGATCAGTCCCAGCTTTTCCAGTGTTTTCAGGACGATATAGGTCAGATCAAGTTCCCACCAGAAGAAACCCTGCCTGGCCGCGGCGGGATAACGATGATGATTGTTATGCCAACCTTCACCAAGGGTCAGCAATGCAAGTAACCAGTTGTTCCTGCTGTCGTCGCGGGTGTGATAACGCATCTTGCCGAATTTATGCGCCAGTGAATTGATCGTATAGGTAGCATGATAGAGCAACACGGTGGATACTATAAATGCCCAAACAAAGACCTGGGCGCCATTCACACCCAGATATGGAAACCATAAGGCAAGAAGTTCACCCAGTAGATAGCAGCCAAGACCAAAGAGAACCAAGGGAATCCAGTCAAATTTTTCCAGCCAGCAAAGTTCCGGGTAGCGTAACCAGTCCTTGACATATTTCCTTTCAATCACGAACTTGTTCCGGCGCAGAAACCAGAGTAGATGGCTGTTCAAAAATCCCTGACGGGGTGAGTGAGGATCCTTGTCACTGTCAGACGTGGTGTGGTGTACACGGTGATGGCTGGCCCACCAGAGTGGTCCGCGTTGCCCGGCGGTACATCCCAGACATGCCATCAAGAATTGAACACCCCTTGAGACCCGGTAACTGCGGTGGGAAAAATAACGGTGATAGAAGGCCGTGATGAAAAACATCCTGAGTAAATAACTGCCCAGTGCGAGAACCAGTGCCGCTGCCGACCAACCAACAATAAATACAGACAGGCAGGCTATATGGAACAGCACAAGCACTGCCACCCGAGGCGGGTCCAGCCTTGTTCTTTTTTCCGACGGCACCCTGTCTAAGCGCGATTCGTCATTCAATATCCATTTGGCAAATTCCCGTAAATAGCCTGTTGGTTCTACTTTCTTGAGTATCATCTCTTATTCAAACTGGTTTGATTGGCCGCTAATCTAGACGAGGCCCTGTGAAAAAAGAGTGAAATCAGTGTGAAAAATGGATAAAACCTGCTCTAGACACTTGATTGATGTCGGGCGGTCGTATTCTTTTCGGCCCCGGGGAATATGACGGTTACTTTTGTGCCGATATTCAGTTTGCTTTCGATAGTAATTGGCCATTTGAACCGGTCAGACAGAAATTTAACGATAGTAAGTCCAACCCCATAACCTCCAAGCTGTTTGCCTTCATGACTGAAGAATGGCTTGAAGACCTTCTCCATTTCCTCATCTGGAATACCGACACCGCTGTCCTCTATGATTAATCTGTCGTTCTCAATGTATATATCCACCCTACCCTCCTCAGTATAGGAGAAGGCATTACGTACCAGGTTTCCGATCAGTACCGACAAGACCTTGTCAGAAGCATTAACCGTCAATTGATTCGATTCATGAATATCGACTGCGATGATTTTTTCTTTATAAAGCTCTTGGGCAAAATCGAGTTCCTCCTTGACAATATCATTCACACAGACACTTTCCATCGATAAGCCGTTATCTGATTCCCTGGCCAGCACCAGCAAGGCCTCTATCAACTCTTCCATGTCCTTGGCTGATCGCTTGATTCGCTCCAGTGACCGCGTTGCACTCTCACTGAGTGTTTCATCTGCCAACAACACATCCGCGGCAATCTTTATAACGGTCACAGGGCTGCGCAGTTCATGGCTGGCATCTCGTGTGAAATTTCTTTCCCGTATCACAAATTCATCAATGCGGCGTAATAAGTCTGAGAGGGCGCGGGAGAGGATCATGACTTCCTGGTCTGCATCCCCGGAAATATCAGACAGATTGATAGCGAAATGTTCTGTATTCTTCGGATCCAGTTTGTCGACCTGTTTTGAGAGTTGTATCAACGGTGACACGGCCCGGCGCGAAAAGCGGTACAGAAACCAGGTGGTGAGATATATGACAATCAGGACACCGGCCAGAGGAATGGTGCCGAATAATAATGCGAGTTCACCCACGCTCTCACCATCGAATTCCAGGTACAGTTTCCTGCCATGACGCTCAGAGACATGAATGATATACACATCAACACTATCACCGGGCAATTTGTGAATGCCTTCTTGCAAGTTCCGGATTTTTTCGGGGACAGCATCCCTGCCAGCCAGATAACCTTTCATGTTATAGGTGTCCGGCCTCGGAAAATCATTATTGTCTGCATAGCGGTCCCAGAAATGTTCCGCCTCGCTGTTCAGGGCACTGCTGATCAAAACATCACTCAGAACAAAACGAGCAGCATAGATACCCAGGATTGCCGCAACTGCAATCAGTCCTGCCTGAATAACAAAGGCTTTCCACAGTCTATGCCCCAGTCCACCCTGTCTAGTCATGGTCTTCGAGCTTGAATCCCGTGTTCTGGATAGTATGCATCAATTGTCTTTCGAAAGGTTTGTCGATGACTTTGCGGAGGCTATACATATGGCTGCGCAGAGTGTCACTGTCTGGCAGGATATCGCCCCATATCTGCCTTTCGATCTCTCGACGGCTGACAACCTTTGGTGACGCACGCATGAGAATCGCCAGGATTTTGAGACCGATGGGTGTCAGTTTCAATTCTGTTCCGGAACGGATCACCCGCATACTGCTGGTATCAAAACTCAGATCGGCAACACGCAGGACTTCCTGGGTTACCTCACCCCGATTACGGCGCACCAGGGCGCGAAGCCGGGCTTCAAGCTCCAGTATCTCAAAGGGTTTTACCAGGTAATCGTCGGCCCCTGCCTCAAGTCCCCCAATCTTCTCCTGCAGGGTATCGCGTGCCGTTAAAATTAACAGCGGGGTAGTCTTCCTGGCCTGATCACGCAATTTCTTCAATAAATCAATGCCATCCATACCGGGCAGCATCAGATCCAGAATGATAGCGTCATATTCATTACTAACCGCGAGGTGCAGACCGGTCACCCCGTCCGAGGCATAATCTATAATAAAATCGCGGCGTTCGAGATACTCGCAGACCATATCCGCAATATCCCGGTGATCTTCAATTAACAAAATATTGTATTTCATGGGCACGGCAGATTGTATTAATCCATAGGAAATGGTAACAGCATTATCATGCCGTGTGTGATAGTCATGTGAATTCAAGGTATTCTTCAGGCAATGCGAAGGCCGTGATAAACTTCGCCACTCATAGGCAGCATATCAAAATGCCCTGGTAGCTCAGTGGATAGAGCAACCGCCTCCTAAGCGGTAGGTCGCAGGTTCGACTCCTGCCCAGGGCGCCATAAATTATTCGAGCGATCTGGTACTTTTAATTATACATTTTTCAGTCTGATCCTGTGCCTAGTACACTGCGGGTTCACAGGATAAATCCTGACAGAATCAAGAAACCGAGTCATTTATAATATGCAATATTATCTTTTAAATCAATGGGTTATATTGACAAAGCGACGGGGATACAGAATTTAATCTTCGTTAAAACGGATATCGCAACCGAGCCCTGCGGGTAATGCATAGTCAGGATTAGGCAATTCCAGCCTGATGCCGAAAGTACCACTGGCAGCATCAACAACAGGATCAACAATTTTTACATTGGCAATATATGACCCACCCACAGGCTCTTCTGGTAAGACTTCAGCCTGCATTCCTTTTTTTATCCTGCCAAGTAATATAATAGGCGCAATGACCTCGACATACAGGGGATCAATCCTGGCAATCTGGATGATGGGTCTGTCTTCAATTGATTCGCCTTCCTGTGCATAAATTTGCACAACAATCCCGTCAACAGGGCTCTTAATGGTGCGCATTGACAGGGATTCCAGTGCGCGTTTTAACTCAAGCTCGGCAATTTGCTTTTGTTCAATTGCTTCCCCCAGTTCCATCTCTGCGAGTATTGCCTCAGTCTCGGCTTCATCTACAATCTGTTCTGACACCATGTTTTTAGCAAAGAGTTCCTTGTTGCGCTCAAAGCGCCGTTTCGCAAAATCAGCCTGGGCCTTTCTTGCCTTTATTAACTGATCCCTTTCGGCATTTGCACGTGCCAGTTCAACAGTTGCCTGCTCTACTCTTGATTCCAGTTTTGCAAGCACCTGACCCTCTTTAACTTCATCACCACGCGTCACTTTTATTGAAACCAGCACCCCAGATATTGAACTACTGACATCAACCATCTTGCTTGGTTCTATAACACAATCTGTGGTTACGTCCTGCAACTCATATTCTATTGCCCCGGCCTGAGAATAAATAAGGAATAGGATGATAAAAAAAAGTGATTTACTATGAAATCGGGAACCTGACATGATTATTCCTGTAGCCCTGAAAAAGCGAGAACATTTTCAAGATATTCCTCAATGCGCAATAAACGGCGACGCGCATATGAATGCCTCTTTTCAGCAGACTTTTGTGCAATTGATGTCAGACAACGTCCCACAATTTTGCCTATAAAAGGCATAGTTTCCCAGATGAGGTTGACTGGGAGTCTGAGATAGTCAGGGATATATCGCATTACCAGCTCATCTTCCAATGAAATAATTGCCTCATGGCTGCCAGGATCACCCTGTCGACCGCATCGACCACAGAGTTGGCGATCAATCCTTCCTGCCTCATGTCGTTCTGTGACAATTACATGCAGACCTCCAAGTTGAGCTACATTTTCCTGAAGCCGAATATCTGTGCCTCGACCTGCCATATTGGTTGCGACTGTAATCTGTCCTTTCTGCCCTGCTTGTTTGATGATTTCCGCTTCTTTTTCATCCTGTCGGGCATTCAACACATTATGAGGTATGCCGGCTTCATACAATCTCTCGGAAAGGTCTTCTGATGCAAGAACCGAACGTGTACCAACCAGGACTGGCTGCCCCTTTTCATAAAGTTGCTTGATTCTTTCAACTATAGATTGCCATTTTTCATTCTGTGTACGCCATATTTTACAGGGTAAGGCTTTTCTCTGAAGTGGCCTGTATGGAGGAATATTGATGACTTTCAGCTTGTAAACCGACTTCATTTCATTATTTACTTCCCTCGCAGTACCTGTCATTCCTCCAAGCTTGAGGTATCGCCGAAAAAAGCGTTGATAACTGATACGGCCAATTGTTTCATTTTCGCCAGTAATCTCACATCCTTCTTTTACTTCAATCATCTGGTGAAGACCTTTTTCCCATGTACGATCTGGCATAATCCTCCCTGTAAATTCATCCACGATCTTTACCTTGCCATCATCAACAAGATAATGCTTGTCCCGCACAAAAAGCCTTTGCGCTCTTAATGCCTGCAGCACCAGCTCCTCGCGGTAACGGATGTTTCTCCATAAACCATCGAGTTTTTCACAGGCTTGGCGCAGATGATCGGCGCCCTGCTCTGTCAGCTCCAGGTTTCTATCTCTAGCTTCAACTATGTAATCGGCACCGGTATTCATACTTGAAGCCAGCATCAGGGCTTTTTCAAATATTTCCCGTTTATGCCTGGTATCCCCGGGGCGGGAAATAATCAACGGAGTCACGGCTTCATCAACCAGAATACTATCGGCTTCATCAATAATACCGAAACAAAGCCCTCTTAATAGCAATTGTTTCCCCGGAACATTCTTTTGTTCTGAAATATCTGTTAATTTTATGCATAGCTTACTGGAATAGTGCTTTAATACCAGGCGATCACGCAGATGATCAAATGCAACCTGTTTATTTGTGCTATACACCACATCACAGCAATAAGCTTTCCTTCTTTGGTCTTCCGGCATCCCACCTATAGAAATACCAACGCTTAAGCCGAAATATTCATAGATCGGGCGCATTAAATCCGCATCTCGTCTAGCAAGGTAATCATTCACCGTGATGATATGTACAGGAATACCCGCCATTGCAGCGGTACAAGCCGGCAAGGTTGCTGTAAGTGTTTTTCCCTCACCGGTTTCCATCTCTGCTATCATTCCTTTTAAAATCGCCCAGCCTCCGAGTATCTGGGTATCGTAATGGCGCATACCAAGCTGACGTCTGGCTATCTCCCTCACTAATGCAAAAGATTTTGCAACGATATATGTTTGAATTCCCTTCTGACGCAGTTCATATCTCAATTCTCTGGATAGGTCATGCAAGTCATTATCAGAAATAACGGAGATTTCTTTTTCAAGATTATTTACAAGTGGCAATATATTAGCCAGCTTGATGCGTCTTCCCAAAAAACGTTCAGGAAGATCCGAAAAAATATATTCTCCCAGAGCCTCAATTATATCGGAACCAGATTCATCCCTTTGTGGATAAGGCGCTGAAAAGATCTGGTGTTGCAGGTTGATATCAGACATTAAACGTCCTCAGGAATATCTGTCGAAGGCGTAGATACCATTGTACAGCAAGCGCCTGGCTTCCATGATCAAATCTGACATAGACACGTGTCCCGACGGGCGCATTGGCTGCCCCTTCCGGGAGTACAAGTTCATATTCGAATACTGTATTCAACGTCATCGTGCCGCTATCATCACGTGGATCTATATCCAGTTGTCCACCGCCATTCTTACCTAAGGCAGCGCTGGGCAATCTCTTGCTGCCGCCTGGTATCTGGCGCACCATTGATGCAGAATAGCTTTCCTGCAAGCGACTTGCGATTCTAACAGTGACAGATTCGGTTCTCTCTCTGACTAGGCCAACATCTGATTGGGGTACAACAACATGAACGGATTTAACCTGCCCGGTAATAACATAGCCGAGAATTTCACCTTTCCTGACGTATCGACCAATGATATCCCTTGATCGAGGAACAACAAATTGACCATGCAGCGGACTTCGTATTAATAACTCTGAAAGCTGTTCTCTGACTATTAAAAGATCGCTTTTAACCGCTTTAATCTCTTCCTGAGTAATACTGGCGGCAACCCTGTCCTCACGCCATTGCGCAGTATGCAGTGCTTCCAGCTCTTCAAGACGTGCAAGAAGCATTCGTTCTTTTGCCTGTAAGGTAGGCTCCTCACAACCAATCAATGGATGACCGGAACTAACATTTCTGTCCGGAGGAGTTAAAAAGGCTGTAATGAAACAATCTGTGCCGGCGCGGATAATGGCCTGTTCAGGCAACCAGACTACTCCCTCCGCACGTGTCCATAGAGGCACTGGCAACATTGTCAACAAGCAGAGCACAGTTCCGAGACCTGCTGATGTCACTGTGACCGCACGGCCCCGGCAACGCTCAAGGCGTGGATTGCTAAAAACATACTTCATCATGCGGAAGATAGGTACTACCAGCAACATTACAACAGCCCATATAGCAATTAATACACCGATAAAAAAGAATTTACCGGCAACAAATAAGGTAATTGAAAACATGACAACTAACCGGTAACAGAATGAAGCAATACTGTAAATAACCAGCCATTTGCGCTCACTCTCTGAGTTAGCCGGGGATACAGCCGATTTTTCGGAAAACAGGTAGCGCTGCACAAGATATCCCAGATATTGATTCGAGCGTTTGCCCAGATTAGGTATTTCAAGGGCATCTGCAAGCACATAATAACCATCAAAACGCAATAGAGGATTCCCATTAAAAAACAATGTCGATATTCCACCGATCAACATAGCGTTATAGCTTAATGCTCGAACAAAACTTTGTTCTGCAGCCAACCACACAAAAAGCGCCAGTACAGCCAAAAGCAACTCAACCATAATCCCCATGGCACCGACAATCATTCGTTTATAGCGTTCCTTAAATGCATATGCGGCTGATGCATCTACATAAGGCACAGGCATGAATACCAGAAGCATGATACCTATCTCATGTACTTCACCTCCCCATACCTTTGTAGCAAATGCATGCCCAAGTTCATGCAAGGTCTTTATAACTGGATAGGTAATCCAGAGAAGTAAAAGATTTTGCGGCGCCAGTACACGATCAGTGAAATTTTCTGTTAATTCAGGCCAGTGCATGAAAGTGACGATAGCACCACAGCAGACTATCAATACCCAGGCAAGAAATCCTGCCAAGCTAAAAAAGGGACGAACAATCGGCAGAAACAGAGCCAAGAATCTTTCCGGATCTATGAGTGGAAAACGAATTGCCAGCGGGCTCCAGAATCGTTGTTTCCAGCGTAGTTTCTCCTGACGTTGAAAGCGATTGAAAAGTTCCAGGATATCCGGCGATATTTCACTTTGTAATACATCAGCGGCATGCAACTGGGCCAGCAATCGTATGACTTCTTCCTGTGTAGGCGCATCATCTTCCAATCGTGATGCAGCCATTTCCCAGACTTCATTGACTGTGCGTTTACCATCAAGCAGACCAATAACTTGATAAGCGGCAGGTGTAAAGCGGTAGAAACGGCCAGAAAGCGGATCCTGTAGCACATACCAAATTTCACCACGGTAATCATGGCGATGAATATTTGCATGTGCCCTTAGCCGTGGCCTGAGTTCGGCTACACGATACCAGGAAGGACTAAAGATGGAGTCAGACACTGAAAATTACCTTCCTTTTCAGGGACGCCAGTACCAGAAGATTAATCTCAGCCAGTCTACAAACTCATGTGTCCATACCCATAACAGCTTGCGTTTATCGATATTGATTTTCCCGGAGCCTTCCATCCCCGGTCGAAGCAAATCGTCATCCGCATCAAGTCTGGCTTCTACACGAAACCGGTTACGTCCGTCTTTTGCCTCGGATACCGGCGTTATCTTCTCAATAACAAATGGATACTCATTTTTCGGCAAGGCTGTCAGTACAAGCTGTCCTCGTTGACCTGTCCTTACATCTGCGATATCGCGCTCATCGACCTGTATGGCTATGCGATATTCATCAAGTGGTGCAATTTCAAGCAAGACATCCCCACGTGTCACAGGAGAACCAAGCCGTTGACTCAGGTCCCCGCTTACAATCACCCCGTTGAAAGGCGCAGTTACACGGGTACGGTTGATCTGTTCTTGCAACAAATCTAGTTGTGCCTCGGCCTGATCTAATTGTGCCTTGAGTATATTGACTTCACTGCGATCCCTTTCAGCCAGTGCATCGCGATATTTTCGTTGCACCTGTTCTTTTTGACTTGACCATTTAACAAATTCCAGTCGAAGGTCCCTGTCATCGATTGTAAACAGCAAGTCACCTTCTTCCACCACATCACCTGCACGTGCGAGTGCCTGGTTAATATAACCATCTATGGGGGCAACTGTTGCTCTTTGAACTGCTCCCTCTAGTACGGCATCCCCCGTTATACGATAATTTCCTTCGATAAAATAAAGGGAAACCAGCAAAGCCGTCAAAATTAATGTAATTAACTTGAACCCGTAATGCCGCGGCCCGATTATTTTCATGATTAGAGCATTAAAGGAATCCAGCATTTTCCTAAGGATGAATCTATCATCACGCTGTTTGATATCAAGCAGAGGCCCAATAAGCGCCGCGACATTTTCAAGAAAAGCTTTTGTTTCATCCTTAAATGGTTTCTCTGCCTGACGTTCAAAACACAATGATCCAAACAACTCATCTCCATCATTCATGATAACCGTACAGATATGCGAACTTCCCCCGGTTCTTGCGAGGTCATCATGGGCACGAGTGATGCATTTTTGATCCTCCGGTGAAGGAAATATAATAGTCTGCCATTGGTCAATGGCTTCATCCATTGCATTGCTAATGGCACGGACCAGATTAGTCTGCTCACCAAACTGTGCACTATGTGACAACGCATATATCTTCATATGTTTTCCCTTGCGAAATCCAAGGCTGACACGATCACATTTCAGTCTTGTAGCAAGCTCGGTTACAACCGCCATTGAAGCAGCCTGGAATCGTCGATGTTCAAGTGCAGAAGCAATCAGTTCAATCAGTAAAGATTGTTGATCAACTGAGCTCGTAGTCCTGCTGTTTCGGTTAATAAAAGATAATAACCAGCCACTACCCCATTGCAGGTGACGCATGTATAACTTTAATTGCTCGTCGCTGGCATTATTGATTTCCAATGCAACAACACCAAACAACTGATCATCAATCTGCAATGGATAGGCAAGATGGCAAAGGTGATGTGCCGGATTTCCCTGATCCTTGTGATGATGCACAGTCCCCCTGCGTTCTGCCATGGCAGTTTCTGCAACGCGTGAAAGACCGGGAGGTACGGAATTGCCTTCTGGCCAGATTGCGACAGGTGTGTAAGGACCACTTTCGTCCGCCCCAAGGACAACAGCACCATGTGTTACGCCTGTGAACATAGATGTTTGCAGGGCGAGCCAGGCACTGGCGAATTCTGGTGCCGATGAAGCACGTGTAAAACGCTGCCAGAGGGCGCGGTCAAGGTAGGCAATATGGCCGGGATCACCGGCTGGCAGTTCTGCCGAAGTAGGTCTGCTATCGGGATCGGGGCGACTCATGAGGGTCTGTTACAAAGCTGATCGCCTACTGTTTTGTCGCACCAGCCCGGGACTCGATATCCAGTTTTCCGAACCGGGACTCATACTCTTCGAGCACGCTACCTAGGATAAGCCAGAGTCTCTTGGCTGCAAAAGGGCTCAGGATAATTCGGTCTGAGAGTTCAACTTTAACCGAATTGTCCTTTGAAATATTCCAGCTCTTATTGGTACCAAACAGCAAGGTGACCTCCTCCCGGGTACTAGCGGCATTGGCTACGTTGGCATAGGTGGTGTTCATTTTTGAGTCGTCCCACTCAACTTTCGGGCTGGCGCCCATCGCAGCTCCGGCCTTGTCAGCTTTCGCCTTGGAATCAGCCATCGGTATTCTCCTTAGCTTTCTTTATAATTACTATGATAAACGCAGTACAGCTTAATATTCAAAGACATAGACCATTATAGCCAATGGTCATTGTCCTTGCTATTACTTGACTTGGTATTTGTCTGGGGAGGAGGTAGTGTGGTATCCAGACCAGCGTGTGCCCCTTCCCATTCAATAAGGTTGACGCTGTCTGTCATACTGGCTTCTTCGGTAGTCAGACTTGCGAATTCATCATCATTTGATGTATAGATAAGCCAGTCATCTTCACCATCCATTTCTGTGGTTGATGCTTCAGCTGTCAGGGCTGTATCTGAAGTAGACTCTGAATCCGATTTTTCCTGGATATTGAAATCGCCGCTATCCTCATCGAAGATCATCACAGCCAATGGTTCAGAGGCGGCTATTTCGCTCTCTTCAGCTTCATACAGGGTTGCTGGCATGAAGAATTCTGGTGATTCAGTGATTGTGAACATGCTGGCAAGCCCCTCATCCATGCTGATAAGGATGCGAAGATCGAAATCATTATCTTCCTGAACTAGAGCATCGGTTCCATCACTGTCAGCAACAACTGACTCCCGTTCTCCAGCGACTATTGTGTCTTCCATGATACCGTCTGTATCATGTTCAAATCCCAGGAGATGGCCGAGTTCATGACTGACCACAGACAGCAGATCCATATGGCCGTCTGCTTTACTCCCTTCAATAGCCATCAGGCTACCGTCATCTGTCAGGAAGAATTCCTCATTTTCATCAGGGGTGGAATCGATAAACCAGCCATAGCCTGCAGCATCGACATCGATATATATGGTGTCGCCTTCTACCTTGCCCAGCATCAATGCCGGTAGATCGGTAATCTCAATGCGCACACCCTGCAAGACGGCCAGTTCATCTGCTCCTACAAGGCCGCTTTCAAGCCAATCATCAATGGCGGTATCGACAATAAACGCTAGTTCTTCAGGGGTCACCCAGCCCTCAATACCAGACAGTTCTGAACTGGCACCTGCTGCCATCAGGGCCTCGGCAAAGGCCGCGTCGTTTGTGCGAAAGCGCACATCTTCAAAAGAACTGTTTCCATCTTTCGTCAGCACTCCCAGTCCACCATCAACAACAGCAGAATTGTAACCCCAGCTTCCCACCACGGCACCGTTGATTGTTGCACTGACTGAAGCACCCTTGAAAGTAAGCTTAATCGTGTAATCATTGCCTTCATCAAAGACTCTGTCGAATGCCTGATCGACCTGCCAGCCATGTTTTGGATCCACGTGACCGAAAACAAGCTGATCTGAATCAGTATCAATCACGACAAACTTGTAATCATTGTCCGCATAGCGATCAAAGATGATGCCGCCAGTGTCCGTGGTACTCAGTGTTGTTTCAATATCAAGATAGGAATCCACTGCAAGCGAGGTTCCCAGATTGAATAGACTCCAACCGATATCACCTGATGCGACAATGCCTTCATATCTCCCATTGATAACAGACCAGGTTCCCCTAGTGTCACCCGACAGGAGATCTGCCATGCCATCCTCAAAATCATCATCATAGTCGAGTGTAATCTCAGGTGGCAGAATCTGTACCTTAAGATTATCAAAATTAATTTTTGAATCATTACCCGCAAGACCTACAAGGCCTCGATTTAATCCATAGGCTTCACCATCGATTATGCGTGGATCGAAGTTCCAGTTAAACCAAGTCTCATCATCAATCGTCAAGGTGACATTGGTACCATTTACTGCGACCAGTACATCATAATAGGTATCCGGTTTAATCCGGACAGGCTTGGTGGACTGTATATCCACATGCCAGCCGTTTTCATCGACATGCCCCATTTCTATCTTGTTAGTTGAAACGTTGATACCGGCAAACTTGAAATCAGTTGGTGAAAAATAATCAAATACCACATAGGCATTTGCCTTCCAGCCACCGGTTGGCTTATCTGTGCTGACCTTGGCCTCGATTTCAAAATAGAGAGGCAGGTAATCATCGATATAGAACAGGGCCACGGCATCTTCACCGATCGTTTCAGCCGAAGCAGAGAGACTGCCCTGGGTCACACTCCATAGACCGCTGTCAGCCGCCATTACATTCATGTTGCCGTCATTGAAGTCAGCCGAACGTAACACATCTCGTGCGCCGCCGGGAATATTACCCGGTTGCGGATCAGTCGGCCCGCCCGTCTGATCCTGCCAGAGACCATGGTCTCTCGGGACGATCAATCCGAGTTCACCGTCCGGTTCACCGTTACGGGCCACATCATTACCGGTATCCGTTGCCCGTGTGGGATCGGCCCCATCACCGGCCGACAGTGCATAGAGAAATTCAAACATCTGTGGCGGAACCTGGCGGCTGACCGTAGCAATTCCAAACGGAGCAAAGGGAACAATGTAACTGTTGAATTCACCGGTCCAGTCGATCAGACGATCACCACCGGTATTACCGATCAGGATATCGAGACCGGCACCGCCGAAGGCCCGATCTTCATACAGCGGATGCGTGTCCGGCGTATCGTTCGGGCTGGGCTGGATCTTCTTTGGATTGGCGTCCCCGAAATCCCCCTCGCCTTCAATCGTCAACACATCGTCTGCATTCAACAGGTCGTTGCCCCAGCCACCGTACATATTGTCACGGCCGGTGCCGCCGACTATCCAGTCATTGCCGAGGTCCCCAAAGATGACATCCGCGCCATCATTGTGCTTATCTTCGAAGGCGATCGGCGTACCATTCGGATCGAATTCTACCGCACCATTTTCCGTCGGGCCTTCATCAGCTAACTGGTTCAGGAAGTAAGCAAAGTCAGGGGCATCACCCTCTTTCCAGACTGTACCGTCGGCTTCGAACATAATGGTACGGCGCGGGTCGTATTCATCGTAAAGGAAGAACTCACCGAGCCTGTTCTGTATCGGCTTGGGCGCATTCCAGGGATCGGTATCGTCTCCAAATTTGAGGATATCCCCCGGGTTCCATGGCCTGGTAAAATCTGTACGCACAAGGCCGATGATATTGCCGTTGCTATCGAAGCGCTGGGTATAGCTTTCAGGCAGAGCCTCGCCACCGGCAATGGCATCATCACCAGAGGCACCGTGCAGGAAGTCATTGCCAAGTCCACCAAATATAACATCATCTACAAAGTAGGCATCAAACAAGGGATCGTCGGCGCCATCCGCATTCGGGGTGAGATTGAACGGTGTGATATCCACCGTCTTCTTGAGTTCACCCTGAATATTAATTGTGGCCGACTGCACTTCTCCCGGAGTGTAGATAAATTCATTCAATACGTTACCCTGACTGGTACGGGTATCAGGGTCTTCTGCCAGCAGGGTCTCCACTCCATAGAGGTCTTCGGCGATTTCTGCACTGTTGCGGCTGGTAAAGATACGTCCGTCATCGCCGATGATTCCGTCGATGCCGGTGCCGCCGGAGATCCAGTCATTCCCCCAACCACCGATGGCATCGTCATCATCGGCGTCACCGAAGATAATGTCATGGCCGCCACCAGTGTACATGATGTCATCCCCAGTCTCGCCATGGACTTCGTCATGGCCGCCGATATCGACCTGGGCCCAGATGTCGAACTCATTCCTGAAGATCGGGTCGGAGGGATCTTCCGCACTGAACAGATCCGGGCGGAAGGCGGGACCACCCGGGGTATAATCTAGTAACGTTATACCACGGACAATGATCTTTTCACCCGGTTCAGGCTCATCCTGGTCATAGTTGTCGTAGTTAAAGGTAACATAGAGTGGACCGGCATCCGGATCGCCGGTCGGGTTTACATCGATATGGTTAACCCCGACGATGCGAATGATATTACCATTATCACCAACAATATTGTCCGCGTCGCGGCTGTGCTTGTCCTTGAATTCCGTGCCGTCCGTTATGACAACGACGTCTTCACCCGAACCGGTATCTGGATCAAAACCGTTATTGCGATCGATCTGGATGCCCGCGCCACCGAATATCAGATCATCACCATCGGGACGCTGATGAAGTTCCGGTGAAGTGGCTAGGTCGACTCCATCATTATCGAGGCTATAGAAGCTGGAACTGCCGCCAATGATATCATCCTGACCGAGACCCCCGAATACCACATCATTGCCGCCACCGCCCTCAATATAATCCTCACCATCGGTAGCCGATTCGAAGGAGGCTTCGACAGTCAATGGACCGACAGGATCGGAATCATCGCCCGGGGTGCGTGAGGCACCGACATGGGCACCGGTATTAAAGGCATCGGCAATGCTGCCGTCGCCCTGAATGATATCGTTGCCGAGCTGACCGAAGATCTCATCATGACCCTCACTGCCGGCAATATAATCATTACCAAAACTGTCAGCACCGGCATTATCCAGATCCATTTCAATGTTATGAACCGCACTGTAGTCCACCGAGTATTCAGCCCACCAGGGGGCACCGTCCGGGTCACGGTAATGACGGGCAATACCATCGACCAGCAGCAGACCGCTGTTATCGGCATTCACCGGATCAAAACCTGCAGGAATATCGCGGTCGGTGCGACTGTACATCAGGGTACCGGCCAGGGTCTGGAAGCGCAGGTTATCCACATCATCAAACAGGTCACCATCTGCGCCTCCCATCCGGGTCAGAAAGACATTGTCCCCAAACAAGCGATCATCATCGCCGAGACGGGAATCATCCAGTTCATCGCCATCGATCATATCGTTACCGGCGCCACCGATGACGATGTCGCTGCCCAGACCACCGAAGACAATGTCATCGTTGCCGTTCTGCAGCTCGGCAGAATTGATTGCCAGGACAAGATCAGGCGAAGTCGTTTGGATTCGTTGCAGCAGGATCGGCGGCAGGTTCGGGTCCTCGACCAGCATGTCAATGACACCATGGTCGCCGAAGATAATGTCATCGAAGTCACCAAAGGCCCCGGCCTCGCTGTCCATGCCGTCGCCGAAGATGGTATCGCGTCCGGCTTCCATGTTATCCCGCAAAGGTGATTTGACCGGCTGGATCGTCGTGCCCTTGGTATCAACGTTGGGATCAGAAGTCGGCAGCGGGCTGGCATCTACTGTACTAATAGTCAGCGCGCGGGTGAAGAGATTGACATTGATGCCGCTGTCACCATAGATATGATCGGTGCCACGGTTGCCGATAATCAGGTCATCACCTGATCCGCCAGCGATATGGTCACCGGTCTGGCTACCGATCAATATATCGTCACCACGACCACCGTACATGGTCAGACCAACACTCGGGAGCTCGCCCGCAATCGCATCGGCAAATAAGGCGCTGGCATCAATGATGTCGTTGCCATGCAGGTCAAACGGATTGGCCAGTGGGAATACCCATTCGTCATCCTCGTTTTCTTCATCAGTGAGTTGCGGGAACGGATCGAAGGGCTTCTCACCCAGTTCCAGGCCCAGCACACTGAAGGGTTCACCGCTGTACCACATACCATCCTGCGAGGTATCCCCGTAAACCACCAGTGGCGAATCCGGACCGGCACCACCACTGACAATAATATGATCACCTCCGGCGCGGGCACCGCCATCCCGGCTGACATCAAACCCATGCACAGTCAATTCGACATCATCTTGTGGTGTAAGGGCGACATCTTCCAGGGTCATTTCGTCACCATCGAGCGCTGCAACTGTAAATGGCCCGGCCATCGTGCTGATGAAGACCGTCTGTCCCACGAAGAAGCCGTCGTCCGTCCAGATGCCCGCACTGCGGGTCAGGGTGTGCGTGGCGATATCCATGACCTGTGTTGTCTCAGTCTTTAGCGGGTCGGCGACATGCAGGGCGAGTTGATTGTCAGTCTCTTCAAGATAATCACCATCGGCAAGCTCAGTACCGCCCATGCCCAGCGGGTCGCTGAGTATCAGTGTGCTGCCAATGCCCCAGGTGAGTTGTGCATCATCCGGTGTAGGGATCGTTGTATCGACGATATCCAGTATCTCGCGGGTATAGGTCTCACCCTCCAGCTGAAGGACCTGGCCAACCTCGTAGCGGTCCTTCACCCAGGCACGGCCATCGAGGCGGGTCAGCGCAAAACCGTCAGGATGGTTGCTGTCGACGTTCATATCTCCCACTGTTTCCAGATGGAAATTGCCGCCGCCGTGGACGACTGTCAGGCCACCATGCTGGCCCTGCACGTAGAATGACTTGGTGACACCGGTCTCATCCTGGAGTGCCACGCCTTCAAGTGTCAGTGACAGACCGTCTTCTGAAATCTCGTTGATGCGGAAATCACGTTTGCCGTTTCCGTCTATCATGGTGACGAGATGACCTGCCAGGTAGCCTTCATCTATCCATGAACCACTTGCGCGTGTAACAATCCCACCCGTATAACTAGGATCGATGCTAACTTCGATAATTGATCCCAGGTTACCATCCGTCGTGTTATTAAAGGTCCGGTTGGCACTGGACACCAGTGCCAGTTGCCTGCCGACAAGTGTCAGTTCGGTATCGGTTACAGCGGCAACAACATACTCATCCTGATTGAAATCTTCATCGATAGTGACGATATCACCGATATCGTAGTTGTCGGTAACCCAGGACCCGCTGTTGCGCGTCACCACACCACCGGCGGTGGTCTCGATCACATCAACGGTTTCATCGATCGTGATCACGCTCTGATCTGTCGCCGTGATTGTGTGCACGCCGTCGATATCAGGCAGCGGCGGCCCACTTAATACAAGGATCGAATTATCGTTCGGGTCGGGCTCACTCTCGCCCGGCGGTATCGCATCATCGATTGCCGTTACGATCCATTCACCGACCTCGCCCTCTATGGTGACAGTCTGGCCAACAAGAAAACCTACGGCCTTCCAGTCGAAACCCTCCCGGACGATGGTGCCGCCATCATTGCCGCCATCCGGCGTGAATTCGAAATCCTGGATAACCTGGACCGGCGGCGCCGGGTCCAGCGTACCGAGGATATCGAGGTGGTCATTGCCCTCACCCAGCATCAGGTTCAGCACCTCGATGGTGCTTTGCGCGCCGTCGGTGTTGAAGCCCCCGGGTCCCAAGCTGATCTTGCCGAAGCTGATACCACCGGGGAAGAATCCGCTTTCACCAAAGACGCCGGCACCAAGGGCGCCAAAATCGAGGTCTTCGGCCATATTGAAACCGCGCAGGGTGGTTTGCGTCATATTGCCGTTAACATCTTCCTTGCTGGTGTCATTAAATATATTCAGTACGTCAATCTGCTGTGATTCGGGCGGCTGGGTTCCGATGGCGATCAGGAAATCATCGGCCTCACCGGGCAGCTTCAGGCCATTTTCCAGTGACCGGTCAGCACCTGTCGGACCGCCCTCCACTGCCAGCGGTCCACGAAGCTTGGAGAGGTAATGTCCCTCGACCGGGAAGACCTTCACGCCCTCGCGGGTAATCGGTACCTCGTAGTTTGGATCGGCCTGCAGGACAACCGTCTGTTGCATCCAGTATTCACCCGGATTGCCGTCTTCACCCGGGGTAAAGGTCGCCACCGCCGCGGTACGGACCACGGTGATGGTCTCGATGCCCGCGTTAAACGACGCGGGGCCACCGGGGATCTCGACTGTGAACTGGATAGTGTCATCCTTGGTATCGTTCTCGCCACGGATAATCGCGATCTTGTAATCACCGGGATTCAATGCACCATCAATACGGATACGCTGGCCCTCGAGGAAACGGTTGGCAAGCCATCCCTGATCTTCATCGCCGAGGCCGGTGATCGTCATGCGGTAGGTGTCGACCATGACACCATCGATCTCTTCCGACACAATTGAAAACTCGACTTCGCCCGTGAAGATGCCAATCGGTGCGAGGTCCGAGATTGTTGGTGTATCCAGCACCTCTTCGGCGGCGGCGATACCGAAGGTGGTGCTGACGGTCATGACCTGGTGATCCACCGAGGTGATGATGTACTGGCCATCAAACGGTGCACCGGCTTCACCGATCTCAATCTCCTGGCCGACGGTGAAGCCTTCACTGATAAAGCTGCCCAGATCAGACCCCGTGCCGCGGGTAATCTGGCCCTCACCAGCCACATCTTCAAAGATGAGACTGCCCTCAAATACCTGGACCGGCCTTATACCGCCGATCGTTTCATAATCCATTGGCGTGACCGGCACGCCATTCACTTCAACGACATCGGCCAGGCCATCGGTCAGGATGGCGATGTCCACATCGGCATCGGGTTCACGGGTGAGGCGCAGGGTGTAATCATCGGTGTCAGTGCCGTCGGCATTAAGCAGGGTATTTCCCTCACTCTGAATCACCACGGCACCCGAGGTCTCGTTATCAATGACCTCGATATCCAGAAGGCCGGAGCCGGAGCGCAGATTCGGGAAGATATAATCGGCGTCCGTTGTCAGGAGATCGTCACGCTCGAAGGAGATGACGGCTGTCCCCGGATCCTCCCGCGTGGCATCGTCACGCGCCTCGATACCCACGCGAACGGGGTCATCCCAGTTGGTGTCGTCAAACTGGATGCGCCAGTAGCCATCCGCACCCTTGAACATGCGACTATCCAGATCACCCGGATCATCGACGTCGAGAAGTTTGACGTTATCATCACTGGTCTCGTTCAGGAACAGCCTGACGAAGACATCTTCATCCATGCCAGGCTCTTTGGCGAGTTGCACCAGGATTTCATCGTTGAGTTTCGTTACGTCATTGCCTTCAATTACCAGTGTCCGCCCATCCTCGATCGACGTACCCGGTTCGACCTCGGTAAAGAAGACACCCGGGGTATCATTGTCACGCACCAGTACCTCGACATTGCGCACGTCGGCCGCATCGAAGGGATCAACATAATCGGCCGGGTCGATGGGCAGCATTGTCTCCGGATCTTCCGGATAGTCGCCCGGCAACACGCCACTCAGATCGGATATCACACTGTGCTGGACAACTACTACACGGTCGCCTTCGGCACGTGGATCGTCCGGTGCAAACACATGCACCGTCTGGGCCGTATTCCAGTTGCTGTCATCGAACGTCAGAACCACGGCCCGGTTGTTGATCACTTCCGGAGTGCCGTTAACGACTACGTCACGCTGGAAGTCTGGAAACGTTGGATTGTTCGGAGAACTGGTCGTTAGCCAGATAGTGTCCCCTTCACCATTTGGCAGGAAGGGCTGGGGCGGATCGAGTTCATTATGGTTCAGCTGATCATCGGCCTCTTCCTGTGGTGAACGCGCCGCAGATACCGTGATATATACGAGTTGACCCGGGAGCGGTTGCACCGCCAGCTTGACGGTATATTCATCGATAGTGACCGGCCCGCCTTCACGGACGGCCGTAAACCCGTTGGACTCGTCTATGATAACGATGCCCTCTTCCTCGGAGGCGACATTATAGGCAAACCCGTCGACCAGCACGCCATCGTAGAGCAGGTCGTCCGATGTCACCAGGTGATCGACGGCACCGGAGGCGCCTTCCAGTTCGCGGGTGACGATGTCCTCTGTCACATCTCCGGCGACGTTGATTGTGTCAGAACCCAACCCGCCGATTACCCGGTAGGCAACGCCGAATTCCGTCGACTGAACAAAGAATTCGTCATCACCCTCGAGGCCGTCAATCTCAACCACTTCGATCGTCGAATAGCGTACATTGAGACCTGCGCCGAAGATGCCGCTGTTGGTTATGGCGATGTCATCGGCAAATTCGGTGGCCAGGATGACCAGCTTGTCGAAGCCCGTGCCGCCGTCGACCGAGACCGGTGCATTAACATTGTATTGAACCTCGTCCTCGCCGCCACCGGCACGGATATCCGGTGCACGGGCGACGGAGAATCCGAGGCCGATAATCGGCATGGCGACACCATCATCATCAAGCACGATCGTATCATCGGTCCAGTCATCGGGCGTGGAATCGGCATCTGCGAAATTAATGATGCCATCCCCGTTCGTGTCTACATCAACCGCAGGCAGGTCATCGACATCAATATTCCCGTCATTGTTCCAATCCTGGTTGGCAACGGCTGCAATGGCGAACGCCCGTACAATAAACAGATCATTGTTATCGTCACCCTCGAGCCGTAGCTCTGCCTGATTTGAAAAAACGCGGAACTCGTCATCGCCCGTGCCACCCTGGGCAACCAGTGGTGCATTGATGCCCGGGCTGAGCCAACCACGTGTGGTCGGAACGAGATCGGGGAACACGTCCTGCGCCAGCAACATGCCCTCGGCCTGGTCACGCTTGTCGCCAAAGATCTGACCGATCTGGAATGTATCATCACCGGCACCGCCCTGCAGGGACACGATGGCGGAGGTATCATCAGAGTAGAAACTGTCATTACCGCCATAGCCCTGGATAGTGATACGGCCGTTCAGCGCTGTATCATAATTGATGCGAATGACTTCATCCGAGGGTTCATTGCCCTCAATGGTGTCCAGATACGCGTCGGGCTGGCCGTGCAGCATCGCAATATAGGCAGGACGGTCAGCATCTTCGTTCGGCAGGAAGCTGGCCTTGCGCAGGAGAAACAGGTCATCGGTCGGCAGATTGTTGCCGAATTCATCATTGCCATTGTCCGGGGAGTCAAAACCATGGATTATCAATTCATCGACGCCATCGTTGGACAGGCCCGTATCCAGCACATTAATAACATAATTGCGCTCGTCAATATCGCTGTTGCTGCCAAGGGTAAAGATTTGATAGTCATCGCTCTCCGACACGCCATCCAGCGTCAAGGTATGCTCGGCCAGTTCCTGCCCTGCGGCATCAAGCAAAGCAAAGTTAGCCGGTGACGTGACAGTTGTCGTGTCCTGCAGGTAATACACACGGAAGCGGTCTTCGCCATCGGCATTGGTCGGGTCTAAATTCTGACTACCGAAGGCGCGGGTCTTTGAACCCAGGAAGATATAACCATCATCACCCTGTGCGGTGCCACCCTGGTCACCCGTCGGATCGCCGAACTGGATCGTGTCGACATCCACGTTGCCCCAGATACGGGTCAGGTCGCCTGCGCCGGGTGCTGTATAACTCGGGTCCGCAGTACCCACCGGGTCACCATTCTGTTTGCTACCGGCATTGACCGTCGCGTTGGCGATGATACGGCCGCGTAACAGCATGACTGTACCGAGGCCAGCATCGAGATTAATCAGGGAATGAATGACTTCATTTGTCGCCGACACATCCCCGTAAATATCGATGGAACCCGCGGCCAGGATCTCGCTGTTGGAATCCAGGTCAACATTATCGCCGACCCGCAGTAACACGTCGCCACTTTCGGCAAAGATCTGTCCGTGCAGCACATCCCTGTCGGCATCTTCTTGAAATGTCGGAAATGAGTTCTCGTCCTCGGCAAAGCGCGCCGTGCCACTGTGCAGTAGTAACAGGTCTTCGCCTTCCGCAGCGGAATCCCTGACTGTCAGTCGGATATCACCGTCATAGGTATGGGCCATTACCAGCCGCATATTCCCTGCAGTTTCTGTGAGATAGATGTTTTCTACGGCTTCAAAAGCCACATCGTCGTTATTGGGCGAGGAACCGTTCCGGGAATCGATCTCGAGATCGTTATCAAAGGCACCGATGCTTGAACCCTCCCCATTGGCATCCAGGTAAATGTTCTTGCCAATCAGGTTCGCGTCGTCATCTCCCAGTCCGCCATTACGGGAATCGAGAATAGAACCATCAACCGTCCTCAATGAGATATCCTGAATGGTATGGACAGTATGGACATGCAGGTCATTGATGACTTCGTCCAGGAAGATGCCAAAGCTGTTGTCGGCTGTAATATCAAAGGCCCGCAATACACCCAGTCCGTCTGCACCGTTACGGTTATCGACATTAATCTCAAGGAAATTATCGGGCTCACCGATCCCGCCCCAGCTTGCATCAATATCGATCAAGGTCGGGTTCAATACCTCTCCAGCCACATCGGCATGGTTCGGATTGACCAGTCCGGCACCCGCAACCAGGGTAATGTTCCTGCCGGAAACGTCAGCTTCAACACCGTTGCCGGCATCATCACGCGCATCGAGGATCTTGCGCGGTGAATACAAGAGTACGTCTGAAGCATTGGAACGGATCCGCTCTACCCGCATATCACCGGTCTTCTCACTCAGTGCGATGTAGCCGTTGGTCAATACATCAATATCACCCGTGCCATTGACCTCGGTGATACCGAGGACATTGATGGTTTCATCAGAGGGATCCGGTTCGGCAGCAGCAACAACGATGTTACCTGTCGGTGTAATATCACCAACCTGTAACCCGGCCAGGTCCCTGTCACCGGTTGTAGGGTTAATCCCGCGGAAGTCGTATGTTGAGGGTACCGTGGTGTTGCCCGTGGCAAAGGCACCACGGCTCAGCGGCTGTGGATCACCATCAAGACCATCAAAGAATGTAAAGTGAGGTTCACCGGAAGCAGGATTCGCATCGTCGAAATCAACCAGGATACCACCCGATTCACCGGCCCCATCCTGCTCCAGGCTTTCCCGAATCAGAACATCAGCGGTATGTCCCGCGGAAATACGGTCGATTTCGACCACATAGAATGCAAGGTCCTGACGCTGCAGGGCCTTCAAATCGACAAACACATCATTGCCTGCATCGATGGTAAAGGTTTCAGCCAAAATCAAGGTATGTTCATTGGACGGATCGCCTGTCGGGTTAAGGTCTATTGCAATTCCGGCCTTGGCATTGCTCAATGAGGTCGCAAGTGATACACGCAACCCGTCATCCGAGACGATCGTGAAGTAATATCCCCCGTCCGTGAGCCCGCCAATCACGGTACCGGACGCCTGATACTGGACCAATTGGCCGGTGACGAAACGGTTTTCTGCACTGAGCAGGATGTCATCAGCAAAGCCGTTGACATCGTTGGTAGTGAAGATCGCATCTTCCGGCAGGCCGTCACTGTCCACGATGTCGATATTCAACCGGTGACCGCTCGCGCCCGGATCGGAGCCGACATAATCAGTGGCATCAATCCGCAGGACATTGGTACGGATCAGGGAAACCCGGCCATCGTTGACATCACGGTCCTTGGTGGAAAATACAGAACCGTTGGTATTCAGAATTGAAGTGGTGCCTATCGGATTCTCGATCGTGCCATTAATATAAACGTCAGACGGGCCGGTGTTCCTGATATCCACCAGTGTCGGTGCTACTTCCTGCTCAATGGTGAAGGTCAGTGAGCTGCCAGGGTCGCCGACATCCGTGGCCAGCGGATCCAGCCACACCAGCGGTTGCTGGTCATCAATAACCTCGATGTTGTTAATAATGATGTCCTTATCGGACTTGTTGATAATCGTGACGCGTTGCAGGGATTCCCGGAAGGTCCACGTTCCGCCCGCGCCCGCGATGTCGTCAGACTTGAAGACCACATCACCGGGGCCGGGATTGCCGATGTCATTGACGATGATATCCGTACTCTGGATGATATCGCCCTTGCCTTCTGTAGATGTGCTGCCTATACCAGCAGCGCTATCATCGACCGTAATATTGACGGCCTCCTCGATCTCGCCGGTCACTCCAACCATGAGCGTCTTGACTACCAGTTCAGGTGATTGCCCCGAGGTGATGAGCACATCCGAATTGAAATCGATTTCGCGGGTAATAACCTCGAGACTGCCCGTATGATGTGGACTACCGGTTGCGAGGGAACGCTTGGAGACGTGAGCGTCATCATTTCTGGCATTGATGGTGCCATTGTTGGTATTGATCAGGAATGCCAGGTGAGCTGATTCACCGGCTGTTTGCAGTGACGTCAGTGCATTATCACGTGGCCCCGCGGTGATGAGTGCATCGCTGGCACCCGAAACCAAGGAACTCGTGCGGGTGGTATTATCCGAAGTGGCATTCACATGACCAAACAGGCCGGTAGCCCGGGCAAACGATATTGCATTGGTGGCGACACCGTCAAAGCGAGTGATAAAGTCAACCCCTTCGAATCCAGTAATCTCAGCGTTAGTACCAACCAGGATATTATTGTGGGTTGTCACATCGACATCTCCCCTGCCTCCAGCAATCGCAACAAAACCGCCGCCACGACCGTCGGCATCTGCATTGACAACCAGGTCGGGCACTGTCGACGAAAGAAGGACTTCACGGCCAATCAGCGCGGCATTCTGGGCAACTTCCACCTGCGATATTCCACTGCTGATGGTCGAATTGGCATCAGCATCGCCATCGCCACCGAATCCGATACCAATAGCATTCGCAGTAGCAGACTGGTCTGCATGGGATATTGTCTCGAGTTTCGCAACATTGCCCGCGATGACGCTTGCCCCATCCTTTATCGTTGCCGTTGTTGAATAGCTCAATGTAATGTCTGCATCGGCATTGGCCACACCTACAAACCCGCCTGTAACTGCCCGTGAATTTGCAGTTGATGTCGTCATGGAATCGGCATCCATCAGGAAGTCACCGCCAGCAATGACACGGCTGCCCTCACTGATATAAAGCTCTGTAGTACTGTTGATGGTCACATTAGTATCGGGATCACCGACGCCAACAAAGCCACCCGTCGCATTTTTTACACTGGTCTGGCTATTGGTGCTGGACGTACCGCTAATGGATACGTTACCGTCTGCATCCACCAGATTGGCATCGATATAGGCAGTGATGGTCGTATCGATATTCAGGTTGGCGGTATTGATATTGACACCAACAAAGCCACCGCCCGATCCACTGGAGGTTGCTGAAGAGATTCCATCCCCGGTCGGCGGCGATATAATATTGAGCGGCACGCCACCCGGGCCAAGTAAGAACTGGGTGCCGCTGACTCCACTATCGATGTCGAGGCGCAGGATCTGGTCACCGGTGCCCTGGGACAGGTCGACCCGGTCGGGTCCGATGAAATGGTTATCGGTCGCACCAGCCTGAGCCGTGAAGTTGATGGCACCCGAGCCGGCTGTTTTCTCCAGCTGGAAGTGATCATCATCGATCACATGGACATAGAAGGTGCGGCCATCCACAAAAGTCACACCGGGTTCTGCAGTCGTCATCGGCCGGTTGCTCAGCTTGATAAGGCTGTGCTTGACTGTCTTATCCAATGAGGTCGTGCTCTTGTCACCGGCATTGAGGGCGATAACATCCTCGCTGACTACGGTGGCAGATGGTGCACCGGGGTTACTAACATCATCAACGTTCAGGGTGATAGTGCTACCACTCAGACCGGTGATCTGGTAACTGCCGTTACTCGTTCCCGCACCGCTGATCTCAATATTCTGGTTCAGTTTAAAACCGAAATCAGACCAGTTCAGTCCATCATCACGGACCAGTGTGGCGTTGTTCATTCCATTATTGTTAAAGGTGACATCCCCGGAGAAATAGGCCAGCAACTGGATGAGGCCGGTTGTCCCGGTATCGTGCACTTTGTAGACCGTATCGTTCTCCAGGCCACCCAGTGCAGTACCATCGCTGGTATATAATACGAGATCGCCATCACCAAACCCCGGCGCAACCGGATCACCGGCATCATTCACAAACTGGATGTTATTACCACCGGCATTATGATCGAGGTCTGCCTTTCCATCTTCTATACCGCCATCCACGTCGACCTGGATATTCGTAAAGATATCCGCATCAGGGGCGTCATAAGTGACCGCCATCCCTTCGGTAAAATTGTGATTGTTGATGTTAAAGTTAGTGCCGCTGGTAGGGGTAAAGGATTTCTGGATATAGGTATCACCCGGGTCGCGGAGCTTGATGGTGGTGCCGTCCACCACGACCACGGTATAGGTCGTTATCAACTCATCCAGACCACCGACCACTGTTGCATCATCGGCTTTGACATAAATTACCTGATCACCATCTACAAAATTGTGCGCCCGGCCAAAATCGATTATGTCACGTAACGGGTCGACGTCACTATTGCCGTCGAATACATTGCCGAAGGCCAGGGTATTTTCATCCTCGACGATGACATTGAATTCACGCAGCGGGTCTGCCTCGGGGTCGGGATCGTCCACATCGAGGCCTGTGATTTCCGTTTGACTGTTATTGTCGTAGACAACAGCATCACCGGTTGTTAAACCGTGATTATTAACGATCACCGTGTCCGCAATCTGGTCTGTAGCAAGGATCTGATAATCAGGCACCACACCTGCCTGTGGCGTAATTGTGGCGGAGATCGTGAGATTGCCACCGGCCCTCACTGCGGAGGCCAGCAGGTAAGCATCGACATCCGGATGTATGACAGCGTTGGAAATGGAGCTACCGACACCAGCCACACCGCCGATACTCACGCCCTTGGTAATGGCATCCGCTTCAGATTGCTGGGTAGCGATTATATTAATGTTTGAATTAACATTAATGAGTCCCGAGCTGCCAACATACGCATTGACGGTCGGATTGGTTTCAGCATAGGAATCATTGGCCTGACCCGATACCAGGCCACCGCCTGTTGCGGCGATTGCACGTGAGTTGGCTGTATCGGTGGAGTTTGCCGTGACCATGAGACTCTCGGCACCGGCGTTGTCGCCATTCTTTATCTCACCATCGAAATGTGCCTCGAAGGAACCACTGGCTATTGCATCAGCGTCCGTCAATCCAACACCAACCAGACCGCCGGCGGCACCGTCACTGCGGGCGATCGCCTGCTGATTGCCATCGACCGATACCATGACATTGCCACTGTTATTCACGTCGACCGACGTGCCGACGGCAGACTCAAGGGTAGGACTGTGGTTAGCGGTACTGAAACTCCCCGTCCCGGCAGCGAGGCCACCGGCAGCAGCAAAGGCCAGTGAATTCGCACCATAATCGTCCGGGGCGCCGACGTTGGATAGAGTCAATACGTTCAGGTTATCAGCCTCGATACTCCCCTTGACGACGCTGGCACGGATCTCGGGCGTGAGTATGGAACGGGATACCGACACACCACCGGCCACACCTCCACCCGAAAAACCGGTAACGACTGTATCAATGTTGGCCGTGGATTCGGCTTTGACAAGCATATCGCCTGTCAGCTTGATGTTCGCACCGGTAGCCCCGTCACCGACCTTGGCTATCACCTCGGGCGTAACAACAGCAATGGCAAAATTGGCGGTACCCGCAACACCGCCGGCCGAGAGACCAAAGGCATTATTACCGTCAACCTGAATGTCTGAATGTGCTTCTACATTCAGGCCGCCCACTTCATCACTGACATCCTGACCGATATTGACATTGTCACCGACAAAGGCAAGTACCTCGGTCGCCGAACCATTCTCAACCGTAATCTTTGCAAAAGATGCCGATGCAGCTATACCGCCGCCGGAAATACCAACTGTCAGAACTTTAAATTCCTGCTCCGAATTGGCATCGATATCGATCAGATCGGCATTGTGAACGATGGCGTTATCACTCAGGCCCGCGGTCACCGTGCTTGTGTCATTTATAACAGAGACCGCCCCGCCGAGGCCGACAAAGCCTGCCCCACCGGCGAATGCAAGGGCGTCAACTTCTTCATGCAGGTCTGCATGGATGTTCAGGTCACCACCGGCCGAGAGTATACCCCCGGCCGTTGCGGATACATTGGACGCGATGTTTAGTACACCAATGCCTGCACCGGCCCCTGCCAGACCTCCGGCAACGCCACCCTGTGTCATATTAACGTGTATATTCTCGACGGCATTCACATTGATGTCACCGTCAGTCGTAGTAATGTTTGCTGAACCGATCGAGGCATTAGTGCCCGAAGGGTCTCCATCAACACTGCCCGTGACACCCGCCTGGGTGGGCCTGTTCGGATCGGATTCAAATCCATTGCTACCGTGTGTTGCCTGGAATATGCCCGCAGAGATACGGTCATCAGAATTGCTTGCGGCATTCGGATCGTGTGCACCGGTATCGGTATCATCAAGTGCCAGTACGACTTCGTCACTGGTGCCTTCCGCCTGACTGCCGGCATCGTTGTCTGCGGTGCCGTCAGGACCGTCACTGTCCAGTGCATTGTCGTTCGGTCCGCCGTCACCTTGGTAATTACGCTCCAGGGACTGGCCAATAGTCCATACGCCAACCGAGGCGGCCATACCGACAGCACCAGCGGCGCCACTTCCTGCTATGCCATCAATATCTTTTATTCCCAGGGCGTTTACAGTGACACTATCTTCCGTAGAGACCACTGCGCCGGTCTTGATCTCCGCGTTGATATCGTTACGCACGGTACCAATGTCGACTGCTCCCGCTATACCGGCCGCGCCGACCCCTATGCCACCGGCAAAAGTGACAATATCGACCTTATTGGCGGCATTGACATAAACGTCCTGGACTGAACTGGCCAGGTTGTTATCCACCTGGTTGATATCCGCATCATCAATATAGGCATGCGTGCTTGAGTCGATGGTGGTGACGAGGATGCCTCCCGCAACGCCAACAAACCCGCCGCCCAGGGCAACGGCAATATGGAAAACCTCTTCACTTGACTGTGCCTGGACAACAAGGCCATTTACATTGGTTGGATCAAAACCGCTTGCATCATCCCCATCCGTCAGGGTACCGGCCAGAGTCTCGATGCCCGTACCATGGCCACGTGCGTTGACACTTGCGCCAGTGGCGATGAATGCATTGGTACTCTTGTCTATATTAATGACACCGACCGATGCACCAAGGCCGCCAAGCCCGAAACCGCCCGCACCGTCAACGGCGACCACATGGGTGTCATCGCTGGCCAATACCTGTACATCTCCTTCAGCCGTGACATTACCCGCAATACTGGCCTCGGTCGTATTGTCGATTGACAGGACGCTTACCGCGCCACCAATGCCTACGGAACCTGCGGCAAGTCCGGCCCCGACCAGCAGCACATCCTCACTCGCCCTGGCGACAACCAGGACATCATCTTCCGCATTTACCGTGGCGCTCGAATCAATGTAGGCCTTTACGGTATTTGAGACCAATGTGACATCCACTGCCGGCGCGACCCCTGCTGTACCAAAGGCTGCGCTGCCGGAAACGGCGATGTGTCTGAAATCACTGCCGGCAGCAACCAGGACAGTCTGTCCTGCCTCTCCACCTGACTCTGTATTAACCAGTGCACCCTCGCCGATATAGGCCTCGGTATTGGTATTGATGACATTGACTGCTGCACTCAGGGCCACCGCGGCACCTCCCGCAGCCGACAGGCCCACGGCAAAGGTCTCGATGTCATCCTGGTTGCTCGCACTGACCGCAACGCCGGAAACCGATTCAGGGAGGGGCGCAACGGTTACCGAATTGGTAAGCGCGTCACTCTCTGTGCCGGGATTACTGCGTGAGTTGCCTCCCGAACCATTATCAACACTGGCTGAATCTGTCTCCGTCAGTGCCGGTGTACCGACTTCACCGCTGTTCTTGAGTGAATTGGGGTCATCGCCTGCATACTCATCACTGGCGATACCCTGGTCCTCATCTGACTTGTGCGCCTCAGGGGTAATAGTAAGATCAAAATTACCACTGTTAGCCATGACAGAATCATTACCATCACCCTGGACCTTCGCGCCGTTACCGATAAAGGCCCTGGTATCCTTACTAATGACAGTAACCGCGCCGCTTGCTGTACCGGCAAAACTGCCGGCCGCTGAAAGCGCACCCACTACCTTGTCAATTTCGGTCCGCTCTTCTGCAGAAATCTTCACCGAACCGCTGGCATGCACGTCGCCTGCGCCGGCAGAAGCGGTGAGATCATCCGGGTCGTCACCGATAAACGCACGCGTGGTGATATCGAATACATGCACACTGGCATCGACGGTCACGGCGGCGCCTCCGGCAGCTGATATCCCGGCCGCCACGGAGGTGAGATCCTCATCCGATACGGCTTCGACGATGATATTGCCATCAACCATAGAGTTGACGCCCGATTCAATGTAGGCCTCGGTTACTTTTGTAAACACACCCACGTCTGCACCGATACCTACCCCGGCACTGCCACCTGCAGCAAGCTGGCCCGCGACCGAGATCACGTCTGTCTCGTCGCTTGCAGTAACGCTCAGGTCCGGATCCGTAAAGCCACCTGTGGCATCCACATGTGCAAGCCTGCCGATATAGGCACGGGTGGTTTCATTAAGGATCGTCACAGCCGCCGTGCCTGATACACCCAGGGTGCTGGCGAAACCACCGGCAGCCGATACAGTAATCACCTCTTCAGTCGAATGGGCATTGACGGTCAGATCTGATGCGAACGGTCCTGATACGATGACGCTGGCCCGATCGCCGATAAAGGCCTCGACGGTATCGGTGTGCACGAGTGTAGCGTTCGCGGCACCAACGCCGACACTGCTGCCGCCGCCGATTGATCCGGCAACCATGGTGATGGTCAGGTCACCCCCGGCATCGACCTCCATGCCGCCGGCCTGGATACTGGCAGCATCGGGAGCCGATGCCGCTGATTCCACGTAGGCCTGTGTGGTCGTATTGATTACATAGACCGAGGCCGAGCCGGCGATGCCGACCGTGTCACCTATACCGGCATTGGCCGAGACCGATATGAATTCTTCACTGGAAACGGCATCAATGGTGACATCGCCCGTTACATCGATCGTCGAGTTGCGTCCGATGAACGCCTGTGTATCCTTGGTTATAATGCCCAGATCCAGACCGGCGCCGATACCCACACCGCTGGTCGCAATCCCCACGCTGCCGGCCACTGATGTCCAGTCAACCGTATCTGATGCGGTGACAATCAGTGAGCCTGCTTTCGCGCCCGTGTTGCCATCCACCGTAGCATCACGATCAACACCGGCATGGGTGGTCGTTTCAAAGATATTAATAACAACTGACCCGGCAATACCCACGCTGCCGGTACTCCCGCCACCGGCGACCGCCAGAGATCCAATAGTGATATCAACAGTACCTATCGCATCTTCAACCGTCTGCGGCAGGGTCAGGGAATCCAGCATATTGATTGCATGCGTGGCCGAGACGGATACATTCCCGTCAGCATGGACCTCTGCACCCGTAGCAGCAGTATCCGGATTACCGATACTCGCGATGGTCCTTGAACCACCAGCACCATCGCCAACAAGATTAATTGCGATGGCAGCGCCCGCTGCAGTTTCCGTGGAGAAACCGCCGGATGCCGCTATGGCCTGAATACGCATATCATGCTCGGCTGTGACGGTGACATCACCCGTCGAATTAAGCACCGTATTGTCTTCGGACATCGCTATTGTATCGACATCGATGACATTGACAGCCGCAACACCTGCAAACCCGAAGTCATTCTTGTTCCCCGCCACGGAGAAGGAACCGGCCGCAAAATCATTTTTCTCACTGCCGGTCGTTACGGCCTCGATCGTGATCCCGTTGCCCGAAACTTCCGAACCGGAGTGCACAATGGCCTTGTTATCGAGCGATACGGCATTTACCGTGACTGCTGCCGCAATGCTGGCGTCGGCCTCGAGATCAACTGCTGTGCTGTCTGCTATAGCGGTCGCGTCGACATGCGCACTGGCACTGACGGTGACTGCTCCAGTTGCCGATACATCAGCACCACTGAGGATCTCGGCACTGTTTTCAACGTTATCCAGCATGTTGACAGCCACGGCAGCGGCAATACCCACGCTGCTACCTTCTGAGCCGGAATTGGAATTGGACTGGCTGTTGGCATCACTGGTATTACCACCCGCTGATTCAAGTGAGCGGCCGCCGCCGGTATTGGAGTTGTTGTTGATTTGATCACCGGCTTCTTGATCGGCGTTATCGCTTTCACCACTGTCGGAGCCATCATCACCACCACCGGCACTGGCATGCACGTCAAGGCGGCTGTCGAGGCGTAGTTCGGCATCAACGTTTACACTGCCTCCCGCAGTCAGGTCGCGCGCCAACTGGGCCTTGTTGGTATCGGCAATATAGTTAACGCCTACCGAAGCACCGATACCAGCATCGCTCCCCTTGGCCTCCGAGTCCACCTTGGTCCTGATAATATTGGTGTGTTGCGCAGAAATAGTCGCATTGCCCGAGGTTTCGAGTAGTGCGGTCCCGGTGCCAACACGGGCCAGGGTATCGGATTCTGAAATAACAACGGCGACCCCTGCCCCTAGACCAAAATCGCCGCCACCCGCACCGTTCTTTGCCTCCGTCACCATGCCGTGATCACCGGTTGCCTTCACTGTCAGACTCGAGGACGAGTTGCTGATGTCCGCACCGTTCTTGATCTCGGCGGTGGTGTCATGGAAGGCCATGTTCAACGCAAACGACGCACCGATGCCGACACTGCCAGCTACCGCCCCGCCACCTGCCGGCAGAGCATTCGCAGTATTGTCTGTCGCGGATTCGGCCTTGACGTTCACTGATCCGATACCACTCCCGAAATCCGGCCCATCTATAAGTGTGACATCACCGTCCACTTCGGCGGTGGTGATTACCTCGCCTCGATTAATCGCCACCGAGCCGGCGACACCAACTTCATCACTACCGGCACCGCTCTTTGAAAGAGCAGCAGTGGTATGGGTGTGGTCGATGAGCATGTCGTCATCTGAAACCTCGTCACTGGTAAGCGTGATGGCTTCCCCTTTGAGGGCGTTGTCCTTTGAACTCGCGAGTTGCGCGTGGGTATTATCAAGGACGATTAGGTAATAGGTATTCCCGTCTGACAGACCCCCGATGTTTCCGCCAGTACCGGCTTCGTAATCTACCTTGTCACCGGTAATGAACCCGTGACCTTCATCCAGTTCAAGCAGCCGGACATTCTCAGACGGGTTGAATGTCACATCATCACCTTCCGTGGGATCCAGTTTGTGTCCTGTTCCCGCGCCGGTGGATGTCAAATTCTGGAGGCCGGTATTGCCACCGGCCTTCGCATGTTCTTCAGTATCGTAAAGTTTGACCTTGCCGCCGTCTTCGACACGGACATAATACTTGGTGGTGCCACCGTCATCGGTCAAACCAGCAATACTCGTGCCACCGTTGTTGTCGTAGCTCACCACCTGCCCAGTAGTCAGGCCGTGACCTGCCCCGACAAATATCGTTTCAGATCCCGTATCTACGACCGGAATTATTGTGGTATCAATATCGACTGTTCTTTCAGCCATCAGGGCCTCGACGGTTAGGCCGTCGGCCGCCGTGACAGTACTGTTCCCCAGTCTAGCAATATTGTCGGTATCGACTGTATTGACAGAGACGGCCGCACCAACGGCGGCGCTGCCACCCTCGGTTGCCTGGCCATCGGCATCTGCGGCGCCGTCAACATTGGCTGATGAACTCAGTTTCAGGCGCCCACCGGAAGATATTGTCAGGCCATCACCGATCTCGGCACGGGATTCACTCTCCACAATATTGATCGAGATAGCGGCCGCGACACTGATGCTGTCACCACCACTTTCACCCGATGTCTCCGCAGTAGCCTGATTATCAGTTCCCGAACCCGAGGCACCACCCGATGATGCCCTGGTGTTGCCAGTTGTCCGCTGGCTGCTGGCCTGTGTCTGGGCATCATCACCGGTATCCGAGGCACCGCTGGCGCTGGCCTTGGCCTTTGACCGGTTCACCCCGATTGAACTTGAACTGAAAGAAATTGCACCACCCGCCATGATGCTGCGCAGTGTTGTTGCGAGGACTGTGTCCTTACTGTAGGTAAACGCAATGGCCGCACCGACCGCAGCACTGCTGCCAGCTGCTTCACCATCAGCCAGTGTAGATACCGAACCTTCATGGGAGGCTGTTGCCTCCAGGGCACCTCCCAACAAAAGTGCATCGCCCGTGCCCAGCATGGCCTGCGTATTATTGGTGGCGATGGATACTGCCACCACCGGTGTTACCGCCGTACCGCCGACCGCACCACCCCTCGCTTCGGTGGTCATTGTATGATTCGACGTGGCCGAGAGCGTCAGATCATCAGCATTTGTCAGGACGGCACCTCCGAGCAGCTTGGCATGGGTATCATTGTCGGCAATATTAATGGCGACGGATGCACCAACGCCGGTGGCATCACCACTGCCATCCACTTCGGCCATTGCCAGCGCCTTGCTCTCGGTATCGGATTCTGCAGTCAGGCTGATATTGGCACCGTTGGCCTCGACATTGCCTCCGATCATTGCATTGACATTAAGTACAGTGACATTAATAGCAAGAGAGCCCGCCACCCCGAGGTTGCTGCCACCCGCACCGGACGTGGCCTCGGCACTAATCATGCTGTCAGGGATCTTGGCCGTTATATTAATGAGTGTCGCGCTGTCGACATCGGCATCACTGATGGAGGCAGTAACTGTCGGGGTGACCACATTGATCGCTACCCCTACTCCGACCGATGTGCCATCGCCGCCGGTCTTGTTCGAGCCATCGGCGATTGTCATAACATCAACTTCGCCGGTCGCCGTCAGATCAAGATTACCCACAGTAGCGTTAACAGTACCTCCGGTGATCTGGGCAGTGGTATCACCGGTGACGACACCGACTGCGACAGCTGCAGCGAAATCAATATTACCTTCCTCGGTGCTGGCCCGGTCACTGTCAGCCATACCATTATTGCTGTTGTCAGGGTCTTTCAGCCGCTGTTCTGACTGATTATCGCCACCCCCACTTGCATTGGCACCACCCACCGTGGCATTAGCTGTGGCATTGGCCGTGCGTTCGCTGATGGCCTTTAGCGTGACAGCGTCGGCAACAAGCGTGCCGCCGCTCATAATTACCGAGGTATCGCCGGTAAACAGGTTAAAGGCAACCGTCGCACCCTGATCACCGGTGAGACCATCAGCTGTCGTATCGGCCGTGACCATGTTGGTCGCCGTAATGATGGCGTCACCACCGGCACTTATGTTACCGTCGGATATCAAAATCGTCGGGGAGCTGTGCAGGATTGCACTTGCGACAGCGGCGTCTACTTCATCATCATCATCTTCGGCATCATCTGGAACAGTCGTGAGTGTGGATGTTACTGTAGACATGGCATCGATATTCAGATCTCCGGTGGCATTGATCACCCCATCTGAAATATCAATATTTGCTGTTGATATACCAACCGCAAAGGCGATATTCACATCACCCAGGCTGAAATTACTTGTCTCGATATCAAGTGTTGAGTGAGCAAGCAATGTGATATCGTTGCCATGCAATTCACCCGATCCACTGATTTCAATTGAGGTATCCGCTGTAAATAACAGACCATCAAGCTGTGATATACCCTCATCGTCAGTCGATTCAGCAGTCAATGTGATATCACCGGTCGTGGCAGTTATCACCCCGGTTACGGTGATCAATTCTGCATTAATATTTATATTGTCTGCATTAACCGGCCCGGTAATGACAACTTCATCTACTCCGCCTTCACCATTTACAATTAAATCGATTCCTGCTACGTCGAATGATTCAATAGTGAGTACATCCTTGCTGACGGGTGTGCCCGCATCATCCCCCAGATTGATCGTCAGGCTGTTGGTCGGGTCGGCGAAGGTAATCGATTCAAAGGTTAAGTATGGGAAGACTGGCGCCAGTGTGACAGTGTTGTTACCGTTATCAGTCAACGTCGCCCTGTCATCTAAGTTACCGTTGTTAATTGTCAGATTGGCAAAGACAGTATTATCAACTATCGGCTCGAAGCCTGCATAGGTCAGTACCGCCCCGTCTCTCGATATGGTGCCGGAATGTGCATCGAAGGCAACATATTCAACAGAGTCATAGTTGCCGCCGCTAAGTTCCAGGCTATCGAAGCCACCTACGCCACCATCGATGACCCCTGAGATACTACCGCTTTCAGTAACTATAAAGGTGTCTGCGTTATCGGCAGAACCAAACAGGTTTTCTATGCCGGTGAAGGCAACGTTTCCAACCGTGCCTTCATTGAAGCCATCCAGCATCCAGTCGCTGTCACCTGTGCACATGAGTTCCAGTGCATCATTATCTCCGGTAGTGCTGTCATTAAAATGTACAGGAACAATGAACGGGTTCTGCAAGTTTACCTTGAGACGATCGCTGCCTACCGAGCCAAAAATATTAACTGCTGTTGTATCGGCAAGCGCCTGACTTGCAACAATCTGTCCGGCAGGATCGGCAATTTCATTATCAACAACAACGATGGTGTCAACACCTTCAATATTATCGAGACGCAATGTCAGGTCACTGGCAAGTGCAGCACTGAAAGACAGTTCAGCAGAGAGTAATAAGCGGGGTTCCAGGGGTTCAAACTGGAGACGACGTGAAGAAATGTGAGACCGTCTTTTGATTGCAGGTGATTTGGTACGCCGCATAAGGCTTGAAATCAGCCTTGCAATAGGTTGATTTTTTGGAATCCCCGGATTCTTTCGTTTACAGCCTGGCATACCAAAAGGTTGTGCCATTACCCATCTTCCCCCGCTAATTTGATTACAATGGATTAATGACGAATCCTGCTGAACTGCACCCACTGTTCAGCAAGATTCTATAACTACCTGTCTTACGTCTGTTTAATATTAATGTTTGGGAGGTTTCTCTCCTGTCTTCTCAAGCATTATCTGAAAATTGTTCAATGATTGCAGATGAAGATAAATGAGCTCCAGTTCATCTGTTTTGGCCAACTCTGCCAGTTTTTCACCCTCTACAGCTTTCAGCCTCTCCCGATTCACGACATAGAAACCGGTAAGGGAAATCTGATTGCCAGTCGGCAAAGTGAAATGAGCCTGCATGGATTCGAGTAAATCCAGTTCCTTTAATTTTGTGCAAAAAACCTTGGTGCGCTGGAATTGGATCTGGTATTCACGGAGAAATTCCAGCATCTTGCCGAGGTATTCGGTCTGATCGCCTTCATCATTAAACAGTCGTTCGCCCTTACCCTTTTTATTAAAGCCTGGAAAATCCTGATCAATACACAGAGTAAATGTTTTGCCATCCTGGCTGCTGGAGAATACGAAAGGATACCTTCTGATAAATGCAGGGATATAACGGCCGGTCCATGTGCCACTATTATCTACATACAGGTTTTTATCCTGTTGAACACCAAGTAGCACGGCCGGCATGAGTGTCTCTTTGCCGGCAAATACAATTACAAAATCGCGCGCTGCATTTGGAAATTCGACAGCAGTGAGTGGTACTGAGTTGATATTATTGGTAAAGCTGAAATCCTTTTTGGTATCTATACATAGACTACCATGCTGTTCTTTCGATACCGGAACAGCCTGCTTGTAAAATAGAAGCTGTGCGGTCATACGACCACCCCCCATCCTTGCTTGTTATCACAATAGTTTTTTTAATGGCGGGGTTATCCAGAATTTCCTGATTACGGACCACCCTTAATTCTGTTCCCGGGGACGGGATTCTTAATGATCGCCTTTCCCGGAACCAGCATGGTATTACAGACGGGAATATTAAGACTGCAGAATTACACTTTACATGTAATCTCCAGGTCATCTCCCTAAAAAAAATATAGCACTTTTGGGGTATACGGTCACTGATCCCGCCTTGAATAAAACCAGGGATGAGTACAAATTAAATTTTTTAATTTTTATTCATGAGGTTATACGTTTTTTATTTATTATTACTAAATAAATATCCAGTAACATCCTGAAAATTAAGCTATGAATTGCAAGCCCGTATGAGTTTAAAATAATTATTGCCTCACATTAATAATTAGTATTAATACAGACTTTCTTCCCCCTCGGGGCGCGTTTTGAACCTTCGATGTACCCAGAGATAATCTGCCGGGTTTTCCCTGACCTGCTGTTCCAGTAACTGATTGATGCGGATCGTATCCTTTTCCAGGTTGTCTGACGGAAAGTTGTCCAGTGCCTTCCCGAACCTGACCTGATAACCCCGATTGTCCGGCAGACGTGCCTGCGAAATGGGAATTACCGGTGTACCATATTTTGCAGCCAGCCTTGAGGTGGCGGTAATAGTGGCGGCCATAATCCCGAAAAACGGCACAAAGATAGAATATCGCATACCGAAGTTCTGGTCAGGGATATAATAAAGGGGCATATTGTCGCGCAGTGCCTTGTACATGCTGCGCATGTCTTCATGCCGAATGGCCTTGCCACAAATATTAGCGCGATTACCGCCGATAAAATCCTCCATCAAGGGATTATTGTGTTTGCGGTAGATGGGGTAGAAAGGCGTATAGAGATGCATGATACGGCCTGCAATATCGAGCGTAGTAAAATGCCCCGCCAGCAGAATCGCGCCCCGTCCCACGGCCAGGGCCTCCCTGAGATTTTCTACACCCTCGACCTGTGCCAGTGAACGGATCTTCTCATCACTCCACCAGGCTGCGATACCGAAATCAAACGGGCTTTTGCCGAGTGAATCAAAATGGAGATCCAGCATCTCATGGCGTTTCTCTGCGGACCACTCCGGAAAACACAGGCGCATATTCGTCTCGGCAATGTAAACCCGTTTTTTACCAAATCTTTTGGCAATTTTTCCAAGCAGGCTCCCCATGTACATTTGCCAGTGATAGGGTAAAAATGAACTGGCCCTGACCAGTGCAATAAGGCACCAGGCGGGCCAGTAACGTGGATGGATAAACTTCACTTTTTAATATTCATTTCTTAATAGTTTTTTTCATCTCTTGATAGCAGGACAATGCCCTCTTCCTGGCCATATCGTGATCAACTATCGGCTCGGGATAGTTCTTGCCCAGTATCACGCCGGCCTGCTTCAATAGATTTTTCGGGGCTTGCCATGGTCTGTGTATATACTTGTTGTCGAGTCCCGCCAGCTCCGGCAGCCAACGCCTGACGTACTGACCTTCCGGGTCAAAACGCTCTCCCTGTCGCACGGGGTTGAAAATGCGAAAATACGGTGCAGCATCTGCACCGCAGCCTGCAACCCACTGCCAGCCCATGGTATTGTTTGCCAGATCAGCATCCACCAGCGTATCCCAAAACCAGCGTGCACCATCACGCCAGTGTATCAGTAGGTCTTTGACCAGGAATGACCCGGCTATCATTCTCACCCGGTTATGCATCCACCCCGTCTGCCAGAGTTGCCGCATACCGGCATCGACAATAGGATAACCGGTGATACCGGCCTGCCAACAGCTACGCAACCTTTTATCACTCTTCCAGGGGAAATTCTTGAAGCCGATATTCAGGGGCTGATCAGTGGTCTCGGGGAAATGATACAGGAGGTGACAGGCGAATTCCCGCCAGACAAGTTGCCTCAACCAGGCTGTCGCCGCTGTGCCGGGAGACAATCGCCCCTGCTTTTGCTCGCGTTTCACTACTGCCTCCCAGACCTGACGCGGGCTGATCTGGCCGAAATGCAGAAACGGCGAGAGTCTTGAGACTCCCTCGATGGCCGGGAAGTCCCGGTTTTCGGAATAGTCCGGAAGTCCCTGCCGGATAAAGCACTCAAGAAATTCATGCGCGGTCCGACGACCGGTATCCCAGAATCGATCCATGCCCGCATACCAGTTGATAACCGGTATCAGACCAAGTCCATTAATTCCACTGGATTTGGGCCATCTGCCGGGGCTGTTGATTTTTTTTATTGTTGCCTTGAGAGGCCGTGTGACATCCAGTGTCTGGTAGTGTTTCCAGAAGGGGGTGAATACCCTGAAAGCCTTACCCTGTCTGTTTTTGATTTGCTGTGGATCATGAAGCAATTGTCCGGTGTAGGTTTCAACACTGACACCGCTTTTTTCCAGTGCCTTTATGATCCTCGAATCACGCTTGACAGCTGCAGGTTCATAACAACGGTTCCAGTAAACATGTTCTGCCCCGGTTTGTTTTATCAGGCTATTAATGGTTTCGAGGCAGGTCCCCCCTCTCAATACCAGCCTGCTGCCCCGTGCTTGAAGTTCCCTGTCCAGGGAAAGCAGCGCATGATGTAACCAGTAACGACTGGCACTCCCCGGCGCCCAGTCGCCCTCTTCTTCCGGAGACCAGATATACAGCGGAATCACATCAGCGCCGGACTCTACAGCCGCGGTTAATGCAGGATTATCTATTACCCGAAGATCCTGCCTGAACCAGACGATGGCGTACCGACTCATAGATTGCGATTCCCGGAGGTTATTCGTTTTTTAACAATACAGCGGCCAGGGCGGGTAATAAAAATATGGCACCAAGCATATTAACAAAAAACATAAACATCAACAGAATGCCCATATCCGCCTGGAATTTAAGTGGTGAAAACATCCAGGTCATAACACCGATCGTCAGGGTCATGGCTGTAAAGAAGACGGCAGAACCCGAGGTTGCAAGTGCCTTTTCAAATGCATGCATCTTTGACTGACCATCCGCAATAAAAAAAGCCAACCGGTTATAGATATATATACCATAGTCCACGCCGATGCCTGCACCCAGCGCCACCACCGGCAGGGTATTCACTTTTAACCCTATTTCCAGGACGTTCATCAACGCATAGGTAAGTAGTGATACCAGTGCAAGCGGAATAACTATACACATGGTCCCCGGGACAGAACGGAACGTTATCAAACAAAGAATGATTATCGCAGAGTACACATAGAACAAAATCGGGAACTGGGCCGCCTCAACCTCTTCATTCGTGGCTGCCATTACGCCAACGTTCCCTGCAGCTAGTCTGAATTTTATGGTTTTAGAATTGTTAGTACTACTGAAGGTTTTAACGCTGTTGATTATCGCCTTGATGGTCTCCGATTTATGGTCCCTGGTAAATATCAGCACAGGCATGATACTACAATCGCTGTTCAAGAGGCCCGATGAAGTTGGAACATAGGAAACAGCCTGCGTAAGGACAGACTGGTTTCTGGGTAACACACGCCACTTGATATTACCTTCATTCCAACCGGCGTTGATGATTTTTGCAATACCAGGCAAAGCCAGTACTGATTGCACACCAGGTGTATTGGTCATGTGCCATTCAAACTGATCAATTGTTTCCATCACGTCATAATTTATACATCCCTCAGGAATTGTCTCAACTATCACTGATAGCACATCAACACCAATGGAAAAACGCCGGGCAATCTCTTCAGAATCCAGGTTATAGCGGGAGTCCCTGTGCAATTCAGGCACCCCCCTGTGCTGGTCCCCGATCTTGACATCGGTCCCTTTCCAGATCCCTACAATGAGCAACAATACGGCTATAAATATGACAATTAGCGCATTTTTGTCGAGGGTAATCCTGGACATCCTGTTCCAGAGCGGAAACAGGATTCTTGCGCGCTTCTGAAGCTTGGCAAGATACTGGCTATCCAGGTGCATGTATGAAATTAGTAATGGCAGCAGGACCAGGTTGGTAAGGATAATTACTGCAACACCCAGGCTTGCGGTAATCGCCATTTCCTGAATGATCTCTACCTTTATCAGCAAAATCGTAATAAAGCCAATAGTATCGCTTAGCAGTGCAATTGAACCGGGTACCATTAAACGGCGAAAGCTCATTCGGCAGGCCGATTCACAGTCTCTGCCCATCCAGACACTCACCCTTACAGCAGCCAACATCTGCATGCCATGACTCACGCCAATGGCGAATATGAGGAATGGCACCAGTATTGACATTGGATCTATTCCGAAGCCAAGCAGAGGCAACAGTCCCAGTTGCCAGATTACGGCCATCAGGGAACAGGCAATAGGAACCATGGCAAGTTTGACAGACTGGGCGAAAAAAATAACGAGGCAAACAGTGATTAGAAAGGCGATAAAGAAAAACAGAATAACTCGTTTTGCTCCACTGGTTATGTCACCGATGACCTTTGCGAACCCGATAATATGGTAGTCAATATCAATTTTATTCTGTTCATTGCTATATTTTTGACGAATGTTCTCCTCCAGCAGTCTGGCCACTTCAACATAATCCAGTCGTTCTCCAGTATTCGGATTAACATCCAGTAATTGCGCGCTTACCAGAGCGCCGGAAAAGTCATTTGCGACCAGCCTGCCGACGATGCCTGCCTTTATGATGTTTTCCCTGACTTCCTGCAGGTCTTCTTCCGTATAATTGAAATCATCTGGAATGACATTACCTCCAGTAATACCGTCCTCGACGACCTCGGTAAACCTGACATTCGGTGTAAATAGCGATTTTACCTGGGCCCGATCGACACCGGGAATGAAAAATACTTCATCTGTAATGTTTTTCAGTGTCCTAAAAAATCCCGGAGTGAACATATCCTCATCACTGGCTATCAGTGCAACCAGTATCCGGTTGGCCCCACCGAATTCATCCTGGTATTTAACAAAAGTCTTCATATACTCATGCTGGAGCGGGAGGGATTTCCTGAAGCCTGCGTCAACACGAAGTTGCAAAGCTGAAATAATCATCAGTATTGTCACAATACCGAATAGCGACAGGACCGTTTTACGATGGGCAAAGAGGAAAGATTCGATTGTCAGCACTACCGGTGATTCAGTCATTTTTCAGTTCCAGGTTTTGCGGCTCGAAACTGTTAATTCCGTTATCGCCAGTTACAATAATCCGTCCGTCGTCCGTTTCAATGAGTGAAGCGATGCCACTGCGGTTTTTTTTGGCAATCAGTTTAAATACATGCCCCTGGTCATGACTTACAAGTAGGGTGCCCCCCAAGCCTGTCAGTAAAATGATCCCGTCAGCCAGTTGTATGCCATTGGTTATAATATTATGTGTATTTGAGTCAATTTTCTCCCAAGTCTTACCGTCATTTTCCGTACGATAAATATTTCCACGCAGACCAAAAACAAGAAGTGCTCCATTCTCGAGAGGAAGAACGCCAAAGAAAGACCCTACATAAGGTGATGGCAACTCATTCCATGTCATGCCCTTGTCACTGGAAGAGTATATTTTGCCGGCCTCCGCTACTATATATAAAATCCTATCTGCAGATTCCGCTATGGCATTTAAATGCAGGTCATAGAAATCGATCAGTTCATCCGATGCATCCGCAGTAGATTCCATTTCAGAAGATCTGTTGATCCGCATCTTGGATATTTCCCATGTCTTTCCACCGTCTTCGGTTAGCAGATACATCCCATAAGCGCCAACAGCTATACCTCTCGATATATTTTCAAACCAGACATCCAGTAAAGGGGTTTCTTCCTCGGGGGCATAATATTGTCGTTGCCATGTCCGTCCACCATCATTTGTGTTCAGGATCACGGCATCATGCCCGACTGCCCAGCCATGGTCTTCATCAACCATCGTGACCGCTGTCAGTGTTGATCGCGTCGGCACCTCGGCCTGTGTCCAGGTGCTGCCGTCATTTGACCATAATATATGTCCCCTCTCCCCTGCTGAAACATAGGTACTTCCGGCTTTATCAATATCCAGCAACAGGGACTTATCTACTCGTGGGTATTTCAGGGCATGTTCAGCAGTGGGAAGGCTTTCGTTCGAGTGTACAGAATCAAATGCAATTATCAGTATTGCACAAAAAACAAAACATAAAATGCTGTCTTTTTTTATCACCATCCTGCCTGAATTTTTGCTATCGATATCTGTTAACAAAAACGCCCGGATGTATTGCATCCAGGCGTTGTAAGCATTTATTTGAAACCGGAACTAACGGATTCCATCTCTCCGTAACGCGGCGGGAGTGAATTCCGTCTCTGTTAATTTTACATTAAAATTATACGGTTCAAATTCATTACTCAAACCAATAGCAAGGTAACGGCCTGCCTGCAAATCAATATGTACTTCCAGGGCCGTCCAGAGATTGGGGACATCATAATAATTCATGGCAAATCCCTCTGACACACGCCAGAGTTGGTCCCTGTTATCATATTGATCAACGGCGAGTATCTGCCAGGAATCTTCATCAATGTAGAACGTCCTGCGTTTGTAAATATGACGGGAACCCGGTTTCAGTGTGGCATCGACTATCCAGACACGGTGTAACTCGTACCGTGGATAGTCCTGATTGATGTGTAACGGTTTCAGGATATCCTTGTATTTCAACGACGGACTTTGCAGGCTGTAATTATTGTAGGGAACGTAGATTTCCTTCTTGCCTACAAGCTTCCAGTTATACCGTTCAGGGCTACCATTATACATATCAAACTGGTCATTGGTGCGCATGCCATCTGATGCAGTCCCCGGATTATCAAAGGCCACATTGGGTGCCCGCCTGACCCTTCGCTGCCCCGGATTGTATAACCAAGCGTTCCTGTTCTCTTTGTTCTGGTTCAGGGTTTCATGCACTAGCAGGATGCCTCCTGCAAGCCGCGCAGGTGAGGTCACTTCCTGCTTGAATAAAAGGATAATATTGTTCAGTTTCTGCTCCGTCATCCCTTCTTGGCTGTATTGCAGGCTGATCTCATCTCTGAATTCGACCAGTGTATAATCGCCGCTGCGAGTGGGAGCTGCCTGGCCGATATGGCGCTTTAGATAATCACCGCGCCAGCGCAACAAATGGTTCCAGATAGCCTCCAGGCCATTTGATGGGATTGGAAATGGGATCCCCACCACGGCACCTTCCACACCGTTGCCGTCTGCTGTGAGTCTAGCCGTCGCAGCCACCTGCCTGGTTGCGTCATAAATGCGCTGGGGCGCTGCAGCTGTCCTGCGGGTCGGGTAAATATTCATCTTGTAGGTGTCACTGTAGGTCCTGAGCAAGGCCTTGTGACCTTCAGTAAGCTTGTCATCGTAATCGGACATATTGGCTGACGTGATCGTAAACAGGATCCGATCATTGCTGAATGGATCGGCATAATGATTACCGGTCTTGTGTCCTGAGGGGGGATGTATAAGGCCTCCGTCCCACTCGGGAATTGTGCCCTCTGCGTTACCAGCCTTTTCGCCTCCCAGTGGTGTCAGGTCAGCGCCCAGGCGAGCTACCTGATCTGCTGAGAGTTCTGCCGTGGCCAATAGCGGCCATGCAAGCATTAAAATCAGAGGAAGAATGTATCTTGTTCTTTTAGGCATTCTATATCCCCTTCCTTAGAATGAATAACTCAGGCTGAAAGCCATGAAGTCACGATCGTAAATAAGGTTTTGTGTGCCGGCACCGAAAAAGCTCGTGTAACTCATGTCGACCTGAAACTCGTTCTGATAGGTTGCGGCCATACCAAACGTGATCGCCTTGTTGCCTTCAATGAAATTGCCGCCGGGACCGGGGCTGTTACCATTCACATCATGCCGCCAGGCAATACGTGGCTGTAAGTTGACTGCACCAATAGCATTATTAAAATCTAAACGACCTAGGATGCGATATCCCCAGGAAGTTGCGTCGGCAAAATCATTGCTCTCAACCGGGACTCCAACGAGTCCCGCGGTAGCAGCATTTCCGGGCAAGCTGGTTCCAGGCGCTTCAAGCCGCAAGTCCGCCTTTTTCGGCATGCCGTGGACGTGAGATACAGCGAATTCAGTCAATAATACGGCCTGGTCGGAGCCAAATGCAGGACCAAACACGCGAGATGCCGTCATCTGCACTTGACTGACATTGCGTTTGATAAATCCCGGGACTTCCTCTCCAAAGCCAAATGAACCAAGTTGGCTCGCAAACGGAGCTCCAATAAGATCATAATGCAGCGCTGCCGTCAGAAGTTCAACATCGTCTACCTGTAATGGCACATCATCCTTGAATGAGTATTCACCCTGCAGGGCCCAACCAGTGGTTCCAATCTGGGTATTAAAGCTCACTGCATAGACCTTTATATCCTCAGGATACTCGATGAAATAGGTCGCAGGGGCTGCTGGGTTGTTGAAGGGAGGCGATCCCAGACCCGGTGTTGCCGAGATGGCACTGATAATTGGTAGACGGCTATGATAATTAATAAAATAGAATCCGAATTCCGTGTCATTCAGCGCCTCGGAATACCAGTGCAGTGCCGCACCATACTGGCCGCTGTCATCCGGGCGTCTGTCAGGAGATCTTGAAGCACCAAAAGGTGCTGTTGCAGCAACATCGCAAGTTGTAGACGATCTGTCACCAAATGCCAGTAATGGGTAATCGGGGGCGGCACCAAAACCAAGAACTGCACATGAACCCCCATTACCGACAAAATCATTGGTACTGAAGTAGGAACCTGGCGGGTCGATATCGATCCTGTCATAGTCATACTGGTAAAAGGTTTCAACAGATATATCAGAAGTCAGGCCAGCATTGAGAGATACCATACCAACCGGGATAAGGGCGTTCCTAAGTTCGGCGCCCGGTGTGCGCAGCTGGCTGACATCAACGGGATTAATGATGTTAACGCCATTCTGGATGAAAGTGCTCTCACCCCAGCTCAGCACCTGATCACCGACTCGTATATCGACCGGCATTTTGCCGATACCAATTTTGCCCCAGACGTAGGCATCCAGTAGCCTGAGATCCTCACCCACCAGCTCGATGGCCTGATCCGTCAGGTCAGTACGATCCCTGCTATCACGTTCATCGTTCTTGATGTCCTTGAAGCCGGTAAACCGAACAAAACTGCCAAAGTTACGATAATTCAGCTCAAGTTCAGAAGTGAACCTTAAGATACTACTAATAATCCCAGTGTCGTAATTCAGGTTACCGTCATCTCCATTGACAGAAAAGGCCGTGCCGCCATTGGATATACCTACGAGATTGCTAGCTCTAGACTGTATGCGATAGCTCTGTCCAAAGGACACTGTCGTATCAAAGCTGCCTTCTACGTCACCATAATCAAAGCCGGCAGCCTGAAGTGGGGAGGAAAATATAGCGGGCAGTAGGGCAGCACAAAAGGCCTTTAGAAAAAGTCTGCATGTTTTATTGTTATTCATTTATATAAACATCCCCATTCTTTTGCGTTGTCTGCGATAAACTACGGCAATTTTTGCCATAGTAACCCCCTTGACGGGACGTTATTGTTTTTACTTAAATATTTATTTAAGGCAAGTTTAATCTCCTTGCAAAGCAAAATAAACTGGTTAAAGGGGAAACAAACGTAAGAACTTCTGTTGCGTCGCAATAATCACGCGCCGGATTGGGAAGAGAGTTCTACATATTCCTGGGATATCTTTTCAGTAGTTACTGACAAGCGGTGGATGAGTGTGCGCAAAAACACTTTAAGGAAACGTATCTGGCAGTTCTGGGAGACCTGTGAAATGACAGTGGAATTGATTTTCAGCAACGATGTGCTGCCGTCGGATTTGATGCTTGCAGTCCGTTTGGTCTTGGCGAGATAGCCCATCTCTCCAAAACAATCACCCTTTTCCAGGGTCCGGATACTTCTGTTATTTTTCCAGACCGAAACCTTGCCCTCGATAATAATATAGAAACAGTCGTCCAGTTCCCCTTCCACAATGATGTCCCTGGAATCATCAAAACTCTGCCAGGAACTGGCGCGCAGTATTTCCCATATTTCCGAGTCCGTAAAACCCATAAAAAATTCAAGCTGCTTAATGGCATTGAATTTTTCCTCTTCAGAGATATCGACTTCAGGTTTTTCCAGATTATCAAATGCCTTGCTGAGATCAGTTGCCAGATCAAGCCCCATTGCATAACGCTTGGAAATATCCTTCTCAAGTATCTTGCTAACAATGGCTGCCAGTGAATCTGGTATATCCTGCCGTAATTCACGCACAGGCTGTGCAGGCTCTGTGAGTACCCGGTGTACCAGACGGGAAAAATTATCCGCCATAAAGGGGTGTTTACCTGTAAGGAGTTCATACATCACCAGCCCGAGTGAGAAAAGATCGGATTGACCTGTGACGTATTCCTCCTTGAGTTGTTCGGGTGACATATAGCGTGGCGACCCCATTACCCCTTCAGTATTGGTTTCAGTTGAATCGGCCTTATTAATATGGGCAATACTGAAATCACCCAGCTTTACATCAAGGTCCTCAGTCACAAGGATGTTTGATGGCTTGATATCGCGATGCACAATGCCCATCCGATGTGCATAATCCAGGGCCTTTGCACATTTAAAGATCATTTCGACTACCCTTTCGACCGGCAGGAGATTTTCCGGCTTGCAATACTTCTTGAGCGTACCACCGCCCTTGATGTATTCCATCACGATATAGCAGGTATCCTGGTCCACGCCGGCATCATAAATATTTATGATATTTGGATGGGTCAAACGGCCAGCTGTATGGGCCTCATTGAAAAACATCTTACGGAACCGCTGTCCGGATTCCGGATCATTCAGTGAGTCTGAATGAGCGACCTTGATGGCAACCTGGCGATCAATATAGGGATCATAACCAAGATAGACTATCCCCATATTGCCACGACTAATCTCTTTAGCAACCTCATATTTACCAAGTTTTTTGGGTATTGCCATCATATATATTTAATGATCTGATTATTTACCTGACAACCTTTTGAAAGATATTATAAATTACGGATGATTCTCTAATTTCCATATATTAAATACATGGAGATATTACGTTAGTCATCAATTATTCTACAATAGAATAGCAATATAACTTCATGAATCCTAAAATTATCTTAATATTGAGATTGCTATCACACGATGCCGGAATTATAGTTTGTAAAGTAAGAAATAAACCCAGATTTTAACCAATTCAAGCGGAGACAGGCTCCCATGGCTACAGTACGTCAACTTCTGGAAAACAAGGGGTATAAAATCCATCATGTGTCACCTGATACACTCGTCTACGATGCTATTAAACTGATGAGTGAAATGGGGATTGGTGCCTTGCTGGTCATAGAAAACAACAGGCTTGCTGGTATCTTTTCGGAAAGAGACTATACACGCAAGATTGTGCTGCAGGACAGATCATCAAAAAATACACAGGTCAGGGAGATCATGACGGAGAAAGTTTTCTACATGTCGCCTGATCAGAATATTGAAGATTGCATGGCTACCATGACAAAACATCACTTTCGGCATTTGCCAGTAGTCGAGGACGGAAAACCAATCGGCATGCTGTCTGTTATGGACGTCATGTCGTCAATGCTGTCTGACAAGGAATTCATTATTACTCAGCTGGAAAGTTATATCAGCGGTACCAGCTGGTAGCAATCATATCCATCTTTAACATATCCCTTGCCACCAAATAATGGATGCAACCAGCATTAGCGCTTCGCCTGTCTGGAAAAAACTTAAAAAGCACCAGCAGGAAGTATCGAACCTGCATATTAAAGATCTCTTTGCCTCTAATCCGGAACGTGCCAGGCAATTTTCCCTTGAATTTGGACCGCTTTTTATTGATTTTTCCAAACATCCCATCACCGGCGAGACCATGGACCTGCTGCTCGACCTGACAGCGATTAATCTACAAAATTGCATGAACGCACTATTCAGTGGGAAAAACATTAACCGGTCGGAAAACCGGCCTGCCCTGCACTACGCCCTGCGAGCAAGCGAGGATCACAAACTTACGGTCAATAATACCCATGTGTTTACACAGGTAAAGGACGAGATAAATCGCATGGAGAATTTTGTCAATGCACTTCATGCTGGCGAGATTAGGGGCTTCAGCGGCAAACCGGTCGATACCCTCGTCAATATCGGCATAGGCGGTTCCGACCTTGGCCCCCGGCTTGTCGTGGACGCATTACTGGGAATCGCAAGCCCTTCTATTAACGTTCACTTTGTTGCCAATATAGACAATCGGGAGATTGACCAGGTTCTGGCGAGTGTTGATCCTGAAAAAACCCTGTTCATTGTCGCCTCAAAGTCATTCTCGTCGCTTGAGACGGTAACAAATGCCGCAACTGTCAATGACTGGCTGGCAAAATTCGGTGCTGATGACCCCTGTCAGCAAATGGTGGCGGTCACAGCAAACGCGGCTGCGGCGGAGGCATTTGGCATTACACCAGACAGGGTTTTTTCAATATGGGACTGGGTGGGTGGCAGGTATTCCGTCTGGAGTGCTATTGGTCTGCCGGTCGCCGCGTCTATTGGTATGGATAATTTTCGTAAGTTACTGGCAGGTGCTGAAAAAATGGATTGGCACTTCAGGCAAGCACCGCTGAAAGAGAATATACCTGTCATACTTGCTCTCCTGGATATCTGGCACATCAATTTTTTCGGCGCTGAGACGCTGGCCGTGATTCCGTATGATCAATCACTCAACCTCTTGCCAGATTACCTGTCACAGTTATTCATGGAAAGTAATGGCAAACATGTGAACCAGGCGGGCAAACCGGTTAACTATCAAACTGGCGCCATCATCTGGGGAGGAACCGGGACAAATTGCCAGCATGCATTCATGCAGCTACTACACCAGGGCACGCGCTATATTCCGGTCGAGTTTCTTGTAGCCTGTACTTCCCATGGTAAAGACAGCCAATATCAGCGCCTGCTATATGCAAACTGCGTTGCACAGGGGGAGGCCCTGATGCGGGGTAACCTTGATCAAACCGGGATCAAAGCGGACCAGAAAATTGAAGGAAACCACCCAAGCACAACAATACTGTATGAATCACTCACACCCGAAACACTGGGTATGATTCTCGCGATGTATGAACACAGGGTGTTTGTGCAGGCCTGTATCTGGGATATTAACCCGTATGATCAATGGGGCGTTGAACTGGGGAAAAAGATTGCCCGGGACATCAATAATGAACTGGAAGGAAAAACAGACAACCGGGACATTGATCCTTCAACACGTCAATTGATTAAGCGTTTCAGAAATCAATAAACAACCTGGGAAAAACCTTAGCTGTGCTCACTCATGTTTGCCAGTGACAGTCTCTTGACCAGCGTCCGCAAAAAGACCTTATTAAAATGTAACTGACAACCGACTGAGAGTTGATCTATCAATGTGGCGGCTATCTTCATCAGTCTGACGTATTCCCTTGCCGCGATCGTAAAATTACGTGAGATCTTCCCCTGTCTGCCTATTTCACCGAAGCAGTCCCCCTGAACCAGTCTGCCGACAGCCTTGCCTTCATTAAGGACATCCACAGATCCGGAGGCAATCAGGTAAAATGCATCATCTATATCGTCTTGCATTACGATCTCACTGCCCTCTTCATATTCCTGCCAGGCACAGGCGCGAATCACTTCCCAGACCTCCGCCTCCGGGAAACCCCTGAAGAAATCCAGCTGGTTTGCCAGCTTGAACCGCTCCTTCTCGGCCAGATCCTCTTTGGGTTGTTCCAGATAATCGAATGCCAAGCTCAAATCGCCGGCAAGATTCAGCCCCATCTTGTAACGCTTGTTGGTGTCTTTCTCCAGGGCATGATAAACAATCTTATCCAGGATCTCGGGGATATCTGACCGATAGGTTCTCATTGGCGGTTGTATTTCATTAATAATCTTGTGAATAAGGCGCGAGAAACCATCGGCTGCGAAGGGGTGTTTGCCTGTAAACAATTCATACATCACTATGCCAAGGGAAAACAGGTCGGTCTGATTGGTGATGGTGTCTTCCTGTACCTGTTCCGGGGACATGTAACGGGGTGACCCTACGAATCCCAATGGCATGGTGGCTGCGGTTTCTGCCGTTATCAAATGGGCAATACTGAAATCACCGATTTTGATATCCATGTCATTAGTAACCAGTATATTGGTGGGCTTGATGTCGCGATGAATAACACCCTCACGATGTGCATAGTCCAGGGCTTTTGCGCACTTGAACATGATCTCTATCACCTGACGATAAGGCAACAGATTGTCGGGGGTACAATACTGTTTGAGAGTCTTGCCTCCCTGCACCAGTTCCATGACGATATAACAGGCTTCACCATCCACACCGGCATCCAGTATCTCGACAATGTTGGGATGCTTTAGCTTACCGGCCGTGTGGGCTTCATTAAAAAACATCTTGCGAAAACGGGCGCCGGCCTCCGGGTTCTTCAGGGCATCACTACGCGCAACCTTCACCGCTATAAGCTGGTCCGTAAAGGGATCATATCCCTCATAGACCATGCCCATGCTGCCACGGCCAATCTGTCGCTTTATTTCATATTTACCCAGTTTTTCAGGTACGCCGGCGGTCATCGTCTTTCTTTGTTATGCTTCTGTCCCTATAATTACATTTTTATTAACTCTATTTACAATACTACTGTAAACTGCTGTATCTTGACAGTTTTTTAATCCGGGCCCTGCCCGCATCAGTTTCTGGAACAATAGACCAAAACCGGCAAAGCACCAGTTTTTCTCAAACTTTTTATATCGTACCTCTATGAAAACTCTGATACTTGCAGCCGGTATCGGCCAACGGCTCGGCGGAGCCGGCGATAATAGGCCCAAATGCCTGCTCGAATTCAATGGCAGGAGCCTGTTAAGCCGTCACCTGGATATCCTGAGGCACTATGCTGTTTCGGAGATTATCATTGTCACAGGCTATGAAGCTGAAATGATTCGGGAGGCAATCTCACAAGCCGGAGCTGAAGATATTGTACGGACAGTAAATAATCCCGAGTATCGCAAGGGTAGCAATATCAGTTTGCTGGCTGGCCTGGAATCCCTTGATACCGATGAAGATTTCATCCTCATGGATGCCGACGTGTTATATGATCAGCGTATGATTGAACGTCTGTTACAAACGGATCATAAAAATTGCTTTTTGCTGGATCAGGACTTTATCCCTGGTGAAGAACCGGTCAAGTTGTGTGTCAGGAATGGAATGATCGTGGAATTCAGAAAAAAGATCGATCCACAACTTGAATTTGATTTGCAGGGCGAATCAGTAGGATTCTTCAGGTTTACTGCTGATACGGCCAGTAAATTAATCTGTGTAACGAGGGACTACCTGAATCAGGGAAAAGACCAACAGCCTTATGAAGAATGTATCCGTGATCTTCTGCTGGAAACACCGGGTGACTTCGGCTACGAAGACGTGACAGGACTGAGATGGATTGAAATTGATTTCCCGGAAGACGTAGAACGGGCAAAAAGCGATATTCTGCCTCAAATAATGCAAATAAACTGAAAATGGCGACACAAATTAAACAATCAAACCCCGGGAAAAGCACCCAGTTACGTCGCCTGCTGGAATCACCCGATCTTGAATTTATCCTAGAGGCACACAATGGTATCTCTGCACGTATTGCCGAAGAGGCAGGCTTCAAAGGGATCTGGGGCAGCGGGCTTGCAATGTCGGCACAGTTCGGAGTGCGAGATAGTAACGAAGCAAGCTGGACACAGATCGTCGACATGCTGGAATTCATGTCCGATGTCACCCGTATCCCGATCCTTCTGGATGGCGATACCGGCTATGGTAATTTCAACAACATGCGACGCTTGGTGAAAAAGCTGGAGCAACGTTATATCGCCGGTGTATGCATCGAGGATAAACAGTTCCCGAAGATCAACAGCTTCATCAATGGTGAACGCCAGCCCCTTGCCGATGTAGACGAATTCTGCGGCAAGATAAAGGCCGGCAAGGACAGCCAGGACGACCCGGACTTTTGCATCATTGCCCGCATAGAGGCCTTGATTGCAGGTTGGGGCATGTCCGAGGCTTTGAAGCGGGCCGAGGCCTATCATGAGGCCGGGGCGGACGGCATACTGATTCACAGCAAATTATCAAAGCCCGATGAAATACTGGAATTCTCTCATGAATGGGCCAGGCGCTTACCCTTGATTATCGTCCCTACGACTTATTACAGCACACCGGTCGAAGTCTTTCACAAGGCGGGGGTCAACCTGGTAATCTGGGCCAATCATATGATCCGGGCAGCAGTTGCCGCCATGGAGAAGGCCAGCAGGGAAATCTTCGAGAACAAGTCGGTTGCGAATCTTGAAGACAGGATTGCGCCGATCAAACGCATCTTTACCCTGCAGGGTGCCGATGAATTGACTCGCGCGCAGGAACGTTACCTGCACCCAGGCAGACCGGAGACCCATGCAATCGTGCTGGCGGCAAGCCGCGGAAACGCCTTGCATGAACTAACACATGATCGCCCCAAGGTCATGCTTTCAATCGGTGGTAAAACACTCCTGAGACGGTTGCTAGATGAATTCAAGAAACAATCCATTAACCAGACTACCGTGGTTGCCGGCTATAAACATGATGCCATCGATACCGCTGGTATCACATTGCGTATTAATAATGAATATGAAACCACCGGTGAGCTGACCTCCCTGCTCTGTGCAGAACAGGATTTCAACGAGGACATGATTATCACCTACGGTGACCTGTTATTCAGGAGTTATATCCTAGACGACCTGCTTGAACTGGATGGCGATATTGTGATGGTCGTGGATTCCGACCTGGACAACAGCCCCATTAGTGGAAAACCCGATTATGCCTATTGTTCCCGCACTGATGACCGGAGTATGTTCCGGCAGGACATCAGCCTGAAACATATCTCGGAAGATGAGAAGACTGACTTAGGCGAGCCTTCCGGCCGCTGGATAGGCATGCTGCGCATCCGCGGCAACGGCCTGAACTGGCTGAAACAGGGCCTGGGTGAATTGCAGCAACGGGAAGATTTTACCCAATTGACCCTCCCGGATCTGCTGAATCACTTGGTCAAACAGGACATCCCTGTCAAGGTACACTACATTCACGGGCATTGGCTGGACGTCAATACACTGCAAGACATCGACCGTGCCGGCGACTTTACCAAGGCCTGAGCAGGAATCTTGAAGGGATACCGTTGCCATGATCGAGGCCAGGGAATTTGTTGAAGCTGCCAGGGCAAAAGGCTTCAAGCGCTACACGGGTGTCCCCTGCTCTTTCCTGACTCCATTTATTAATTATGTGATTAATGATGATTCGCTCGACTATGTCTCCTCTGCCAACGAAGGAGATGCCCTGGCAACTGCGGCCGGTGCTGCGATTGGCGGAGAGCGTTCGATTGTCATGATGCAGAATTCCGGCCTCGGCAATGCCGTAAGTCCCATGACCTCACTGGCCTGGGTATTCCGGATCCCCATGATCCTCATTACAACTCATCGCGGAGCTCCCGGCGTAAAGGATGAACCACAACATGAATTAATGGGCCGCATCACCGGGGAACTCCTGGACACCATGCAGGTACCCTGGGAGACGTTTCCCCAGGAACCGGCAGCCATCAGTCCCGCTCTGGCAAGGGCGATTGATTTCATGGAAAAAGAGCAACGGCCTTACGGCTTTATCATGGAGAAAGGGACCGTGAGTCCGCATACTCTGAAAAAGACGCCAATTAATGACCTCTCTGAAAGAAAGGTGGCACGGCGGAGTTTTAACCGTAACGGGACAAGAAGCCAACGCAGCGAAGTACTGGAACGGCTTATTACACTTGCACCGGAGGATAGGACGGTTTTGATCGCGACCACCGGTTTTACCGGGCGGGAGCTGTTTGCCATCCAAGACCGTCCCAATCAAATCTACATGGTGGGTTCAATGGGTTGCGCCTCATCGCTGGGCCTGGGCCTGGCGCTGGCACGCCCCGATCTTAAAGTGATCATTATTGAAGGGGACGGTGCCGCTCTCATGCGCATGGGTAACTTGGCCACCATCGGGACTTACGCAGGCAATAACCTTGTTCACCTTGTTCTGGACAACGAAGCCCATGATTCCACAGGCGCCCAGGCAACTGTTTCAGCAAATGTCCGTTTTGCGGACATTGCCGCGGCCTGTGGTTATGCCGCAAGTTATGATGGTGATAACCCGGAGCTGGTAAACGAATTGTTGTCCCTGGAAAATATTGACGGGCCCCGCTTTGGTCATTTAAAGATTTCCACGGGCACCCTGAAGGACCTGCCACGGCCTAATGTATCACCGGAACAGGTTCTGAGACGGCTGATGCAACACATCCATACGACATTCTGATGAACAGGCAATTACTTCTTAACCCCGGGCCGGTCACATTGAGCAGTCGGGTACGCAAGGCACTGCTCAATCCGGACCTGTGCCATCGTGAACCAGAGTTCAGCGTATTGCAGGATAATATCCGCAACAAATTGCTGGATATCTATAACCTGCCGCGGGACGAATGGGCAACAGTGCTGCTGACAGGCTCCGGTACCTCCGCTGTCGAGGCCATGATAACAAGCCTGGTACCTGATAATGGCAGGCTGTTGGTTATCGAGAACGGGATCTATGGTGAACGCATGACAAATATCGCTGCAATTCACCGTATCTCCCACCAACACCTTCACCAAGACTGGGGGAGCGAAATCGACCTGGAGGCACTTGAGCGTGAACTAACTAAAAAATCAATCACGCACCTTGCCGTCGTCCATCATGAAACCACCACGGGACGCCTGAACCAGATTTCAGGGATTGGAGAGTTGTGCGGGAAACACGGTGTCGAGCTCTTGCTTGATGGCGTCAGCAGCTTCGGTGCGGAAGACCTGTCATTCCTGGAATGGAACATTATGGCATGCGCGGCTACGGCCAATAAGTGCTTACACGGCGTGCCCGGGACCTCCTTCGTAATTGTCCGGCGCAAGGCCCTCAATGACCAGACTGTTACGGCACGTTCCCTGTATCTTGACCTGAACCGGTATTTGCATCAACAGGACAAAGGCGGCACTCCGTTTACCCAATCGGTACAGTGTTTCTATGCCTTAGATGAGGCATTGGATGAATTGAATGACAATGGTGGCCGTAAACAGCGGCAACAAGATTACCTCTCACGCATGCAGATCGTCCGTAACGGGTTCGTGGCTCTCGGCATTCAACCGCTACTGGCGTCCTCTGATTGCTCCTGTGTGCTACATGCCTACAATTTGCCGGTAGGTTGCAGCTATCAACAGTTGCACGATGCCCTTAAGGCAAAAGGATACGTGATCTATGCTGGTCAAGGTGACCTATCCAGGACCATTTTCCGGATCTCGGCAATGGGGGATATCAACGAGGATGATATGACACGCCTCGTAAAAAAAATGGGAGAAATAGTCGGGTAACAAGGCCAGGCCGGTATACATCACCGGCATTAATATCGATTCAGATGCTGCTGACTATCTTGTTCGCCCCGCCCTTGCCTGTGTGACGCTGGATAAATGCCAGCAGGCCCTCTTTGGTAAGCCCCGCGTCTTTCAGCATATCCTCCCGTGATCCATGTGCTAACAGCCGGTCCGGCATACCATAATTAATCACCGGGTGGACAATACCACGGTCCGCGAGAAATTCATTCACACCGCTGCCGGCCCCACCCTGAACCACATTGTCTTCCAAAGTAACGAGCAGGTCATGACCGGAAACGAGTTGCAGCACCATCTCTTCATCCAGTGGCTTAACAAAACGCATATTGACAACTGTGGCATCCAATTCTTCCGCCACATCCAGTGCGGTCTGCAACAATGCGCCAAATGAGAGAATGGCAATCCCCTTGCCCTGCCTGCGTATCACCGCCTTGCCGACAGGTAAGGTCATCATCTCTTTCTGGATTTCGACTCCCATGCCGGTTCCCCTGGGATACCGGACGGCGGCCGGCTGGTCCAGCCGGAATCCCGTATAGAGCATCTGTCGGCATTCGTTTTCATCAGCGGGTGCCATGATCACTATATTCGGCAGGCAACGCATAAAACTCAGATCATAACTGCCATTATGGGTTGGCCCGTCCGCCCCAACTGCACCGGCCCGGTCGATAGCGAAGAGGACTGGCAGGCTCTGAACGACCACATCATGAACCAGCTGGTCATATGCACGCTGCAGGAAAGTCGAATAAATCGCAACCACGGGCTTAAGTCCGTCACAGGCCATACCCGCCGCAACTGTCACACTGTGCTGCTCGGCAATGGCAACGTCGAAATAACGATCCGGGTACTCCTGCTCAAATCGTACAAGGCCGGAACCCTCTCGCATGGCTGGCGTAATGGCAACCAGGCGCTTGTCCATGGCCGCCATATCGCAGACCCAGCTTCCAAATACATCACTGTAGGTCGGCTTTTTGGGTTCCTTTTTAGGTGAAGGCACTATCCCCTTGTCGGGATCAAACGGCGTAACACCATGATACTTAACCGGGTCTTCTTCAGCCGGGGCATAGCCCTTGCCCTTGCGGGTTATGATATGCAGGAACTGCGGCCCTTCCAGCTTGTTGATATTCCTGATTGTGGTCAACAGGGTCGGCAAGTCATGACCATCAATGGGGCCGATATAATTAAAACCGAATTCCTCGAACAGGGTCCCCGGCATGATCAGCCCCTTCATGTGTTCCTCAGCCCGGCGCGCCAGTTCCCAAACATTTGGCATCTTCGACAGGACCTTCTTGCTGCCCTTTTTCATAGTGGTATAGATCTTCCCCGACAACAGCTGGGCAAAGCGGTTGGACAAAGCACCGACGTTGGGAGAGATGGACATATTATTGTCATTCAGGATGACTAGGAGATTGGCCCCGATATCCCCGGCATGATTCAGCGCCTCGAAGGCCATACCGGCTGTCAAGCCGCCATCCCCAATAATCGCCACTGCCTTGCGATCACTGCCGGTTTGCTGAGCTGCAATGGCCATCCCAAGGGCAGCGCTGATAGAGGTGCTGGAATGCCCTACACCAAAGGTATCGTATTCACTTTCATCGCGTTTCGGAAAGGGAGCCAGCCCCTGCCACTGCCGGATGGTATGCATGCGGTCCTTGCGCCCGGTCAGGATCTTGTGTGGATAGGCCTGGTGTCCCACGTCCCAAACCAGCCGGTCGTCCGGCGTATTAAAGATATAATGCAGAGCAATGGTCAATTCTATCGTGCCCAGACCGGCAGCAAAATGACCGCCACTGGTACTGACGGAATGCAGCAGGAATTCCCGCAGTTCGGAAGCCAGAGAGACCAGGTCCGACTCCGGTAACTTTCTTAAATCGGCTGGCGAATTGATACCATCCAGTAATGGCGTCTTGATTGGATAATTCATGATTTATAGGAATATATAAGAGAAATTGAAATACTTCACCTTAAAAAATCGGTCTTTATTTTACGGGGTATGCTGCCCACAAATGGCCTGGCATCTCGGCTAAATTCATCGCATTTTCAGGCCGGTTGACTGTACATTTTGCAGCGCATCATATATCTTACTCTTTTTGTAGGAAATTTTCAGGAAATCCGGCAGTAACAACAAACAATTAAATACTGGGAGAGAGAATTAATGAGTGTCCCGCTGATTCAGCAATACCGGGTAGCCAAGTATATTATTGGCAAGAAAATCAGACGTCAAAAACAGTATCCCCTCGTACTAATGCTCGAACCCCTGTTCCGCTGTAACCTGGCCTGCGCCGGCTGCGGCAAGATCGACTATCCCGAAGATATCCTCGATAAACGACTCGGCTACGACGAATGCATGCAGGCCATTGATGAATGCGGCGCACCGATTGTCTCTATCGCCGGTGGCGAACCCCTGATTCACAAGGAGATGCCGGATATTGTCAAAGGATTTATCTACAAGAAAAAGTTTGTCTATCTGTGCACCAACGCCCTGTTACTAGAGCGCCGCATGGATGATTATAGTCCCTCGCCTTATCTGACGTTTTCCATCCATCTGGATGGCAACCGTGATCGCCATGATGCCTCAGTATGCCGTGAAGGTGTCTTTGACAAGTGCGTAGAAGTCATCAGGGAGGCGCGTCGGCGTGGTTTCCGGGTAACCATCAACTGCACCTTGTTCCAGGGCGAATCGGCCGAAGAGGTTGCAGAATTCATGGACACGGCCATGGAACTGGGCGTAGAGGGTGTGACCATATCCCCCGGATACAGCTATGAACGTGCCCCGCGCCAGGATGTGTTTCTGAAGAAGAAGGAAAGCAAGCAACTGTTCCGGAATATCTTCAAGCTCGGCAGGGGAAAGAAATGGCGCTTCAACCAGTCTGGGCTTTACCTGGACTTCCTAGCGGGGAACCAGACTTATGAATGTACACCCTGGGGCAATCCCACCCGGAATGTTTTTGGCTGGCAGAAACCCTGTTATCTCCTGGTGGGTGAAGGCTATGCAACCAGCTTCAAGGGCCTGATGAACGATACTGCATGGGAAAATTACGGTACCGGACGCAACCCCAAATGTGCTAATTGCATGGTCCATTGTGGATATGAGGCCACGGCCGTTGATGACACCTTCCGGCGTCCCTGGAAGGCGTTGAAGGTCTTCATCAAGGGACCACGCACTAGCGGACCAATGGCACCTGAATTGCCGGTGCTCTACGATGATTCAGCGGTGCAAAAACCTGTACTGATCTCAAATCAGGAAAAAACAGCCGGGTCCTGCAGCAGTAACAAACAAGTTGCGTGATGGACTGGAGCCTGCTGGCTCTGCCCGGATTACTGGTCTGGGTCATAATAATTTTCCTACCCTGGCGGCCGTGGAGTACACGCGAAAGCCTGGATGCCGAGCAGGCTGTTGAATTACATGACCTTTCACAGCTGACTATCCTGATCCCAGCCCGCAATGAAGAGGCCGTCATTGGCAAGACCCTTCGAGGACTGGCTGGCCAGGACCCTTCCCTTAAAATTCTCCTGATCGATGACCAGTCTTCGGACCGGACCAGCGCCATCGCCCTGGAGCAGGGCCTATCCAACCTGAGGGTCATTCCTGGTGAGGCACTCCCGGAGGGATGGAGCGGTAAATTATGGGCCCTGGAACAGGGCCGCCAGCGGGTCGATACTGAACTGATACTGTTGCTGGATGCAGATATCTATCTGCAACCTGGGACATTGCATACACTGCTGGCAAAATTTGAGAGTGAAGGCCTGGATATGCTTTCCTTGATGGCGAGCCTGCGGATGCAGGGTGCCTGGGAGAAATTGCTGATGCCGGCGTTTATTTTTTTCTTCAAGCTGCTCTATCCATTCAGATTATCCAATTCGCCTTCACAGCATATCGCCGCCGCAGCCGGCGGCGTGATATTGGTAAAGCGTCAACTTCTGGAACAACTCGGGGCCTTTGCCTGCCTGCGCGGAAACCTGATAGACGATTGTGCACTGGCAAGGAAGATCAAGAACTGTGGTGGCAAGACATGGATAGGCCTCACTCACTCCGCCATCAGCCTGCGGAGCTATGACCGGCTTGATGTGATTTGGGAGATGGTTGCACGCACCGCTTTTACCCAGTTACGGCATTCCTGGACCTTGCTCTTGTTATGTACGGTTTTGATGCTGGCAGCCTTTGTATCTCCCGTGCTGGATCTTTGCATCGGTTCACACATCACGGGGCTGCTTGCCCTGATGATCATGATGTCCTGTTATCTGCCAACACTCCGTTATTATGCTATCCACCCGGCCTGGGCCCTGACGTTACCTTTGAGCGGCACTCTCTATTTGCTGATTACTTGGTCATCCGCCTACCATCACCTATTCAGGAGCGGTGCCCGCTGGAAAAACAGGCACTATTCTGCCCCCGCATCAAAATGATGCAACTCCTGGCCCGGCTTCACAGTCAAAAACATGACAATAGTTAAATGTGTAAAATTTTATATATTCAACCTGGGAATATTTATGATAAGACTTGGATCATTTACTGTTTTTATCCTACTCTGTACCGTGTTAGTTACACCTGTCTGTCTTTCAGAGGAAGGCACCGGCGCCACCCAGGTCGTTGAGAATCTGCATCGTTCCCTGATTGAGGCTATGCAGACCCCGGAAAAATTCTCAGCACGATACAAGCTCCTGTCACCGGTAATTACTAATTCGTTTGATACTCCGGCGATTGCCAGGATTATCCTCAGCCGTCACTGGAAGACACTGGATGAAACACAACAAAAGGAATTCATCGACCTGTTTAATGACCTCAGTGTAAGCACCTATGCCTCACGTTTCAGCGAGTATTCCAATCAGAAATTCAAGACGCTGGAACAGCAGGATTTGAATAAGGGCCGGGTAGTTGTCAAGACTGAAATGCTTCAGGCCAATGATGAGCCGGTAAGATTTGATTACATATTGCATGAAAACGAGGGCAACTGGTATATAATCAGCGTCATTGCCAATGGTGTGAATGACCTGTCCCTGAAACGTGCGGAATACGGAACCATGATGGAAAAGCAGGGGTATGAGGGCCTGGTCAGCGAACTGAACAGTAAAATCCATACTTTAAAAACAATAGAATAAATCTATTTTCTATAGCTTTAACCAAGCACCAATCGGTTTCAAGCAGGAGACTTTGGGGAAAATAATGATAAATAAAAGCTTCCTTTGCATTGCGAGGTCTTTTCTGGTCTTGTCTATTGTTTTTGTTGTCGTTGGATGTGCCGGCAATCAAACTACTCCTGAAAACACCGATCCGTTTGAATCAGCAAACCGTGTTTCCTACAATTTTACAGACACCTTGGACCGATACCTGATAAAACCGGCGGCGGAAGGTTATGTAAAGGTGACACCCGAATATGCCCGGCAACGGATAACGAATTTCTTTTCCAATCTGTTATATCTCAATGTAATCCTGAACTCCTATTTGCAAGGCAAGTTTTACCAGGGAACACAGGACGTACTGCGTTTTGTATATAACTCGACATTTGGCATCGGGGGACTATACGACGTCAGTACCCCAATAGATATGCCGCAACACCAAGAAGACCTGGGACAGACATTCGCCGTCTGGGGTCTGGGACAGGGACCTTATATCTTTGTCCCGGTACTGGGACCAAACACCGGTCGTAATCTCCCTAATCTGGTACCGACATATCTGCTCAGCCCATTATTCTATGCCGACGCGGTTATAGCCTGGCCATTGACTATCTTATACACCATTAATACCCGTGCTAACCTGTTAGAGGCCACCAGGTTAAGGGATGAAGCGGCAATTGATCCTTACATCTTTACCCGCGAGGCCTATTTGCAGCGTCGGCAATACCTGATCTATGACGGCAATCCACCACAGGAACAATATGAGGATACTTTCGACGAAAGCTATCTGGATGACTTCTGATTTATCCCCTCAGGTAATACATTCATACCCGCTTTGATATCTTTTCTGCCAAGGCTGCGGGATTTTTTCCCATGTTTGCCCAGATACAGAACTTGTAGCGCATTTTACTCTCTACCAGATCAAATATTCATATTCTGAATCTGTAACTGGAGAGAGAAGATGAGAAATTCTCACTACAAATTAGTATTAATTGCAGGTATCGCTATTACGCTGGCTGCCTGTAACCCGACGAAGCAAGACATAGGTACGATTGTCGGCGGTGGTACCGGGGCATTTATCGGCAGCCATGTCGGAAGTGGCACCGGACAACTGGCCGCTGTAGCGATCGGGACACTGGTGGGTGGTTACCTTGGCGGTTCAATTGGCCAACAGATGGATGAGCTGGATCACTACAGGGCACAGGAAGCGCTGGAGACAGCACCCACCGGTACCACTGCCAGCTGGACGAATCCTGATACTGACATTGAATACAATGTCACACCTACACACACTTATGAAACAGCCACCGGACCATGCCGTGACTACACAACGGAAGCCGTAATCGACGGCCGGGCGGAGATCGTGCACGGAACCGCCTGCAGGAAAACGGACGGTACCTGGCATGCGATGAACTGATGGAAGATTTTAAAGCAGGCTAGATTACATCGTTGAGGAATTCAATCCAGTGCTTGACCGGCACTTCAGTTGACTGTTGTAAATGTAACTGGCACCCGATATTCGCCGTCAGAATTACATCGGGCTTTTCTGCGAGCAGATTTCTGATCTTTTTTTCCCGGAGCGTTGATGATAATTCCGGTTGGAATATTGAATAGGTGCCGGCAGAACCACAACACAATACGCTGTCTCTTACATGACATAGCTTGAAACCCAGCCCTGTTAAAATTTCCTCGGTCCTGCCTTTCAGTTTCTGGCCGTGTTGAAGAGTGCAGGGACACTGGAAGGCAATCCGCAAGGTACTGTTATTAATCATTCCAACCAGTTTGTCTGTTTCTCCCGAAGTGAATAATTCGCTGATGTCCCCTGTCATTTCCGATACCTTTTGTGCTTTCCGTGCATATGCAGGATCATTTCGCAGCAGGTAAGCATAGTCCTTCAACATGACACCACAACCACTGGCCGTATTGATAATGGCCTCAACACCTTCTTCAATATAAGGCCACCAGGCATCGATATTGTTTTTTATAAATTGGGTGGCAGGCTGTCCCAAGTGATGTGGCAGTGCCCCGCAACAGCCCTCATTCTCCGTCTCGATCACGGTAATACCCAGTTTATCCAGTAAGCGGGCCGTTGCCCGGTTAGTCTGAGGGGTCAATGAGGACTGTACACAACCACGAAAGAGAATCACCCTGCGCCCATGATTTAGAGTTCGAGGCTTTTTGACTAGGTCTGGTTTTGAAAAAAGTTTTTTGTATCTGGCTGGCATCAGGGGACGCAGCAGCCGCCCGCAAAACACCAGGGCTGAGATCCGCGGACGGTAGGGCAGTGTCTTTAAAATTACAAGGCGCTTAACTCGATCCATGAATGAACGAGGCACCTTTGCTTCAATCTGCTGTCTTCCGATATCGAGCAAACGGCCATATTCGACACCGGATGGACAGATTGTTTCACAGGCACGACAGGTGAGACAACGGTCAAGGTGGAACTGTGTCTTGCGCGTTGCCTGCTTACCCTCAAGCAGACTTTTAATCAGGTAGATACGTCCACGGGGCCCGTCCAGTTCGTCGCCAAGCAACTGGTAAGTCGGACACGTTGCAGTACAAAAACCGCAATGCACGCAACTACGTAATATCCGGTTGGCTTCCTTGCCTTCCGGAGTATCGATCAGGTCTTTTGCGATAAACGTCTGCATCGGGATCAAAAATCGGGATACATTCGCCCCCGGTTCAGGATATGGTCTGGATCAAAGGCATCCTTAAGTTGCAGGTGCAAGCGTTTGATAACTCCAGGCAGGGGGTGAAAGGTTTCATTTCTATCGCCGGTACTTCTAAAAAGCGTGGCATGACCGGTAAGCGATTGTGCTAGCGCCCGAATCTGACTTGCGGATTCAGTAGTTTTCAACCAGCGTTGTGCCCCGCCCCAGTCAATCAACCATTCACCATTTATAGCCAGCATCGGTCTGTTGGCCGGCACGGAAATCCGCCAGAGGGACTCGCCGGCAGCCAGGCTGAAAAAACCAAGCTGGTGGTCTCTTAACCGCCTCCAATAATCGAGCCCTGCCGGGTCCTCATGCATCTCCAGTCCTTCGAGGGCTTTCTCCACGGCAACCTGCTTTCCGGAAAGCCGCAAATGGACCTCTACAGCGTCACAGGTTGCGCCAGATATACAAAGTAACTTGCCGCCCCAGGTATTCATATACCGAATGGAATCAGCCAACGGCAGGTCCTTGCACAATGCCAATTCGTATTCCGGCCTAGGCAGGACCTTGAGGGAGATTTCTAGCAATATCCCCAGCGTCCCCATCGCACCTGTCATAAGGCGGGATACATCATAACCCGCGACATTCTTCATAACCTCACCGCCAAATTTAAGGATCTCGCCCTGTCCTGTCAGGCATTTCATTCCCAGAACAAAATCCCGTACGCTGCCGGTGTAGGGGCGGCGAGGACCTGACAGGCCGGCGGCCACGGCGCCGCCCAGTGTGGTTTCCTTGCTGAAGCGCGGTGGTTCGAAAGGCAACATCTGTCCCTGTTCGGCCAGTGTCCTTTCCACTTCCTCTATTGTGGTTCCGGCATAGGCAGTGATCACCAGCTCTGTTGGGTCATAATGAATGATGCCCCGACACGGCCGCATATCCACAATATCACCCTCGCATTCTCCGCCATAAAATTGTTTGCTGTTTGCTCCCTGGATAAACAAGGGGGACTTGCTAGCGCGAGCTGCGATGACCTGTTGTTGCAGTCGGTCATAAAAGCCCGCGATATCGGTATGAGACGGAACCATGTATGAGAAGTATTTACCAGCGGTACTTGTCAAACAGTTCTGGGTTGGCCCAGTACTTGCTGTTTAACCAGTCCGGCGTGGTCTTATAATCGGATAACTCAAACCTGTATAAAAGCAATTGCCTGCCCGCCTCGCCAAACAGCCTATGTTGATGCATGCCACAAGCGATCAGATCACCGGGCAACCATTCACTTCTGAAATCCTGCGTATCCCATTGCCGTCCACAGGGTATTACTACAAAAAGATGCATCGCATGGATATCTCGGAGGCTGGCTATCAGATGCAAGCCGGTTTGCTTATCAAATTTTTCCAGGCCATACAGATAAACCAGATCATACCGTTCCCCAGCATCAAGCTTTCTGATGGGATCCGCATTAACTATGCAATTTAATCTGCCATTGAAATTAATATTGATCAGTTCTTTCAGGTCCGGATTTTCTTCCGGGCCTATCAATAAAAGAGACTTCGGGTTAAGCCTTGAGATAATCTGTACGCATTCCTTTGCACACAATTGGAACAGATCATCCATAACTTATTCCACCGCTAGAATCTCTCGAGGTCGGGGAAAGGCAGTTTCCCACCATGTACATGCATGGCGCCGTATTCCGCACAACGTCTTAATGTCGGTACGGCCTTTCCAGGGTTTAATAATCCCTGTGGATCGAATGCCTCCTTTACTGCGTGAAACTGGGTCAATTCTTCAGTTTTGAACTGCACGCACATCTGATTGATCTTTTCTATGCCAACACCGTGCTCACCGGTTATGGTACCACCTACTTCAACACAGGTTTCCAGTATCCTGCCACCAAATTCCTCTGCCCGCTCAAGTTCGCCCGGTATGGCAACATCATAAAGGATCAGGGGATGCAGGTTGCCATCACCGGCATGAAAGACATTAACAACACCAAGTTCGTATTCCTCTGATAACTCGGTAATTCGTTGCAGTACCCTGGCAATATGTTTGCGCGGGATCGTACCGTCCATACAGTAATAATCCGCGGCAATTCTGCCGACTGCAGGAAAGGCCGCCTTTCTTCCAGCCCAAAATCGCTCACCTTCCTGTTTGTTACGCGCAAGCCGGACTTCAGTCGCGCCGGCGTTTTTCAGGATTTCTATAACCTGTTTGCTTTCTACTGCGACCTCTTCAGGAACACCATCCAGTTCACACAGAAGAATTGCTGCGGCATCGGTGGGATAACCGGCATGCACATAGGCCTCGACCGCCCTGACCCCCGGGTTGTCCATCATCTCCAAGCCGGCAGGAATAACCCCGGCCGCAATGATATCGGCCACTCCGTTACCCGCTTCTTCGACGGATGCAAAGGCAGCCAACAACATCTGTTGATGCACAGGCCTTGGTAATAGCTTGAGTGTGGCTTCAACAACCACGCCCAACATGCCTTCCGATCCGGTCATCAGGGCCAGCAGGTCATAACCGGCACTATCCAGTGCCTCACCGCCAATCTGTATCAACTCGCCCGCAATAGTGATCACTTTTAATCCCATTACATTGTGCACTGTCAGGCCGTATTTCAGACAATGCACACCTCCCGAATTTTCAGCAATGTTTCCGCCTATTGTACAAGCGACCTGGGAGGAAGGATCGGGCGCGTAAAATAGACCGTAAGCTGCTGCTGCATCAGAAACACTGAGGTTGCGAACTCCTGGCTGGACCCGGGCTAACCGCAAGTCCGGATCAATTTCCAGTATTCGGTTCAGCTTGGCCAGGCTCAACACTACCCCGTCAGCTACCGGTAATGCGCCGCCTGACAGGCCGGTACCTGCCCCCCTGGCAACGACAGGCACGCCCGCCTGGTGGCAGATCCGGAGGATTTCCTGAATTTGTTCAACTGTCTCCGGCAGGACCACGCAGGCTGGCAATTCACGGTATGCCGAGAGGGCATCGCATTCATAGACACGCAGGGACTCTTCGCCGGTTATGACAGCTTCTTGAGGAAGGAACTTCAGGAACTCGTGGATTATCGAAGACATATCAGCATTCTACCGCGTCTATCAGGATTACCAACCATGAGTTCTATGAGCAGGGTTATAGTCGCAAATGCGTAAGGATGAAAAATGATATGATGCACCTGAACTGCAGATTCTCCCCCTGCAGCCGATAAATACATAAAATATATAGCTTGATTTATACACTTATTGACGTATCTTCTTAAAATACATGAAGAAACAGAAACAGCGATGAGCGAAGAAATCCTAATCAATGTGACACCTCAGGAGACACGGGTTGCCCTTGTTGAAAACGGGGTCCTCCAGGAAGTGTATATTGAGCGCTCACAAAGACGTGGTCTCGTGGGCAATATCTACAAGGGACACGTATCCAGGATTCTTCCAGGAATGCAGGCCGCATTTATTGACATCGGCCTGGAACGCACCGGATTTCTGCATACCTCTGATATCGTGGAATTGGCTGATGTCACACTCCCGGAAAATCAGGAAAACCTGCAACCCTCTTCCATTGATACGGTATTGCAGGAAGGCCAGGAGATTCTGGTCCAGGTCATCAAGGACCCACTGGGTACGAAAGGCGCTCGCCTGACCACTCGGCTTTCCCTACCCTCCCGCTATCTCGTGTTTATCCCTGATTATGCAAATATCGGGATCTCGCAACGCATCGAGGATGAGGCCGAGCGCGAGCGACTGCGAAACTGCATACTTCAATATCAAAACGGGATTGCACAGCTGGTCGTAGGTAACGAGGATAATGTGGTATTACATTCAGCCGTAAGGGAAGCAGAAATCCTGAACAAGGGGGGATTCATAGTCCGTACAGCGGCAGAGGGCGTTTCTGAAGAAGAACTGTATCGCGATATTGAATTTCTCCACAAGCTCTGGAATTCGACATTAGCGAGCAGTGAAAAGATCAAGGCACCGTCGATCGTTTATGAAGACCTGCCCCTCAGCATGAGGACCATGCGTGATTTAATCAAGACAGATATCGAAAGGGTCAGGATTGATTCAAAGGAAACCTATCACCGCGTGATGGAATTTGCCAAACAGTTTGTTCCCGAGTTTCTCGGCCGTATTGAATATTACTCTGGTGAACATCCTATCCTGGATCTTTATTCTGTCGAGGATGAAATCCAGCGTGCACTGGATAAGAAAGTCCAGCTCAAATCCGGCGGCTACTTGATTATCGATCAAACCGAGGCCATGACAACAATCGACATAAATACCGGTGCATTCGTTGGCCACCGCAACCTGGAAGAAACAATCTATAAGACAAATCTTGAAGCTGCCCAGTCCATCGCCAGACAACTGCGCTTGCGCAATCTTGGCGGGATAATAATCATCGATTTTATCGATATGCAGGACGCCGAACACCGCAGGCAAGTACTCAGATCGCTTGAGAAGCATCTGGATCGCGACCATTCGAAAGTAATAATCAGCGAACTGACTTCGCTTGGACTTGTTCAGCTGACGCGTAAAAGGACCCGCGAAAGCCTGGAACATATACTGTGCGAGACCTGTCCAACATGTAACGGAAGAGGATCCCTGAAAAGCAAGGAAACTGTCTGTTTCGAAATATTCCGGGAAGTTCTGCGCGAAGTCAGGCAATTTGATGCTAATAAACTCCTGGTTGTCGCATCGCAGACAATTGTCGATACCTTGCTGGATGATGAATCAGCGAGCGTCGCCGAACTCGAGGCATTTATAAACAAACCAATCACTTTTCAGGTGGAACCCCTCTATACCCAGGAACAATATGACATTGTCTTGATGTAACGACGTTTATAATGCCAAAACGTTTCTTTAGCCGTCTGTATCATGCCTGCTGGTATTTTGCTGCTGTACTAATCCTGTCTGTAGCGGTTGCTGTTACATTAATGCGTTATTACCTCCCCGATATCAATAATTATAACAACGAGATAACCGAATGGATAAACAACAGGACTGGACTTGATGTAAAAATAAAAAATATCCGGGCTTCCTGGGAAGGATGGACAGCACACATTTACCTCGAGGATATTCGCGCCTTCGATAAATCTGGCATGAAATCATCGTCTCTTGAAAAAGCTACGATCAATTTTAATCCGTTCTTCATTCTTTTTGACAGGGGAATGTCAAAACTCAATATCGCAGTCACCGGTTTTGATCTGGTCGTAGTTAGAAACCGTGACGGTTCTTTTAATATTACCAGTGGTCAACAAAATGGCGACGAACTAACTGAGGAACCGGCCGGCCTCGTATTATGGCTGCTCTCACAAAAAAGTATTGCTATTGAAGATACCAGCGTTGCCTATATCGACAAAACCGGAAGTTACCCTGATCTCTCCTTCCCGGATGTTGATCTTCTCCTGCGAACCACAAAAGACCATATGCAAGTTAATGGCTCCGCCGTTCTCCCTGGCGAATATGGAAAAACTCTTGCCTTTGCCATTGATCTCCTTGGGGATTTCACAACCTCATCCTGGTCCGGAAAAATATATATCGCAGGGAAAAATATATATCCCGATCAATGGCGCAGTTTTTATAACAACACGATAAAGAGCCTCGAAATCACTTCAGGCCCTGCAGATATAGAACTTTGGAGCACATGGGAAAATGCAACACTAACAGGAATAAACGGCAGGATCGATACCGGCTCGGTCAGTATTAAATACGATAATCTGTCAGAGGATGTTGATAATCTGACAGCATCATTTGCAATCAAACCGGATGGTGGGCGGTTTCAGGCAAATGTGCTGATTGAGCAACTAGTAACTGACAGAAAAACCTGGCCTGAAACCCGCATCCTGGTACAGAGGGAACCTGATCCCGCCGGATCCGGCTATATTTATTACGCCAGCAGCAGCTACCTCAATATTGAAGATATAACTCCGGCCCTTACAGTTTTCAGCAATATAAAGGCCCTAATAGATGAATACCAAGTCGAAGTAAAAGGGGAACTACTGGACAGTTATATTACCCTTGCACCTGAATATCCTGAATACTCCTGGTTTTCAACCACTACCAGAGCGCTGGAAGTGGCTGTTGGAGAAGACGCATTTTCACTTGACGGCATTAGCGCTGAATTCTTGGCGACAGCAACAAACGGGGAGATTCGTTTTAACCCTTCACCTGTTACGTTTATCCTGCCTGTACAATTTGATGCACCAATACTCCTGAACCGTATTGAGGGTAACATTAAATGGCTAAAGACCAGAGAAGGACCGTGGCAGATTACAACGGACTCTCTGCTAGTCGAAACAGAACATCTTGATGCCTATATATTTGGGGGGATGATTATCAATCCTGAAATTTCTGAAGTCGATTCCGACCTACTATTTGGTGTATCGAATGTAAACCTTGAATATGTATCGAAATACCTTCCCAAGGTTGTCAATAAAGACGTACGTGCCTGGATAAATCGATCTGTTATATCCGGGAAACTCGCTTCCATGGATTTTATCCTAAGGGGTAATCCGGTTGATTTCCCATTCAATAATAATGCCGGCAGGTTCCAGGCTATCGCCAATGTTAGCAACCTGACCCTAGAGTATGACCCTGAATGGTTGCCTGCCGATAGAGTGGTCGCGGAACTGCTCATTGATAATGAAAAACTGACTATTCACTCGAATTCAGGTTATATCTACAACGCAGGCTTCTCCGATATTCAGGCTGTAGTGAATGATATTAACAATCCGGAGTCTTCGATACAGATAACGGGACACCTCGACAGTGATGTACAACAGGGCCTTTTCATACTTAAGAACAGCCCTCTCTCAACTTCCGGTCAGTTAGAAAAGATTTACGATTTTGATCTTGAAGGGCCTATATCTCTCGATCTGGATTTGGATATCCCCTTCAATGAAAAAAAAATGTCAGTGGATGGCCTGTTACAGCTGGATAAACTGACACTGAATTCACCTCTAACCGGGATTCACCTTGAAGACCTTTCAGGAGATATATCGTTTACCCGCCATGAATTTACATCCGGCAACCTCACGGCCCTGTTTATGGGAGAACCGGTAACACTACAAGTGAGCGTTGCAGATAACTATCCCTTAAATTTCGGGATGACCGGCAAGGCTGATGAGATATATATAAAAAACCTGCTTAATCATTATTTCCCTGACCTAGGCGAGTTATTCGGAAAACTGTTGCCAAATATCAGTGGCACAACCAGATGGACAGCTAATATGAGCTCCGAAGTTCAAGCCGATGATGGTAGCCCGCAGAAACAGATATTGACCATAAGCTCTGATCTGGAAGGGCTGGAGCTGGATTTTCCTGAACCACTTAAGAAAGGGGCAGAACCGAGCTCCCTGGATATCAACATCACTCTCGTAGATAACTCCTTGGAAACGATCCAAATCAACTATGGAGAGATTATTGCTGACTTTAAAGACAATCAAATAGACGGGGTTGATGCTCCACACGATGAATACCTGCCCGAAAATCTCCCGGCATCAACCAGGTCTAGAGGTCTGCAAATTACCGGCAGGGCCGATTTCCTCCCCCTTCAGGTATGGCAGGAATTTCTTTTTAAACTGGATTCAGCTTTTCCTGACAAAAAAATTACCCGTATATTCATCAACCTGAATTTCGACCTGATAACCTGCTTCGGCCAAAGTTTTACTGATACTGTTTTTTCACTTGAAAATATACCTTCTGGCTGGCTCGTTGCACTGTCTGGTGATGATATTGATGGAAACCTTGCTATTCCCATGGACAATACCAATGATAAAGTAATAGGAAGCTTCAACAAGCTGTTTCTCAGCCCCGTTGATAGCAATAATGATAAAATATCAACTCTGCCACAGGATGTGCCGGCATTCAGAATTACCAGCAGCGCATTCAAGTATAATGGTTATGATCTGGGCAATGTTTCTATTGATACCTCAAAAAGCCAGGATGGCATGAACATAGACTCAATATTAGTATCCAAACCAGACTTATCCATATCAGGCAACGGAACTTGGAACCTGATAAATAACAATGAGAAATCAGATTTCATTTTTAAACTCGAAGCGGGCAATTTCGACACAATGCTCAAAACTTTTGGTTATACCGTTCAACCCATTAGGAAAGGAAATACCTGGATAACCGCAGATGTAACCTGGCCGGGTTCACCTGTGGATATTACTGTAGAAAATCTGAAGGGCTCAGTCAGTCTCATTATTAAGGATGGAACATTAATTGATGTGGATCCATCAACCGGCCGCCTGTTTGGCCTCCTGGGACTGCAAACCATTCCTAGAAGAGTTACGCTGGATTTCTCGGATCTTTTCAGCAAGGGGCTGGTGTTTGATCGGATCGGTGGACACTACAGTATTGAAAACGGTGACGCTTATACCAACGATTTCACTATGAGAGGACCTTCTATAGACGTTGCGATGTCGGGCCGGACTGGGCTAGTTAAGAAAGACTACGACCAGATAGTCACCGTTTCACCCAAGGTGACCGGTAACCTGCCTATCGCAGGTGCCCTTTTTGGTCCGGTCGGGATTGGAATAGGGACAACTATCTTCCTGGCCGGTGAGGTCTTTGAATCAATTCCGAAACAAATCGGAAAGATACTGCGCGTCCAGTACACCATGAAAGGCAGCTGGAACAACCCCGTTTTGGAGAGGTATAAAATAGAAGCGGCCGAAGAATCAGGGCCTCGCAAAAATATAAAATAAGGTCAACATAACAGAGGCAACCGTTATACCAACGCCGAGTTCAATAAGAAAAATACCCAGAAGCTGACCGCTTACTGGATCAGCCGATAACACACTGTAATCAAGAAAATTACCTCCCATCAGTATGCCAGCAATCCCTGTCCCGAGATAAAGCATCAGACCCAGTGCCGCTGAAATTCTCAATGTCTGCAAATGCAACACCTCGCGGGTGTGATCAATGCCGAATATCAATGCGTGAAGGATGAACCCCACTGCGAAGATAACACCAGCCTGGAATCCGCCACCCGGGCCATAATCACCATGAAACTGCACATAAAGTGCAAACAACAAAATCATTGGGATGACAAATTTCGCTATTACTCGCAGTACAATATGGTGTTCCATAAGTTGTCTTCCCTATTCTTTCTGTTTATTGGTATTTCGTTTACCCCTGCCCAGCAGCATCAATACACCGATACCGGCAGTGAGGATCACGGTTGTCTCGCCGAGAGTGTCATATCCCCTGTAACTTGCCAGAACGGATGTCACCATATTGGGGACACCGGTCTCTTGTAAAGATTCATTGATGAAGCGCTCGGCAATATGATTATGCACCGGTGCAGAGGTATCACCAAACCTAGGAATATCGAGCGTACCGTATATCAATATGGCGCCGGTAATGGTAACCAGAAACATTGCAATGCAGGATACCCTGCTGTTACCGGGCAACTCTTCAGTTGATGTCAATGCAAGCACGCTTAGAAACAATAAGGTTGAAATTCCAGCGCCCACGGCTGCCTCGGTAAACGCAACATCAACAGCATCCATTGTTACCAGCAGGCAGGCTGACAGGAGACTGAACATCCCCGTGAGAATAACCGTTACAAATAAGTGGCGGATCCGAGTTATTGCCAGCGCAATAATGGCAAGAAATGTCAGCAGAACAATATCAATAAAGGACTCGATCATGATTCATTATCCTCTACCGTAATCGGTTCCAGTTTGCCATGCAGGGCGGACTTTGCCAGCGCATGTGCCGCGGTTGGTGATGTAAACATGATAAATATAACCAGCAGTACCAGCTTGACGCTGACAAGGGTCAGCCCTGCCTGAAATACCAGGCCGACGACGATTAGTATACTGCCCATCGTCTCGATCACACTGGCTGCATGCAAACGGGTAAAAAAATCTGGGAAACGTAACAGACCGATTGCGCCAATCACTACGAACATTCCGCCGGTTACCAGGCAGAACCAACTGATGATGTCCGGAATCAGGCTCACAGGTCGAGTTCTCCACCCGTTCCCCGCCCCATATCGCGGTATTCAAAAAACTTGAGCACCGCTATCGTGGAAATAAAATTGATCAGGGCATAGACCAGGGCAATATCTAGAAACTCCGGCCGATAGGTAAGAAAACCAAACACCGCAATAAACAATACCGTAATGGTTCCCAAGACATTGACTGCGAGTATACGATCCCAGAGCGTTGGCCCTAGCAGGGCCCGGCAAAGGGAAATTAACATCGCAACCAGCACTGCGATAACCGCCGCAACGAACATCAGTATTTCTCCTCCATAATGGAAATTCGCATGTTCATTTCGCCGGCCTGCAGATCGGCGGCTCCTTCGCGTGACAGTGCATGGACAAGGATTGTGTCACCATCAATACTCATGGAAACGGTGCCCGGCGTCAGGGTAATTGAATTTGCATAAATCACGCGACCTACTGTCGTATGCTGAGAACTCCTTACATTGATTACCATCGGAGAAATTACCGGGCCGTGTGACAGTATCCGGCGGCAAACATCGATATTTGCCAACAGGATTTCCTTTAGCAGCCACCCCCAGTAATAGAGAGTAGCCTTGAATTTCAAATGAACAGGATGGCCTTCATGGTCAACGACATCCATCCGTGTCGCTATTGCCACGACCAGCAAAACGGAAGCCAGCCCAAGCAACAAGAGTAACAGAGTGTAATGGCCAGACAACAACACCCACAGTGCGGCGAGGGCAATGCCAAGACTGAGTGCATGTGGTATTTTGTTCATCTGATATTCAGACCATATATATGACGTGGTCATTATTCTATCGTAAATGGGCGTCTTAACCCATAAGCGCGGAGCCCTGAATTACTATGCAATGGAAACCAAATGTCACCGTAGCGGCAATCGCGGAAAAGGATGGCCGTTACCTCCTGGTAGAAGAAGAGGCAGATAACCTGGTGGTATTCAACCAGCCAGCCGGTCACCTGGAAAAAGGTGAAACCCTCATCGAAGCGGTAAAACGGGAAGTGATGGAAGAAACTGCCTGGGAATTTGAACCGGAATCACTTGTCGGGATCTATCAATACCCGAATCCCCATATTGATATTATCTATCTCCGTTTCTGTTTTGCAGGAAAGTGCCTGAATCATCATTCCGGTATGCCGCTGGATGAGGGAATCTTGCAGGCCGTCTGGCTGACCAGGGAAGAGATTGAGTATCGGAGAGAAATGTTGCGCAGCCCGATGGTCAGCCGTTGCCTAAATGACTACCTGTCAGGCAAACGCTATCCCCTAGACATGCTGAATCACTATAGTTGAAAGAGATGAACACACCATGAGCAAATACCTATGAAAACAGAGAAAATCATTGTCGGCCTCTCTGGCGGAGTGGATTCCTCTGTTGCAGCCCTCCTGCTGTTACAGCAAGGTTATGAAGTCGAGGGGCTGTTTATGAAGAACTGGGATGAGCAGACGCCTGACGGTAATTGCATGTGGGAAGCAGATGTTGAAGACGCCATGCATGTCTGTGATGTTCTGGGGATTAGACTGAACACCGTGAACCTTGCCGCGGACTACTGGGATAACGTCTTCAGTCATTTTATTAGTGAATACAAAAACGGCCGTACACCCAACCCAGATGTGCTCTGCAATCAGGAGATTAAATTCAGCGCCTTCATGCAGCTGGCAATGGAACAGGGTGCAGACCGGATAGCCACTGGGCATTACGCCCGTATCACCCATGAAAAGGGCAAATACCACCTGCTCAAGGGCAGGGACGAGAACAAGGACCAGAGTTACTTCCTCTGCCGCCTAGGACAAGTCCAGCTGGCCCGCTCCATTTTTCCGATAGGCGGGATGAAAAAACCTGCTGTTAGAAAACTCGCACGGGAACATGGATTGATCACGCATGACAAGAAAGACAGCACCGGGATCTGTTTTGTCGGTGAAAGGGACTTCCGGGAATTCCTCAGCCGATATATCCCAAGGCAGCCTGGTGATATCCTCTCACCGGATGGTGAGGTCATCGGCCATCACGACGGTGTCTTCTATTACACCCTAGGTCAACGCCAGGGACTGGGGATCGGAGGTGTCCGCGGCAAAGGTGAGTCACCCTGGTATGTGGTCGGCAAGGACATTAAAAACAATATCCTGTATGCCGCCCAGGGCCATGACCATCCACTGCTCTTCAGCCGGGGGCTGATCAGCCACAGCATGCACTGGGTAAGCGGTGAACCGCCGGCAATGCCCCTGCACTGCACGGCCAAGACCCGTTACCGCCAACCTGATCAGGCCTGTACAGTCGAGCTGAATGAAAAGGAAGAATGCCGTGTGTCGTTCGAGACAGCACAACGCGCGGTTACGCCGGGCCAATATATTGTGCTCTATGACGGTGCAGATTGCCTGGGCGGTGGCGTGATTGAGTCCACCTGGCAGGAGCAGACTGTCCCGCAAACTGCCTGATTGATACCATATCTGGCGGATTTTTACCCATCAGATTCAGAGTGGCCTATGACTCCCAGGTTAAATATCGCATAATAGCGCGCTTTGAATCCGCCGCATGCTTATGGAGTAATACATGACAAACAGCTATAACACCCGCGCCACGCTGAAAGTTAATAATAAAGAATACGAGATTTTCTCATTACCAGAACTTGGCAAGCAATTCGATATCTCAAAACTGCCATACTCTCAGAAGATCCTGCTGGAAAATCTCCTGCGCTCCGAAGACGGCGTCAACGTAACCAAGGGGGACATTGCCGCCCTCGCCTCCTGGGACGCCAAGGCGGAACCCAGCAAGGAAATCGCCTTTACCCCGGCCCGTGTCCTGATGCAAGACTTTACCGGCGTACCGGCTGTCGTAGACCTGGCCGCCATGCGTGATGCTATGAATAACCTGGGTGGTGATCCAAAGAAGATCAATCCTCTCTCGCCGGCCGAACTGGTCATTGACCACTCGGTCATGGTCGATTACTTTGGCCGCCCGGATGCGGCGGAAAAAAACGCCGAGATCGAGTTCGAACGCAACCAGGAACGTTACAGCTTCTTGCGCTGGGGCCAAGACGCTTTTTCCAATTTCAAGGTCGTACCGCCGGATACCGGCATCTGCCACCAGGTCAACCTGGAATACCTGGCCCGCACAATCTTTACCCGTGATGCTGATGGCAAGACCCAGGCCTATCCGGATACCGTTGTGGGCACCGATTCCCACACTACCATGATCAATGGCCTTGGCGTCCTCGGATGGGGTGTCGGTGGTATCGAGGCCGAAGCAGCCATGCTGGGCCAACCGATTACTATGCTGATCCCTCAGGTCATCGGTTTCCGGCTCACCGGCAAGCTACCGGAAGGCGCAACGGCTACCGACCTGGTATTAACCGTAGTCGAGATTTTGCGCAAGAAAGGGGTGGTGGGCAAATTCGTTGAATATTTCGGTTCCGGGCTGGACCACCTACCGCTGGCTGACCGCGCAACTATTGCCAACATGGCCCCGGAATACGGTGCGACCTGCGGTATCTTCCCAATCGATGACGAAACCCTAGATTACCTGAGACTCTCCGGTCGCAGCGATGATCAGGTTGCGCTAGTAGAGGCCTACGCAAAGGCGCAGGGCATGTGGCGTAATAATGAGATCGAGGCAGTCTATACCGATATCCTTGAACTGGACATGGGCACTGTGGTACCCAGCCTCGCAGGCCCCAAGCGTCCGCAGGACCGGGTGGCTCTGAACGATGTCCAGAAAACATTCAATAACGTATTACCCTCGCTCAGTGAGGGCCGCAGCAAATCCGGCAAGGTAACGGTTGATGATGGGGATGTAACTTATGAGTTGAAAGATGGCGCCGTCGTGATTGCCGCCATCACCTCCTGCACCAATACATCCAATCCCTCCGTACTGATCGGCGCCGGCCTGCTGGCGAAGAAAGCCCATGAAAAAGGCCTGACCCGCAAACCCTGGGTCAAGACCAGCCTGGCGCCCGGGTCCCTAGTGGTTACCGATTACCTGAAGAAGGCCGGCTTGATCCCTCACTTGGAAGCCCTGGGTTACCACGTCACCGGTTACGGTTGCACGACCTGTATCGGCAACTCCGGTCCGTTACCCGAGCCCGTCAGCAAGGGCATTGCCGAAGGTGACCTCGTTGTTGCTTCCGTACTCTCCGGGAACCGTAACTTCGAAGGTCGGGTCCATGCCGAAGTTAAGATGAACTTCTTGGCATCGCCGCCCCTGGTCGTGGCCTATGCCCTCGCCGGCACGATCAATATCGACTTGACGAAGGAACCGCTAGGCACCGGCAAGGACGGCAAGCCTGTCTACCTGAAGGACATCTGGCCCAGCCAGAAAGAGATCAACGATGCCATTGCCTCCAGTATCGATTCCCGGATGTTCCAAGGCAGCTATGCCAATGTTTTTAAGGGCGATGCCCGTTGGGCAAGTATCAAGGTGGCTGCCTCCGACCGCTATGGCTGGGACAATGATTCCACCTATGTCCAGAATCCCCCTTATTTTGAAGGTATGGGTATGCAGCCCGAAGGCTTCGGCCAGATCAAAAGGGCACGGGTACTCGCCATGCTGGGCGACAGCATTACCACCGATCACATCTCACCAGCCGGTAATATCAAGGCCGACAGCCCGGCAGGCAAGTATCTGATCGAACATGGCGTGGAACCCAAGGACTTTAATTCCTATGGTTCACGTCGAGGCAATCACGAGGTCATGATGCGCGGTACCTTTGCTAATATTCGACTGCGCAATCAGCTGGCCCCGGGTACCGAGGGAGGCTGGACGATCCACCAACCCTCCGGCGAGCAGATGACCATCTATGACGCCGCAATGCGCTACAAGGACGAAAATGTCTCGCTGATTGTCCTGGCCGGCAAGGAATACGGGACCGGCTCATCACGTGACTGGGCCGCCAAGGGCACCAAGCTTTTAGGTGTGCAGGCCGTCATCGCAGAAAGTTTTGAGCGCATCCACCGTTCCAATCTCGTCGGCATGGGTGTATTGCCACTGACCTTCAAGGAAAGCCAGAACGCTGCTTCCCTGGGTCTTACAGGCAAGGAGATCTTCACCATTGAAGGACTTGAGGTCGGCACGAAAGAAGTCACCGTCATCGCGACACCGGAAAACGGCGGCAAGACAATCAGTTTCAAGGCTACCGTCCGCGTCGATACGCCGAAGGAATGGGAGTATTACAATAATGGCGGCATCCTGCCTTATGTATTAAGACAGCTTGCAGCCTGATAATAAATAATAAGCACCAAACCTGGCCGGAGCGGATATTACCCTCCGGCCTTTTTTATGTCCAATCATCACCACTAAACATTTTTTGCAGGCATTTAATATTACCTAGAAACCGATAGCTATACTTAATCCATAGATTTTAATTGAACAGAGGTGTATTGCATGAAACTCAATATCAAGGCATTTGCGCTGGCAGCCGCACTGTTCTGGGGTATAGGGATATTCCTATGCACGTGGTGGATCATAATGTTTGAGGGCGCGACGGGGGACGTTACGATCCTGGGTCATATGTACCGTGGCTTTAATATCAGTCCGGTGGGAAGTATCATCGGGCTCGTATGGGGATTCTTTGACGGCCTCATCTCCGGCGCCATCTTTGCCTGGCTCTATAATTGGCTGACATCGCAATTCTCCTAAATTAACTGTTACATAAACCGGGAACATAGCGGATAAAATATCTGTTCGGTAGCGGATGGCATTGACCTGAATGTAACTATATCAACGTACAGTAACAGAGCACATATGAAAAAAACTAGCCAAGAAAGCCTGCTCCGGGAACACAGCCCGGAAGAAATAGAAAAACGCCTGAAACTTGGAGGCAAATCTCCCAACGTTCCGGATGCAGTACTTGGCGGGATAGATGGTTGTGTAACAACATTCGCAGTTGTTGCTGGTGTTATCGGCGCCGGATTACATTCATCGGTTGCGGTTGTACTGGGATTTGCCAATCTTCTTGCAGACGGGTTCAGTATGGCAATAAGTAATTATGAATCCAGTAAGGCACAACGGGAACTTGCAGAAGGCATAAGGCAGATTGAAGCAGAACATATAGAAAGAATCCCTGGAGGGGAACGTGAAGAAGTGCGGCAAATATTTCAACAAAAAGGTTTCAGCGGAGAAATTCTTGAGGAGATTGTCAAAACAATCAGCGAAGACCGCCGCTTATGGATAGAAACCATGCTGACAGAAGAATACGGGGTGCAGAAAGCCGCCCCTGATCCTTACAAGTCAGCGATTACAACCTTTACAGCATTTCTTCTGGTCGGTGCGATGCCCCTTGTTCCTTTTTTGTCTTCGACATTGAACACTCAAGCACAGTTTATCCTCAGCACCTGTCTGGCCGGGTTGATGTTCTTTTCGATTGGATCATTTAAAAGCATGGTTTTTGATATGCCTGTATTTATATCAGGCTTCCGGACACTTCTGACAGGCGGGATAGCAGCAGGTCTCGCCTTCATCACGGGCCATCTGCTACGTGAACTATTTGATATCGGTATGATGTAATTGCATTTACCACAATCGCTAACTCGCCTATAGTTATAAAAAATCTACCGGTATTTCTTTTCCGGTAAAGGGGGAGACAATGAAAATATATAATGGAATTCAAGTCCTGCTCGCATTTGTTCTACTTACACCTATGGTACAAGCGGCCCAGGAATGTAATCAGTCCAACTTCAGTAACTGCCTGAACGGTGTTGGCCCGGCCGTCACCAATCCTGACTCCATCCGGATAAGCTCCTCACAATTGTCAATGCAGACCAATAGACAAACCAGCAGCCAGGAAGAGAGTCTCTCATGGTTTGGTGATCAACAGATAAGCGGCCGATCAGCAGGGGACGCGTTCGGGGGTTGGAGCCTGTGGGGCAGTTATAGCCGGGCCTCCTATGATGCCGACCTGCCCATCAATTCCGCAGTGCAACCTATTGCATCCTACGATGCCGACCAGGATAGTTTTCTGTTTGGCGCTGACCGATTTCTGGGAGACAAACTCCTGTATGGGCTCGCCCTGGGATTTGAATCCACCGATATCGATACAGATTATAACGGCGGTAACAATGAAACTGACGGTTTTACCGTTGCACCTTATATAGCATACCTGATTAACGATATTTTCAGTATTGATTTCATGATCGGTTACAGCGACCTGGAGTATGAGACTGATCGCATAGATAATGTCAGCGGCGGGACGATCACGGGAAAGTTCGATTCCACGAGATGGTTCACTGCTGCCAACCTTAATGCAGTTTACACCTACAACCAGTGGGTCTTTGGTGGCCGACTTGGTTTCATTTATACCGATGAAGAACAGGATCCTTATTCTGAAAACGGTCCCAATACAGCCAGAACCATCGGGGAACGCAATGTGGATCTAAAGCAACTCGTTGCGGGCCTGTACACTGCCTACAATATCGGTTCGCTGGAACCATTTATATCAGCATACTATTTCAACGATCTCAGCCGGGATGATGGCGAAAATGCCGGTGGATTACCTTCCAATATTGGCAGCACGCAACCGGATGATGATGATGAGTTTCAGGTCGGCCTCGGGGTGCGTTACTTCTACAGGGATACTGTGAGTGGGTCTCTTGAATATAACAAGGTCCTGAGCCGAGACAAGTTCGATGCTGACGTGTTTCTCATAACACTCCGGCTTGATCTGTAGACAACAGATGCCCCGCCTAGGCATAAAAAAACGGGATCAGAAAAGATTGGTAATACCTTCTATCTCTAGCAACAGGTTCATCCGGCATATGTCTGCCTTCAAATAGACGATATTCTTCGGAGATACTGCTTGCCTGCCGATTATTTCACGAACTGGCTCAAGTTGTTCCGGATGCCTGAAGTACACCCGCAGGCTCGACAGGGTAATTTCACGGGCGCTTTTTTTACCATTTCTTCTGGCAACATCGTCCAGTAACGCATCAATATTCATGCAGGTCTCCTCTGCCTGGGCGGAGATATCCCCCGTGTGGCGCGTCTCGTGCCCGACGATACTGGATGTGCCTGATATATAGAGCTGCTGTGCCTCACACCCATTCCAATTCATAAGGACAGCTCGCGAAAACAGGGGGCTACGCGGGCTGTAGACAGGGGGATAGTGATACGCGCTCACCTGACGTGTATTTTCCACCTGGACAGGTTTAACCTTACCTGATGCAAATGAGACCAGTATTCCAGGGACATCCGTCCCTACCGCACTGGCAGCCGGCAGCGTCAGCCTGAAATCGGGTTGTAAACTTAACGCCGCATGCCTGCCGATGCAGAATGACTTGTAACGCTCTATTCCATTCTCAATACGGTTAATTCCGGGAATATAGTTCCAGATCCGGAAAACATGAGGATAAGCGGTTGAATTCACGAATGCGCTGATCTCGATGTAGGCCTGTTCAATCAGGACATCCAGATTGCTGGTATCCGGCTCATCGATCAATAAATGACCGAACAGCAAGTCACCGTTTTCATTCCAGTTAATGCGTCCTTCCCGATGAGAAGTTACCTGCCCCGTTCCATGCCAGACCTCCACGGGGAGGGAATTCCCCAGGGTATCCAGGCCCACCGAAATCAGTCGTGGATCATCTCGGTCGACTGCGGTCTTGCTTGAGAAATTGACCGCCATCAGCACATCATCATTTTGCAGAATCGAATTTATATCCTCTGCAGATGCCAGTTCAATTTTTAAAGGGGTCTCGCGCGTATGATTATTTACCCCTGAAAATGTTTCACGTGTCGTCATCACTTTCATATATTTAATTGCTCTGATTTTTCCAGCAGGGTTTCTTCTGCGAATGTCTGATGAACGGCCTTGCGCCGGACAAAATACGCCGTTAACACCTGGCGCCACCTGATAAATGAAAACCAGTAATAGGCGAGCCTGAACAGCGCCAGGGAGTAACGGATATGTGACTTCGAGAAGACATCTCCCGAAAGCATGGATATAACAGCCTGTTCCATGCGGAATTTTTTGGTTGGATTCATAAACATCCAATGAATCACGGGAGATGTAAAACGGTAGATGAACCATGACATGGTACGTAAACCGCGTTTAACCATTTTCTCATACTGTTTCATCAGTTCCGGTTCTTTTACCGGATTTCTCAACGCACCGTCAATAGCCTCAGCGCCCAGACAAGCGGCATTCATAGCCAGAAACACACCGCTGGAAAATACAGGGTCAATAAAGGCCCCGGAATCCCCTACAAGTAAACAACCCTTTCGATAAAGGTGTTTTGAATTATAAGAATAATTTCCTGTTGCATATACCTTCCCCGCCGGCCTCGCCTCTTTCATGCGATCGTGGACACCAGGACACAGCTTCACGGTCTGCATGAGAAACTCTTCCAGAGAAGTCTTGCGGGTCTTCAAATAATCAGGCCAACATACTGCGCCAACGCTCATAATGTTATCCCTTAACGGGATCATCCAGAACCAGCCATGATCGAACCAGTAGATGGATATGTTGCCTTCATCATCACCTGAACGGCGAACAACATTGCGATAATGGCCAAAAATGGCGGCACTGTTGTGCTTGTTATTCTTTTTCTTCCACCCCATTTTGCTGGATATCAGTGTGTCCCGTCCGGAGGCGTCAACGAGAAAACCGGCTTGCCACTCACTGGGTAATCCATCCTCACTTATTGCCTGGACAATACTTTGCCCTCCTGGCCTGAATTCCACGTCTGTAACCTTTATCCCTTCGCAAACCTCTACATTTTTGGAAATGCTGTTTTTCAACAACAAGTGATCGAATTCAGAACGGCGTACTTCAAAGGCATAGGGATAGTGCTTGTTGAAGGCGTTACGGAAGCGGAAGCACTGTTTATTTTTTTCTTGATAGCCTGAGACAAATTCAGCGGCATGTTTGATAATCCCGATCCTGTGAACATCTTCCAGGACACCCAGACGTTCCAGAATCGGAAGATTCATTGGCAACAGGGATTCACCGATATGAAACCTTGGATGACGTTCTTTCTCCAACAGGACCACCCGCCAGCCTTTTTCAGCCAATAGTGTGCTGATTGTAGAACCGGCCGGCCCGCCCCCAATAACCAGCACATCACATGATCGCGCTTCCCTTTCTTGATTTATCATAAGTTCATAACCGAAAATCGTATTATCCTGGAACCTAAAACTAACATATTGGTTTATTATTAAAAGTCAGGCCTGTACAGTTGCCACCATATTTTATTGCCTAGCCTATAATTGCTTGTATATAATGGGATTTTACCGATTTTTTAGACCAATTCCTCACAAAAATAATACACATAATGCCATGAACGGAAGCGATATTGCTGCACAAACACCTTTCGAGCAAGAAGTTGCCCAACTCATCGTCACTTCCCTCAATTTGGAGGAAATTGAACCGGCAAATATTGACCCTGAATCTCCCTTGTTTAAGGATGGCCTTGGGCTTGATTCCATTGATGCCCTGGAGCTCTCACTGGTGATCTCCAAGAATTACGGTTTTCAGCTTAAGTCTGATGATAGTAATAACGTCAAGATCTTTTCAAATTTGCGATCGCTTTGCCAACACATTGAAAGTAAAAGAAAAAAGTAATCGCATGGGATTTCAGGCCAGGCCCATGTTGCTCTTGGCACTGTTGATTGCCTATCCAGTGTCAATACACCTCGCGATTATCAATGGATATACCATTACCGCGCTCCTGATCCTGCTGTCGGCATTTATCCTGTTATTTTCAAACAAATGGTCTGGCAGATTATTACTGGGCTTTGTATCTGCCGGAGCTGTAATTGTATTGTCATCAGTAATTAACATACATAGCCAATTCATTCTCTACCTGATGCCCCTATTAATTAATGCAGGCCTCGCGTTATATTTCGGCCAGTCATTGCTGCCTGGTAAAACGCCAATCATTACACTATATGCAATTTATTTCCGCGGCGAGCTTGATCCAAAAGCTGTCATCTATACGCGACGTGTTACGAAAATATGGGTATTGTTTTTTATCTTCCTGGCAGTTGAATCACTCCTGTTGGCCCTGTTTGCATCTATTGAGATCTGGTCATTGTTCGTCAATATACTTAACTATCTCTTTATCGCTCTGGTTTTTGCAGGGGAGTATTACATCCGGATCCACTATCTTGATGACAGAGGGCATCTGAGTTTTCCCCGTTTTATATATAAACTCACCCAGGTAAAAATCAGTGAACTCAATAAATAACAACAGTCTGCTCGCAAGCAGTGACAATTTCCCGCTTATACAATCACACGCTGCTAGTGATACTATCGCTTGGCACAATGGTGTTGCAATAAGCAGGCAGGCATTCCTTAAAGATGTCTACATTGCTGCCTCCCGGCTGCCTGAAGGTCAATATGCGATTAATCTCTGTGAAGACCGTTACTGGTTTCTCGTCGGTTTCTCGGCATTACTGGTCAGGAAACAGACTAACCTGCTACCACCCAATCGCGCTGTCCATGTAATTGAGGAAATTGCGCACGAATATTCAGGTGCATATTGTCTGTGTGATACAAATGAACCGGACCTAGACATTCCGGTACACAAGATAAATATTAATAGGCCCGGCGATACGGAAGAAACATATCCTGTGCCCCTGATACCAGGGCGGCATCTTGCGGCTATTGCCTTTACATCCGGCAGTACCGGCAAGGCGCGTCCCCATCAGAAATTCTGGAAAGACCTTATTCTTGGAGCACGGATGAAACAAAAACGTTTTGGATTTGGCAAAAAATCCGGCATACAAACTATTTTTGTGACGGTTCCGCCGCAACATATGTATGGTCTGGAAACATCCATCCTAAATCCGTTAATTAACGGTGTCAGTGTCTATACCAATAAAATATTTTTCCCCGCAGATATAAATTGCGCACTAAGGAATGTGCCTGAACCGCGCGTTCTTATTACAACACCTATTCATATGAAATCATGCGTGGAAACCGGTCTCGAATGGCCCAGAATAGATTTAGTAATATCTGCCACCGCGCCACTGGATAAATCACTTGCTATCCAGGCTGAAGAACTATTCAATTGCCCAATTATGGAAATTTATGGTTGTACAGAAGCAAATTCCATGGCAAGCAGGAGAACAGTTACTGATAAACACTGGCTACTTTATGATGATATCAGCCTGAAACAAAAAGCAGACAATTGTTTTGTATCAGGCCCTAATCTGCCTGAAGATATTCCACTCCAGGATGTTATAGAGGTAATAAACGACCGGGAGTTTATCCTGCATGGGCGTAATGCCGACATGATCATTATTGGAGGCAAACGTGCCTCACTCGAGGATCTCAACTGCCGGTTACGTAGTATTGATGGCATTCTTGATGCCGCCTTTATCATCCCAGATTCAGATGATAATAAGCATACCAAGCTGGCTGCGCTAGTCGTTTCACCCGCCCTTGATGCTGTTGAAATCAGAAACAAGCTTGCATTAAAAATCGACGCAGTATTTCTGCCACGTCCATTATATATTGTTGACAAACTTCCCCGTAGCGAAACCGGAAAACTCGCACGCTCAGCCTTGTTGGAACTGCTTGATAAAATGAGGAATACTGATTGAGCTTTACATGTGAGTGTACTGTCCCCGCTGCACATCCAAGCCTGGCAGGACATTTTCCGGGTAATCCTGTCGTGCCCGGCGTAATAATACTGCACGAAGTACTGACCGCAGTGAAAAAATGGATGCCTGATCACCAGATTCAAGGTTTTGAGGCTGTAAAGTTTAGTCATCCATTAAAACCGGATAATTGCTTTACTATCGAGCTTCAAAAAGCAGATTCCAGGCTTATAAAATTCAAGTGTCATGTAGAGGGGTTGCTGCTCAATAGTGGTACTCTCATCCTGCAATCGAATAAAAAAACCAAGTGAGCCTGAGCTGGAAAAACCAGAAGGAGCGGGGTACGCCCTTTATGCTCTATTTGATACGCTGGATAGCTATCCACCTCGGCAGAAGTACATCACGTCTGATACTTTACCCCATAACCTTTTACTTTCTGCTTTTTGCACCATCAGCCCGTCGGGCATCATATGATTACCTGTGCCGTGTTCTGAATTACCCCGTACGTCCATGGCATGTCGCCAGGCATTTTTTCCATTTTTCAGCAACTATCCTTGATCGGGTTTTTCTATTGACTGGCAGATTTTCCTTGCTTGATATCCGGATTCATAACCTTGATCTGGTTGAGAGGCAGCTTGCTGAAGGAAGCGGATGTATACTGCTCGGTTCACACATTGGCAGCTTTGAAGCCCTAAGGGCGCTGGGTATTTCTAAGTACAAGCTCCCTGTCAAAGTCGTTATGCAGGAAGAACATAATGAGACTATCACGCGACTGCTGCATTCCCTGAACCCGGAGGTCGGTAAAAGCATAATAAAACTTGGCAAACCGGATTCACTTCTCAAGGTACATGAGTACCTGCAACAAGGATATCTAGTTGGAATACTGGGAGACAGGGCTGTTGAGGCTGATCAAACAATACCTTGCGAGGTGCTGGGTGAAAAAGCAGAATTGCCAACAGGACCCATACTGGCTGCTTCGGTGTTAAGTGTTCCCGTTATATTGTTTTTCGGTATATATAACGGAACCAACCGCTATGATATATATTTCGAAGCATTCGCAGAAAAAATCATAATTGAACGTGAGCAGCACGATTGCGACATGACGCGCTGGCTGCAAAAATATGCTGATAGGCTGACATTCCACGCACGGCAGTCTCCCTATAACTGGTTTAATTTTTATGAGTTTTGGGATGCTGATGTATAAATCAAGAACAATACTATTCCTGTTGGGATTCTGTGTATGCCAATATGCATTTGCAGAGATTTCGCTTGAAGAATTAATGGAAGAATTTTCCAAAACTACTCACGCCAATGCAAAATTTACAGAAAGAAAACAACTGACATTATTAACTGCGCCACTGATCCTTGAAGGTACCCTCAGTTATCATGCCCCTGACTACCTGAAAAAAGTAGTTAACAAACCATCGCCCTCCCTGTTTGAGATAAGCGGTGAAACATTATACATAGAGACCGCAACCGAAAAACAGACACTTCATCTGGACAGCCATCCACTGATTCGTGCTTTTGCTGAATCCTACCGGGCAACACTTTCCGGGGACAGCAAGACATTAATGCAATACTTTGATGCTGATCTATCGGGTACTCTGGATAACTGGACACTGAATTTATCGCCAAAGGATGAATATGTGCGTACACGCATCAGAACTATACAAATGACGGGCAGTGGCGCTTTAATTCAGTCAGCAAAAACAGTGGAGTTGTCCGGCAACACGACATTCATGAAGATTACTGCGGACAATGACTAGACCACTCCTCCTACTGTTTTTCTGGGTGTTATTGATCATCGCAGGGATCATTTACCTGCGAGGTACAGTTTCCATTACCAGTGACCTGACCCAGTTCCTGCCCCGGGGAGCCACACAGGAACAGAAACTGGCTGTATCGTTGGCGCGCACAGGCCCTGCCAGCAGATTGATAATAATAGCACTGGGGAACTCCCCTGCAGAGGATCTAGCAATCACAAGTCGCCGTATGGTCACGCTCCTTGAAAAAGACGGCCTGTTTTCCCATGTCAGCAATGGGGGTGCCATTGCTCCGGACAAACTGGAGATTATATTTCGCTACCGCTATCTGCTTGATCCCGGCATCAATGCCATGGCCTTCAGTGAACAATCATTGCATCATGAGTTCCAGCAAAGGCTCGTGGAACTTGGCAGTGCCCTTCCGCTTACAGATATTGAATATCTGCAAGCCGATCCAATAGCCTCCTTTCGCAAGATCATCACCTCATGGCGACCTGATCAGCAACAAAATTCAATTGACGGTGTCTGGTTTACACCGGACGGCCAGCGGGCCCTGATTGTCGCTATAACCAAGTCGTCAGGTTTCGATCCCCAGGCCCAAGAGCAGGCTATTCATGCCATTCATGCCGCATTCTCTAAATCAGATGCCGCAGATGGCACCGAGATATTGCTTTCCGGTACACCGGTGTTTGCCCACAATTCACGCAATACTATCCGATCTGATCTGAAGGTTCTTTCTATCACGGCAGGTTTACTGGTCACCCTGTTTCTGTTAATGGCATACCGTTCACCTTATTTGCTGATTCTAAGCGGGATGCCGGTAGTCACCGGGTTACTGGCGGGAGCTGTAATTACTTCAGTACTGTTTGGGAATATACACGGCATAACCCTGATATTCGGGATTACCTTACTGGGTGTCGCAATAGACTACCCGATTCACCTGTTCAGTCACATGACGACTTCCAGGACTCCGCTACAATCCATGCTACATATCTGGCCCACACTGCGGCTTGGTGTAATAACCACGTGTATTGGATATCTGGCCTTCGCACGACAGGATTTTAATGGCCTTGCCCAACTTGGAGCCTTTACAATAACAGGCCTGTTAACAGCTGCCGCCATCAGCAGATGGTTTTTGCCATCACTGATCATTTCAGCCAAGATGCCGGGCACACGCCGGGATTTAATAAGCGGCCTTAAATCATTCATTCCTTTTTCACGGTATGCTGCCCGTTTTATCCTCATTATCGCAACCGTTACTCTTGTGTTACTGTTATCCATTTCACCACCTGAATGGGAAACTGACTTGTCAGCATTAAGCCCCCTAACCGCAAAAGAACGCCAGCTCAATAATACCCTGAGAAATGCAATTGGAACGCCTGATGCAAGTCAATTGATTGTGATGAATGGCGCGGATCCTGAAACGGTCTTAAGAACCAGTGAAGAGATTACCGACAAGCTGCAACAGGCTGTTGAACTGGGACTGATTACCGGATTCGATACGCCTACACGTTATTTACCAAGCATGGCAACACAAAAATTGCGGCAGGCATCACTTCCGGACAGCAGGATAGCAAGACAGATGGTCATCTCAGCCATGCAGGGATTGCCCTATAAACAGGACGCGTTCAATCCGTTCATTGAAGCATTAACGGAAAGCAAAAATCTCCCCCCGCTTACCCTGGACGACATGGAGGACACCCTCATAGGGTCTAAAGTACAAACTTTGTTGATGAATACAGGACAAGAATGGCAGGCAATCATTCTCCTCTCCGGCATTGACTCCAGAGGGGAGTTCCAGAAGTGGTGGTCTCGCCAGCAATTTAAAGATATCTATCTGCTTGACCTGAAAGAAGCATCAACAGAACTGCTCACGGATTTCCGCAACAGTACCCTCGAAAGAGTGTTACTCGGTATATTACTTATCGTGGCACTGTTGTCAGTTGGCCTGCGATCATTAAAAAGGGCGTTCAGGATATTATTTCCGGTTATCCTTGCAGCAGGGCTTGTTGCAGCCCTGCTGGGTGGCATCGGTGAGCGCTTGTCCCTATTTCACCTTATCGCGCTATTGCTTACAGTAGGCATCGGCATCGATTACAGCCTCTTTTTCCATCGCCCGGGAAAGCGGGACGAGGATATATCAAATACGACCCATGCCTTGTCCGTGTGTGCTTTATCAACAGTAACCGTTTTCGGTATTCTGGCCACCTCCCCCATCCCGGTGCTTCATGCCATTGGCCTTACCGCAAGCCTTGGGGCCACTCTTTGCTTTTTTCTCGCTTCGGCAATGGCTGGTGCAGGAAAGTCAATGCCCTGAATTAATTAATGAATCTCCAGCATAGCTACATCCTGCTCCGTTTGTATTGCCTTATAATTTCAAAAATGTAATATTCACCAGAATATTCAGTCACATGCCCAGACAGGCGCGGATTCCAGATTATGGAAACTGACACAATAAGGCCGTAACTTATTTTATCCAGAGATCCTGCAATTATCGATTTCCAACTATTAATCGCTTGAGCATACTACTTTAAAAAACTATCAGCCCGGCACACTAGGTTCAAGATTCGTCCCTGCCCTGCATGCTTGAAAAACTACCTTATATTACAGCCACAACATTAACGAATGCCCTTGGAGAGGGTAATGCTGCGACCATGCATGCCTTGAGAAACCAACAGAGCGGGTTACGTAAATGTGACTTTGAAGATACCGGCCTAGATACATGGATTGGCCGAGTTAATAATGTTGAACAGGTAGAAATACCTAATAGTCTGAAGCACTTTGACTGCCGGAATAACCGCCTGGCGCTGCTGGCGATCAATCAGGATGATTTTAATTCCGAAATCAGCCGCGTCTGCGGGCAATATGGCACCTCACGCATTGGACTTTTCCTTGGCACAAGCACATCCGGAATTCATGAAGCGGAACTTGCTTATCGCAACCGAGATGAGGAATCTGGCAGCTTACCCGCCAGTTTTGATCTTCATCATACGCACCTGATACATTCTGTGGTTGAGTTCATCCGTGAATTACTCGGCCTCAAGGGTCCATCCCTGGCAATTTCAACAGCCTGTTCATCAAGTGCAAAGGTCTTTGCTGCTGCAAGCAGGCATATGCATGTCGGCCTCTGTGATGCTGCTATAGTTGGAGGTGTAGACAGTCTCTGCCTAAGCACACTATACGGATTTAATGCGCTTCAGTTGATTTCTCCATTGCCATGCCGGCCATGGGATATTGAACGTAAGGGAATCAATATCGGTGAGGGGGCAGGATTCGCATTACTTGAACGGGATGCGGCAGATAAAACCAGCATCGCATTACTGGGTTATGGTGAAAGCAGTGATGCCCATCATATTGCCACGCCCCATCCGGATGGCAAGGGTGCAGCCCTGGCCATGGAACGCGCCTTGCAGATGGCAAATCTGGCGGATAATGTGATCGATTACGTGAACCTCCATGGCACTGCAACCCCGTCGAATGATTCCTCGGAAGACGCAGCGCTTCGTAGCGTCTTTGATCGAATACCGCCCTTCAGTTCTACAAAGGGATGGACCGGGCATACACTGGGCGCTGCCGGAATTACCGAGGCCATTATTGCATGTCAAGCTATTGAACACGGCTTTATCCCTGGCACGATAAATACCAGCCAACCAGACAAGCAACTATCTGAAGGAATAGTTTTGGAAACTCACGACTGCCCCATTAATACGGTACTCAGCAATTCATTCGGGTTTGGGGGCAGTAACTGCAGCCTCATATTTGGCAGGAATGAACCATGAAGAGTGTCTACTTAGAGTCGGTTGGTATTGCTGCCCCGGGATTGGCGAACTGGCCTGAATGCAGTGATGTGCTGAGAGGGAAATCAGGCTACCAGGCTCAACCCATACCACGATTTGTACCGGACTCTTTGCCTGTTAATGAACGGCGACGCATTTCACCTACCATCCGTCTGGCCTTGCAAGCAGCCACTGAAGCCATCCAGCATAGCACCCTCGACCCGGCAAATGTCGCAACCGTATTTGCTACGAGTAATGGCGATTTGGAAATTTGCGACCGCATTTGCACTGCCCTGACGCTACCGGATCGCCCGGTCTCCCCGACGGATTTTCATAATTCAATTCATAATGCGCCGGCCGGTTACTGGAGTATCGGCTACCATTGCCGTATGCCGTCAACAAGTATTTCTGCAGGTGATGAAAGTTTTACTGCCGCCCTGCTTGAATCTGTTACACAGGTATTGAGTGAAAACCAGCCGATTATGCTGGTTGCCTATGACCAGCCACCCCCGGATATTTTCTCAACTGAATATACCTCCACTATTCCTTTTTCAACAGCCCTTGTATTCACCCACCAACGCACTGATCACAGCATGGCTGAATTAATGGTTGTGCCGGTGGAAAAACAATCGCCACAGGCACTGCAAACAGTGGCGCTTGAGAATTTGCGAAGCGGTAATTCTGTAGCCCAGGCATTGTTATTACTCGAAATGGTTGCAAGGAATTCCTCTGCGGAATGCATCCTGCCTTACCATGATTCGGGCGGACTGCAGGTAAACTATCTGCCATGTTGATCGGGAAAAAGGAGCTTTGCGGACTTATCCCCCATTCCGGTACCATGTGTCTGCTGGAAGGTGTACTTGACTGGAACGAAAACGAGATCCATTGCCTGGCCATCTCACACCTTGAGCCGACCAACCCATTACGAAATCACGGCCAGCTTACTTCCGTGCAGCTGCTGGAATACGGCACCCAGGCAATGGCGGTACATGGCGGCCTTCTGGCACGCGCAGCCGGTGGCACGGCCCTGCAGGGTTACTTGGCTTCGTTGCGGGATGTTGTCCTAGAGCAGGAGTTTATCGAAGGCATAACAACACCATTAAACATATGCGCCCAAAAGATCGCATCTACGAATGACAGTTTTATGTACAACTTTACAATCTCCACTGATGAAAGACTTCTGATTAGCGCACGAGCCACCGTTATTACACAAAAGGGGGCAATGTAATGAGACGCGCACTGGTTACCGGCGCTAGTGGCGAGATTGGCGCGGCAATATGCCGGCACCTGGCGAATTCCGGACTGCATGTCATCGTGCATGCCAATAGATCCCGGCAACGTGCTGAATCCCTAAGGGATGAGATCCTGGTATCAAGTGGATCAGCTGAAACAGCATATTTTGATGTTACTGATGCAGAGGGGACACAAGTAGCCATCGAGAAACTACTGCAGGAAGGCCCTGTCCAGGTCCTCATTAACAATGTGGGAAATCATGATGACGCCCCGATGGCTGGAATGACCTGCGAACAATGGAACAATATTATTGATATCTCGCTGAATAGTTTTTTCAATGTGACCCAGCCATTGTTACTGCCGATGATCAGGACACGTTGGGGACGTATTATTTCTATTTCCTCGGTTACTGGTATTACGGGCAATCGGGGACAGACAAACTATGCTGCCGCCAAAGCCGGTCTCCACGGCGCCACCCGGAGCCTGGCACTTGAAGTGGCCACAAAAGGAATTACTGTCAACGCAATTGCCCCGGGGATAATTGCTACCGAAATGAGCAATAAGTCCTTTGACAAGGAAAAAATCAGGGCACTGGTGCCCATGCAACGAGCAGGCACACCGGGTGAAGTTGCCTCGCTGGCCGGATTTCTGGCTTCAGATGAAGCCGGCTACATCTCTGGCCAAGTGATCTCCATTAACGGGGCAATGGCATGATGACTTCCGGTTCTGGATTTCGCTGTGCTGTAGTGATACCGGCATATAATGAGGAAACCACCATTGCGGATATTGCGAAAAGGGCACATCAATTTATTGATCTGGTTATCATTGTAAATGATGGCTCCAGTGATAACACCGCTGAGGTTCTCGATAGGCTGCCCGTAACCGTGCTCTCAAACCGGCGAAATGTTGGCAAAGGCAAAAGCCTACTTCGAGGCATCAAGTATGCAAATGAACATGGCGCTGACTATATTATTACTCTGGATGGCGATGGTCAGCACCGACCTGAAGATATCCCCCGGCTGCTTGATGAAGCAGCTACTAATCCCGACAGTATTATTATTGCTGCACGGTTACGTAACAGGCACCTGGCCCCGACGTTACGTCGTTTCGCCAACAGTTTTGCTGATTTCTGGATATCCTGGGCAGCGGGACAGCGTATTCGCGACAGTCAATCCGGATTCAGGGTTTATCCGGCAAAATTATTTGAACAATGCCGGACAGACAGTGATAATTTCGTATTTGAAAGTGAAATCCTGATTGATGCCGCGCATAATGGGGTACCCAGCAAAAGCGTTGAAATAGACACAATCTACAATCATAAGTCAAGAACCAGTCACTACAGCCCGGCGACTGATACCTTGGCAATCGTGAAAATGGTCGCCGGCAAGCTGATATGTAAGGGACTATACCCCTTGGGCCTGGTTCGATCACTGGGCATCTGCTGTAGTGGGAAGGAGAAAGGTACGTTAAGAAAAATATAAAAAATATGTTGAGCCAGTTATAATACTGGACAATTTCAAAACCGGTCGGTTAATGACCAAATACACGCAAGGAGGATAATACGTATGAAATATAAATCAGTTGGCATAATCTATCTGGTGCTGGTCACTTTATTGATTGCCGGTTGCCGGATGTCACCTGTCCTTGTAGTAGAGGATGCCGCAATAAATCCACCAAGCCAGGCTACCCAGGAGGACGTAGGCCGCGCCATTGTCACTGCCGGTCAATCGCTGGGTTGGCAAATGAAAGAAGAGGGACCGGGACATATTCTCGGGACACTCTATATTCGGAGCCATGTTGCAGTTGTGGATGTCTTCTATACCACGTCAGATTTCAGCATCCTCTATAAGGACAGTACCAATCTTAAATACGATGGGAAAAACATCCATTCAAACTATAATGGCTGGGTCCAGAATCTATCCAACGCAATAGTTACTCAGGTCGGAAACCTATACTAATCCAATATCAGGCAGGAAGGGTGCTCTTGTATCCTTCCTGCTTTTTGTGATTCGACTAGATTTGCAGTTAATATCCAGTTTTTCAACTTATACGTTCCAAGCTTTTTCTGTTTCTTACAAGCCGTGACCAGATTTCACCGGTGTGGTACCAGTTGATATAGTATGCTTCAAGCAAAAGGCGTGGTAGTTTTGCCAATTCCAGCGCGAAATCATTTTCAGCAGCACATAAACAAGGCTTCATACCCAACCCCCTTGAAATAACCAGTACCCGGGCAAGATGATAGCGGTTGCTGATGATCGTGAAATCATCGATACCATTCGAATTCATAAAGGATCTTATATTGCGAAGGTTCTCCAGTGTATGTTGGGAAATGTCCTCAACAGATATCCGCTCCGGACTTATCCCCTGTGCGACGAGATATGCAACTCCCATGGATGCTTCTGACACACTGGAGAAACCGGTATTACCACCGACAACGAGGACAGGATGACTGCTGTCTTCATTGCAGAGTCCGATCACCCGATCAAGACGGTATTGATAATCAGTATTGACCTTGTTGTTATCAAGGCGCACACCAAGAACAACCAATATTGATTCTGGCATGGCACTAACAGGCGCACTTCTTGCGATCCTGATAACGTACAATAATGACAGTACAAGCGATAATCCTGCTGTCACCATTATCACAATATTGGATAATAGCAGGGTAAAGAGGCCATCTGTGCCATAGGCTTGCAGACGCATTGTTAGATTATCTGCCCTGAACATATTGACCGGTATGTCAATGTTATTGCTCTGATTCAATCCTGCTCGGGATATTCAACCAGGGTTATGCAATATTCTTTCTTACGCCCCTCGATGATTATAGTAATCACCTCATCCACTACCTTGCCCAATAACGATCTTGCCATTGATGAATCAATGCTGATATGTGACCTTTCAGGGTCAAGTTCATCTGCACCAACAATACGATACACATACTTTACTCCCTCTTCATCCTCAAGCGTAACGACAGCGCCGAAGAAAACCCGGCTAGTATCTCCCACCAGATCCACGATTTTTAATACCGGCATTCTTTTTTGCAGATAAGTAATGCGGTTATCCATCTCGCGAAGCTGCTTTTTGCGATAGATATACTCTGCGTTCTCCGAACGGTCACCTTCAGCTGCTGCAGCTGCGAGTGCCTTAGTGACCTCCGTCCGTCTCCGCCAGAGATATGATAATTCCCTTTCCAGGGCCTGGTAACCCTTGCGTGTAATATAGGGTGATGATTTAGGTGATGGTGAACGCCAGCGCCCCATTACAAATATTATCTATTCAGTATATGTAAGAAATTTAACTGGTTATGAGTATCGATTAAGGTCAAGTGGATCGGCTGGATCGACACTATCCTTGAAGGGAATACGTCGATCGATGTGTGTGACCTGATAGACATTGCCTATCCAGTTATTGATAACTGCCTCGGCACTGTCATGCCAGGTATTATCGAGTGTTGGCAGTATTAGGTCTTCGGGGAATTCCGGTGGCTCCTGCCCTTTAACCCGGTTGACAATTATCCTGTCCCGGTACTCCTCAAGAATGGCGGAAGACCGCAGGCTCAGATAGTTTTCCGGAAGCGGCGGATAGACATTTATTTCCGACCTGATATACCGCCCCACCTCGCGCTTGTACTCTTTCAGCAGGCTGATGGAATCGTATTCAGGATGTCCCTGGAAGAACACTATTCTGAACCCGTCCTCGCTGGTGGCCAGGTGCACACCCGCCTCGTCACTCTCAGCAAGAATCCTGAGTCCCGCTTCCTCAAACTGGTACCTATAGACTTCATTGAATCTTGAATGCGGGACATCGAAGCGCGTATTGACACCGGTAACCAGAGGATGGCGTTGATCAACAACCTTGTGAGGATAGACGCCCCAGCACTTGCCGCCCAGGGGAATACGCTTCTGCCGATAACGGAACTCCAGCACAGCGTGTGTGGCCAGACAGGAACACAGGATTGATGTTACGTTTTCATAAGCCCAGTTGATGATCTCGATCAAGGGGTCCCAGAAGGGCTGTTCAGACAATTCTGTACCTGTGACATTAGCGCCAGTAATTATAAGGGCATCCAGCCCTTCTTCCTTGATCTGTTCAAATGTCTTGTAGTACTGATCTATATGCGCTTGGGTTTCAGGTGTCCTGCTCAGTTCCTTAAGGGAAAACGGATGCACATAAAACTGTGCAATCTGGTTGCTTTCACCGACTAGGCGGAAAAACTGCCGCTCTGTAGCTTCCAGCGCAGTGTCAGGCATCATATTCAACAGGCCGATATGCAACTCACGTATATCCTGGTGGATTGCACGATCTCCATCTATGACCGTTTCCCCTTCTTTCTGCAGACGGGCGAAACTGGGTAATTTAGTATTGGCAACAAGTGGCATTAGTCTATCCTGCTATTTCTTGCCCAATACATTTTCCACCAGTCCCAGAAAACCGGCTTCGTCATTAATCGAGCCAATCTCCTCTGTTGTAATGGTATACCCATACTCTTTCGCAATCGCCTCATAACGAGGAATCCTGGAATAAAATAGTCTAGGGAATACCCATCGGGCGAAATCATCGGGCTCTATCAGAGCTACAAATTGCAGGTCCTTCTCTTTCATGTAGACTGCAAGCTGCTCATCCAAAAAAGCCTCCCGGTAATAAAGCGGCTTTGGATATTTTTTTGCCCGGTTTATCAGCTCCTCTTCATCCTGCTTTGACGCCTTGATATACAGAATCAGTGTATTTTCGGCGAGGATCTTTATGATCTCGGGATCATCCAGCTCACACAGGCTCCCGCCGGCATCATTAATAAAATGATCATAGCCATATATATAATGTGCCTTCTCGATAAATTCGGGCACGTCTTTCATCGCAGCAATCTCGGCCTGCCGATGCAATTCCTGGCGGTATTTGAATTCAGACAGCCCCAGGCCCCCTTTCTCAGGGTCTCCCAGTTTTCCCATAAAGGTAGATACCGGGCTGAGATTGTCCACTGAAATATTGTTTCTGATCTGGATTGAATCAGAACGCAGTAACTCCTTCATGATGGGAATCTGCATCAATTCCTTTTTGATATGGTCCAGTATCGGTTCATCAAGATACCGGGTTCCAATCCGGTAATCACCTGAAAAATGAAACCAGTGATGATGCCTCAAGAGACAGGCAAGCCGTGTCTTGCCCACTCCGGACATGCCCAGCAGGGTGATCGACTTCTGCTTCCACCGCCTGAATTCGTCTACACTGAGTTTCAATTGCCTGTCCTTTTTAACATTTAATGTCTGAATAGCGCCGTATTGTACGACAATTCACTTTAAAGGATACACTTCTATGCATGTGCACGCGGCAAGGCTTTGTACATTCACCGCTCGTGTGCTCCCTGCACAAGCGGCATACATTAAATCCCTGTAAATAAAAAAACCCGGCCGCTCTTTCAAGCTGACCGGGTTTGTTGGATTATACCCTTCGGTATTAGCCAGCTTTACTATCGAATTGTGCCTCTTCGGTAGAACCCTCAAGTGCACGAACTGACGACACACCACCCTGAATCACGGTGGTCACATCATCAAAGTACCCGGCACCGACTTCCTGCTGATGGCTGGCGAAAGTATAACCGCGGTCCTTGGCGGCAAATTCCTTCTCCTGAACCATTTCAACATAGGCGGTCATTCCCTTGCGGACATATTCATAGGTCAGGTCAAACATGTTGTACCACATGTTGTGAATACCGGCCAAAGTGATGAATTGGTACTTGTAGCCCATTGCACCCAGTTCTTTCTGGAACTTGGCGATATCACCGTCGCTCAGATTCTTCTTCCAGTTGAAGGACGGTGAACAGTTATAGGCCAGCAGTTGTTCCGGGTAGTCCTTTCGGATGGCTTCGGCAAACTTCTTGGCCTCTTTCATGTCCGGTACGGCTGTTTCACACCAGAGAAGGTCTGCATAGGGAGCATAAGACAGACCGCGGTCAATGGCCTGGTCGATACCTGCCTTGGTGATAAAGAAACCTTCTGATGAACGCTCACCAGTGACAAATTTCTGGTCTCGCTCGTCGACATCGGAAGTCAGCAATGAGGCTGCATTGGCATCAGTCCGGGCCAACACGATGGTCGGGACGCCCATGGTATCAGCGGCCAGGCGCGCAGCAGTCAGCTTCTGCACGGCCTCCTGTGTCGGGACCAGTACCTTGCCGCCCATATGACCACATTTCTTCACGGAGGCGAGTTGGTCCTCAAAGTGAACACCTGAAGCGCCTGCCTCAATCATCCCCTTCATCAACTCAAAGGCATTCAGAACACCACCGAAACCGGCTTCCGCGTCGGCGACAATCGGTGCAAAGAAATCGATTTCATTGCTGCCCTTGGCCCATTGGATTTCATCCGCCCGACGGAAGGCATTATTGATACGGTGAACCATGGTCGGTACGGAATTCACGGCATACAGAGATTGGTCGGGATACATGGTTTCAGAGGTATTTCCATCCGCGGCGACCTGCCAGCCTGACAGGTAGATGGCCTTGATACCGCCCTTGACCTGCTGTACGGCCTGTCCGCCGGTGACAGCACCCAGACAATTGATATAGTCCTCTTCGTTTACCAGTTTCCAAAGCTTTTCGGCACCGCGACGGGCCAGTGTATATTCTTCCTGCACCGAGCCACGCAGGCGGACGACATCTTCGGCGCTGTAATCACGCTTGACGTTCTTCCAGCGTGGGTTATTCGCCCAGTCCTGTTCTAATTGTTTTATCTGTTCTTCTCTTGTCATGTGTTTCCTCCCGCTTAAAAAAGA
>QKIY01000040.1 GCA_003250975.1 Gammaproteobacteria bacterium | reverse complement strand
ATGTTAGTAAGTGATAAGGAGGCTATGCAGGATATATATTGGGTAGTCCGTAAATATTCACAAGACAGGATAATCGCTGGTGTTCATATAAAAAAGGGTGATGTCCTCATGAACCTTAGAGAATACCAGATGGGCCAGATATATATTACAGATTCTTGAGAAAAGTTGGTGCCTTCTAAAAGGACAATTTTCTGTAATTAATAGTGAAGGAAGTAGGATAAGTGTTTGTAATGTTTGGTGGCTATGGGTGGACTTGAACCACCGACCCCAGCGTTATGAGTGCTGTGCTCTAACCAACTGAGCTACATAGCCATGGCTGAAAATACAGGAAGCGGGATTTTCCAAATTGGGACCCTGTTTGTCAAGATTGGGGCCCGACCCGAATATCCAGTTAAGTGCAAGCTTAGCGGGTGCCAAAGACCACAATGGTCTTGCCGGACACGGATATCAGGTGTTCCTCTTCCAGGCTCTTGAGTACCCGGCCCACCATCTCCCTGGAACATCCCACTATGCGGCCTAATTCCTGGCGGGTGATCTTGATTTGCATGCCGTCGGGGTGTGTCATGGCATCGGGTTCCTTGCAAAGTTCAAGAAGTGTTCGGGCAACCCGGCCCTGGACATCCGTGAAGGCCAAATCGCGTACCTTGGAACTGGTCTTGCGCAGCCTGATGGCCATTTGAGAGGCAATTGAAAACAGAATATCGGGGAAGAGAGATTGCAGTGATTTCAGCCGTTCATAGCTTATTTTGGCAATTTCGCACTTGCTCTTGGCCCGGACATAAGCCGAGCGCTTTTGCCCCTCTTCAAACAGGCCCAATTCACCAAAAAAATCCCCCGGATTCAGATAGGCCAGGACGATTTCACGGCCCCGGCTGTCTTCTACCTGGACAGAAACGGACCCTTTGATGATATAGAACAAGTCAAGGCTGGGGTCGCCTGCCTTGATGATGATGCTTTTGGTGGGATACTCTCTCTGGTGACAGTGTTCCAGAAAGCGTGAAATTAATGTATTTTGATCACGAAAAGCCACTTCGGCCATATCGATGTGCCCCCCAGTTACCTCTGGTTTTCCCCCAGTCAGGTTACTCATTAAATTATATATATATTGGCACATATTACTCTTTTTCCCAATATTCAACCAGTTGGAGATTCGTATGGAAACAACCTTGAAATGGGCCGGCGGGTCCGCATTTATCGGAACAAGCTCGGGCGGGCATAGTGTGGTATTTGATGGGCCGCCCGAGGGAGGAGGGCGTAATCTAGGGACCCGTCCAATGGAGATGTTGTTGTTAAGTATGGCTGCCTGCAGCAGCTATGATGTTGTTTCTATATTAAAAAAATCGAGGGAAAAAATGACTGGTTGTACGGTCAGGATCTCTGCCAGGCGGGCGGATGAACATCCTAAGATCTTTACAGATATTCACCTGCATTTTGTGATTGAGGGTGAGCAGATCAAGGAAAATAACGTCGAACGGGCGATCCGGCTCTCGGCTGAGAAATATTGTTCTGCCTCAATCATGCTGGGTGCCATGGCAAATATCACCCATGATTTCGAGCTGATTGAGGCAACCGCGGAGTAGCTTACTCAGTGGCAGTGACTGTTACTGCGTCGCCGGCAGAGACCTCTGCAAGCGATGTAACATCGGTCAGGGACCGGGCCCAGATGTTGGTTCTGGCGGCGAGCCGGATCTCGTTACCAATTGAGACCGGTGTCTTACCGTATCCTATGGCAATACATTGTCCTTCGGTCCAGAAGGCGATTTCTCCAGCCTCGATAACGTCCCGCGCATCAGATTCTAGTGGAGCATTTATGGGGGCGGAAAAATACACTTCCATTCCCCAGGTTTGGGCACTTGAGCTGAATGGGATCTTTTTTTGTATAGCCTTGGCCGTGGGCGTATCAAGCAATTCGGCTTCCAGTGTTACCGATCCAATACCGATATTTATCCGCTGCATCAGTTACTGGACGGATTTTTATTCATGAAGGCGCCTGCCGGCCCAGTAACGATCTTGTGGACCAGCAGCGATTGCTTGTTAGTGTTGGTTTTCCGGTAGATTCTTTTTAGATGAGTCTTTGCTGTAGAAAGACTGATGTTCAGTGCGTCGGATACATAGGACAGCTCAGGAACCTCGACAAGTTTCGCTGCCACCCGGGCTTCAGCAGGGGTCAATGAATACAATCCGATTAACACATCCTCAACCGAACCTGTTGGTTTCTCTTCTTCTGATTCACCATTTGCTCCGGCCTTGGAAATCGCAAATTCAATTGTGGTCTTCAGGTCAGTCTCGCGCAGAGGTTTATTGATAAAGCCAAGGGGTTCAACACTTTTGGCGCGGCTGAGGGTGGCCTCATCCGCATGGGAGGTGACAAAAATGACAGGTATCTTGAAATTTTTGGAGATAATGTCTGCAGTGTCAACACCATCAAGACCCTGACCCAGATTAATATCCATCAATACCAGGTCCGGGGCCAGAGAGCGTACCTGGTTAATAGCCTCCTTGCCATCGTTTGCAATCCCTACCACCTCGTAGCCAAAATCCGAGATATAGAGCTTCATAACTGAGGCCGTTGTCAGATCGTCGTCTACAATAAAAATTCTTTTTTTCAGCATGACAGGCTTTCCAGCTGCATAGGGGCAAATGCTCCACAATTGATTATAGTACTATAGCACCAAAGCACTAATATATACCTCTATTGGGCTATGCCGGGAATACCCTGTTATGGGTAAAAGGCCTGTAATCTCCAGCGTTATGATCGATGCAATGTACACAATTAAGTACTAGATCTTTACCGGATTATCGGCGCGCCTAATAAAAAATTCATACACACCTTCATTTACCCCTTGCTGGATTATTTCATGGTGGGTACGTGCTGCATAGGCTTCAAAATCAACAACGGAATGAGGATCAGTAGCCTCCACATACAACACCTGTCCTGGTTGCATTATATTTAGCAGAACCTTGGTTTTCAGTATTGGCAGGGGACAGTTCAGGCCCTTCGCATCCAGGGTCTGATCAATTGTAATTTCTTCTGTCGGTGTGGTCTGGTTTAGCGTCATACGTTTGCTAAGTATACAATTTTCGGGCCTCTAATCAGAGCAGCAGAGGGTGGCAGGCGTCCCGAATATGGCAAATGGCAGGGGTGTCAGCAATCATCTATCCCCACCCAGCAAAGAAGCAAGCCCCTTATTAGGAAAGGCAGCATTATGTCTCTGATATTAATATGTTATATTATAACATAACAAAATCCGAATAAAGTTCACATTGCAGGAACAGCCCGTATGACAAACAGTCGAGTAATAATGCCATTCAAGGCGGATGACCATCCTCACCAACGCTGCCTGGAAGTTGCATTGGAGAGTGCAGCCCGCAAGTGTGCAGCTCGTGGAGTGCGTCTTACACCCTTGCGACGTCGTGTTCTGGAATTGATATGGGGCAGCCATGCGCCTGTCAAGGCCTACGATATACTCGATCAACTCAGGCGCGAACAGATTGGATCGGCGCCGCCAACGGTCTACCGGTCATTGGATTTCCTGCTGGCTGAAGGATTGATCCATAAGATCCAATCACTGAATGCTTACGTTGGTTGTGGTGAACCCGTGGGAAAACACACAGGTCAGTTTTTAATCTGTGACAAATGTGGTGATGTGGCTGAAATGGATGATCCGGAGGTACGTCAGTTGCTGGCCAAGAAAGCCCTCGTACTCGGATTTCATATTCTGAATGAGACAATCGAAATCAAGGGTCTCTGCGCTGCTTGTCGCAATCAATAAGGATGTCATATGCGGTTTCTCCTTTTGTATTCCATCATTCTGATTATTATCTTCGGACAAACAGCTTCCACTGCAGCAACAGTCCAGAGACCACTCAAAGTTCATGTGAGTATTCCTCCACAAAAATACCTGGTTGAGCGAATAGGAGGAAATAAAGTTGAGGTAACGGTGCTATTGAAGCAGGGAATGAACCCGGAAACCTATGAGCCGACACCAAAGCAGATGACATTAATTAATGCATCTAGATTATATTTCAGAGTAGGTGTTCCATTTGAAGATATATGGATGGATAGAATTTCAGAACTGAATCCGGAACTCAGGATAATTCAGTGTTGCTCATCACAGAAATGGCCGAGACATAAACATATGCATGGAGATGCAGAAGATTATATTTACGAAAGTCACGTATGGACCAGTCCACGAAATGTCAGCATCCTAGCCAGAATAATTAAAGAAACACTTATAGATATTGATGAAGTGAATGCCGGATATTATGAGGATAATTTCAGAAAATTGATCGAAGATCTGGAAGAACTTGACAAGATAATAATGCAAAATCTTGATGGATTAAGACACAGACTGTTGATCGTTTCTCACCCTTCGTGGGGTTATTTTGCCGAAACCTATGGTCTTGAGCAAATTCCGGTAGAAAGACATGGTTCAGAGATCAGGGCGAGGGAACTCGCTAATCTAGTGCAATTGATCAATAAACACGAAATCAAAACAATTTATGTTCAACCACAATATATCACTACAGCTGCCAGAGTCCTTGCGCGCGAAACCGGTGCCAGAATAATAGAGATAGATCCGCTTGCGGAAAATTACATTGATAATCTTGAAAAAGTAAGTCTGTTGATCAAGGAGGGCAACAGCTGATGGGGATAATTGAAGTGAAAAACGTTAATTTCGCTTATGTCAGGGAACCGGTATTGGAAAATATTAATCTCTCTGTTTCTGCAGGTGAATTTCTGGGAATAATAGGGCCTAATGCAGGTGGGAAAAGCACCTTGATTAAGCTAATACTCGGATTGCTTAAGCCCGATACAGGATCGGTAAGCATCATGGGTATGCCGATAACAGCTGCAAGGAAACATATCGGATATGTGCCGCAGTATCCCACTTTTTCAAGACGTGACTTTCCTATTAATGTCAGGGACGCAGTAATTCTGGGGAGGCTGGGACTTGCCCCATGGTATAAACCTTTTTCTGTCAGGGATCAGGCAGTCTGTCAGCAGGTTATGCAGGCCGTTGAAATAGAAGACATCGCTATGCGGCCACTGGGTACACTGTCAGGCGGCCAGCTACAGCGTGTCCTGATTGCAAGGGCACTTACGACGCAACCGGAGATCCTGATCCTCGACGAACCTACGGCAAATATTGATGTTCGTGTCGAAGAAGACATTTTTGGCCTGTTAAAACAATATAACGAACAAATGACTATCCTTGTTATATCCCATGATGTTGGATTTATATCAAGTTATGTCGATAGGGTTGCTTGCCTTAACAGGACTCTGGTTTGTCATAATACGGAAGAAATCAGTGGTAAAACCATTGAGGAACTATATGGCGTGGATGTCAGAATGATAGATCACGCGCATTGACTAATTAAATATGACGGAATTCCTTACATATAATTTTATTCAATATGCACTAATTGCTTGCATCATGGCCAGCATAGGGTGCGGGATAATGGGTACCTATGTTGTTGTCAGGCGTATTGGTTTTCTGGCAGGAGGTATTGCCCATTCGGTGCTAGCAGGTATGGGTATTTCTTATTATCTGGGTGGTGCTCCTTTAAGCGGTGCAATTATTGCAGCTCTGGTGGCCAGCATATTAATTGGATGGATAAGCCTTAAGTGGAAACAGAACGAGGATATTCTTATAGCAATGTTCTGGTCGGTTGGTATGGCCCTTGGAATTATCTTTATTTCAAGAACACCAGGTTATAATGTTGATTTGATGAGTTACTTGTTCGGAAATATTTTATTGGTATCAGGACAAGATCTGATGCTAATGTTATTACTGGATATCATCCTGTTTGTCCTCGTGAGCGTTCTTTACCGGCAATTCCTGGTAGCATCATTTGATGAGGAATTTGCCCGGCTGCGTGGTATAAATGTAGAATTTTACTACATACTTCTTCTTTGTATGGTTGCCTTAACAGTGGTTCTGCTAATTCAGGTCGTTGGACTTATTCTGGTGCTGGCTTTGTTGATTCTGCCTGCAGCCAGTGCATCGCAGTTTGTCAGTTCAATCAGGCATATGATGACACTGGCCGTGATCTTCAGTTTAATAATAACCGTTAGTGGCCTAATAATTTCCTATGAACCTGACTTGCCTTCCGGCGCAACCATCATAATTATTGCAGGCGTTTTTTATTTATTATCCATTGCAGTAAAAAATACCATCAAAAAAGCTGCAGAAAGATAAATGGTTTTTTTATTTATTTTTTAAGTCTTATGCGGGATGCGGCGGCGAGTCCAGAGATTAACTGTTCAGTATCTTCCCAGCCCAGACAGGCATCGGTAATACTCTGGCCATATACAAGCTGCCTCCCTCCCTCAACATCCTGTCTGCCTTCTACCAGATGACTTTCAATCATTACGCCAAATATACGGTTATCACCGTCGCTTATTTGTTGAGATACATCCCTGGCAACATCAATCTGGAGTTTAGGCTGTTTTTTACTGTTGGCATGGCTGAAATCAATCATGATCCGCTCAGGTAAATTCGCGGCCTTCAGCGCACTTGCTGCTGTCTCGACACTTTCCCTGTCATAGTTTGGTGTTTTGCCACCCCGTAAAATGATATGACAATCCGGATTACCCCTGGTTGAAAATATCGCTGAATTACCTTCCTTTCTCAGAGAAAGAAAATGATGGGGACGCATAGCTGCGCCAATGGCGTCAATAGCGACCTTGATATTGCCGTCAGTTCCATTTTTAAAACCAACAGGGCATGATAAACCTGAGGCAAGTTCGCGGTGTACTTGGCTCTCTGTAGTGCGAGCTCCGATTGCGCCCCATGAGATCAAATCGGCTACATATTGTGGTGTTATGAGATCGAGATATTCAGTTCCTGCCGGCATGCCCATTTCATTCAGCTTCAGCAGTAGTGTTCGAGCCACGCGGAGTCCCTTATTTATATGAAAACTGTTATTTAAATCAGGGTCATTGATTAGCCCTTTCCAGCCCACTGTTGTCCTCGGTTTCTCAAAATAGACACGCATGACAATTAACAATTCGTCATTGAACTTTTCCTTCAGGGGCTTCAGGTGCCTGGCATAATCTATAGCTGCATCGGTATCATGGATGGAACAGGGCCCGGTTATGACTAGCAGGCGTTTATCCCTGCCCTGAAGGATATTATGAATTGCCTCGCGTGTTTCATAGGTTGTCCGGGCTGCTGCTTCTGTAATAGGAATTTCTTCACACACTTCGGCAGGTGGTGTCACTGCCTTTATCGATTCGATCCTTAGATCTTCAGTGATATATTTCATCGGAAGTAAAAGCGGTAAATCAAGTTTTGTATTGTTTTATGGTTGTTATCTTATTAGCCGGGAGGCCAGCCAAAGCCCCTTCCTGCCAGGATGTGAACATGAAGGTGGAACACTGTTTGCCCCACTTTCTCGCCATTATTGATAACCAGTCTGAAGGCATCACCGCATCCTTCCTGTTCCGCAATCTTGGAAGCTGCTAGGAGCAGGTGTCCCAGCAAGTTCTGGTGACTCTCTTCGGCATCAGCAAGGCGGGGGATAGCCACTTTAGGGATGATAAGTATATGTACAGGGGCTTGCGGATTTACATCCCTGAATGCAAGGCACTGGTCATCTTCATAGACGATATCCGCGGGGATTTCTCGCTTGATAATTTTGCTGAAAATAGTGTCTGTCATACTTATATGGGAAATTATCTAGGTGATTAACTAAATTACAGGATTATAGGCATCAAAGACATTACAATAAATTTCTATTAATTCAAGCGTAATTATTATGGGAATGCCCCGTTTGGAGCTGGTACCTGCTTAGGCCTTATATTCTGAAATAAGTCGCTGGACTGTTTTTTCCCAGCGTTCCAATGCATCTTCATAGTAAATATATACACAGCATTCACAACCCCGACCACAACATTCTGAGGGTAATGGCTTTTCCGGAGGCGGCGGTAGCTCGAAATTTTTAAAACTATCTGGATCGGTCATTTCTACGACCCCGATGTTTGTCCAAAGGCCGGATATTACTATCAAGCTGGTTCAGGCCAGTAAATATCATGGCTGCCTGATAAAAAAAATCTATATCCCCATATTACTCAACGTTACCATAATATCGTTGAGAATAGCTGTTGCACGTGGGTGTTCAGATTCAAAATGGGACAATGCGTCCTTTATACTGTCAATAAGACCCTGATCATCATCTTCCCTTTCCCTGTCTATTTTTCTTTCCAGCTCGCTTATCAAACGGTCAAGTTTTTCCCGTGATTCATGGTCGTCCTTGGTCAGTCGGTTTACTTCCGCGCGCAGCTTTTCAAGGTCATTTTCAAGTTTATTGAGAGTCATCCAGCGGTCCAAAGTGATTTTGTTATGCCGACCATTATACCCGCTTTAGGTAGTTGATTGATAAATTCTTCTACACAGATACCCCGGATAGCAGGCAATTTCAATCTTATTGCATACCCTATTTAGGTGACTTTTGACGTCACTTATTGACATTAACCGTCACCCGTAACAGACGTCAGGTAATTAATAATGTGAAATATATCATGTTTACCAGTCCCGCCCGAATTTTTACAATTCAATATATTTCCCAGTAAAACAACAACTTAGTAACTATTAGAGGGAATTCAAAAAGTATGGTGGCCGTTGGCATATTTTGTGAATGTCTCTTAAGTACAAAATTATAGACTGACCTGGAGGTCACAATGAAAATGCTCAGCATAAAGACATGTGTAACATTTGTAACCAGTGTATTTTTTGCACTGAGCCTGTTAATGCCAGTGGCTTATGGACATGATCGCGACAAGGGTCACCACTGGGGCTTTGACAAGGGCCACCATTGGGGCCATTTCAAGGGAAAGGGCAAACGCAAGGGCCATTCCAAAGAAAGAAACCCTTGGTACTGGTATTACTCTGAAAAGGACGATGACGATGATGGTTCAACCGTCCCTACGGGTGTAGATTTATCATTAACAGTAATGGATCTTGCATATAACCCGGGTAACCAGGTTAGTGTAACTGTCAATTCTCTCACCACAGTTCAGGGTTTACTGGAAATGGTTATGAACGGTGCATCTACAAACGGATATTTCCTGCAAGAGTGCTTTGCAACAGTTGATCCTCGTACCGGGGCATCAGTCGACAATTGTGACGTAGACGAGATGCCGATGCCGTTGGACGGTAACCTGTCGCTGGAAGGTGCTGGTGTAGTCGATGGTGACGTGCTGTACCTGGTTTATATGGGTTAACTTGGAGCGATTTAAACCGGTCTGGAATTCTGTTTTTTCCTCCTCTCCCTGGACACTGACCGGTTGAACTGAATCCCCGCAATTTGCGGGGATTTTTTATTGGGTTCTATAGAAAAAACCGATATCTGTTATTTGTCGAGTTTCCATGCGTCATTTTCATCCCTGCACATACCAAACTGTTTGTTAACGATCTGCTTGCCTCCTTTCATCGCCTGATTTCTCAGAACAACACAGTCCTTTCCTTTAGACTCGTAATCGCTTACATACGTTATCTTCCCGCTCAAACCGGTCTCAGGGTTATTCCATTCCTGCGTTGAACCTACCGGTTTCAAAGTTAGTTTTGCAAGGGCATTTTCTGCTATTTTCTTGTCTTTATCTGAAAATGCACTTAATCCTGTGACATCATCTTCCGGACTGCTGGGGCCAAATCCTAATAGGGAGAAAGGCGTTTTTACCACCCCGGTTACAACCCCGGTAATAGCGCCTTCAGTTGTTTTCTTACCAATAGTCTTGGCATCGGCAATCATTGCCTCGGCACGGTCAAGTGCCGGATTAATGGCATTACGCGTTGCTTCAATTTCCTTGTTTGTGTTATTGAGGGTTGTAGTCGCGTTATCAACGGTCTTGAGGATAGCTGGAAGTTCCTTGCGTGTTTTTTCCACCTCATCAAGGATTGGAGGGACGGCCTTTCTAGTTGCAGATACTTCATCAAGTATCAAAGGAATGGTCTCACGTGTCGCCGCGACCTCTTTCAGTACCGGCGGTATACTCTCACGTGTCGCCGCGACCTCTTCAAGGATATCAGGCACCAGTTCTCTAATCCTGCCGGTTTCATCAAGGATTGGAGGGATGAATTCCTTGATTTCATTGATTTCATTCAAAACAGGTTCAATCTGGTTTGCCGTATTATTAACTGAATCCAGAATATCGGGTAATTTAGAAGTTACCAGTGAAATCTGGTAACCGAAATAGGCAATGGCAATGGCCAAGGCAAACAACGACGAAGACAAGAAAAGTATTCCGAAATCCTTTAGATCTTTTTTCATGGTTTTTTATTCATGTAGTGAGATAGTCACTACCGACCTTCACAAAAATTTGAAGACCCAGAATTATTATAGGACATTGCCAAAATAGATGAATATCAATTGGTGGGCCCGCCAGGACTCGAACCTGGGACCAATGGATTATGAGTCCACTGCTCTAACCAACTGAGCTACAGGCCCAATAAAACAATTAATACATTAAAAAGTACAGGATTTAACAAAAAATAAAAGCGCTAAACAAAACAGGGAACCTGCCAAAAACAGGTTCCCTGATAATAACCAATTATTCTTAAATTAATCCAGAAACGTTTTCAACTGCTCAGACCGGCTGGGATGCCTGAGTTTCCTCAACGCCTTGGCTTCAATCTGGCGTATACGCTCACGTGTTACATCGAACTGTTTACCCACTTCTTCCAATGTGTGATCGGTATTCATATCGATGCCGAAACGCATTCTGAGGACCTTGGCCTCACGTGGTGTAAGACCGGCCAGTGCTTCCCGAGTCGTCCGACGTAATCCCTCAAAACCGGCAGATTCGCTGGGTGCCAGGATATTCAGATCTTCAATAAAATCGCCCAAGTGAGAATCTTCATCATCGCCGATAGGTGTTTCCATGGAGATTGGTTCCTTGGCAATCTTGAGTACCTTGCGGATTTTCTCTTCCGGCATTTCCATGCGCTCGGCCAGTTCCTCCGGTGTGGGTTCGCGTCCCATCTCCTGAAGGATTTGTCGTGATATACGGTTCAGTTTGTTAATAGTTTCAATCATGTGGACCGGAATACGGATAGTTCTGGCCTGATCAGCAATCGAGCGGGTAATTGCTTGCCGTATCCACCAGGTTGCATACGTGGAGAACTTGTAACCGCGGCGGTATTCAAATTTGTCTACTGCCTTCATCAGTCCGATATTGCCTTCCTGTATAAGGTCAAGGAAGAGCAGGCCACGATTGGTATATTTCTTGGCAATCGAGATGACCAGCCTGAGGTTGGCTTCCACCATTTCCTTTTTTGCACGTCTCGCCTTGGCTTCACCAATCGAAATACGGCGGTTGATATCCTTGATATCAGAGATGGTCAAATCCTCTGTGAAGATCTCGGACAGTCTCTGTTGGATATTGGTGACTTCATCCAGGTGTTGCCTGATGCCTTTAGCATAGGGCTTTCTGGACTTGGCCAGTGTCTTTGTCCATTGTACGTTCGTCTCATTACCAGGGAAGGTGGCAATAAATTCCTTGCGCGGCATTTTCCCATGCTTGACACAGAGGTTCATTATTTCGCGTTCAGCGGTGCGAATTATTTCAATCAGGCTCCTTACATTATTTGTCAGCAGCTCTATAAACTTCGGCGTCAGACGTAACTCAAGGAATGCCTGGGTTAATTCATCCTGTAATTCTATGGATTTCTTGTGCTGCCTGCCATTTCGTTTGATTGAACGGTTAACCTTATTGAAAATCTTTGCAATCTTTTCGATGTGCTCACGGACAGCCTCCGGATCCAGTACAGCTTCCGGTTCATCTTCTGAATCAGAATCATCCTTGTCCTCGTCATCATCCTCATCTTCGCTGTCCTCATCGTCTGAGGACAAATCTTCATTTTCTGACGCTGTTTGCGGCAGTATGCCGTCATCCGGGTATTCTTCCATATCGGTGAAACCAACGATAATGTCGCTGAGTTTGATCTCTTCTTTTTCAACCGAACGAAAACTGTTTAACAGGCTTTCTATTGTTCCCGGATAGCAGGCAAGTGCCTCGAGCACCTGGCTGATGCCTTCCTCGATGCGTTTGGCAATCCTGATTTCACCTTCACGGGTCAGTAAATCCACGGTCCCCATTTCACGCATATACATGCGTACCGGGTCCGTTGTGCGTCCGAATTCGCTCTCAACACTGGCCAGTGCGGCAGCAGCTTCTGCGGCCGCCTCTTCGTCCGGACCCTCGGTACTGTCAGTCATGATGATGTCGAGATCCGGTGGGGATTCATAGACAGCGATCCCCATGTCGTTGATCATATTGATAATATCTTCAACCTGCTCGGGGTCAACAATGTCATCCGGGAGATGATCATTCACCTCATGATAGGTCAGGTAGCCCTGTTCCTTGCCCTTAGCAATTAATAGCTTTAATTGCGATGACTGGTCATCTTCTTGATCGATTTGCTCGAGATTTTCCATAGGATTCGTGTTAGTTGGCTCAAGAATTGCTTAGCTAAGTCTTTGATTTAATTAAAAATAAATTGTTGGCGTAAACGCTCAAGTATAGCATGGGATCTCGGGATCCGCTAGCTTGATTCATCTTCCGAATCTCCAGTTTCACGCCTGTAAAGTTGCCGGAAATCTTCCCAACCTTTGATATTTCGTGTTTTCAAGCGTCGTTTATCCTTGCTAATCGTTGCCTCAATATCAGAAATATAGTCCATAAACTCGTTTTTAAAGGCCTCATCGTCCACAGAATCCGATTCCATTAGGGGATTTTCAATAGTGGCCAGTTCCCTGAGCCGCTTTTCATACCTGCTGTCGCGCCAGTGTTCCAGTATGGCCGCCGTATTGACCTGCTGATGCGCCTTCAGGAAGTCCAGAAGTTCCACCAGGAAACCGACCCCCGGGTCCTCCAGTTTTCTGAGCCGGTCTATCTCTCCTGAATCAACTGGGATTTGTGGCTGGTGCAGTAATAATCGGATTGCCTTGCTGACAGGATTGTCTGGCATGCGTCCCTGTACCGGCCGTTTTTGCCGGGCAGCCTGCCCGGTTGGCGAGGCGATCGGTTGCTTGCCCTTGAGCATGGACCTTAAATCTTCTTCTTTAAGCTGGCATTGTTTTGCGAGGTCACTTAGCAGCAGTGACTGAAGGGCGCCCGGCGGAATCTTCGCGATAAAGGGTGTTGCCTTTTCCGCGAGCAGGGCCCGCCCTTCGAGGCTTGCCAGGTCGATATCCTCCCGGAGTCTTTTGAACAGGTACTCTGACAGGATCACCCGGTGCGCTGGCGACCTGAATTTTTTCGGGCCGGCCAAACGTACAAAATCATCCGGGTCCTGTCCCTCCGGCATAAATATAAAGGAAACCTGCCGGCCTTCTTTCAACAGTGGTAACGAAATTTCCAAGGCCCGCCAGGCGGCTTTCTGACCAGCACTATCACCGTCAAAACAGAAGATAATCTGGCTGCAGGTCCGGAACAGCCGATCCAGGTGATCGGATGTAACCGCCGTCCCCAGCGTGGCAACACAATTGGTGATGCCATGCTGTGCCAGTGCCAGAACGTCCATATATCCTTCCACGACGTAGAGATGATCAACATCCCTGGCTGTGCGTTTGGCCTGATAGAGGCCGTAAAGTTCGCGCCCCTTGTGAAAGATACCTGTCTCGGGGGAATTCAGGTACTTGGGAGATTCTTTATCATCCAATACGCGACCTCCCAGGCCAATAGCACGGCCGCGCTGATCCCGGATAGGAAAGATTATGCGGTTTCTAAACCGATCGTAATAACCGCTGCCAGACTCTTTCTGAATAACTGCTCCGATTTCAGCGAGGCGGCTCAGGGACGCCTCCGAATTACCCAGGGACCTGATCAAGCCGTCCCAGCCGGGTGGAGCATATCCAAGTTCATAGTCCGCAGCCAGTTGTCCGCTTAGGCCACGACCTTTCAGGTAAGCGACGGCGTGTGTGGCTTCAGGATGTTCCCGCAGCTGGCGTGAATAGTAACTAACCACCAGTTCCATGAGTTCATACAACTGGGTTAGGTTGTTGTCTCTGGGCCCTGCACCACCTTCATGCGGTACTTCCAACCCTGCACGTGCCGCGAGGTCCTCGATGGCGGATACAAAATCAAGGCCCGCATAGTCCATGAGAAAGGTGATCGCCGTGCCATTCGCGCCGCAACCGAAGCAGTGGTAAAACTGCTTTTGCTGGCTAACCGTAAAAGAGGGGGTCTTTTCATCGTGAAACGGACAGAGCGCCTGGTAATTTCGCCCGGCTTTCTTCAGCGGCACATAGCCGTCAATCACATCAATGATATCTATGCGGGTCAGGAGGTCGTCAATAAATTGTTGGGGGATCAGGCCAGCCATGTCTCATTTTCCATTTCAGGCCAGTATAAACAGGTACTCAGCAAAAGTGACAGGGCAGAAATAAAACCTTAAAATACAATAAGATAGAATAGTCAGGCATGCCTGACACAACAGCTTATCCCAGAGCCTGTTTAACCAAGACGGAGACCTTGCCCATGTCGGCACGGCCCTGTAAACGGGGTTTCAGGTGGCCCATCAATTTACCCATATCCTGCATGGAGCTTGCGCCGGTCGCCTTGATTGCTTCCTGGATTAACTGGTGGATTTCATCCTCTGTGAGCTGTTTGGGGAGATAGAATTTTACAATCTCGAGTTCCTTGCTTTCCTTTTCTACTAGGTCATCACGGCCGGCGTCCTGATATTGTTGAATTGAATCCCGGTGTTGTTTTGCCATCTTGTCCAATACGGCCAGGACCTGGCTGTCATCTAGTTCAATCCGCTCATCCACTTCTTTTTGTTTTATGGCGGCTGTGATCATGCGCAGGGTGTTGAGGCGCTCCTTGTCCTTGTTGCGCATGGCATCCTTCACATCATCATTGATACGTTGTTTTACCTCGGATGACATGGGGGTGCTTGAGGGGGAAGACTTAGTAACGGCGGGCTGCGCGTCTGCTGGAGCTGGTCCTGAAAGCCTTTTTTTGATGCCGTTTTACCGCGGCCGCGGCCTTGCGCTTTCTTACCTGGGTCGGTTTCTCGTAGAATTCACGTCTATGGACCTCAGCGAGGATCCCCGCCTTTTCGCAAGCCCGTTTAAACCGGCGCAGGGCGATATCAAATGGCTCATTTTCTTTGACTTTTACAGATGGCATATAATTCGTTTTCCTTGGATTTTCAGAATCTCTCGGTGGCGAAAAATCGGTAATTCTAGTGATTGGAGTGAGAAATGCAATGATTTGTTACATTTTTACAGGTTTTGTCCGGAAAAATGCGCGTCCTCGGAATTGAGACATCATGTGACGAGACAGGCATTGCGGTCTATGACAGCGAGCAGGGGCTGCTCGCCCACGCCCTGCATAGTCAGGTTGATCTACATAACCGCTACGGTGGTGTCGTCCCTGAACTCGCCTCAAGGGACCATATCCGCCGCGTTATTCCCCTGATTGAAAGGGTATTGGCTGATGCTGGCCTGACTCCGACCGGGCTCGACGGTATCGCCTATACTGCAGGTCCCGGCCTGATTGGAGCCTTGCTAGTAGGCGTGGCCATCGGCCGCAGCCTAGCCTATGGTTGGAGAATCCCTGCCGTCGCCGTGCACCACATGGAGGCCCACCTACTGGCGCCCATGCTGGAGGACGACGCTCCTGATTATCCTTTTGTTGCCCTGCTGGTCTCCGGCGGGCATACCCAGTTGATGGAGGTTGATGGCCCGGGCAGGTATCAGCTCCTTGGGGAATCACTTGATGATGCCGCAGGCGAGGCCTTTGACAAAACAGCCAAATTGCTCGGCTTGGGCTATCCTGGAGGGCCGGCCTTGTCTAGTCTGGCCGAGAAAGGGGACCCGGGCCGGTTTCACTTCCCCCGACCTATGACCGAGCGCCCCGGGCTGGATTTCAGCTTTAGCGGCTTGAAAACATTTGCCCTGAACACGGTCAAGGAAAACGAGTTAAATGATCAGACACGTGCGGATATAGCCCGTGCCTTTGTCGATGCGGTAGTGGATACGCTGCTGATCAAATGCCGGCGAGCCTTACAGGAGACTGGTTTACGTCGCCTGGTGGCCGCCGGAGGTGTCAGCGCCAATAGTCAGTTAAGGGAGGGATTATCCACACTGGCCAAGGAACTGGGGGCAGATGTCTATTATCCTCGTCCGGCCTTCTGTACAGACAATGGGGCCATGATTGCCTATGCCGGTTGTCTGAAATTGCAGGCTGGTGCTGCTGAACAGCTGGGGTTTTATGCCTTGCCTCGTTGGCCGATGAGTGAACTGGTAGCGGGCTAGTCTTTTTGTCCGATCTTGTCTTCTTCGCCCACCAGCAGCTTGCGGATGTTACTGCGGTGCCGCCAGAATAGCATTACGGCCATGATGGCGACCGGGATGGTAAGCATGACAGATCGCTGCAGAACTGCAGAAAATACCGGTGACAGGGCAGCAGCAGTCAGTCCCGCCAGTGATGAGTAGCGAAACAGCAGGGCCATGATGAACCAAGTTGTGATAAAGGCCAGCCCCAGCAACCAGTCCAGGCCAAACAGCACCCCAATCAAGGTAGCCACCCCCTTGCCTCCCCTGAAATCGAAAAATACCGGGTAGAGGTGACCGCAAAACGCAGCAAGTCCAGTTAGGCCAAGCACCCACGCCGGTGCTGCCACCATGTGTGCCAGAAAGACCGGCAGGAATCCCTTTAGCACATCACCCGCAAGGGTCAACGCGGCTGCCTTTCGGCCATGCAGGCGCAGGACATTTGTCGCCCCGGGATTATTGGATCCATGGTTGCGTGGATCAGGTAGCCGCATGAGTTTGCAAACCACAATCGCGGATGAAATAGAACCCAGCAGGTACGCCAGCAGTATAAGCAGTATATGTATCAGCATCGCCATATTGGAATCTGACACGCTTGATAGGTCAAGCCCGGCCATGTTTCAGACAATTCGCCAGTTGTCCGTGGTAACAGACGGAATTTCAGGTATATTTTGAATTTATTGTCCATAACATGATATACACAATAAACCATCGACTCCTGACAAATAACCGACCACAACAGCATGGATATTATTTATCTTAAAGACCTGCGCATCGATACCATTATCGGCATATACGACTGGGAACGTCAGACCAGGCAGACTATCATTCTGGATATTGAAATGGCTACTGATATTGCTAGGGCCGCAAAAAGCGACAATATCGATGATGCCTTGAATTACAAGGCCGTTGCAAAAAGAGTCATGGCATTTGTCAGCGAGAGCGAGTTCCAGTTGGTTGAAACACTGGCTGAACGTGTTGCGGAAATACTCTTAGATGAATTCAAGATTCCTTGGCTACGGTTAAGTGTTAATAAGCAGGGTGCTGTCCGTGGAGTGCGTGATGTGGGTGTAATAATTGAAAGAGGCAAAAAAGATCTGAAATGAAGCGCATCTATGTCGGGATAGGCAGCAACATCAACCGTGAGAAAAGTATACTTGGCGGACTTAACGAACTGGCAAAAAAATTTGAGGATCTTAAAATCTCATCCATATATGAATGCAAGGCCTATGGTTTTGAGGGAGATAATTTTTATAACCTAGTGGCCGGGTTCACTACAGACATTCCGCTTGCTGAACTAAAGTTGATGCTAAAAGACATCGAATCCACGTTGGGCAGGACTGATCATGAGCAGCGCTTTCTACCAAGGACGCTGGATATTGATCTGTTGTTATATGGTGATTTGGTCCAGCATGATGAAGAAATTGATCTGCCTCGTGAAGATATTGATTTATATGCCTTCGTCCTGAAGCCACTTGCTGAAATTGCTGGTGATGTAAAACATCCAGAAACAGGATTAACTTTTGCAGATATGTGGGCATCTTTTGACAAGACGGGTCAGGAACTCTGGCCAGCCGATATGACTATTAACAGCAAGTTGAAAGAGGCTGGTGATTCGAATTAATTCCCGAACCGGATAGGGGGAGTAGCAAATGTATAGAAAGCAAATTGTTTTAATCGCAATGATTCTGCTGGTCTTTACAGCCTGTCAAAGGATGGCAGCCAGAGAGCATTCCGACGACCTGAATACAGCAGTAATCCATTATGGCGCGGACTTGCGCTGGGGTAGATATACTGATGCCTACAGTTATCATATATACCGTGACGGGACACGACCGAAAGTCGACTTTGAAAATCTTAAAAATATCAAGGTTACATCTGTGGAGGCCATCAAGCCGACTATCAATAATGATGAAGTAACAGAGGCCACTGTACCTTTCAAAATCGACTATTATGATGAACGGTATAGCACGGTTAACACAATTAATCAGACACAGTATTGGTGGTATAACAAAGAAGTAAAACGGTGGTTCATTGAATCCGATTTTCCGGATTTAAAATAGCCTCAGTATCAGGGCAAGAGCATCCTTCCACCATCTATCACCAGAATCTGTCCGGTAGTGTAATTCGCTTCCCTGACAAGATAACGTACGGCCCTGGCTATATCAGCAGGTTCTCCCTGCCTATTCATTACCGTCCTGGACAGGATCTCCCCCTTCATATCTTCAGGCATGTTTTCAGGCCAGAGTATGGCACCGGGAGAAATGCCATTGACGCGAATATCCGGACCCAGTTCCCTGGCAAGGGATCGTGTGAGCATTACAAGTCCTGCCTTGGTGATGCTGTAAATCATATAACCCTTTAGAGGACGTTCGGAATAGATATCAATCAAATTAATGATGGTACCCTTGTTCTTTTCAAGATAAGGAGCAGCAGCCCTAGCAAGAAACAGGGGCGCCTTGAGATTAATATCAGTTAAATCATTCCATTTTTCTTCGTCGATTTCCTCGATTGGAGTGGGATAGAAGGCTGATGCATTATTGACCAGTAGATCCAGTCTCTGGTTAATTTGATATGACTGCTCTATCAGTGAAATGCAGGATTTCACGCTCACAAGGTCGGCATTTAATAAGTGGGCTGAATCCGGACGCTGATTATTCAATTCTTTTGACAATGCATCAGCTGCAGCATAGGACGTATGATAATGGATTATTACATCCATGCCGTCACGGTGCAGTTCGCGACATATCTCTGCACCAATACGGTCACTTCCGCCGGTAATGATTGCTGTAGATTCAGTCATTGCCTGATATGATTTGTTGACTGGCTGTTTGCGTCGTGTACAGGTTATTCACAATAAACAGAACATAACAGTTTATGACCGGCATCTCTATGAATGATTTACCATCGCCTGATGCGGACGCGCTCGAGCACTGTAAGCAACTCTGCAGCAGGATTCAAAAAAATATTGAAAGGGCAGGTGGAATTATCGGTTTTGATGAATTCATGAATTCCGCGCTGTTTGAACCGGGGCTGGGATATTACAGTGCCGGTACGGAAAAGATCGGCAAGTCAGGTGATTTTATTACCGCACCGGAGATATCCGATATGTTTTCACAATGCCTGGCCAGGCAGGTCGCGCAGGTTTTGGAGGGTTTGCCGGGGAATACGGTGCTCGAGCTTGGCCCGGGTACCGGTTCCATGGCAGCCGGACTGTTGCGTGAACTGGAACGGCTGGGTGTATTGCCTGACAGGTATCTTTTACTTGAAACCAGCGCGGACCTGCGGCAACGACAACAGCAACACCTCCGGGGGAAATTACAGCATTTATATGATCGCCTGACATGGCTGGAAACACTTCCTGAAAAACCTATGACCGGCGTAATCATCGGTAATGAAATCTTGGATGTACTCCCCGTCTTTAGGTTAAAAAATATCCAAGATGAATTCAGAGAACTAGCCGTGGGGTTTGAAAATAATAAATTCATCTGGTGCCAGCGTACGCTGTCAGGCCACAAGCTGGAATTGGCTGAGCGGTATTTATTCGGATCAGATACAGTCTATCCTGAAGGCTATACAACCGAAATCAACCCGAATCTCGATACATGGTTACGCGGTGTAGCGAACTCACTTCACAGCGGTGTAATTCTGTTTATAGATTATGGCTACCCGCGGTTGGAGTATTTTCATCCTCAGCGTATCCAGGGCACGCTGTTGTGTCATTATCGTCATCATGTGCATGATGATCCGTTTTACTATCCTGGCCTGCAGGATATTACGGCCTCGGTGGATTTTACTGCAGTGGCTGAGGCTGCGGTTAATGCAGGTCTCCAGGTGCAAGGTTATACTACACAGGCCCATTTCCTGATCGACTGTGGACTTGCAGATGTCCTGCAGACAGACACGCAAGACAATGTCACCGGACAACTGGAAAGGGCACAGCAGGCACGACTCCTGACCTTGCCCGGGGAGATGGGAGAAAGATTCAAAGTTATTGCACTGGGCAGGGGGGTTAACCTCCCGCTGATGGGCTTTAGGCAATTCGATCAACGCCAACGGTTGTAAACTGGCCGTACTTTCAGCTTTTATCAGGAATTTAGAGATTGGACTATTTACATTTATTAATACTTGGGCTGGTTCAAGGGATCACTGAATTTTTGCCCATATCCAGCTCTGCCCATCTGATCCTCATGCCCGAGATCGCCGGTTGGGAAGACCAGGGACTGGTCTATGATATTGCAGCGCATGCTGGCAGCCTGATTGCTGTCGTTTCTTATTTCCATAGTGACCTATTGCGAATCGCACGTGACTGGCTGGCGTCACTGTCCGGTGCATCTACAACCCAGGATGCCAGGTTGGCTTGGTATATAATCTTCGCCAGTATCCCGGTAGCGCTGTGCGGTTATTTTTTCTATGGGATAATTTCTACGGTGTTTCGTCAGCCTTTGGTCATTGCCTGGTGCAGTATCATCTTTGGCCTGGTATTGCTGTGGGCAGATAGGACAGGGAGTCTGTTGCGGGGTAGTGGCAATATCAGGCTGAAAGATGCGCTGTGGGTCGGTGTTGCCCAGGTGCTTTCGCTAATTCCCGGCACATCACGCTCCGGGATTACCATCACGGCGGGTCTAATGCTGGGGTTTGAGCGTGAGACTGCGGCAAGATTTTCTTTCTATCTGGCCATCCCTGTAATTGTGATGGCGGGTGCCTATGAAGTGTACCGCTACGTGCAGCTTGACGCACCTACCGACCCGCTTGCTTTTATTATGATGATGGTCGTTTCAGGTGTCAGTGCCTGGCTTGCCATCAGGTTTTTTCTTACCCTGATCAACAGGACCGGTATGCTGCCTTATGTTATTTACCGAATATTACTGGGACTGTTCCTGATCTATATATATATTTAGGGGACCGTTCTTCACAATCGTGAATCCTGGATAAGGCCGCGCAGGGCCATAATCCTCTTTTCGGTGATGGCCTTACCCATTTCATCACCCTTCAGTCCCTTCCCGGCAAGTTCCCGGGTATCAATATTGCCTGCCAGTTGCAAGGCCTGCCGTAAGTAATCGGCCTGCGGATAATCGTTGTCTTCAAAACCGGTGCGGCCACGGACGTCGGCTTTACAGGCCAATAGGAATTTTTCAAAGCGTTCCGGTCTGCGAAAGGCGTCCAGTGCATTCAGCTTGTCCAGGACAGTTTCAGGCCGCATCTCCCGGATACGGTGACAATCAAGGTGGTATCTGGCGGCGAGCATAGCCAGGTCCCTATAGTCGTTCGGTATCCGCAGCCGTTGACAGAGTTTGTCGATAATTGTGGCGCCGCGTGCTTCATGCCCATGATGTTTTGGCCATTCTTCTCTCGGTGTAGAGCCCTTACCAAGGTCATGCACCAGGGCGGCAAACCGCACCTGGGTATCCTCTGTGAGGCGTGAGGCCTGGGTCAACACCATGATTGTATGAAGGCCACAGTCTATTTCCGGATGATATTCCGGCGGTTGTGGTACACCGAACAGGCAGTCAATCTCGGGTAACAGGACGCACAGCGCACCACAGGCTCTCAGTGTCAGATAAAACCGGGCCGGGTATTTCTCGGATAGAGCAGATTCCATCTCGGCCCAGACCCGTTCAGGTGTCAAGGCCTCGAGTTCCCCCGACTGGCTGATTTCACCCATCAATTGCATAGTTTCCGGTGCAATACGAAAACCAAATCGGGCAGCGAAGCGGGCAACCCTCAGTACCCGCAGGGGATCTTCGACGAAGGCGGGTGAAACATGGCGAAGCACCCGGTCTTCCAGATCCCTCGCGCCCTTGAAGGGATCAATCAGATTGCCATTGGCATCCTCTGCCATGGCATTGATAGTCAGGTCGCGACGGGCAAGGTCTTCCTCCAGCGTGATCTCTCTGGAGGTATGGAAGACAAACCCCTTGTAGCCTTTGCCGGATTTACGTTCAGTCCTGGCCAGTGCGTACTCTTCGTTTGTTTCCGGGTGGATGAAGACTGGAAAATCCCTGCCCACGGGCCGATAACCAAGTTTCTCCATTTCCTCAGGGCTGCTGCCGACGACCACCCAGTCCGTATCCTTGACCGGGATACCGAGTAATTTATCACGGACAGCACCACCAACCTTGTAGATTTCCATGAGAAAAGCCTGCCTGCGTTGGGAGTTCAGTGCAAGTAGTATACTGCAGAGCCTGCGTTACCTGCCCGAAAGGTGGCTGCGGAACTGGTAATAACGGGCGCGTTGTATTTTGTTTGCGAGATATTGGGGGACGATAGCCCTGATAGTCATAGGTGTGATTCCCAGCCTGGCCAAGTCGTTTGTTTCACAAACACTGTCAAGCTGAGCAGAGAGATAATTATCCGTGGAAAATGGTTTGCCTGGCACAAAATCAAACAGGGCTGCCTGGATGCGTGATACCAGATCACCTAGCGGGATTATAAAGCGCTTGATGCCCAGGCACTCGGAAGTATAAGACACGAGTTCTTGCAGAGTGTAGATTTCGGGACCGCACAGGTTGTAACGCTGTCCATAACTTTTTGGATCTGTCAGGGTTTTTACAAAGGCATCCGCAACGTTACCCACATAGACTGGTGCAAAACGGCTTTTCGGGCAGGCAAGGGGAAAAACTAAAGGGGTCATTTTCAGAAGTCTTGCGAAACGGTTGAAGAAACTGTCATCAGGCCCGAAGATCACGGAAGGCCTATAGCTGGAAACATAGAGTCCCTCTTGCCCCGCCTGGTGTACCAGGTTTTCTGCTTCCCCTTTTGACTTCAGGTAATAGCTTGTTCCCTTGTCCGGATCAGCATTCAGGGCGCTCATATGTTGTAGGCGCTTAACCCTGTTTTTCAGACAGGCATCGATGACCTTTTCAGCCAGTTCCACGTGTGCACGGTGGAAGCCGCTTCCATCACGTCCTCTTTCGTTGAGTATGCCGACCAAGTTGATTACCGCATCACAGCCGGCAAACTGTGCTCTTAATGCTTCAGGTTCATGAATATCTGTCTCAATCAGGTCAACGGTCGGCAGGAGTATGAGGTTTTCCTTGTGATACTCGCGGTTCCGCGTGAGTATGCGCAGTTTAATGCCTTTCTGTGTCAGCCGGTTGGCAAGAGTCCGGCCAACAAAACCCGTGCCGCCAAGAATACAAATTTGCCTGATAATCATGGCTCAATTGTAAGAGATGTGTTGTCCACTGCAAGCCAGACCTGCAATCTGAAGACCCGGCTTGGCGGGTATAAGGCTCATTCTCTTTGCAAGGGGCTGGATATCCTTCTGCATGCGCCAGTCATAAATGCTCGCATAAAACATAATGCGGCTAACATACCGTCGAGTTTCGGAAAACGGTATCTGTTCCACCCAGACATCGGGTTCCGTACATCCGGTGTGTGACAACCATTTATCCACCTGAGTAGGCCCTGCGTTATAGGCTGCGGTGGCCAGAATCATGTTGCCATGATACCTGTCGAGCATCTGCTTCAGATATCTGCTGCCTATCGGTACATTCTTTTCAGCTTGTAATAGGTAGGATGTCTTGAAATTCTTTACGCCCATTTTCCTTGCCGTTTCCCTGGCGGTACGTGGCATGAGCTGCATAAGACCAAGTGCACCGGCCGGCGATTTGATGTCTTCAACGAAGGCACTTTCCGCCCTGACCAGTGAATAGACCCAGCCTGGGTCCAGCTGTTGTTGCTTCACACTGTCTTCTATGATGGTTTGGTATGCCATCGGGAAGCGTAATTCCAGATAATCGAATTCCTCCGCGGAAGCCAGGCTGATAATGGCGAGATCATGCCAGCCATTTTCGGATGCTATTGCAGCCGCGATTTTTTTCTGTTCATCGTCAAGGTAGGTCAATGCATGATGCCACTCTTCACGCAATTCATATTGCGCATCTATGGCCTGGAGTTCAAAGGCACGTTGGATTGCGGGCAAGGCCAGTATAACATTTCGTTTTTCTACATCATTAGGCGTAGGTACATATTGCATGTTGTATTCCTTGCCGAGCCTGTCTGCCGCCAGAAAACCGTAATAATCACGCTGGTCAGCGATTAATTCATAAACCCGCATTGCCTGTTCCTTATCCCCGGTCTGTTCAAGGGCTCTGGCATGCCAGTAATACCAGCGGTATTTGACTGTTTCACTGACAGGTTTGCCTTCTGTCCATTCCTTCAGTTTTTGCCAGTCCTGAATATCCAGGGCGGTGACCAGCCGCCAGTGAAAAATAGTGTCATCGGTATAGTATGGCTGGATATTGTCCAGCAGCATTCGGGCGGCAGGATCGCCCTTGAGTGCTGCCCGTATGGCCAATTTACGATCAAGAATGTTCTCTTCGTCGGGTGTAAAGTAGTACCTTTTTTGAAATTGCTTCCATCGAATGATCGCCGTATTCAAATCAGTTCGGGCCATTCTCGCCAGCCCTGCAATGATTATCTGACGGCTTATTGCGCTGTCATCATAACCAGCGTTGATGTTGAGACGGGACGGGTCCTGGTGAATGCTTATCCAATCAGTTGCCAGTTTACGATTGTTTTTATCTTCCAGAAGATCGATAAGGTAATTGGCAAGCCGCAGGTTGTTTTTCTCCATTGCGAGAGTAATGCGTTGCCAAACCAGATCATCATTCATAAATTCACTCTTATGTAATGACTTGAATGCCGGGTCACATTGCGAAGGCAACGATACACCTGATAGCCATACATTACGTGATTCTTCCAATAACGTTTCTGTATCGCCCGAATTCAATAAAGCAATAAGGTACTGGCAGCGTAAAAGCTTGTCCTGTTGTGGCCTGTAGTTGTTAATGAATGTATCCCATTGCTTGCTGCTGGCCATGCGCTTTAACCACCGCTGGCGCAAGGTTTCTGCAGAAGGGAAATCACTGTATTCGTCAAGAAATACGGCAATCTCGTTGTTATCGATACTGGATAAGCGTGAAGTTAAATAGTTATATCGGAGATAAGGGTAGAGTGGATATTCACGTATGGACTCCGAGAGTTGCAGAAATTTTTTATGATCACCCTTGCGCAAGGCGATCTTCGCCTCACGGTAAAGAATGCGCTGTTTTAGCAGCTCAGAATCAATCGACGGTGTGGCCTGCAGCCCAGGTATATAAAACACTGCAATTAAAAACACCGTATATAAACGCATGATCATAAAAATTCACTGCCTCATTTTTATAATTTATAAGCTTAGTGCATCGGAGCGAGGGATAAATCCTACCGATTCTCCCAGAACGCCTAATATTGCACATCTCTGGGTAAAAGATAAAGCTCCTGCAGTACTTGTTTGATCACAGTATAATCATCCAATGCTTTCTTTGCCGTTTGCAATATTTATTTCCTACCTCATACTCGGCGTCCTGGCGGGGCTGATTGGCGGCCTGCTGGGTCTGGGAGGGGGTATTATTATCGTCCCGGCACTGCTGTTCCTATTTATAAAGCAGGGAATCAATCCCGAGATCCAGATGCACATGGCGCTGGCCACTTCCTTGGCGACCATCGTTTTTACATCCATGTCTTCGGCATACGCCCATCACCAGCGTGGTGCAGTACTCTGGCCGGTCGTTTTTCAACTGGTACCGGGTATTATTGTAGGATGCGTGTTCGGGGCATGGGTCGCGGACCGGCTTGAGAGTGACAATCTACGTATGGCATTTGGAATTTTCGAAATCCTGGTTGCCTTACAGGTAGGTCTGGGAATCAAGCCATCAGCCAGGCGGGAATTGCCGGGTCCTTACGGAAATGGCTTGGCAGGAATGATACTGGGCTCGGTTTCCACATTGCTGGGTATTGGCGGTGGGACACTCTCCGTCCCCTTTTTCCTATGGTGCAATGTCAATATGCGTAATGCCGTCGCTACCTCATCTGCCTGTGGTCTTCCTATTGCCGTCGCCGGTTCAGCCACCCTCATTTATGCCGGCCTGGACAGTCCTGTGCTGCCAGCCACCAGCCTGGGTTATGTATACCTTCCTGCCGCAGGCACTATACTTATTGCGAGTGTACTCTTTGCCCCATTGGGCGCCAGGCTGGCCCATACAATTCCGGTCCTGATGCTCAGGCGCATTTTTGCCATAGTTCTGGCCTGTATCGGATTAAGGATGCTTTATTAATTTCAATCTGCAAGATGACTGCCTCGGTTCTCTGCTTTTTTGATATCAGTACGGGATATCTCGAAGATGAGGATCTGCATGCCAAAAAAAGCAGGGTCTTAATGGACGAAAGACGGTTGTTATGTTTGCAATGCGGACAATTAATCACGCATGAATCGGATTCCGTTGTCATAAACGGCCAGCATGTTCATACGTGTGTGAATCCTGCTGGTTATAAATATACCTTTGGCTGTTATCATCAGGCCCCGGGATGCCAAGCGGTGGGTAGCGTGTCTTTTGATCATACCTGGTTTGCCAGTCACAGCTGGCAGATTGCGATTTGTTCCGGTTGTAAGGAACATATGGGATGGCTGTTCAGTAACGGCGGGAAATTTTTTGCGTTGATTCAGAATAAGCTGGTAAGGGATTGAGTTCAGTCAAGATATGATGGCAATAAAGATCATGTTAGTAGTATTGGTTTTTTTCCTGGCAGGATTACTGATGCTCGGTATCGCGATATTTCAGAATAACCTGCCGCTTACAAGCCCGCCAGGGCTAATGGAACGGCTTAGAATTTATCTGACAACCAATATTGCCGTGACATCCGCTGATCCACTACTGCCGGAAATGCAGGTTCGTGCTTACCCTGATAATGCCGAATCACTCTATGAGGCAAGCATCAATGCAATTAAATCACTTGGCTGGGAGGTTGCATCGCAGGACAGCAACCGACGGGAAATCCATGCCCTCGTAACAACACCTCTCTGGTCTTTCGTGGATGATGTGATGATCCGCATCGAGCCTGATGAGGGATCGCGTAATACTGTCCACTTGCAGTCATCTTCACGCAAGGGACGTGGCGACCTAGGCACAAACTCAAGGCATATCCTGGATTTTTACCATGCCCTTGAGCATCAAGTGCAATGATTTATCAAAATACCCTGAATATTAATACTGAAGGACGTACTACCGTGGAGATCACGGCCATGGTGGAACAGCAGCTGGAACAGTCCGGCATCCGCAGCGGCCTGTGCAATATTTTCATCAGGCATACCAGCGCATCCTTGATTATCTGTGAGAATGCCGACAGGTCGGTACGCACAGACCTTGAATCCTTTTTTTCCGGTCTGGTCAGGGATGGTGACCCTGCATTCAAGCATGATATGGAGGGTGATGATGACATGCCGGCACATATCAGGACGATCCTGACAGAAACCAGCCTGACCATTCCGGTAACCAATGCCCGTCTGGCACTGGGAACATGGCAAGGAATCTACCTGTATGAACACCGCTATCGGGGACAGCAGCGGCATATCTTTCTGACATTTTACGGGGAATAATGATGACAGTCGCAAGATTGAAAGGGGTGATGCTGGCCGAAAGTAATGACTGCATTCGTGTAGATGGAAATTATTATTTTCCTCCAGAATCCGTAAAGAGAGAATATTTATGGGATAGGAACACGCATCCATCTTTTTCTGGAAAGGACAGGCCAGTTATTGTCATGTGGAAGTCAACGGAGAGCTAAACAGGGATGCGGCCAGGTATTATCCCTCGCTAAGTGAAGCGACGCAGCAGATCAGTGATTATATCGCATTCTGGCGAGGCGTGGAGGTGTCGGATAACTAAGCTGCAGATGTCAGCCGGGAGACACAGTTAATTCTTGTTGCTATTGTCCTGCTTCAGGTGATTGTACAATTTTTCGCGTCTTTTAATTTTCGCCTCGTAATCAGCAAGCTCCCACTCCGGTGAGGCCTCGGGCCAGCCCTGACAGTGTTGAATGATAAGTTTTGTCAATGCTTCAATATGGCGTGGTTGATCATTAAGCGCGGGGATATAGTCAAACTTTTCACCGCCGCTTTCTAGGAATAATTCGCGATAACGAATATCAATCTCTTCCAACGTCTCGAGGCAATCTGCAGGGAAGCCGGGACAGAGTATATTGACATGTTTGATACCTTCATGGGGAAGCTGTTTCAGGACTTCATCTGTATAGGGTTTCAGCCAAGCGCGAGGACCGAAGCGAGACTGGAAACACACCATCCATTGTTCAGGTTTCAGCTGCAATGCCTCGGCTACCAGTCGCGCGGTCTTGTGACACTCGCAATGATAAGGGTCCCCCGCAGCAAAGTAATGTTCTGGGATCCCGTGAAAGGAAAACAGCAGTTTTTCAGCCTGACCATTTATCTGCCAGTAATCTCTGATGCTTTCTGTGAGCGCCAGTATGTAGTTTTCATTGTCATGATAGTGGGTAACCATGCGTAGCTCTGGTAACCAGCGCCAGGTTTTCAATACTCTGGTGATTGCATCAAAGGTTGAGGCTGTCGTGGTAGCTGAATACTGCGGATAGAGAGGCAGTACCAAGATACGTTCTGCGCCTGCATCGCGCAGTCTTTCAAGCCCAGACCTGATGGACGGATTACCGTACCGCATGGCGGGTTCAATTTTTACCGGACCAGGCAGGCGCAAGGCAAGTTCATTCAGAATCGCCATGGCCTGTTTGTTGGTCCATGATAACAGGGGTGCGCCTTCATCAGTCCATACCTTGCGATAGCCATGTGCTGAGCGCCGGGGCCGCAGGCGCAGGATGATGCCATGCAAGATCAGCCACCAGAGTGGTCTCGGCACCTCAATCACGCGAGGATCTGAAAGAAACTCAGCAAGGTATTTTCTTACTGCTTGCGTGGTCGGCGCATCAGGTGTCCCGAGATTAGTCAGCAATACACCGAGACAAGGCCTACTGTCATGTTGATAATCAGGTTTGCCGATATAATTTGTCATGGGAGTTATTTTACATGGGAGAAAGAGGTGTTTGTAAAAAATTTAAGTGAATGTAAGGAAATCATCGCAAATGATGGTTGTCGGTTGCAGGAGTTGTTGCATCCGGGAAAAGACCCGGTTGAACTGCCTTACTCCATAGCCGTGGCAAGGGTTGAGATTAAAAAGAGTACTTACAGGCACAGGCTTGAGCAGGCCGAGGTATACTACATCCTCTCAGGCACAGGGCGCATGCATATCGACGAAGACGCACGTAAAGTTAGCCAGGGTGATGTTATTTTAATTCCGCCAGGCTCAGTACAGTGGCTGGAGAATGACGGTAAAACGGAAATACAGTTTATTGCGATTGTAAGTCCGCCATGGACGAAAGCCGGTGATACCAGAATTGATTAGGGAAATTCTAAAAAATCGCGTCACCAAAAAATTCCGTTTTACCCACCTTGTGGCTGTATAAATTCCTTCATTACCGAAATCCATTGGCTGAAAAAGCGGATCGCCTCGGGGTCCTGCTCCACGCCGCTGATAACATATTTTCCGAATGCCCCGCCGCCACAGGCGTAGTAGCCAAATGCACCACCGCCTATCGCGATGAGACCAATTGCTGCACCTCCCACTGCAATAGCGCCGATTGCAAGCCCTCCAATGCCTACGAGCAGTCCTATTGCACATCCGCCGAGGGAAATAGCGCCAAGGGCCAGGCCACCGATTGCAAACAGTCCACGGGCAATGCCCCCCAAAGCGAATATACCGGTTGCGATATCCCCAATGGCGATGATCCCGCGAGCATGACCCCGGCTCTCGTTCCTCTCGAAATCGGGTCCTAAGGCGATGTCATACAATGGCAGACCCAAGAGGTACTTCGTTGAACGCTTGCGTATGCAGTAACGTCGGTTCCCCTGTTTTAAAGTATTAATTTCCTTTTCAAGGGCATCAATCTTACTTTGTAACAGGTCGTATTCTTTTGCCATGGCTTTTCTCTAATACCCGTTTATTTCCTTGCTTGCGATTCGCGCAATACCCTGCGGTATTGTTCATATATATACCTGCAACGCTCCCCAAGAGGGGAATATTCATCAATCATATCTACGTAAAATCTGATGAGTGCTCTCATGCTGTTCTCCATGGCCCCATGCGTGGTGGGTGTACGCGCGTTTCTTTCTATTCGTCTCAGATATTTAAGCAGGAACCATTCCATGGAATAGATTTGCGGTTCACCCTCCTCGATGGCCCTGATATGTTCGATCACGATCAGTCTGAATTCATCAAAATAGATCTCGGTCATATCATTCCTGTCTGAGTGTCAACAGGGGCGGTGTCGCAAATACGCCTCGGGTATATAACATTCCTGTAATTACAACAATTATGGCACAGATAAGTGGTGCGATGAGCCAGACATGCAGACTAAGACTGGTTTCCATATCAAGGACAAACCTTCCAAGCAGCCACTCCGATATACTAGCTGCAAATGCTGCCAGCATGCCGGCAATAACCCCGATATAGGAAAATTCTGCCAGCAGACTCATCCTCACCTGGCGATGTCTGGCGCCGAGTGCAAACAGCAAGGCCGATTCCCGTATCCTTTCATCCTGCACCCCTTTCAGCGCAGCCAAAAGCACAACGATGCCTGATAACAGGGTAAAGGCGAAGACGTATTCAATCGTATCGATGACCTGATACATTATTCGTCTGACCTGGGTCAGGACAGCATCGACATCGATGACGGTGGTACTGGGAAACGAACGGACCAGATCGGCGAGCAAATATCGCTTATCGCCCGGTAAATAAAAACTGGTGATATAGGTGGTTGGTGCATCTTTCAGTGTTTCAGGGCTGGCAATCACAAAAAAATTCACATTAAATGAATCCCACTCCAATTTACGCATATTAACAACCTTGCCAGTAATATCATTTCCTGCCACGCGGTAGGTGAGTATGTCATTCATACGGATACCCAGCGTTTCGGCGATACCTTCTTCCACCGAAAAGACATTGTCATTTTTTGCATCCGTCCACCATTCACCCGCGATGATCTCATTATCAGGCGGTAAGGTATCAGACCATGACAGGTTGAATTCACGAGCAGACAATCTTTGGGCCTTGGGTTCGGCATAATCATCCGGTATCACATCCTGATCATTAATCTTTACTAGGCGTCCACGTATCATCGGGTAAAAGACGGCATCAGTGTTCAGGTTAGATTTTACAAACTGGCTGACTGAATTGATTTCATTGGACTGTATGTTGATCAGAAAATAATTGGGTGTTCCTTCCGGCAAACGTTCCTGCCAGTTATCAAGCAAATCCGTTCTGATTAATGTGAGTAATAACATCACGGTGATCCCCAGTCCTATGGCAACAATCTGGGCGCTACTCTGAACTGCCCGGCGTTGAATATTGGCAAGACCGTAACGGTACACGGCACCCATCCAAGGCCGCACATGGTTCGAAGCATAAAGAAACAGTCGCGCACCCAGCGACAGCAGGATTAATGCAAATGCCAGTCCCAGCAGGGTATAAAAGGTCAGGACAAACTGACCCGTCTGCCAGGGACTTAATAGAGCCAGTGCCAGCACCGGAAACACGTACGCGGTTTTCAAACTAACCGGCAGAGGCGTCAGGTCACGCCGTAAAACCCGTAAGGGTGAAACCCTATTGAGGCGTAACAACGGCGGCAAGGCAAAGCCCAGGACAGTAATAATCCCAGCAAACAGCCCCTGGAATACCGGCAGGAAACCGGCGGATGGAAACGGCACCTGGCTGAGGCCGGAGAGCAGACTGGCCAGCCCCGACTGCATAATGTAACCAATGAGGCATCCCAGCAAGCTGCCCAGTAATGCCATGGCGAACAACTGGTAGAGATAAAACCTGAAGACTGTAATTCGCTGCATGCCCAGGCAGCGCATGATTGCACAATGATCGAAATGCCGTCTGGCAAAGCGTTGTGCGCACAAAGCGATAGCAAGGCCGGCCAACGCGATACTACTGAGCGCAGCCAGCCCCAGGAATTGCTCGGCACGGTTCAATGCAGTTTTAAGCTCTGGACGGGCGTCACGGATCCCCTGGACTTCAATATTATCGGCATCAGTATTACCCAGTGCTTCCCGAAATGATGATACGGATTCATCGGAACCACCGATCAGTAGCCTGTATTTTGCCCGGCTGCCGGGCAGCAAGAGCCCGGACCCAGCCAGGTCTGCACGATTGATCAGAACCCGTGGGGCGATGTTGAACATGTCCCCTCCGCGATCCGGTTCGTGGGTCAATACCCGGGTGACAATAAGTTGCAGGTTACCAAGGTTGATCGAATCACCGATATCGATGTCCAGTAACTGGAACAGGCGACTATCCAGCCAGGCTTCACCGGTCGCAGGGACCTGGTTGGTCATCTCCTCCTTGCCAAACAGTTCAGTTGCTGTGCGAAGCTTACCGTAAAGTGGGTATTCTGGATCAACGGCCTTTACTTCCGTTAATTCAAGGCGTTCGCCTACTACGGCGACACTGCGAAAGCTGGTTGTCCGGGTAATGGCAAGTCCGTTTTTTTCAGCCAAAGATTCAATTCTGGTATTAATCGGGGAGGACGATACCAATATCAGGTCCGCAGCCAGCAGGGTATTGGATTCCAGCTCGGTTGCCCGTTTCACCCGATCAGTAAAAAAACTGACGGTGGTGACTGCACTCACCGAGATTATCACGGCCAGCATGACTAGGTGCAATTCACCCGAGCGCCAGTCACGCTTGAGCGCACGGATTGATAATTTAAACAGTTTCATCAGAGACCAGTTCGCCACCAGCCAGTGTCAGCCTTCGATCACAACGCTTGGCGATTTCGTGATCATGCGTTACCAGCAACAGGGTAGTGCCATGTTCCGTATTCAGTCTGAAAATCAACTCTATAATCTTGCCCGCGGTAGCTTCGTCCAGGTTACCGGTAGGTTCGTCGGCAAACAGGATAGCGGGCTTGCCGGCAAAGGCGCGTGCCACGGCAACCCGTTGTTGTTCACCGCCCGATAACTGGTTGGGGTAATGGCTGATCCGGTCACCCAGACCCACGTCCTCCAGGTAGTGTCTAGCTGAGTTCTCAGGATTAGCGTCATCAGCCAACTCCAGTGGCAACATGACATTTTCCAGCGCAGTCAGGCTGGGTAACAGCTGGAATGACTGGAAGACAAATCCCACTCTTCGATTTCTCAGCCTGGCACGCCCGTCTTCATCAAGCTTACCCAATTCAATGTCATCGAGCATTATCCTGCCACTGCTTGGAACGTCCAGCCCCGCCAGCAGTCCAATCAAGGTGGATTTGCCGGAGCCTGATACACCGACGATAGCCACGCTTTCTCCCCTGTGAATACCAAGATTGATGTTCTTCAATATAGTCAGGTTTCCTGCAGGTATGGAGACTTGCTTTGATAATTGCTCTACCTGCACAATGTAGTTAGAGGCATTATTCATGTTGAAAAAAATTATTCTCGTTTGTTTATGTGTTTACAGTTTACCCGTCCTGGCGGATAACAAAATACTGCTTGTTCTCGGTGACAGTCTGAGTGCAGCTTATGGTATCTCACTCAGGGATGGTTGGGTTTCCTTGCTTGAAGACCGCCTTGAAAAAACGGGACACTCTTACAAGGTTGTGAACAAAAGCATTAGTGGTGAGACCACACAGGGCGTAAAGGTTCGCCTTGATGATATTCTTTTACAGCTTAGACCGGACATAACTGTGGTGGAACTAGGGGGAAATGATGGCCTGCGTGGTTTTTCGCTAGAGGAAATCCGCACGAATTTATCCATTATTCTGGATCGCCTGCTGGCAACAGGTTCAAGGATTCTGTTAATTCCCATGCAGCTGCCGCCAAATTATGGGGAGGCCTATAATCAGAGGTTCGCGAGGATTTATAATGACCTGGCTAGGGAGAAGGATATTAAACAGGGCAAGTTTATCCTTGACGGGATAGCCGGTGATCACCTACTGATGCAGGCGGATGGAATACATCCTTTAGAAGAAGCACAGGAAAAGATGCTGGAAAATGTCTGGTATGGACTGGAACCACTCTTGTAACGGAAGTATTGATGAAGTATTGCAGTGAATGTGGCGCTGAGCTTGAATTGGCAAAGCCTGAAGATGATAACCGTCTCAGGCATATGTGCACGGTTTGCAAGACCATTTACTACCAAAACCCGAAGATCGTTGCGGGATGTATACCGGAGCACGAAGGCAGGATATTGCTCTGCAAACGAGCCATTGCCCCGCGACACGGTTACTGGACCCTGCCCGCCGGTTACATGGAGTTGCACGAAACCAGCGTAGAGGCTGCTGTCAGGGAAACACTGGAAGAGGCCAATGCCCGTGTTGAAATACTGGGCCTGTACGCGGTATTTAATCTGCCACATGTAAATCAGGTCTATATGATGTACCGTTCCAGATTGCTAGATTTGGATTTTTCTGTCGGCGAGGAGAGTACTGATGTAGCGCTTTATCTGGAGAAAGAGGTTCCATGGAATGAACTTGCCTTCACCACAATTCACCAGACTTTAAAATTTTACTATCAGGACAGGCGATCAGGAATCTACCGTTTGCATACGGGGGATATCATAAAGCAGGGAGAGGGATACAGCTTCAAGGGAGGACCGGAGGAGGCGGCTGTTGATTAATCATCCTCGACGATAACCCACCTGCCGTAACTGCACTCATAACATTTGCCATCATTCAATACCCTCTCCCCTGGTTCAAACTCCTCGTCATTCCAGTAGCATTTCTGGTCCTTGAGATCGAGTTGTACAGTCGCTTCCTCGCTCATCAGTCCTAGGCGATTTGACGTTTTTTTATCTGGATCAACTGCTTCTACAGGTCTGGCATCGCTATCAGTCATTATGGTTTCCCCAGCTAATACTCTCCTTTCGATCATAATAGCTGACTGTAGAGATTGCCAGCCATGTACATCCGGTGTATATCAGGCTTGAATTTATTTCTCAGCAGGTTATTGTTAGCGGCTTTTTTGATGCATCATGAGTCAATACAGGTCCAGCCTTTGGGAGAACAGCTAATATGATAAAACCACATGGTTCCGATAAATTAATACCACTCTTCGTGGGAGACCCGGATCAGCGTCAGCGCCTCCTGGAAGAAGCTGAATCGTTACCAAAACTGTTACTGGACTCTGCCTCCGCAGCCAATGCCGTAATGCTGGGCGCGGGATATTTTACCCCCCTGAAGGGTTACATGAACCTGGCAGACGCCCTTAGTGTGGCCAAGAATATGAAGACAAGTTCTGGCCTGTTCTGGCCAGTCCCCTGTCTAAACCGTACGAATGATATTGAGGCCATCGAGGGTGTCAAACGGATCGCTTTACTTGACCCGAATATACCGGGCAACCCTGTACTCGCAATCCAGGATATCAAGGCAGTTGAGGAGATATCGGAAGCGGATCTGAAGGTCATGACGGAACAAACCTTCGGTACCCTGGATAGTAATCATCCTGGTGTTGCCACGTTTATGGCGGCAGGCAAATATATTATATCCGGGCCCATACAGGTGTTGAATTTCAGTTATTTTGAGAAGGACTTTCCAGAAACTTTCCGCTCGGCTGTCCAGATACGTGAGGAGATCAAGGCTAGGAACTGGGATACGGTCGTGGCATTTCAGACCCGTAACCCCATGCACCGCGCCCATGAAGAACTTTGCAAGATGGCCAAGGAGGCTGTTCATGCCGATGGAGTCCTGATCCATATGCTGCTTGGCAAGCTGAAGAAAGGTGATATACCTGCAAATGTAAGAGATGCTGCTATCAGGAAAATGGTCGAACTTTATTTCCCCGCCAATACTGTAATGATCACCGGATATGGTTTCGATATGTTATATGCCGGTCCGAGAGAAGCACTCTTGCACGCTGTTTTTAGACAGAATGCAGGTTGTTCACATTTTATTGTAGGTCGTGATCATGCCGGGGTCGGTGATTACTATGGCCCATTTGATGCGCAGGAGATATTCAAGACCATTCCCGAGGGAGTACTTGAAATCAAGATATTTAATGCAGATCACACGGCTTATTCTAGGAAACTGAACAAGGTAGTCATGATGCGGGACGTACCGGATCATACTCCGGAAGATTTTGTCATACTTTCAGGAACCAAAGTGAGGGAAATGCTTGCTGCCGGAGAACCACTACCTGAAGAATTTGCACGTCCCGAGGTAGCCAAGATCCTGATGGGTTATTACATGTCCGAAACGGCAAACAACTAGATTGTCAAACAGTTTCCGGTAAAAAACCCGCTTATATAGCGGGTTTTTTAATTTCAGACGATTTTTTTGTGAACTGTCTTCAAAATCAGTCTGTTAGCCATATGTCAAGAGTGCTAACTTCCTTCTGATAGACTAATTTGTTAAATGTAGGATTGTTTTTATATCAACCAATAGAAACCGCTTCAATCCTAAGATCTGTTGGAGGTATATATGCGTAGCAATCAACATGAACAGCTCATCACAGGCATGGATCTCAGGGACTATTTCAGGGAATCGGTTTCCACGGCCGTGATCAACCAGAACTTGGCGATCCATGACGAGACGATCATATATGTTGTTAATATGATGACTGAATTTTCCCGCTCCGAAAATCTCTATGAAAAAACTTCGGATGGGTTCATGTTGAAGGCCTTGGCACTTATATACGCTGATGCACTTGAGGCAACGACGGCCGCAGAAAAAAATATCTCATTGCAAAGACTCGGTGATATTGCTTTGTTTATATCGGGGCTTTTTGCTGACAGCCTTCACAGGTCCCTGGTAGATGTTGATTACTATATCGCCATGGGTGGCAATGCCTATGCCTGCCTTGCAGATATGACACGCCGTTCAGTTAATGGTACAACGATCAGTAAGGTTTTTAATGAACTGTCGGAAAAATTTATCGAACTGGTTGATGTGTTGTCAGAGATTGGTGAGAACTGTGGAATAAGTAACGACAGTAATGTATTGCGTCTCTATGAACTATGGATGAAAACGGGAAGCCGGCGCCTGGCAAGAAGACTTCAGGAGCTCGGGATACAACCTGTAACGGTGACGGGCGTTAAGCAATAGTTGTGTAAAAGCGGCTTTTATTGCCGTTTCATCGCGTCGAAAAATTCTGCATTGGTCTTCGTTGCCTTGAGTCGCTCCAGCAAAAATTCCATTGCTGCGAGATCTTCCATCGGGTGTAACAGCTTTCGCAGAATCCACATCTTTTGGAGTTCATCCTTGTCAGTGAGTAACTCTTCTCGACGCGTACCGGAACGGTTGATGTTAATCGCCGGGTAAACACGTTTTTCAGCAATCGTGCGATCCAGGTGCAGTTCCATATTACCGGTACCCTTGAATTCTTCGTAGATCACATCGTCCATCCTGGAACCAGTATCAATCAATGCAGTAGCCAGGATGGTCAGGCTGCCACCTTCCTCAATGTTGCGTGCGGCTCCAAAGAAACGCTTCGGCCGTTGCAGGGCATTGGCATCAACTCCCCCTGTAAGCACCTTGCCGGAAGCCGGCACAACAGTGTTGTAGGCTCGTGCAAGGCGGGTTATTGAATCAAGCAGAATCACCACGTCCTTCTTGTGTTCTACAAGACGCTTGGCGCGCTCGATGACCATTTCCGCCACCTGCACGTGACGGCTGGCTGGCTCATCAAATGTGCTTGAGATAACTTCCGCCTGGGTCGAACGTTCCATTTCGGTCACTTCTTCAGGTCGCTCGTCAATCAGCAGGATGATCAGGTGACATTCCGGATGGTTGTGCGTGATCGATTGGGCGATACTCTGCAGAATCATGGTCTTGCCGGCCTTGGGTGGTGATACAATCAGGCCACGTTGTCCCTTGCCTATGGGGGCGACGAGATCGATGATGCGCGGTGTCAGGTCTTCGGTACTGCCGTTACCCAGCTCAAGCTTCAGTCGGTCATGGGCGAACAGGGGGGTCAGGTTTTCAAAAAGGATTTTATGCTTGGCTTTTTCGGGGGGCTCAAAGTTTATTTCATTGACTTTAAGGAGGGCAAAATAACGCTCACCATCTTTAGGTGGTCTGATTTTACCTGCGATATTGTCCCCAGTTCGCATATTAAAACGCCGGATCTGGCTGGGTGAAACGTAAATATCATCCGGTCCGGCAAGATAGGAACTGTCGGCTGATCTCAGGAAGCCAAAACCATCCTGCAATATTTCAAGCACACCTTCACCGTAGATATCCTCGCCTTTTTTGGCCTGGGCCTTGAGAATCTCGAAGATAACGTCTTGTTTGCGGGAACGGGCCAAACCTTCAAGGCCCAGATTTTCAGAGAGGGTAATCAGCTCTGATGCCGGTTGCTGTTTAAGTTCTGTAAGGTTCATATCTCCGGTACTACATGGTAATTAAAAAAAGAAACTTGTTGTTGCAAACGCAAATCCGCGCTATCGGATAAAAGCTTCTAGTCCTAAAAAGTATTGGTTAGAGGGATTTGGTAATCAGAAAGTGCAGGTTTTACTAGTTTTATTATTGATTAAATTAGCACGCGAATGAATGTTCGTCCAGTTAAATAACAGATATTTTTGCAACTATATTGTGCTGTCTATAAATGCAGAGAGTTGGGACTTGGAGGCCTGGCCCACCTTGGTCCCGACAACGTTTCCGTTCTTGAAAATCATCAGGGTAGGTATGCCACGTACCCCATATTTCTGTGGTGTTGACTGATTCTGATCGACATCCATTTTCGCCACAATGAGTTTACCGTTATACTCATCGGCAAGTTCTTCCAGAACGGGGGCGATAGCCCTGCAGGGGCCACACCACTCGGCCCAGTAATCAACCATAACCGGCATATCAGAATTTAAAACTTCCTCTTCAAATGACGAATCTGTAACATGAACAATATGTTCGCTCATTTATGTATCATACCTCTTGATTGGTTTAGAGCGGATAGTTTCAACCAAATGACTACCGGATTGCAAGTCAAGATCGCCTGATCATAATTCCTTCCCCTTAACCTATTTATGAGCGCACTTCATACGACGACAACCACATTCCGTGAGCTGGAGCTGGATGATCGTCTGCTTCATGCACTGGATGACGCCGGTTTTACCCATTGCACTGCAATACAGGCCGAGGCCCTGCCCCTGATGCTTGCCGGTAAGGATGTAGCGGGCCAGGCCCAGACGGGCACAGGAAAGACGGCGGCATTCTTGCTATGCATCATGCAGCGACTTTTGAAAGATGAGGGGAATTCCCGGCAGCCTGGGAAGTCGCCCCGCGCCCTGGTGATCTCGCCTACCAGGGAACTCGCCATCCAGATCCATAATGATGCAGTATTGTTGAACAAGTACGCTGGCCTGAAACTGGCCCTGGTCTATGGCGGTATCGACTATGAAAAACAACGCGCACAATTTGAATCAGGCGTTGATATTTTAATTGGGACCCCGGGTCGCCTCATCGATTATTTCAAGCAGGGTGTATTCAAGCTCAAGACCATTGAAACATTAGTCCTTGACGAGGCGGACCGCATGTTTGACCTGGGTTTTATCCGGGACATTCGATACATGTTACGACGTATGTGCAAACCCCAGGAACGACTCAGCATGCTCTTCTCCGCCACCCTGTCGTTTAGAGTGACGGAACTGGCTTACGAGCATATGAATAACCCCCAGATCATCCGTATTAACCCTGAACAGGTGACGGCAGAGAGGATCACCCAGACCCTGTATCATGTTTCGAACGAGGAAAAGATCCCTCTGTTGATTGGTCTTTTGCAAAAAATAGACCCTAAGAGAACCATAGTTTTTGTGAATACCAAGCGCACAGCTGAAAAAGTCTGGGGTTATCTCGAGGGTAACGGTTTTCACTCCTCGATTCTGTCCGGTGACGTACCCCAGAAGAAACGTCAACGCCTGTTCCAGGAATTTTCCCAGGGTAACCTGCCCATACTGGTGGCAACCGACCTGGCAGCGAGGGGTCTTCATATTCCGGATGTCAGCCATATCTTTAATTTCGATTTGCCCCAGAATGCGGAAGACTATGTTCACCGGATTGGCAGAACCGCGCGGGCCGGCGCCAGCGGCGACGCCGTAAGTTTTGGGTGTGAGGAATTCGTCTTTTCCCTGTCCGAAATCGAAGATTACTTGGGCTACAAAATTAATGTTAGCAGGGTAACGAATGACATGCTGGCTGAGCCGGGACCACCGGTAAAAATGGAACGCCACAAACCTGGTCCGCGGGGCGGGAGACGCAGCAGACCACCCGGCGAACACACCGGAAAGAAAAGACGAAATCGAAAACCTGCAAAACAGCAGTAATTGCCCTAGGCCAGCCTCTCATTCAGCCATACGCTGATATCACCAATTTCCTCGGCGCAGACGGCATGCGGCATGGGATAGGTCTTCCAGCTGACATCATAGCCGGCCTGTTTCAGGAACTCACAGGATTGCCTTCCGGCCGTTACGGGGATTAGCGGGTCATATTCACCGTGCATCATCATGATGGGTATATCTCGGTTTATATTACTTGCCTCATTGGAAAGGCGGTCCGGCAAGGGCAGGTAGGTGGAAAGCGCCAACAGGCCTGCGAGTCTTTCAGAATAGCGCAGCCCACAATGCAGGGTAATAGCCCCGCCTTGGGAGAAACCGGCGATTATAATCTTGCCTGCGGGGATTCCTGATTCGGTTTCCCTTTCGATATAACGGTTAATCAGAGTCGTGGATTCTATAATGGAGACCGCATCCTCAAACTGGCGCAGATCAGGGTTCCTGACATCGTACCAGGCCCGCATCGGAATCCCGGCATTGATAGTCACAGGGCGCACCGGTGCGTGGGGAAAGATGAAGCGGATACCCAGGTCCGCGGCTAAACGCAATTCCGGTACTATAGGCTCAAAATCATGGCCATCGGCACCGAGCCCGTGTAACCAGATAATTGAGGCCTTGTGTTCGGAGACAGGTTCAATAATGACTGCTTCGTCAGAATGACTCATAAATATTCCTTATTATCGCTGTAATCTCCACCCTGATTCTCGGGAAAAGAATTTCAAGGCGTTTTTCAGGGTGTTATCATTTGCCGGCTTCCGAAATTACGAATCGTCAATCACCGGAGAGGCCAGATGCTTGTCCCCAGGAAAACACTGATCATCCTTATCTTGCTTGTTCTCCCTGTAATGGTGTCCTGCGGGCAAAAAGGAGATTTATACCACCCGGAAGATGAACAGTCAGCCCTGCCCTACGAAGGGACTCGCGCCTGATGACGCGAGCCTTTGTCTACACAGACGGCCAATTGGCTGCCGAAGGGGTCTCGTTGGCGGATGTAGCGGAGACCTATGGTACGCCCTGTTACGTCTATTCGAGGCGGGCCATAGAAGATCGCTGGAAGGCTTTTGATCAGGCCTTTGGCAAAAGTGACCACCTGATTTGTTATGCCGTCAAGGCAAATTCCAATCTCGCTATACTGAACCTCCTCGCACGGCTGGGATCGGGCTTCGATATCGTTTCCGGCGGTGAACTGGAACGGGTGATCCGCGCAGGAGGGGACCCGGCCAGGGTGGTATTCTCCGGCGTCGGTAAGCGCGTTGATGAAATACGGCTGGCACTGGATGCAGGTATTAAATGTTTCAACGTAGAGTCTCTGCCGGAACTGGAACGCCTGAACGAGGTCGCGTCGGGGATGGGCGCTGTGGCTCCAGTTTCCCTTCGGGTTAATCCAGATGTCGATGTGAGTACTCACCCCTATATTGCAACCGGGCTCAGGGAGAACAAGTTCGGGATCCCCTGGGAAGAAGCATTTCAGTGCTATGAACGGGCAGCTTCCCTGGGTTCTATAAAGGTGGTTGGCATCGACTGCCATATCGGCTCACAGATCATGGCTGTTGATCCCTTTATTAATGCGCTGGAACGGCTCTTGGCATTGACGGAGCAACTCGAAGCGAACGGGGTGTCAATCAAACATATTGATGTCGGTGGCGGACTGGGTATTCACTACCATGAGGAAATCCCGCCAACTGAGCAGGCATTCGTTGCAGCCCTGCTGCAGGTCTTTGCCAAACGGGGAGGGCAGATCGTCATCGAACCAGGGCGCAGTATTGTCGGTAATGCCGGGGTACTGTTAACGCGGGTCGAGTATATCAAGCGTACGGCGGGCAAGAATTTTGCCATCGTTGATGCCGCCATGAATGATCTTCTGCGCCCCGCGCTTTACTCGGCCTGGCACGATATCCTGCCGGTCCAGGAGTCAGGTGAGGGGAGTGAATGCTACGATATTGTCGGGCCGGTCTGTGAGACGGGCGATTTTCTGGGTCAGGGCAGGCGGCTTGAAGTAGTGCAAGGTGACCTGCTGGCGGTCTGCTCGGCCGGGGCCTATGGTTTTTGCATGAGTTCGAATTATAATTCAAGGCCTCGTGTCAGCGAGATCATGCTGGACGAGGGCAGGACTTATGAAATCCGGCAGCGGGAAACGGTGGCGGATCTCTATGCGGGGGAAACGATATTACCTGATTAGGTTGGATAAATCAGGATATGCACCAAAATAAGGCAGCAGTATGGAGTATTGCACTATAATAGCGCACCCCTAAGGCAGTTATACACCTTAACTGCCTAAAAATTATCGTTATTTGAGCTAAACCAAGATGGCATACTTAATGCACATCATTTGCTCTGATTCGAATGTTAGTCTGTTTGTGGTCACAAGATTAAAGGTGTCTGAGGGTTTCATCTTCAGCATGTATCCACGCAGTCTATTTCAATTGTTACAGATATACCCAGTTAGACGAGGAGATAAGAAATGTCTAAAGACAAAGTGGTACAACTAATGAAAGATTATGAGGCGAAATATGTCGACCTGCGTTTTACGGATACCCGGGGTAAAGAACAGCATGTGACCGTCCCTGCCTCAACCATTGATGATGATTTTTTTGAAAGTGGCAAGATGTTTGATGGTTCATCCATTGCTGGTTGGAAGGGCATTAACGAGTCAGATATGGTTTTGATGCCTGATACCGAAACGGCTGTCCTTGACCCTTTTTTTGATGACTCCACAATCAACCTGCGCTGTGATGTGCTTGAGCCCACCACCATGCAGGGTTACGAGCGTGATCCACGCTCACTCGCCAAGCGCGCTGAGGCTTATCTGAAATCAACTGGCATAGCCGACGACGCTTATTTCGGTCCCGAGCCGGAATTTTTTATATTTGATGACGTCCGCTGGGACGATTCTCTGAACAGTGCCTTTTATGAAATTGATTCTGAAGAGGGTAGCTGGAATACCTCACGGCTGGGTGATGACGCGAATATGGGACATCGTCCGGGCGTCAAGGGTGGTTACTTCCCCGTGCCCCCCGTCGATTCCATGCAGAATATCCGTTCCGCCATGTGTTCCACCATGGAGGAAATGGGCGTAGCTGTCGAAGTGCATCACCACGAGGTGGCCACAGCAGGACAGGCAGAAATCGGTACCAAGTTCAATACGCTGGTGCGCAAGGCAGATGAACTCCTGATCCTGAAATACGTGGTGCAGAATGTGGCACATGCCTTTGGCAAGACGGCAACCTTCATGCCCAAGCCACTGGTCGGTGATAACGGTAATGGTATGCACGTTCACCAGTCACTCGCCAAAGACGGCAAGAACCTGTTTGCCGGCGACAAGTACGGTGGCCTGTCCCAGGAGGCCCTGTATTACATTGGCGGTATCTTCAAGCATGCCAGGGCCCTCAATGCCTTTACCAATTCCAGTACCAACAGTTACAAGCGTCTGGTCCCCGGATTTGAGGCGCCAACCCTGCTTGCCTACTCGGCCCGTAACCGTTCAGCCTCCATCCGCGTACCCTGGGTCTCCAGTCCCAAGGCGAGGCGCATTGAGGTTCGTTTCCCGGATTCCTGCGGTAACCCGTATTTTACATTTGCTGCAATGATGATGGCCGGGCTAGATGGTATCCAAAACAAGATCGACCCGGGTGGCCCCGCCGAAAAGGATCTGTACGATCTGGAACCGGAAGAGGAGAAGGCAATTCCGACGGTTTGCGCATCCCTGGACCGCGCCCTTGAGGCCCTGGACGCGGATCGTGGGTTCCTGACTGCAGGTGGTGTATTCACAGACGACATGATCGATGGATATATTTCTCTCAAGATGGACGAAGTCACCCGCTTCCGGATGACGACCCATCCTATCGAGTTTGATATGTACTACAGCATGTGATCCGTGTTTGGCTCATGCAACAAAAAGCCCCCGTGAGGGGGCTTTTTTTATGCCTATTGGTTACATGAACTTTAACGGTTGTAGGCTGATCTAACTATTGTGACACGCTTTGAAATACACTATTCTGGATTTATGCGTATCTTGTTGTTAACACTGATTTTCCTGTTCTCTTCGTCTGCTGTGGCAGAGGTGTACCGCAGTGTCGATGAAGACGGCAATGTGACCTACTCGGACAAGCCTTCGCCGGGTGCTGAGAAGATCAGAAGTGACAAGGTTCAAACGGTCGATAAACCGGATTTACCTAATTTCAGATATACACCGCCTCCTGATCAGGTATCAGACAAGCCGGTGTATGAGAAAATTTCGATTACATACCCGGAGAATGACACCTCAATTAGCCAAAATGATGGTAATTTTTCAGTCAATGTTTCATTACAGCCCGGCCTGAAATCATCCCACAAGCTGGCATTGTCCATGGATGGTGAGGAAATCGCCTCGGGACAAAGCAGTTCCTTTGCACTGTCCAACGTTGACCGGGGAACCCATACCCTGGTTGCCACAGTCAAAGGTTCAGGTGGGCAAGTGATTATTCAATCTGAACCGGTTACCTTTACCTTGCATCGTCACTCAATTCAACACCCGCCCCCACCCCCGCCTCCGAAACCCGCCGCTCCGTAATTAACCTTAACGAGTTTTGATTCATGCTCCAGCTTTATGAATGTGGTCTGCTTCTTGCTGGATAAATTTAGGCGGATATAAACAGTGCATTTTAAGGCGTTATAACCTTTTGTTTTTATTCGGAATTAAAAATAGATTGTGATTTGTACTATGCGGGGGTAATTTCGTTTGCACTATTATAGTGCGAAATTGAACTGAACATGACCATATCTGCCAAGGCGGCCTTACAGATGTTTGACAACCTTTCCACTGCTGTCATGTTGTTTAACAGCCGTTTGAAGTTGTCCTGTATCAACACGGCGTGCGAGGACCTGCTTTGCACCAGCAGCCGCAGGCTGATTGGACTCAGGCCTGAAGAAGTACTGCCTGCTACTCCTGAATTGCACGACATGATCCGCCGAACCAAGGAGACTGGAATCGCCTTTACTGAGCGCAGTCTTGAAGTGGGTACCGATAACGCGCATTCGGTAGTCGTTGATTGCCGTGTTACCCCGATACTCAGCGGGGAAAAGTGCAAAGAAATTATCGTTGAATTGATAGACGCGAATGCCATGCAACGCTTATTGCGGGAAGAAAACCTTACCCAACAGCATGATGCAGCCAGGCAGTCATTGCGTGGAATGGCCCATGAGATTAAAAACCCGTTGGGCGGAATACGTGGTGCCGCGCAACTTCTCGAAAGTGAGCTCAACAAGGGGCAGCCAGACCTGATTGAATACACACATATAATCATTCAGGAGGCCGATCGCCTGCGGAATTTTATTGACCGCATCCTCTCTGGCAATCAAAAGCATGAATATGAAAGCATTAACATTCATGAAGTACTGGAATATGTCTGTAATCTTGTAGAGGCAGAATATGACGGCCCATTTACCATCAGACGGGATTATGATCCCAGTCTACCCGACATTAAGCTGGACAGGGAAAAGATCATACAGGCAATACTAAACGTAATGAGGAACGCGGTTCAGGCAATTGATAATGAAACAGGCAGTATTCTGGTAAGGACGCGCATATTGCGTATGGTGACCCTGCAAAAACATGTCCATCGTCATGTTATACGTATAGATGTTATCGATGATGGCCCTGGTATTCCGCCTGAGATTGAAAAGAGTATTTTTTACCCCCTTATTACCGGTAGAGCTGAAGGTACGGGGCTGGGGTTATCCATAGCGCAATCACTTATTAATGCACACGGTGGGCTAATTGAATATGAAAGGACAGACAACAAGACAATCTTCAGCATTTACGTCCCCACGGAGAGAAATAATGACCCAAATAAGTAATGTCTGGATTGTTGACGATGACAAGTCGATTCGCTGGGTACTTGAAAAGGCCCTTTCCAAGGAAGATGTATCTATCAGCAGTTTTGCTGATCCCGACAGGGTGCTGGAAAAACTCAAGTATGAAGTCCCTGATGTTGTTATCAGCGATATCCGTATGCCTGGCATGAACGGGATTGAGCTGCTTGAAAAACTGAAACAGCATTCACCCAGTACGCCCGTCATCATAATGACGGCCTATTCCGAGTTGGACCATGCTGTATCTGCCTTCCGTGAAGGTGCATTTGAATATATTTCCAAACCCTTTGATGTAGATGAGGTTGTGAGCTTGGTAAAACGCGCTGTTCATGAAAAATCCCAGGTGCAAGAGAAAAAGCCCGATGAGCAACTTAAACCTGATGAACATATCATTGGTTCGGCGCCCGCCATGCAGGAGGTGTTTCGTGCCATTGGCCGTTTGTCGAGCTCCAACCTGACTGTATTGATTACGGGTGAATCTGGTACAGGAAAGGAGATTGTTGCTCGGGCCCTGCATAGGCACAGTCCGCGATCGGACAAGCCGTTTATTGCCCTGAACACAGCTGCCATACCGCGCGACCTGCTGGAATCAGAATTGTTTGGCCATGAGAAGGGCGCATTTACCGGTGCCGCAAGCCAGCGTATTGGACGATTCGAGCAGGCCAACCACGGGACCCTGTTTCTGGACGAGATAGGGGATATGCCTGCGGAGCTGCAGACACGTCTCCTGCGCGTGCTCGCAGATGGCGAGTTTTACAGAGTGGGGGGACATACGCCAATCAAGGTTGATGTGCGTGTCATTGCAGCAACTCACCAGGATCTGGAAAAGCATGTTGAACAGGGCAGATTTCGCGAAGACCTGCTACATCGCCTGAATGTCATCCGCGTACATGTGCCGCCATTGAGGAATCGCCAAGAGGACATCATTCCGCTTGTAGAGCATTTCCTGAAACGGGCCGCGAATGAACTTAAGGTGGAACCAAAATCCCTTTTACCCGAGACTTGTGACTACCTGCAAAAACTGAATTGGCCGGGTAATGTCAGGCAACTGGAGAATTTCTGCCGCTGGATAACCGTTATGGCGTCCGGACGCGATATACATATTGATGACTTGCCACTTGAACTGAAAAATCCGGAAGAGGATACCGCGGATGTCACTTCTGGCTGGGAAGACCTGTTACGTAAATGGACAGAACAGACGTTGGAACTGGGTGGTAATGAAGTGCTTGATGAAGCAGTGCCGCGATTTGAAAAAATAATGATCGAAGTCGCCCTGAAGCATACGGGAGGACGGCGGCAGGAGGCAGCAAAATTACTGGGCTGGGGACGCAATACCCTGACCCGAAAAATCAAGGAACTGGGTCTTTAGTCAGGATTACCCGGCATCAAGCTTGCCGAAGATATCAACTGGTCGAATACTTCACACCAGATCACTACTGAAGCTTTATCGTCGGGTCCGATGCCAGCCGGTATAGCATAGACCTGGGTCCCCTCGAAACTCTTCAGTTTCCCCAGGTCGGTATTCCGGCCGGCCTTGAAATCATCGTTGTTCCTGATCCGCTTGCCGCTCGAAAGGTAGACATGGTAGGCAGGTCCAGGGCCGACTTCAAAATCAGTCTCCAGAAATACCTCTTCATATTCATTGCCACGATAGATACTTACACCGCCTTTCCCCCAGTGGATTGGATCTGAAGGATTGGGGTGAATAAACTGGCCCATCAGGACCTTTTCCTTGGAAGATTGGTTTATGATTTGTTCATTTACTACCGGTGGTGGAAAGAGGAAGGGATAGGCCAACAGCATCAGAACCGCCCCTGCAATGGCGCCGAGCAGGAAGATAAATACACCAATTACTACCCGTTTTTTCATGTCGTGCCAGGTTGATGTTTGCCAGTAAAACGATACCCTATCTGCTGGAAATAAGAAAAGAACCATTCATTAGAGGAGAAAAATCCATGACAAAACATTTTGAGGAGGCAAAAGGGCTGTGTGATAACCCGGATGCCGAAACACAGGAGTATCTGTTCGGTCATACGATGATGCGTATCAAGGACCCGGAAAAGTCACTGGATTTTTATACCCGTGTACTGGGGATGAGGTTGATCAGACGCTTTGATTTCCCCGAGATGAAATTTACCCTCTATTTCCTAGCTATGGTTCCGGATTCCAATGCAAAGGACATACCGGAAGATCCGGGCAAGCGCGCCACCTGGGTATTTGCAAATAGGGCCATGCTGGAACTCACACATAACTGGGGCTCGGAGGATGACGATAGCATCAGTTATCACAGCGGTAACGAGGAGCCCAAGGGATTCGGGCATCTCGGATTTACGGTCCCGGATGTCTACAAGGCGTGCGAGCGACTGGAAAAACTTGGCATTGAGTTTGTCAAGAAGGTCGATGCCGGCAAGATGCAGGGGCTTGCCTTTGTCAAGGACCCGGATGGCTACTGGATCGAGATCCTGCAGGCCGATATGGCTGAAAAACGCGGCAAGGACTGGGGCCTGGCAGTTTAATTAACCGGGCGTTAACATCTGTTACTACGCATCAATCAGGAGAACAACAGGTATCCAATACCGATAGCCAGCAAGGATGCCATCAGCACTATTACGAATCTGGGTGGCCGCCTGCTATTTTCGGTTGCTTTACACTCCGTTTTAATCCCCGGTTCACCCTCATACTCAGCTATGATGTTTCTAGCCTCCGGGACGTCATCCGCCGCCACCTGCACATTTGCAAAATCAAAGGTGGCCAACTGCCCGATACCTCCTTGTAAATAGTAACCGCCAACATGCGCCTCAATGCCATTGGCATTCAACAGGCCGGACACAATATGCGCTTCCGTAATATCTTTGGCCCTGTAGATTATTTCCATGCAGCAATTCCTGTTATTAACCAATATATTATCTGCTACTGGTATAACTTGCCGTTGTTCCTTCCCCAGCCGTGAGGACATCGATTATCCGGATCATGGGTGGGTGCAGTGTTGGACAACCCCTTTGGCATTGCATTCATATTCACCAAAAAACTCAAGCCTGTCACTATCTCGCAAGGGTTTAATTCGTGGCGCAAGATCAATAAGGATAACTGCCGGTTTTTTATCCAAGGAAATGAATTTGGGTAGACTGATTACTCAGTTAACCATTGGGCAACCTGTCTTGCATAATAGGTGAGGATGGCATCCGCACCGGCGCGTTTACAGGAGAGCAGTGATTCCAGGACGACGGCCCTTTCATCCAGCCAGTCGTTCATAGCCGCTGCCTTCAACATTGCGTACTCACCGCTGACATGGTAGACAAAGGTAGGCATCTGAAACTTGGCCTTCACACGCTGGACTATGTCCAAGTAGGGCAGACCCGGCTTGACCATGACCATGTCCGCCCCCTCTTCAATATCCAGCGCGACTTCCCTCAGTGCCTCGTCTGAATTGGCCGGATCCATCTGGTAACTGTACTTGTTGCCCTTGCCAAGGTTGGCGGCAGAACCAACCGCATCGCGGAAAGGACCATAAAACCCCGAAGCATACTTGGCGGAATAGGCCAGGATTCGTGTGTTCACGTGTCGAGCATATTCCAGTGCATCCCGGATGGCGCCTATCCGTCCATCCATCATATCCGAGGGCGCAACAATATCCGCGCCAGCATCGGCATGTGACAGGGCCTGTTTGACCAGCACCTCGAGCGTAGCGTCGTTGACAACGTAGCCCGTTTCATCGATCAGGCCGTCCTGACCATGTGAAGTAAACGGGTCCAGCGCCACATCGCTGATGACACCGAGTTCGGGCAACTCTTTTTTCAGTTTCTCGATGGCCTGCTGGGCCAAGCCGTCGGGATTATAGGCCTCTCTGGCGTCTTCTGATTTTTTCTCGGCCGGGACGACAGGAAACAGGGCCACTGCCGGTATACCTAGCTTGAATGCCTGTTCCGCCTCTTTCAGGAGTTCATCGAGGGTAAGCCGCTCAATACCCGGCATGGAGGGGATGGGCTCCCGGTGTTTTTTGCCTTCAATAATAAACAAGGGATATATCAGATCATCCGTATGAAGTCGGTATTCGCGCATCAATCGGCGGGAAAAATCGCTGCTGCGCATACGCCGCAGGCGGGTGGTAGGGAAACTGTTTTTATTATTTCTGGTCATTAGTACAAACGGGGCATTCTTTGGTAAAACAATTATTATAGGCCATTGCTAACACATGCAACCTTTCTCCGATGGATAATGAACTGATTATACGTATTTTTATCTTTGGCGCATTGTTATTGCTGATGCTCCTGTGGGAGGCCCTGGCGCCCAGGAGGGCTGTCCCTGCCCATACTTTCGGCCGGCGATTCAACAATCTCCTGCTGTTACTGCTGGATATACTGGTCGTGAGGTTTTGTTTCCCGATTGCAGCTGTAGGTACGGCGATCGTGGCAGCTGACAAGGGTTGGGGGCTTTTTAATCTCGTGGACCTGAATCCTGTTCCGACTTTTTTATTTTCCATCATCCTGCTGGACCTGGCGATCTATCTTCAACATGTCGTGTTCCATAAGGTATCATTCCTTTGGCTCATACACCGGGTGCACCATACTGACCTGCAGTTCGATGTGACTACGGGCGTGAGATTTCACCCGATTGAGATCATGTTATCCATGTTACTCAAGATGCTGGTTGTCCTGTTGCTCGGCGCCCCGGTGATGGCCGTGATCGTTTTTGAGCTGTTATTAAATGGCCTTGCCATGTTCAATCATGGAAACGTTAACATCCCTCAGAAAGTGGATCGTTACTTACGCTACCTGGTCGTGACGCCGGACATGCACCGTGTTCATCACTCACAAATCAGGGTTGAAACGGATAGTAATTACGGTTTCTTTCTACCGGTCTGGGACAGGTTTTTCGGCACTTACCGCGATCAGCCCGAATACGGCCACCGGCAGATGAAGATCGGTTTGAAGGAATTTGAATCAAGTGATGTAGTGAACATAATCAGTTTGCTGATACAACCACTTTCCCGTAATAAACAATCACAGTCACAGGAAATATAAAGTTGAGGTGTATTAAATGAATGTTGAATCAAGTGTGATGGAACGTTACAGCAAGGGAGCCAGGGAAAAACAGGCTGCATTATGTTGTCCCGTGGATTATGACAGCAGCTTGCTGAAACTCCTGCCTCAAGAGATCATCGAGAAGGATTATGGTTGCGGTGATCCATCACGTTATGTGCGCAAGGGTGATACGGTGCTCGACCTGGGTAGCGGCAGCGGCAAGATCTGCTATATGGCTGCACAACTCGTGGGGGACGGGGGCCAAGTCATCGGTGTTGACATGAATGATGACATGCTGGTGCTGGCAGAAAAATACCGTGAGGAAATGGCCGGCAAGTTAGGGGGTGACCGTGTCAGGTTTCTGAAGGGTAAGATCCAGGATCTGGCGCTGGATATCAGGGCAATGGAAAAATGGTTGGCAGAGAATCCTGTTTGTAATCATGATGATCTGGTGCAGCTTACTAAATGGAAAGATGAACAGCGTAAGGAAACGCCGCTGGTTAAGGACTGTTCAGTTGATCTCGTGATCTCGAACTGCGTGCTGAACCTGGTCAGCGATGATGACAAACAGGGACTAATCAATGAAATCTACCGCGTCCTCCGTCCCGGTGGCCGGATCGCCATATCGGATATAGTCAGCGATGAGGACGTTCCAGACCGGCTTAAGGCGGATCCAGCGCTTTGGAGTGGTTGCATCTCCGGCGCCTTCCAGGAACAGGAATTATTGCGCAAGTTTATCGAGGCCGGTTTCCAGGCGGTGTGCATTGATAAATGGTCTGCAGAACCCTGGCAGGTCGTGGAGGGACTAGAGTTCCGCTCGGTTACGGTTACGGCATGCAAACCTGAATCGACGGAATGTATCGATCGGGGACAGGCTGTGATCTACCGTGGCCCTTTCAGTTATGTCAGGGACGATGACGGCCACGAGTTCCCGCGCGGTGAACGGATAGCAGTATGTGAGCGAACATTCAGGTTACTGACTGAAGGACCGTACCGTGATCTGTTTATCGGTATTTCTCCGGCAGAATTACCACCTCCGAGAACATGGTGTGCGCCTTCTGGTACAATCAGGCCGCCAACAGAAACAAAGGGAAGTCATCATACCAATGTTTCTGCTGAAAAATGTTGTTAATGACGAATTGTTTTAAGAGAGGAAAATCAATCGAATGGCGGCCAGGATAATAGATGGAAAACTGATTTCAGAGCGCGTCAGGGGAAAGTGGAAGGAACGGGCGACCGCGCTCAAGCAGAAGGGTATTCTGCCCGGACTGGCCGTCATAATAGTAGGTGATGACCCGGCATCGAAGGTCTATGTGCGCAGCAAGATCAAAATATGCCATGACGTAGGTTTGCATTCAGAGGTGCACGAGTTACCAGAAGATACCACCGAAGAGGCTCTCACGGACCTGATCAAGCGCCTGAATGACAATCCGGGTATCCACGGCATCCTGTTACAGTTGCCACTTCCTGCACATATCAACAAGGAAAAAGTTCTTGAACTGATTGATGTGAACAAAGATGTTGACGGTCACCATAATTACAATATCGGTGCCTTGGTAACGGGGAATACGGTATTTCCACCCTGTACCCCGTATGGCGTGCAATGCCTGCTGAAGGAAATGGACATCCCAACCGACGGCCAGAATGCCGTCGTGATCGGCCGCAGTAATATCGTAGGCAAGCCTATGGCAATGCTGTTGTTGCAGGACAACGCCACAGTGACTATCTGTACATCGAGGACGCGTGATTTAACTCAATTTACCCTCAACGCGGACATCCTGGTGGTTGCAACGGGAAAGGCGCAAATGGTTACCGGCGATATGGTGAAGCCGGGTGCAACGGTGATCGATGTCGGTATCAATCACTTGCCGGATGGCCGCCTGGTGGGTGATGTGGATTATGAGAGTGTGAAGGAGGTGGCAGGCTATATAACACCCGTCCCGGGCGGTGTCGGGCCCATGACGATTACTATGCTGGTGGCTAATACGGTCGCAGCAGCTGAGCGTGCCGCAGGAGTCGCCTAGTCCGGATCAATCTGTAACGCTTCCCGAATACTGGCAGGGATGGCATCAGTTGCCCCTGTTAGTTCCCAACCATTACCCTCAGCAGTACGGAAGATATTTTCAATACGTTCCCTGTTTAGGGGGTGGGTGCTCAGGATTAGCGGTGGATTGAGAGGAGATAATTCTTCAAGCCCTTCCAAAATACTGAACAGGTCCGCTGCGCCCGCCACGTGACCATAATTGCCTGCTACGGCGGCCAGTGCAGTGCGGTCCGCCTCCCGTTCCTGGTCCCGGTTGAATTTTAACAACGTGAGCATGCCTGTATTATTGACTATCCTACCGACCACTCGATCGCCATTGAACCCGGACAAGCTGGCGAGAAACAGGCCGATCACGACTCCACGCCCGAGAGCCATAACCGGATGCCGGTGTTTAATGTGAGCCATTTCATGCGCGATGACCATGGCCAGCGCATTTTCATTCGGCAGGGTCATGAGTAATCCGCGGAAGATATAAATGTGTCCCCCAAGGGTCGCATAGGCATTTTTTACCATGCTGTCCGAATAATGAATGGTGTAATGGATCCCCCCTGGCAACTCCATGTACTGTTCAAGTTGTTTTGAGAGCTGTTGTAAATATTGCGTTACTTCGGGGTTGTTATCCTGCTGGATAAATTTGCTGCTGGAAACGAGTTCTTCTTCCAGGGAAAAGGGGATATAGACGGCAAGCCGTTCGGCCATTATTCCCAACACTGCCACACAGAGTGTAATCAGCAGGGTGACACCGGCCAGAAGAATGAAAAAATCTTTTAACGGGTGTTTCTTACTGGTATTAATACCTTCCGGGATCTCCGGGTTGCTGTATTCCATTATGTATGTTTGATGAGCAGTTCCGTTGTCAGAGCCGGAGTAATTCCCTGATAAACAATCCCAGAGCGACAACGGTTAAGATAATTCCAGCAGATAACCAGTAGGGGTTTATCGCCGGTGTGCTTAGTGCACGGATGATCATTCCACCGCCAATCAGCATGCCTAATGCCAGGTATTTGCCCAAAGTCATTTTAAGATCCCACCCGTTTGGTTTATATCATTTTGGTTTGAGGTTTAAGGTACCCTGTGATTCAGAAACCGGCAATTCTACTTTAGGGATAATCACAGCCGTGCCATATGCCAGAACTTCTACAGAGCCAATACTGTTATTATTATACCCTTTTGAAATGGAGGAAGTTTCCATCTTGATATTGAAGACATAATTCGCACCAAGATTGTGTGCGGCCTCACGCATGCGCAGCAGGGCTTCACGCCTGCCCCGATCAATCAGGCTCTCATAGCTGGATACCCTTCCGCCAACGATGTTTCGAAGAGCGGCAACAAAATGTTTGAAGTAGTCGATCGAAATTACCACGTTACCTGTTACCAGTGAAGTTTCGCAAGGAAGAAAATCATCAGGCAGCTTTTTGCTGGCTATGAGCGGCAGTTTACGCAATGCGTACTCACGCTTAAGGATGGATTTGTAGTGATGCCTTTCGAGTGTTGTACCGACCACATATCCGGTGGCAAGCAAGCTAAGGAAGATAATAATTTCGGCCATCAGTTATTCCAGTACCACTGCAGTACCATACACATAGAGCTCTGACGCCCCCTGTGTAATTGTCGAGGTTGAGAAACGGATATTGAGAACGGCATTGGCACCAATGGAGCTGGCCTGTTGACGTAATCTGTCGATAGCCTCCTCGCGTGATTCACTCAGGAGTTCGGTATAACCTTTGAGTTCGCCACCGAAGATGTTCTTGAGACCGGCCATGAAATCACGCCCGACATGCTTTGCCCGGACAGTACTGCCCTGTACCAGGCCAAGGTGTTTGATCACATTCCTGCCGGGGACATATTCCAGTGTAGTTAACAGCATAGGTATCTCCTTTTCATTCCCGTAGCGATATTAAGCGGTAATCTTTCTAGGCACCAGTTACCGGTGCAGGTAAACGTGCAGCAGTCCCTTCAATCCAGGTTTCCACTTCCCGGGTTATTTCTGTCGCGCTCTTGCCCTTGGTGTCGATGGGAGGCCCGATGACCATGTCGATTATCCCCGGTTTTTTCAGCAGGCTCCTGCGAGGCCAGAAATAACCTGCATTATGAGCAACCGGTACAACAGGGTAACCGGATTTCTCTGCGAGCAGCCCGCCACCGGGCAAGTATTTCTTTTTTTTGCCTGGCGGCACCCGTGTGCCCTCAGGGAAAACGACGACCCATATTCCCTGTGCCAGGCGTTTACAACCCTGTTCCACAATTTGCCGGAATGATCGTATGGCTGCGCCACGGTCAATAGCGATAGGCTGCATGCTTGCCAGACCCCAGCCGTAAACCGGGATCCATAGCAGTTCGCGTTTTAAAATCCATGCCTGTGGCGGAAAGATTTCCTGCAAAGCCAGGGTTTCCCATGCCGATTGGTGTTTGCACATGATAATCGCTGGTCCTTCAGGGATGTTTTCTCTCCCGGTTACACGGTAATCCAGTCCGCAGATCACCTTGAGCCACCAGAGATTAAATACTGCCCAGCGTGAGGTGAAATAAAATCGCTTATTGAAAGGCAGGGGATAGATAATAAGGCATACAGGTGTAACGATCAGGGTGGAAATACCCAGCCCCAGGTAAAACAATAATGACCGCAACCATTGCATGGGAATTATCCCTGGATTAAATCATCCACAACATCTGCAAGCCTATCGAAAATCCGGACCTCTTTGGGGATGTCATAATTTTTCAGTGTGTCTTCGCCCATGCCCGTTTTGACGAGATAAGGCGTGGCACCAGCGGCTATTGCGGCATCGATATCATTCTTTTTATCACCGATAACAGGGACGCCCTTGAGCGATACATGTAAACGCCTCGAGATATTATCAAGCAATCCCGTCTTGGGTTTACGGCAGTCACATTTTTCTCTGGGCTCGTGAGGGCAGAAAAAGAAGGCATCGATACTACCGCCATACTGGGTAAGGTGATCGAGCAGCTTCTGGTGAATCTCGTTCAGCTTGATGATATCGAGTTTCTTCTTGCCTATGCCGGACTGGTTAGTGGCAACAACGACTCGGTATCCGTTCTGTGAGAGCTTGGCAATGGCGGCCAGGCTGCCGGGGATAGCTCGCCACTCACCCGCGGATTTTATGAAGTCAGGGGAATCTTCGTTGATGACACCGTCCCTGTCGAGAATGACCAGTTTCATGATGCAAGCTTGGAAAGGTCCGCCACCTTATTCATCAACAGGCGGAGATTATTGAGCAGGCCTATACGGTTATTTCGTAATGTTTCATCGTCTGTCATGACCAGTACTTTATCAAAGAATGCGTCTACTGGCTCTTTTAAAACGGCCAACTCCTGCAACAAGGGAGTAAATTCCTGTTTTTTGAATAATGATTCAAGCCTCGGCTTTAATTTCAGGTATTCCTTCGCCAGGGCTTTTTCCTCGTTTTCCACGAACAGTGATTCATCAAATCCGGTTGGTATTTTATCGAGATTCTTGAGTATATTACTGATTCGTTTGTTGGCCGTACTGAGACTGGGGGCTTCTGGTAAATTATTATAATTGCGTACGGCTTCAAGTTGACGTGGAATCATGTCAAATCGGGTTGGCCGGTAAACCAGAACTGATTCAACCTCAATGGCGGAATAACCCTGCTCCAGGAAATAGCCCCGTGCGCGTTCCAGTATAAATGTCTGTACATCTTTATTCGCTTGGCCAATATCCGCGGCATGGTTTTCAAATCCCTCATTGACAATATCGCTCAATGAAAGCGACAGTTTCTTTTCAACCAGGATACGAACCACACCTAGCGCGGCGCGGCGCAGGGCGAAGGGATCTTTCTCACCTGTTGGCGCTTGGCCAATACCAAAAATCCCGGCCAGCGTGTCCAGTTTGTCGGCCAATGCGATAGCCATTCCTGTCTTGGTAGTCGGTAACTCGTCCCCGGCAAAGCGCGGCCGGTAATGTTCCTCGATCGCCTGTGCAACTACTTCGGGTTCCTTGTCGTTAAGAGCAAGGTAACGACCTACGATACCTTGTAGTTCAGGAAATTCACCAACCAGATCTGTTACCAGATCGCATTTTGATAATAATGCTGCACGTGACACCTGTTTCTGATCAATATCCAGCTTTTCCGCAATTGTCTGTGCCAGACTGGTAACACGCCTTGTTTTATCGCCGATACTACCCAGTTTTTTCTGAAAAATGATGCCATCTAGTTTACCCAGGCGGCTTTCCAGCGTTTTGGCCTTGTCAGTTACCCAGAAAAACATGGCATCACTCAGCCTCGGGACAATTACCCGCTCATTACCGTGCCTTACCTGTTCGATATCTGCGCTTTCAATATTGCTGATTGCGATAAAGTAAGGAAGCAGCTTTCCGGTTTTTTTGTCTTGGATTGGAAAGTACCGCTGCTGTTTTTCCAGCACTGAGATAATTAATTCTCTCGGTAACTCCAGAAACTTTTCATCAAAACTACCGGGTAGTATATACGGCCATTCTACTAACGCAGCCACCTCGGCAACGAGTTCAGATTCCGGTTCAGAGTTCAAGGCTTCTCCCTTGAGTTTTGTAGCGGCCTCCCCAACCTGATGGCTGATCTCATCCTGCAATTCATGGTCCTCATTATTTAACCAGACCTTGGCCTTTCGTAGGCTTTTTATATAATCATTTGCGGACTTTAGTGTGATGGCATCGGGGTGATGAAAACGGTGGCCATATGTGATGCGGCCGGATCGGATACCCATGATCTTGCAATCAACCACTTCCTTGCCAAACAGGACTACGGTCCAGTGCACAGGCCGAACAAATTCTGCAACATGATCTCCCCAGCGCATGCGTTTTGGGATAGGTAATCGGGCTAAAGCCTGTTCGATGATTGCAGGGAGTAATTCAGTCACGGCTTGCCCCGGGGTTTCACCTTTGCAATAAAGCCGTTCCCCTTTGTCTGTCTTAATTGTTTTAAGGTCTGAAATTTCAACCCCGCAATTTTTTGCAAAACCCAGGGCCACGTTTGTCGGATTCCCTTCTTTGTCGTAGGCGGCCTTGATCGGTGGTCCCAGTTTTTCAAAGCCACTACTGTGTGACACGGTCTCAAGTTTTTCAATATAGACAGCAAGGCGTCTGGGGCTGTAATAGGGTAATACATCACCGCTTCTGGACACACCCTTGTCTGAAAGACCCTGCCAAATATGCTCAGCAAAGGAATTTGCCAGGTTTGATAAGGCCAGCGGTGGTAATTCCTCGGTGCCGATCTCGATTAACAGGTCGCGGTTATCAGACTTTGTCATAGCCTACTTTTGTTTCATTTTAAGCATGGGGAAGCCCAGTGCTTCGCGCTTCTTGTAATAGGCCTCGGCGACTGAGCGGGCGAGATCTCTGACACGCAGGATATAGCGTTGCCTCTCGGTGACAGAGATGGCGTGCCGGGCATCAAGCAGATTAAATGAATGAGATGCCTTTAATACCAGTTCATAAGCCGGTAATGGTAATTCCAGTTCCAGTAATTTTTTACATTCTCGTTCGCAGGTATCGAACCAGGTAGTCAGTGATGCAGTATCAGCATGATCAAAGTTATAAGCTGACATCTCTACCTCGCTCTGCAGATTGATATCACCATAAGTAATTGGTCCTTCCGGAGTGTTTGCCCAGACCAGATCAAAGACACTGTCCACGTCCTGCAGGTACATAGCGATCCGTTCCAGACCATAGGTCATTTCACCGGCAACCGGTTTGCAATCCAGGCCGCCGACCTGCTGGAAATAGGTAAACTGGGTAATCTCCATGCCGTTGAGCCAGACCTCCCAGCCCAGGCCCCAGGCCCCGAGGGTGGGGGACTCCCAGTTGTCTTCGACAAAGCGGATATCATGCACCAGTGGATCGATACCCAGGCTGATCAGGGAATCGAGATAAATCGTCTGTATATCATCCGGTGACGGCTTCAACAGGACCTGGAACTGATAGTAATGCTGCAGCCTGTTCGGGTTTTCACCGTAACGCCCGTCGGTCGGCCGCCTTGAAGGCTGTACATAGGCAGCATGCCAGGGTTCCGGACCAATGGCGCGCAGGAAGGTGGAGGGATGAAACGTGCCGGCACCCATCTCCATGTCATAGGGTTGCTCAATGATACATCCTTGCCCGGACCAGAAGGTTTGTAGTTTAAAGATCAGATCCTGGAAGGTTGCCGGTTTTTGATGAACGGTATCAGCCACGGAGTTTTCCTATACAGGTACAATGCGGCAGAGTATATCTTGATAGTGAAATGATGTGTATGTGATCTTCCGGGGCTGTCAGTTGCCCGGGAATCTCATCAAGTCATCAATATTGGTTGTTAGCGCCTCGTATTTGAACTCAGGGATCCTGTAGACCCAGCCAGATAGCTTGTCATTCAGGTTTTGGGCATAATCCCGAACCCCGGCGCTGACATCTTTCCCGTCATCTTCCGGCTCACTGTTGGCGGATTCGTCAAAGCGGGCTGTAAATTGTCCGAATGTTCCTTCATCTGTTTTTGCGAGTCGGGATTCGATTACCAGTCCATCAAATGTTATTGCCGTTGTCTTGACAGTTTCTTCTGGGATAAAGTTGAAATTTTCGGCCGCCCGGACACCATCGGCACGCATTTCCTCCAGGCCCGTGGCAATCCGGTTTACGACGATCTTTGATGCCGATGGCACTTTGTCCCTGCCGCGAATATCGAAATCAATCTGTCCCCTGGCATTCCTGAATATTTTGAAAGAAATGCCGTCCGCATACTGTATGGTGACGTTTTTGATTTCTTCCGCAGGTATATCAAATAACTGGCGGTCAAACCAGTCGGCATCGTCATCACTCACTTCCAGCATCCCTTCCACCAGCAGTGATCTGGACTCGTTTTGTTTACGTACATACAAACCAGGCCTGTTACTTGATGACTGCCGTTTATTGCCTACGATGATGGAAGCCAGTGTCCCATTGGCCGGATCACTCAGGGTGACCAGCAGTGAGCTTGCGCCCTCTTTGTCCGGGTCCTCCACTCCAAGACGTGCATAGAACTCAGGATTGTCTGTCTTTTCCTCTTCAAGTCTGAACAGCGATATATTAATAACTGTCTGTCTGACTTTTTCAAAGGAAGCAGGATAATCATCGGCACTGCTGAGATACCATTGATTATCTTTTTTCTGCAGGCTGACTGTGTGAGCATTCCCTTGAACGATGACGCGTGAAACATCGTTAATACGATTAGCTAGCTCCGGGAAAAGTTTGACCTTTTCAACCGATTTACTGGGTGCGTGTAATTTGCTGCTGATTACTGCGGCCAGAATGACCAGCAGGGTTATGGCACAGAGTATGAGAAGGTTTTTGTTTTTCATACCGGCACGTAAGAGGCTACTAATATCTGTTTACTCGATAGATTCCGGTTCCCAGGGCTATCAGTGTAATCAACAGGGGAATGAGGCCAATATTGATTATGCGTAATTTACTACCCAGTCCCTCGATATTCTTTTTCAGTTCATGCTGAACGGCACGTAATTCCTTTCGGGTTTGCAGCCGGATATCCCGCAGTTTCTCCATTTCCGCATTTTGTTCGGGCGTCAGGATCATATTAGCATCATTGCCTTGTTCCTGCTGTAGGGCCTGGAGTTTTTGCTCTGCTTCCTGCAATTTTGCCTGCAATTCTTGTTCATGTTCACGAAATTTCAGTTCAGCATCACGACGTATGGCTTCAACACGTTCAAAGGGGCGCGTGAATTCACCACGGCTCCTCAAGCTTATGAGGTCATTGCTGCCTGACAGGTTGTCAATAGAATTAACGATGAAGTTACCGTTATCCGCGATCGGTTGTGGCAGGTCCATGCCGAAGTAGGAGCGGGTCCGGATCCAGAACAGGTCCGTGAGAATATCGGTATCCGCTACTACGATGACATTGATCTCGCCTTCCTTTATCTGGCTGTTCTTGAGTGTATCAGCTCCGTCCTTGTCTTCATCGTAATCCTTATCGCCACTAATACCGTTAGGGAAGGCCGTTTTTGCAAGACCCTGAATACGTACGGCAAGTACCTGTTTCTTTTCTTCCGATTTGAAGTTATCGAGAATAACGCTGGGGTCGCGCTGGATAATCAGAAAATCGCGATCCAGGACCATGGATTGCATGGTGGTCTCGATCAGTGGCGTAACCCGCGTGGTGGCATCATCCAGTGTCCTGATGATGCCCGATGTGCCCATGTGCACCACGCTGAGTTCACTGGTTGCGAAGTCATCACTATTGAAACTTTCCCTGGCAAGCCTCAGCCACGGCAGGTATGCGATCTCGCGTGGGCCACGCTGGCCTCTGGTTTGCACGTGCATGGCGGCATTGATATCACCGGCCACCTTTTCGGTCGGAATTTCCACGCCCCACTGTTTCAGCAGTCCTGGTAGTTCGGAATCGAAGTCAGGCATCGTACTAGGCCGGGCCGGGTCAGGCGGTGTTCGATCGGATTCAGCCAGTGGGTCGACAAAGACCATGGCCTTGCCGCCGTTTAGCACATACTGATCAATTGCGAAGCGGGTTTTCAGTTTAAGGTTCTTGGGATGAATGACCATCAGCACATCTACATCAGGATCGATGCTAGTGACATTCTCGCCCAGGTTGCGGACCTCAAAAAATTCATCCAAGGTGCTTATGATCGTCCAGGGACCGATATTGGGATCATCTACGTCGCCGAAGACAGGCAGGGAGCTGTTCAGGATCGCCACCACACGTTTCTTGGGGTGTGCCAGGTTATAGATCAGTTTGGTAATGTCATATTCCAGTGCTGCTTCCCTGTCTGCTTGAAAGAAGGGGATGACACGTTCGTCATCGGTTGAATTAGTACCCACCAGGCCAAGATAGGCACGGTCTCCGGCGTTATTCACCGGGACTCCCTGGAGCCCGCCAGCAACTGCCTGGTCTTCCTCTTCCGAAAAGGGTTCGGCATCGATCACATTCAGTATAATCTTGCCGTCCGAGTGGGCTGCAATTTCCAGAAGCATGTCGCGGATGCGAACGCCGTAATTACTTAAAGAGGGCAGTCCCGTTAGCTGCTTCTGTGAAAAGTAATAGTCAAGGACAACAGGTTCTTCGAGGCTGGTGATAATATTCACCGTTCCTTCGGATAGGGTAAACAGCTTGTTTTCTGTCAGGTCCAGACGCCAGTTAGTCAGCGTGGCGTTAACCAGGATAATCAGAGCGACAAACAATGCCGCTGCCAGCAGTAGCCCCGAACCCGAAATAATGTTCTTTTTCATCATAACAGTTGCTAACTCGCTTTTTTTGCCTCAATCACGACAACGTTGGCATACAACCAGAAACAGATTAATGCCAGAAAATAGATCAGGTCACGGATATCTATGACGCCTTTCTTGATGGATTCAAAATGTGTCAGGAAACTGAACGAGGCAATGGCATTAACCACTGCCTGCGGGGTCCAGCCCCTGAAAAAATCGAGTACCAGTGGAAAGCCGCTAAGCAGGAACAGGAAACAAATGACCACGCTGATGACAAAGGCGATCACCTGGTTTTTTGTTAATGCAGAGATACATGATCCGATGGCGAGAAAGCCACCGGCCATCAACAGGCTGCCGATATAACTGGCGAGGATCACTGTATTATCCGGCGAACCCAGATAGTTGACTGTTATCCACATGGGGAAGGTCAGGATGATGGCCACTACAGTGAAGGCCCACGCCGCCAGAAACTTTCCAATTACGGCATGCCAGGTCGGTATGGGCAGCGTCATGAGCAGTTCAATCGTGCCGCTTTTTCGTTCTTCCGACCATAATCGCATGGAAATAGCCGGCATCAGAAACAGGTATAACCAGGGATGGAAACGGAAGAACGGTTCAAGGTCCGCCTGGTTGCGTTCGTAAAAGCCACCCAAGTAAAAGGTGAAGACACCCATCAGGAATAGAAAGATAACAATAAAGACATAGGCTACGGGCGTAGCGAAGTAGCTGGAGAAGTCACGCTTGAAGATTGCCTTGATATTGCTCATGAGTGGGTGGCCATCCCTTTTTCTTCATAGAATCGTGTTGTGATATCACGAAAGACGTCTTCCAGCTTGCCGCTGGGCGACATTTCCAGCAGGGTCTGTGGTGTACCATCGAATAATAACTGCCCTGAGGCGATAATAATGGCGCGGGTACAGACGGCATCGACTTCTTCAAGGATGTGCGTGGATATGATGATGGCTTTCTCCTTTGCCATATCATGGATCAGGGTCCGTACCTCGTGTTTCTGGTTCGGGTCCAGGCCGTCTGTTGGCTCGTCCATGATAAGGACTTCCGGGTCATGGAGCAGGGCGTGCGCTACACCGACACGACGCTTGTAACCCTTAGACAGTGTTTCCAGGGTCTGATCGCGAACTGTATCAAGGTGTATCTTTTGAATGACTTCCTCAATTCGACGGTTACGATATTGCCCGTGCATCTTGCGGATATCGGCAATGAAATTGAGAAACGACAGCACAGTCATCTCACCATACAGGGGCGCGCCCTCCGGCAAATAACCGATCTTCTCCTTGGCCTCTATCGGGTTTACTTCAATATCATAACCGGCTACTGAAATGTTCCCCGAAGTGGGCTCCAGGAAGCCTGTTATCATCTTCATGGTGGTGGACTTGCCGGCACCGTTCGGCCCTAGAAAGCCGAGTACCTCACCTTTATTTACAGAGAAAGATATCCCGCGCACGGCATGAATGGCCCCGAAGCGCTTGTCAAGCGCCTTGATTTCAATCAGCGGTTTTTCGTTATTATCGCTCAAGTTATTAATCCTTGTTCAACACTCAGGTTGTCCGGTAATCAAGGCGGATTTTTCAGTATGGCCCGTCAGTTGTCGGAATAGTTCTGTAATTTTGTGCAACTGGCGGTTCAATAAAGCGCAGATATTCTGCACATTATCACACAATCGTCAACGAATAGACCTTTTGGAGCCTCTTACAGTTCCTGCCAATATTGGGCCAGTAGTCACTCAACCCTGTAACTGTATCTTTTTCAGGCGGTAGAGGGCGGAGATATCCTCATCACCGAAGCCCTGATCCATTAAGCGTTGATAATGCACCAACGTCATTTCCAGGATCGGCAATGAAGTACCCGGGAATTTCTGCAGCATGGACTGACAAATAGTCAGGTCCTTATGATGCAGGGCCAACTTGAATCCCGGTGCGTAACTGCCGGCCAGCATACTCTTGCCACGGTGGGAGAGAAACCAGTTGCCAGCAGCACCGGTGGAGACGACATCGATAACATTGTCCATATTCAGCCCCATGGCCTCGCCGAAGGACAGCGCCTCGGTAACGGCCTGGTTGATGCCTGCAGCCATCAACTGGTTTACGGCCTTGCAGGCCTGGCCGCTGCCGGTCGGTCCGATATAGACGATATTGCTAGCGATGGAGGCGAGCGTGTCACGAGCACGTTCCAGTACTGCTTCGTCGCCGCCCACCATCATGGCCAGTGCGGCATTTTTGGCGCCTTCTACACCGCCGGATACCGGGCAATCAAGGAAAGATCCCCCTTTGCCGGCCAGCAGCGAGGCCGCCTTTGTGGCAGTTTCCGAACTCACGGTTGAGGTATCGACGACGATAATCCCCGGCCGGACCCCGGCGGCAATCTGTTCCACCATTTCCAGCACGTCGGTATCCCGCGATACGCAAATCAGGATCAACTCACATGTGCCTGCCAGCGCGGATGGGTTCTCCGCGACCTCAACACCTGTCTGTTCCGCAAGCGCCTCCGCTTTTTGTGCTGTACGGTTCCAGATGCGGTGCAGATGTCCCGCCTTGTTAAAATTCATGGCCATGTAGGCACCCATGGCCCCGAGCCCGATAACGCCGACTTTCATGATTTACTCCCGGATTGCTTGTCTAGTCTTCAAGGTAAGTGTATCCATCCAGTCCCTGGCTCAGTTCCTGCAGGTATTGTAACTGGCGGTGCTTGTCGAGCTCTGCAGCAAAGATCTTCTGCTTGTAGCAGTGTTCTAGTGTCTTGCCGCTGATGTGCACATAATCAAGCAGGTCTGCCACGGTGTCCCCCTTATGTACCTCGGTTAGTCGATAATCTCCGCCGGGCACCAGTTCGATATTGACCGAGGCGGTATCACCAAACAGGTTATGCATGTCACCCAGGATCTCCTGATAGGCGCCCAGTAGGAAGATACCGATCAGGTAGGGTTCATTTTCAGCCAGGGTGTGAATAGGCAGGCTGCTGTTGATTCCCTCGTTATCCACATAGTGCTTGATCATGCCATCCGAATCACAGGTCAGGTCTTCCACCATGGCACGCTGTTCCGGTTTTTCCGCCAGACGGTGCAGTGGCATGACGGGAAATATCTGGTCTATGGCCCAGCTGTCAGGCATTGACTGGAAGATGGAAAAATTGCAGAAATATTTGTCTGCGAGTTTTTCGTTTAATTCATCCAGCAGGTCCTTCTGGTCCTTCTTCAATAAACCCCTTGCCTTACGGCAGATCGCATAAAAGATGATTTCGGCCTTTGCCCTTTGCTGCAGGTTTAACAGGCCATGTACGAACATCTCCTTTGCCTCTTCAAAAAAATGCAGGGCATCGTGATAGGATTGCGCTGCGCGTTTTCTGTTAATGCTCTGATATATCTTCCACAGTGTCCGGATTGTTTCGGATTCGTTTCTCTTCGCGGCTTCAGGTTTGATAATTCCCGGTACCTGTTCCACGCCGATGACATTCGTGATCAACATGGCATGGTGTGCTGTCATGGCGCGCCCCGATTCGGTAATGATCTCGGGTTGAGGCAGAGATTCTTGTTCGCATATCGAGGCAAAGGCATGGACTACGGTATCTGCATAGGCTTGCAAGGAGTAATTTACGGAACAGTAACTCCGGGACTGGGTTCCTTCATAGTCCACCCCTAGTCCACCACCCACATCGACACAGGTTACGGGCGCATTCATGGCACGTAATTCAGCGAAGAAACGGCTACCCTCATGCAAGGAGCGTTGAAAGTGCTGGATGTTACTTACCTGGGAACCGATATGAAAGTGTAGTAACTGCAGACAATTCAGCATCCCTGCCTCTTCGAGATCTGCGACGGCCTCTATGAGCTGGGCGCTATGCAGGCCAAACTTGGATTTCTCTCCTCCGGTGTTCTGCCATTTGCCCTCAGCGACCGAGGATAAGCGTACCCGTACACCCAGCAGGGGATGAATTTGCATTTCCCGTGCAGTATTGATAATGAGTTTAAGCTCGGAGAGCTTTTCGACAACGATGAAGACACGCAGCCCGAGTTCCTGGCCAATAAGAGCGATGCGAATGTATTCTTGGTCCTTATAACCGTTACAGATCACGGTATTGCCTTTTTGTGAGAGGGCGATGATGGTCAGCAATTCAGGTTTACTGCCGGCCTCCAGCCCGATGCGATCATTGCCATGCTGAATGATGTCTTCTACCACCTTGCGTTGTTGGTTGACCTTGATTGGGTAAACGGCAGTATAGTTTGAACCATAGTTGAATTCCTGCATGGCCTGTCCGAAGGCGGCGCACATTGAATCAATGCGGTGGTGCAGGATGTTGGTAAAGCGTAGCAGGATCGGCGGAACCAGGCCTTTTTCTTTCAGGGAACAGGCCAACTCGAATAGGTCAATGCGCTGGCCATGGTCCTTTTCCGGTTGTGCAATGACACGCCCTTCTTCATTAATATCAAAATACCCTTCAGACCAGGCGCGCATCTGATAAAGATTAAGTGAGTCTTCTACAGTCCAGTCGTGAATTTCAGGGGGTTTCATGCTCATGGTTCTTTGGAGTTGCCCTTCAGCGGAGGTTTGCGTAATGAGCTGCAATGACCTCGGCCACACAACAGGTCAGTTTTTTCACGGTGGGTATATGTAAAAATTCATTGGGTCCATGGGCATTTGAATGCGGACCCAGAACGCCGGTTATGAGGAACTGGGCATTGGGGAACTTTTCGCCAAGCATCCCCATAAACGGGATCGAACCGCCTTCCCCCATGTGAACCGCGTGTTTCCCGAAATAATTCTGCGAGGCCTGGTCGACGGCCCGTTCAAGCCAGGGTTCCATCTCAGGTGCATGCCACCCGCAGGAACTCCAATCAGGTGTAAAGGTGACACTTGCACCGTAAGGGGGTGATTCTTCCAGCAGTTGTTTGAGTTTTTTCGTGGCCCGCTCTGCATCGGTTAAAGGGGGCAGGCGCAGGGAGACCTTCACTGACGTTTCCGCACGCAATACATTGCCGGCATTGGCAATAGGTGGCAGCCCGTCGGCACCGGTGATGGAAAGTGCCGGCCGCCAGGTGCGGTTGAGGATAAGCTCCGTCGGGTCATCCACCACTGGTCGTGCTCCCGGGGTGAACGGAAAGCGGGCATAAACGGTATCGCCAAGCACCGAGGAGGCTAGCTTGGCCTGCTCCAGCCGCTTTTCTGGAATCTCAGCATTGAATTCGGTGGTTGAGATCCAGCCGCTCTTGCAGTCATCGATTCGATCCAGTAATTCTCTCAGGACCCTGAAGCTGCTCGGTACGATGCCGCTGGCATCGCCGGAATGAACTCCTTCTTCCAGGATCTTTATGGTCAGGTCACCGCCTATCAGGCCACGCAGTGAAGTGGTGCACCAGAGTTGATCGTAATTACCGCAACCTGAATCCAGGCAGATGACCAGGTCGGGCCTGCCAATACGTTCCTGCAGGGCGTCGATGTAATACGGCAGGTCCGGGCTGCCGCTCTCTTCGCAGGCTTCGATGAGGACAACGCAACGCGCATGGGGCATCCCTTGTTGCTGCAGTCCGAGTAGGGCTGTCAGGACTGCGAAAGTCGCATAACCGTCATCCGCACCTCCACGTCCATAGAGCTTGTCGTCCTCTTGGACCGGGGTCCAGGGACCAAGTCCTTCACGCCAGCCTGTCATCTCCGGCTGTTTATCGAGATGACCGTAAAGCAGGATAGTTTCGCCCGCCTGCCCCGGTATATCCATGAATATCAGCGGTGTCCGATTGTCCAGCCGTACGACCTCAAGCTGCATACCGGGTATTGCCTGTTTCCGACACCAGTTCTCGAACTGGGTGACAACTGCATCCATGTGGCCATTATCTTGCCATTGTGGATCAAACAGCGGGGACTTGTTCGGTACCCGGATATAGTTAATGAGTTCAGGTATAGCTGAGTTTTCCCAGTGGCTTGAACAAAAATCTTGTAATTGCTTACAGTCGAGCATGATATTTTCCGGGCCAGGGTTTCATGTCAGGGGCATAACATACACGATTTGTTATAATTTTCTCCTGATTTTTAGGCCATAAATAGGATGGCTCATTTTCATACCAAACAATTTTTAACGGAGAATTCATATGCGTGCCTGGTTGCTCCCTACCATTTTTGTTATAGCTGTATTAATTACAGCCTGTGGTGAAGATACTGAAGCCCCGCCCACCGTAAATACAGATGCAGGTCCGCAGGATACGACGACCACCTCGAGTACTGAAAGTCAGAGGGCGCCGCAATCACAAACCCACGTTGTTAACGCCGAGGCTCGCGTCTTCAGGCCGGAGATCCTTTACATTCAGCCGGGTGATACGGTGGCATGGACCAACATGACGTCGCATAACACGGTGGCCGTGGCGGAATTGATACCGGAAGGGGCAAGCCCGTGGCGCGGTAAACTGGGGGAAAATCTCAAAATCACCTTGGATATTGAGGGGATCTATCCATATGTCTGTGAACCGCATATTGGATTCGGTATGGCCGGTGTCATTATTGTCGGCAAACCGCGTAATCTGGAGGCGGTTAAGGCTAAGGCTGCGGAAATTCTGCAGGGTCCTTACCGGAGGTTGTTGGGGAAACTAAACAAGGTGCAAATACCTCAGTAGTGTGTGTATAGGGTTAAAAATAAAATCCCGCCAAATGGCGGGATTTATCGTGAGGAGTGAAACACAGGACAAGCGGTAAAATATTTCTGTATTCTGTTTAATAAGACTCCGGGGCATTTCATAGGTTCAATTACAGGGTGACTGTTTATGGCAATTAGAAGTTTTAATGGAAAAACCCCTGACATAGCCGCTAGTGCCTATGTCGACGACACGGCACTGGTCATCGGGGATGTGACAATCGGGGAGGACTCATCTATATGGCCAATGACAGTTGCACGCGGTGATGTTCATTCGATCACCATTGGAAAACGCACGAATATCCAGGATGCCTGTGTCCTGCATGTGACCCATGATGGGCAGTTTTCGCCGGGTGGTTTTCCCCTGAAGGTAGGTGACGATGTCACCGTGGGCCACCGGGTTACCCTGCATGCCTGTACTGTGGGTAATTTCTGCCTAATTGGGATGTCGGCCACCATTATGGACGGCGCGGTCCTCGGAGACAGGGTGATCATCGGCGCAGGTAGCTTGGTACCAACCGGCAAGACCCTTGAGGGTGGATACCTTTACGTGGGCAGCCCCGTTAAGCGTGTCAGGGTATTGAATGAAAATGAATTGGCCTTTCTGGAGTATTCATCCGTACATTACGCCAAATTGAAGGACAAGCATCGACGGGTCTGAGCCCGGCTGTCAGGTACTTAATTACGGGTAAAGGCCTCGTCTAGCGGAGCCTTTTTCGTTATTATGCCGCGCCTTTATATTCATTCATTTGGTGGAGAACGGGGGTCATGACTGTGGATGATTCATGGTTTACAGAGAAGGCGAAGGGCTTTGGTATGTCGCTTAGGGTCAAGGTGAAGATCCATGATGAGAAATCGCCCTACCAACATATCGAGGTGTTTGAGACAGAATCCTTCGGGCGTCTGCTTACTCTGGATGGCCTGACCATGCTGACCAGTCGCGATAATTTTATTTATCACGAGATGATGAGTCATCCAGCCTTGTTTACCCATTCCAATCCAAGGCAGGTGGTCATCGTAGGTGGTGGCGACTGCGGCACACTCAGGGAAGTACTGAAGCACCATGAGGTTGAACAGGTCCTGCAGGTGGAGCTGGATGAACGTGTAACCCGGGTCGCAGAGGAATTTTTTCCGGAACTTTGCGAATCCAATGGCGATGAGCGCGCCTCCTTCCTGTTCGTCGATGCCATCCAGTGGATGGCCGAAGCAAAGGCCGATAGCGTCGATGTCATCCTGCTCGATACGACAGACCCCGTGGGCCAGGCTGCACGCCTGTTTTCCACCGAGTTTTACAGCGATTGCCTGCGGGTTCTGCGCAAGGGTGGTTTATTGGTCGCACAGAGCGAATCACCGCTGTTTGATATTGAAATACTCAAGGCGATACATGGCGCTATGCGCAAGGCCGGTGCAGATGACGTTATGACCATTCATTTCCCCCAATGCACCTATCCCTCTGGCTGGTGGAGTGCCACTATGGCCCGGAAAGGACAAAAGCTGAAAGGCTTTCGTGAGACTGCGGCAAGGAAAAAAACCTTTGATACCCGGTATTATAATGCCGATATCCATATTGCCTGCCAGTCTCTGCCAACATTTGTGAATGAAGCACTTGCCCAGTCACACTAAGATCAAGCGCCAAAAGTAAGGTCTGATTAGCGGGCAATAGTCTTGAATTTTATGGGCTTAGAGGTCATTCTGCTGTGATGAACAGCGATTCTGAGAAATACGACGTCATTGTTGTGGGTGGTGGCCATGCGGGCACTGAGGCCGCCCTGGCCGCCGCACGCCTAGGCGCCAAAACTTTGTTGTTGACTCACAGTGTTGATACCCTGGGCCAGATGTCCTGTAACCCGGCTATCGGCGGGATCGGCAAGGGGCACCTCGTCCGGGAAATTGATGCCCTTGGGGGGTTGATGGCGGTGGCCGCCGATCACAGCGGCATCCAGTTTCGTACCTTGAATGCCAGCAAGGGGCCGGCCGTGAGGGCAACGCGCGCCCAGATCGACCGGGCGCTATACAAGTCCTATGTACGTCCCGCGCTGGAACGTCAGGCCAATCTATCCGTGTTTCAGCAGGCGGTGGATGATCTGATTGTCACAGGTGAGAGGGTTACCGGTGTTATAACCCAGATGGGGCTCCGTTTTCACGCCGATGCCGTTGTCCTGACCGTCGGTACCTTTCTGGGGGGCTGCATCCATATTGGTGAAAGCCAGCACAGCGGTGGCCGCGCGGGGGATCCACCTGCCAATACCCTTGCACAGCGCCTGCGTGAGTTGCCTTTCAGGGTGGGCCGACTGAAAACCGGCACGCCTCCACGCATTGATGGCAAGACCATCGATTACAGCCGCCTGCAGGTTCAGCCGGGCGATGAGCCGGTGCCGGTCTTTTCATTCATGGGCAATACTGAGATGCATCCCCGACAGGTGCACTGTCATATTACCCATACCAATGAGCGGACCCATGAACTGATTCGCGGCGGAATACACCGCTCACCCATGTATAACGGTAATATTGAGGGGACCGGCCCACGGTACTGCCCCTCGGTGGAAGACAAGGTGATGCGCTTTGCGGACAAGCACTCGCACCAGATCTTTGTCGAACCCGAGGGCCTGAATACCAGTGAGGTCTATCCAAACGGAATCTCCACCAGCCTGCCGTATGATGTCCAGGTTGCCATGGTTCGCACCATCAGGGGCTTTGAAAATGCCCACATAACTCGCCCAGGATATGCCATCGAGTATGATTATTTTGACCCCAGGGACCTGCATCCCTGGCTGGAGACAAGGTATATCAAGGGGCTGTTTTTTGCCGGCCAGATCAATGGCACGACCGGTTACGAAGAAGCCGCAGCACAGGGTCTGATCGCCGGTCTGAACGCCGCCCGCCGGGTCAGGGGTGAATCCTGCTGGAGCCCGCGCCGGGATGAAGCCTATATCGGTGTACTCATCGACGACCTGATTACTCGGGGCACCACCGAACCATACCGCATGTTTACCAGCCGGGCCGAATACCGGTTGCTATTGCGCGAGGACAACGCAGACCTGCGCCTGACAGAGATCGGGCGCAAGCTGGGTCTGGTCGATAATGCCCGCTGGCAAAGATTTTCGGAAAAACAGGCAGCAATAGCCGGGGAACAAGGACGGCTGGAGCAGACATGGGTCAATGCCGGTTCGACGACTGCCGCGTCCGCCACTGCCGTTCTGGGTAAACCGCTTGCCCATGAGTACAGCTTGATGCAACTGTTGCGACGTCCGGACGTACGGTATCGGGATTTACTGGACCTGTTCGGGCTTGCGCATGATTGTGTAACCGATGATGTCGCGGAACAGGTCGAGATACAGGCAAAATATAGTGGCTATATTGAGCGCCAGGCCGAGGACATAGAACGTAACCGCGTCCATGAGGATACGCTGTTGCCTGAAGGGCTGGACTACACTCAAGTCAGGGGGCTTTCTGCAGAACTGGTGCAAAAGTTTTCTGATCAGCGTCCCCATAGTCTGGGACAGGCATCGCGAATCCCTGGTGTGACACCAGCGGCGATCTCCCTGCTGCGTATCTATATCAAGAAACATTCGCCTTCACTTAAGAAAAGCGCTTGAGAGACCCCTCTCTACCAGATGATCTCGCCGACCATATCAGACGTGGGGCTGGGCAAATGGCTGGAGTCCCTGAGGACCTACCAGTTGACGATCTGGTGCGTTACCTGAAGTTACTCCAGACATGGGGCAAGGCCTATAATCTCACCGCGGTACATGACCCTGAAAAGATGGTAACCCACCATATCCTGGATAGCCTAGCCGTATTGCCTTTTATAAGCGGTTCGTACTGTCTGGACGTGGGTACGGGTGCCGGCCTGCCAGGATTGGTCCTTGCCCTGGCGAAGCCGGATACGGAGTGGGTATTATTGGACAGCAACCGTAAGAAGATACGGTTTGTGATCCAGGTGATCATGGAACTGGGTATCAAAAATGTCACTGCAGTTTGTAGCCGGGTGGAAAACTGGCGCAATGAGAGAGGAATTTCGTGCATTGTGGTGAGGGCGTTCAGTTCATTGAACGAAATATATGCCAAGACCTGTCACCTGCTGAGCCCTGATAGCTGCTTGTTGGCAATGAAAGGTAGTGGCGCAGAGCAGGAAGTGGCTGCACTTAAAGAGTGCGTATCCGCCGAGATCCACACATTGCATATTCCCGGATTAAATAATTTAAGAGCGGTGGTTGAAATAAGGCCTTTACCAACCGGGAATTGACTATGCAATAATACGGACGCTGCAGCAAAACTCTAAAAGTACAGTAATGACAAAGATCATAGCTATCGCAAACCAGAAAGGTGGTGTGGGCAAGACCACCACCAGCGTCAACCTGGCCGCATCCATGGCCGCGGCCAAACGCCGGGTATTGCTTGTAGATCTTGACCCCCAGGGTAATGCCACCATGGGTAGCGGTGTGGACAAGATGTCGCTTTCTGTAACTGCCTATGATGTCCTGATGGGTGAGAAGCAAATTGCGGATGTCATTATATCCACAGAAGAAAACGGCTTTGACCTGTTGCCGGCCAATTCTGACCTGACGGGCGCCGAGGTTGCCCTGCTGGAGGAACTGGCAAGGGAGATAAGGTTGCGTAGCGCGCTGGATGAGGTCAAGGATAAATATGATTTTATCTTCATAGATTGCCCGCCTTCACTGAATATGCTGACTGTCAACGCACTGGTTGCAGCAACGGCGGTGATTATCCCCATGCAGTGTGAATACTATGCCCTGGAAGGACTGTCGGCCTTATTAAACAATATTGAAAAGATCAGGAAATACCTGAATCCAGGCCTGCAAATTGAAGGCCTGTTGAGGACTATGTATGACCCACGTAATAATCTTGCCACCCAGGTTTCGGCACAGTTGCTGGAACATTTTGGCGAGAAGGTATATCGCACGATTATCCCCCGTAATGTGAGGCTGGCCGAGGCTCCCAGTCATGGTCTGCCAGTATTAAAATATGATCGTGCATCTCGCGGTGCCTTGGCCTACCTTTCCCTGGCGGGCGAGATGTTGCGCCGGGAAAAACAACACCGCGCCGCCGTCACTGGAGAGGTATAGGGTGGTGACGAAGAAACGTGGATTGGGCAGGGGGTTAGACGCACTTCTGGGCACCAGTACGATTGAGACCACACCGGAGAGCCCGGACAAACTCAAACAGTTACCCGTGGACCTGATCCAGCGAGGACAGTTTCAACCACGCAAGACCATGAATCCGGATGCCCTTGAAGAGCTGGCGGATTCCATTCGCTCACAGGGTATTGTACAGCCGATCCTGGTGCGCCCGCTTAGCGGTAGTGAGAAGTATGAGATCATTGCCGGTGAACGGCGCTGGCGTGCGGCGCAGATGGCCGGACTGCATGAGATACCCGTCGTAATCAGGGATGTGTCTGATCAGGTAGCTGCCTGTGTCGCCCTGATTGAAAATATCCAGCGTGAAGACCTGAATCCCCTGGAAGAAGCACAGACATTCTCGCGCCTGCTGCATGAATTCGGCATGACCCACGAGGCAGTGGCCGAGGCAGTCGGACGATCGCGTTCCATGGTATCAAACTTCCTGCGCCTGCTTGAACTGCATCAAGATGTGCAATCACTCTTGGCAAACGGTGAACTGGAAATGGGCCATGCCCGGGCCATAGTCGGTCTGCCACACGAACGCCAGCCAGGGATTGCCAGACTGGTGGTAAGCAAAGGGTTATCTGTCAGAGAGACGGAACGACTCGTGAATGAGACCCGTCAGGGTAAAAAGAAGAAACGGCGAGCGGCTGTAAAACTGGATCCGAATATCAAACGATTACAGGACCGGCTTTCAGAGCAACTGGGCTCTGTGGTGCACATCAGGCACCGCCCTAGCGGCAAGGGTAGCCTGGAGATACATTACAGTTCGCTGGACCAGCTCGACGGGATTTTGAAACGGATAAAATGATTAAATTCAAGTAGTTAGTTCATCTTTTAGGGCATTTATAATCATTGTGCATTGCAACGATTGATTCTGACGGCTCAGCTGATTATACTTTCCGCTCCTCGTGGGAGAGATGACTGAAAAAAATAGTCCCCGATGCGTGGAAAATGAGATTGGTGCACTGATCTCCCGGATAGCGCGAGTTTGGATCTGTCTAACGATATTAATAAGAACAAAACCTCCGCTTACAGGATACTGGGGATACAGTTATTACTCACGGCGCTTATATCTCTGATCTTGATTTTTCTGACGGGATTGGTGTCCGCATATTCAGTGTTACTCGGTGGTTTAACTTATATATTACCGAACACATACTTTGTCAGGTTTGCATTCAGGGGGTCTGAACAGCAAAACCCGCAATTGATATTGCGCTGGTTTTTGATTGGTGAGACCGGGAAACTGGTTCTAACAGGCGTAATGTTTGCGATCTGTTTCGCCCTGATCAAACCGATTTATGTGGTCGATTTTTTTATAATGTTTGCTTTCATGATATTTGTAAATCAAGTATTTCTACATTCAAGAAAAGGTTTTACAAATAGGCATTGATTAAAATTATTTAACTAGTATTCAAAATACAAAAACATGACATCAGAACACGGCGCATCAACAGGGCATGATGTATTAACTGCTTCAGGTTATATCAAACACCATCTGCAAAATCTTACCTATGGAAAATTTCCAGATGGTTCATGGGGTATTGCCCATGGCGTGGAGGATGTTAATCAGATGGGCTTCTGGTCAATAAATCTTGATACCATGTTTTTTTCAATCGCGCTTGGGCTTTTGTTCATCTTTATTTTCTGGTTTGCGGCCCGGCAAGCAACCGCAGGTGTTCCCGGAAAATTGCAGAACTTTGTCGAATGGATCTTTGATTTCATTGATTCAATGGTCAGCGACGGGTTTTCCGGAAGGAACAATCTGGTGGGGCCGATAGCGCTAACACTTTTTATCTGGATTTTGCTACAGAATCTAATGGACTTGATCCCAGTTGATTGGGTACCCAAGCTGGCGCAAATTATAGGTATCCCTTATCTAAAAATTGTTCCAAGTACGGACCCAAATGCAACGTTTGGTTTGTCGCTTTCTGTATTTGCACTCGTTCTGTTTTACAGTATCAAGGTCAAGGGTATCGGTGGATTTGCGAGTGAACTCAGCATGCAGCCTTTTTCACCTAAAAACGTAATCCTGAAAATCCTATTTATTCCAATAAATTTTCTGCTTGAATTTGTAAATCTTGTCGCCAAACCGGTATCCCATTCATTGCGATTATTCGGAAATCTGTATGCTGGCGAGATGATTTTCATCTTGATCGCTCTTATGTACAGTGCACATTTTTCATTGGGCATATTTGGCGGTTTTCTGCAATTGGGGTGGGCGATTTTTCATATTTTGATCGTATTATTGCAGGCATTTATCTTCATGGTTTTAACTATCGTCTATCTTGATATGGCTCATCAAGAACTTCATTAACTAATTAACTTTTTAATATCAATACTCTTTAAAAAGAGGAGACAAATATGGAACAAGCATTATTTTATATTGCAGGCGGATTAATGATGGGACTGGGCGCGCTGGGAGCCGCTGTCGGCATCGGTATTCTGGGCGGTCGTTTCCTGGAAGGTGCAGCCCGTCAACCTGAACTGATTCCGATGTTACGGACGCAATTTTTCATTGTGATGGGACTTGTTGATGCGGTACCGATGATTGCCGTTGGTATTGCATTCTATGTCCTATTTGCCGTGGTATAAATTTCCCTACAATTGTTTCTGAAAATATTTGAGGTAGGGATATGAATATAAATCTGACTTTAATCGGACAGAGTATATCCTTCGTTTTTTTCGTCTGGTTCTGCCTGAAGTTTATTTGGCCACCAATCGTTAACGCGCTTGAACAGCGCAGAAAAAAGATTGCTGATGGATTAGCAGCCGGTGAAAAAGGACATCATGAACTTGAGCTGGCCCAGAAGAAAGCTGTTGAGCTGATCAGGGAAGGCAAGGAAAAAGCTGCAGAAATCATCAGCCATGCCCAGAAAAGACATGATGAGATTGTCGAGGAAGCCAAGGAAAACGCTCACACTGAAGGAAATCGTATTCTGGCATCAGCACGTTCTGAAATTGATCAGGAACGTCTGCAAGTAAAAGAAGAATTACGTCAACAGGTGGCATTATTGGCGATAGCTGGTGCAGAACAGATCCTGATGCGAGAGGTTGATAAAAAAGCGCACAAGGAAGCACTGGAAAAAATCAGTGCTGGTCTATAGGGCATAGCCATGCAGAATGTGACTCAGGCACGGCCCTATGCGGAAGCTGCTTTCGAACAGGCAAGGGAAGAAAATAAGCTGAAGGAATGGTCAGAAATGCTCCGGGTATTAGGCCTGGTGGTTTCCGATTCACAGATGCAGAAGGTTTTGGACAATCCAAGAGTAGGATGTACTGCCTTGCAGGATATCGTACTTGGTGTGTGCGGCGATTATCTTTCTGACACAGGAAAAAATTTTGTTAAGGTGATAACCGAAAACAAGCGCCTGCTTCTTGCACCACAAATCTTTTTGTTATTTGAGCAGAAAAGAAAAGACATCGAAGGAATTGCTGATGTTGAAGTCATTTCCGCTTATCCCATGGACTCTGAACAGAAACGTCAGGTTTCAGATGCCATGAGCAAGCGACTGGGAAAGAAAATTGAAATCACTACTCGTGTGGACGAATCATTGATCGGCGGTGTGGTAATCCGGGCCGGTGATTCTGTCATCGATGCCTCCATGAGGGGCAGGCTCAAGCAGCTGGGCAACGTACTGAGCGAATAAAATATTGTATTGAATATAATCGGTAGCAATCGAAACAGGATATAACGAGGAATAACCATGTCTATCAGTGCAACAGAAATCAGTGAACTGATTAAAAAGAAAATCCAAGGTTTGGACCTTGAGTCCGAAGCCCGCACAGAGGGTACCGTTGTCAGTTTGACAGATGGTATTGCTAGAATTCATGGCCTGAGTGATGTCATGCAGGGTGAAATGATCGAGTTTCCGGGCAACACGTATGGTCTGGCGTTGAACCTAGAGCGGGATTCTGTAGGTGCTGTGATTTTAGGCGCTTATCAACATATTTCTGAAGGTGATACCGTCAAATGTACCAGGCGTATTCTGGAAGTTCCTGTTGGAGAAGAATTACTGGGTCGCGTAGTTAATTCACTGGGGGATCCGATAGACGGTAAGGGCGATATCAATTGCAAGCAATCCTCTCCCATTGAAAAGATTGCTCCGGGCGTTATTGCCCGTAAATCGGTTGGTCAACCGGTACAGACGGGGCTTAAATCTATCGACGCCATGGTGCCAATCGGCCGTGGACAGCGAGAACTGATTATCGGTGACCGTCAGACAGGTAAAACCGCTGTTGCAATCGATACTATTATCAATCAGAAAGGCACGGGCATCAAATGCATCTATGTTGCCATCGGCCAGAAGGCCTCTTCCATTAATGTGGTCATTCGAAAACTGGAAGAACATGGTGCCCTTGAACATACGATAATCGTCGCGGCCACTGCATCTGATTCGGCGGCCATGCAGTACATTGCACCTTATTCAGGCTGCTCCATGGGGGAGTATTTCCGTGACCGTGGTGAGGACGCACTTATTATTTATGATGATTTAACCAAGCAAGCCTGGGCCTACCGTCAGGTTTCCCTGCTGTTAAAGCGTCCACCTGGACGAGAGGCATATCCCGGTGACGTGTTTTATCTGCATTCACGCCTGTTAGAACGTGCTTCCCGAATCAATGAAGATTACGTGGAGAAAATCACAAACGGTAAAATTAAGGGAAAGACAGGCTCGTTAACTGCACTTCCTATTATTGAAACACAGGCCGGTGACGTTTCTGCTTTTGTACCTACCAATGTGATTTCCATTACTGATGGCCAGATCTTCCTTGAAACGGATCTGTTTAATTCTGGTTTTCGGCCCGCAATAAACGCCGGTCTCTCGGTTTCACGTGTTGGTGGTGCTGCTCAGACCAAGATTATCAAGAAGCTGGGCGGTGGTATTCGTCTTGCGCTGGCCCAGTATCGTGAACTGGCTGCTTTTTCCCAATTTGCATCCGACCTTGATGAAGCAACACGCGCGCAGCTTGAACGCGGTCAGCGTGTTATGGAACTAATGAAGCAGAAACAGTATACACCCATGACGATTGCCAATATGGCGGTCAGTCTATATGCAGCAGAACACGGCTTCCTAGATGATATTGAATTGGAAAAGATCAGTGATTTTGAGCACGCATTGCATACCTTCATGAACAGCAACAAGGCTGAGCTTATGAAAAAGATCAATGATACTGGAGAAATGGATGACGATATTGACAAGGCGCTGAAAAGCTCCATAGAGGAATTCAAGAAGGATCATTCTTGGTAACAGAGAAAATTTATAAATCCGAATTTAATTTTAAAACCTGAGATATATTCATGGCAGCAGCTAAGGAAGTAAGAACAAAGATCGCCAGTGTAAAGAACACGCAAAAGATTACCAAGGCGATGGAAATGGTCGCAGCCAGCAAGATGCGCAAGGCACAGGAACGAATGCAGGCATCGCGTCCCTACGCAGAAAAAATTAACAATGTTATTAGGCATGTGGGACAGGCACATCCTGAATACCGGCACGATTACTTGGTGGAGAGGGATGAAATAAAACGTATTGGCCTTATTATCGTATCAACAGATCGTGGCCTGTGTGGAGGCCTGAATTCAAACCTATTCCGTGAAGTTTTGCGAAGGATGAAGGAATGGAACGATAAGGATATCAAAATTGATCTGGTTGCTATTGGTGCCAAGGCTGTAGGTTTCTTTAATCGAATTGGCGGCAATATCATTGGACAGGCAACACACTTGGGTGATGAACCAAGTGTAGACGATTTGATTGGCACTGTAAAAATCATGCTGGATTCCTTTACTGAAGGTAAAATCGATCAGCTTTTTCTGGTATCCAATAATTTTATCAACTCAATGACACAGGTCCCGTTAATCGAGCAATTACTTCCGGTTAAACCAAGTGAAGAGGAAGAACTTAAACATCACTGGGACTATATCTATGAGCCAGAAGCAAAGGAAATACTGGATTTGCTCATGCAGCGTTATATAGAGTCCCTGGTATTTAAGGGTGTTGTAGAAAATATTGCTTGTGAACAATCTGCTCGCATGGTCGCCATGAAAAGTGCCTCCGATAATGCTGGTAAGCTAATTGACGAGCTGCAACTAATTTATAACAAGGCGAGGCAGGCTGCGATTACGCAAGAGCTATCTGAAATCGTCGGCGGCGCTGCGGCTGTCTGAATATGATTATGAGATTTTAATTGAAACTTATCCTATAAATGACGGGGAACTGAGAAAATGAGTTCTGGAGAAATCGTACAAATTATTGGTGCTGTTGTTGACGTGGAATTTCCACGTGAATCCATCCCTAATGTTTATAATGCTCTTGAAGTTGTAGGAGAAGGAGTTGATACCACTCTCGAAATACAGCAACAGCTGGGTGACGGCGTAGTTCGCACGATTGCATTGGGTTCTACGGATGGACTGACAAGGGGCCTGAAGGTAAACGATACAGGTGCCCCTATCTCTGTCCCCGTTGGTAGCAAGACCCTGGGCCGCATTATGAATGTGTTGGGCCACGCAATTGATGAAAAAGGCGAGATTGAAAGTGATGAGATGTGGAGTATCCATCGTGATGCCCCGAAATTTACCGACCTCAGCCCTTCAACCGAATTGCTTGAGACCGGTATCAAGGTGATCGATCTGATCTGTCCTTTTGCCAAGGGCGGTAAGATAGGCCTGTTTGGCGGCGCTGGTGTTGGCAAAACAGTCAATATGATGGAGCTAATCAACAATATTGCAAAGGCACACTCGGGGCTTTCCGTCTTTGCAGGTGTAGGAGAGCGTACCCGTGAAGGGAATGACTTTTATCACGAAATGACAGATGCCGGGGTACTTGACAAGGTATCCATGGTCTATGGTCAGATGAACGAACCGCCTGGCAACCGCCTGCGTGTGGGCCTGACAGGCTTGACCCTGGCTGAGAAATTCCGTGATGAAGGACGTGACGTTTTGTTCTTCGTCGATAACATTTACCGCTTTACATTGGCCGGTGTCGAAGTGTCCGCGTTACTGGGCCGTATGCCCTCTGCTGTGGGTTACCAGCCGACACTAGCCGAGGAAATGGGGAAACTGCAAGAGCGTATTACTTCTACCAAGACCGGTTCTATTACCTCAATACAGGCCATCTACGTTCCTGCTGATGACCTGACTGACCCCTCACCTGCAACCACGTTTGCGCATCTGGATGCGACTGTGGTGTTATCGCGCCAGATTGCCGAGCTGGGTATCTATCCTGCGGTTGATCCGCTGGATTCCACCAGTCGCCAGCTTGACCCTCTGATCGTCGGCCAGGAGCATTACGATACCGCCCGTGCGGTCCAAAATACTCTGCAGCGCTACAAGGAGCTGCGCGATATTATTGCCATTCTGGGGATGGATGAACTATCCGAAGATGACAAGTTGACAGTAGCCCGGGCCCGGAAGATACAGCGCTTTTTATCACAACCCTATTTTGTGGCAGAAGTCTTCACAGGAGCTCCCGGTAAATATGTTTCACTGAAGGACACCATCAAGGGATTTCAGGGTATCGTCAACGGTGAATATGACAATCTGCCAGAGCAGGCGTTCTACATGGTCGGATCGATTGAAGAGGCTGTCGAGAAGGCCAAAATGGTCTAAATATTAATAAAGGAATATAATCAATAATGACCATGACTGTACATGTTGATATTGTTAGCGCAGAAAAAGCTATTTTCTCTGGCCAGGCCGAAATGATCTTTGCACCGGCAGTAATGGGAGAAGTAGGTATTGCTCCACGTCATGCACCGTTGGTAACCAGCCTAAAGCCGGGTGAAGTCAGGCTGAAGTTGCCTGATGGCAAGGAAGAATTTTTTTATGTATCTGGTGGAATACTGGAGATACAACCCCACCTAGTAACAATATTATCTGATTCAGCAGAAAGGGCCGCAGATCTTGATGAAGCCAAGGTATTAAAGGCCAAGGAAGAAGTGGAAAAGGCCCTGCATGATCGTGAGGCAGAAATTGATTACGCAGCCGCCCAGGCCCAGCTGGCTGAAACGGTTGCACAATTAAGGGCGATCCAGCGTCTCCGTAAACGTACCGGGCGTTCCTGATTCCAATAACACCCCTTTTCAAAGAAGAAATTTTTTTCTTCTTTGAGTCTATTGTTTAAACTATCCGGTATGCATCATATACCATATTCATTAATGTAATTTCAGACCGGATTACTATGAGCCTGACAATAATTATTCTTGCCGCCGGCCAAGGCACACGTATGCGTTCAGATAGGCCCAAGGTATTACACCAGCTGGCAGGAAAAGCGCTACTTGAGCACGTCTACCATGCAGCCATTGCATTGAAGCCAGCCCAACTCTTCATGGTCTATGGTTATGGCGGTGAACAGGTCAAGGACACGCTTATGCATCTGGAAGCCAAATGGATAGTGCAGCCGGAGCAACTTGGCACAGGACATGCGGTTCAACAAGTCATGCCAAATATCCCGGATGAGGACAATGTGCTTATTCTTTATGGGGATGTCCCATTGATAACCGAAGAGACCCTGAAAACCCTCATTAATGCCTCTGAAGAATCCGGATTTGGCCTGTTAACAGCCCACCTGGATGATCCGCGGGGGTACGGACGCATTGTCCGCAATGAGGATGGCGAAATGATACGGATTGTTGAAGAAAAGGATGCCTCGGAACAGGAGAAGCAGATAAACGAGATTAACACCGGTTTTATGGCACTCAGAGGCGATCTCCTCAAAAAATGGCTTGAGGCGCTTGATATTAATAATGCTCAGAAAGAATATTACCTGACGGATATTATTGAAATGGCCGTCCTGGAGGGCCAAGTAATTAAGACGATACAACCTGGTTCTGATATCGAAATTTACGGAATTAACGATCGGGCACAGTTATCCCAGATGGAGCGTTATTACCAGTTGATCCAAGCCCATGAATTGATGCGCCAGGGGGTCACAATTGCGGATCCAGCAAGGTTTGATTTGCGCGGCGATCTGGAAGTCAGTCAGGATGTGGAATTCGATATTAATCTGCTGCTGCAAGGGCGAATTAAGATTGGTAAAAATGTAAAAATTGGCCCCAATTGTGTCATAAAAGATACGGTGATTGGCGATAATATTGAAATACTGGCCAACTGTGTTATTGAAAATGCTGTAATAGGCAATGGGTGCCGTATAGGCCCCTTTGCACGTATACGCCCGCAAGCAGTATTGGATGAAAATGTCCATGTAGGAAATTTTGTTGAAATAAAAAAATCATCAATTGGCCAGGGCAGCAAGATCAATCATCTAAGCTATATCGGTGACAGTGATATTGGCAAAAATGTGAATATCGGCGCGGGGACAATTACCTGTAATTATGATGGCGCAAACAAGCATAAGACCATTATAGGTGATGATGTATTTATTGGTTCAGATACACAACTGATTGCACCGGTAACTGTTCACAAGGGTGCGACTATCGCCGCAGGGACTACTATAAGCAGGGATGTTGAAGAGGATACACTTGCTATCAGTCGTTCGGAGCAGAAAATAATAAAAAAATGGAAACGGCCCGGTAAGGTAAAGCATTAGTCAGAACATGAAAATCGGTTATTTTCAATTCAGGCCCTTATTCGGGAAGGTCAGTCACAATCTCCACAAGGTGGTCGCAAAACTCAGTAACGCAAAAGCAGATCTTATTGTTCTGCCAGAGCTTGCATTTACTGGGTACTATTTCAAGAACAGGGCAGAGGTTAAGGCCTTGGCAGAAGACCCGGGTAAATCGGTAACGGTAGATGCACTGACAGCACTTTGCAAAAAAGGTAAATTTCGCATAGTTACTGGCTTTACCGAAAAGGCACGGGGTAAATACTTCAATAGCGCACTGCTTATCGGTCCCAGGGGGGTTGAACACACCTATCGTAAAATCCACTTGTTCAATGAAGAAACCAAATGGTTTGATGCCGGAAATATTCCCTTGCAGGTCAACAAGATAGGTTCGGCAAGGATCGGTATAATGGTTTGTTTTGACTGGGCATTCCCCGAAGTGGCCAGATCGCTGGCATTGCAGGGGGCGGATATCATATGTCATCCAGCCAATCTCGTACTGGGCTATTGTCAACAGACCATGCTGACGCGGTGTCTTGAAAACAAGGTGTATGCTATTACCACGAACAGGTTTGGTTATGACAAGCGCCCACAGGGTAACCTCCGTTTCACAGGCCGCAGTCAGATCGTTGCGCCAGGCGGCACCTTGATTCACAGGGCTCCTTCACAACGAGAGGAACTGTTTATTATGGACATTGAACCGGCACTTGCCCGGGACAAGAGCATTACTCCATTGAATGAAGTACTGCGTGATCGTAGGCCTGAATTTTATAAAGTACTTACATCGAAGAAGGGAAAAAAATCATGACATTTGCAACAGCAGATCTTTACGATCAATACGGGGAAAAATTGCAGGTCGCACTACCAGGTTTTAATGATTACGGTGGCAAGAAAACCTTTGGTGGCGTAATTGTTACTGTCAAGGTTCATGAAGATAATACATTGGTGCGGACAGCCCTCGAGGAAAAGGCCAAGGGGAAGGTATTGGTTGTAGATGGTAGTGAGTCTATGCGCTGTGCATTGGTGGGTGACATGCTTGCTAAACTGGGCATGGACAATGGCTGGGAGGGAATTATTGTTTCGGGGTGCATTCGTGATTCCGCCGCCATTGCCGATATGGATATAGGTGTCAAGGCGCTTGGCACCAACCCGAGAAAGAGCGTCAAGAAAGGTGCAGGCGACAGGGATATACCGGTTAGTTTCGCTGGTGTCACATTCAGGCCTGGTGAATACCTTTATGCTGATGCAGATGGTATTGTGACAGCGTCGCAAAAATTGGACTGAAATTATCTAGATTTCAGGCATCGGTATCTGTCTGTAAATTCAGTTGCATAAATATATGATGATTACTGGAAAAAACCTGACATTATCTGCTGTTCTGCAAATATTTTGCCTGTTTTCCCTGACAGGACTGCATACTTCTGCTAAGGCGCATGAGCAGGAGACCTTGTTTAATACGATTAACCTGCAGGTACAGGTAGAGGCTGACGTCCCTAATAACCAGATGAAGGTTGTTCTTGCTGCTGAAAAAGAGGGGGTGGATCCAAAAGAGATCAGCCAGAGCATCAACAAGTCGATGCGGTGGGCGCTCGATATAGCTCAAGGGTATCCAGGTGTTATAAGTCAAACGGGTAACTACCGTACCAGTCCGGTTTACAGTAAACAGACCATCAGCAGTTGGCGCGCTGTACAGGAACTTATGCTGGAAAGTGAAAGTATCGATGATCTGAGCCGGTTGACGGGGGTGCTGCAGGAACGGCTCCAGGTAAAAGGCATGAGTTTCAGGCCATCTGCCGACCTGTTGGGGAAATATGAGGATGACCTTGTTGATGAGGGGATGCGGGCGTTCAGGAACAGGGCGGAGCAGCTCAGGAAACACATGAATAATATGCAATACAGGATTGTCACTATTCATATCAATAGCGGGAGGCAGTCTCCTCCGGTGGTTTATGAGACATCAACTGTGCGGAGCAATATGTCTATGGCGTCGCCACCACCGGCGGTTGATGCGGGTAGCAGCAAGTTGACGGTAACTGTGTCCGGGATGATCCAATTTTTCTAGTATGGTCGGAAGAATTGGGGGACAGGAGATATTAAGATTAATTCTCATTATCATATAGTGTAAACTGCTATGCTTGTCACAATTAGTCGGAAAAAAGACAGGAAATCCTGTCTAATCTGCTAATTTGGTTTAATTTTTATAGAGGGGGTGCCATCTCGTAGCAGATGCCTGCCCTGCCCGATGTGTAATTGAGTCCGTGGAGCCGTTCCTGGATAGTCTGACGATCTGGAAAGCAGATTAATGAAATACAATACCGGTTACACCCTTACAGAAATCGCCTTGGTCCTGACCATTCTGGCCTTGTTGTTTGGCGTCGTCACCCCTGTGTACACCAGCTATGTTAATGGGGTAAAAACCGATAACGTCATGGATGAATTGCAGGAAATTGCGAACGTCATCGACCAGTATTTTCTAGATAACGGGGTATATCCGAATTCACTGGCTGATATATTCTCTCCAGTTCCGCTTGATCCTTGGGGTAATCCCTATCAATATCTAAAAATAAAAGACACACCGGAATCCGGTTTGGGGATGATGAGAAAGGACAAGAACCTGGTGCCTATCAATTCGGATTATGACCTTTATAGTATGGGGGCGGATGGAAAATCTGCATCGCCGTTAACGGCAAAAATCAGTCAGGATGATATTGTGAGGGGACGGAACGGAAGCTTTTACGGGACAGCGACAGAATATTAACACTCAATAATGAAGCTGGAGTTAAAATCACTGCGCAGCAAGATTGCGCAGAAAATATTTACACTGTTTGTTTTAGCTGCATTTATCCCTCTCGTCATTGTTTCTTTTATTTCCTACAGGCATATCTCAGATCAGCTTCAATCTGATACACGGCGTAATGTATTCCGGGAAAGCAAGGCGCTTGGTGCACTTCTGCTCGACCGGTTGATTGCAGCTCGTACAGGACTGGGAATAATACAGAACAGCCTGAGTAAGAATCGCTCAAGTAGGGAGGCAATTAATGATGAATGGATACGGGAAATATTCAGTGGTATTTATATTGTATTTGATGATGGCGAGAAAGAGATATTTGCTGGCGATTACAGGGAAATCAGGGCATTACCTCCGGAGCAACGTCAGTTTCTGAGCAAGGGAGACGCGATACTTCAATTGGATTATGACGACATGGAAGATTCAAGGCTGTTTTTAATAAAGGAAATTATAATAGAAAACAGACAAGGGTTAATTGTTGGTCAGTTAAATAGAAAGTATATCTGGAATTTCAATATCTATCCGCCACAAATCGCGTGTGTTCTTTCGCCTGATAGACTTCCTGTCGCGTGCTCTGAATTGACCTTTGATGAAAACCTGCTCCTTAATTCCTTGTTTAGTAATCGGGAAGACAGACAATTATTTTATTTCAGTAGTCCATCAGATGAATATGCGGCAATGACATGGAGCCTTTTTCTTGATGCTGAATTTCACAGCAAAGACCTGGTAGCCTTGATAGCAATACCAAGAAAAACCATTTTCACAGTTTTTGAAAATTATAAATCTGTTTTCCCGCAAGCTTTACTATTAACAGGCATGTTTGTGGCACTTCTAAGCCTGATACACATCAGGCGATATATGGAGCCTGTGGAAAAACTGATGGAAGGCACCAAGAGAGTCGGTAAGGGGATATTCAATCAACCCGTTAGTGTAAAGAGTGGCGATGAACTCGAAGCATTATCTGAGTCATTCAATGATATGGCAAGTCAGATTGATGAGCATATCAATATTATAAAGTTGCTTGCAGACCTGGACACTCTTCTGCTTTCGACGCGGGATGCAGACTACATTGTTGAAACACTGATTATTCGGTTAAATAAAATACTGAATTCCGATCATGTGATTGTTGTCAGATTAAGTGATGAAATAGGGGAAAATACTGCATTATTGAATATAAACAGGGATAAAAATTTTGAAAAGATACAGACAGAAAATATAAAAATCAGTAGCGAGGAAATTTCCGAACTGTCTTCCGAAAAGATGTATCTTTTCCTGACATCAGCTGATGACAGAAGTTACACTCGGCATGCGAAGGAACTGGGAGATAATTATTTTTATATATTTCCTGTTTATATAAATGAAAAACTAGCGGGCATTATATGCTTTGGTAATTCCACAAAGATGGAGATATCGGATAGAAAAGCTGGATTAATGAGTGAAGTTGCTGATCATATAGCAGTCGTTTTATCCAATTCCGCATGGGAAGAGAGGCTCGAGAAGCAGATATATTTTGATTCATTAACTGGTTTGCCTAATGTAGTCCATTTCAAGGAAAGTGTGGATGAGGCAATTATTCAGGCTAAGACAAGCAATTCCCATGTGGCAATCCTGCTTATTGACCTGGATAGATTCAGGATAATCAATGACAGCCTTGGGCATAAAACGGGTGATGTGATTCTGTGTGAGATAGCTGCCATGATTAAAGCAATTGCTCCGTCAAATATGACCCTGTTCAAAATGAGCGGTGATGAATTTGCCTTTTTAATAGCAGATGAGCGGAAACTGTATAAGGCATATAGCCAGTCTGCAAGATTAGCTATGAAAATAATCGATGCTATGAAAAAACCCTTTCTCATCGAGGACAGAGAAATATATATGACGGCTAGTATGGGTATTTCAATATTTCCACAGGATGGAGAAAGTCTGGATGCCCTGATGAAAAGCGCCGTGTCGGCAATAGACAGGGCCAGGGAAATCGGGCCTGGAAATTACGAATTTCATGATGAAGACAAGGATGATGATGCACTACGTAGTCTCGATATTAGCAACCAATTACGCAAGGGCCTGTCTAATAATGAACTTGTGCTCTATTATCAACCCAAGGTTGATTGTAAGACAGGAAGGATCAATGCAGCAGAAGCGTTGATACGCTGGAACCACCCGGAACAAGGCTTCCTTGCTCCAGGAAGCTTTATCAATATTGCAGAAGAGAGTGGCCTAATTGTCCCCATCGGATATCACATAATTGATATTGCCTGCCAACAATGCAAAGAATGGCTGGATAATGGTATAGATATCAAGGTTGCCGTCAATTTATCTGCTGAACAATTTCGCCAGCCTGATCTGATAAGTTATCTGGAAAAAGTGATACGGAAAAACTCATTACCTGCCAAGAACCTCGAGCTCGAAATCACGGAACGTACTACGTTTGAAAATCATGAAAGGACTATTGAAGTGCTGAACAGGCTGAAAGGATACGGGCTCAGCCTTTCGATTGATGATTTTGGAACCGGATATTCATCTATGTCCTATTTATTGCAATTACCTGTTGATAGTCTGAAGATAGATCAATCTTTTGTACGAGGACTGCCTGGTAGTGAGGACAGTGTTTCGATTGTAAAGGCAATTATTGCTATGGCACATGGACTGAATCTAAGGGTTGTAGCAGAAGGTGTAGAAGACGAAAGCCAATATCAGATGCTTGAGGCAATGAAGTGTGAGGAGATACAGGGCTACTATATCAGTAAACCTCTTAGTCCCGATGACTTCAGGGATTTTGTAATGGATTTCAATACCTGCGAGGCCTGATGCCGGGATTATATTATGGCACTGGCTGAAGCCAGTATCGTATCTTCTATATCATCTTTGCTATGGGCGCTTGACATGAAGCCCGCCTCAAAACTTGACGGGGCTAAATAAATTCCCTGATCAAGCATATTATGGAAGAATCTTTTAAATCGCTCCTGATCGCAGTTCATTACCTGTGCAAAAGAGCTTATCTCTGTTTCCTCGGTGAAGAATATGCCAAACATGCCACCCATGGCATTGTAGCTTAGAGGAATTTTTGCTTTCTCAGCGGATTCCTTTATTCCCTCCATCAGCATTTTTGTTTTCTCAAAGAGATCGTCAAAAAAGCCGGGACTGGCCAGCAATTCGAGAGTGGTCAGCCCGGCGGTCATTGCAACAGGATTTCCAGATAATGTACCTGCCTGATAAACAGGACCGTCTGGTGCAATATGATCCATGATTTCTGTTTTTCCGCCAAAGGCGCCTACAGGCATCCCGCCGCCAATTACCTTGCCCAGGATTGTGAGATCCGGATTGATATCATAAACAGATTGAGCGCCACCAAGGGCGACACGGAAGCCAGACATGACCTCGTCAAAGATAAGCACACTATTATTTTTATTACATACCTCCCTGAGTGTCTCAAGGAAATCAGTTTTACCAGGGACGCAGTTCATATTACCAGCCACCGGTTCCACGATGATGGCGGCAATTTCCTTCCCGAGTTCCGAGAACACCGCTTTAATTTGTGCGGGATCATTATACGTCAAGGTGATAGTGTGTTTTGCCAGATCAGCCGGTACACCGGGAGACGTTGGAATGCCAAGTGTCAAAGCGCCAGATCCGGCCTTGACAAGAAGTGAATCCGCATGACCATGATAACAGCCTTCGAACTTGATGATCTTGTCACGCCCGGTAAATCCTCTGGCGAGTCGGATGGCGCTCATGGCCGCCTCTGTTCCCGAACTGACCATACGCACTTTTTCCAGGTTTGGCATAAACTGGCATATCCTGTTAGCCATCCGTGTTTCCAGTTCTGTAGGGGCACCGAAACTCAACCCCTTTTCAACAATTTGTTGAACATTACGGACAACCTCGGGGTGTGCATGCCCCAGTATCATTGGTCCCCATGAGCCGACATAATCGATATATTGCTTGCCGTCATTGTCGAAAAGGTAGGCCCCTTTCCCTTCGGCAAAGAATACCGGGGTGCCTCCAACAGACTTGAATGCCCTGACAGGAGAGTTCACACCCCCGGGGATATGAATTTTAGCTGCCTGGAAAAGTTCTTCGTTCATATTTGAATTTAATTTTCAATTAAAGAGTTTGATATAGGACCTGGCAGCATTGTAACTGTTTTCTGCCTGGTAGAGGCCACTGATGACTGCCAGGAAGTCTGCACCGGCATCCAACAAGCTGCGCCCATTCTCAGGAGTAATTCCTCCAATGGCTACCAGGGGCAGGTTCAATCCACGCGCTTCTTTCAATAGTGTCATTTTAGCCCTGACGGTTTTCTTTTTGCTGTATGTTGGAAAGAACGCGCCAAAGGCAATATAGTCGGCCCCTGAGCTTGCAGCAAGAGTTGCACGCTTAAAATCGTTATAACATGAGATGCCAATAATCTTGTGATTTCCAAGTTGTCTTCTTGCCTCGTCATAATTTATATCTTCTTCACCGATGTGTATACCGTCTGCATCAATAGTTAGGGCCAGTTCCAGATTATCATTAACAATGAATGGCACATTGAAATCCCGACATAATATTCTCAAATCTCTGGCCTGTTGGATAAGTTTGACCGCTTTATCTTTTTTGTTCCTAAATTGCAGAAGAGCGGTTCCTGCCCTTAGGATCTCACGGCTCTTCCCGAGGATCACTGCGTGTGATAGGCGATCATAATCAGTAATGGCATACAAACCTTTTTCAGGCATTCTCATCGGTTACTGTTGATCCCAGGGCTCTGAAAAAATCTGTCAGGGTGCAACTGGTTCCTCCCCAGTTGCTGTGCATGCCTGAGACAATGCCATGTGTATGACTGCGCCTCTTCTACCGCCGTTATCATATCGAGGCCGCGGGCAAGCAGTGCAGCAAGAGAGGCTGCGAGTGTACAACCTGACCCATGGTAGGTGCCCGGCAGTTTTTCCCAGGAAAAATTGAAAGTGTCACCTGAATTTGTATATAATTGATTTATAATATTATTTTTCTCAATTTTCTGCCCAGTGATAAGAATTGCTCTACACCCGGTTTCGAGCAACCGTTTTGCTGTCTCACTAGGTTCCTGTATCCCCGTAAGCCGCCTTGCCTCATCGAGGTTGGGCGTCATTACTGCTGACATTGGCGCAAGCCGGGATAAAATCAGGGATGGAATGTTTCCCTTATTCAACGGGTCACCGGTTCCTGCCGTGATTACGGGGTCAAGTACCACGGGGAGGGGATGCAGTTTTTCAAGAATGCCGGCAATACAGTCAATAATATCGGAGTTTGTTACAAGACCTATCTTGCAGGCATCCACTTTTATATCTTCGAGCAGCAGTTCAGCCTGCTCCTGAAAGGCATCTGCAGCCTGCGGTATAATCGAGCCTACCTTGCCTGTATTCTGCGCGGTCAGGGCTGTGATTACCGAAACTGCCCGGCAATGATTGTTGCCGATAGCTTCAATATCTGCTTGCAAACCTGCGCCACCGCTGGGATCATGCCCCGCGAAAACCAGTACAGTTGGTTTCTCATTATGAGTATTTACCATAACCAGATATTCTACACATACGTTATGTATTACAAAAATAAATGAAGGAGAAGTTGTAGTAATGAAATCCTATATGTGCGTCATTTGTGGTTTTGTATATAACGAGGAAGAAGGCTGGCCTGAAGATGGCATTGCACCAGGTACCCGATGGGAAGATGTACCTCCCAACTGGGTTTGTCCGGAATGTGGCGCCAGGAAAGAAGACTTTGAAATGATAGAAATCTAGACATTTGTCCGTGATCTATTGCAGGTTGTTGATATATTAAAACAGGAATAACTAACGATGATAACTACACATTATTAACCACTAACTAAAACGGTCTGACGACTGCAAGTATAACGATAATAAAAAGAAAAAGGACTGGTATTTCATTAAACATCCGATACCAGACATGTGAATGCCGATTGGCATCATGCTTAAAATCTATCAATAGTTTTCCACAATAAATATGATAAATAATCAATAATATAATGCAGCCCAGTTTGATATGTAACCAGAGATTCCCCGCGTAGATTTCCCAACCATTCATCAGCAGTATTCCGGTGCCAAAAATAAGTGTCAGAATTGCACCCGGCGTCATAATTCCAAAAAAGAGTTTGCGTTCCATGATCTTGAACCGATCAATACTAGTCTGATCAGTGCTCATGGCATGATAGACATATAGCCTTGGAAGATAAAATAGGCCTGCAAACCAAGTAACCATGAAAATAAGATGAAGGGCCTTTAACCAGAGCATAAAATCAGTAACAAGTCATAAGCAACAAGGTATGCATTTTCGTAAATCATGTCCCTGAATTCCGATGATTTCCTTCTTGCTTGTAGCTTATAGCCTGTTTCTGCTGAGATAGCATAACTTCAATTTGCTGTCGAAGATTCTCAATGTTCATTTCCCCGATTTTATGACGTACGATTTTCCCGTCCGGAGCTATAAGAAAAGAAGTAGGTGTCAGAATGACATTATCAAATGCCTTAGCGAGTTTTCCGTCAATATCAATTGAAACGGGATAGGGAATGTTTTTGCGTTGAGCCATGCTCACCACTTGGTTCGGTGGATCATAGGACATGGCAACGCTAATAATTTCAAATCCTGTCCCGGTCATATCTTGATATAACTTAACGAGGTGTGGCATCTCCTTGATACAACCGGGGCATGTCGTCGCCCAGAATGTAATCAGCACCGGGCTCCCGCGAAGTGAAGTGAGCTGGATTTCACGGCCATCAATGGTTTTGAATGAGATATCGGGAGCGCTGCTGAGTCCGCTAGAAGAAAGCCATGACCAGGCTGTCAAGGCAAGTAACAGCACAGCAAAGCCGGTAAACAGGGAATACCGCAGACTCATTTTCCGTCCGGCCTGTTTGAAGGTGGTGGCAATCCACCAGGTTCAACAGCGCTTTGCTGTGGATAGCGCCCCCTGAAAAGGTCCCGTATATAAAGAAACATCCTCTTGATACCTTGCCAGAGTCTGGGCAATAACCAGATCATCATCAAGATGAAAAGAACCAGAAGACACAGGAACAACCAGGGATGGTAAAGTGCAGTCCATAATCCGAGCACAACTGCAATATCCTCACTGATCGAGGTTAGCCAGTTGCTGACTGGTTCAGGGGATGTGTTAATCAGGATTCTGCCACCGGCCTTGGTGATGTGAGCCCCGGCGGCCAGTGTTCCTCCTATCAGGAAGGCCGCCAGTTCAACGGCTGCCGAGGTGTCGCCGACTGCACCCATAGCCAGAACGGCGCCAGCAGGGATACGGATAAAGGAATGGATGGCATCCCAGGCACTGTCTACGCCGGGAGTCTTGTCGGCAAAGAATTCAATGCAATACATTAGTCCAGCGGCAAACATCACTAGGGGGTCAGTTACAATCTGAAGTTCCGCGGGCAGAACGATGTGTCCAGTGGAGCCGAGATAACCCAGCATGAATACAGCGGCATATAGATTAATGCCACTTGCCCAGGCGACGCCCATAGTCAGGGCAATGATTTCTACTGTAGTCATGATATATAAGTTCCTCGCGTTATTTTAACAGCTATGCCCTGCTAGGGTGGATTCCATTTCCGGTACGGGCAGATTTGTCTATATTGTCCCCCAGCATTTCAAGAAAGTACCTTGATAACAATAGGTTATATTTATATCCCAAGGGAAACCACCATCTCTTAAAATGATGGAATTACAAAAAATGGCTTCGGGAATATTTCCTTGACAAGCCTATGGGCTGAAAGTACTCTTTTTTACGGAACACCCGGTTTCTAACCGGAATTCCACAAAATAACAATAATAATATCTTGATGCATTCAAAGCGGCTTCTGGCCGCTTTTTTAATTACAGTGACGTAATGTACATCGCCCGTGTAATCTTGCACGGGCGATGTATTATCTACAGGTATGTAGTGTATCGGTGCGTTCTCATGTTGCAATAATTTAAAACCTTACTTTATGAAGGCGGGAAATCGCCACTCATTATCTTGTATCATACCCGAATCAGGATCATTACTAACTGGAATATATCTAATATGTTATTAAGGACAGGCATAGTCGGGGCAACGGGTTATACCGGCTCGGAGTTATTACGCCTTTTGGCCAGGCATCCGCAGGCGACAATCCATGTAGTGACCTCGCGCTCAGAGGAGGGGCGGTCGGTGAGTGACCTGTTTCCAAATCTGCGGGGCCAGATTGAACTCAGCTTCAGTAATCCTGACACAAAGGCATTACGAGAGTGTGATGTGGTCTTTTTTGCTACGCCCAATGGAACAGCAATGCAGGAGGTCGCCCAGTTTCTGGATGCCGGTATCAAGGTGATCGACCTGTCCGCCGATTTCAGGCTGAAAGACCCTGTGACCTGGAGCAGGTGGTATGGTCAGGATCATGCTGCGCCAGAATTACTGGAACGGGCTGTTTATGGTTTGCCTGAAATCAATAGGGAGCAGATAAAGACAGCAGACTTAGTAGCAAATCCCGGCTGTTATCCGACGGCCGTCACACTTTCCCTGCTACCGGTTATTGAACAGGGGTTGGTGGATCCCGACAGGATAATCGTCGATGCAAAATCCGGCGTCAGTGGCGCTGGGCGCAAGGCGGCCATCGATATGCTATTCAGTGAGACAGGAGAATCCTTTAGGGCTTATGCGGCCAGTGGCCACAGGCATCATCCGGAGATTATTCAGGTCCTGAATTCAGTCGGGGAGAGCCCCGTATCCATGACATTTGTACCCCACCTTGTCCCTATGGTAAGGGGTATTCACGTCACAGCCTATGTCTGGCTGAATGATAAGGCCGATGTCCAGGCATTGTATGAGTCCCGGTATCAGGATGAACCATTCGTTGACGTGATGCCCGCAGGCTCACACCCGGAAACACGGTCAGTGCGCGGTTCAAACCAGTGCCGGATTGCGCTACATCAACCGCATGACAATATTCTGGTTATATTGGCGGTGATAGACAATTTGGTTAAGGGCGCTGCTGGCCAGGCAATTCAGAATATGAATCTCATAAGTGATTTCAGCGAAGACAGTGGGCTGGATTTATCCCCCTTATTACCCTAAAACTATTCTAGCTGAATAAGGTATACTGGCGCCTTCTATATAGTACGGATTTCAATATAGGCCATCATGTCCCATGTCGTAATCAAGCAACATAAGCCCTACCAGGTTGCGGTTGTTGTCATCGCACTGAGCCTGCTGATTTCCACAGCCACCTGGTTTTATCTTGATGAAAATCACTGGGCCCGCATTAAGTCCCATGTGTCCCTTGGAAATGAGACCATGCGATATATGGAGGAAAACAAAGCACTTCAGCGCGAAAACGAGGAGTTGAAAGAGCGTATCATCATGCTGGAGCGGACCACACAGATCGATAGTCAGGCGGCAGCAGAATTGCACGAATCATTGAGAAGGCTGCAGGATGAGATATACCGTCTGAAAGGTGAACTGGAGTTTTATCAGGGCGTCATGTCCTCTACCAGTTCGGATGCCGGTCTGAATATCCAGGGAATGCAGGTGGATGAGTTGCCTGGTGAGGGTAATTATCATTTCAGACTGATACTGACACATGTCACAAAACGTGACAGGGTTATTGAGGGGAAAGTCGATATATCTTTTGAGGGCGTCAAGAATGGAAAAATGACGGTTATCAATATCAGGGACATGACACTTAATTCTGCAATGGATTTATCATTTAAATTCAGGAATTTTAAGCGTTTTGAGGGTAATATATCTATTCCAGAGGGATTTGAACCACACAGGGTGATTGTGGATTTGCAACCGAGGGAAAAGAAGATGTCGAAGATTAAAAAAGTGTTCAACTGGTCGGATATGGTCGGCTAATAGCACGGAGGGAGAAAGGCTTATGTGGGGCAAACACAGAAGGCAGAAAGCTGCCAGGATTGATACCTTGATAGGCAAGAATACGGAAGTTACCGGTAATGTTAAATTTGCTGGTGGTCTGCATGTCGACGGGAAGATAAAAGGCAATGTAACTGCTGAAAATGATGGGCATTCCATGTTGTCCTTGAGCGAAGAGGGCGTCATTGAAGGTGAGGTTAATGTGCCCTATGTTGTGATAAATGGCGAAGTGATTGGAGACGTGCAGGGGAGCGAGCATGTTGAACTTGCTTCCAAGGCCAGGGTCACAGGTAATGTCTATTATAATCTTATTGAGATGGCAATTGGCGCAGAAGTTAACGGCAAGCTTGTCCATGCAGAATCGGATGAAAGTGATGAGCCACTGGCACTGGGCCATAGCATGCCACTTGAAGCATCAGAGTAATTAAATGCAGAAAGGTGTAATATTTGTCTATGATTGATAATGTTGAAAGCCCACTGATATTTACGGATGCGGCAGCAAAAAAGGTCAGGGAATTGATTACTGATGAAGGTAATGACGCTCTGATGTTACGAGTTTTTATTACCGGTGGCGGTTGCTCTGGATTTCAATACGGTTTCACCTTTGATGAAAATATTACCGAGGGTGATTCTGTTGTTGAAAATGAAGGCGTTAAGCTACTGATAGACCCGATGAGTTTTCAGTATCTGGTGGGCGCCGAGATTGATTATAGTGAGGGTCTCGAAGGGGCGCAGTTTGTTATCCGAAACCCCAATGCGACCACAACCTGTGGATGTGGTTCGTCATTTTCTGTCTGATCCCTGCGCGAAGGATCGTGTAACAGCGCGGCCACCCATTCCTGCCCGCACATATTTCAAATACTGAAACTGACCCTTTTGTGTTAATTAGCGCAAATATTCCGGTCAGGAGGGCTTTATTACGTCTTTTTATGGTGTTATTACTAACATATATAGGGAAATAACCGGGGGTCAGTATGAAAAATGAAGCGGTCGAAGAAGAAATTACTCTCGATTCTGGCGAAGTGGATTTAGCACCGGATGAGTCAGCGCTAAGAAAAATAACAGCGGAATTATCGCAGCATCATAATCGCAGGAATATAAAAAAGCTTTTCAGGATTTATGATAAGAAAATATTAGGTGTAGGCGAGAAAAACGACAAACGCAAAAAAACATATCTTGTTCATCTTGCTCTTCTCACAGAGCGTCCTGTACGATCTTTTAATATCAACAAAAATCTTTTCTATTTATCATTCTTCTCAGGCCTGATTTCCTGCCTGGCCTTGTTGCTAAAAATATACGGTCTGGAGTCATTGCCTGAAATTTATACCTACACGGCAATTTTCCTGTTTGCAGCCATTGCAATCTTTTCATTTTACAAGATGATGAAGGGAATGCGAAATTCGGTGATATTCTCCACAGCGCACGGCCGGATACCGTTAGTAGAAATTCTTAGCAAGAATCCTGACAGGAAACAATACAAGGAGTTTATTACCGTAATGAAGCAGTGTATTTCCAGGTTCAGGAAAGACGAGAGATATTCCGGACAGGGAGCACTTTCGGCTGAATTGAATGAACACAGGCGTTTGCATGAGCACGGTGTTATCTCAAGCAAGGAGTATAAACTAGCAAAGAAAAATATACTCGGGAAGCATTAAGCTAAGTATTAATCAAAACATGACTTATCCGGCAGCCTGCATATAAATCACTTTTTTAAATCATCACCAGCGGTTTTTTTCATTTTAAATCACACATCCCCTAACCTATAAATTAGCTTTTTCAATCTGGGACACATATTCGGCCAGTACAATTCCGGCAACTTAATATGGGTAGAGACGATGTTTAATATTCTGAATCACTACATAAAAGATTCTCCCTGGTACGGCAAAGGAGTCTATGCCAGTTATGCCATTAATGTCTGCGAGAAGATTCTCTGTTTTAGTGGGACAAGAACGCATATTGATGAGATCAGGGATTTCACTCATTATATCCAGATAGGGCCGGATGAATTTTTATCACCTAGTGGTATGGCGGACGATTTTGTAAATCACTGCTGTCAACCCAATTCAGCTGTCTATCTGGAAGGCGATTCGCTTGTCCTGAGGGCAATCGTGCCTATCGAGCCCCATGAAGAGATTACATTTGATTACGCCACGATTATTTTCAGTGAGCCCACTGAATTTAACTGTAGCTGCGGAAAAAGTGTGTGCAGAGGCAAAATAGGCAGTTTTTATTCTCTTGCGAAAAGTTTACAAAAGAAATTTATTTCACTAAACCATGTACCGCTGTTAAATAAGTACAGTATTGAAGAACTGCGGGAAAGTCGAAAGGAAATGGCCTAATTGCTGGTTACTGTACCAAGGGAGTATAAAGTGCCCCAAGTATCTGTTCAGATTCTGCACCAGTAACTTCTGGTAAGTTTCCCGGTTTGTTTTCCAACCTTCGCTTGGCCAGCCATGCAAATGTAACCGCTTCCACTGCATCAGGACTAATCCCGAATGCCTCTGTAGTCATGACTTTTATACTGTTTAAATTGCCTGCCAGCCTTTGTAAAAGAAAGAGGTTATGTGCCCCACCACCGCATACGATTAGTTCATCTGGCTTAAATCCTGTGTCGGCAATTGCCCCGGTTATAGATACAACAGTTAATTCAGCCAGGGTCGACTGAACATCGGCAGGTGATAAAGGTTTATTAAAAGCAGACAGTTTGCTCTCCAGCCATTCATTATTGAAATAATCCCTGCCAGTGCTTTTCGGGGGAGCAAGCCTTAAAAAATCATCATCAAGCAAATAATCGAGTAATTGTTTATCAATAGTCCCTGATGCCGCCCATTGCCCATCCTTGTCAAAGGATTTTCCTGACTGTGCGTTTATCCAGTCATCCATCAATACATTACCTGGACCCGTATCGAATCCGTAAACTGGTTGCTCGCTTTCAGAAGGCGGAAGCAGGGTAATATTGGCCATACCGCCAATATTCAGGATGATTCTGTTGATACCTTTGCCCCTGAATACTTGGTTGTGAAATACCGGAGCAAGGGGGGCTCCCTGTCCCCCGGCAGCCATGTCCATTCTTCTGAAATCGGTGACAGTCATAATACCTGTCCGGCAAGTTATGGTATTACCGTCACCGATCTGCAGGCTTCCGGGGAAAGGTTTCTCCGGCCTGTGTAATACTGTCTGGCCATGACAGCCAATGGCAGCAATTTTGTCTCGTGTTAACTTGTTTTTTTTAAGCAGCGACAGAGCAGATTCTGCAAACTGTTCACCCAGTTGCACATCGAGCAGGTTGATCTGTTCAATTGAGCTGAATTTATTAATTGCCTTGAGTTCTTTTCTCAAGGTTTCACCGATGGGCAGTTGCAGATAGTCGACAAGTTCAGGCTTGTCATCCTGGAATTTAACCAGTGCGGCATCTATGCCGTCCATGCTGGTCCCGGAGATCAGGCCTATGTAAAGCACCGGAATAGATAAAGGATTTGCTTAATCAACAGGCGGTTTATCATCTTCTGATTGTTCAATCAGTGCGATGAAGGGAGAGGAAGAAGCAGCTTCAGTCAGTTTCCCAGTTATAACATCGAGTTCTGCATATAGGGATTGAGTGGCTGCTTTGAAATCATTCATTTCATTTTTGGGAATGCTCTTGGCCTTTGGAAGCTTCACAGTTAGTGGATTTCGGTGGACGCCATTTACCCTGAATTCATAGTGTAGGTGTGGACCGGTAGCGAGCCCGGTTTTTCCGACATAACCGATGATTTGTTCCTGTTTAACCCGTATGCCGGGACGGATTCCTTTTGCGATACGCGACATGTGGCCGTACAGGGTATCGTATTGACTACCGTGTCTGATAATCACGACTCTGCCATACCCTCCCTTGTAACCGGCATAGGTAACGCTTCCATCGCCTGTAGCCTTAATCGGCGTGCCTGTAGGTGCCGCATAATCAACTCCCTTGTGCGATCGTATCGTATTAAGTACCGGGTGTTTGCGCTTTAGTGAGAATCCTGAACTGATCCGTGAAAATTTGACAGGTGTCCTGAGAAAGGCCTTACGCATACTGAGGCCATCTTCGTTGTAGTAATCGCTATGGCCATCTGCATGGGTATAGCGGAACGCGCGATAGGGGTTGTTACGATTTACGAATTCAGCCGCGAGGATGGGCCCTTCCTTCACCTTTACGCCATCCTTGAATTGTTCTTCATAAATGACATAGAAGCGATCGCCTTCCCGTATATCAAGGACGAAATCAATGTCCCAGCCATAAAGGTGCACGAGTTGCATGGTCAGGTTGTCTGACAGTCCTGCACGTTGAGCACTCATGAAAAGGGAATCGGTAATAATACCACTGCTGACGCTGACCATGGTGTCGAGTTTCGCGGTGAGAGTTTCAGCATGATAGGTATCTTCTGCCTGCGAGACCTTCAGTGTATTAATCAGGTTAATGTCATATTCCAGTGAAATAACTTCTCCGTCGCTGTGCTCTATCCGCAGTTCATTCCCTGGCATCAGTCGTTTCAGAATGGCTACCGGTTTACCGATGGACATGATCTTGTAAAGTTCCTGCGGGCTCAGGTGCAGCTGATCGAATATCAAGGAAAGACTGTCGCCTTTCTTAATCTTGTAGTGTTCCAGACGTGATGCGGGCTCATTTACTGTTGAATCCAGTATGCTTACCTCAGCATCCTTGTCAGTAGGTGACACTGGAGAGATTATGGCCAGTTCAGTTGGTTCAGGGGCAAGTATGATGTGTTCTACAGGTTGAAGGGTTTCGGTATAGTTTACCGTCTGGTAAACAAAGCCGTTATCCGGCTCAGGTTCTTTCGGCAGCGGGCTAATTACCGCTTCTTCAATAGTATCGCGCTGCACAATCTGGACGTCAGGGTCCTTGCCTGCGCGGTGGGCCAGGCCCACCCCCGTGACAATGCAAAGCGCGATTGCCAGGAACCAGCGTCCCCGACCCCCCTTACGGTGCGCCTGACTATGGACATACCGTACTCTGGGTTTATAGTCTTTCTTTATATAGGTTTTGTAAGTCACGGTGTTTACTCAAAAATTCTTGTAACGATAGCTGCTGTGTCTGGAATCGTCAAATATTCTTGTACTTGGCCGGCAAGGGATATCCTGTGATAAGCTACGCCGCTTATTCGGAAGGGTTATATCGAGTGTATCAATAGATGACAGGCAGGAATGAGACATTATCGATCATTTGCCGTGGGACGGAAGAAATCCTGCTGGAATCAGAACTTATAGATCGTCTCAAGGAAAACAGGCCGCTGCGTATCAAGGCCGGATTCGACCCGACCGCGCCAGATCTGCACCTAGGCCATACTGTGCTTATCAACAAGCTGCGCCAGTTCCAGGACCTCGGCCACGAGGTCATCTTTCTCATTGGTGACTTTACCGGCATGATTGGTGACCCGTCCGGCAAGAGCGCAACGCGGCCACCCTTGTCGCGGGATGAGGTGATCGAGAATGCGCGGACCTATGAGCAGCAGATCTTCAAAATCTTGGACCCTGAGAAAACCCTTGTTATGTTCAATTCTAGCTGGATGGGCGAGATGTCGGCCGCCGATATGATCAAGCTCGCCGCCAAACACACGGTCGCCCGTATGCTGGAACGCGACGACTTTAACAAGCGCTATATCGGGAACCAGCCCATTTCCATCCATGAATTTCTCTATCCCCTAGTGCAAGGCTATGATTCCGTGGCACTGGAGGCTGATGTCGAACTGGGCGGAACGGACCAAAAATTCAATCTGCTCGTGGGTCGGCAATTACAGGAGGCCTATGGTCAGAAACCACAGATCGTGCTAACCATGCCCATCCTGGAAGGGCTGGATGGGGTCCAGAAGATGTCCAAGTCTCTTAATAATTATATCGGCATCAATGAGCCGCCGTTCGAGATGTACAGTAAGCTCATGTCATTATCTGATGAACTGATGTGGCGGTATTTTGAATTACTGAGCTTCCGGCCAATGACTGAGATCGAGGGCTTCAGAAAAGAGGTCGAAACGGGGACCAATCCCCGGGATATCAAGGTCAGGCTCGCCCTCGAGATTGTCGAGCGTTTTCACAATAAACAGGCTGCTGACAAGGCCCGGGAGGAATTTACCCAGCGTTTCAGCCAGGGGGCCATGCCAGATGAGATGCCGGAACACGAGTTCAAGCTAGGTAAGAAAGGGATCCCCATAGGCAATCTGCTCAAGCAGGCAGGCCTCACGGCCAGCACCTCGGAGGCTATCCGGATGATTCAACAGGGTGCGGTCAGGCTGGATGGTGAGAAGGTTTCTGACCGGGATAGGGTATTTAACGAGGCAGGGAGCTTTGTCCTGCAGGTGGGTAAGCGCAAATTTGCCCGCATTACCCTGGTTTAGTACCGCTATTCTGGCCCACGGGCGCTTGCCGAAAATCACCAGTCCGGCCTCTATCTTTGTGACATCATTTTTAAGCCTGGGGGGCCTTAAAAAAAAATATAATTTTCATATGGTTACTAACCCTGAAAATAATTGGAAAGTATTGTTGACCCACTCTAATCGAAGTGTATAATTCCGCGTTCTCGACTGGGGGACGCCCAGTCTCGCTCTTTAAAAATTCCTGATTAAGAAATTTGTGTGGGCGCTTGCGTCGATGGTGAGTATCACCAGAAAATTATCGATGGAAGCAAACACTTTAAAACGTCAATTTGCGACTATCGAGCCAAGATTTGCTGCCTTTAGCAGCTAAATGATTAAACTGAAGAGTTTGATCCTGGCTCAGATTGAACGCTGGCGGCATGCCTAACACATGCAAGTCGAACGGTAACAGACCGCTGTGATCCCTTCGGGGTGAACTTGGTGCTGACGAGTGGCGGACGGGTGAGTAATGCATAGGAATCTGCCCAGTAGCGGGGGACAACTCGGGGAAACCCGAGCTAATACCGCATACGCCCTACGGGGGAAAGCGGGGGATCTTCGGACCTCGCACTATTGGATGAGCCCAAGTCGGATTAGCTAGTTGGTAGGGTAAAGGCCTACCAAGGCGACGATCCGTAGCTGGTCTGAGAGGACGATCAGCCACACCGGAACTGAGACACGGTCCGGACTCCTACGGGAGGCAGCAGTGGGGAATATTGGACAATGGGGGAAACCCTGATCCAGCAATGCCGCGTGTGTGAAGAAGGCCTGCGGGTTGTAAAGCACTTTCAGTAGAGAAGAAAAGCATGGGGCTAATACCCCCGTGTCTTGACGTTACCTACAGAAGAAGCACCGGCTAACTCCGTGCCAGCAGCCGCGGTAATACGGAGGGTGCGAGCGTTAATCGGAATTACTGGGCGTAAAGCGCGCGTAGGCGGTTGTGTAAGTCGGATGTGAAAGCCCTGGGCTTAACCTGGGAATTGCATTCGATACTGCTCAACTAGAGTATGGGAGAGGGAAGTGGAATTTCCGGTGTAGCGGTGAAATGCGTAGATATCGGAAGGAACACCAGTGGCGAAGGCGACTTCCTGGCCCAATACTGACGCTGAGGTGCGAAAGCGTGGGGAGCAAACAGGATTAGATACCCTGGTAGTCCACGCCGTAAACGCTAACGCGTTAAGTTCTCCGCCTGGGGAGTACGCCGGCAACGGTAAAACTCAAAGGAATTGACGGGGACCCGCACAAGCGGTGGAGCATGTGGTTTAATTCGATGCAACGCGAAGAACCTTACCTGCCCTTGACATTGACAGAATCCTGTAGAGATACGGGAGTGCTTCGGCCTGGAAAACAGGTGCTGCATGGCTGTCGTCAGCTCGTGTCGTGAGATGTTGGGTTAAGTCCCGCAACGAGCGCAACCCTTGTCCCTAGTTGCCAGCACGTCATGGTGGGAACTCTAGGGAGACTGCCGGTGACAAACCGGAGGAAGGTGGGGACGACGTCAAGTCATCATGGCCCTTATGGGCAGGGCTACACACGTGCTACAATGGGGAGTACAGAGGGCCGCCAGCCAGCGATGGTGAGCCAATCCCTTAAAGCTTCTCGTAGTCCGGATCGGAGTCTGCAACTCGACTCCGTGAAGTCGGAATCGCTAGTAATCGCGAATCAGAATGTCGCGGTGAATACGTTCCCGGGTCTTGT
>QKIY01000032.1 GCA_003250975.1 Gammaproteobacteria bacterium | reverse complement strand
AAAGATCAAAATAGGCGACCTGACTATGGTGGAGTAATGAATTACCTATTCCTGTGAATACAAGGATCAAGAGCAGGTCTTGCAATTACATTTGCTTGCTAAAAAAATCCTTTGACGGGATATTTTTGACAGGATTGATTGCAGTATTATTGACCTGATCAGGTGCCACATCATGTCGGGTTACTTTTTCGATCCCGGCATGACACAAGAAAGAAATGTTCAGGAAGTGGGTTCTACGTAATCCGTGTTATGGTCAAAGAACCATTCGTATCCCTTTAACATGTAGTTCCAGTACATCATTGGCAAGCCGGTTGTTTTGATCCACCAGTAAGATGATCTTTCTTTCCTTGGATCCAGCGGGAATGTCGGTGTGACTTTCCCTCCATAAATAAACTCCGCCATGATGACCTTGCCATATGCCGTGGTAAGCGGGCAGGAAGCATAGCCATCATAACCTTCATCCAGTGAACCGCCTTTTATCAAGGCAAGCAGGTTCTTTACCACAACAGGCGCCTGCTTGCGCACCGCCGCCGCCGTTTTTGAGTTCGGTGTAGATCCGGCATCACCGAGGCCGAACACATTGGTATATTTGGTATGCTGCAGGGTGTTTTGATTGAGATCGACATAACCTGCTTCATTGGCAAGTGGACTGGATTTTACTGCGGCCGGCGGTGACTGCGGTGGTGTGATATGTAACATATCGAAGTCCATCGTGATTTTATCTCCCTGTCTGTCGCCACCAACTATTTCAAAAGTCGCTTTTTTATTTTCACCATCGACTGCGATCAGGTTGTGCTGAAAGTAAACATGAATTCCATAACGCTCTGCGACCTTTGCCAGTTCTTTTGCGAACAAGGGTACGGCAAACATTGCCGCTCCATGCGTGAGGAAACTTAAACTGCATTGTTCCAGGATGCCCTTTTTCCTCAGGTGATCGGCGGCCAGATAGGCAATTTTTTGTGGCGCGCCGGGACATTTAAAGGGAAGCGGTGGCTGGGTGAACAGAGCCTTTGCGTCGGGGGCAAGCTGTTGCAGACACTCCCAGGTATATTCCACATAGTCTTTGGAATAATTACTGCAAACACCGTTTTTTCCCAGTGTTTCCTTTACACCGGCTATTTTTTCCCAGTTGAGTTCAAGACCGGGGCAAACGACCAGGTAGTCATATGGCAGGCTGTTGCCTGATACCAGCTTGACCGTGTTGTTATCCGGATCGAAGCCGATGGCATGTTCTTTAATCCATTTAACCCCGCGAGGAATCAGGCCCTGTTCCTCACGTCGGGTTTTCCCCAGTGTACAGACACCTGCACCCACCAGTGTAAAAGCCGGTTGATAATAATGTTTCTCGGAGGGTTCAATGATAGTAATCGTGATCTCTGATTGATTGAAATGGCGCATCAGGTCGGATGCAACCGAGATACCAGCAGCGCCCCCACCGACGATTACAATGTGTTTTCCCGAATTTTCTGCCATGCCCCACTCCCATGTTTGTGGTATGGGAAGTCAGGTATTCTAACTTATTTAAGCATAAATTGGGGTGCCTTCGAGTGGTAATCAGGTATAATTTGTTAATCTGGCGATAGCCGGAATCCGGTAGAAAAACCCTGCTTATACAGACAGTTTCATCACTGATATGGTGACATGAATGAAAATCGGTATCTTGATATTGAACTCGATGTTCCTGTTAATGTTCATCAGCGTGATTGTTGGGGAATGGGGCGAGGGCCCGGCAATCGTGAGTGGCATTGCTGTAGTAAACTTGTTACTCAATTCGATATTTATCCTTTTCAGGACAAAAAAGGATTTTCAGGAGACTGAATAACCTTGGTACATAGTTTGTTGTTACATAATTGATGCAGGGTGGGTCAGACGAAGTCGAAAACATTTCAAACATCGCGCCGAACATTTCTTAAAACAGCCAGTGGGCTGGCCCTGGTGCACTGGGCGTCATTAACGCCACTGTCCTCGTTGTTTGCAGCTGAACGTTCCGTATCGCCGATTATTAAAAAGTCCATTCCCTCTACCGGTGAGCAGATCCCGGTGATCGGTGTGGGTACGTCACGGACTTTTGACGTGGGGATTGATGAAAGCGACCGTGCGCGTTGCGTGGAGATACTGCGGGAATTTTTCGGCCGGGGAGGTGGCATGATTGATTCCTCGCCCATGTACGGCAGCGCGCAGGCGGTCATCGGCCATTGCCTGAAGCAGCTGAACTATCCGGCAGGCCTCTTTTCGGCGACCAAGGTCTGGATTTTGGGCAAGACGCTCGGGATCAATCAGATGAACTCGTCCGAGGAGTTGTGGGGCGTACAGCGATTCGACCTGATGCAGATCCATAATATGCTGAGCTGGCGCACGCACCTGGAGACCCTGAAGGAATGGAAGGCCGCGGGCCGGATCCGTTATATCGGGATCACCACCTCACACGGGCGACGGCATGAGATGCTGGAACAGGCCCTGAAGGAAGAAGACTTCGATTTCGTCCAGTTTTCCTACAACGTGGTGGACCGCGAGGCAGAGCAACGGCTGCTACCGCTCGCGGCGGAACGCGGCATCGCCGTCATCGCCAACCGGCCGTTTCAACGCGGCGGCCTGTTTGACCTTGTCAAGAATAAGCCGTTGCCGGACTGGGCCGCCGAGTGTGACTGCGCAAACTGGGCGCAGCTCTTCCTGAAGTTTGTCGTCTCGCATCCCGCGGTTACCTGCGCGATCCCTGCCACCTCGCAGGTCGCGCACATGCAGGAGAACATGGGTGCGGCCT
>QKIY01000024.1 GCA_003250975.1 Gammaproteobacteria bacterium | reverse complement strand
GTTCACCCTGCCTGATTCAGTGATAGGCGGTAATGATACGCTGACTGGCGGCGATGCCAGTGATGACAGTAGACTTATTAATGATCTGTTTGGTGAAGCTATCACATTAGCCGACTACTCCAAAGGCGGAAACGATACGTTGACCGGTGGCAATGCATACGGAGGCGCGAGCATTGCTAATCATCTCTATGGCGACGGCTCTACTATGCTGGATTTCTCGCAAGGCGGTGATGACCGTCTCATCAGCGGGCAGAATGCGACCAATCACATGTGGGGCGATGCCGAGGACATGGGTCCGACAACGACCGGCGGCAGCGACACGTTCGTTTTCATCGATGATTTCGGTGAAAACTTCATCTACGATTTTGATCAGGCGGAAAATGATCTGATCGAGTTCCAGGTTGCGGGTGTCAACTCAATGGCCGCACTCAACATCACGACGACGGCGGGGGTCGGTACCGAAATCACCACGCTGATGGGACCCTCATCAGGCAGCATCACCCTGGTTGATTTCTTCGGCAACCTCAGCGAGACAGATTTTATTTTTGCCTGATGAAGTCGCCTTCAAAAGGCCCTACGTGAAATGTCTGATAACACTGACCCTGGCTTATATGTATTAGGCTAATTCCAGATGCTTGATGCGGCGTCGCAGCAACCTCGGGTTATTTTAAATTTATGTTTTGAATTGGTATTTCGATTAATTGCAAAGAGAGTATTATTGGCATTTCATCTAGCCCCGATGGTGTAAATCTCACGGGGTGCAACGCTAATAAAAACTATAAGCCTTGTGGCGACACCGGCAAAGCGGTTTTCTGCAAGGCAGGACGCAATACCTCCCCATCGCAACATGGGCGTGAACATCTACTCTGCGAGTGGTAATGGAGCCCTTGCGCAGAAGACGGGAGTGACACGCAGGCACGCGCCTCCCCAATCATTTAGGAGGTGTAACTATGGCTACCATCTACGGCGATCCTTTCTTAAACCCTGACCTTTTTGACCACCTAAAAGCTGACGATCAATTCGATCTCATCGGCACCGATAACACGGACAACCTCATCATTGGCGATGTCGTTTCTATTATCGATCACGCCTGGGGTGGTGACGATATGATTTTCGGCGGCAATGTCACCGATGGCAGCATCATCGAGAACAGTCTCTACGGTGATGCAGAGTCGAGCCTGACGGATTTTGCCCGCGGCGGTGACGACACGATTTATGGTGGTAGCAACAGCAGCAGTGGAACAGTTACCAACTTCATTTACGGCGATGCCGACACAATGCAAGACAAGTCACGGGGCGGTAATGACACCCTGATCGGGGGCGATAACACCGGTGCCGGTGATGTTGAAAATCATATCTATGGCGATGCCGCCACTATGTTCGGTAACAGCAAGGGCGGCAATGATGAGATAACCGGTGGGAGTAATTACGGTTCGGGCCACGTTACCAATGCATTATATGGCGATGCGTTTGTCATGACAGGCATGGCGAAGGGTGGTAACGACACGCTGACTGGTGGGAGTAAATACGGCACGGGCGACGTCGATAACTTCCTTTCTGGCGATGCGGAAAACATGTCAGACAACTCGGTGGGCGGTGACGACACGCTGACTGGTGGGAGTAATTACGGCACGGGCAGAGTCCTTAATGTGATGCAAGGTGACGCGATAGGTAATATGAATAACAACGCGGTGGGCGGTGATGACATCCTGACCGGTGGCGATGGTTTCACGGGTAATACCGATAACTGGATGTCTGGCGATGCAGACCTTATGTTTGATTCAGCTCGCGGCGGCAACGATGTCCTGACAGGCGGTAGCGGTAGCGGTGAATTCAATCGTGTGTTCAATACAATTGCTGGAGACGCTTTTGGGATGAACCATAACACGGTTGGCGGTGACGACATTCTGATTGGCGGCAGTAGCGCCGCCGGAGACATCAGTCCCGAGGGTCTCTTTAACCTTTTTCGTGGCGATGCAGACACTATGTTTGATTCAGCTCGCGGCGGCAACGACACGCTCATAGGCGGTGATAATTTCAGTAATGATGTGCAGTTGAGTAATCTGTTTGACGGCGATGGCCACCGTATGTTCGATAACACGGAGGGTGGTAACGACACGCTGACCGGTGGGGATAGTTACGATTCGGGCGAAGTCTTGAATGAAATGTCTGGCGATGCAGGTGACATGAATGATTTTGCCCAGGGTGGTAACGACACGCTGACTGGTGGGAGTAAATACGGCACGGGTTCCGTGGAAAATAATTTGTATGGCGATGCGATTCGGATGTCTGATTTTGCCCAGGGCGGTAATGACCGTCTCATCAGCGGGCAGAATGCCACCAATCACATGTGGGGCGATGCGGAGTTTATGGATCCGACGGCGACCGGCGGCAGCGACACGTTCGTTTTTATCGATGATTTCGGTGAAAACTTCATCTACGATTTTGATCAGGCGGAAGATGATCTGATCGAGTTCCAGGTGGCGGGTGTCAACTCAATGGCCGCACTCAACATTACGCAGACGGCGGAGGGCACCGAAATCACCACGCTGGTGGGTCCCTCAACAGGCAGCATCACCCTGGTTGATTTCTTCGGCGGCCTCAGCGAAACGGATTTTATTTTCGCGTGAAGATTACAATGACATGTGATGATATTTATATGAGTAGATTTTGTTAAAGGACATCAATTAATAAAAATTTTCTCGCGAATAATCATCTTTAAATATTATGACTGATGTGGCGCTCCCTAGGGGACTCGAACCCCTGTTTTCGCCGTGAGAGGGCGACGTCCTGGGCCACTAGACGAAGGGAGCGTATAAAAAATTATATATTGGTTCTCGTCCCCAAGGGGACTCGCTTTCTTCGCTGCACTTTCCTGTTACGCTCGAAAGCGGGGCATGTCGTCCTGACATGCCCGCTTGCCGGGAAATTCATTCGCTGGATGAATTTCATTTTCCGGCTCGCCCCCTGTTTTCGCCGTGAGAGGGCGACGTCCTGGGCCACTAGACGAAGGGAGCAAGGGATTTAACTGCTTCAGTAACCGATTTAGTGGTATTATAGGGCCACTCTGTTTATAACGTAATACCCGCCCGCCATTAATAGTTGCTGCCATAGCTGTGAAAAAGTCATCTTCCACTGATAATGTCACCCGTATGAGGATCCAGCCGCGGATTATTCCACGCTCGGAGCACCCCATCTCGAGGTCTGATATCAGCGATAATGCCCTGAAGGTGCTTTACCGCTTGAGCAACGCGGGTTACAAGGCCTACCTGGTGGGCGGCGGGATCAGGGATCTCATGCTGGGACACAAGCCCAAGGATTTCGATGTAGTGACAGATGCCCGCCCCGAGCAAATCAGGGAACTCTTCAGGAACAGTCGCTTGATTGGCCGCCGTTTCCGGCTGGCGCATGTACGGTTTGGTGACGAGATCATCGAGGTGTCGACATTCAGGGCCGCACATCATATTACCGATGGAGAGCGGCATATAGAGGATGGCCGGATCATCAGGGACAACGTCTACGGGGACATAGATGATGATGTCTGGCGCCGGGACTTTACGGTCAATGCCCTGTTTTACAATATCGATGATTTTTCAATAATTGATTATGTCGGCGCTATGGCAGATATCGAGGCGCAACAACTGCGCATGATCGGTGATGCCGCTGCACGGTATCGTGAAGATCCAGTGCGTATGCTTAGGGCAATCCGTTTTGCTGTCAAGCTCGGTTTTACGATCCATCCAGATACAGAAAAACCGATATATGAATTAAATCACCTGTTAAATGATATTCCTCCTGCGCGCCTATTTGAGGAATTCATGAAGCTTTTTATGGGCGGGCAATCGCTGAAGATTTATCATCTGCTTCGGCGTTACGACCTGTTCCAGCATCTTTTCCCCTTAACACAACAGATGCTGGATCAGGACGAAACGAGAACCGACGGCATGTTATGCAGGGCATTTTTAAGCACGGATGAAAGGGTGCGAGAGGATAAACCTGTCACTCCTGGTTTTCTGATTGCGGCTTTATTGTGGCCGTCACTTGCCGAGTTGGTTGAAGAATACAAAAGTAATGGCCTGACAGATCAAGATGCGATCATGCTGGCTAGTGATGCGGTTCTTTCCAGGCAAATAACCAGCATATCTTTTCCGAGGCGTTTTACACAAATGGCAAGAGATATCTGGCTGCTGCAATCTCGGTTGAAACACCGCCGTGGCAAGCGGCCCATGCGACTCCTGTCCCATCCGAGGTTCAGGGCGGCCTATGATTTTCTGCTTCTGCGTGCCGAGGCCGGTGAAGATGTGCAGGAAATGGTTGACTGGTGGACAGAATTTTCAGAAAAGCACCAGGACCGTATCGGAGAAAGTCACCATGGCAGGGCCAGGTTAAGGCGTTCTGGCAGACGGCACAAGCCCAGGCGGGTATAATACCTCCTATATGGCCAGGGTATATATCGGGCTGGGGAGCAATCTGGGTGATCCTCCTATACAAATAAAATCAGCACTGGATTCCATAACTGATATACCGGAAACCAGGTTGCTTGAGGTGTCATCTTTTTACAGGAGTAAGCCGGTTGGGCCCCAGGACCAGCCCGAATATATTAATGCTGTTGCATTGCTTGATACGGAATTGACGCCAGAAGCATTACTGGATCAGCTTCAGGCCATAGAAAACATCCACGGGAGAGAGAGAAAGGTACGATGGGGAGCGCGTACACTGGATCTGGATATACTGCTGGTCGAAGATGTTGTGATATGTACCTCGCGTTTAATCGTGCCACACCCTCAGATGCATTGCCGAGGTTTTGTGCTTCTCCCGTTACATGAAATAGAACCTGCTGCCGTGATCACGGGGAAAGGGATGGTTAGAGATCTGCTGGAGGAAATTGATACCAGTGATCTTTGCAAAATAACAGCAAAATGAAACAAAAGGTTCCTGATTATATCGTCGTGGAAGGTCCTATAGGCGTTGGCAAAACGTCTTTAGCCAAGAAGCTGGCTGATTCCTATGGCGTGGAGCTTCTTCTGGAAGCCCCTATGGAAAATCCCTTTCTTGCCAGTTTTTATGAAAATCCTCATCTTTCAGCCTTGCCTACCCAGCTGCATTTTCTTTTTCAGCGCATAAAGAAAATTGAAAACCTGCGACAGGCAGATATGTTCAGGCCTATACAGATCGCGGATTTTTTGATCGAAAAGGATATGTTATTTGCTGAACAAACATTAACGGAAGAAGAGTTTGAACTGTATAAACAGGTATATGAGAAATCGGCGACGGAGGCACCAGTGCCGGACCTGGTTATTTACCTGCAGGCGCCACCGGAAATACTTATAAAACGTGTGTTAAAAAGAGGCAATAATTATGAGAAAAAAATCAATGAAAGTTATCTGCGGAGAATTTCAGATGCTTATGTGAATTTCTTCTATCATTATGATCAATCTCCTTTATTGATCATCAATACTGAAAATTTTGATCTGGTCAGCAATGAGAATAATTATAAATTATTACTGGAACATATCAGCTCACTGCCACCGGGCAGGCATTATTTTAATCCACAGGATTTCTGAATGAGCAAGTTAACCCTTACCAGCCTCAAAAAAATGAAAAAGGAGGCACAGAAGATTACCTGCCTGACGGCCTATGACGCCAGTTATGCCAGGATAGTGGATCAGGCCGGGACGGATGTCATTCTTGTAGGAGATTCACTGGGCATGGTGATTCAGGGAGAAGATTCGACCTTGAAGGTAAGTATGCAGGACATGATCTATCATACCCGCATAGTCGCTGCTGTATGTAAAAGGTCTCTGATAATCGCTGATATGCCGTTTATGAGTTATACCACACCAGCACAGGCACTTGGCAATGCCGGCAGGCTTATTGCCGAAGGTGGCGCCGAGGTGGTAAAGCTGGAAGGCGGTGCCTTGTTTGCCGATACCGTTACGTTGCTTGATCAACACGGCATACCGGTGTGTGCACATCTTGGCCTAACGCCACAGTCAATTCATAAGCTGGGCGGTTATCGTGTTCAGGGTAAGGATCAGGATTCAGCAAAGCAGATAGTGAATGATGCCCTGGCGCTCGAAAAGGCCGGTGCTTCAATGCTGGTCCTTGAGTGTGTGCCGGCTAAACTTGCCGCGGAGATTACCGCACGACTGGAAATCCCGGTAATTGGTATCGGAGCCGGTGCTGATTGCGATGGGCAAGTACTGGTCATCTACGATCTCATTGGCATTACGCAAAAACAGGCAAGGTTTTCAAAAAACTTCCTTGAATCATCTTCGTCTGTTCAGGAGGCAATTGAAAATTACAATTCTGCAGTCAGGGCAGGAGAGTTTCCAGGTAAAGAGCATCAATTCTGAAATGAAATCGATTGATTCCATAACAGAACTGCGAAAACAATTAAATCATTGGCGTCAAGCGGGTCTTAGAATCGCCCTGGTACCTACCATGGGTAACCTGCATGCAGGCCACCTTTCATTGATTGAAAAGGCAAGGAAACTTGCTGAAAAGGTGGTTGTATCTATCTTTGTGAATCCAACCCAGTTTGTAGAGGGAGAAGATTATGAAAGCTATCCACGCACGCCTGAGGAAGACAGGAAAAAACTTGAAGCACTGGATGTAGATATACTATTTCAGCCTCGCGTTCATGAAATTTATCCTGTGGATTTATCGCATCAGACAAAAGTTATCGTCCCGCATCTGGACAATATTTTCTGCGGGGAATCGAGACCCGGACATTTCGCTGGTGTTGCAACGGTAGTTACAAAACTCCTTAACATCGTACAGCCAGACTTTGCCATCTTTGGTGAAAAGGACTATCAGCAATTACAGGTAATCAGACAACTGGTCAGGGACTTATGTATGACAGTCGAGGTGGTATCCATGCCTACTCTGCGAGAAGCCAGTGGTCTCGCAATGAGTTCACGTAACGCCTATCTTACTGATCAAGACAGGGAAAAGGCAGCAACCCTTTACCGTGTTCTGAATGAGATGGCAGAAGTAATCCGGGGTGGTGGCGATAATTACCAGGAACTTGAAAAAGCGGGCCTTAAGATTTTGACCGATGAAGGATTTAAACCCGATTATCTGGCGGTAGTGGATGCAGAAACCCTGGGGCCGCCCGGAGAAGGTGATCTGGCCATTCTCGTTGCCGCCTGGATAGGCAGGGCCCGGTTGATTGACAACGTAATTATCAGGCGTTGAACCGCAACCATTTTTCGTCCATACTTCCCGTCTCAAATCTATATTTTTGTTAATAAGACATGCAAGTAACTGTTTTAAAAGCAAAATTTCATGCTGCCTGCGTTACCCACTCGGAACTTGAATATGAGGGTTCCTGTGCTATCGACGGTAATTTACTCGATAAGGCAGGTATTCATGAGTATGAACAGATCCAGATTTATAATATAAACAATGGCGAGCGATTCACCACTTACGCCATTCGCGCCGAGGATCATTCCCGAATTATTTCCGTCAACGGTGCCGCTGCACACAAGGCTAATCCGGGCGATCGCGTGATAATCTGTTCCTACGGCAGCATCAATGAAAGCGAAGTAAAAAAATATAAACCTACTTTGGTTTATCTGGACGAGGAAAACAATATCGTCCGTATCCAGGACCATATCCCGGTCCAGGCCGCCTGATCTGTATCTCCCGGTATGGCCCACTCCTTGCTGGCCATATCCTTCCTTGGTTTTTCTATTGCTTCTTTACCCGCGCCCTGGAGAGGGGCGTACAATAATTTTTAACAGTTTCCGCATCCTGTGCTGATTAGTTATTGGTCAGGCCTGCGATTTGCTGTTAATTTAAAACTATGGGCGATGAAAAGATTACGACTGCCGCAGTCATCATTATCGGCAATGAAATTCTCTCCGGCAGGACGCAGGACCAGAACCTGTGTTATATCGGCCAGCGTCTGGAAAACCTGGGTATTGTGCTTACGGAAGCCAGGGTGATCCCAGACGATGAACGGATAATTGTTGATACGGTAAATTCCCTGCGGGCTAAATATAGCTATGTCTTTACAACGGGTGGTATAGGCCCGACGCACGATGATATAACCTCAGCTTCCATTGCAAAGGCATTTGGTGTCAGACTCGAGCAAAATGCCGGAGCCATGTCTGCTCTTAAATCCTATTATGAAGAAGGCATGATCAACGATGCGCGGATCAAGATGGCCTGCGTGCCTGAAAAGGCTGTGTTAATAAACAATCCCATTAGTGGGGCACCGGGCTTTCAACTGGAAAATGTTTTTGTCCTACCAGGTGTGCCATTGATATTGAAGGCCATGTTTGAAGGGATTGAGGATCGTCTGGATAATGGACCTCCCATAGTCACTGAGAGCATTACGACAAATATGAGAGAAGGCCAGATTGCAGAGGCATTGGGGAAGATTCAAGATAACTATTCGGAAGTCAGTATTGGCAGCTATCCTTTTTTCAAGCGTGGCAGGCTTGGTGTAAACCTGGTACTCAGGTCGAGGGATAAAAAAAGATTGGAAAGCGCTGGTATGGAAGTCAGGGTCATGATTATCGAAAGCGGCGGAAAGATTCTGGACAATTCTTAATCAACTATTAAATTCATAGATAATAAATCAGTATTCAGAAATTATGCATGAAATTCTTCTTTTACTGGGTCTGTCAGTTGTTTCGGTCCTTGCGGTCCAACGACTACAGCTACCAGCGATTATCGGTTATCTGCTGGTAGGGGCCGTAGTTGGTCCGCATGCTTTCAGCCTGTTTCAGTTTTCGGAGACCACCCGTTCACTTGGCGAGATAGGTGTTGTATTTCTTCTTTTTACTATTGGTCTTGATTTTTCAATAGCCCAGCTCCGTTCATTCAAGAGCACCCTGCTTGGTTTGGGCAGCGCCCAGGTTCTGGCGGGCACGATCTCTGGCGCCATAATTGCTTGGAAACTAGGCATTCACTGGCAGGCGGCTATTATTGTGGGCGGGACACTGGCACTTTCATCGACAGCAATTGTTATCAAGCAACTTACCGACCAACTTGAACTCAAGACCCGCTATGGTAGGGCATCATTGGGCATTCTCTTGTTTCAGGATATTGCGGCCGTACCATTTCTTGTTTTGATCCCGATATTTGCCGCCGGTGGAGAATCGGTCGGTGTTCCCCTGCTTTATGCCTTCATTAAAGGGTTGGTTGCCTTTTTTGCCATACTGTTTATTGGCAGATATGTTCTGAGATCTGTCTTTCACATTGTCGCGAAAGCTCGCTCGGAGGAACTTTTTACCATTACCGTCTTGCTGGTATCCTTGGCCGCCGCATGGGTAACACACTTACTTGGCCTGTCACTTGCTCTGGGTGCCTTTCTTGCCGGGATGATGTTGAGTGAGACTGAATATCGCCACCAGATTGAGGCGGAGATCAGGCCGTTCAGGGATATCCTGCTGGCGCTATTCTTTATTACTGTGGGTATGCAACTTAATGTCACCCTCCTACCTGGGATCTGGCACTGGGTACTGTTACTGGTTGTCGGCCTGGTTATTGGTAAGGGTCTAGTAATCTATTTATTGCTTTTGCTTTTTGGCCAGAAACAGGAAGTGGCTATACGGACCGGGGTGATCCTGGCAAACGGTGGTGAATTCGGAATCGCTTTACTGACTCTTGCAGCCATTAGCAACCTGATTAGTTATCAGGATAGCCAGCCCATACTGGCGGCATTAATCGTCTCCATGGCACTGGCGCCTCTGTTAATACGCCATAATCATTATTTTGGCAACCTGGTATCAAATGCCGGGGAAAGAGACAATGAGAAAGCCCCGGATCAGATTCTTGAAGGGGCGCGTCCGTTAAACGAACATATTATTCTTTGTGGTTACGGAAATGTGGGCAGGCAGGTTGCTGATGTACTGGAGCAGAACGATATTGATTATATCTGTCTTGATAATAATATAGAGAGGGTTAAAAAGGCATGGCTTGAACGTGAGCCCGTATTCTATGGTGATGCCAGGAAACCGAAGATTCTGAGGGCTGCAAATGTTGAGAGGGCAAAAGCCCTTGTCATCAGTATTGATACTGAAGAAAGCGCCCTGCAGATCCTGAAGCAGGCCAGAAAGATTAGTAATTGCCCTGTATACGTCAGAATACGTTCAGAGAAATCAGCAGATATTTTCCTTGCAGAAGGAGCCACGGATATCGTGGCGGAAACTCTGGAAACCGGCTCGATGCAGGCGGCACAGATCTTGTTGGGAATGGACAAGCCTCCCAAGGAAGTATTTGAACAGATTGCCCAGACAAGGAAAAAGTATTTTGGCGCTGAATAATGATTGTTGATTTAACCGCCAAATTATCGGGTAAAAGCTGGCGGCAAGAGTTATCATAGGTAAATTAGCATTCATTCCGGCTGTATAGTGAGCCGGATATGTCCTGCAGGATTATATATGACCAACAAGAAAACCATTGACTTCTCCAACATAAAGGTTTCCTGTGAAGATTGCAGCCTGAATGAACTCTGCCTGCCCAGAGGCCTCGACACACAGGACTTGGGCAGGCTTGAGGAAATCGTTAAACGCTCACGTCCGTTGAGGACGGGGGAATATATCTTCAGGGCTGGTGACAAGCTGACAAATTTATTTGCTGTAAGATCGGGAACAGTTAAGCTTGTCCTGATTGATGAGAATGGTGATGACCAAATCATCGGTTTTTATTTTCCGGGTGAGATCATCGGCCTGGACGCAATAGACAGTGAAAGACATCTTGTATCTGCGATTGCCATAGAAACAAGTACCTATTGTGGATTTCCTTTCAACAAGGTCAACGAGATTTGCAGACTGATTCCTGAGCTGCAGAACCAGTTATTCAAGTTAATGAGCCGCCAGTTAACAGCGGAGAATGAGTTGTTATTAACAATCGGCAAGAAGAATGCGGAAGAAAAACTTTCAACGTTTTTGCTAAGCATATCCAGCCGTTTTCAGGCCATGGGTTATTCGTCCAGGGAATTTAATCTGTCGATGTCCAGGCAGGAAACGGCTAATTATCTTGGGCTCACCATTGAAACAGTCAGCAGGATCATGAGCCGTTTTCAAAGAGAGGGATTAATCAGTATCAACCGGAAACAGGTCAGGATTATCAATATGGACACCTTGCGCAATTTATCCACAGGTTGCCTGTCCACTGAAAAGAAGACAGGATAGGGATCAGGTCGCCAGTATAATGGCCAGTGGAATTGGCTTCATACTAATCTGATGGATCTCGTCAATTCGATCATTGCATTTAATCTTGGACTGTTTAGCACACTACATTGTCTTGGCATGTGTGGCGGGATCAGTACTGCTATGAGTCTCAGTATCCCGGAAGGCAAGGCCATAACAAAAGCCAGGCTGGTAACTGCATATAATACCGGCCGAATAATCAGTTATTCACTGGCCGGTGCAATCGCAGGTGCAATCGGGGCTGAACTGGCCAGAGGATTTATGCCGGAGTCGGGACATCGAATATTACAGTATATAGCTGCTGTGGTACTGATTCTCATCGGGTTGCAGATAACCGGTTGGTTTCAGGGGTTCCGGATACTCGAATCTCTGGGTATGCGCGCTTGGGCGTATATCCGTCCCCTGGCAAAATACTTCTTTCCGATAACCAGCATTTACCGGGCGCTTATGGCGGGGATGTTCTGGGGATGGTTACCCTGTGCACTGGTATATTCCGTCCTATTATGGTCCTTGACCATTGGAGATTCATTGACAGGCGCCTTGTTGATGTTCTGTTTCGGCTTGGGAACATTGCCAGGGATGTTGTTCGCTGGCCTTGCCGGGGCAAGAATCCGTGATTATCTTGGTGAGCCAGCCCTGCGTAGGGTAGCGGGAATTGCAATTATTTTGTTCGGAATTGCCTCACCATTTTTTTATTCTGCTGCAGGAAATGATCATGCACACCATCATGGAAGCATGGGTAACATGAAGTCACATCAGGTATCTTCATCCTTCGGATCATCTTCATCCATCAGTATTTGATGGCGAGGTTTTTCGAGGTCATCAAATTGCCCGGACCTCACTGCCCAGATAAAGGCCCAGGCAATCAGGCCAACCAGGATGATTGAAATGAATATCAGAAGATAGATAATTTCCAAGTAAGTGCACCGTTAATGATATCTGATTCTATGAGCATTCCCGACCACGACCAGGGAGCTGAGCGACATACCTAATGCTGCCATCCAAGGGGCAACTATACCTGATGCGGCGGCAGGCAATACAAGTATATTATAAAGAATAGCCCATAAAATGTTCTGACGGATTATTCGGAATGTTTTAAATGATGTCATGATACCCTGTTGCAGTGTCTCCAGTCGATCATTCAACAATATGATATCTGCATTAATTCTTGCCAGGTCTGACCCGCTCCCCATGGCAATTGAAATATCCGCTGTAGCAAGTACAGGCGCATCATTAATTCCATCCCCGGTCATTGCCACGATTGCTCCCTTGTTTTCCATGTGTCTCACGTATGAGGCTTTTTCTTCAGGTTTCATACCGTAATGGAATTCATCAATTCCTAGGTTAACTGCAAGTTGCCAGACACTCTCCTCCTTATCGCCACTTAATAAAACAATTTTTTTCCCGGCGCTTTTGAGGTAATCAATAATGATTTTTGCGTCATTTCGTATAGTGTCAGTGAAAGTGAATACAGCCAGTATCTCTTGATTGTCTGCCAATAATATAACCGGTCCTGCAGTATGAGACGTTTCGCTAAAAAAGTCCTGAGGAATCTCAAGGCCGGTTTCCCCAGATATGAATTCACTGGTGCCAATAAAATATTGCTTGTTGTTTACCCGTCCACTGATACCTTTCCCCGGGAAATTGGTAATATTTGCCGCACTGCTCTCTAGCGGGCGTTTAGTACTTGCCAGCAGAGCCCTGGCTACAGGATGTTCTGACTGCTGCTCAAGCGCAATGGCAATATCAAGGCAGCATGAACGGCTCATGTTCGATAAACAATAGACACAGTCAAGTTCAAGGTTGCCAAGCGTCAAGGTACCGGTCTTGTCAAATATATAATGAGTGGTTCTGGCAAGTTTCTCTATCGCATCCTTGCGCGTGATAGCCATACCTGATCGCAACAAGTTTGTCATGGCGACTGTGATTGCAGTAGGTGTCGCCAGTGCAAGCGCACAGGGACATGTTGCCACCAGTACGGATAGTGTTACAGGCAGCCATCTCACTGGGTCTGTTTGCAACCAGTACCAGGCAACCAGTGCGGCTATAATCAGCACCAATAATACGAACCAGGAGGAGACCTTGTGAATTAACTGGTCAAACCGGGGTTTTTCATGCCGTGTCTTTTCAACAAGATGCATAATCTGGGAAACAAAGGTGTTGTCTCCTGTTTTTTCTACACGAAACTGTAATGGTGATTCAATGTTTATGCTTCCACCAATCAGTGTTGAACCCGATATCTTGGGAACGGGAATGCTTTCACCTGTAATAAGTGATTCATTAACGGTGGAAGTCCCGGAAATAACTTCGCCGTCCGCCGCTATTGTCTCGCCCGGTCTTACCAAAACCGTATCTCCACGTTCGAGCTCTATGACAGGCACTGTAAGTTCACTGAGCTTTCCTCCTATATCAACCAGTTTGGTGGCGGTGGCCGGCAGTATCTGGCAGATCCTGTAAATATATTCACGATTATTTTTGCGTGCTATAAATTCAAAATATCGGCCGAGTAAAAGAAAAAAGACGAACATAACCACGGAGTCGTAATAGACATCACCACTGCGTGTTACGGTAGACCAGATACTGCCGATATAGGCGCCGGAGATCCCGAGGGATACCGGCAGGTCCATGCCAGCGTATTTATGTCTGATATCCCTTATAGCCCCGGCGAAGAAGGGAACCGCCGAGTACATAACTACAGGAGTCGTTAACAGCAGGCTGAGCCAGTGGAAAAAATCTTTAATCTTTAAGTCAATATCCCACTTGCCCGTATAGAGGGCGATAGAAATCATCATGACCTGCATTCCGAGCAGGCCTGCAAGCCCGATTCGTTGTAATTGCTTTTTTCGGTCCCTGGCAAACAAAGATTGCTCTGTTGCCGGGTTGTATGGGTACGCCCTGTAACCGATACGCGTTATTTCAAACAGTATCTTGCTTAAAAGAATCTCATCGTTATTCCATGTAACCTTCGCATGCTGGCTAGTATAATTAACGTTTACATGCGTTATGCCTTTCAATGAAGAAAGGTGTTTTTCGATTAGCCAGGTGCAGGCAGGGCAAACGACACCTTCAAGAATAAGGTTAGCCTCCCTCTCTTTTTCATTTATATGCTTTACAAATGCAGCCTGTATATCAGGATGATCGTAGGCCCTGAGAGAGGCATCGGCATCTGTGGGTATACTTTCCGGAGTTGCTGCAATTTGAGTGCGGTAACTGTAGTAATTACCCAGCCCCCCATCCATGATGCTTTGCGCTACGGCCAGGCAGCCATAACAACACATCGATTCAGGTTTACCGTCAATCATGATATTCAAATTCAGTTTGCCTGGTATGGGCTCACCGCAATGAAAACATTTATCTGCGGTTCGACTGATTTCTGTCACTGATTTACCTGAAATGTAACAAATTGATATTAGGAGTGGTTTGCCGGTAATAGTCTGAATAACGTAAATATTATATGTGATTTTGTTGATCTAAATCATAGTTTATTTCTTACGCATTTGTTAAAAAATAGAAAGAATATTTAAGAGTTAATAAAGTGCTGAACGACAATTCTGTTTCATTCGATAAAGATCTAATAACGCGTTATGCCCAGGCCGGTCCGCGTTATACTTCGTATCCTACTGCACTGCAATTTCATGATGAATTTAATGATGGTGACTATACCGAAACGGCAAGGGAAAGTAACGAAGACCTGGTGCCGGCTCCTTTGTCACTTTATTTCCATCTCCCGTTTTGCCGCAGGGTATGTTTTTACTGTGCTTGCAGCAAGATAATCACTAATAATCAGGCACGTAGTACAAGGTATCTCGATTCTCTGCATAAAGAGATCGTTATGCAGGGGAAATTGTTTGATCGGGACAGGTGTGTTGACCAATTACATTGGGGTGGAGGGACACCAACCTATATCGGCAATGAGCAGATGTCCAGGCTCATGCAGGTTATCCAGAAAAATTTTACTTTGAGAGATGATGATCGCGGCGATTATTCAATCGAGATCGACCCACGAGAAATAGGGCCAGGGACCATAAAGTTACTTCGTGAGATAGGTTTTAACCGGATCAGTATCGGGGTTCAGGATTTTAATCCGGCCGTGCAAAAGGCCATAAACAGGATCCAGGGCTATGATGAGACTGCAAAGGCTGTAGAAGATGCAAGAACGCAAGGGTTTCATTCGATAAACATAGATATGATCTACGGATTGCCTAAGCAGACACTGGAAACATCGAGGCAAACGCTGAAACAACTGGTCGATCTGAACCCTGACCGTATAGCTGTATATAATTACGCGCACCTTCCCCATATATTCAAGACACAGCGGCAAATCAACGAAAATGAACTGCCTGACCCTGAAACCAAGCTCAACATATTGCAATTGGTGATCGATTACCTGACACAGAATGGTTATGTGTATATAGGCATGGATCATTTTGCGAAGGCTGATGATGAACTTGCCATGGCACAAAAAACAGGATCATTGCATAGGAACTTTCAGGGATATTCCACGCATGCTAATTGCGATCTTATTGGCATGGGTGTCACGGCCATCAGTTGTATCAACGGGTGTTATGCCCAGAATGCGCGTGACATCAATGAATATGAAAGTCTGCTCGAGCAAGGCAAACTGCCTGTGACGAGAGGCATGATGCTGGATCATGATGATGAATTACGGCGTGACGTGATTACCAAGTTAATCTGTCATTTTAATATTGATTTTTCCTTCTATGAAGATAATTACGGGATCAAGTTTCATCGTTATTTTCATGACGAATTGTCCCGTCTTGCCCTCATGGAAAAGGACAGCCTGCTTTCGATTGACAATGAAGGAATTCATGTAACCAGAAAAGGACGTTTGTTGATTCGGAATATCTGTATGGTGTTTGACAAGTATCTGCCAATTAGCAATACGAATAAGAGCTATTCAAAAGTTATCTAGGCCGGATTACTTAGCTTTCCGCCAGGTAGACCAGCTGGCACATCCTTCTTAGGGTGTGTTTAGCTCTGCAAGCCTACCGTTGTTATTTGCAACACAATATTCAATTCCGGCTGAAATTATCAAGCAGGCACAAAATTACTTCCTGGAATAGTTATATAATTTGATCTAAATCAAAATTTCTTGATGGAATTTATGGAATTATCGCCATTTATATTTTTGGGGAGATTACATGAATCTGTTGGCCGGTATCTATTTATTAATAATCGTCGGACTGGTTTTTTATACCGGGATCAGGCTGGTCGCGTTAATTGGCGCAAATTATTTGGCTGGGCGCAGGGTAAAGGAAGCCTTTGCTGAACGCATCAAAATGCTGCGATTGAATCGTATGCTGAAAAAACGTCAGATTGCTCCTGCCGACTATTTGCATAGATTTTCCGTGCCCAACCTTGAACAACAAATACGTGCCTGTGAGTCCTGCCTTAAGACGACCGATTGTGACAGGTTCCTTTCCGGGGAAACAAGCGACGGGGATCTGACATTCTGCCCGAACGGCAAGAATTTATCGGCTGTTGAAATGATGCATGTTTCATCATAACGCCGGCAATTCGCGTTCTCTGAATTTCTGAAGATTTACTTCTTAATTTAAAATCTTTTTTGAGGATCAATATCATGAAGAAGGTATGGCTGTAAGCCAGTGCCGGCATCAATGCCGCCCTCGATGGAGACCATGATAGCCCCATGATTCACTACAGTTTACATGCTGATTATGCCGTAACAGACAGCTTTTACCCCATGGTTGAATTTAACGGTTTCACTATCTATGATGATGGTAACAGAACATCATTGGGATTTGATGGAGTCGACTTGGTCAATCTAGGAAGTACCAATGCAGGTACAGTATTGACTGTCGCTGGGGGGCTGCGCTACCGTATCGAGGGAAATATCCTCATGGGAGCGGGTGTAGAAAAATCACTTGCACGTGATGACATCCTTGATTGGAGAAGCTACGTGGACTTAGTTTTAGCTTTCTGATCGCAGCCTAACCCTTTAAATAAAAAGTAAAAAGGAGAACCCGATGACGGCAGATACAGCAGCTCCTGCCCAAACCTATAATTACAAAGTTGTCCGGCAATTCGCGATAATGACAATCGTATGGGGTGTTGTCGGCATGACTGTCGGCGTATTTATTGCGGCGCAGCTAGTCTGGCCAGCCCTGAATTTAGATATCCCGTGGTTGACTTTCAGCCGTCTTCGGCCCTTGCATACCAACGCGGTAATCTTTGCCTTCGGGGGGTCCGCCCTGTTTGCCACATCCTACTATGTGGTACAGCGTACCTGCCATGCACGTCTTTACAGTGACGGACTCGCGGCGTTCACCTTCTGGGGCTGGCAGGTCATCATCCTTTCGGCCGCGATCACCCTGCCTCTTGGCATCACCACATCCAAGGAGTATGCCGAACTCGAGTGGCCTATAGATGTGCTGATAGCCGTTGTCTGGGTGGTCTATGCCATCGTCTTTTTTGGCACCATCATGCGCAGGAAGATTGCCCATATCTATGTGGCCAACTGGTTCTACGCTGCCTTTATCCTCACTATCGCGGTTTTGCATATATTTAACAGCTTGGCCCTGCCAGTCTCTTTCCTGAAATCATACTCGGCCTACGCGGGGGTGCAGGATGCCATGGTTCAATGGTGGTATGGCCACAACGCGGTCGGTTTTTTCCTGACCGCAGGTTTCCTCGGGATGATGTACTACTTCATTCCCAAGCAGGCTAATCGGCCGGTGTATTCCTACAGACTTTCCATTGTCCATTTCTGGGCCTTGTCATTTACTTATATCTGGGCTGGGCCTCACCATCTGCATTATACGGCGCTTCCCGAATGGACCCAGTCGCTGGGCATGGTGATGTCATTGATATTACTGGCTCCTTCCTGGGGCGGGATGATAAATGGCATCATGACGCTTTCAGGCGCATGGCACAAATTGCGCACCGATCCGGTCTTGCGCCTGATGATCGTTGCAGTCTCGTTTTACGGAATGTCAACTTTCGAAGGGCCCATGATGTCGATCAAAACTGTAAATGCCCTCTCCCATTACACAGACTGGACCATAGGCCACGTACACTCCGGAGCATTAGGCTGGGTAGCCTTTATCTCGCTTGGCGCTATGTATTTTCTTGTGCCGCGCCTGTTCGGGCGAGAAATATACAGCCTCAAATTAATTGAATATCACTTCTGGATCTCAACGGTGGGTATTGTGCTTTACATCACCTCGATGTGGGTAGCAGGCATCATGCAGGGCCTGATGTGGCGTGCGGTAAATGATGATGGCACGCTGACATATAATTTTGTGGAAACGGTTGAGGCAATGCATCCATTCTATTTCATACGTTTCCTGGGCGGACTCCTGTTTCTCCTGGGCACTTTAATCATGGCCTACAATCTCTGGAAAACCATAGCCGGGGCCAAGCCGGTCGAAGCAAGGATTCCGGCACCGGCAATGGCGCATTAAGGTGACGATATGAGTGAATTTCACGGCAAGATAGAAAAAAACATAGGCCTGATGATTGTGCTTACCATTCTGGTGATCAGCGTGGGAGCATTGGTCGAGATTGTGCCGTTGTTCTTTATGCATAGTACAACGGAACCGGTAAAAGGCCTTAAACCCTACAGCGCATTACAACTCGCCGGCAGGGATGTCTATATAAGGGAAGGTTGTTATGTGTGCCATTCACAGATGATCCGTCCTTTCAGGGCCGAAACAGAGCGCTACGGCCATTACTCTCTGGCAGGTGAGTTTGTTTATGATCGTCCTTTTCAGTGGGGTTCCAAGCGTACTGGTCCCGACCTGCATCGTGTTGGAGGCCGTTACAGCGATGACTGGCATCGTGTTCATTTGATGAATCCCAGGGATGTAGTACCTGAATCCATCATGCCCGGCTATCCTTGGCTTGATACAAATTTGGTAGATAACAAGACCATCCAGAAGAAAATGAAAGTAATGAGAAGACTGGGTTCGCCTTATACCGATGAGGAAATAGAACAGGCACCGGGACAGGTCGAGGGCAAAACAGAGATGGATGCGATCATTGCATATCTGCAGGGACTGGGTACATCTGTCAAGACTAGAAGGTAATGTGATTTCATGAGCGTAATACATTCAATCTGGACTGTTTTTGTTTTCCTGTTTTTCATCGGCATAGTCATCTGGGCATGGAGCAGCAAACGTAAAAAAACATTTGATATGGCCTCGAGAATACCTCTTGAAGATGAATTAATAATAAAAGAACCGGGCAGTGAAGGGGACGACCATGTTTGATTTTACCAGCAGTTTTTGGGGCATATTTATTCTGGTGACAACGGTGTTGTCTATTGTTGCCATGTTTGTATTGGTAGGAATTTTCAAAGGCGGCAAGAAAGTCACCTCCGACAGGGATGAGGATACTACCGGTCATATCTGGGATGAGGATCTGAAAGAGTTAAACAATCCCTTGCCTGGCTGGTGGCTGAACCTGTTTTATATCACCCTGGTGTTTGGTGTCATCTACCTGATTCTTTATCCGGGTCTTGGCAGTTTCAAGGGTGTAAAGAAATGGACGCAGGTCAATCAGTATGAAGATGAAGTCAAGGCAGCCAGTGAAAAATATGATCCCCTGTATGAGCAGTTTGTAAACCAGGACATTGCCGCACTTGCTGATAATCCTGAAGCGGTGAAGATTGGCCAGCGCCTGTATTCTGCCTATTGTACAACATGTCACGGTTCTGATGCCGGCGGCGCAAGGGGATTTCCAAATCTGCGGGATGATGACTGGCTATGGGGTGGTGATCCAAACGCAATCAAAACGACAATCATGAATGGCAGGCAGGGTGCCATGCCTGCGTGGAAAGAAATGATCGAGGATGAAGAGATTGATCAGGTAACGGAATATGTGATCAGCTTGGGTGGAAGGGCGCATGATTCTGCTATGGCCCAGAAAGGTAAGAATATATTTTCACAATATTGTGCAGTCTGTCACGGGGTGGAAGGGAAGGGCACCCCTATGATGGGTGCACCAAACCTTACCGATGATATCTGGTTATACGGCGGCTCAAAGGCCAGTATAGTAGAAACCATAAACGGGGGCAGGAGTGGGCGTATGCCACCTCACAAGGAATTTCTGGGTGAGGCAAGGGTCCATTTACTTGCGACCTATATCTATAGTTTGTCGAAAGATTAGAATCATCTAGGACCGGCTTTTATATATTCGATGAGAATCTGGGATAATATTAAGCCGATTCCGGAACCTTATAGATTTATAGCTACATTATGGTTGTCGTTCCTTGTAGCAATTGTCGCTACGGGTATATTCTTCTCCTTATTCTCCCCAAGGGAGCTGCTAATCTGCGCTGGATTTCCTTTAATGAGTGATCTGGCGGTCTATACGATTGGATTTTTTACATTCTGGGTATTGACGGCAAGTTCGAGCCTGTTGGTCATATATTTTCTGACACCAGGCAAACCGGGCTGATCTCCTGCAATAATAAAGATTTATATAAACCCGGCAGGGACTATTATAATAATTACTGGGTATTGAGGCTGGCCATATGGAGGATTCAGTTAAGCAAAACTATCCTGACGAAACTACTGTAAGCCTGTATAGCAAACGGGAGAAGATCTATCCACGGGAAGTTCATGGAAAGTTTGCTCTTCTGAGATTCCTCTCCGTCGTAGGCTTGCTGGGAATTTTCTATGGGATGCCTTGGGTCGAATGGCATGGCAGGCAGGCGATTTTGCTGGACCTTCCTGCAAGAAAATTCTATATATTTGGCCTGACATTGTGGCCTCAGGATTTCCTTTACCTGACCTTCCTGTTAATCATCGCGGCATTATCCCTGTTCTTTTTCACAGCACTGGCGGGCCGGCTCTGGTGCGGGTACGCCTGTCCACAGACAGTATGGACAGAAATTTTCATCTGGATTGAGCGTAGTATTGAAGGCTCTCGCTTGCAGCAGATGAAACTCGACAAGGAGCCTATGTCATGGAGGAAATTCCGGATAAAGGGCACAAAGCACCTGGTCTGGATAGTCTTCTCAGCCTATACGGGGTTTACGTTCGTTGCCTACTTTTCGCCTGCCCGTGAATTAACCAGGGAATTATTACATTTGCAGATGGGGCCTTGGGAAATCTTCTGGCTGATATTTTATGGTTTTGCGACCTATGGTAATGCAGGCTGGATGAGGGAGCAGGTATGTATGTACATGTGTCCCTATGCACGCTTTCAAAGTGCAATGTTTGATGATGATACCCTTGTAATTTCATACGATGAAAAGCGTGGAGAACCAAGGGGCGCAAGATCAGTAAGCATTGATCATCGCAGGGAAGGCCTGGGTGATTGCATAAACTGTACCATGTGTGTGCAGGTATGCCCAACTGGCATTGATATTCGTGACGGTCTCCAGTATGAATGCATTGGTTGTTCGGCATGTATAGACATCTGTAATGATGTTATGGAAAAAATGAATTATCCCAAGGGATTAATTCGTTATACAACCCAAAATGCTATTTATGGCAAGGAAAGCAGAATAATACGTCCTAGGTTGATAATATATGCGGTCGTACTGCTGGCGTTAGTAGGGTTATTTGTTTATTCAATTAATCAACGAACACCTCTGGGGCTGGATGTCATAAGGGACAGGAATCAATTGTACCGGGAAACCCAGGGTTTTATAGAGAATGTATATACATTGAAAATATTGAATATGGATGAGGAAAACCATGAATATGAGGTTGTAGCGGAAGGTATTCCTGACATGCAATTAATAATAGACACTCTGCCCATTAGTGTAGAATCCGGGAAGGTGAAGGATGTTGTGGTACGTATCAGGGCTGACGAGGCTAATCTTACATCCAGAAGCAGCGATATCGTTTTTACCTTGTCATCAGTAGATGATGACGATGAGGGACTTGTTATAAGCGAACCAGCCAGGTTTCTTGGACCACTACCATGACTAATTCTGAAACTGAAAATAACTGGCGTCGAGAACCATTCGTTTGGTTTATTATCAGTCTTCCGCTTGCTGCTGTAATTGGCGGGATAATTACTATTTACCTTGCTATAGCAAGCAACGATGGCCTGGTAGTCGATGATTATTACAAGCGCGGGCTCGAGGTAAATAAAACACTGCAGCGCGATCTTAATGCAGTCGCACTTGGTCTGAAAGCTGATGTAAGCTTTACGGGAAACAACTTAAAACTAAAATTACAGGGGAATGATAAATTCAATCCACCGGAAAGCATCCATGTTAGCTTTCTGCATCCTACGAAAAAAGACATGGACAGGGACGCTAATCTGGTTAAAGAAGCAGATAATAACTACATTACTTTAATGCCAATGTTACCTGAAGGCAGATGGTACCTTCTTATTGAGGCACAGGACTGGCGCCTTTTGCTTAATTACAGATCAAAGGGCTAGCTTAACTACCGGTGCTTTCCATCAGCGGATAGGCACCGTCAGCGTCATGGACTTCACGCCCTGTCAACGGCGGGTTAAATACACAGATCATTCTCATTTCACTTACTGCACGCAAAATATGTTTATCGTTTTTATCCAGAGCATAGAGAATACCATCACTGATAAGATATTTTTCACCGGTTTCAATATCCTCTATCTCACCCTCGCCGCTAACACAGTAAACGGCCTCCAGGTGATTTTTATACCACATTCTGATTTCTGACCCGGCATGTATCAGGGTATCATGCATGGAAAAACCCATGTCATCATGTTTCAGAAGCAAGCGCCGGCTTGTCCATTGGCCGTCTTCCGGCCTGACCTCATGATCACTCCCCCGGATTTCTCTCAAATTGCGAATTATCATGCAATCTTCTTCGTCAGAGCATCTTTCTTTTTACTGAGTAATTGCTCAATAGCCTTGTCAATAATTGATAGCCCTTCTTTCAGGGTTTCTTCATCAATTACCAGTGGAGGCAGGACTTTAAGTACTTCATCTTCTGCGCCTGAAAGCTCGATAACCAGGCCGTGTTTAAAACAGGTCTTGGCCAGGTTGGCACTGAAACCCCTTTGTGGAATTTCCAGTCCATAAATCAAGCCTTTACCACGCACCTTGGCATCAAGTTCAGGGTATTTTTCAGCGATATTTTTTAGTTCTTCCCTCACGATATCGGACTTGTATTTAACGGATTCGGACAGATTTTCATCATCCCAGTAGGTAAGCGCCTCTGTTGCAGCAACGAAGGCAAGATTGTTGCCGCGGAAGGTACCGGTATGTTCGCCTGGTTTCCATTGGTCGAGTTCACCTCGCATAAGTAACATGGCAAACGGTAATCCGCCTCCAAGTGACTTGGACATGGTTATGATGTCGGGAGTGATCCCGGACTCTTCAAAGCTGAAGAAATTGCCGGTTCGGCCATTACCAACCTGAATGTCATCAATGATCATGAGAATATCCAGCTCTCTGCAAAGTATTTGCAGTTCCTGTAACCACTTGCTAGAAGCGACATGCACGCCACCTTCCGCCTGTATGGTTTCGAGTATAATTGCTGCAGGAAGATCAATACCACTGCTGTTATCTTCAAGGAACCGTCTCAAATAATCTACGGTGTTAATATCAGGCCCCAGATAACCATCAAACGGCATATGGTCAACATTGGCCCGCATATAGAAAGATTCATCTTTATAAAAGTTGTTACCAGTAACGGAAAGTGAGCCCATGGTCAGTCCATGAAATCCATTGGTAAAGGCTATAATATTTGACCTGCCTTTAACCATTCGGGCAAGTTTCAAGGCAGTCTCTACCGCATTTGTTCCGGTTGGGCCAGTAAACTGAATTTTGTAGCTCAGATTGCGAGGGATGAAAATGGTGTCATTAAATTTCTGCAGGAAATCTCTTTTGGCACAGGTTGCCTTATCCAGGCCATGCACTATGCCATTCCCCTGCAGATATTCAATTATTGCCTTGTTTATTTTCGGATTATTATGACCATAATTCAGCGTGCCTGCGCCACTGAAAAAATCGATATATTTATTTCCCTGGTCATCGTAAAGATAGCTGCCCTCGGCAGTATCAAAAATGACCGGGAATGATCTCACATAACTCCTTACTTCTGATTCTAGTTCTTCAAAAATCCTCATTCGGGATACTCCTTTATTTATAATGTTCTTTTAATAGGTCCGATAGTAATCATGTCTTCCTGTTCATGGTTTGCATCAGGAAACACGTCATTATTGAATCCTTCGGTAATTGTGAACCCTGCATTCAATGTTTTTGCAATTGAATTGAACAGGGACAGTGAGGCCTTGTTCGACGGAGATACAGTGGCATGTACCCTTTTTACTTTGTTACCAGCTTCGGAATCCAGAAGATTCAAAACTAGTAATTTTCCTATTCCCTTGCCTTGCATCTCCTTGGACACGGCAACCTGCCATACAAACAGCGCGTCTTTCTCTTCCGGCAATACATAAGATGAAACAAAGCCTACTATCGAGTTACTTAACCTTGCTACAAGACAGGTTTGGCTGAAATGTTCACACAGCAACAGGTAGCAATAAGCTGAATTCAAATCGAGTACTGCAGTCTCTTTGACGAGGCGCCAGATATCTTGCCCATCCTGTTTTACAGGATGCTGAAAACTGATTCCTTCACTTAAAGAGATATTCACGGGCCAGCCCGAGTCAAGGCTGGTATTCTGGTTTATCACGTCTTAGCCCTATTAATCGACTTGCGTTTGGTTCTGACGCGGGACAAATGCTTTTCTCTGGCTGCTTTGCCGGGGACTGAGAGATCTGAAACATCTCCGGGCGTGGATATCGGTCCGCTTGTCAGCATTGGTGAGGAATCAATCTCGCGCGCATCCATCATCTCGGCAATCTTGTGCAAGGAACTGATGAGCTGTAACTGTTCCCATTTTTTCAATAGCTGGAATTCACCTGCAAAAGATTCCTGCAAGAGTGGAGGCGAATCGGCCAGTTTTTCACGTGCCAACTCGGTGATGGTAACCTGGACACGGCGTTTATCCTGTTCTGATCGCAACCTTTGCACCATACCGTACTTTTCCAACCGGTTAAGAATATCGGTCACGGTGGGTTTACTCAGGCTGACTTGCTCGGCCAACTGGCCTACGGTGGTCTCTGATGACTGCATTAATGTCTTCAATATCAGGATCTGGGGGCCCGTGAGACCGTGACTGCGTACGAGTTGCCGGGACTGGAGTTCAATTGCCCGGACAATTCTACGCAGGGAGATCAGGACTTCATCGCACAAATCGCTGGGATTCATAGTTTTATTTTCATTTTCTGTGGTGGTGGAAAATAGTAAGGACACGAATTATAATACAAAACACGTGAAATGTATAACTATATGATAAATAAGATATAAATATTATACATTGCTATAATACTGTAATAAAATGTTAGGGTCGAATCCATTATTTTGCAGGGTTCGCAGGTTTAATGAAAACAATCAATGTGAGGTAAAAATGAATAAAATTCTGTTACTTGGCGGTTCCTTACTAGTGGGCATTTCGTTATCTCTGGCAGGTTGTGGTCAGGATGAAGACAGCAACGCTTCATCCGGTACCAGTGCCGGTGGTATGAGGGTTATTGATCATTCCCGTGATGAACAGGAATTTGAATTACGGCGAGCTATCGGTGGTCTGGAACGGATTATTGAGTCTTACAAGGAGCAGCAGTTCGACAGCTCGGCGGAAGAGGCGGAAAAGGCCCGTCTTGAAAAGCAACTCGATGAATTGCTCTCAGACGAATAATATACAGGTACCGCCCGGATCAGCAGGCAGTCCCCGAGAGCAGTGTACCTCTCAGATCATACTCATCCGAGGCCGTTATCCTGACTTTTGCGAGGCTACCGGGATCGAGATCATTGCCACTCATTATAGTGACTGTGCCATCTATCTCCGGCGCGTCGGCATAGCTGCGGCCAATTGCCGTTCCGTCAATAATCTCATCGACGAGAACTTCCAGTGTCTCTCCAACCCTGGCACGTAATTTCCTTTCGCTGATCGCTTGTTGTACCTGCATGAATGCGTGCCAGCGCGACTCCTTAATATCTTCAGGTACCGGGTTGGGCAGTTCGTTAGCCGCCGCCCCTTCAACGGGCGAATATTTGAAACATCCAACCCGGTCAAGTTGTGCCTCCTCGAGAAAGTTCAGCAGGATTTCGAAGTCTTCATCCGTTTCCCCTGGGAAACCTACAATGAAAGTAGAGCGGATAACAAGGTCAGGACACAATTCACGCCAGCGATGAATACGTTCCAGTGTATCTTCTGCAGCGGCAGGGCGGCGCATGGCTTTTAATATTCTTGGGCTGCCGTGTTGAAAAGGCACATCCAGATAGGGAAGTATTCTGCCCTCAGCCATCAGGGGGATGATGTCATCCACGTGGGGATAGGGGTAGACATAATGGAGCCGTACCCAGATGCCAAGGCTTGCCATAGCTTCGCAAAGCCCTTGCAGGCTGGCCTTGTATGGCCGGCCCTGCCAGAAGCCGGTCCTGTATTTAATGTCTGATCCATAGGCACTGGTGTCTTGGGATATCACCAGCAGTTCCCTAACGCCAGCAACCACAAGGCGTTCCGCCTCCTGCATGATGTCATCCAGCGTACGGCTTACCAGGCGGCCACGCATGGAGGGGATAATGCAAAACCGGCACTTGTGGTTACAACCTTCGGAGATTTTCAGATAGGCATAGTGCCTCGGAGTCAGCTTGATACCCTGGGGCGGTACCAGGTCGGTAAAGGGATTATGTTCTTTATCAAAAGGGACATGGGTATGCACCGCTGATACCACCTGTTCGTACTGTTGCGGGCCTGTGATGTTGAGGACCTGCGGGTATTGTGCGCGTATCTCTTCTTCTTTCGCACCCAGGCACCCCGTCACAATCACCTTGCCATTCTCATGCAGAGCTTCGCCGATGGTTTCCAGCGATTCTGCCTTGGCTTCGTCTATAAATCCGCAAGTGTTGACCACGACGAGGTCCGCCTGATCATAATCTGGCACGATATCATAGCCGTCCATGCGTAGCTGGGTGAGGATCCGTTCTGAGTCAACCAGGGCCTTGGGACAACCAAGGCTGATAAATCCAATCTTTGGTGCACTCATACACTTACCATGAATTAAAGAAGAGGTAATCAAGCACAATAATTTATATATTTAGAGAAAGTATAATGAAAATAAAAAACTTGTGTTGTATTCGCAGGATAATTGCCATTATTGTACCAGTGGTAGATTAAACTGTATAAAATCATTTAACTAATTTATGAATATACTTATTACAGGTGCCAGCGGTGGAATAGGAGGAGAGCTTGCCCGTTCTTATGCGACGAGCGGCAATCATCTCGGTTTGATCGGACGAAATGTTTCCCGCCTTAATGAAATTAGCTCACAATGCAAATCGCTTGGTGCCTCTGTCACAACGGGACAACTGGATATAACCGATAAGACGGCACTAAAGGCATGGATCGAGGAGTTTGACCGTGCCCACCCTGTAAATATTGCTATTGCGAATGCTGGAATATTATCCACGATTGATAGCAGTCTGAATGAATCTTTAAATTCCATTGATGAAATACTGTGTGTCAATTTTATTAGCACCTTGAATACTATTCACCTGGTACTTGAGGGCATGAAAAAAAGGCAAAGTGGCCATGTAGTTATAATCTCCTCGCTTTCCGCCTATAGAGGAATGCCTTATTTTCCTGCCTATTCTGCCAGTAAGTCGGCGTTAAATACTTACTTTGAAGCGACTCGTGGATTATTAAGAAAGAACGGTATATTTACTACGATTATTTGTCCGGGGTTTGTTGATACACCCATGATTTCTGCATTGCCTGTCCCCAGTATACTTAAAACGCATCCCGAAAGGGCTGCAAGGCGAATTAAAAAGGCAATAGACAGGAAACAACATGTCCTTGATTTCCCTTTTCATCACCGCATAGGAATGAAACTCCTTGATCTGATGCCCAGTCGGTTTGTTGACTGGGTGATGCTGAAATTCTTCAGGCTGTGAAGGGCATATCAGTCAAATTGTTGAGAGACATATTTTGCGCTCCAGAGCGATGCCTCCAGGTAACCACCGCTCAGATAATCACCGCATACAGACAAGGACTTGCCAGCCATTTTTTTCAGAAATTCGATTGCGCGTTGTTCATGGCCTACTGGGTGAAAAGGAACAGCACTGGCATGACGGGTAATAGACGCATCGATCACCCATGATGAAAACCCGGGAAAATAGCCATCCAGTTCATCCAGGCAGCGTTCAGTAATTTCACTGTCCGTACGGTCAACAAGGTGTGTTGAATTCGGGTAACATATCCACGGCTGGATGATTGCCTTGTCAGCTAAGCCCGCCGTAAGTTGCGAGACATCAGTAAGATAACTGATGAGTCCACGCTGTTTTTGATGGAATAGATAAGACCAGGTACCCGGGCACATGGGTCTATCCAGAAAAAAAGTGGGTAATACGAAAGGCGGCGCTTTAATGGATTCAAGGAATGATTTTTCTTCATGAAAATCCGAGGGCATCAGGCTGGCTGCATCCTTAGCAGGAGTAGCCAGAATCACGTGATCAGCAGTAAATACCCGGTCTGAACTCCTGGTACGAATTTCCCAGGCAGTTCGTGTTTGAGCCAGTGATGAGACCGGTGCATCCAGAATAACAGGGAGCCTTTTTGCCAAGGTACGGTGGAGTCTGTCAACTCCGCCCTGCAGCTTGTAAAAGCGGGTAGTCAATATAATACGTACCAGGCGCATAAGATGATGCAGGCTGATGTTCATGGCATCTGGCTCGGCAAGTGCGCCGATAAGACTGAGAGGACGAACAATGCCATTTACAACAGAAGGATGTAGCTTATCAGACATCCCGGGAAGACAGTCAGCCATAGATGGCGATGTCAGACTGAATGGGTAACGTCGTAGTAGATGCAGATGACGCAATAAAAACTGTCCAATCTTAAGATTACCAAATAATCCTTCTGGTCCATACCACGGAATATTTTTATTAAAATTATAATATCCGGAACTTGCCCGTTCGTCGTAAATGCGTGTGTAACCATGAACAACAGACAAGCTATCAAGCAAACCTGTCTCGGAAAGAAGGTGCCTGGCATGATGATAGTTTGAATGGAAAAACTGGGTACCCACATCAATTGCGATTCCTGATCCACGCCGGGTAATCGTGCATGAACGGCCTCCGACATTACCTGACGCCTCGAGGACCATGACATTGTGATTGCTTTTTGACAGGTAGTAGGCAGCGCCCAGTCCGGCAATACCTGCGCCGATAATAACGATCTTCATTGCAGCATCTGCCTCAGCTTTAAATTACGTGAGGGTATAGATCGGGTTATGTTTGAGTTTTTTTAATTCTCTTGTAAGAACTTCGATAGTTCGATGCACCTGTTCCTCGGTATGCAGGGAACTTATGAAAAAACGTAATCGTGCCGAGCGTTCTTCAACTGCAGGGTAAATTATCGGCTGAACATTTATGCCATTGCGTAGCAATATATTCGAAAGTTTAACGCATAAAATTGAGCTACCTATAATTATCGGGATAATCGCATATCCTTCGCCCTTGCCGGTATCAAGCCCTTTTTTATGGGCAAGATCGAAGAAGAAACGGCTTATATGACGAAGTCTTTCAACACGTTCAGGTTCAGATTCAAGAATATCAAGCGCTGCAAGTGCGGCTGCTGCCAAAGGAGGTGACATGCCAACACTATAGACAAATCCCGGTGCATTGAACTTCAGATTATCAACCAGTGATTTTCGTGCCGCTACATAACCACCGCATGCTGACAATGTCTTGCTAAGCGTACCCATGTGTATATCGATATCGTTTTCATCTACAGGGAAGCATTCCTGAATACCATGTCCGGTTTCGCCAAGTACGCCAAGTGAATGTGCTTCGTCTACCATGAGGAAGGTCTTGTACTGATGTTTTAGTCGAATGAATTCATTAATAGGCGGTACATCGCCATCCATACTGTACAGCCCTTCTATAATAATAATTACACGATGAAAGCTTGAGCGGTGCTTTATTAACAGACTTTCAAGCGCATCTATGTCGTTGTGGGGGAAACCAATTCGTTTGGCACTCGAAAGAGTAGCGCCCTGTATAATACTGTTATGAGCCAATTCGTCATGCAGAATCAGGTCATGATGCTCGAACAGGTATCCTATGGTAGTTACGTTTGTCGCGTGACCACTTACAAAAATGACCGCATCCTCGGTACCATAAAATCTGGCAAGCCGCTTTTCAAGTTCCCGATGCAGAGGGCGCTCACCCGAGACCGCGCGGCTTGCTGAAACAGAAGTGCCATAGGTATCGATTGCGAGTTTTGCAGCTTGTGAAACCCGGGGATGTCCTGATAATCCGAGATAGTTATAGCTTGAAAAATTAATTACCTGCTGGCCATTGATAACTGTGCGGTCAGCAGCAATTCCGTCATGCTCAATAAAGTAAGGGTTTTCCAGACCAAATTGCTTCGCTGCGGCCATTTGCATTTGCAAGGCTTTCATGCCAGGCAAGGAGTTAATCTCATAATATTCCGGATTGATGCCCTTAAAATTACTTTTGGACGCGGCTGGGGCTTGTTCGGTTTCCGGTTTTTGCGGTTTCTGTCTGATATTCTGAATCAGGTCTTTTTTTTGCAACTTGCTCAGTCCGAACAATTTTTTTTCACTTCGTTTCATTCACGAGCTCATCACAGTTATTTTTAATCGGAGTACCTTTTTACAAATGCTTCAATTTCTTCTTCGGAAACTACCTCTGAGTGAATCGTGGAAAGGGTACGGGCCAGCATTTTTTCCTGTGATTCATGACCATCACGGCTGGTCATGAGACCTTGATCCTGCGACAGGTTACGTATAATCCGTGAGGCCAGACTTTCAATTGTAGTTGAATTTGCGATAGCCATCACCGGTAATTTCATATCAAAGCGTTCTTCAAGCCTGACTATCAGTTCAACAGCCATTAGTGAGTCAACACCCAGATCCTGCAGGGAAACATTATGATCAATACGATCTTCAGCTATTTGCAATACCTCGGAAATTTCACCGACAAGCAACTCACTGATAATGATGTGAGTTTCTTCAGGTGTGGCATCCTTGATCAATTCATAAATATCCATACTTTCGCGTTTAAGTTCATAATCGGTGATGCCGAGTACCAGCTCGGTAAATAACGGCGATGACGCTATAGGTAGCAGGCGACGCATAGTGGCAAAATTCGGCTTGATAACCGCTGCAGTCGCGGTTTGTGAGAGGATTAAATCTTCCAGGTGCTCGAATGCCTGTTCACTGCTTATTCCCAGGATGCCCAGTTGCTTAGTCATCAGTGTTTTAAGTTCTGGATTTCTGGTCAGGTAACCTACATCGGTAATTGCGTCCCAGGAGACAGCGAGGGCGGGCAGGCCCAAGTGGCGTCGGTAATGTGCCAGTGATTCAAGGTATGAATTAGCAGCAACATAATTGCATTGTCCCGGGTTACCGATGCAAGTAGTTGCAGAGGAATAGAGTACAAAGAAATCCAGGTCCATATTTCTTGTCAATGCATGCAGATGCCAGGCACCGTCAACTTTTGGTGAGAACACACGCTGCAGGCTGTCGCTGTCCATATCACGTATAAGTTTATCGTCAAGCACCATCGCAGAATGAATAATGCCTTTAAGTGGAGGCATATCGGCCTCTATTGCCCTGAATACCTTTGCCAACGAGACAGAATCAGATACATCACAGGCAAATTGTCTCACGTCGACGCCGCCTTGCTTTAATGCCTCCAGCTTGTCAATCATTGATTCATCCGCCTGTCCGGAACGGCTGAGTAAAGCAATATGTTTTGCGCCTTTCTGGGCCAGCCACTGCGCTGAGGCAAATCCAAAACCACCAAGGCCACCCGTTACCAGGTAGCTGCCATCCGCACCCAGTGTGAGCTTGTTTGACTTCAGTTCAGAACGTGAATAAACGGGTATAATATCCTGCATGGTGACAACAACCTTGCCAATGTGCCTGGATTCCTGCATCAATCGGAAAGCATCACTTATATCCGCGGCATTGAAACGGGTATATGGCATGGGCCGCATGTCGCCTGAATTAAACAAATCCAGCATCTCCCGGAACAATTTACGGCACAGGCGAGGTTGATGTTTGAGCAGCTGATCTGCATCAACGCCGAAGTAACTGATATTATTTCTGAAAGGACGAATCCCCAGTTTTTTGTTAAGCAGGAAATCCCGTTTGCCCAGCTCGATAAAGCGGCCAAAGGGTTTCAGGATGGCAAGGTTTTTATCGACTGCTTCACCGGCAAGTGAATTCAGTATTACATCAACACCATTGCCATCCGTCAGTTGGTTAATATCATCGGCATAACTCAGATTCCGGGAATTCAAAACATGATCCACGCCCAGTGCCTTCAGGAAAGCACGTTTTTCATCCGTGCCTGCCGTTGCATAGATTTCCGCACCACAGAAACTTGCATACTGAATGGCAGCCAGCCCCACACCACCTGCAGCACCATGTATCAGGATCTTTTCGCCTTCCTGTAATCGCGCCAGATGAGACAGGGCGTAATAGACAGTAAAAAACGCTGCGGGTACTGTAGCGGCGTCTTCGAAACTCCAGTTTTCCGGCTTCGGGAATACAGCGATTTCATCCGTTATGATATGCGAAGCAAAGGAGGCAGGTGAAAAGGCAACAACCGGATCACCGACAAAGAAATTACTGTTATCGTCAAACACACGAGAGACAATACCGGAGCATTCCAGACCAAGTGTTGGGCCTGCGAAGCCGTCTTCAAGCAATTCATCACTGAGCATGCCTGATGCGTACATAACGTCGCGGTAATTGAGTCCCACAGATTTAACAGCTATTTCGATCTTTCCTGCCTGCAATATTGGCCGTTGTTCTTTCTCCCAGGTCAATTCTGACAGCTTGCCTGATTCATTCATGGCAAGTTTTACCTGATAATATTGTGAATCATCATGCAGCTTGACGACTTCCTGTTTCCGGGCATTATGGATCTCTCTCAGGCGATTTACGTATCTTACGCCATCCTTCAGGATGATTTCCGTTTCCTCATCCTCGTTGAGTATTTCATCAACAATCAGCTGCGCCACATCAACGGCCTTGCCCTGGATATCGATCGTATGACATGTCAATTCCGGCATTTCGTTTTGAATAACACGGTTCATTCCCCAAATTGTAGACATGTCAGGAATGACAGCCGTATCTTCCTGTGTGTTTTCAACCCTGTTCGCGTTTTTTGTTGCCAGCCATAATGATGTTTTCTTAACGACATTATCATCCTGCACTTTATGCAATAGATGCAGCAGATCATCGCAAAAAAGTTGATAGAGGGGTAACGACCCGTCATATTTCATGCTTGTGTCCTGGTTCATCGGACTAAGATAAACAATATGCTCGACTTCCCGCATAAACGATTCAGGACAATCCTGAAGTTTACGACTGTCCATTATTCTTGACAGGATCCCCTGGGCCGCGAGAGTCCGTTGAATCGTGTTCGCGATATAACCTGATCGGGTGTCCTCTGAAGCAATTAACAACATCAGGCCAGGGGACCTGTCCTGGTTATCTTTTATCTCCTCACGGACATGTGCATCTCGCTGGGCAAGTAGTGCATAATTCATGGATGCAGGATAGACAATATTTGACAAAATAATGCCGTGCTGAAATTCTGTCGTCTCGCCCAGCATTGCCAGCCAGTCAACTGCATTTCTTTTATTAAACCTTGCAGAAGGCGCATCAATATCAGCCCATGCCTCCTGTAATTCACCAAGCATGTCTGATATCGGGTCAGGTTGGCTTTCAGCTATAAACAATAAGCCGTTGCTTGCAGTGATCTGATTACAGATTTTTAAAAGGTAGTCAACGTGTGGCTGACGATTGAATACATCATTTGCAATGACCATATCAAAAGCGGCGAGGCAAAAATCATCAGGTATATCAAATTTGTCAAGATCCAGATGTTCAACCGTAACGTGCTTCTCATGTCGGGTCTGGTCACGCAACGTCATAAACTTGTCTGCATCGAGCACGAAATAGTGATAGTCACAAAAATCGTTGTTGACCAGATTGGTAATAGATCGTCTTGGCAGGCTATGAGCATCTATAAATTCGGCAATCCTGAAGCGCCTGTTATGGCTGGGCCATACGGCAAGTACCTGTTCAAGTAAGCCTTGCAACTGTTTCATGGTCACGTTGCAAACGCGACACCCGGCCTCGGCAATTATGGAATCTTTTGCCTGGTCTTCAGACATCTCCGACTTGTTTAAAATTACATCAGAAAGTCGAAGTAGACTTGAGGCGATAACACGGGCATTGGGTAATTGGTCGGGGAAGTCGGCAAGTAATGTGCGCCAGATTGTTTCACTGTCGATATCCGTGTCAGCGTTGATGAGCTGATAGAGGCCGTTCTTCGCGCTTGCCTTGCCATATTGCACAAGCAGTTTGCATAAATATTCCAGTAGCGGCCGGTAGCGGTAATCGATACCGGCTCGTTCAATCAGAGTTTCGAGGTCAAATGGTTCATAAACAGCACCCAGTAAATCCAGTGTTTCTCTGGCTATACTGACGGCAAGCGCCTTCAACAAGGGTAAAATTTCATCATGATAGCGCGTCAATTCATCCTTGAGCTTTTTATTAGATTGTGACTTTTCAAGGCTTGAAAGCAAATGATTCAATGATGGCAAAGGTGATTTGTCATTAATGCTATGGCGGTCAGCCACCATCTGGACAGTCTTTAGCCGTTTTATCTCTTCGGCGTGCTTCAGCCGGAGAGATTTCAATAAACATTGACGCAGATGCAGAACAGGTTTGCCATTTTCTGCGAGCAAACTGAAGTCCGCTTCAATGGATTTTCCACTTACCTTGTGGATATCAACCAGCGCATATCGTGCTGCCCCGGCCTCGGGATAATGCCGGATGCTTGCAAACGATACCGGCAAGTAAGCTGCCTGCTGATCCTGATCAATTTTCCCTGTTGCCGGGAATAGTGCATGAAATACGGCATCTATCTGCCCCGGGAAGACAAGATAATCGGGTGCATCGGTACTGGTCTGGTTTAATGTTGCTAGCAAACCACCTTTGGTGACATCGACGGTCTCAACACGCCGGAACAGCGGACCATAGTCCAGGCCCAGGCGGGAGGCGGCATCATAGACTTCATCTCCGGTAGTATGGTTTTCACTCTCGCTCAGCAAGCGCTCAATGTCGAGATCGTTTTGAGACGCTGATATATGCTCACATGACATGAACTGCCCGACAACATGCAGTTGCCAGTCCTGGTTCGTGAGTCTGTCACGGGACAGGATCTTGAAGCTGTTGTCATCCGAAGACAGTATAAAACGGGTATCCTTGGAGAGGCCTTCTTCCAGGACCAGTGGCGAGCGAATTTCAAGACCGAAGACTTCATAGGCGTTATTCTCATAATGCTCGCGGCC
>QKIY01000009.1 GCA_003250975.1 Gammaproteobacteria bacterium | reverse complement strand
TTGTATAAAAAAGGATATATAAAATATTATAAAACGCGGGGTAATTTAATATTAAGATATTTAAAATATAATTAAACATGCTAATTATTATTTACGATTGAATCATTGATACCTATATATTCTAAGTCTTCATTCATCTAACAAGAGGATTGGGTTCGACACTCTAAAAAGCGCGTCTTACCTAAATCGTTTGACATAAGGAGGACTCTCATGCGCAACTATAAGCATATTTTGAGGCGTATCGTCTTGATTGTGGGGATTCCCATTGTCTTCTATACGCCTTCCCAGGTTTCGGCCCATTGCGACTCACTAAACGGTCCGGTGGTGAAGGATGCGCGCATCGCGCTTGAGCTAGGGGATGTTACTCCCGTTCTCAAATGGGTAAAGGCGGAGCAAGGACCCGAGATTCGTGATGCCTTCGAACAGACAATGGCGGTACGCGCGAAGGGTGACGACACGAGAGAGCTTGCAGACCGATACTTCTTTGAAACCCTAGTGCGAATTCATCGAGCAGGTGAAGGAGAGGCCTTCACAGGCCTAAAGCCTGCCACAAGTGTGGACCCCGGAATCGAAGTTGCCGACGAGGCACTTCGCTCCGGATCGGCCGAAGAGCTTGTGGACCATTTATCAGCAGCTATTGGCGAGGGAATACGAACGAGGTTCGCGCTTCTACGTGAGCGTCAGAAACACGCAGCGGACAGCGTAGGGGCAGGTCGCGAATATGTCGAGGCGTACGTTGACTATATCCACTACGTTGAGAATGTTCACCGGCTCATATCCCAAGGAGTCTCCCATTTGCATCACGAGCCCGCGCCGAGGATCGAGTAGGTGCCGCTTACGTCGAACAAGCGCTTGTAGCCGACGCGGCTATGCCGCGCAGCTGAAACGCTGCGTTATACGACTATAGGAATGAAAATTTGAGCTATACAGTAATTTTTATAGTTTATTTCCAGTGCCCAGATTTATCCTTCCGGGCGCGCCAAATTCAAATGCGTATCAGGAAGTAATTACCAACATTGCCATAGATCTAAAGTAAATATTTATTGATCTAAGTCATTGTTATAACAATTCCTCATACTATCTTTTAACATCAATAGTTGATGTAGACAGGAGGAATGCAATGGCTAAATCATCACCGGATTACTCTCTTAAAGTCGACGGGGTTGAAGGACTTTGTCCCGCGGGAGAAGCCTGGGCGGAAAAGAACTTGAGTGATGGGAAAATTCCTGTCTTTTCCTGCGAGGGCCCCTGTATTCGGGGTGAAATTGCCCGTCTGGCTGCTAACAGGGTGGCAGAAGAAGAACCCTTTGCCCGTTGTTGTCACGCAGAAGTGTTTTGTGTTCCCCATTCTGCAATGGCCCGCTGGGCTAAAGAATCAGATAGAGCCGTTATGATTGATGGCTGTTTTTTGAGTTGTCATGGAAGAATTCTCAAGAACCTGATTGATGAAAGTAAAATTGTACATATCGATGCTCTTCCCTTGTACAAAAAATATACAGACAAATTCCTGATGGACGATGTTCCGGAGGAAGAAAGAAAGGAAGTAGCGCATCAGGTTGCGGGTAAAATTCTTGCCAAATTGAAGGAAGAAGTTTTATCAGTGTGAAGGATTCGAATTTAAAACAATATTCAGGGTATTGTCATGTGCTTCTTCATTAGTTTATTCCCTGCCACTTTTTGGCTTGTAGTTGGTTATTTTGTTTTATTTTCAACAACCAAGACAGAGGGTGGTATTCAATTATTTGGCAAGATTCTGGCAATCTGGATATTTGTTCTCGCTTTGTTTATCCCAATTGCGGGCATCTATATGTCCAGTTCCGGTATATGCCCGGCTGAACACCATTTTGAGGAGATGATGGAACGAGATTGATTCAAATTTGAAAAAGCAGATAATAAAATTACTGGATATAATACACCAAAGACTGGCTGGCTATAAAAATGACTTCCCAGACTGACATGATGGCAATGATGAAGGAGTGCATGAAAGGATGCAGGATGTGTTCTATTGTTCCGATAGTCTTGGGATTAGCTGCATTCTTGTTGGGTTATTTTATGGATGCTGAAACAGTCAGGGTACTCTGGTTAGTATTCTCAGGACTAATTGTTTTATTTGGGTTTCTTATTTTTTTAATGATAAGTACTATGTTAAGGTAATATTTTAAATCTAAACTGGATCATGTCCGGTTTGGTTGCAACATTATCCAACCTTGGCTGAATTTATCTTTCCGGTCTCGTTTTTTAAAACCCGTGGTCTATCTACTATATTATTTATATATCAGGAACCCGGAAAACCTGGAGAAAACGTGAGCTCTAAGGAGGTTAGATGAATACTACACTAAGAACCAATGAATTACCCCCTCCTATTCAAAGATACACGGACGCCTGGAATAGTCATAACGGTCAGCGTATTGTTGATGCGTTTGTCCCATCTGGCACCTACACTGACCCTTTAACATCGGGTCCACTAGCCGGCGATAAAATCGCACACTATGCGGAAGATCTCTGGCAATCATTCCCCGATTTGCGCTTCGAGCTAGATGGTAATTGTGCCTGTATTGGGGGAACGGCTTTCTTGCCATGGAAAATGCTGGGAACCAATAGCGGGGCTTTCAAGGGTCTGTCTCCAACTGGCAAGTCAATTTCACTGGATGGCATCGACATCATTAGTTATACCTCTGAGGGAATTGAATCGGTTATTGGATATTTTGACTCCCGCTCAGTGCCTGATCAGCTTGGATTGCAGGTTTTGGTACTACCACATTCAGTTGGACCTTTTACATTTGGAACAAGTGTAAGGATGGTATCGGGCGGGACTGGCATACCACAAGCTTTCAGTGTTACCTCACTAGAGCCACGGTCACCGGAAGAAATTGAGAAAATCAGGCAACTAGCCAGAGATACACTCAAGGAAATGCAAGATATGGAAGGATTCATTGCGGCTACGGCAATTACTTGTGGAAATCGTCAGATGACATTTAGTGCTTGGGAAAAGGATGAGTATATTAGTCAGATACGCAATTCGAAGACCCACAATGAAGCAATGAAGCTATTTTATGGCGATGAACTTGCGCAGGGAGGTACCTTTAGTCTATGGCAAGCATTGAGGGTGCGTAGTTACCAACGGTGTCCACAATGTAACAAGATGGTCAGTATCGAACAGGGTAATGGCCAGTGTGGTTGTGGTACAAAGGTAGAAATGTGCAGCTATTGGTAAGTAAAAAAACAACCGGGCTTTTATGTTAACCCGGCAAATATTGTATACTTAATTCCACTATCTTCAGGCAATTCTCGTGGAGGAAATATGAGATTTTTAATCTTGGCCCTAGGCCTTGTTTTCATGCTCTCCTTAGTTTCCTGCAATACCATGGAAGGTCTGGGGAAGGACATGCAAAAGGTGGGTGAAAAAATAGAAAAAAAAGCGGAACAAAAAGGTGCCGACTAGTTGTATTACATATGCTTTTTTATATTAAATCGAGTTGATTGTTGCCCTAATCAGTTAAGCAACTGCTGTACTTCTTCCAGGCGCTTATCCCTGCCACAGGCAAATCGGTAATATTTATAACGCACGGGATTTTTCATGTAATAATCCTGGTGGTATTCCTCGGCGGGATAAAATTTCCCCACTGGCAGTATCTCCGTTACCACTTCAAGGCCATCCCTGGATTTGCTCTCAATGGCCTGTTTGCTCCGCTCTGCCAGTTCCTCTTCCATTTTATTTTGTACAAAAATTGCGGCTCTGTACTGGGGTCCTTTGTCACAGAACTGGCCTCTGGCGTCAAATGGATCGACATTACGCCAGTAAACATCCAGTAATTCCTGGTAGCTGACCTTGTGCGGGTCGTATTCCACCTGAATGGACTCATAATGACCACTCTTCCCGCTTGAGACTTGTTTATAAGTGGGATTTTCCAGATGACCGCCGGTATAACCCGAAGTCGTGCTGATGACGCCGTCCACCTTGTCGAATGGCGGCTCCATGCACCAGAAGCAACCACCGGCAAAAGTAGCCACTCCTGTGTCGGCCCAGGCGGCGCTGATGCTTGTTAATGAAACCAGAAGTACCAGTATTAATTGGCGCATGGCTAACCTCGCAGTGCAGGCAGCGGTTCATCAGCAGGAATGAACTTCAAGGCCAGCCCGTTATTACAATAACGCTTACCCGTGGGTGGGGGACCGTCGTCAAAGACATGGCCCTGATGGCCGCCGCACCGCGCACAGTGATATTCGGTACGTGGCCAGATGAGCTTTAGGTCCAATTTCGTCCCGACGCGTCCCGGGATGTGCTCGTAGAAACTGGGCCAACCGGTCCCACTGTTATATTTCGTCTCCGATTCGAATAGTGGCAGGTAACAGGCCGCACAGATAAAGGTACCCTCCTGTTTTTCCCTGTCCAGCGGGCTGGAACCGGCTGGTTCAGTGCCTTCCTCAAACAGGATGTGATACTGGGCTTCCGACAGCAACTCGCGCCATTGTGATGCCGGCTTATCCAAGGGTGTAAACTTTAACTTACTATTCACTTCATGGGCGAAAACGAGGCTATAGGGAATCAATGCTGTGCCCGCCACGACGCCAAGCTGTATTAAAAAATCTCTGCGGTCCATAATTTTCTCCAGGAATACAAACAGAGACAATTATCCGAGCAGACAGTTCCAGAGGAAATAGGAGAGCAGGGCATGAATCCTGAATTATGGTAATAACTATGTGACAGACCACGGATTTATCCTGCCTGATGCAGAGTAATCCTGTATTGAGAACGGGCTTTTCGAGCGAACCAGACATATAATCCGCAGAATCAGGTCTTTTTATATGATTTATGCGGGAAACCTAGTTAACCTCGTATTTCTTGATGATTTTGTAAAAAGTTCCGTCCTCTTTCATTTTTCTTATTTCCTCGTTGAAGTCAGTAACGATCTGCTTATAGTCCGGATTGGTGCGGCTTACCATCATGTAAAGCTTGCGGCTGGCCAGGGGCTTGGGCAGGAACTCGAACTGGTCTGCCGTGGAAGGCAGGTAGGTCTTTAGCTGGTGACGAATCACCAGGGTATCGTCAAGGGTGAGGTCAATCTTGCCTTGTTGAAGCAAGGAGAGGTTCTGGATCAGATGATTGCTGGGAACCTTAATTAGCAGATTGCTCTCATCGAATTCGGGAGAATAAGCGTAATGGTCCACGACCCCGATGGTTAACCCCCGTAAGTCAGATAGGTTCTCATATGTAAGGGATTTATCTTTTCGTTTAATAAATTTAATCTCATTAGTTAAATAGGGCTCACTGAATTCAAACCGCTCCTCTCTTTGCTTGCTATGCCAGGCAGCTGTAATAACGTCGTAGACCCCGATGCCGGCTCCCTCGAGAGTAAGCGCCCAGTTTTCAAAAGATGCAATCGTTGCATAGCCAGCGCGGCTGAGGGCAGTTGTGACCAGCTCTGCGGCGATACCATAATTAGGCAAGGTCCTGTCGATATAGGGAGGCCAGTCTTCCAGGGCAAGGCGGAGTGTCTTGTCTGCAGCTTGTGTTTGTGAAACTGCCCCAGCATAAATAATGAAAATACATAGCAATGCCAGAAATGATTTTTGTCCTGATGTTTTCATATTTTTCCCTTATTATAAAAACGATTGATCACGCTGCAGGTCCACTTGATTTAAATGCCCAGAGTGCCAACATGGCAGTAATGATCATTCCTGCCCAGGACACCCACATGGGGATCATCATGTCTTCAATTTGTATAGGCCATCCATAGACAAGTCTTGCCAGGTGTGCCAGCGCAACAAATGTAAACACAATACCCGAGACAACACAATAAATTCTCCTATTCATATCGTTTCCTCCATTTTCTTGAATTTATGGGTAAATTGAACAGAATGGAATAATTGTTTTATTTAACGATCCAGATCATCCGTTCAATTGCAATAATCTTTTGCAGCTTTATCGTCCGCATATACTGTGTTTGGGGTATTTTTTGCCCCGGCATAAAATACAATGACTTCTACCGGTCCACCTACCGCGCGACCCCTGTGGAGAGTTTTCATGACTTCGATGGCGGACTCACCTTCCCTGAACATAATTTTTTGTCCATCTATTCTTTCTACCTCGATATTCCCCTTGAGGATATAACCAAGGGCGGGGACGGGATGACAGTGATACTGTGTAGTGACACCTTCATCAAGCCTCAGGATTGCAGATGTTATTTCCGGCTCACCTGCCGGGTAGACAATACTGCTGCCATCCCAGGCTGTATCTGATCTGAGTAGTTCCTCAGCAATGACCTGTTGAGCAAAATAGAGCAAGGTAATGAATACTATCTTTGTCATCGGGTATGCGTGTGGACAGGATTTTTCTTTCTGCTGATATGGTTTCTTCATGCCTGAGTGAATTTATGATAATTATCAAACTAATCGCAATGATCCTGGTTATGATCTTTTTTGAAAGGTAACGCCCAGTATTTCTATCTATTTTATTATTTTTTTTAGCATAACCTCGGCCAGTTTTTCTGAATGTTCAAATTCATCGCCTATGGGTGAACACAGGGTGATGATATTTCCTTTTTTGTTGGTATGCCTGACATAGAACATACCATCCGGATCCGACCAGAATTGACAGGTATACCATTCCCCGTCGATTTTGGTTGTCAGTTCATATTGGTTGTCTTGAATCATTTAGGTACTTTATGTTCCAGGAGGCTTCCTGTAAAAAAATATTATTCCACAACCAGCGGCGGCATCATTCCACGATGGAATATCCAAGCCACGGCGTAGGCGATCGGGGCGATAATGACAAAAAGCGCAAAACCGTAAAGTATCGCCAGTTTTCCCATGCCTTTCAGTTTACTGAAGTCGGTTATTATGCCGATACTAACGAATGTGAGCATGAACATCATTGTTCGCATCGGGCTCTGCACGATGCTTGCGCCGGCAGTCGCATCCTTGATCGAATCCGGGAAATAAACGGCGATGCCCACATAGAAAAACCAGGCAATGAAATAACCGATGACGAATTTCGGAAAACGGAACCAGATCTCGGAAAGCCCTACACTGACCAGTCCCGAATTCCGTTCCACCTTGTAGATCCAAATCAATGCGAGCAGAAAGGCCCAGACACCGATAAAGACATCGATCCAGATCTTGGTGAGGATAGCCGCACTCAGTATCCAGCCTTCTTGCCAATGTTCGCCGGTTTCCTGCAGGTGCCTGCTTACCATCAGTTCATCCAATATTGCACCCGCCGCAGCATCTGCACCATCAGTCTTGACGGTCATGCCCATGGCCGCGCCGTTTACGATAGGCTGGTCCGGCGCAAGGACCGTATAGGTGGTCGGCAATACCACAAGTTCGATCATGGCAAAGATCACGATTAGCATGGAGACTGTTACCGGCAGGATGGGCTTTGCCCGGATTGCTCCTGCCGTGGCTATCGCCGCCGATACGCCGCAGATCGAAATTCCGGATGAAAGCACGGCAGAGGCATCGCGCTTGAGCCCGAAGACGCGGCGAGACAGCCAGTAGACGATCGGCCAGAACAACAAATAGGCAACGAAAACAGCAGCTGCACCGGCCAGTGCCAGTTCCACCACGTAGCCTGTAGATTGCATCGACATCAATCCAAGCTTGATTCCAAGATAGACAATCGCGGTTTTTATAAACCACTCCGGTTTGGCCGCTTCCTTGAGATAGGCGGCAAACCCCTTGAAGGCATTACCAATAATCAGGCCAACTGCGAGTGCCAGCATGTAGGAGAATCCGCCACCCAGTTGCAGGCCCCAGGAGAGGCCAAAAAACTGGAATTCATTCTTTCCCTTTACAGTGGCATCAATGGCCTTGAAGTGGGCTTCATGACCGATAATCCAGCACAGCCAGGTCAGAATGAAGATGATCGTAAAGCTGAGGAAGAATTTTTTTACATCAAGTTTCTGAAACCATGCCCCGATGCAGGTGAGTGTCGTAAAGACAACATAGGTGGTAAAAAGCGACAGTAATGGTGATATTTCCGCATAGGATTTACCGGCCGGATTCACCAGTTTTGCCCAGGTAAAATCATCTATCAGGTTGGTGAATTCCCAGGTTTTGGTTTTACTCATCCAGCCAACAATATCGATACCCCAGATAGTCATCATTCCTGCAAGGAACATGATTAGCCCCAGCCAAACGGCCCACCAGTCTTCGTTGCTGAGCATGCCGTCATACCATTTGCGATTAATACTGGCCATTTTTATTCTGGGATGACAGTTGTTTCCACGCTTCGCGGCATCGAAACAGTGAGTTGGTAATTGAAATAATGTGCATGAAATTGCCGTAACCAGGGAGGCAGTGAGTCGATATCAAAACCTAGACATACAATTACAGTCGGGTGGGTAGCATAAAGGGTTATTTGCCGGACCGCTTCCGATATTCGCTCTTCAAGTTGGTTTAACTCAGAGGCGTGAATGCTGCATTCTCCGATGGTCGCTATCCACTGGGTTCCATCGAATGCGAGGGGGATCTCGATTTCTGGAATCATGGCTATGGCAGGTTCAGTTAAGGACGTAGGTGTGTATTAACCAGCCCAGTATTACCAGGCCAATGATTGCGGTGAACAGGCATCCAGCTACCAGTTTGGATTCCCAGGGCTCCCAGGGCTCCGGTTTCTCAAGCAGAGCCTCTTTGGAACGCTCTTCTTCCTGCTGATCAAGCATGATTTCCCTCCCTTTTACCCTTACTCTTAGTTGTAATCCTTGGGTTGTTAAAACTCAAGTAAATAGGCCCCCGGACTGGGAAATCCTGGGGCCGTTCTTTCCGGGAAATCCACATTTGAAGACACTACATTAATCGACACGAAGTTCCTTGATTCGTATACTAATACCCAAAATTTATGGCAGATTTACCCGGAGGATATATGAGATATTTGGTTTTCATTGTTGGGATTATCGTTTTGCTGCAACTCCCCGCCTGTAACACCATGGAAGGTTTGGGGAAAGATGTGCAAAAGCTCGGTAAAAAAATCGAGAGAAAGGCCGAGAATTAGTTTGTTGTTAATTGCACCGATTTCTCCCAAGAACGAGATTATTATAAATTAAAAAGCCCGCATAATGCGGGCTTTTTAATTTATAGAACTTGAAATAGTCCCTGTTATTTGAACTTCGACATGGCTGATTTAATTGCCTCCTCGAATTCGTTCCATTTCTCTTCAGCCAGGTTTTTCATATCATCCCAGGCTTCTTCGCTGACGGCCTGCATTCTCTCAAACTGATCCCAAGCCTCATCCTGCATTGCCTTAAGGTGTTCAAGCTGCTTTTGAAAACTGGACCGTGCATTTGCCTCCATTTCTTCAGTCTTAGATTTTATTTTTTCCAGGTTAGCCTGCCATTCCTTTAATTGTTCTTCCACTTTCTGTTGATATTCTTCTTTTGTAACCATTTTCAGCTCCTCCTCAAATGATGTTATGTCATTATCCCAAGCATAGATGAATCAAGACCCTGATGTCAGGAAAACCTGGATAATTGCATGAAATAAATAAATCCATTTATTCAAGTTAATTTTAGAAACTAATTATAGGTAATTGAACTCATTACTATTGAATACAAATACTACGGATTCCTGCCCATGGCAATTAGCCATGGATCCGTCTTTTCATCATATCCGATTGGCAATGAGATTGATATGCTCGCTATTTTTTGACTGGGTTTTCATGTTGCACCCGGCATGACCACGGCACTCTGGTAATCGACATCGGCCATCCCTATGCCGATAATGCTTTCGTGATGAATACCGATCTCGAGATCAGGAAAGTTGCACTTTATCCCCTGACCGTGCCCCTGAAGGCCACCTTTAGTATTGCAACCTCAACTCTGTCAGTGATCGAAAATCTCGCCGTGACCGTTGAATTGGCAGACGGTTCACTTGGCTGGGGCGAGGTCCCGATACTGCCGCAGGTAACTAAAGAGGATCAGGAGACCGCCCGTGATATCCTCACCCGGGAGGGCGCACTGCTTGAAGGTAAAAATGCCGGGTCATGGCGCCGTATCGCCAATGAGCTGCGGGAGCGTCTGCCGGACCATGCCGCTGTACGCTGTGGCCTTGAAATGGCAATGATTGATGCCCTGATGCATTCTTGGCGTATACCCCTGTTCCGGTTTTTTGGCGGCTGTTCAGACAATATCATTACTGATATCACTATTCCCATTTGCCCGGCAGCAGAGGCCGAGCGACTTGCCAGACAATACAAGGCGGATGGTTTTTCGATCATCAAGACGAAGATGGGTCATGATACTGGCAGTGACCTCGATCGCATCCTGGCCATTAAACGTGGTTTCAGCGACTGCAGACTGATACTGGATGCCAATACCGGCTATACGGTTGAGGAGACGCTGGAGGTTCTTTCAGAATTACGCCGGGCGAAAATTAATCCAGACCTGCTGGAACAGCCGCTGGTTCGGGATGACTGGGATGGGATGGGGCGTCTGGCACGGGAGGCCGGGGTCGCAATTGCAGCGGACGAGTCCTGCCGTTCTGCCGGGGACGCACTGCGGATCGTCAGGGAAGGTCTTGCACAGGTAGTTAATATCAAGATTGCCAAGTGCGGTGTGATGGAAGCCCTGGAAATCACCGCTATAGCCCGGGCGGGCATGCTCGGACTGATGATCGGCGGAATGGTGGAAACCCGCATTGCCATGGGGTTCAGCGCCCACTTCGCGGCTGGTCTGGGCGGGTTTGACTGGATTGACCTTGATACGCCCCTGTTACTGGCAACTGATCCCGTAAAAGGAGGATACAAGACAGAAGGGCCACGCTATTTCTTGGATACCGGCGGTTACGGTCACGGTGGAAGTCTCATGGTTGATAATTAGAGATTCGCATGAACGACAATCGTAATTCCGTATTATGTCATTGTCCTATACTCAATAGGATTTATATGATGCCTGACGAGTATGTGTTAATTGAAAATGTAAAATAAAAAGGGGGAGAAATGGATATATTATTTCCTGTTTTTGCCATGGTATTGATTACATTTGCCGTTGGACCGTTGATACTGAGTACCCGGGTAAGGTCTGTTAGAGAAGGGGTGGTGCGGATAGAGTATTATGAGATTTTTCGGGGTGGAGAACCACCTGCAGATGTATTGAAAACCACACGCCATTTGTCCAACCTTTACGAAGCGCCACTGCTTTTCTACGTAGCCTGTCTTTTGGCGTTTTCCTTGCACATGGACAACACTTTGATGGTTGGCCTGGCCTGGGCCTATGTTGCTGCTCGCCTTGTACATACGATGATCCACCTGACCTATAATCGTGTCTTTCATCGGCTGACGGCCTTTTCGGTCAGCCAGATTATTTTGCTAGTCATGTGGATTTTGCTTTTTATAGAAGTTATCTGAATATACTCATCGATTTAATAACATCATCAATGAATGATGATGTTTCATCGGCGTTGGAAGCGGTAATTATCAGATCGGGGAAATTACCGCGGGGCGGTGTTGATAAGATCTTCAATAAAATGGGACGCCAGTTCCTGGCGGTTTGAATAGCCTGCCTTTGCGTAGATCTGTGTAGCCTGCTGGCGGATTGTTTTTTCCTTAACCTGCCGTAATTCACCAATCTCGCGCATTGACAGTCCCTTGATCAGCAGGATGGCAATTTCCTTTTCTGTGTCTGTCAGGTTCCATTTATCAAATTCACTGTTAATGATCGCAAACAGCTCCCCGGTCAATCTGGAGACCTTCCCCTCTTCAATAATAATCCTTTTGTGTAGTCCAATTACACGCCTGATCTCAATATATAAGGCAATTGATGTCGCGACAAACACACAGCCTTCAAGCAGCAGGTGCAAGGCGCTGTCCATCCCCTTGTTCAGGTCGTTGATAATATCGTAGAGGAAGAAACAGGACGCACCCACAAGGACCAGAAGGGAAAAATATGTTTTTAAAAACTGTGAGATCGTTTTGATAAAACAACTCCTACTTCGTAAATGGATTCATCCGTTGCCAGATTGCGTGACCGGCGATCGAATGCAGGATAACGGCGCCAACATGAAGAAATAAAAATATCGGGATCAGTTGTTCTCCCACTTCATGCGCTTCAGCCACACTGTGGGCAAGGCCAGAGACCTCGGCCCCCCCCAGGTACAGCAGGATAATACCGGTAATCGACATCCACAGGAATATCAGCAGGCCGAATACCTGAACCAGGCCGGCGAGGCCGCCGTGGTCTTCTCTCAGTGGTAATCGAAAACGAAGCAATTGCCCGATGTCCTCACGTATAGAGGCGAAAAAGTAACGGCTCCCGGCCAGTTGGCCTGATTTCACCCTATCGCTTGATGCAAGTCTGCCGATAATATGGCTGATTAAGAATAAGGCCAGTGTCAAGCCAAGGTAGGCATGCAACCAGTAACCCACCGACAGTCCGTGTTCTGTTTCCTCGGCAAATTCCCCTGTCAGGTAGGCGAAAATACCAAAGATTGCCAGGCCGGCGTGGGTAATCCGGAGAGCGAGTGGGTATTTATTGACGAGAGTATTCATAATTAATGTTCTCCATGGATCTGGGTGTATAACCTTAATCTAGGGTCACGGAGGACAGTTTTTAATGGACATATGTCTGAAATGTCCTTGAACGGGACAGATGTCTGGGTCAGGAAGTGAAAGGATTAACTGCTGGTGTAGTGGGGTCTATCAGGCAGGCTTGTATGCCTTTATGACTATAGCCTGCATCGGGGCCGTGACTGTACTACCGCCGAATCTCTGCCTCAGCTCCGCCTCGATAACTTCGATGCCTTTTTCCGCCAGACCCCGCTCAGCAAGCTGGGTTGCCAATGGTGAGCCTGCGGCAAGCGCCAGGGCCACGTCCCGCGCTGAGTCTGCCCGGCTTTCCTTTGGAAGAACCGTACTCCCGATGTCGGTAAATCCCGCCGCTTCAAGTTGCCGGGTTATTTCGGAAACGTCGGAATAGGCGTAGGGAAACTTCAGGAAATCAGGCGGGTTCCCGGGGGCCAGAGCCATGGCGGCCTCGTGAACGGCGCTGGAGAATATATTTTTTTCAAGGACATCCCAGACATTGAAGATAAATTGTCCACCTGGTTTCAGGACACGCACTGCTTCGCGGTAACCACGGACTATATCGGGGAAAAACATTACTCCGAACTGGCAGATGACAACATCAAATGAATTATCTTCAAATGGTAATTCAATTCCGTTCGCCACCTGGAACCGGATGTTTTTGGCCATGCCCAGGTTTGTTTCCGCAACCTCGAGCATTGCGGGATTGATGTCGGTTGCTACTATCCTTATTGTTTCCGGCAAAATGTCCAGCAAGTGTCGGGTCAGCACGCCCGTGCCGCCGGCGGTCTCTAGGACGGCACCGCCAGCTGGTACTTCAACGCGTTCCGCAAGGTCCCTGGCATAAGCGTCGAAGATCAAGGGAACCAGGTAACGATGATAAATGTCGGGGATCGATCCGGCATATTTGTTGATTTTATCAGACATTTAATTTATTCCCGCTGGATGAAACATTCAGAGGTTAAGTTTAATTACATTATCTCGTCTTGCGGAACGATGCTGTTCGTCAAGTTGAAACCATTATTGGGAGCGGACCGTACGCTATAGATATAAAACAGGTATGCAAGAAGTAAAACCAGTATGCCTGTTTCGGGAATTGTCTTGATTCTGCGTTTCGACAAAATAACAACCAGATTTTTTATGAAAATGATATGTGTGTATGGTTAATGCTAAACAATATAATTAGTACTCATATTTTTCAAATCAGTTCAGGGAGTTAGATTAAATTCAAATGTTCATCGGATGCTATGTTGGTTTTCCAGTAAAAATGGAAATTTCTTGATGTGTTAATTAACTGATACAGATCATCTGTCCGTAATGAAATTTGCTCTAGTTTGGTGCACTTTAATTTAATTGCCGTATATAGTTTTCGGGTTATGAAGGTTTAAAAATTTTTTTACAATCCCCATATTAGCGATGTCCAGGTTTTGAACAATCTTACAGGGTTGAATTTAATTTAGACTTACTCTAGATTTAATATTGAATGGAATCAGTTTTAAGTTGCATATTTACTCGGATAGGGGGAGGAACATGAAGTCATACATTGAAAAGCAGGATTCATATCGAAATAGTATGCCTGACGAGCCACCTGCCATATTGCGTAAACTCGCCGGCATGGCCGGGGTCAAGTTTAATGGCGAATCTCCATGGGATATACAGGTCAATGATGCGGCCGTATATGACATGATCCTGACAAAGGGATCACTTGGTTTTGGCGAAGCCTATATGGACGGCCTGTGGGATTGCCGCTCCCTGGATCAATTATTTACCCGTTTAACGGCTGCTCGTGTCCAGGACAGGCTGGCTATCTGGTTCCGTTTGCCCATGATCGTCAGGATCATACGTCACCAAATATTTAACTTGCAATCCATATCCCGCGCCTTCCAGGTCGGCAAGCTGCATTACGATATTGGCAATGATGTATTCGAGGCCATGCTGGATTCCACTATGAGTTATTCCTGTGGCTACTGGGAAGATGCAGATAACCTGGAAGAGGCGCAACAGAAAAAGCTGGACATGATCTGCCAGAAACTGGAACTCAAGTCCGGTGAGCGTCTGCTGGATATCGGCTGCGGCTGGGGCGGTCTTGCGATGCACGCTGCCAGAAATTACGGTGTAGAGGTGGTCGGTGTAACGGTCTCGAAGCAGCAGGAGGAATGGGCAAGGCAGCGTTGTGAAGGGCTGCCCGTGGAGATACTACTTTCTGACTATCGGGATGTCACAGGGAAGTTTGACAAGGTGGTTTCAGTTGGAATGTTCGAACACGTCGGTTTGAAAAACTACGGTGTGTTTTTCGATAAGGTTCTGGAATTGCTGAAGGACGATGGGTTGTTTCTGTTGCATACAATAGGCACAGACAGATCAGAAGTATGGGCAATCGATCCCTGGATAGATAAATATATTTTCCGTAATGGAAGATTACCAGCCGCAAGAAATATAACTGCAGCCCTTGAAGACCGATTCCTGATTGAGGACTGGCATAATTTTGGTCTGGACTATGACAGGACTCTGATGTCCTGGTGGAATAACTTTAACCAGGCCTGGGATTCGCTCGCAGGGAAATATGATTTACGGTTTTACCGTATGTGGAAGTATTATCTGCACTGCTGTGCCGGGTTTTTCCGATCGAGGCGTGGCCAGCTCTGGCAGATGATCTTGACCAAGCGCCAGCGGGCGCAGGTGTACCGCTCCACCCGTCCTAGGGTGTACTAGTCAGGCCTGTCTCGATTTAATTGCTGCCGGCTGATCGGGAAAAATGGCCGTGGGCCTGTTTTTTTTTACATCTATCTGGCGTGCAATACATGGCTATTCCAGAAACTTTGTTCTATTCTTTCCCCATATGTAGTCGGGTAGTCAGTTGTGCTTGGTATCGGATGTATCCTCTGGGGTCTCGCCGTATCTTTAAACACCGTTCTGCCATCTGCTGCATGTAATCCATCAATTTGTTTGGGGAGGGAGTCTGTATGAGTAAAGGTATTGTCAAGTGGTTTAACGAGTCCAAAGGTTTCGGGTTTATCGCACCTGAGGGCGGGGGTGATGATGTGTTTGTACATTATACCGCTATTAAGGCAGAAGGGTTCCGCACTCTCTCTGAAGGTCAGAGCGTAACATTCGAGATCGAGACAGGACCAAAAGGGGCGCATGCCGTTGATGTGGAAGTTGAAAAATAGATATGCCCTGCCAGATTTTCCTCTTGACCCCGCCAGAGCGGGGTTTTTTATAGTTCTGATAAGAGCGCCCCTAATATTGATGTGTTATTGTACTGGCAATTTACCCATGAGGAGATCAAATGCAGATTTGGGAACAGGTGTTATTGGGATTGGCTGCCGCCATCCTGGTTTTTATCTTCTGGCCCGGCGCAAGGGCAGCCATGCAGAGAAGCAAGGAGGCCGAGAACCCGGACTGGCAGGGCGCACTCATCCCCATAGGGCTAGTGGTTTTATTCGTTATTATCCTGATCTTAATTGCCCGGGGCTAGTGGTCTGTAGCCCGGGATTCACCGGAACTCTTTTCAGCTCAAATGGTCGATTGCCTTGATGAGCAAAATTTTGAAGTCTCGTCGCAGTTTAATATCAGTACCAGTCATATAAACCCGGAGAATTGTATTTTTCCGGCGATCCGACAGATGATAGAATCCAACGGTTATTTAATCAGGAACTCTCAATGAAATACTTGTTACATTCAAGCCTGGCCCTGGCCCTGTTACTGGCTCTGTCCGTCCCCGTTTTAGCGGAGGAAGCGGATGCTGTGGAAGAAGAGGCCCTGTCAGGGCAGGAATTACTAGACGGCTGTGCGGAAGGGGCCGCGCCGGGCGCACCCAATCAATATTGCATGCGTTATATCTTCGGTCTGGTGCAGGTTGTGGATTCATTCCAGCAAGTTGACCCTTCACAAAAGGTATTTTGTATTGACCCGCAACAGGTGAGTCTCCAGGAAGTCACCGAGACAACCACCAACTGGCTGAAAAAATACCCTGAACGCCTCAGTGAAGACGCCTATATCCTGGTGACCGAAGCCCTGCACAAGAACTATCCCTGTGGAATGAACAAAATCTGATCGATCAGCATGAAAGCAGTTGCCAGAAAAGAGACTTATAACCATAACAAGGTGCAGAAACGTCTGCACCGGAATGTCGGCCGGGCCATCGAGGATTTTAATCTGATAGAGGACGGTGACAGGATTATGGTTTGCCTGTCAGGCGGGGCAGATTCCTATACGATGCTGGATATCCTGCTCAGCCTGCAACAATATGCACCGGTAAGGTATGAACTGGTGGCCGTAAATCTCGATCAGAAACAACCGGGTTACCCGGAGCACGTCCTGCCGGAGTATCTCACCGGGCGTGGCGTGCCGTTCCATATCCTGGAGCAGGATACCTACAGCGTGGTAAAGAATGTGGTCCCCGAGGGCAAGACCATGTGCGGTCTTTGTTCAAGGTTGCGGCGGGGCGTGTTGTACAATTTTGCGAAGAAAAATGGTTTTAACAAAATTGCACTGGGCCACCACCGCGACGATATTATTGAAACCTTATTTCTGAACATGTTTTATGGTGGCAAGCTCAAGGCCATGCCGCCCAAGCTGCTGAGTGATGATGGCGAGAATATCGTTATTCGCCCGCTGGCCTATTGCAAGGAGACAGATATCAAGGACTACGCGGAGTACAAGCAGTTTCCAATAATCCCCTGCACCCTGTGTGGCTCTCAAGATAACCTGCAACGCCAGGCGATCAAGAGCATGCTAAGAGACTGGGACAGGAAATATCCGGGCAGGATCGAGACTATCTTTGCCAGTATACAGAATGTTATACCTACCCACCTGGCGGATACGTCGTTGCATGATTTTATCTCGCCAGGAAAGGATACCGAATAAGCCTGTTACGATGGAAGAAGCTTGCCGTATATGCCCATACTCGGGGTCCCGTTAATTATCAGGGTGAAACGCGCCCCGAAGTATTACAGGCAGAAGAAAAACACTGGACCAATATTGCCAGGGAGCAATTGCACTGATATTTCCATATGCCTGAACTTGGATTAATCGAAACCATTATTGCCTGGGGGATCCCGATCCTGTTTGCCATTACAGTGCACGAAGTGGCACATGGCTGGGTGGCCAATAATCTGGGAGATCCAACGGCGAAGATGATGGGTCGTCTTACCCTCAACCCGATAAGGCATATCGATCCGGTGGGGACCATCCTGTTGCCCCTGCTACTGGCCTGGCTGGGTGGTTTTATCTTTGGCTGGGCCAAACCCGTCCCGGTAAATTTCCAGAGGCTGGGCCGCCCCCGGCGTGATATGGCTCTGGTTGCCGCCGCCGGTCCGGCGGCCAATCTCCTGATGATGTTTATCTGGGCAGTCATTGCAAAACTGATCCTGGTAACGGGTATGGATGCTTCCTGGCTGGGGCCGTTTATGCTGACGATGGTAAAAATCGGGATCGTAATAAATATTGTATTAATGGTATTAAACCTGTTCCCGTTGCTGCCCCTGGATGGAGGCAGGGTAATGACGGCACTCCTGCCACCGGAGCTGGCAAGGGAATATGCCAAGCTGGAACCGGCGGGATTGGTTATCCTGCTGGTTCTTCTGGTAACAGGAGTACTTGCCCGTATTATCGGGCCGGTAATCTTCGGCCTGGAACAGTTAATCTATCGATTACTATAGGTTTCTCAGGGGAACCTATGATGGGAGCGGATCAATACCAAAGCCTTTCACGTCCATGTCGTGGTTATACTACTTATCATTGTCCCTTCTATGTAAATCACAGGAATGCTCGATGAAAGCACTCTTCCTGATTTTGATATCCCTAATGTCCGCATCCCTGTATGCCGGGACAGAATATGACCAGGCTTATAAGGCCTATACCGCCGGAGACTATGCTGCGGCCCTTGATGGGTTTACCCTCCTGGCCGAGGAAGGCGATATGAAGTCACAGTATTATCTTGCCAACATGTACCGGGAGGGGCAGGGAGTAGATCAGGACTATGCCAAGGCATTGACCCTGTATAAACAGGCGGCAATGCAGGGGTCTGCCGGATCAGCCCACAATGTAGCGCTATTCTACCATAATGGCATTACGGTCCCCCGCGATGTTCCCAAGGCGGTTGAATGGTATAAACGGGCAGCAGCGAAAGATTACATTGATTCCCAGCAGAACCTGGCCCTGATCTATTACCATGGGGATGGGATCGATCCGGATATTGAAGAGGCTATTAAATGGTGGCGCAGGGCTGCAGACCTGGGGGGTGAAAGGGCGCAAAACAACCTGGGCCTGATGTATTTTCTCGGAAAGGGTGTGAAACAGGATTTTGAGAGAGCCGTTTTCTGGTACAGGAAAGCGGCGGAGCAGGGTCTGGCTGAGGCACAGAACAGTCTTGGCGCAATGTACCATGACGGCCAGGGAGTGGAGAAGGACTGGATAGAGTCCTATGCCTGGTTCAAGCTGGCGGAAGCGGGTGGCGCGGAGCAAGCCGGCCTGAATATTGCGATCCTGGAATCCAAGATGGACCCTGATGACCTTGCCCTGGCCCGCGAGCGGGCCAGGGAATATCTAGAACTATATGGCAGGGAGGAAGACAGCCAGACCTAGTGGCTTATTTTCCGTCATGCCGGATCAGGCGGCCACCTGGTGGACATGCACATCACGTTGCGGGAACGGTATACTGATGCCTTCCGCATCGAATCTCAATTTAACCTTTTCCGTCAGGTCCCAGTAGACATCCCAGTAGTCTTCAGTCTTTACCCAGGGGCGGACAACAAAGTTAACACTGCTCTCACCGAGTTCCGAGACGGCAACGATGGGGGCAGGGTCTTTCAGGATGCGTTCGTCCTGCGCGATGATTGCTTCCAGAATTTGTTTTGCCGATTTGATATCGTCGCCGTAGCCAATGCCGAATACCAGATCAATACGGCGTGTGTCCTTGGCAGAATAGTTGGTGATATTGCCGCCGGTAATACTGGAATTCGGGACGATGATCGCCTTGTTATCACCTGTGCGCATCTGGGTTGAAAAGATTTGTATGCCTTCCACTATACCGCTGACGCCGCCGGCTTCGATAAAATCGCCGACCTTGAAGGGGCGAAAGAAGATAATCATGATACCTGAGGCGAAATTGGACAGTGATCCCTGCAATGAAAGACCAATCGCCAGACCGGCCGCACCGATAATAGCCACAAAAGAAGTTGTCTGCACGCCGAGTTCACCGAGAGCGGCGATAATGACAAAGGCCAGCAGGGCAATATAGGACACGTTACTTGTGAATGACACCAGCAAGGCATCAATATCTTTGCTTTCCATGATATTGACGATTAGTTTGCGGACCAGTTTCGCGACCCACCAACCGATAACCAGAATGGCCAAGGCTGTTGCAAAATTAATCAGGAAATTAACGCCGATTGTTTCCATTAGGATTCTCCTTTTCAGGCAATGAATAAATGTTTCGGCGCCTAATATATCAGATCAATGAATCATGTGTGTGAGTACCATTTGCGGTCCTTGGTAGCTCCATGGCGATTACCACGAAGCGCAGAGGTCCGCCCGGAGTGGGGCTGTTAAAGGGGAAACAGGTAATCAGTGTTAATCGGTTATCAGGTGTTTCTTGCAGATATTGCACCTCGCTCTCGTGAATAACCCGAGTCTGGATAACCTGGTATTGCCTGTTGGTTCCGTCTTCCGTCTCAAGTTGCAGGATGTCGCCGTCTGTCAGCTGTTGTAAAAACCGGAAATGTGTATCCCTGTGCCCAGCAATTACACTATTACCCTGTTCACCTGGATAGGCTGTGCCAAAAAGATGTCCTGGGCCGAAGGCAAGTGATGAACCACTTGCCCCGGCCAGGACGATGCGGCTGATTCCAAGGCGGAGTGCGGTGAGCCGGCTGACTGGCCAGGTATCTGCCCAGGGCCATGGTTTCACCTCCTTCTTTACCCCCAGCAGTGTTTCTGACCAGGCCGACTCGAGGAGGTATTGCGCGAGGATTGCCTTGGCGTGGATATAGGTGCCCTGTCCCATCTGCCACAAGCCGCAAAAGGAGAGGGTGGTGAGTAAACAGAGGTACAGCATTTTTTTAGTCGGGTAAGACATAGTGGCGGCCCAGTACGAGGAACACACTGAACAACAATAGCAACAGCCCGATCAGTATTTTCTGCTCGGCATCGGTTGCTGTGCGTGGCAACTGGCCGAACACCTTTTCATATTTCCATCCTTCAGGAAGGTTGACTGGCAAGGCAGAAGAGTGGAACGGAACGCCTTTATCTCTCGCCGTCGTAACATCAATGGCGACCAGACTGGTGAAGCGGCTTACCAGATGATGGCGAAGGGCGGTATCAATGATCTCCTGCCGCAGGGAATTTTTTTCCGAGACCTGGTTAAGGTTATCCATGAGCGCTGCAATCTTCTTGCGCGCCCAGAGGACATGGACCCCGTCATGCTGACCATGGCCGTCGAGTTGCATGGTGCTTTGCCAGAGCGCACCGGAGACGACGCCAGAGATATTTATTTTTTCCGGTAGAGTAGTGGACGCGACACTGACCAGCAGTGGTTCGCCCAGGTAGAGGTCCGGGATCTTTTGCGGCCAGGCTTCAACATTATCGGCGCCTTGCCAGTCTATCTGGATGTCGGTAAGTACCGGACTTTCCAGTTTACTGAACAGGGTGGCCATTTTTTCCTGCACTTCATTCACATCGCCGATGTACGTATAGGTTCCGCGTCCGAATCGGGCGGCGCGGGTCATGAAGTGTGAATTAGGCGCGGAGCCAATACCGATGGTGAACAAGCGACTCCTGCCCAGTTTCCGGCTGATGGTTCGAAACAGGGCATTCTCATTGCCGATGCTGCCGTCGGTGAGAAAGATCACCTGTCTGACCGCTGAACGATCATTGTTATCTGTCAGTGCCAAATCCAGGGCTGGTAACATCTCGGTACCGCCATCTGCCTGTAAACGACGCACATATTCTTTTGCTTGCCGCAATGACTGGTGATTGAACGGGTGGGGCCAGTTGAATAATTGGCTGGTGTTTGAATTGAATTCAATGATATTGAAACTGTCACCCGGTTTCAGACGTTCGAGTGCCAGAACCAGGGCCGCCTTGGCTTGCACGATGGAAGTGCCTGCCATTGAACCTGAGGTATCTATAACAAAGATCACCTCGCGGTTCAGGGTCTCGGCACGCTCTTGCATTGGTGGGAGCATCATGATCAGTCCGTAATCCCTGCTTTTCTGATGTTCCCTGAAGAAGGCGGCCTGGGGTGCGTCTTTCGATTCAGGCAGCCAGTAAAGTTCAAAGTCGCGATCTGCCATGGTCTGTTGCTCCAATTGAATGTTGTACGTAGAAGAGTCGATTTGATCGATCAGGATGTTGTGGTAGGAACTGGTGATCTGTTCCAGCGGGAATCCTGCATTGAGTTTTATCCTGATCATCACGGGATTGATTAACCTCTCGTCGGGATACAGGACAGGGGGAGTGATGCGGGCCGCATCCTCGACCTGATCCGTGTTGACCGCCCAGCCAGTGCCGCTGAACCCTTTTATAACTGTCTTGCCAGGGATATAGCGTGGTGCCACGACCATCGGGAAACGCAGGCGAAATTCACCCGAGTCATAACGTACTGTCTGCTGGTACTCGATCTCTACCGTGATCTCTTCCTCCGGTGCGATATTTGCCACCGAGGTGGTGAAGATATTCGGACGTTCCTGTTCTACCAGGCTGGCCTTTTTACCGCTGTCGCGCGCCTGCTGATATTCTTTCCTTGCAGTTTCTTTTTCCCTGATTTGTCCTTCAATCACACGCTCGCCGATCTGCATGCGCAGATGATCCACTGCGGCATCTTCCGGTAGTGGGAATACGTAGATCCCTTCCTGCCAGACCGTGTCAGGGTTGTGAAAGCGTTGCCGCACCCTGACACGGACAATCATCCCCGTGATATCCATCTGGACCCCGGTTTCTAGGATCGGGGCGCTGCGGAAATTTTCTGAGTGTCGGAATAACAGGGTACCGCGTGTGACTTCCCCGGCGTCACGCACAGTGATGATGTCCGTTGCAGCCAAACCTTCCGTGGTTTCGGCGCTGGCGACGCCTGACAGCAACAGGACAAGCAACACCAGAAATACAGTGCCTATAATCGCTGCAAGGAGACTCTCCAGGATACACAGCACAGTATTCGCCAGCAGGTGTGTTTTATTGATCTTCATATCGGCTTGTTCCGCTCGGTTGATGTTTACACTTCCGTATCCAGAGTGAGTTCAATGTCCACGCGACGGTCAAAGATGTAGCCTTCGATATCACCCTCAGCCGCTTTGGCGTTACTTTCACCATGTGCATGCCGGTAGATGCGATTGCCGGGCAGTCCCGCCTCAATAAGTTCGGCCTCAACTGCATGAGCGCGTGCACGGCTCAACTCAAGGTTATGTGAGTCGTCTCCTCGTTGATCGGCATAGGCATTCAGGCTGATCGATATTTCCGGTATGTCCTTGATAAGCGTGACAAGCTTTTGCAGGTGTGGTTTCAACCCGGCGTCAACCATGCTCTCGTTGGTGCGGAAGTAGACGGATAAGGACACACCATCGGACAGTTTATCCAACGGGGCACGCCGGTCCCCCAGGGCTGCTTTTTGTAATTTGCGGGCGTATTCAGTCCGGGTCTGTGAAAGTTCATTTTTCACCAGAGCCAGCTCAATTTCCCTGTCCTGAAGTTTTGTTTCTACTGCGGTAACATGGTTTTCTTTTTCGCCTTGGCGATTTCCATAAATCGTCCCGCCAATGGCACCAAGGACAATCCCCGGAGGCCCGGCGATAAGTCCGCCTATCAGTGCACCGGTACCGAAACCGGCGGTCTCGTGTATGGCCCGGGTTGACTGTTCATCTGCCATGCTGGATGAGCTGGCAAAAAGGCTTACCAGGGCAAGGGTTATGAATGTATGTTTCATTTCAGTTCTCCTGTATTAATCAAGTGGGTTACAGCGATATATTTAAGCGTCTCTCAGTGGCGGAACTGCGCTGAAAAAAGGGAAATGAAACGATGAAATATGGCGAAATTATGGTAATTGTTCGCGGGGGGAATATTTTTCCCTGATAATGTTATAAATTGGCAGCGGGGTAATGCGAGGATGTAGCATGGTTAAAACTGTAGCGCTGGTTGAAGACGAAAAAGCTATCCGGGAAAACTATTCAGATGCCCTGGTCAAACAGGGATACAGGGTGAGTAGCTTTTCCAGCCGACAGGATGCATTAAGGCACTTCAAGTCGAGCCTGCCTGACCTGGTGCTAATAGATATTGGCCTGGGTGAGGAGAACGAGGGAGGATTTGATCTCTGTCGTGAGCTACGGGTTCTTTCGCAGACAGTTCCGATTATATTTCTCACAGCGAGGGACTCTGACCTGGATACAATCTCGGGTCTCAGGCTCGGCGCAGATGATTATCTGACCAAGGACATAACCTTGCCGCAATTGCTGGCCAGGATTGCTGCCTTGTTCAGAAGGGTTGATGCATTGCGTAGCCCAGTCCCGGCTGAAGACATTATTCACCACGGAAACCTCTTGATAGATAAAAACCGTCTGCTGGCTGAATGGCAGAACAGGAAAATTGACCTGACATTGACAGAATTCTGGATCATCTGTTCCCTTGCCAGCAGACCGGGTCATGTGAAGAGCAGGGAGCAATTGATGAGTGAAGCAAGAATCTTTGTGGATGAAGGGACAGTCACATCACATATAAAGAGGATCAGGAAAAAGTTTATCGCTGTTGATCAGGATTTTGACTGCATCGAGACGGTCTATGGTCTGGGTTACCGCTGGAATGCCTGATAAAAGTAACTGATCAGCAGGACTAATCAAGATGGCAGATATTAATACACGTCCCCGATTCCGCTTTACAATTCGCGTTAAACTTTTATTGCTCTCCATCGCGATATTAACCCTGCCTTATATTGCCTATGAATACATGCGTGAAATGGAGTATCGATTGAGGAGCAACCTCGAGACCTCATTACTCGATACCGCAAAAGCCATTGCCACCTCCCTGCATCAGAGTTACCGCCAGTTTCCTGACAGACAAACGGCCGTAGATCCGACTCTGTTCATACACAAGATTGAAACACCGATGCAGACAGACGGGTATCTGGATGACTGGGTGCAATATCTTGACTGGTCGGAGGTTTATCCGCAGTCATTTGCCGACGATGCAGGCAATATTACGGAACCAGTAGCGTTTAGGCTAGTTGCGGGTATCCATGAGAATACCCTGCATATATTACTTCGTATCAGGGACGACCAGACTATCTACCATAAGCCTGACAGTGAAACGATCATTGACAGTGATCACGTGATACTGGTTATCGGGGATGATTATGTGGTGAAGGAACGTTACTATCTTGCACCCTCTGTGCCGGGGATGTTCAATCCATTTCAGATTGAAACTGTTGAGGTCGACTGGATCGAAAAGAAATTCATTCGATATAAAACAAACATCGTTGCCAGCTGGCAGCCCTCCCAAGAAGGGTATGACCTTGAGATTGCCCTGCCTCTTAACCTAGTACATGAGCGACTAGGCATAATGGTTGCTGACACCGACAAAAGGGGCACACAGATTGATTTCCATTACACTGGTACTGCCGGAAAAAACACCCTGAACCGTCCCGGGCGGGTCATACTGCCGGATAATTATCTGGAAACTTTGATTACTCGCCTGCACAGCAGTCCGGGCAGGAGGATCTGGGTACTGGACAGCAGGGGGCAGGTGCTTGCCAATTCCGGCAGCCTGAAGCAGGATTTTAAAAAACACCCCCTCAACCTCTTTTATAAACTGGTGTTGCCTCCGGTAACTGACCGGTTCAAAGATGATCTCGCAGGCGCCTCCCGGTTATACGGCGAGGAGATCAGATCGGCACTCAGGGGCAATGCCGGTTCTCGCTGGCGATCATCGCCTGATAAAAAGGCTGTCATCGTGTCCGCCGCCGCTCCTGTATGGGTGTTTGATGAGATCAGGGGCGTAGTTGTGGCCGAGGAAACAACCAATAATATCCAGTTATTGCAACGTGATGCTCTGGTTGGCCTAGTTAACAGGACCTTGCTACTGTTTTTTATAATAACTCTACTGCTGCTTTTCTTCGCCAGCAGGTTGTCTGTGAGATTGAGGCGTTTAAGCAGAGAAGCGGCCACCGCGATAGATGAGTATGGCCGAGTGGTGGGCGATATGCCGGTGAGTCAGGCCAGTGATGAAATTGGTGATCTGTCTCGTAACTACGCCGCAATCCTGGAAAGGCTCAGGCAATATAACCATTATCTTGAAGGAATGGCGGGGAAACTTTCGCATGAGTTGCGTACACCCATGGCAGTAGTGCAATCATCTCTGGACAATCTGGATTCAGATATTGAAACGGACAAACAGGTCTATATCGAACGGGCGCGGGATGGTATTCAACGCCTGAATACCCTGGTTACCCGTCTGAGTGAAGCTGCACGGCTGGAGCAGGCACTGCAGGGGACAGAAAAAGTAAGGGTTAATATTTGTGAGCTGTTGACCCAGGCTATTGACGGTTACCGCCTTGCCTATGCACCACACCCGTTTGAACTGAATCTCCCCCCGATCAAACATGTAATGAATATTGCGCCGGATCTGTTTATGCAGATGATCGACAAGCTGGTTTCAAATGCAGTCGATTTCAGTGTGCCGGACAAGCCAGTTATTATTTCCTTGCACACTGATGGAGCTGACAGTTTCATCAGTATTGTCAACCGGGGGCCGCTCTTACCCGAAGAGATGAAGGGGGAACTGTTCAATTCGATGGTATCTGTCCGTGACAAGGACAGGAAAGGCAGCCCGCATCTCGGCCTCGGGCTTTATATCGCTAGGATTATTGCCGAGTTTCATAATGGAACAATTATTGCGGAAAACCTTGCCGATTCCAGCGGTGTGTGTTTCAGGATCAATTTCAGGCAGTAACGCCGCACCATTAAAGGCCGGGCTATTTCCATTGGTGCAGTTTTGTTTTGGCGGCTGTATTCACTGGTCTGGCAATCAGACCGTTCTGAGTGATTAATACCTCGTAAGTGGCGCCGTCTTCCATTGGCAGGTAGGTCGCGCTGCCAAAATATGTGTCTATCCATGACACGCGGTCCTGATACTTTTTTGCCAGTGACCAGATGTCTAGGCCGCGCTCCTCCGACAGTGGATAGACTGTTCTTTCCAATTGCCGCTCCTGATCGATGGATCGATAACGGCCATGCAGCCTCTCTAGGCGGTAGAGTGCATTAAGTCCCAAAATTCTTGCCGGAGGTGACCAGTTAATGACCCTTGCATCAATCTGCCATTCATCACCGGTCAGGCTGTAGTGTTGTTTCTGGCCGTTAGCGTAGTCTAAGGTCGCTGTATATTGTTTCTCGGCAAGTTGTTGAAAACTGATCGTCAGTATGGGCTCTTCATATGTAAGTCTCTGATATGTATGAATATTTATTGCAACAAGAAGCAAGATTACCGCGCTGAATAACAGGCAGAGACCCAGTGTCCCGTTAAAACCGGCGGAGAATAGTTTCCGGTGTCTGAGGCGTTTCAGGGCGGCGACTATGAGAACTAGGCCAAGCAGGGCCGGGACAATTGCCGCTAAGCCAATGCCCATGCCCAGTTCCGCTATTAATTGTGTTAATTGATTCATAGACTTACGGGTATGCTATCTATCATCAAAACTATATAATCTTAAAGGCTAGGTCGGTCCTAAAATAAACCAGTCGAAAGTGTACATGAATCTTCCCGCCCGAGGGATATGTAGCGAATGATCTTTAATAAAGAACTAGACAAAAAACCGTATGTTGAACTGATAAGGACCTTGGTGCCGTTCGATGAGCTGTCTACCCAGGCCCAGAACGAGATTATCCAGATGGGGAAGGTGTTCAAGTACGGGAAAAGGAACGTCGTCTTTAAACAGGGAGACAGAGACAATTTTACGTATTACCTGCTAGAGGGCGTGATCGAAATGCTTTCGAACAGGGAAGTGAAAAGTACCATTACAGGAGGTACAGACAGTGCACGCTATGCCATGGCTCGCCTTTTGCCACGCCAGTTTACCGCCAGGGCCGTGGAAGACTGCATGGTTCTCCAACTGGATAAGGCTGCTGTCGACAGGACAATTGTTGCAGACAAGTCGGATAGTACAACTATAACCGCCAGTCGACATTTTGAAGTCAGCGAAATCGGGGATGAAGATGATGCGGTCGACTGGATGACCAAGATGTTGCAATCCGAAATCTTCAGCCAGTTGCCAACCGCCAATATCCAGCAATTATTTGTCATGCTTGAGCCCCTGGAATTCAAGGCAGGTAATACGGTAATCAAGCAGGGCGATCCCGGTGACAGTTATTACATTATTCAGGATGGCCAGTGTGAAGTTTCCAGAATACCATCCCCCGGTTCCAAGCCGGTCAAGCTTGCTGATTTGTCTCCTGGTGACAGTTTTGGTGAAGAAGCGTTGCTGATGGGGGGTAAACGCAATGCGTCTGTCATTATGAAGACCGATGGTATCTTGATGAAGCTCAGCAAGGAAAACTTCATCACACTGGTAAAAATACCTTCAATGAGCGAAGTCACTTATGATCAGGGCAAGACCTTGGTGGAAGCTGGTGCAGTCTGGCTTGATGTCCGTTTTAAAGATGAATTTAAGGAATCCAGTATTAAGGGCAGCATCAATATTCCATTTAACATGTTGCGGGCGCAGCTGGATAAACTGGATAAGAACAAACAATATATTATCTGCTGTGATTCAGGTGGTCGCAGTTCAGCTGCTGCTTTCACCCTGATTAATAACGGATTTAATGTCAGCGTCCTAAAAGGCGGATTGGCTTCGATACCGTCACTGGGTTCAGAGGCAGAAGCGACTGCACCGAAAAAAGAAAAACTGACTCCAGCGAAGGCAGAAGCACCTACTCTGAAAAAAGACAGGCCGGCTCCGGCAAAAACCACACGCCCGGAACCATCCTCAAAGGAAGGCAAGCCAAAACGCAGAACACAACGGGCTCCTGTATTTGAATCAGAGGATAATGATGATCCGGCAGTACGTTCAGCCGTGATCGATGCGGACATTGCCAAGAATGAATTGAAGCTCGAGGACACTAGTCATAGGCTGGCCGAAGCCAGGGACGATGAGGATACAACTGATATAAGGCGCAAGAAACAGGAACTGGAAGATGAGAGAAAAAAACTCGAGATTGAAAAGAAAGCAGCCGAAGAAGAGGCCAGAAGGTTCAAGGAAGAAGAAGCCCGAAAGATTGCAAAATTAAAGGAAGAAACGGAAAAACGTCTTGCCGACGAAAAGAAGAAACTGGAGGAGATTTATTCCAAGAATACCGAGGAGATGGAGAAGCTCCAAAAAATGAAGCAGGAGGCTGAGGAGCAAATAAGGAAGGAGCGGGAAAAGCTTGAACAGGAAGCTGCCGAGGCCAGGGAAAAATTACAGAGTGCCGATGAGGTTAAAAAGAAACTTGAAGAATCGCATAAGGCCCTGGAAGAAGAGGCCAGCAGGAAACGTGAAGAGCAGGCTAATATGGAAAAGGAGGCCCAGGCCAAGGCAAAGGCCAAGCTTGAGGCAGAAAGACGTACACTCGCCGAGGAAGTAGCTAAAGCAAATGCCGAGCTGGAAGAGGCTAACAAGAAAAATGCCATGGCTGAAGCAGCACGCAAGGCAGCAGCAGAAGAAGCAAAAAGCATTATAGATGAATATAAAAAGCAGTTTGAAGAAGAAAGAGCCAAGGAACGTGCAAGGCTTGAACATGAAAAGAAGCAGCTGGAAAAGGAATCCAGCAAGATAAAGGAAGTTCTGAATGACATAGAAAGGACCAAAAGGGAAGCTGAAGCAGCCAAGGCTGCAGCGGCCCTTGAAGCACAAAAACTTCGTGCTGCACAGGCCGATGCCCTTGATGAAAAGGCCAGGAAAGAAGCTGAAGATCAGATGAGGATGGCTGAATACAAGTTGAGGCAGGCTGAAAAGAACCTGGAAAATGCACATCAGGCCAAGGTTAATGTGCAGACCGCAGAACAGATCAGACGTCAGGAGATAGAGGTTCAGCAGTTGAAAAACGATGATCTCGGAAGGCAGGTAGAAGAAGATCTCGCCATGTTTATGGATGAGCAGGATAGACTGGAACGAAGTGCGTCAAGGGTGATATCACATTCGGAACATGTTAAACGTATCAAGGAAAGGGCTGAGGCCGCAAAAAGAGAAGCTGAAAATGCTACAAAAAACCTGTTTTCAGATATTGAATCACAGTTGGATAAAAAAGACTAATATTAATGCCCGGGTCAGGATTGACCAGGTAATTTTCACCTAGGGACAAAATCAATTCAAGACTTTAAAAGCTTCCTCACGCATGGTCCGGGGAGAAAACCAGTATGGCACATAAAGCAAAACGCCATAGACCGACTGTAAATAAGCACATTAATCTTGCCCTGCAGGGCGGTGGATCGCATGGTGCTTTCGCCTGGGGCGTCCTCGACAGGATACTCGAGGATGAACGCATTGCAATAGAAGGAATCATGGGTACCAATGCAGGAGCGATGAATGCTGCCCTTATCGCCCATGGGCTCACACAAGGTGGCAACCTGGAATAGAGGTAGGATCCATCGGCGATTTGAACATCAAAAATTTTCAACGTCCCGTCACGACATACAATGTCCTGAGTCTGAAAGACGCAAAGGCTTGATTGTTGAAGTATGGGTGCCGAGCAATTGCAGAAAGGGCTGGTTGCAAGGGACTAATCCCTGAAATTGACGAATTGCAGGGGCAAGTCCAGCTTGCTGTTTTTCAGGAGGTGGATGGCCTCCTGCAAGTCGTCTCGTTTTTTACCCGTTACCCTTACCTGTTCACCCTGAATAGCTGACTGGATTTTCAGTTTGGATTCCTTAATCAGCTTTATCAGTTTTTTTGCCGTTTCCTTGTCAATTCCCTGACGCACTGTGAATACCAGTCTTGCCTGATTATTGCTTTCAGATATGTCGCCTCTCTCCAGGCAATTGATGTCAATTCCCCTTTTAGACATCTTGTTTGTCAGGATATCTTCAATTTGTTTTATCTGGAATTCGGCAGGGGCTATAAGCGTGATAAGGCTCTCTGCCAGTTCAACACGTGAATCAGTACCCTTGAAATCAAAGCGATTGGTAATTTCCCGGTTGGCCTGGTCTACCGAATTTGTAAGTTCATGTGTATCTACTTCGGAAACTATATCGAATGAAGGCATAAACGATTCCTCTGATAAATTTCTTAATGCACCTGTCTGTTGTCCCTATCCATGATAACTGTGCCATCTGGCAGGTTAAATTCAGCGTACTGTAGTTTCAAACCATGTAATTTCATACATCCCTGGTAGCGGTTAAACCCGTCCTGACTTATTTCAAATCTGTATTTGCGTACAAGCCGTATTTGATAGCGTTTCTCTAATTGTATTGCCATTGAAGCCAGGGCAACGGTCTGGTCCAGCAATTGTAATTTCATGTCATTACATATCAACCTGCACTGCCGAATGGCATGTTCCCGGGCTCTGAGGTTTATTTGCCAGTACCAGACTATCAGGGCCATTATCAACAGGAACGGTATGGCATTCATTCTAGATCTATTTATTCTGAAGGCAGCAGGTATTTTCTGAAATGATTATTCATGATCTCTAGATGCCGCTCGTTGTCCAGTTTAGCTACCATGAGAACAGCAAGTTGATATTCTTCCGCCTTAATTTTTGCCTGTTCTACGCCCATAACCAGCATTGCCGTAGCCCATGCATCGGCGATCATGGCGCTCTTGTGGAGCACCGTTACTGACTCAAGATTATGGGTAACAGGTTGCCCGGTAGCAGGATTTATTGTATGGGAATACCGTTTCCCTTCCAGATCAAAATAGTTCCGATAACCTCCAGAAGTTGCCATTGCTATTTCCTCGAGCCGGATAATTCGCTGGATTTCCCGTCTTTCAGGCTCAGGCCTCTCAATCCCGACTCGCCATCTTTCCCCTCCCTGATTATATCCCGACGCGCTGACTTCTCCGCCAATCTCTACGAGGTAACTATTCAGACCGTATTTTTCATGTAATAGTGAGGCGATACTGTCTACGGCAAATCCTTTTGCAATAGCGGATAAATCGATGTAAACAGAATCATGTGCCTTTTTAATGGCTTTGTTATTTTTATCCAGTTTGATCTTGTTGATGCCGGTATTATTCAGGAGTTTTTTTATAACCCTTTCATCCGGTGTGACGATGGGTCGCTTTTCAGGTCCGAATCCCCAGAGGTTAACCAGGGGGCCAACGGTTATATCGAACGCCCCCTCGCTCTTAATACTGATATTTCTGGCAGTTTCCAGTACCTTAAACAGGTCGTTTGATACAGGGACCCAGACATTTGCTCCGGTCTTGTTGATTAATGATAATTCCGAATCTTCCAGGTAGGTGGACATGCTGGCATTGATATTTTGCAGACGGTTCTCGACATCCTGTTTAATTGCCGTCAGATTGACATTTTTCGGTGGAATAAACTTGATGCTATAGCTTGTCCCCATGGTCAGGCCCGAAAAAGTTTCCACATGACCTGCCTGGTTTCTGTCGCAGGCGGCCATATATAGGGATACCAGGAATATTACTGCTGGAATAAGTGATTTAAATTGACGGGGAAACATTAACTATTCCAAGTTTTCGGCCAGTGCAAGATTATCAATCAAAGGATTTCTTCATAAAGAATAACCGATTCATGAAAATTATTATTGTTGATTCAGGCCTGCTTCTAAAATAGCAGGGAAGGAGAAGGGTTCGTACTAGGTTCTCCCGGCTCCTTCTCGTTAAAATACTGCCAGATGGGTCGTATTTGAATAAGTTGGCGGAGAGGGAGGGATTCGAACCCTCGGTACGCGCGAGCGTACAACGGTTTTCGAGACCGCCCCGTTCGACCACTCCGGCACCTCTCCATCGTTTCACTTAATCGATATCCTGCTTTTTCGATATGGCAGCCTACACCTCTCCTGAACTATAGCGAAAAGTTAAAAGCAACGAGTCAAAAGTTGCAGATTTAAATCTGCCTGTTTAATTTTATCGGATACTCTGTATAAGAAGAGTGGTATTTAATCAATAAACAGGTGAAAGAATCAAATTGATGAAACAGGAAACAGGCATATGTAAACGCTGGCTGATGGTAAGATGGGGTAAACAGCAAATTTACAGGGTAACCATCAGGCTTTCTTCATCAATTTTTTCATGACAAAGGCTGTCAGCCAGTTGCTTGGCCTCTATCATTTCATCCGTATCCAGTTTGGCTGCTATCTTGTTCAGGACTGATAGAAACTTCTGGTTGTTATTCCTGGCGGCGAGCGATAACCATGCACATGCCCTGATCATATCAGTTTGAGCACCCTTACGGCCGGCGTAATTCAGCCCCAGTATGAACTGGGCCTTACTGTATCCCTGTTGTGCTGCCTGCAGATACCAGTAGTGTGCCGCAATACGATCAACATTTACGCCGTTGCCAATATCGTACAGCCTTCCCAGCCGGAATTGGGCACGTGCATAACCCAGGTTTGCAGCAAGACGGTAATATTTTGCGGCTTCATAGGGATCGGCTGTTGTCCCCAGCCCTTCCCCGACAAGGTAACCAAGCTGGTAATACGCCTTGGAGTAATTCTGCCTTGCTGCGCGCTGGAGCCAAGTGATGGCCTTTTCATAGTTCTGGTCAGTTCCAAGGGCATAAATATAGGCAAGGGCGAGATTAAACTGTGCCCTTACATAGCCCTTGTTGGCAGCCTCCGTAAGCCATTTGAGTGATTCATAGTCATCCTGTGGCACACCGTAACCACCGGCATACAACATGGCCAGATTATATTGTGCTTTGACATAGCCCTGGTTGGCGGCTAGTTGATAGAGTCTTGCACCTTCAGCTTCATTTTTTTCCGTACCGATCCCCTGGATATACATCAGTGCGGCATTCAGTTGCGCCTTGCAATGGCCCTGATCGGCAGCCAGACGGTACCAGTGCAGGGCTTCCGTATCATTCTGCTCCACCCCGAAGCCATTGGCATACATATAACCCAAGTTGTAACAGGCCCCAGGATGGCCCAGTTTGGCGGCACGCTGATACCACTTGCTGGCCTGATAGATATCCTTCTCCAGCCCCAGGCCTTGCTGGTAACACCAGGCGAGGCTGGCCTGGGCAGAGGCATCATCCTGGTTTGCTGCAAGGCTGAGCCAGTGTACGGCTGAGACATAATCATTTTCCACGCCACGACCGTTGGCATACATCTTCCCGAGTCGCCGCTGTCCCTTGGCACAACCCTGGTCGGCAGCCTTTCGGTACCAGTAGGCCGCATGAGCAGGGTCGGCGGGTACGCCAAATCCCTGATCATACAGTTCCGCGAGGCGAACCTGGGCATCTACCTCACCGGTATGAGCTTCAGCGGTAATAGTGGCAATATCAACTGGCATAACCCGCCTCTTTGTAAAGTATAGGGTCATGATATTCAATCAGGCTGATCAGCACCATAGTGCTGTTACAATAATGGACATGCCTGAAAATGAAGAATTACAGTCTTATCTTAATCTTAATCCTGAAAAGATTCTCGATGCTGTTGAAACTAAAGGATTTTATTGCGATGGTACGATTTATGCCCTGAATAGCTACGAGAATAGGGTCTACCAGGTGGGCATAGATGACGGGTCGCCACTGGTTGCTAAATTTTACCGCCCCGGCCGCTGGTCCGATGCGCAAATAAGGGAAGAACACCGATTCACCCTGGAACTGGCAGAGCATGAGATCCCGGTAATCGCCCCCCTGGTGCATGAAGGAGAGACGTTACATAACCATGCCAGCTTTCGTTTTACTCTTTATCCGCGTCAGGGCGGGAGGCCCCCTGAGCTTGATTCACCCGACCAGTTGAAGCAACTGGGTCGTTATATCGGGAGAATTCACGCCGTGGGAAGGAGCGGGGCCTTCAGCTGCAGGCCCGAGATCAGTATCAAGGATTTTGCCGAGGATTCGGTGAGTTTCCTGCTAGCGAACGGGTTTATTCCGGATGAGCTCCGGGAGCCATATACTTCATTGTGCAGCATTGCCATTGAACGGGTTCGTCAATGCTACGCGCGTGCCGGTGAGATAGTCTCTATACGACTGCACGGAGATTGCCATCATGGCAATATTCTCTGGCGTGATGAGACACCGTTCATTCTTGATTTCGACGATGCCAGAAAAGGCCCTGCAATCCAGGACTTATGGATGTTTCTGTCCGGTGATCGTCCTTATATGACGGCACGCCTGGCAGATCTGCTTGAGGGTTATATCGAATTTTGTGAGTTCGATCCCCGTGAATTACACCTGGTTGAGGCATTAAGGACCTTGCGTATGATGTATTTTGCGGCCTGGATTGCCCGGCGATGGGATGACCCAGCCTTTCCGCCGGCCTTTCCTTATTTCAATACCCAGCATTTCTGGCAGGACCAGATCCTCTCGTTGCGTGAGCAGGTCGCCCTGATGGACGAGGGTCCCCTGGAATGGTTTAAATAAACTGGCAGGGAAATTCGTTAATTTCCAGATTAAGAAATATACTGGCACATGCTGCAAGCTACCAATAATTCCCGATGACAAAGTTACGATATGACTGGCGCTATATTCTTTCCGTCGCTGAAGAGCACCGGAAAGAAGTCATTCTTGCCAACCTGATTGCGATTATGGCAACCGTCAGCAGCGTGCCTGTTCCCCTCCTGCTGCCACTTCTGGTCGATGAGGTCCTCTTGGACCAACCAGGGATGATTGTCGGGACTATCAATTCATTAACGCCGGCCACATGGCATGGGCCGGTACTCTATATCCTGACTGTATTTATTTTATCAGTGCTCCTCAGGCTGATAGCACTAATATTGAATGTCTGGCAGACGAGACAATTCACTTTTATAGCAAAGGATGTAATTTACAGGATCAGACGTGCTTTGCTTTCCCGTCTGGAAAAAGTATCGATGTCCGAGTATGAAACATTGGGTAGTGGTACTGTCGCTTCTTATTTTGTTACTGATCTGGATACCATAGACCAGTTTGTCGGAACCACGGTAAGCCGGTTACTTGTTGCCTTGCTATCGATTGTCGGTGTCGCTGTTATCCTGCTCTGGATTCACTGGCAACTCGCGCTCTTTATTCTCTTTGCAAATCCGGTCGTCATTTATTTCACCATGCTGTTGGGGAAACAGGTTAAGGAATTGAAAAGCAGGGAGAACGCAGCCTTTGCCGCATTTCAGCAGGCTCTTACCGAAACACTGGATTCCATCCACCAGATCAGGGCAAGCAATCGGGAGCGGCATTACATACTCCGGATCATCGATCAGGCCCGTGCAGTAAAGAACCATGGGTCTGCCTTTGCCTGGAAGAGTGATGCTGCCAACCGCTTCAGCTTCATGGTCTTCCTATTTGGTTTTGATGTGTTCCGGGCGGTATCGATGTTGATGGTAGTTTTTTCAGATCTGACTATCGGGCATATGTTTGCCGTATTTGGCTACCTGTGGTTCATGATGGGCCCCGTTCAGGAGATTCTTAATATCCAGTATGCCTATTACAGCGCCAATGCAGCGCTGAACCGGATAAACAAGTTGGCGGATTTGAATCAGGAACCTGATTATCCTCACGAGGTAAATCCCTTTCTCAACAAGACTACGGTGGGGATCAGGATTGAAGATCTCTATTTTGCTTATGGTGATGGACCGGATGTGCTGAATGGAATCGATTTGGTCGTAAAACCCGGTGACAAGGTTGCCCTGGTGGGAGCCAGTGGTGGAGGCAAATCAACCCTGGTACAAGTTCTGATTGGCCTCTACCCGGCCCGTTCCGGGATGGTCTATTACGATGACATACCGGTATCACAGATCGGTCTCGATGTTGTCCGTGAAAACGTAGCGACGGTTCTTCAGCATCCTGCCATATTTAACGACACCATTCGTACCAACCTGACTCTGGGTCGTGATACCAGTGATGCTGAACTCTGGCAGGCACTGGAAATTGCACAATTAAAGGTTACTGTAGAGGAACTGCCTCTGGGTCTCGATACGATTGTTGGTCGGCAGGGGGTGCGTCTTTCCGGGGGGCAGAGGCAACGCCTGGCAATTGCCAGGATGATTCTGACGGATCCCAAGGTAGTTATTCTGGATGAAGCAACCTCCGCCCTCGACGCTGAAACAGAATACAGGTTGCATGAAGCAATGAGCAGGTTCCTACATAACAGGACGACAATAATCGTTGCCCACAGGTTGAGTGCGATTAAACAGGCAAGCCATGTATATGTGTTCGAATCCGGTACTATCAGTGAACAAGGCAGTCACAGGGAGTTACTGTCCCAGAATGGCCTTTACTCGAAGCTTTATGGCGTAAGGCAATCGGCTAACTGAGGTGTTGGTGTTTCAGTGGGGGCCTTTCCAGTATCTCAGGTAATCCATGAGATCCGGATTCGACATGGGTGCACCACAATAAAATCCCTGAACCTGGTCACAACCTAGTTGTTCTACCAGGTCCCAATTACCGCGGTTTTCTACCCCTTCAGCCACAATTTTCATGTTGAGTTTTTTAGCCAGATCTACACTGGATTCAACGATAAACTTTGCTGCGGAATTCTTGTCCGCATCTCTGACAAATGCCCGATCAATTTTAAGTTCTGTAAAGGGAATGGTTTTCAGTTTCTCCATGGAAGAATGTCCGGTGCCGAAATCATCAATTGACAGACCGAATTTTTTCATTCTGAGATGCATCATCATTTCCAGGCACTTGATGGCATCTGTCATGATTTCACTCTCAGTCACTTCCAGTATTATTCTTGAAGTATCAACACCGTATTCATTGGCCGCATTTATAAGAAATTCGGAAAATTCAGGTGAGGCAAATGAATTTACAGAGACATTGATCGAGGCATTCAGATTAATACCTGCCTTTTGCCATTGGCTAATCTGCTTCAGTGCAAGTCTGTAAATTGAGTATGTCAGTACGTTTATCAACCCCGCTTCCTCTGCCAAGGGGATAAATGTATTTGGCAGTAGTGTTCCCCTATCGGGATGTTGCCAGCGAGCAAGTATCTCGACACCGATAATATCCATATTGTTGATAGATACCTTGGGCTGAAAATATAAAATGAGAGAGTTATTTTTGTTTTGAATACCGGATTCAAGCTCGTTTATTGTAATCGGCTCCGCTTGTATATCCTTTTCCCTGGAGTGGTAGGGCGTGTAGTTTTCCCGGATCCTGTTGACTGTATCAGACACAAGGAGGTCCTTGGGGATTGCACCGATCATGTTTAGTTGATGTGCCCTGGCGAGATCATAGGCTGCTTCCAGCATGCGGTCATCTTCCCCGCTGAGTAGCAGGATACCCCCGGTATAATTCTTCTCTGCAATCTTGTGTAACAATTCTACACCATCCATTTCGGGCATGTTCAGATCACACAGGATTACATCAAATACGGCGTCAGGTGCAGAAAGGTTGTTTATGGCTTCTAGCCCGTTACAGGCAGACACTATGGACTTGGCACCGGCCTCGGTCAGGATTTTTTCAGCCAGTTTGAGGACTATGGGATCATCATCAACAATCATAAAACTGAGATCGCTGAAATTAAACGATTCCATAGAATCTTTTTTGTCAGTTAGCATCAAATGTGAACTCTAGCAACACGTTAAAGAATCAGTATTAAAAAATCAATCCAGGTCATCCAGGACGGGAGACAGACCCATATGGCATCTGCCCGGATCATAGTTGCAGATTAATACAACTGTATTACAAAGCTGGGTTTACTGTGTTGCTTCGCGTAACAGTGAAAATCTGTGTCCATAATAAAGGCTTATTTTTCAGGCTAGTATAATAACTAACTCAAAACAAGGCTATTTGATTTTAATATTGATTTTCGCAGTCTGGCAGTAGTGCCTGGATAAGCAAAAGAAATTATTCAATAAAATGATTGAGCTTGCGCTGTATCAGATTGCTGATATAAATGAGCATCTCAAGTTCGATGCCGTGACGGTAGGAATTCCTGTTATGTGATCCCAACACTAGCAGTGCTTGCCAGCAATCACCCTGTAATGGTAGGAGAACAGTTGATCGGATAGCATCTGTGTCCTCTCCGAAAAGCATTTTCAGATGCTCTTCCTGAAGGCTGTCGCAAAGTGGCTTGTCTCTGTGGAAGAGCTCGGTGAACATAAACCTGACCTTATCATCAACCGGTTTGATGCCATAGTCAGATAATGCCCTGATACAGCCGGGCTTTGGGAATACCAACAGGGCTGTCCGATCGGCGGAATAATACTGTTTCAGTCCACAATCTACCTTGTTGAATAACGTTTCGATATTTTCACATTCGTATAATGACAGTGAATATCCCAGCACATCCTCTATGAACAGGCTGTTAATGTCAGTCTGTTTCTCAAGAGACTGTAGCTTTGTTTCTGTATCAAGGATCAGTTGCCGAAGGCGATGGACCTGGTATTCAATCAGGGAACTGATTTCCTGTTCCGGGATATGGGGAATGTTGATTCGAGTAAGTAGGTCAGGGTGATCCCGGAAAAAGTCCGGATGACTGTTCAGATAATCGATTATATCGGAAACTATATTTCTGTTTTTTTCTACAAGGCTCATTAATGGTCACTTGTTGATTCCTGCCTGTAAAGTATATCACTATTTAACTGATAGTGTTCAAGAGTCAATCTGATGGCAAAAGTAACTGCCCGGGAGGTAATGGTTGCTCCGCTTACGGCATCAAAAACACCGGCGTCTTCCTTAATCTGCCATTTTTGAACAGGAGTATTAAGTAATGAATGAGTGTTGAATTGATCAACCCAGTCCGTTTTATCATTATCGATTTGGTCACCCAGACCATCTGATTCATTTTGTTCGATCACCTTTATTGCCATGATACGGCCAGGTTTTGATATGCTAATTGCAAGTTTTATCGGACCATTATAACCCGCTGCTGTAACAGGCATATATATAACACCCATATTCATATTATCTTTCCTAACCCGGTATACACGCGCGGCATTTCGTACATCAGGCGACGCAGGATCTTTTATCTCAACATAATCATTATAAATTGAATTGTTATAATCAACCGGCACCATGGTTTCAAAAACTTTAAAAAAGTATTTTTGGGAATTCGCCCTAATGGTCTCTCTGGTATTTGCATTAAGGATGACCAGCGTTGTAACACAAAGCACTGCTGTTATGGCCACCGGTAGCATGTTTCTGTAAAACGACATCATCATGTCTCCCCGACAACCTTCGGGCGTGTCAACCTGTCGATAATCGGCGCGGAAAAATTCATTAGGAGCACAGCAAAAGCTACGCCATCAGGGTAATTCCCCCAGGTTCTTATCACATAGGCAATAATCGCGACTCCTGATGCAAAAATTATCCTGCCGGCAGGTGTTGTAGATGAAGATACAGGCTCGGTAATGATAAAAAATGCCGCCAGCATGCTGCCACCAGCAAGTAAAGTGAATAACGGGGAGATATAGTGACTGTCATCGTACCAGTAAAATATGAGACTGATGACAAACAGTACTGCAAGAAAGGCAGCAGGCACCTGCCATTTGATTATCTTCTGATAGGCAAGCCATATTCCCCCTGCCAACCAGAATACCGGGATCCATTCAGACCCCTTGCCGGCCAGCTGGCCAAACACCGGCGAGGTCCGGATTTCAGAAATCATGCCCATGCCGTCAAGACCGGTCTTGAGCGTGGCCAGGACGGTGGCGCCGCTTACCCCGTCGGAATAACCCTGGATTCCGAACGCAATAATCTCCAGCGTATCCCTCAGCCCCGGATAATGTCCGGCAGCAGGATGCAGGGAAAGCTCAAGGGGAAAACACAAGAGTACAAAGATATAGGCTGCCATCGCTGGATTGAAAATATTCTGTCCGAGCCCGCCGTAACAATGCTTGGCGATACTAATTGCAAATGCCATACCGACCAGGTTTATCCACCATGGTGTGTAGGGTGTGATACACAGGGCAAACAGAAGTGCGGTCACCACAGCACTGCCATCAAACAGGAACAATTGAAGCGGCTGTTTTCTCAAGCGCAGCATGATTGCTTCAAGCACTTGTGCAAATAAAACGGCGAGGAAACATTGTATCAATACCCCCCAGCCATATATCCAGGTGGAGAACAATATGCCGGGTACCAGGGCCAATATGACTTGGCACATGACCTGTTGCACAGAGGGTGCCTGGTGGATATGGGGTGAACTGAAAGCGGACGAACTATTCATCCGATACATCACCTTTGTGACCGTGATTCTTGCGGCGCCTAGTCCGGCCCCGCTTCACGGCCTCCCTGATATAGGCCTTTTTATCCTGTGTTTCTGTCTTTGTAGCCTCAGTATCCGGCCTCTTTTCTGACTGAAGTTCTGCCTCCCTTGCAAGACGTTCTTTCCTGGTCAGATAGCGTTGCCTTGCCTGCATCGCATCGAATAAGGACTTCTCATGTTGATTAATTTTATTCTTGGCTACGCGGTAATAGTGGACCAGCGGGATATTGCTTGGACAGACATAGGAGCAACATCCGCATTCTATGCATTCAAACAAATGGTGCTTCCTAAGGCGATCCTGATCCTGACTGCGCGCGTACCAGTACAATTGTTGGGGCAATAACCGGGCAGGGCACACGTCAGAACACCTCCCGCATCGTATGCAGGGCATCTCAGGTGCACGATTAAGCACGCGTTTAACCAAAATGCAATGGGTCGATTTTATTACGGGCATGTGCATGTTCCTGACCAGCGTGCCCATCATTGCTCCGCCAAGGATAATGCTGTCACCAGAGCGCTCCTGATAGCCGCATTGATTGGCACAATGCCTGACTGGCGTGCCCAGCAGGACCTGCAAGTTACGAGGGGATGGAACATGGCCGGTGACGGTGACATAACGGGATATCAAGGGTTCCCCACGGTGGACTGCGCGATAGGTGGCCGCCGCTGTTGCAACGTTGTGCATGATGATGCCTATGTCAATGGGCAGACCATTACTTGGCACGTCAAGGCCGGTCAGTACTCTGATAAGTTGTTTCTCCCCTCCCTGGGGATAGATGGTGGGCACCGTGATCAATTCAATGTCATCATCAAGCAGGGGCAAGAGTGCATCGCGCGCCTCGGGCATGTCTTCTTCTATGGCGATGATGCAACGTCGGGCCTGTACTGCATGACGTATCATCCGTGTACCGGCCACGATATAACCTGGTTTTTCCCGGATAAGACGGTCATCGCAGGTAATGAATGGCTCGCACTCCACGGCATTGATGATCAATACATTGACCTCGGTTTGTGTCCCTTCCTTCAGTTTGACGTGGGCAGGGAAAGCTGCACCACCCATGCCGGAAATACCCGCATCACGGATTACATGTTGCAGGGTCAGCGGGTCCATGGAGGCAAAATCCCCCACGCCTTGGATATCGCACCAGCTGTCAAGGCCATCCGGTTCTATTTTGATACAGGGTGCTTTTAGCCCGAGTGCGTCGGGAACGGCATACAATCCGATATCTCGAATCTTCCCGGAGGTACTAGCATGGACCGGCAGGCTGACATATCCGTTTGCCCTCGCAATGACCTGACCTTTGTAGACATTGTCTCCAATAGAGATAACAGGTTCAGCCGGGTGCCCGACATGTTGCTTGAGTGGCAGAATGATCTCGTCTGGCAGTGGCGTAATCAGGGATTCGTGTCCATTGGACAGGCCCTTTTCCGTTGGAAGCTTCAGTCCTCCGGGAAATCGATGCAGTCCTTCGCTGATCATGTGTTGAGAATTGCCGAACGGTTCATGTCAGCGGCATCGGGTTGACGGTTTGCATGCTGATACAATCTACAGGACAGGGTGCCACACATAACTCACAACCGGTACACAACTCAGGCACCACCGTGTGCATCTGTTTAACTGCACCCACTATTGCATCCACAGGGCAGGCACGAATACATTTGACACAGCCAATACAACTGTCTTCGTCAATGAATGCAATCTTCCGAACAGCCTCATTATCGTCCATGGCTTTAAGAAATGGACCTGCGAGCCCCAGCAGGCGTGAGAGATCGCGGACGATTTTTGTCCCGCCCGGTGGGCACTGATCGATTCCCACCTCACCGGCCAATATTGCCGACGCATAGGGAGCGCAACCTGAATAGCCGCACTGGCCGCACTGTGTCTGCGGCAACATGGTATCGAGTTGTTCGATGTAGTCAGTTTCGCTGGTCACCCTATCATCAGCCGACAAGCCCAGGAGCATTCCAAGCAGAAGGGCAAATGCCAGTATGATCAGGATGCCGGCCATCGGATTAAAACATCCCGGTAAAACCCTGAAAGGCGAGGGAGACAATGGCCAAGCTGATCAACTGGAGCGGGAGGCCCCTGAAAGGGGCAGGGACATCGGCCTCGTCTAGCCGTTCGCTCACGGCCGTGAGCGGCAAGAGGACCAAGGCGAAGCCTGTTGCGGTACCCAGTCCGTACGCCAGTGCATGAACCAGGTCTGTCGCTGCCTCCCGGCCCAGCAATACCATTCCGAGGACAGTGGTATTGATGCCGACAAACGGCAACAGGTCATCCATCCTTGCAGACAGGCGCGGCAGGATCAGCCGGATGGTATATTTCAATGAGAGGCAGATAATAAGGATAGTCAATATGAATACCAGCAGGCGCAGATAGTCCAGTTGCAAGGGCGCCAGCAGGAACACGTCAATGAAACTGCAGGCCAGGCTAACCAGCGGCAACAGCACCACAAGCGTGATTGAGACATCAACAGCAAGTTGCAGTTTACGCTCAAGCGCGAGCGCAGGGTCTGCACCGACCAGCTGTTGAAGAATAATATTATTTGCAAGTACGGTACTGAGCAGGATTAGCAGAAAACCGGACATAAAAATAATATTACTTTACTTTCATTCCGGGTTCTGCGCCGGAATCCGGGCTCAGTATGTAAAGTTCTTTTCCACCGGGTCCTGCCGCGAGCACCATTCCTTCAGATACACCGAATCGCATCTTACGCGACGCCAGGTTGACGACCACGACAGTCAATCTTCCTTCCAGCTCCTCAGGTTGATAGGCTGATCTGATTCCCGCGAAGACATTACGCGTTTCGCCCCCGATATCAAGCGTCAGTTGCAGAAGTTTATCTGCACCTTCCACATTTTCGGCCCGGACTATCTTTGCAACACGCAGATCAATTTTCGCGAAATCATCAATAGTGATTTCATCATCGATCGGGTTATCGGCAAGATGGCCCGTACCAGGTTCGGGTTTCCCACCTCCAGCAGTTTTCTGTGAAAGGTCATCTTTACTAGCATCAATCATGGCATGTATTTTCTCCATTTCTACTCGTTGCATCAGCGGTTTGAATATATTGATTGAATGATCGAGCAAGGGGGACCCTAAGTCACTCCATTGCAGGGGTTTTACATTCAGGAATGCTTCACCCTGTTCCGCCATCACCGGCAGGACCGGCTTCAGGTAGATCATAAGACAGCGGAACAGATTTATCCCCATACTACAGACAGACTGTAATTCATTCTCACGCGCTGTGTCCTTTGCAATGACCCAGGGCTTGAGTTCATCGATATACTGGTTGGCGCGGTCAGCCAGTGCCATGATCTCGCGCATGGCCTTTGCGTACTCGCGTGATTCGTAGTGATCGGCAATTGCCTCGCCTGCGGCGGTGAATTCATCCAGCAATTCCGGTCTGTGAATCATGGCCGCCAGTTTTCCATCAAAGCGCTTGTTAATGAAGCCGGCACAGCGACTGGCTATATTAACTACCTTGCCGACCAGGTCGGCATTCACGCGGTTGCAGAAATCCTCGAAATTGAGATCGATATCTTCCACGCCGCTGCCAAGTTTGGCCGCAAAGTAGTAGCGCAGGTATTGTGGGTCGAGATGGTCAAGGTAGGTCCTTGCCGTGATGAATGTCCCGCGCGACTTTGACATCTTCTGGCCATTTACTGTCAGAAACCCGTGGGCAAATATGGCAGTCGGTGTACGCAGCTTGCTACCATAAAGCATGGCCGGCCAGAACAGGGCATGAAAATAAATGATATCCTTGCCGATGAAATGGTAGAGTTCCGTTGTGCTGCCGGCAGCAAAGTATTCATCAAAATCCAGCCCGCTGCGATCGCAGAGATTCTTGAAACTTGCAAGGTAACCTATCGGCGCATCCAGCCAGACGTAGAAATACTTGTCATCTGTGTCCGGGATCCTGAATCCGAAATATGGTTTGTCCCTTGAGATGTCCCATTCCTGTAGCCCGGCCTCAAACCATTCATCCAGTTTATTGCTGACCTCATCCTGCAAGTGTCCGCCCCGTGTCCATTCACGTAACAGGGTTTCGAAGTCCGCCAGCTTGAAAAAATAATGCTCGGATTCCCTTTCGACCGGTTTTGTGCCGGAAAGGGCCGAAACGGCATTTTTGAGGTCAGTGGGTGTATAGGTTGCCCCGCAGACCTCGCAACTGTCGCCATACTGGTCGGCGGCTCCGCATTTCGGACATTCTCCGCGGATGAAGCGATCCGGCAAAAACATTTCCTTGACCGCATCATATGCCTGCTTGATCGTACGCCGATTGATATGGCCCGCATCCGCTAGGCGACGATAGATCATTTCAGCAAGCTCACGGTTTTCTTCCGAGTGAGTACTGTGATAGTTGTCAAAGGCCACTGCGAACTGCGCGAAATCCTGCTGATGTTCTTCCATGACCCGCGCAATCAGGGCTTCTGGTTCGATCCCTTCCTGCCGGGCACACAGCATGATCGGCGTGCCATGTGCATCATCGGCGCAGACGTAATGACAAACATGACCACGCATCTTCTGGAAACGCACCCAGATATCGGTCTGGATGTATTCTACCAGGTGCCCTATATGAATCGGCCCGTTTGCGTAGGGCAGGGCGCTGGTTACCAGGATTTTTCGAGGATGGTCTGTCATATGCGGTCTTTTATGCCATAAAGGCGCAATAAGTTAACACGTCAGCTGGCGGCAGAACAAAAATTTATGGATTGGCAACAGTCCCTCACGCCGGGCCAAAACACACCGGGTCTCTGACTATAGTCCCTGCCTTGTGGTAAGATGCCCGGATCATAAAAAACCAGACGTGACCCTAGAGATGTCAGAATTAACCCCTGAAAAGATTGAGGCCGCTATCGGCCGGATCACAGATCCTTACCTGGGCCAGGACTTGGCTGCTGCGCGTGTTATCAAGTCGGTCAGACTTGAGGATGGCGGGCCGGTCATCGAGATTCAGCTGGGTTATCCCGCCGCGGGATTTCATGACCGGTTGGCGGAGATAATCAGGGCAAAGCTGCGGGAGGATTTTGATATCGGAGAGGCCCGTATCACCATTAACAGCAAAATCATTGCTCACTCCGTGCAAAAGGGTGTGCAGGTACTGCCGAGTGTCAAAAACACCATTGCGGTGGCATCCGGCAAGGGCGGGGTGGGCAAATCCACCACGGCCGTTAATTTGGCCCTGGCCTTACAGGCCGAGGGTGCCAGGGTTGGAATCCTCGATGCCGATATCTACGGCCCGAGCCAGCCGCGCATGCTCGGTTGCCATGGCAAGCCGGACACAAAGGACGGCAAGACCCTTGAACCGAATGTCAGTTACCAGTTGCAGAGCATGTCGATCGGTTACCTGATAGAGGAAGACACCCCGATGATTTGGCGTGGGCCGATGGTGACTTCCGCCCTGGAACAACTGCTACATGACACGAACTGGGATGATCTGGATTACCTGGTGATCGACCTGCCACCCGGCACCGGTGATATCCAGCTGACCCTGTGCCAGAAGATACCAGTCAGCGGCGCAGTGATTGTGACTACCCCGCAGGACATTGCCTTGCTCGATGCCCGGAAGGCCCTGAAGATGTTTGAAAAGGTCGAGGTCTCCGTCCTAGGGATCGTAGAGAACATGAGCACCCATATCTGCAGCCAGTGTGGCCATGAGGAACATATCTTCGGTGCAGGTGGAGGTGAACAGATGGCGAGGCAATACGGCGTGGACCTGCTTGGCAGCCTTCCGCTGGATATCACCATCCGCGAAGGAGTCGATAATGGCAAGCCGACGGTGGCCCTTGCACCCGATTCATCCATAGCCCGGACCTACCGCGAGATTGCCCGAAAGGCTGTGGCCAAACTGGCCCTGCAGGCAAAAGATTACAGTCGCGTCTTCCCCAAAATCGTTGTGGATAATAACTAGACGGTATGAGTGTCAAATCTGATAAATGGATCCGCCGTATGGCGGAACAGGCGGGCCTGATTGAGCCCTTTTCCCCCGACCAGATAAAGCAGAACGGTTCCCACAGGTTGATCTCCTACGGGACCTCGAGCTATGGCTATGATGTTCGTTGTGCCGATGAATTCAAGATATTTACCAATATCAACAGCAGTATCGTGGATCCGAAGGCCTTCGACGAGAAATCGTTTGTCGATTTCAAGGGTGATGTATGCATCATCCCGCCAAATTCGTTTGCCCTGGCCCGCACAGTAGAGTATTTCCGTATTCCCCGTAATGTCCTGACGATCTGCCTGGGGAAATCCACTTACGCGCGCTGCGGGATCATCGTAAATGTCACGCCACTGGAACCCGAATGGGAAGGCCATGTGACACTGGAGTTTTCCAATACCACGCCGTTGCCTGCAAAGATCTATGCCAATGAAGGGGTCGCGCAGATGATCTTCATTGAATCGGACGAGGTCTGTGATATTTCCTACAAGGACAGGGGCGGCAAATACCAGGGCCAGACCGGAGTCACCTTGCCCAAGACGTGACAATATCCTGTTACAAAGTCGCCTCATTTCCGGCGGATAAACGATGAATTTCCTCCCTGTATTTCTCAAATTGTCAGATGAGCCCTGCCTGGTTATTGGTGGAGGTGAAGTTGCCTATCGAAAGGTTCTGCAGTTACTCAAGGCCAGGGCACGGGTAACCGTTGTTTCGCCCGAATTGTGCAGCTCGCTTTCTGCGTTGCGTGACGCCGGCAACCTGGTCCATATCAACAACCGGTTTGATCCCGGCTATCTGGACGGCATGGTGCTGGTGATAGCGGCTACCGATGATCGCTCACTGAATGAAACGGTTTCCGGTTTGTGCAGGGAAAGGAAACTGCCCGTTAACGTCGTAGATAACCCGGCCCTCTGTTCCTTTATCATGCCCTCGGTGATCGATCGTTCGCCGGTGCAGATTGCCATCTCCACGGGAGGCGCCTCGCCGATACTGGCGCGTCTTCTGCGGGCGCGGCTGGAGACCCTGATACCACCATCCTTCGGCCGGCTGGCGGCATTGATGGCAAAATCCCGGCAGAAGGTCAGGGAACGGTTTCCCAATCAGCGCGAACGGCGCCGCTTCTGGGAGCATATCCTGCAGGGATCGGTGGCCGAGATGTTGTTTGCGGGCCGCGAAAAACAGGCGGTCCAGGCACTGGAACTGCAGCTTGAAGATGAGTCGGTATCAGTCAGCAAGACCGGCGAGGTCTATCTCGTTGGTGGCGGACCAGGTGACCCGGATTTACTGACCTTCCGTGCTCTGCGCCTGATGCAGCAGGCGGATGTTGTGCTTTATGACCGGCTGGTGGCGCCGGCGATTGTAGACCTGGCGCGCAAGGATGCCGATCGGATCTACGTCGGCAAGCAACGGGACCAGCATGTCTTGCCACAGGATGAGATCAACCAGTTGCTAATCAAGCTGGCAAAGGAAGGCAAGCGCGTCCTGCGATTAAAGGGCGGCGATCCGTTTATCTTTGGTCGTGGTGGAGAAGAGATTGAGACCCTGTCGAGTGAAGGAATTCCTTTCCAGGTGGTACCGGGCATCACTGCGGCGGCAGGTTGCGCTTCCTATGCTGGTATTCCTTTGACGCACCGCGACCATGCCCATTCCTGTATCTTTGTTACCGGCCACCTGAAAGACGGCAGCATGGATTTGAACTGGGATGCACTGGTGCAACCCAGACAGACCATAGCAGTCTATATGGGGACACACGGTATTGATGTGTTGTGTGCTGAATTGATCGCACGAGGCATGTCGGCGGATACGCCTGCGGCAATCATCCAACAGGCTACCACGCAGCACCAACGCGTCTACGTGAGTACATTAAGTAATCTACATGAGATACCTCAACAACATGAGATTAAACCACCCAGCATGATCATCGTGGGAGAGGTCGTCAGGCTCCATGAAAAGCTTGCCTGGTTTGAGCCCCTGGATGGCGCTGGTTAACTTTGGCTAATAAATGACATAAATATGTCCGGAGATATTATGAAGATGCGAGAATTAATTTTACTGGCTTGGCTGACCTTGCTGCTGCATGCCTGCGCTCTCAGTCCGCAAGTCGTTGTTATTGATCCTGAACTCTCTACTGAGGCGAGCAATGTTGCCCTCAAACCAGTCAGCCTCAAGGTTGATGTCGAGGATCCGCGAAGCTCTCCCATCATAGGTCAACGGGGTGGCATTTATAAAGAAACCTCGCATATCAGTACTGACCAGGCCATGACGGCGACCTTGCAGAAGAAACTCTCTGCCAAATTCAGCGCGCTCGGGTACACCGTTATTTCGAAGGAAAGTCCTGATGCCTATCTGACTATCAATACATCAAGCATTAAATACACCGTAATTGAAGAAAAACTCCTGAACCAGATCCAGATCGATATAGAACTAGAAGCAGTAGTCCAGAAAGGTAACAGAGAATTCAGACGCAACTATACCGTGTCACGCAAAAAGGATGTAGTGAAGACGCCTGACATGGAAGATAATGAAATTTTGGTGAATGAATCTCTCGCCATAGTCTTGCAGAATCTGTTGAGCGACGAGTTACTGTTTGATTTTATTGATAACTAAGCCGCTCAGACAGGTACGGTCTGTTCAGAAGCGACCCTGTCTTTTTCCGGGTCAAATGCAATAACGCAGTTTTTGCCTGAAGACTTGGCATTATAGAGAGCGGTATCGGCAGCATCTATCAGGTAGTGAGACAATTGCATCTTGATGGTGGATTGTTCTCCTCTGCTCAGATGCCCCCTTAGTTCGGTGACCCCGACACTGACGGTGATCTTGATAATATCATTGTCAAAACGAAAAGCAGCATTTTGAATGGCGACCCTGATCCTTTCTCCCAGCGTCAAAGCTCCTTCCAGTGATGTGTTTGGGCAGACGACCATGAATTCCTCCCCGCCATAACGCCCCATGACGTCTGTAATACGTAACCATTTAAGGCAGATTTCCGTGATCTTTTTTAGAATCTCATCACCAGCCAGGTGCCCATACTTGTCATTAATTTGCTTGAAGTTATCAAGGTCAAAAAGGATCAACGACAGGTCCTTCTTGTAGCGCAGTGCTTCGGAAAGACGTTGTTCAATCTCGTTTGCCAGGGTCCTCCTATTTGCCACGCCGGTAAGCGCATCTGTGCTCGCAAACCTGTAAAGTTTTTCTTCAAAGGCCTGTTGTCGATCCATGAAAATATGACTGGTAATGGTAATGGTAATAATGGCAATGATTACAAGTTGACGGTTGGTAGTATCAACCAGTTCTGATGGTATGAGATACATGCCGGTTGCAGTGGTCACAACACTAATGACGCCAATTATTATCGTCAGTCGTTTTGAGCGCGCCAAAAGGCCAAAGCCCAGGAGTGAAACATAGGAAATTGATGTGGTGATTTCGTTAGCAAGATAGAAATCAAGATACGCGAAGAAACAGTAGGCCAATAGAAAAATAGCCCCGAATATCCATTCAGACTCAGTAATATGCCTCACCCGCTAATCATAGCCGAGAGGGTTTTGATGCTCAATTACTATTCTTCATCTTCCTTGAGATCCAGCGAGACTGAATTGATACAAAAACGCAGGCCAGTCGGTTTCGGGCCGTCCTCGAATACATGTCCGAGATGTGCGTCACACTTTTGGCACAGGACTTCCACCCGCCGCATTCCGAAGCTATCATCGAAAGCGGTCTTGATTGCCTGTTGTTCCATAGGCGCGTAAAAGCTGGGCCAGCCACTGCCGGAATTATATTTGGTCTCGGAACTGAACAAAGGATTTCCGCAACAGCTGCAGTGGTAAACCCCTTTTCTGGTGCAATTATAATATTTGCCCGTGAAGGGTCGTTCAGTGCCTTTTTTCCTGCAAATGCTAAATTGTTCCGGAGTCAGTTTCTGCTTCCATTCCGCTTCGGTCTTATCGGGTTTTTTCATAATGGATCACAAGCTGGATATCCTAGATAAATTGTCCAAGTATCAACGAGAAATACCTGTTTTCCGGTTCATAGTGCTTTACGACATTCATACCGCCTTCTTCCAGTAATTTTTCTGCGCCATCATGAGTAAATTTATAGCTGACTTCAGTGAGGATCTCGTCATCGGGCAGGAAGGCGATCGTTTCATCGAGTTCCTTCAGTGTGATTTGATGTGTGGCATTGCAAACCAGTTTCATCTCTATCCTGGATCTTTCAGGAACAAACTCCGCCTTGTGCCGGAAGTGGCAGGGATTAAAATCAGCATCCAGTTCACGATTCAGGACCTCGAGTAAATTCAGGTTGAAAGCAGCCGTTATCCCTTCGGCATCATTATAGGCACTATCCAGCACCCGCGTATCCTTTACCCTGTCTGCACCAATCAACAGGTAATCCCCGGGATTCATGATAGCCGTAATCTCCCGCAGGAATGTGTGGGCCTCTCCCGGTTCGAAGTTGCCAATGGTGCTGCCCAGAAAGACAAACAGGCGTCGCCCCGTAAATGCCGGAAGATGGTCAAGGCCGGCATGATAATCGCCCAGTAAAGGTGTGACATGCAGCCAGCCATACTCTGCCTGAAGCTGATCAGCCGTCTCTTCCAGGATGGGGGCACAGACATCAAAGGGTGCATAAGTGCAGGTATGATCGGTATTCTCACAGGCATCAAAGAGGCGCCGCGTCTTTTGCGAATTACCGCTGCCCAGTTCGATAATCTGACCAGGCCTGGCTATCCTGATAATGTCCGGCGCATGTGAGGCCAACAGTCTATCTTCTGTGCGGGTCGGGTAGTATTCTCGGGTTTCGCAAATTTTAGTGAAGAGTAGTGATCCTGCCTCATCGTAGAAATATTTGGGTGGCAGGCTGCGGGGCGGCCTAAGCAGCCCCTCCCGTGCATCATCCACAATGTCAGGGACCGGGTGAGCCGGCGCAACAGGGACACACACACGCTGAAACTTATTTGCAATTTTCAATCCCGGGGTTCGCATCGGTTCTTGTAGTTATTTACCCTTGGTATGACAAAGGCTAACACCCGGGGTTCAGTCTGCCAATGTCCCGGACAAGGAGTTGCCTGTGGGAAGAATATTAATGAGAATGCCGGATGAGCTATGAATAAAGAACTCAGCCGATTGCTGGCAAGCCATTATACCCTGATTACCCCCACAACCCGCTTGAGTCGTGCACTTCAATACCAGTATGCGCTGGAGCAGGCCAGGCAGGGGAAAACGGCATGGCAGTCACCGGATATCTTGCCCTGGCAGGGATGGTTACAGAGATGCTGGGAAAGGTATGCCCTAGGCCGTCAATGTGATCAGATGCTCCTCTCAAGCCACCAGCAACAACAACTCTGGGCCGAAAACATCAGCCATTCCCCGGTCTCTGACCGGCTGCTGAATGGCGGTCAGGCTGCGCGCCAGGCCTTGGTTTCCTGGCAGATCTGTCAGGAATGGCAGATCCCGGTTTTTCCTGGGGATGTTTATATTGACGAAGATGCCTATGCTTTCCAGCAATGGTGCCGGGAATACCAGGACCGCTGCCAAGAACACGGCTGGGTCGACCACGCCTTGCTTCCCGACTTGTTGTCCGGGAGCGGAGAAATGCTCCCGGGAAATGAAAAACTCGCGCTTGCGGGTTTTGATGAGATTACCCCCCAGCAGCGTCGGCTGCTGGAGAAACTGGCTGCGGACGGTAGCGACATCCGTGAAGTCCCTCTGGCGGAAGCAAACCAGAGAGTAGTGGCTTATGGACTGGTCGACAGGCGCTCCGAGATAAGCGCTGCGGCCCACTGGGCCCGTGAAATACTTGCTGCAAACCCTGATCACAGTATCGGTATCGTCGTCCACAATCTGAATGCCCTCCATTCACAGATAAAAAATACCTTTGAAGATGTCATGCAACCCGGGGCCATACTGGATGGGGAGGTGTCGGCGGCAAAATCCTTTAGTATTTCTCTTGGTCGTCCCTTGCTTGAATACCCGCTCATTGCTGATGCCTGGCGGATCCTTTCCCTGGGCAGATTGTCAATTCCGACGGAAGAATTCAGCAGGGTCCTGCGCTCACCGTTTATTAAATCAGCAAGTGAAGAAAGGCCGTTAAGGGCATTGTTTGATGAAGTACTGCGTAAATACAGTGAACACAGCATCACATTTAACTCCTTGCGGCAGCTACTTGAGAGGCAGGATATTCACCCGACATTGGTGCCGGGTGATTTTATGGCGTGTTGTACGTCGCTTGAAAAGACCTTGCAGAGTCATGTAGGGAGGCGGCAATCCACCGCCGAATGGGCCAGGGTGTTTAATGAATTATTAAAGGTCTTTGCCTGGCCGGGTGAACGGCCCCTCGACAGTCGAGAGTACCAGACAGTAAATGAATGGCAATCGATTCTGGAACAATTTGCCATGCTAGACGTTGTCAGTCCGCGCTTGGGTTTCCAGGATGCCTGTACGCAAATGCGACGCATACTTGTGAATACCCGTTTCCAACCCGAGACCCACGAGGCACCCGTCCAGATCCTTGGAATGAACGGTGCGGCGGGGATGCAGTTTGATCATCTCTGGGTCATGGGCCTGCATCAAGAGGCCTGGCCTGGACGGGCGGAGCCCGATGTCTTTATTCCCCTGGCATTACAACGTGAATTCGGGTTGCCCGGCGCTTCACCGGAAAACCGCCTGTCTTATGCAGGGAAGATGCTGGACAGGCTGATCAGTTCTGCCGGTGATGTGGTCCTGAGTTATCCCGCGAATGATAAGGACCAAGTCCTACAACCGAGTGCCTTGATCAGGCCCTATCTTGCGGATGAATACGATGGCGATGGTCAGCTTGAAGGATATGTCCGTATACAGTTTCTTGCTGGGCATACTGAAACATTCACTGATCAGCGTGCGCGGGCAATCCCCGCCGGTGAACAGGTCAGGGGAGGGACGGCGCTCTTCAGGGATCAGGCCGCCTGCCCCTTCAGGGCGTTTGCACGTCACCGACTTGCGGCCCGGCGTCTGGAAACACGGGATATCGGCCTGAGTGCAATGGACCGTGGATCGATCGCCCATACAGTGATGGAGACCTTCTGGCTCAGGATGGGCAGCCTGAAAAACCTGCAGGAAAAGACTCCTTCGGAACTGGAGGACATCATCGGGCAGGTGGTCGCCGAGACAGTGCAAAGGTATCAACAAAAATTCCCTTTCACTTTCACAGGGCGCTTTACAGACCTGGAAACAGAGCGGCTGAAGCGGCTGTTAACAGAACTGGCCGAGCTTGAAAAACAACGCCAGCCCTTTGAAGTTAGGCAATGCGAACACTGGCATAGCGTTACGATCAACGATATTGATATCAGTACCCGTATCGATCGGATCGATCAATTGCTTGATGGCCGGCTAGTTGTCATTGATTACAAGACAGGGGCCAGTGACCCGAAACCGGGTACATGGATCGGTGAACGGCCGGACGAACCACAGCTACCGCTTTATGCCGTGAGCAGTGAGGGTGCAGTTGCGGCAGTAACGTTTATCAAGCTCAGGCTGGGCGAGGTGGCCTGCGCCGGGCTTGCCGAGGAAGAGGGCCTTTTGCCCGGCGTAAAAACGATAGACAAGGTAAGTGCCATAAGAGACCAGGTCAGGGACTGGCCCGATCTGCTTCGTCAGTGGCAGGTGACCCTGGATAAGCTGGCCAGTGATTTTCGCGAAGGAGTTGCCACGGTAGATCCGAAAGAGGGGAAAACCTGTACCTATTGCGATCTCCACTCCTTTTGCCGAATCCATGAATTACAGACTGTGCCGGTAAGTACGGGGGAGGATGAATCACAATGAAACACAGGATTATGGATCAGGCTGAAAGGCAGCAGGCGCTGGCAGTGGATACCTCGTTCATCATCCAGGCACCGGCCGGGTCCGGCAAGACAGAATTACTGATCCAGCGGTATCTGCGATTGCTGGACACTGTTGAGTACCCGGAAGAAATCATCGCGATTACATTTACACGTAAGGCGGCCTCCGAGATGCAGGCGCGTATTATATCTGCACTACAACGCGCACGTGCCGGAACTGAGCCAAGAGATGACGCCACGCGGCAGACAGATGAACTGGCCCTTGCCGTATTGCAGCGTGACGGGGAACAAGGCTGGCGCTTGGAAGACAATCCGGGCCGTCTGCGGATCCAGACAATCGATTCGCTCTGTGGCTGGCTGGTCCGGCAGATGCCGGTACTTGCCGGGCTCGGGGCTCAACCCGAATTGCTGGATGACGCCAGTGAGTTGTATCTGCAGGCCTCGGTCAATACCCTGGCGGAGCTTGAAAGTGGTGAACACTGGTCCGATGACATCGCTGTATTACTCGCCCATCTGGATAATAACTTGGTCGTTGCCAGGAATATGCTCGCCGAAATGCTGGCGAGACGCGATCAGTGGTTGCGTCATATCGCGGGCAATATTGATCGTGACACCCTGGAGTCTGCATTCGGACATGCCATAGAGGCCACGCTGGAGATTGCCCTGACGCTTTTCCCGGCCGAATACCAGGAAGAGATGCTGGGGTATCTCCGCTTTGCGGCGGGCAATCTTGCCGCAGAGGGATCGGACTCGGTGATTACTCACTGTAGAGAAATCAAGGCGTTCCCCGGTTTCACGGTTACGGATCTACCACCCTGGCTGGCAATCTCCGAGCTCTGCCTGACGACCAGCAATACATGGCGCAAGCAGGTCAATAAACAGACCGGTTTTCCGGCGGCCGACAAGACAGCAGAGGGAGAGATTCGCAAGCGGATGAAGGACGGGGTCCAGGCGCTGTTGTCCCGGCTCTCCGGTGACGAAGAGCTGTTATCTCAACTGACTGATATCCGTTGCCTGCCTCCCCTGCATTACACAGATGCCGACTGGCAGGTGGTCAGGGCCCTGTGCGAACTCCTGAAACTGGCCGATGCCCATCTGAGCGTGCTGTTCGGGGAGCGTAACCAGATAGACTTTACCGGTATTACGCGGGCCGCCATACAGGCCCTAGGTCAAGAAGATACACCAACGGACCTTGCCCTGCGGCTTGATTACCGGATCAGACACCTTCTGATCGATGAATTCCAGGATGTCTCCGTTAACCAGTATGAACTCGTCGAAAGGCTGACGGCAGGCTGGTCGCACGGTGATGGCCACAGCCTCTTCCTGGTGGGCGATCCCATGCAATCCATCTATCGCTTCAGGGAGGCCGAGGTGGGCCTGTTTCTTGATACATGGGAACAAAAACGCCTCGGGCAGGTTTCCCTGGTGCCGCTGAATATCAGGGTCAATTTCCGCTCACAGGCCGGTGTCGTCGACTGGGTGAACGATGCATTCAGCCATATCCTGCCGGAAGTCGCCGATAGTACCCGTGGTGCCGTCAGTTATGCCAGTGCGGTTGCCTTTCATTCGGTAGTGGGGACCAGGGCGGTCTGCCCGCACCTTGCCGCCAGTGCGGTTGAGGAGGGGCGGCAGATCGTGCAACTGATCCAGTCAGCCAGACAGGAAGACCCTGCTCAGCGCATTGCCATACTGGTTCGTAACCGCAATCATTTGCTGGAGATAACCCCGGCCCTGAAGGCTGCGGGATTGCGCTTTAAGGCGGTGGAGATTGATGAACTGGGGCAGCGTCCAGCGATACAGGACCTCCTGGCGCTGACCAGGGCTCTGGATCACCTGGCTGACCGAATTGCCTGGCTTGCCATCCTGCGCGCACCCTGGTGCGGCCTGTCTCTGGATGACCTGCTGTTACTGACCAACGGGGACCAACAAAAGACAGTTTGGGAGTGCATGCATTCCCCTGTCAGGCTGGACCTCCTGCCGGAAGAAGGGCGCCAACGGCTACTGCGCGTTAAGAGCGTCCTGGAACAGGCATTAACACAACAGGGCCGCAGGTCGTTACGGAGGACCGTAGAATCAGTATGGCTGGGTCTCGGTGGTCCCGCCACACTGAATGATGAGTCTGATTTGGAAAATGCCGGTGAATTCTTCGAGCTGCTCGAACAGTATGATGAGGGTGGCAGCCTGTCAGACAGGCTACGGTTTGAGGAACAGGTCGGCAAACTGTTTGCTGCAGCGGATGTCCATGCCGATGACAGCCTTCAGATTATGACGATACACAAGGCCAAGGGTCTGGAGTTTGACCAGGTAATCGTGCCTTCACTGGAGCGGCGCGGAAGGAACAACGAAGCACGCTTGCTGACCTGGGCAGAGTCACCGCATCATGGTCACAAGGACCTGTTGCTGGCGCCGGTAAAGCAGGCGGGCCAGACCCGGTCACCGTTTTATGATTACCTGAATCTGCTCGAGAACCAGAAGCAGGACCATGAGCTGGGCCGTTTGCTTTATGTTGCGGCAACACGGCCAAGGAACAAACTTCATCTCTTTACTTCAATTCAATACGATCACGAAAAGGCAGGCTTCAACCAGCCCGCAAAAAACTCTCTGTTAAGACATCTCTGGCCGGTACTTGAACAGGAGTATATAAAACTGGTGGAAAATCTTATGCCGGTTGAAAACGGGGAAGGCGATTCAGGAGTAATCGAATTCAACTGCCTGCGAAGGTTACCATGCGACTGGCAATTACCTGGGCCCCCGCCTGAAATCGACACAATTCAGGTCTTCGAACAACAACAATTGCCGGATGCCTTGCCGGAGTACGAATGGGCAGGGGAGACCATTAAGCATATCGGGAGTGTCGTTCACCGCTACCTACAGCTCATGGCAGAAGAGGGCCTGGCGTTGTGGACCGCGTCATATATCACTTCACAGCGGTTTCGACTTGTAAGTGCACTGAAGCGTTACGGTGTACCGGATACGGACCTTTCCTGGGCAACGGATAATGTAGAAGCCGCTTTACTAAGAACCCTTGACGATGAGCGCGGCCGCTGGATTCTCGGAGGTGAACATGAGGCAGGCGCCTGTGAATTACCGGTCACGGGCGTGATCGATAATTGTATAGTCAACGTCGTCCTGGACCGCACCTTTATTGATAAGGAAGGCAATCGTTGGATCATCGACTACAAGACCAGCCGTCACGAAGGGACCGACCTGAACACATTTCTCGAACAGGAAGAGGAGCGTTATATGCCCCAGCTCAACAGGTATGCCCGATTGATGCAGGCTTTGGAGGACAAACCGACAAGACTGGGTCTTTATTTTCCGCTGTTGCAGGCCTGGCGTGAATTGACTTTGTTAAACAGGGTAAAGTAACTGCAGTAAAAGTTAACCTGTTCACGATTTCAGCAGCCTATGATTACAGTTATCAAACAATTCAACCGTCAACCTGTCTTCACACTCGGAAGATGTGGTCCTATTATTAAAGGGAAATAGAAGACTATCTGAATACAGAAAGGTCATGATGTGAAGAAACAACTGAATTTCATGTTTTTTATCCTTTTTATTGTGATAGTTGCCTGGCTGTTCTCTCCCTCAAAATCCACAAGGGATAAGCTTTGGGTACTGAAAGGTATCTCGCTGGCGCAACCCTACAAGGCTGCAGTCGCGGAGTATGTCAGCCGTACACAGGCGTTTCCGGGAAAAGATGACCTTGCAAAGGAAAGGATAACGGTTAAGGTGGGTTTTGACAGGACAGCCGTGGATTCGATAACGGTTGGCGAAGATGGGCCTGGTGTAATCAGCATACATTTTTCTGCAAACAGAACGGATGGCGCCCCGCCAGATATAGACAATGCGGTTGTCTACCTGTCACCATCGCTGTTTGATGACATGATCAAGTGGAAATGTACAGCGCGGATGTCAAGAGAGTTGACCCCGGCTTTGTGTCAATAAAAACGCTTATTATTATTCAACTATATTTCTGATTTTTCCAGGCAAGGGGTTTATTTATGCATTCATCCCGCAAGCTGGTAATTTACGCTGCATTACTGGGCAATACGCTCATCGCCATAACAAAATTTGTTGCCGCCTGGATAACATCAAGTTCCGCCATGTTTTCAGAAGGGATACACTCACTGGTTGATACCGGCAACCAGATCTTGCTGCTATATGGATTGAAGCGATCCAAACTTCCAGCAAATGAACGCTTCCCCTTTGGTCACGGCAAGGAAATTTATTTCTGGAGTTTCGTGGTTGCAATCATGATCTTTGCTGTCGGTGCAGGTGTTTCCATTTATGAAGGTATTCATCGCCTGTACAGTCCCGGGCCTATCACAAATATAATCGTCAACTATGTTGTCCTTGGTCTGGCAATTATATTCGAAGGTGCGGCCTGGTTTTTTGCCCTTAGGGAATTTCAGTATAGCAAGGGTGAATGGGGTTATTTTGAGGCCGTGCACAGGGGCAAGGACCCCTCCATGTTTGTTGTATTGTTCGAGGATTCAGCGGCATTGCTGGGACTGGTCGTGGCCCTGGCGGCAAATATTATCGCCCAGACGACAGGGCTGTATTTCTTCGATGGAATTGCTTCAATCATTATCGGCTTGATCCTGGCAACTACAGCTGCCTGGCTGGCGTATGAAACAAAAGGGCTTCTGATTGGCGAGCGTGCAAACATCCATGTGATAGAAGGCATCAAGGAACTGGCCGCTTCATTTCCGCAGATTGATCATCTTAATGAAATACTCACCATGCATATGGGGCCTGATTTCATCCTTGTAAATATCAGCGTGGATTTCGTAGATCCGGTGAGCGGAGATGAAATAGAAAGAGTGGTTGCTGAGCTTGACCGGGAAATCAAAAAGAAATTTCCCCTGGTAAAACGTATCTTTGTGGAAGCGGAAGCAAGATACTGATTAATTTAGTGTCAGATATCGACTTGATTCAGAAGGCGAAAATCGCTGTGTGATAACGTGATATCCATTGATTTTAGGCTACTGGTGATGCTGCTGACTTTACTTGCCCCGGGGATCGGCAGAATATGTTCACCACTGGCGAGCAACCAAGCCAGGGCGATCTCATAAGGGCTAGCACCGTGTTCCTGGGCCAGCTTCATCAGTGTCCTGTTTGTTGCCAGTTTGCCGTGGTCAAAATGTCCACCTACCGGGCTGTGTGCAATGAAGGTGATATTCTTTTCCACGCAGAGTTCGATAACGCCATTGGTAAAGGACTTCCTTTCGAGAAAGTTACATCGGTTTTGTACCGAGGTGATCGGTGCAATAGTAAGCGCGGCGAGGATCTCGTGGGTGTTTACATTCGAAAGGCCAATATGCTGAATCTTGCCTTCCTCCCTGAGTCTCAGAAGCTCACCCACCGATTCGATCAGGGATACTCTGGGGTCGGGGGCATGTAACTGGTAAAGGAAAATACTGTCCGTATCCAGATCGAGCAGGCTGCGTTCGCAGGAAGTCCTTAACCACGCTGGACTTGCATCGGTTTCCCATCGTCCCTTTGGTCGCCTGAGCCCGCCCTTGGTGGCGATAATTATCTCGCCGGTCTTTCCAGCGGTCTTCAACGCTTTTTGTATCAGACGTTCGTTATGGCCAACATCAGAATTATCCTTACAGTAGACATTGGCAGTATCAATAAAATTTCCACCAAGGTCGATAAAGACACGGATGACTTCGATGGCTGTTTTCTCGTCCGGCCGGTTGGCTAGGGACAGAGGCATGGCGCCAAGTCCAATCGCGGTGACTGATTTACCGGTTTTACCAAGTTGTCTCGTTTTCAGCATAACGGGATGTCATACTGAATGGGGTTAACTAGTGATCTTCATCGCCGGAGCCATGTACATGCCCGTGCTGGATCTCTGTTTCAGTCGCATCACGCACATCTACGACCTCAACCGAGAAATTTAACTGTTTGCCCGCGAGGGGATGGTTGCCATCAACGACCACTTCATCTCCTTCAATGGAAGTAATGGTAAGTATTATGGGTTGTCCCTCTGCAGCCTGGGCCTGGAACTGCATACCCGTCTGCAATTCCATATCAGGAGGGAACATTGAGCGTGAAACCTTCTGGATGTTTTCCAGATGGCGTTCACCGTAGGCGTCTCCCGGGGCGATGCTGACATCCATTTTGTCGCCTGCCTTTTTACCTTCAATCGCATTTTCAAGGCCGGGGATGATGCTGTTGGTTCCGTGGATATAGGCAAAATTGCCATCGTTTGATTGGTCGATGGTGTTGCCTTCTTCATCCGTAAGCACATAGTTGATGGTCGCAACCTTGTGTTTCTTCACTTGCATAGAGCTTCTCCGGATTATGTGTATTAAATTTTGACCAGCTATTCAGGCCATTAAGCGACTTTTGTAAAGGACAGGGTTCAGACAGGGCGAGAGCGTGTCGTTTACAGACTGTTCACTATGCCTCTGATGGTGAAATTATTCCACCCTAATTCCGCGCAAGGACCTGAATGGTGATCAACTTGTTATTGTGATCATTTATTTGAAACGGTGTTTCTTATGAGGTTTTTTGGGTGGTAGGGTAAACCAGTCATCACTGGTAATTTCGTGAAAATAGTCGGCTTCATCGATCAGCAGATTGGAAGTCGTGCTGGGTACGGCCGCGATTTCAACACGCACACCAATAGAATGTAGTTGCCTGACCAGTTCAATATAATCCGAATCACCCGACATGATAATGATGGTGTCCACCTTGTCTGCTACCTGTATGGCATTGATGGTCAGAGGAATATCAGCGCTTTTATGACATGGGCGTACAGAGCCATGATAATAATTATGTAACCGTTCCTGGAGCTTACTTGAAATATTCACCCCTTCACGGAAATAGACCAGCCGGCTGAGGCCACGGTTGTCCAGGAGACGCGGTATCAGCACGTCAAAATTCAACATGGCGTTTTTGTCATCAGCTTCAGTATGAATACTGCGTTCTATGTTATTGCCATCAATAAGTATGGCAACGGCCTGCCAGATAATGACACCCCCCGGATTTGAATTATTTTCGCTCATTATGACATCTCTGTTTGGAATTATATCTGTTGCATGATTCTTTTAACGGTAATATGTTCTATGTTTATGCATTATGTACGATGAAAAGAACGCAGAAGTTTAATATTATTTTTATAATATCATAAAGTAGATATTCCTGATTCACCCAAGTTCAATTTTTTATGGTTATTCGAGAATTTAAGGACAGTGATTTACCACAGATATCAAAGCTCTATTTTGATACGGTCCGCAATATAAACAGCAGGGACTATTCCCCTGAGCAGGTGGCCGTATGGGCCCCGGAGGTCTATGAAGACGCATTCTGGGCCAGGCGTTTTGATAACTACACCGTATTTGTGGCGGAAGAGGATGGTCAGGTTGTAGGTTTCTGCGAATTCCAGTATCCGGGCCACATTGACTGTTTTTATGTCCACCATGAATGGCAACGTCGTGGGGTAGGTTCAAAGTTACTGCAGACTGTTGAGAAAGAGGCGGAGAAACATCAATACAAGCGATTGTTCGCGGACATAAGTATTACCGCACGACCTTTCTTCACCCAAAAGGGATTTAAAACAGTCAGGGAGCAGGAGAAACTTTATCGTGAACTCGCATTCAAGCTCTATTTTATGGAAAAGTACCTTGCTGCAACCCCTGACCGGAAGCAGGATTAGGCTGGGGTGGGGTGCCAGCCCGCGTCCGCCCAGAGTTCCCCACTCACCGCCGAATTAGCGATCATGAAACAGATAGCGTCCGCGATCTCCGTCGGGCGAATCAAGCGACCCAACTGAGTATCCTTGAGAATGTTTTTCTCTATGTATTCTTCGCCCAGGGCGCGCACCATCGGGGTATCGGTAAAGCCAGGGTGAATCACACCGCAGCGCACGCCATGGAAAATTGCTTCCTTGGTCAGCGTGGCGGCTGCGCCTTCCAGCCCTGCCTTGGTGCTTGCATAGGAAACTTGGCCTTTATTTCCCTGTGACGAGATTGAACCGATGAATATTGCGGTACCTTGTATCCTTTCATCCGGATGCCATTTTTTCAGGCCTTTACTATGCCTATCTTCTGCGATTCTTGCGATCATTTCCATGACCCAGTAAACAGGGGCGATCAGGTTTACTTCAACAACCTGCCGGAACTTATCAATAGAATAGATCTCCGCCTTGCCGCTATCCTTGTTCATCCTTACGGCCAATGCGTCACGCGTAATACCTGCGCAGGGCACACAGATGCTAACAGTACCGTAGTCTTTTGAGATGGAATCAAAAACATTACATCTGAATTTTTCATTGGTGGTATCACCGATAAAGGGAACGGCAACCTCACGCCCGGCCTCACGATTGATCTGCTCTGCCGCGGTCTTGACCTCTTCATTCATGTCAATCATCGCAATGGCCTTGATGCCCTTTGATGCCAGTTCCAGGCATACGGCGTGGCCAATACCACTGGCTGCGCCCGTGATTACCGCAACTTTGTCTTGAATTTCCATAATCCGGCTACCTCATGACAGAGAAAATATTAGTATTATTTTAACCTAAAATATTGTGCGCTGCATCATTGATTTTCTCTGGTTCTCATGTATACATATCTATCTGATTAATAAATAATTATATTGATTTATGAAAGTACGATGCAGCTGGTGTGAAGGGGACCCTCTTTATACGCGCTACCATGACAGGGAATGGGCTGTGCCGGTGCATTCCGACCGTAAATTATTCGAATTCCTGATTCTTGAGGGTGCTCAGGCGGGTCTAAGCTGGATAACGATCCTCAGAAAGCGTCCGGCCTACCGCGCAGCTTTTGACTGGTTTGATTTCAACAAGGTCGCTGAATACGGTGAACGGGAGATAAAGCGGATATTGGCAAACCCCGGCATCGTCCGGAACGAGCTCAAGGTCCGGGCTGCTGTGAGGAATGCCAAGGCGTTTAAAAAAGTGCGCAGTGAATACGGTACATTCGCCCGGTACCTGTGGGGGTTTACTGATGGCAGACCTGTATTGAATCGTTGGAAGACCTTGCGGGACGTACCGGCATCAACCCCGCAGTCCCGGCAACTGTCGGATGACCTGAAACACCGGGGATTTACCTTTGTTGGCCCGACAATATGTTATGCTTTCATGCAAGCTGTTGGCTTGGTGAATGATCATTTAACGTGCTGTTTTCGTTATAAAGAATTAAAACAGGTAAAAGACCAATGAAAAAAATCACCGTTTATTTGATAGTGCTGGGCCAGTTGCTGTTCGCTACGGCCTGTTCGCCGGAAGTGGGCAGCGAGGCTTGGTGTGAGTCGATTGCAGAAAAACCAAAGGGGGAATGGACGGCCAATGAGGCCGCCAGTTATACCAAATACTGTTTTTTCAAGTAGGGGTTGTTAAGGGTATTACATAACCGGGCATGTTAAGAATTTCGTCACGGGTCAGCATCCCTGAAAGTGAAATTGAACTGCACCCTATCCGGGCCCGGGGTGCAGGTGGGCAGAATGTCAACAAGGTCTCAACGGCCATTCACCTGCGGTTTGATTCGCAGGCCTCATCCTTACCAGAGTTTTATAAAAAACGCCTGCTAGTTTCCAATGACAGGCGCATCAGCCGTAATGGTGTAATCATCATCAAGGCCCAGCAGTATCGCAGTCAGGAAAAAAACAGGGCGGCCGCATTGTCACGTCTGCAGACACTGGTGCAGGAAGCGGGGTATAGCCCCAAAGTGCGCAAAAAAACACAGCCCACTTTACGATCGAAAATGAAACGCCTTGAAACAAAAAAACAACGGGCACAGTTAAAAATATTGCGGCAAAAGACAGTCTATGATGACTAACATTGCATTTCGCCCTGCAATCAAGGCTGACTGCAGGACCATTGCGAAGCTCTACAGTATCTCTTCTGACGGGGTATCTGATTATATCTGGACGAAACTTGCCGAACCTGGTGAAGACATAATTGATGTTGGCCAGCGCCGTTATGAACAGGAAGACTCCGTATTCAGCTACAAAAACTGTACTGTTGCCACTTGCGGGAAGCAGGTCATTGGAATGCTGGTGGCCTTTCCCTTTTTTTCCAGTGAAGGGGAGGAGGAACTCGATCCCATACTCGCGCCTTACAACAGGCTGGAAGAGGACAATAGTTTTTATATATGCAGTATGTCGGTATTACCTGAATTCCGCGGCCAGGGGATAGGTCACAAGTTTCTGATGATTGCAGAGCGACTGGCAAGGGAACAGGATATGGACAAGCTGAGCCTGATTGTGGTGGAAGAAAAAGAGGGGGCACACAGGCTATACCTCAAACACGGCTACCGGGAGGTGGCGCGGGATGCGATTGTGCCCCATCCGTTAATACGCTGTTCAGGGAGCGCCCTGTTAATGGTAAAGCATATCGGATGAGCGCTGTCACGTGATTTGCAAAAAACTAGCGGTGATGCTTTTGAACCTGACAGGCGTGATAGTAATCATGGGTTTCTTTTCCGCTGTATCATTTGCCGACTCCTGTCCTGAACCGGAACAGATAAGGCAACGTGATATTTCACAATACATGGAATGGACAGTGGATGAACGGACCAGCCTGGATGATTTGCTAGGCGTGAAGACACTCTATGCCGTGCGCATTATCAATTTTGGTGAATATGTTTCATGCCGCTATACAACAGACAAGTGGCCTGTAACAATGGACGGCAAACCGGTGTCACAGAATTGTACGATTACTCCAGATGCCGGTGAATGGGATAGCACTGACTCCGGACAATTCGTCTGTCGTGAACTGGATGTCAGCCACTGCGGTTTCCGATTCAAATGTTATGATTGATTAGCCTGCCTTTTTCCTTGAGGCGCTCTTGCGTTCATGCTCTTGCAGGAGTTTTTTCCTTAGACGTATATGCTTGGGCGTGATCTCCACCAGCTCGTCATCGTCGATAAATTCCAGCGCCTGTTCCAGGCTGAGCCGCAGCGGTGGGGTCAGCAGGATATTGTCATCCTTGCCAGCCGCCCGAATATTGGTGAGTTGTTTCGCTTTGAGCGCATTTACTACCAGATCATTGTCGCGGGAGTGGATGCCGACAATCATGCCTTCATAGACCTCGGTTCCGGGCCCAATCAACATCTGGCCGCGTTCCTGGAGGTTGAAGAGCGCATACCCCAGCGCCTTACCGGTCGCGTTTGCGATCAATACCCCGTTGCTGCGCTCGCCGACATCGGTTTTCCTGATGCTGCCATAATGATCAAAAACATGGTACATCAGTCCGGTCCCCGACGTGGTGGTCATATAGAGTGTGCGCAGTCCTATCAAACCTCTGGCAGGGATGATGTAGTCCAGCCTGATGCGCCCCTTACCGTCCGGCAACATCTCTTTCAATTCGCCACCGCGTTGCCCGAGCAGTTCCATGACGGCGCCCTGGTATTCACTGTCCATGTCCACAGTCAGCTGCTCGTATGGCTCGCGCAGTTCGCCGCCAATCTCTTTCATTATCACTTCGGGGCGGGAAACACCCAACTCGTATCCTTCACGTCGCATGGTCTCGATCAGGATCGACAGGTGCAGTTCGCCGCGGCCGGAGACCTTGAATTTGTCAGGATCATCGGTCTTCTCCACGCGCAGGGCCACATTGTGCTTCAGTTCCTGGGCCAGGCGTTCCTTGATCTGGCGTGAGGTCACATACTTGCCGTCCCTGCCACAGAAGGGTGAATCATTGACCTGGAAGGTCATGCTGACGGTCGGTTCATCAATAGTCAACGGCGGCAGGGCCTCCGGCTTTGCAAGTGAGCACAGCGTCTCCGATATGCCCAGGTCCTCAATCCCGCACATGGCAATGATGTCTCCGGCCGTTGCCTGTGGGATCTCGATGCGTTCCAGGCCCAGCAGTTTATAGATCTGCAGGATACGGCCCGGGCGGGCGTTGCCTGTGCCGTCGATAACGGTGACTTGTGTATTGGTCTTTATGGAACCACGGGTGACGCGACCAATCCCGATCACACCGACATAGCTGTTGTAGCTCAGTGAGCTGATCTGCATCTGGAATGGTCCTTCGGGGTCCACTTCCGGTGGCGGTACTTTGTCGATAATGGTCTGGAAGAGGGGCCGCATGTCACCGTTATGGCAATCGGCATCCAGCGAACTGTAGCCATTGAGTGCTGAGGCATAGACAACCGGAAAGTCGAGTTGTTCATCCGTTGCGCCCAGGCGATCAAACAGGTCAAAGGTCCTGTCCAATACCCAGTGCGGCCTCGCGCCGGTCCGGTCCACCTTGTTGATGACCACTATTGGCCTGAAACCCCGGGCCAGTGCCTTTTGCGTGACGAAACGTGTCTGTGGCATGGGGCCATCAACAGCGTCGACCAGTAACAGGACAGAATCGGCCATGGACAGGACGCGTTCCACTTCGCCGCCGAAATCGGCATGTCCTGGCGTATCGATGATGTTGATGCGGTAGTCCTGCCACTGCAGAGCCGTGTTCTTGGCCAGGATAGTGATGCCGCGCTCCCGTTCCAGTTCATTACTGTCCATCACCCGCTCCTGTGTCATGTTGCGGGAGGCGAGCGTGCCGGATTGCTTGAGCAACTCATCAACGAGGGTGGTTTTCCCGTGATCGACGTGAGCGATAATGGCGATGTTACGGATATTCTCTATCACGTTCAGTGGTATCTCTAATGAACAAAGCCGGGCATTATAACGAAAAGCGGCTGCTGGGCACGGTTTTAATTCAAAAAAACCAGTCACTCACATTAATGGCGGATTTTGATAAGATCCCTTGATGTCACGTGCCAATATAGGCCTTATCCTGGGCCCGTCCCTGTTTATTCTCGTGTTATTAATGCCCGTACCCGATGGTTTTACCGCCGAATCCATGCGGGTAGTAGCCATCGCCTTGTTGATGGCGGCCTTCTGGATCACCGAGGCGATCCCAATCCCTGCCACCTCATTGCTGCCGATCGTGCTTTACCCGCCCATGGGGATCATGAGTGCCAGCAAGACTACACTGGCCTATGGCAATCATCTGGTCTTTCTCTTTATGGGGGGTTTTTTTATCGCCGTAACTGTCGAGAAGTGGCAACTGCATCGTCGCATCGCCTTAGCTACTTTGCGACTTGTGGGTCATACGCCCGAGCGGGTTATTCTCGGTTTTATGCTGGCGACGGCCCTGCTTTCGATGTGGATCAGTAATACGGCGGCCACCATGATGATGATGACCATCGGCCTTGCCGTGATCGATCGCACCCGCAGGCAACTCGATAAGCTAGCAAACAGATGCGTTGATACCCGGCAAGGGCATTTCAATTTCGGGATCGCCCTGATGCTGGGTATTGCCTATTCCGCATCCATTGGTGGTGTGGCCACATTGATAGGTACGCCACCGAATGCCATCTTTGCCGGCATCGTTGAACAGCAGTATGGTGAGACTATCCGTCTGCTGGACTGGATGATGTTTGCCTTTCCCCTGTCATTCATCATGTTGATCCTTACTTGGTATTACCTCACCCGGTTGGTCTATCCGTCGGGCATGGACCATATCCCGGGAAGCCGGGAGACTATCCGGCAGGAAACAGTGGAGTTGGGGCCGTTCTCCCGTGAAGAGTTGATAATCACGCTTGTGCTGGTACTCGTGGCGCTTGGCTGGATTATCACCGGTCTGGTGAATATAGAGGCATTGAGATTTGTAAAGGATTCGACCATCGCCATTGGGGGAGCACTGTTATTATTTATAATTCCCAGTAACCTGAAGGCACGGCAGTTCCTGCTTGATTGGAAGACCGCCGTGACCATCCCCTGGGATGTGTTGATATTGTTCGGCGGCGGTTTTGCACTGGCCGCTGGTTTCAGCGAATCCGGACTGACGAAATCGATTGCCGAGCTGCTGGTTGGACTGCGGGGTACCGCCATCATCTTGATTGTCGGGGGGATTACTGCCCTGATCATCATGCTGACAGAAATGACCTCGAACACGGCGACTGCCTCGATTTCCCTGCCGGTTATGATGGCAGTTGCCGAGGCCTTGCAGATCCATCCCTATGGGATCATGATTGCAGCCGCGATAGCCGCCTCTTTTGCCTTTATGTTGCCGGTTGCCACACCGCCTAATGCCATCGTATTCGGCAGTCGCTATGTAACCATCCCGCAAATGATGAAAGCGGGACTGGGTCTGAACCTTATCGGCATCGTGGTTATCACCTTCTTCGTGGTGTTCCTGCTGCCATTGGTGTGGGGCATCGATGTTGGAGTCTTTCCCTGAAATTCTCTAGAAACCAGGGAACAATTTCAGCTTGCAAACAGATCTTCAATATCCATTTTCCTGCCGGCATCTCTCACATCATAACCGGGCAGAGCATTGACGAGAGATTTTATCTTCCGGGACCTGACTGTCCGGATAAATTCATCCACCAGCGTTTCCTGGATCGAGGAATCTATGGCAAACACATAGGTTTCAGAGACTATGGGGATAAACTGCAGACCGAACTTCCGGGCCGCGGCCTCGATCCCGAAGCCGGCGTCTGCTACCCCGCTGGCAATCAATGCGGCGACAGCTACATGGGTAAATTCTTCATCATGGTATCCCTTGATACGCGTCTTATCGATCTTTTGCTCGCTCAGCAGGGCATCAAGGATTGTTCGCGTACCTGATTCCTCCTGACGATTGATGAATCTGACGGAACGTTTGGTCAGGTCCTGGAGACGAGTGATCTTCCGCGGGTTGCCGGGCTTGATCATCAAGCCCTGCTTCCGGGTAGCAAATTTAAAAAGAAGATGTCTTTCCCTGTCCAGCCACTGCCGGTAATGCGGTGCAAGCTTTTTGCCAATCGGGCCGGCAGGAAAATGGAACCCCGCTATGTCACAACGGGAGTTGGCGAGTTCCCTGAGGCTCTCGAGGCTGCCTCGGAAATGAAAGTCCACGATGAGTTTGGTGGACTCCTGCAACAGAGTATGCAGATGTGCAATGGCGAGACCATGGCTGGCATTGATACGGAGCTTGCCGGACCGAGCTTCATGGAGAAACTCCGCCAGTTGCCGGTTGATGTCCCCTGCCAAGACCTGCAGTTCCCCCGCTAGGCGCGTACGGGCCAGCTCCTCAGCCCAGAGCAGGTTTTCACCCACCTCTGTCAAGCTGGCACCGCGGCCCCTCTCCATTCGTGTCAGGGGTGATTTCAATTTTTCACCCAGCGCCTTTAGTATTCCCCAGGCATGACGATATGACAGGCCTGCATCCTCGGCTGCCTGTTTCAGTGATCCTTTCGCTCTGATGCCATGCAGGAGGGCGAAGATATCAGGGTCGATATTGTTATTCTCCAGTTTCCAGCAGATATCAGGCCTGATCTTCATATATGCAAAATATTACTTATTTAATGGCTTAACCCAGTAACATATATGTATTTTACATTTATCACAGATATGCAAATTAATACATATTAAGACAGGAGCCAACCATGTTCAGGAAATTCGCTTGTATCCTCCTCGGTCTTTCCGGCCTCTTAACCATTGTGCCATCTTATGCCGATAATGACGCCTTGCTAGAGCTGCTCAAGGCGTTACACGAAAACGGCACGATCGATACGCAGACCTATCAAAGGATTATGAGTGTGAATGAAGACAAGCCACCTGCGTCTCCCGCTGCTGTGGAATTGACTGATGAGGTCAAACAGGCTGTCAATTCAGAGGTCGCCGAGGCCACACAGGATCAATCGCGGATAACGACCAAAGGCAAATTTATGGTTGAGTCACCGGATGGTGATTTTTCTTTCCGGGTAGGCGGACGCATCATGGTAGATGCTGCGATCTATTCCGAAGACGAACTCCACCACAATGATGGCACGGAGGTCAGGCGCGCAAGGTTATTTGCCGAGGGCAAGCTCTGGGAAAACTGGGGTTACAAACTGCAGTATGAATTTACCGGCTCGGGCAGCAGCGGGATCCAGGACGCCTATCTGGATTTTAACGGATTTGACCAGCTCAGGATCCGGACGGGCCATTTCAAGGAACCCTTTAGCCTGCAAAACATGACCAGCTCGAAGTACAACACCTTCATGGAAAGGGGACTGCCCCATGTGTTTGTACCGGGCAGGAATATCGGTGCTGCTATCTTGGCCAGCGGCAGCAACTGGAGTGCGGGAGCAGGCGCCTATGGTGAAGGAATCGATGGAGCAGGTTCGGACAACGATGAGGGTTTTGGTTTTTCTGGGCGGTTGACCTACGGGCCCCTGCTGGCGGAGAACACCCGCTTGCACCTCGGCGCTTCCGCCGCTTACAGGAATACGGGTACAAATGAAAATGTCCGGTTCAGGGAACGGCCCGAATCGCACATGACGGATACACGCCTGGTTGATACCGGAAACATCGATACGGACGATTACAACCGCTTTGTCCTGGAATCCGCCCTGATAAGCGGGCCACTATCCCTGGCCGGTGAGTATTACTTCGTGATGCTAGAACGTGCGCTAGCGGGTAACCCGTCACTGGATTTCTCCGGTTACTACATCGAAGGCGGCTGGTTCCTGACAGGGGAATCCATGAATTATTTTGCAAATCAAGGGGCCTTCGGGAAGATCACCCCTCGTGGAATCGTCGGCAGGGGCGGGATCGGCGCCTGGCAGATCGCGGCGCGCTTCAGCAATGTTGACCTGACAGACGGAGACATAACCGGCGGGGAAGAAGATAACTTCACACTGGCCCTGAACTGGTTTGCCACGCCGAACATCCGTTTTTCAGCGAATTATGTGAGCGTTCTGGATGTTGATGGAGGTCCCGCAGATGGTGATGAGCCCGATATCTTCCAGATCAGAAGCCAGGTCGAATTTTAATAATTCAATTAACTGCTAAGTAACAAAAGGAAAGTGCCATGATCAGTATAAAGAAATACATTTTTGCAGTGTTGGCCGCTGTGATAATGGTTCCGGTGCATGCCGGTGAAACTATAAGGCTGGCAACAACCACCAGTACCGAGAATTCCGGATTATTATCGATAATAAACCCCGCCTTCGAAGAGGCCACCGGCATTCAGGTTCATGTCATCGCTGTAGGGACGGGCAAGGCCCTACGACTGGGCAGGGGTGGTGATGTGGATGTGGTTCTGGTTCATGCGCCGGCGGCCGAGATGGAATTTGTGAAAGCAGGCTTCGGTATCGAACGGCAGGCGGTAATGCATAATGATTTTATTATTCTCGGTCCGGCTGAAGACCCGGCGGATATTGCGAAGGCAAACTCCGTGGCGGATGCCTTCAAACGTATCCGGCAGAGCGGTAGTACGTTTGTCTCGCGAGGTGATGATTCCGGCACACACAAGAAGGAAAGGCAACTCTGGAGCATGGCTGATATTGAGCAGCCTGGTGGGAACTGGTACCTCTCGGTGGGCCAGGGCATGGGACAGGTGTTGCGTATCACTGATGAAAAACAGGCTTATACCCTGAGTGACCGGGGAACTTACCTGGCGTTTGCCGACAAGCTTGAATTACAAGTGTTGTATCAAGGGGCAAAGGAATTGTTCAACCCCTATCATGTCATTCTGGTGAATCCGGACAAGCATCCCCATGTGAAGGCGATCCAGGGAAGGAAATATATCGACTTTTTAACGGGGGATGAAGGACAGTCTCTGATTCGTAGTTTCAAGGTACACGGCAAGCAACTTTTTTATCCTGATGTTATAAAATGAAAACAAATAAAAAACCCGGAGCGGTCAGTTGGGGGGAGGGGAAGACCGGTTCCGGGTTAGTCACAAGAATCGGGGGAGGAATGATTTCTTGTTGATCGATATTCTAGTCTAATGCGCATCAGGCTTATGTGAACTGGAACACAAAAACGTTATCCAGGATTTCAAGTGGACATTAAATGGTCAGTAAACAGAATGAGGTCTGGATATTCCTATACTTTACTGCCTGCTTTGATGAGACTGATAATCTTCCATCCTGACTCAGGCTCCATCTTGCCTTCTGCCACAAAGAACTGAAGTTTTTCCTTATTGTCGATGGCAAACAACGGAATTGAGTTTTTGCGGTATTTCAGTTGATAACTTTCAAAATCAAACTCATCGCTAAGCTGGGTGCTCTTTATCTCTGCGCCTTCCCGCAGCCAATTCGCAAGTTCCCCGTGGGTAATTTCCTTGCCGAATAACTGGTAACCGCGATGGCGGGTGGAGATCCGGTGTAGTTCAGACACCCTTTTTTCCCGGGTGGTTTTCAGTTGATACATATTGTTTTCACCAAAATCGGATTTGAACCGCAGATTCGCCAGAGTATCCATATTTTCGCGGCCTGACATGGCAAGCATTTTACCCAGCCCTACCAGCTCCAGGTGTCTTTCTGCATGGTCAGAGATTGGGTTGCCATAATAGGTGGGCAATCCGTTCATACGCGCCGTGCGGGTGTTTTCCCAGTTGCTGTCGGTCAGCATGACGTTGAAACCATTATCCTGGATTGCCTTGCCTATGGTCCTTGCCACAATACCGGCGCCGATAATCAAGACACCTGTTGGCGGCGGTTCCCTGACACGTAACCACTTTGCAAGCGATTTACTGGTGGCACTTTGGATAACCACTGTGCCGATTATGACAATAAAGGCCAGCGGTACCATTAACACGGCTTCAGGATAACCTCTTGTTTCAAGCCTAAGGGCAAATATCGATGCAACAGCAGCTGCGACTATGCCGCGGGGACCTATCCAGGAAATCAGCAGCTTTTCGTTAAACTTCAGATCGGAACCCAGTGAGGAGATAAATACGGACAATGGCCTTGCGACCAGCATCAAGATGGCAAGGACACCGAGAGCCTGCCAGCCTATCTGCGTAAACTGGTAAAAATCAATACGTGCGGCCAGGATTATAAACAGGCCAGAAATGAGCAGCACACTGAGACTTTCCTTGAAATCTAGGATGTCTTCGATATCGGTATCTTCCATATTGGCCAGTGTCATTCCCATCACGGTCACTGCCAGCAGTCCGGATTCATGGGCAAAGAGATCAGAGAGTGTATAGACGGCAAATACCAGTATCAGCGCCAGTATATTGTGCAGGTATTCAGGGGCCAGGTGTCTTCTCAGAATGAAACCCATGAAATGTGCGAATACAAAACCTGCCAGACATCCTGTAATCACGATCTTGCCAAACACGTAGGCTACTGTCTGGTAAGCGTTACCATCCTGGCTACTGATAATAAAGTCGAATACAAGCACTGCCAGTAATGCACCCAGTGGATCAATCACAATACCTTCCCAACGCAGGATGTTATTGATAGTTGCATTGGGCCTGACCGTACGCAGCATGGGCACGATGACGGTTGGACCTGTAACTATCATGACGGCGCCAAACAGTGCGGCGAGTCCCGGCGGGAAACCGATTAAATAATGTGTGGCGAGGGCAGTAATCAGCCAGGTAATCAGGGCTCCTGCCGTTATCAGGTTGCGGACAACGGACCCCAGGCCCTTGATCTCCTCCAGTTTCAGGGTGAGGCTGCCTTCAAAGAGGATAACAGCAACGGACAGGGAGACAACGGGAAACAACAGGTCTCCCAACAGCGTGTCCGGATCCAGGAGGCCTGTCAAAGGCCCGGTAATCAGGCCGGTGATCAGCAGAAACAATATGGCAGGAAGCCGTGCCCACCAGGCCAGCCACTGGCAGGCAATACCCAGTACCCCGATAGCAACGAGCGAGACGAGGATCTGGCTATTCAAACGACGGGTTCCTTATCTGGAGCAATGCCTAAATGGAACGGGGATGACCTGACATGTCGCTGCAACTTGAGTAATGCAGTAGTGATCATCTCCAATGCAATTTCACGTATCTGTCCCTCTGGATCATTGGTAAATAGGCTGAAGACCAGCAACACTTCTCCCACGCCCAGCGCCCCCTGAGTCAGGTAGCGGTACTCACCCGGGCGTGCCGAGCTGTCAGAAAGATCAAAAAAGTAACCTTGGCCTTCCTTTCCCTCCAGGTGTTCAAGTAGCAATTCGGTTTCATCCGAAAATTGCAATATATCTTCGCCCACCTCCTCTACGAGCTTTCTGACATTGTCGTCCCGGAGGATATTCCTTTCGAAACCGTCATCCCACAGCAGCGAGACATTCAGCTGGAAAATTTCTTTGCCCGCCGGGTCTTTTCTGAAAAATGTGATGACCGGCGGCCTGGTTTCCCCCAGCGAGAAATAGGTGTAGTCCCAGCTCAGAGGGACCTGAAAGATGATTTCGCCATGTTCGGGTATCGGGAAAGGTGTTATTTCAGTATCCGTTGATCCGGCTGCATCAAGCGTAAGGGTGTAAGGCAGGATACAAAAATACAGGCACAGCTTTAGAGCGGTTTTCAACATCCGCAAGGCTCAGGAGACGGGGCAGGGTGGATAATTGACGTAAATGGCGGAAAACGTACCGGCAATGCGGTTCAGATAACGCCGTTGTATTGAATAGGCCTCCCTTTCACGTTTCTGGTGGTCTGTGCAGTCCATGTTATCAAATTTATTATTGATATCCTGCAGGTAATGTGTCAGTTCATGTACATAAAGACTGCGGGTAAATGCATCATCTTGACCTAACAAGCGTTCATCAATGTAGATTATCCCTTTGTTGTCGTACCAACCAGCAACACGGCATTTGGTATTGCCGAGGCAGGCATGTTCGACGAAGAACTCATGCGGACGAAACTCGAGCTCTGGCAATTCTCCCGGATGAGGGTAACCGGACAAATGAACCGTCCAGCTGAGCAGTACGGTAAGCATCTGTGTGTAGTCCATGGTTATGCGCGGCTATACATGCCTGTAGTTAATCGGGCCTTTCAAATACCAGGCTTGCATTGGTGCCGCCAAACCCAAAACTGTTTGACATTACCGAGGTCAGGCCGGCGCTATCAACCCTTTTTTCAGCAATAGGTATGCCTTTGGCTCCCTCGTCCAGCTCAAAGATATTGGCCGAGGCACTGATAAAATCATTTTCAAGCATCAGTAGTGAATATATCGCCTCATTGGCGCCGGCGGCGCCCAAGCCATGGCCCGTCAGCGATTTAGTGGAACTTATAGCAGGAATGGTATCGCTGAAAACGGACTTAATGGCGTTTATCTCGGCGATATCACCGGCGGGTGTACTAGTGCCGTGAGTATTGATGTAATCAATCGGATGCCGGGCAGTTACCAGTGATTGTTGCATGCAACGGATCGCCCCTTCGCCGGAAGGCTTGACCATATCATAGCCGTCAGAGGTGGCTCCGTATCCGGTAATCTCCGCATAGATCCGTGCGCCACGAGCCAATGCATGCTCGCGCTCTTCAAGGACCAGGATACCTCCACCGCCCGAGATTACAAACCCGTCGCGTCCGGCATCGTAAGGACGTGAGGCGACTTCAGGAGTGTCATTATAGGATGATGAAAGGGCGCCCATGGCATCGAACAGCAAAGTACTGGTCCAGTGCAATTCATCACTGCCCCCAGCAAAGATCATGTCCTGTTTGCCTGCCTGGATGATCTCATACGCATTTCCAATACAATGTGCGCTGGTTGCGCAGGCTGAACTGATGGAATAATTGACGCCCTTTATCCTATAGGCGACAGAAAGGCAGGCGCTGTCAGTGCTTGCCATGATCCGCGGTACCATGGTCGGTCCCACCTTTTTCGCACCCCTTTCCCTCAGAGTATCAATAGCCTGCACCAGGTTCTTGTTAGAGCCGCCGCCAGAGCCCACGATCAGGCCGATACGCGGATCAGAAATCTTCGACTCATCAAGGCCAGCATCTTCAATTGACTCACGCATGGCCAAGTAAGCATAGGCCGCGGCATCCCCCATGAAGCGCATCAACTTGCGATCGATCAGGTCTTCAGGCACCAGTTTTACAGGGGCATGTACATGCGATCGAAAGCCAAGCTCCCTGTACTCGGATGAAAATTCAATACCAGATCTTCCTACATGCAATGAGTCAAGAACCTCCTTTTTATTGTTTCCGATGCTGGAAACAATACCCATGCCGGTTATCACGACACGTTTCATAAAGATCAATAACCCCCGCTAGAAACCCTTTGTTGATTTGAAAAGCCCGACGCGAATATCACTTGCAAAATAAATAGGCTTGCCGTCCACGCTCATTGTGGCATTAGCAACCCCCATAACCAGTTTTCTCAGGATGACCCGCTTCATATCTATCTGGTAAACGACTTTTTTATGTTCCGGTGTTACTTGCCCGGTAAATTTGACCTCACCTGCGCCCAGTGCCCGCCCGCGTCCGGGGGCGCCCAGCCAGCCTAGGAAAAAACCAACCAGCTGCCACATGGCATCAAGACCGAGGCAACCTGGCATAACCGGGTCATTGATGAAGTGACACTGGAAAAACCACAAGTCAGGCTTGATATTAAGTTCCGCGATGATCTGCCCCTTGTCGAATTCACCGCCGTCCTCGGTGATGGAGGTGATCCGGTCGAACATGAGCATGGGTGGAATCGGCAACTGAGCATTCCCGTCGCCAAACATTTCGCCACGGCCACAGCTGAGCAGTTCTTCCAGGTTATAATTGTTTTTCCTTTTCATGATTTTGAGTATCTCATGTCAGTCCGGCTTTTTCCTGCCCTCTTGAACTGGATAAGTGTAGGACACTATGGCAAATCTATGCGTATAGTACACAAACTGCATATATGTTTTTACGAAATCATGAAATATTTATAGGCGAGAACCGGATGTTGTATGTTATTGTTTTTCTGAATGCCGAGGCCAATACTGGCGCATTCCTTGAGGGTAATATTACCCGCATATGTTCCTTGACAGCAATACAGTTACCGTTAGACTGCCTTGCATCGCACAAACACCCTGATTTCCCATGCTAGGAGAAAACTTGTATCAAAGAAGGCGCAGTGTCCCTGTCAAGGTAGGTTCGGTGACCATCGGCGGGGATGCCCCGATCGTGGTCCAGTCGATGACCAATACCGATACCGCGGATGCAGATGCCACCGTGCGCCAGATCCAGCAACTGGCCGCCGCCGGCTCGGAGCTTGTCCGCGTAACCGTCAATAATGAAGCAGCCGCAAGCCAGGTGGGTATTATCCGCGAGCGGCTGGACGATCTGGGTTGCCGGGTACCTATTATCGGGGACTTTCATTACAACGGTCACCAGTTGCTCACCAAGTTCCCGGACTGTGCCGCAGCGCTTGCCAAGTACCGAATCAATCCCGGTAATGTCGGCTTTGGCCGGAAAAAGGACACCCAGTTCCAGACCATGATCGAAAAGGCCATTGAATACAATAAGCCGGTGCGTATCGGGGTTAACTGGGGCAGCCTGGATCAGGAACTGCTGACGCAGATGATGGATGACAATGCCAAGTCCGACAACCCGCACGATGCTGAAGATGTCATGCGCGAGGCCCTGATAGTCTCTGCCTTGAGCAGCGCGGCTCGCGCCGAAGAGATCGGCTTGCCGCATGACCATATTGTGCTCTCGTGCAAGGTCAGCGGCGTGCAGAAGCTGATCACGGTCTACCGTGATCTTGCCGGACGCTGTGACTATCCCCTACACCTGGGCCTTACTGAAGCGGGAATGGGTTCCAAGGGCATCGTCGCCTCGACAGCCGCAATGGCCGTGCTGTTGCAGGAGGGCATAGGTGACACGATACGTGTGTCCCTCACCCCGGAACCCGGTGGCGACCGGAGTCGTGAGGTTATTGTTGCCCAGGAGATGTTACAGACTATGGGATTACGTTCCTTCACTCCTTTGGTTACTGCCTGCCCCGGTTGTGGCCGCACCACAAGCACGGTATTCCAGGAACTGGCCAATAATATCCAAGCCTATATCCGCAGCCAGATGCCTATCTGGCGTGAAAAATACAACGGCGTGGAAAACATGACACTGGCGGTTATGGGTTGTGTGGTCAATGGACCCGGTGAAAGCAAGCACGCCGACATCGGGATAAGCCTCCCGGGCACGGGAGAAGCGCCTTCCGCGCCGGTTTTCATTGACGGTAAGAAGGTAATGACATTGCGTGGTGAAAACATCGCGGAGGAATTCCGCGAGATAGTAGATGATTATGTCAAAAGCCGCTATGCGGAGCGGGAAACAGCCTGAGATACTGATGTAAATCCGATTTTTATTACGGATTATTTCGTGACTAGCCACAGGGCATGGATGGCGCCAGGCAGATAAAACAAGAGACAGAGCATAATATTAATTACCAGGTCCTGGCTGAGCCCTTTTTTCAGAAATACGGACAGGGGTGGCAGGAGTATTGCCAGGATAATAAGTACCACCTTATTCATGAGATTTTCCCCTTATGATGTTTCAGCATTTCCAGTTTAAGATAGTAACAGGTAGATGAAAGCGAACACGTTCACCCTGTCTGTTAGCATCGTGATTATGACACTGGTGATATCTCCAGTGCACGCGGATTGGGGGGATTTTTTCAAGTCACTGATAGGGGAGACAACTTCAGATCAGGTGCCAGCGGGATTGACGACAAGCGAGATCATTGCCGGTCTGAAAGAGGCCCTGTCAAAGGGGAGCCGGTCCGCTATCAATCAGCTTGGTCGTAAGGACGGCTTCTTTCGCAACCCGGATGTCTATATCCCCATGCCAGATTCACTGGAAAGCGTTGAGTCCACCCTGAGAACCCTGAAGCAGGACCAGATCGCAGACGAGTTTGTCCTGACCCTGAATCGTGCTGCCGAAAAGGCCGTACCGGAAACCTTGAACATACTGGGCGATGCCATCCGTGACATGAGCTTTAGCGATGCGAAGGGGATCCTCGAGGGCCCGGATGACGCCGCAACACAATATTTCCGTCGCAGCAGCGGGACCAGACTCGAACAAAAGATCCTGCCCATTGTCCGTCAGGCAACAGATGCAGTGGGGGTGACTGCTAAATACAAAGAGATGGTTGGCGAGCTGGGTTTCATGGCATCGCTCGTGGATACCGAATCTTTCGATATCGACAATTATGTTACCGGGAGAACTGTCGATGGGCTATTTATCATGCTGGCTAGGGAAGAAAAGCTGATCAGGGATGATCCCTCAGCTAGGACCACAGAAATCCTTCAGAAGGTCTTTCGATAATCAACAAAAAGTCTCTCTTAATCTGATGATGCTGTGCTGTTGCATCGTGCAATATCCACCAGCATTGCCTGGGGTGTAGCGGTTTGCGACAATATTATTCAAATATATTCCAATGCGAATAATTATGTGTACCAATGAAAAAAATAGCGCATGAAAAAAACTTTGTTCACCCACGACCGGAAGATACCCATATTGCTTACGAGGCCTGGGATTATTTTATCCGGACAGGCGAATTTCCGGAGAAGTCCCCGCGCGCCGTAATTACTCGGAGCTGGTTGCGGAGTGTGGAACTGGGCATCAATCCCAACGCCGAACGTGCGGATATGGTGCTGTCTCTCGAGGAAATTGAAGAGCGGCTACGGCGCGAGGAGCTCGGAATGGCCGGTGTCCCGGTTATGAAGAAACTCCTGCAGAAATTTGACGGTTCCAAACATGTTCTGGTTCTGGCTGATCATAACGGCTGTATTCTCCATTCCATTGGACATCGTCAAGTTCAAAAGGGTCTGGATAAAATCAACTTCATGCCAGGAGCTCAATGGTCTGAAGATCATGTCGGCCCCAACGGTATTGGTACGCCTTTAGCGCTGCATCAACCGGAAGTCGTCATGGGTCACGAACACTACTGTAAGGGCTGGCAGCCTTGGGTTTGCTATGGTGCACCAGTGTTTGATGCAAATGGCAAGAAGGTTGTAGGAATAATTGATATCACTGCTCCGGTGGAAAAGGCGATACAAGAAACCATGTTGTTAACCATTTCCGTTGCACAGTCGGTTCAATATGGCCTGAATGTTATCGATATGTACCGCCGTGAGCATCTGCGAATGCTGAGCAAGGATATTATTAATCGTTGGTGTGACAGCGCAGTCCTGTTAATCGATCAGGGTGGCTATGTGATTGATTATAACAACAAGATTGCGCGATTCTTCAGAAGTGAAACCGGCCCTGTTATGGGACGTCCTTTATTGGAATTAATACCTGGTGTCTGGGATGCCGTACACACTCGCATACAAACCAATTCCTATTCCGAAATTAATGTCGACATCGTGGGTGAATTCGGTGTCAACCGCCCGATACAAATCAACATTGAGCCAGTGTCACATGGACATGAATGTATCGGTGCAGTTCTTGTTTTCAATAGCAATTCGCATAGCCGCCCCGGTTTGCAAATCGGAAAACCGTCTGACAAGATTCGTTTCCCCGACATATCACAATGGAATGATCAGCGGATCCTCAGTTCAAATGAGAATCTGAAAAGCATTAATGATGATCTCATCAGGAAAGTCCTGGCACAGACGGGGGGTAACATATCAAGGGCAGCCAAGATCCTGGGCATAAACCGGACTACAATTTATCGGCGCCTGAAAAAATCAAAATAGTATTGCATTACCTCTCTGACTGTTGCATTTCGCATCAAAGTCATTGGCCTCACGATCTTCTTACTATGAAAATTCTTCATTCTAAATGCTGGCAATCACTCAGCACCGCGAATCTAATAACTCAATCAATTCATTAAGTAAAACAATAGGTTAAAATGTTATTTTGGCGCCTTTATCCGGAGTATGAATGGCAGCCATTTGCTGGTGTTGTTGAATAAGGATAAGATTTCAGAAAAGCAATAGGCCCAAAGAATAGCCGTCCATTCAGGCCAGAATAAAAAATAAAACGTCCGATCCATGTAACATAAAAAATAAATCGTTCCAGGAGGCTCATTATGACTGGGGAAAAGATCTATCCGGTGCCCGCCGGGATTGCAAAAAAAGCTCATATCAAAGCTGATGATTACAAGAAGATGTACGATCGTTCCCTCAATGATGCTGAAAATTTTTGGTCTGAGCAGGCGGAAGAATTCCTTAGTTGGTCAAAAAAGTGGGACAAGGTTCTGGACTGGACTTTCGAAGGTAATGTAAGTATCAACTGGTTTGCTGGCGGCAAACTGAATGTCTCTTACAATTGCCTGGATCGGCATCTGGAAAAACGGGGCGAACAGGTCGCGATTATCTGGGAAGGGGATGACCCGGAAGAAGGTCGCCAGATCACCTATCGCGAACTGCATGAGGATGTTTGCAAGTTCGCCAATGGTCTGAAATCCCTGGGCGTGAAAAAAGGAGACCGGGTCTGTTTGTATTTGCCCATGATTCCCGAGGCCGCCGTGGCTATGTTGGCCTGTACTCGCGTCGGCGCGATACATTCTATTGTCTTCGGCGGTTTTTCATCGGATGCGCTACGGGATCGAGTTATTGATTCCGATTGCCAGGTGGTGATAACCAGTGATTACAGCCTGCGCGGAAAGAAGCAGATCCCGCTCAAGGCAAATGCTGATGTGGCGCTTGCTGATTGCCCAAATGTAAAAAACTGTATCGTTATAAAACGCACGGGCGGTAAAATTGACTGGAAAGAAGGGCGGGATGTCTGGTACCACGAACTGCAGGAAAAGGCTTCAGTAGATTGCCCGCCTGAAGAGATGGATGCCGAAGACCCGCTGTTTATTCTTTATACCTCCGGTTCCACCGGCAAGCCCAAGGGCGTATTGCATACCACCGGCGGCTACCTGCTTTTTGGTGCCATGACGCATAAATATGTGTTTGATTACCAGGAAGGAGATATCTACTGGTGTACAGCAGATATCGGTTGGGTGACGGGCCATACCTATATTGTTTATGCTCCACTGTGTAACGGGGCGATCTCTCTCATGTTCGAAGGAGTCCCCACTTTCCCTGACGCCAGCCGCTTCTGGCAGGTCGTGGACAAATGGAAGGTCAATTCCTTTTATACGGCGCCGACGGCGATACGTATGCTGATGGGTCAGGGTGATGAATTTGTTGAAAAGACCGATCGTTCGAGTCTACGAATCCTGGGTTCTGTCGGGGAACCTATAAATCCCGAAGCCTGGGAGTGGTATCACAATGTCGTCGGCAAGGGTCGTTGTCCGATCGTGGATACCTGGTGGCAGACTGAGACTGGTGGCCACTTGATTACCCCCTTGCCCGGAGCAACGCCGCTTAAACCCGGGTCGGCCACTGTACCATTTTTTGGCGTAGAGCCCTGCCTGGTGGATGACAAGGGGAAAGAACTGGAGGGGCCGGCTGAAGGCGCCCTGTGTCTCAAACGCCCCTGGCCGGGCATGATGCGTACAGTTTATGGCGACCATGACCGTTTTATTGAGACCTATTTCAAGATGTATCCCGGCAAGTATTTCAGCGGTGATGGCGCCCGGCGGGATGAAGATGGTTACTATTGGATAACCGGCCGTGTAGATGACGTGATAAATGTCTCCGGCCACCGCATGGGGACTGCCGAAGTGGAAAGTGCCCTAGTACTGCATGATACCGTAGCCGAGGCCGCAGTTGTGGGATTCCCGCATAATATTAAGGGGCAGGGGATTTATGCCTATGTGACCCTGATGCATGGCGTGAAGCCCAGCGAAGAGTTACGCAAGCAGCTGGTCCAGCATGTCCGCAAGGAGATCGGACCGATCGCCAGTCCGGACGTAATACAGTGGGCGCCCGGCCTGCCAAAGACCCGTTCCGGTAAGATCATGCGCCGTATCCTGCGCAAGGTTGCGGCCAACGAGCTGGACAACCTGGGTGATACTAGTACCCTGGCGGACCCCTCGGTGGTGGATGAGTTAATAGAAAACAGAGCCAACAAATAACCTGAACTGGTAATTACATTATGAACCTTGATAGAGTAGGTCCCGGTGATAATCCTCCAGAAGAAATAAATGTTATCATCGAAATTCCCCTGCGAAGCGAACCGGTAAAGTATGAACTGGACAAGAAAACCGGAGCATTATTTGTCGATCGCTATTTGAATACATCAATGGTGTACCCGTGTAATTACGGTTACATTCCTCGCACCCTAGCACTCGATGGCGATCCGGTTGACGTTATAATCGCAACGACTATGCCGATTATCCATGGCGCTGTCATGCGATGCCGGCCCATAGGCATGCTAGACATGGAAGATGAGGCGGGTGATGACAGCAAGGTTCTCGCGATCCCTATTGACAAGGTTTCCAAATTTCACCATCAGGTCACTTCACATGAAGATTTGCAACCAGCCTTGATTAACCAGATTGTCCATTTTTTTGAGCATTACAAGGACCTGGAACCGAATAAGTGGGTGAAAGTAAGGGGATGGAAGGATGCAGAAGCCGCCAAGGAAGAGATCAACCAGTCCTTGGAACGCTATGCCACATCGACAGAGGAACTGAATTTCTGAATATTTGAACTGGAAATCCGGTAGACCAGGTGGCGGCCTACTGATTTAGTCTCGTTCATCCCTTGATTGATTCCAGCAGGATGGATATCGGTAAAGGAAGTATACGTGAACGATATTGAAATTCCCGGTTATCTAAAGAACCCAAGGTTCCTCAATATGCTGACTGTCCAGAGATTGTTAAAATACTAAGTCCTCGTTTGTATTATTGCAGTCGCCTTCTTTTCCCTAACGGAGTTAATTTCCAGCGAAATAATTTACACTCGCCAGCGGCTCTGAACGGGAAATACATCCCTGTCGGTAGTATCGCCCGCCATCTTGAATGAATTGCAACAGGGTATGAGATCGAGTAAGTCGCGGATGGCAAGGTATGGCCTCATATAGTTGAAGAAAATAATATAAATATCAGTTGGTTATACTTTTCAGGATGTTTTGGCGGACATCCGGGATCGGCCCGGATCAGGGGGGATTTCAGGGTGTTGACATCGCTCCCAGGATCAGTTATGTTGCATTGCAATATATTGCATCGCACAATATCTTTTGTGAGATTCGCGATATGTGTTAACCGAGAGTTTTATGAAACGAATTTAGGAGCTGAAAATGGAATACAACGTTATTGAAGAAATTACCAACGCAGGCAAGAGTTCTTACGAAACTCTGCAAAAACTGGGCGCCATCAACACAAAGGCTTTCCAGCAACTCGCTGAACTGCAGTTTGATTTTGCTGCTTACAGTATCGAAAGCGGCATCGAACAGGGCAAGCTGTTGAGCAGCACCAACAGCTACAAGGATCTGCTGAACGTGGAGTCTGATTTTGCCGAGGAATACAGTGCCAAGGCAATGGACTTCAGCAAGAAGGCAGCTTCAATCCTGTCTGAGTCACAGGAAGAGGTCGTCTCCCTGGTAGAAAAGGAAATTGAAAAGGTTGTTAAAACAACCAAGCCCAAGGCCAAGGCCCCTGCTGCAAAGACTACGGCTGCAAAGGCCCCTGCCAAGGCTGCTGCAAAGTCTGCCTGAGTCGAAAAATTACTCTGCAGGCCTTCTATTGAGAGCCCGTATAGCCGGTCAAGGTTATACGGGCTTTTTTGTATGTAAATTGGGCACAGACTGGAGATTTAATATTTTGCGGCGCATCATGGTGCATGGTAGGATTTCAAGGGTTCAAGTTGCCAGGCCGGCATACAATGAACAAGAATTAGAATTTCAATCAGGGACCTATCAATGAGCAAAAAATATACCAGCTCATCCTGGACCGATGACTGGATGAAGGCCCAGCGTGATTACCTAGATGCCATGTCAGCATTAGCCTATTCACCAACCAGAATGGCCAATAACGGCAAGGTGGACAATCCCATGTCGGACGCCATGGACTTCTGGTGGAAGAACGTCTCTCCCAGGATATCCGAGGAGAACAGGGAGTTCATTGACAAGCTGGCCGAACAGGGAAGAATTTTCTATGCGTTGAGCGAACATTTTATCAATTTGCTCAAGGGCATCAATACGATCTCAGAATCATCCGAAAACTGGGAAGAAGCCCTGACCCGGCAATTCGATGAGTTGAAGAATTTTTTTATCACCACTGACAATGGCCAGAAAGCCATGCACGGCATGCTTAGCGCATGGAACCTCCTGCCGATGGATACTTTGCAACGAACCTTCTCGTCTGGTTCCATTATGCCGGGCGATATACTAGAAGATCTAAAACCGGAGACGCTGGAAGAGGTCACCGACAAGTTTCTTTCCATCCCCGGCGTGGGTTACAGCCGTGAACTCCAGGAACAGGTGCAAATTGGTATTAAGCTCGGAAACAATTACCAGAAGACCTTAAGGGAATATACCAATTCGATGCACAGGGTCAGCATACGTGCGTTGGACAGGATGCGTGACAAGATCATCGCGATGGCAGCAGATGGAAAGGAATTCAATAGTATGCGTGAAATTTATGACCTCTGGGTGGATTGTAACGAAGAGGCTTATGCTGATTATGTCTTTACGGATGAATTTTCCGAGTTGTACGGCAAGCTTACCAATTCTCTCATGGAGGTAAAACAACATGGCAGGAATATGGTCGATGAAGTACTGGGCGGTATGAATATGCCCACACGAAGGGGTATGAATTCAGTGCATAAGCGCCAGCAGGAGTTGCGTCGCGAATATAAGGAAGTACTGAAAAAAATGGCGGGACTTGAAGAAAAGATAGAGATCTTTGAAAAGAATAAAATTAAAGCTGAACCACCTCAACCAGTCGCGAAAAAAAGCGGGGCCGAAAAAGGAAAAAAAGCATCAGGTGGAAATAAGAAGCCTACCAGAAAGAAAGTCTCCAAATCATCCGCCAGGAAAAAAACGAGCAGGAATACAGACAAGATTGTCATCAAGCTATGACGTGTAAGGAGAGATGAAGGTGTTTCCATTTCATTTGCGCCCTGACCAAATTGTCGATGAGGTTAATGAGTTCAACAACCAGTTGTATCATGGTATCAACACCATGACTGAAATCGGTGATATTGATGTAGGGGCGTCAGAAAAAGAACCGGTATATCATGAAGACAAACTGGTGCTCTATCATTTCAAACCTTTAGTAAAAAATCCAAACCCTGTCCCCATAATGATCGTCTATGCGCTGGTAAACCGGCCATACATGGCCGATCTGCAGGATGGCCGGTCCATGATTCAGGGCCTTTTACACGCCGGGCAGGATATATACTTGATTGACTGGGGTTATCCGGACGCTGCAGATCGCTATCTGACGCTTGACGATTATATCAACGGTTATATTGACCGTTGTGTTGACGAGGTATGCAGGCGCCATAATCTGAAAAAGATCAACCTGCTGGGCATATGCCAGGGTGGTTCATTCAGTATCTGTTATTCGGCTCTTCACCCGGACAAGATCAAGAACCTGATTACCACAGTTACTCCAGTCAATTTTCACACCAAGGACGATCTTCTCAGCCGCATGGTAAGGCATATAGATATTGATCTGGTAGTCGAAACACTGGGCAATGTACCAGGCGAATTGCTCAATGCCACCTACCTTTCATTAAAACCATTCCGTCTAATTGGACAAAAATACATTGATCTCATTAAATTGCTGGAAGACAAGGAGCAGGCCCGTAATTTCATGCGCATGGAAAAGTGGATTTTTGACAGCCCTGATCAGGTAGGGGAGGCCTTTCGTCAGTTCATCAAACAATTCTATCAGCAAAATGGGCTGGTCAATGGTTCTGTGAGGATCGGAAACCAAAAGGTTGACCTGAAAAAAGTCACGATGCCGGTACTTAACATTTTTGCCAAGGCCGATCACCTTGTTCCGCCTGAATCATCCCGGGCATTAGGTAATCTGATCGGGACCAAGGACTACACGGAACTGGAGTTCCCCGGTGGACATATCGGTATTTATGTCAGCGGCAAGGCCCAGAAGATGATACCGCCTTCTGTGGGAGAGTGGTTGAATAAGCGTTAGCACATACCTGGGGGGGAGAACTTGCGGGCTGAATACGGCAAAGGTAGAGCGAACAGGCAAAAAAAACCGCACCCTGATTCCAGGGTGCGGTTTTTTGATTTAGGGGTAAGTCGAATGTTCTGACTTAGGCAACTTTCGGCACTGGAATGGACTTGGTAGCCTCGGTGATGCTCTTTTCAGCTTCCTTGGCGCTCTTTTCCAGCCAGCTGCTGACTTCGTCCTTGGATTCATTGAAGATGTCCAGGGTGTTACGGGCGATGCCCTGTAGCTTGCTGCTGAAGTCGCTGGTAATGGTGGTTTCGCCGCTCAGGACGTCTTTGTAGCCTTTGGCATCGGCAACCAGCTTCATCTGGTTGGTGGTGTACTCCACGCCCAGAGAAGTCAGTGCAAACTGTTGCTCAACCAGCTGCTCGATCAGCTTGGTATTGATGGCATACAGTTCTTTCATGGTGTCATAAGAGCTCTTGCCAATCTTGGTAGCGCTTTCAATCATAGGGTTACTCATTTTGTTTCTCCTGTCTAATTTAGTACTTACTTTCAACACACTTGTGCGCTGCACAAATATTGCATTGCAGCATAGCAAATCACACAGGGATGTCAAGTCATTTTGTGCAACTGCAATATAAACACCGATGATTAATTAAATATTATTTAAATCAATGAGATGGAGAGATGATAGAAATGAAAAGGGGTTGTCTGGAAAAGCCGGACAACCCCCCTGTAGCAGACGGAACACAGAATCAGGCTACACCGGTGAAAAGCCCGCCATTGATCGATATCTCGGAGCCCGTGATATAGCCGGAATTTTCTGTGGCCAGGAACGCAACTGCATCGGCTATCTCAGATAGAGTGAGTCCTTCTGGCTATTGAAGAAATTCTCAACGGCATTATCGGTGATATCCGTAAAGTGATATAAGGAATCTACTACCCATTCAACAGGGTCATGCCAGTGATCGAGCATATTGGTACGTGTCTTTTGCAGGGTATCAGAAAGACGTAAATTAAAATCGTCAAAAGATAATGAAGCAATTGATTTGCTCATTACTAGAGAGACCCCTTTGTTAGACTGAATTATTTTTTCGACTTCATGCCAGATGCACTGAAAAAATTATCCTGCATCTGTTGCCAAATCTTCATATTCTTTTCTGCCAGGTCTGACATGGCGGTAATGGGGTTATTTGTGATGGCATCCTGAAACTGCTTTTGCTGGTCAACAAACAGTTGCATGCTTTTTGAAATGAAATCACCCGCCAGACTCTGAACAGAGTTCCCATAAGACTGTATGATTTGTGTCAGCAGCTCCGTGGTAAAGAAGGGTTCTCCATGGTGTTCCTGATCTGAGATAATCTGTAAGAGGATGTTGCGGGTCAGGTCTTCATCTGTCTTGACATCCTTGACGCAAAATTCTACTCCTTTCATGACAAGTTCCTTGATGTCTTCAAGAGTAATGTATTTGCTGTCTTCGGTATCATACAGCCTTCTGTTAGGGTACTTCTTGATTATGCGTATTTCGCTCATGGTTACAATTTCATCAGTTTACTGTGTGAATGAAAATCCGGTACGTTGCAGCATACTGCTGACAATGTACCGGGGCAAAAACTACATCATATGCTGACCACCGTTTATCGAAAAATTCGCGCCGGTAGCGAATCCTGCCTCGTCGGAGCAGAGATAATCAACCAGGGCAGCTATCTCCTCTGAATTGCCCAGGCGTCCAACCGGGATACCGGCAATGATTTTATTACGGATCTCTTCCGGAACTGCCATGACCATCTCGGTGGCAATATAGCCGGGGGAGACGGTATTTACCGTGACACCCTTGCGCGCCACTTCCTGGGCAAGTGACATGGTAAAACCATGCATTCCGGCCTTGGAGGCGGCATAATTAGCCTGGCCCATCTGTCCCTTCTGTCCGTTAATAGACGAGATATTGACAACTCGGCCCCAACCCTTTTCCATCATGGGTTCAATAACCTGTTTGGTCACATTATAGAGACTGTCCAGATTGATCTTCATGACGGCATCCCACTGCTCCTTCGTCATCTTACGGAAAGTGGTGTCCTTGGTGATACCCGCATTATTGACCAAGATATCGATGGGGCCAAGATCAGCCTCGATCTTCTTGGCAAGATCAGTACATTCTTCCAAGCTGGAAACATCCGCCTGGTAAATGGTAATGTCATAACCTTTGCCTTTGGCATCTGCCTGCCATTTACGGGCCTTTTCTTCATTTCTGTAGTTGGTTGCGACCTTGGCACCGGAATCAGCAAGGCGCAGACAAATAGCGGCGCCGATACCTCCGGTGCCGCCGGTAACTAATGCGACTTTTCCGTTTAAGTTAGCCATTCTTAATCACCTCTCTACAGCCAGCGCAACACCCTGACCGCCACCAATACACAAGGTGGCGAACCCTTTCTTGGCATTGCGGCGTTTCATCTCATGGAGCAACGTGACCAGGATACGGCATCCGGAAGCACCGATAGGATGGCCGAGCGCAATTGCGCCACCGTTCACATTGACCTTGGCTGTATCCCAACCAACATCACGATTGACCGATATTGCCTGTGCGGCGAAGGCCTCATTGGCTTCAATCAAGTCGAGATCATCAACTGTCCAACCAGCCTTTTTCAGGCATAGCTTGGAAGCAGGAATCGGGCCGGTACCCATGATGGCAGGATCCACACCCGCGGTCGAGTAGGCCTTGATGGTCGCCAGGGGTTCAAGCCCCAGTTTCTTGGCCTTGCTCTCAGACATCACCAACACGGCTGCCGCACCATCGTTAATACCGGAAGCATTACCAGCAGTGATCGAGCCGTCTTTCTTGAAGGCCGGACGAAGTCCAGCCAGACTCTCTGCGGTGACACCCGCACGAGGGAATTCATCTTTGTCAAACACGACCGGGTCCCCCTTACGCTGGGGGATTTCGACAGGAATGATCTCATCATCGAATTTACCTGCTTTTTGTGCGGCCTCACATTTTTGTTGTGATTCCGCGGCAAACTGATCCTGTTCTTCACGGGAGATTTTATATTTTTCTGCAATATTCTCTGCGGTGATACCCATATGGTAATTATTAAAGACATCCCAAAGGCCATCGTTAATCATGGTATCCACCAGTTTCCAGTCCCCCATTTTCTGGCCGGTTCTTGACTTGGGTAGCACATGTGGCGACAGGCTCATGTTCTCCTGGCCACCTGCGACTACAATCTCGGAATCTCCAGCGAGAATTGACTGTGCAGCCAATGCTACGGACCTCAGTCCACTGCCACAGACCATATTTATAGTCATACAGGGAACAGAATACGGCAGGCCGGCTTCGAGTGAGGCCTGTCGTGCTGTATTCATACCCAAACCCGCGGTCAAAACCTGACCAAATATTAATTCATCAGCCTGATCGGGTTTAACACCAGCCCGCTCTAATATACTTTTTATGACTATGGCGCCTAATTGGTGCGCCGGGGTTGTGGATAGCGAGCCACCAAAGGAGCCTATAGCGGTTCGCCCGGCAGAAACGATAACAACATTCTTAGACATGGATAGCTACTCCCTCCCACTTGCGGGAATTATTATTTTATTGGTTTATTAATTGATCTTTTAGATATTACGCTGCACTGCACAATAACTCCATTCGGATGGTATCAGAATCTTGAGGATCGCGCCAGCAGCAAGCTTTTTCTGCAAGGTTTAACAATACTAGGATACTTACACTAAAACCAGTTCTCCCAATAAGGCCTGGGCTGGAACTGCTCATAAAGGAAATCCACGAAGGTGCGTACCTTGGCCGAAAGGAATTTGCGATGGATGTAAGTGGCATAGATGGGCAATTCATCCGGTTCAAACTCTTCCAGCACCGGTAACAGCCGTTTGTGTTGCAGGTCCAGGCCGACGATGTAAGTTGGCATCTGGATCAGGCCACTTCCCTGGATTGCAGCTATCCGCAAGGGATCACTGGTATTGGCCTGGAAATTACCCCTGGGATTCAATGTAATCAGTTTGCCATCAATCCTGAATTTCCAGGTCGTGATTACCGATTGTTGTGACAGGGTAAGGCAGTTATGCGATGAGAGCTCTTCAGGTTTTTTCGGTTTCCCAAAGCGGTTGAAGTAATCGGGCGAACCGCAGACAACGAAGCGGGTGGAAGTTAGCTTGCGAGCGATCAGAGTGGAATCATCTTGCTCACCAAGTGCTATGGCAAGGTCGGTCCCGTCCTCGAACAGATCAGGGGCGCGGTTGGACAACTGCAGGTCGATCATTACCTCCGGGTAGCGGCGGTTGTATTCATTGACCAGGCGGGCCAGATGAAAGGAACCGAATGAGGGCGGCGCCATTATCCGGAGGTGGCCGCGTGGTTCAGTATGCAGGCTGGCCGCGGCCTGTTCTGCCTCCCCAATCTCCTGCAGGATGGTATTGATTTTGTCCCTGTAGACCTTGCCCACCTCGGTAAGGCTCAAATGACGGGTGGTCCGGTTTATCAGCCGGACACCCAGGCTGGATTCAAGGGCATTTACATACTTGGATGCCATGGCACGTGAGATCCCGAGTTCTTCAGCGGCGGCAGAAAAGGTCCCCAGTCGTGCTACCGTCACAAATACCTGCATGCTGGTCAATTTGTCCATATTGCCCCTATTATTTCTTTTTAAGAAACAAAATGTCAATAATATAGGTATTGTAAATCATTAGGTGGGTAATTATCTTGCTGCTGTGCACAAATAATTAGATGGTTGCCGAGGCTGACAGGGTTAACACAGCAGTCTGTTATCTCCAGTTAAGCTGAGGCTAATCGCTCTCTAACCATCTTGTTATTTCCTTCTTGATCAGTGTTGTTATTTACCCCCTAGACACACTGATATTGCATACACAGGGAAGTGTATTTTTTTCTCGGTAGTTTTTTCCTAGATATGAATTGGCCGGCCGTCCACGGCCAGGGCCGCTTCATGCATGGCCTCGGCCAGCGTGGGGTGGGCATGGATCGTCCGGGCAATATCCTCTGCGCTGCCATCGAATGCCATGGCTATGACTGCCTCCGCGATCAATTCGGACGCATTTGGTCCAATGATGTGTACACCGAGCAGTCTATCTGAATCTGCCGCAGCCAGGCACTTGACCGTCCCGCCGGTCTCCGACATGGCCCTTGCGCGGCCACTTGCGATAAATGGAAAGGCGCCTACACGGTAGGCTGTGCCATCCGACTTGAGATCTTGCTCCGTCTTGCCGGCCCAGGCGATCTCGGGCCAGGTATAGATCACCCAGGGAATGATGCCGTAATTCATATGCCCGCCCTGGCCAGCAATCAGCTCGGCAACCATCACGCCTTCTTCCGAGGCCTTGTGGGCCAGCATGGGGCCACGGACGACATCACCGATGGCAAAGACGCCGGGTTTATTGGTGCGGCACTGATCATCTACCTGGATAAACCCGCTTTCATCAAGTTGCAGGCCAAATTCCTTCGCGCCAAGAAAGCTGGTGTTTGGCTTGCGGCCGACGGCGACTACCAGCCTGTCGACATTGATCTGATGTTTACCTTCCTTGTCTTCGTAGTGAATGATGACCTGCTGGTTATTTGAACCCGTGCCGGTGACCTTGGCACCGAGGCGGATATCGAGACCCTGTTTTTGCAGGGTCTTGAAGGCTTCGTTGGCAATCTGCCGGTCTACCGCCGGCAGTAACTCATCCAGGGCCTCCAGTATTACGACCTCGGATCCGAGCCTGCGCCAGACACTGCCGAGCTCCAGGCCGATCACTCCGGCACCGATTATACCCAGTGTGCGGGGGGCCTGATTAAAGGTCAGCGCCCCGGTGGAATCCACGATCCTGTCCTGGTCAACTTCGGCAACGGGTATGGTCGCAGGGACAGAGCCGGTGGCAATAATGATATGCTCTGCCTCGACCACGCTGATCTCCGTTGTCTCATCGCCAACAGGTGTGATTTCTACCCGCTTATCCGGAAGCAACCGGCCATGGCCTTTCAGCCACTCGATCTTATTCTTTCGGAAGAGGGAGGCGATGCCCTGGGTCAGGATGCTGACGACCTTGGACTTGCGGGCGATCATACGGTTGACATCAATGCTAACGCCACTGGCCGTGATGCCGTGTTCCAGGGCATCATTTTTCAGGAACTCGTAATGGTGGGAGGAATCGAGCAGGGCCTTTGAAGGTATGCAACCGACATTCAGACAGGTGCCCCCAAGGGCCGGCTTGCCTTTTTCATCAAGCCAGCCTTCAATACAGGCCACGGAGAGGCCGAGTTGTGCACAGCGGATGGCAGCTACATAACCTCCGGGGCCTGCGCCAATCACGACAACATCATATTTCTGCATGTGATCTCTGCCTAAACCTGTAAGAGTAATCGGGCGGGATCTTCAATGTGTTCCTTCACCGAAACCAGGAACTGCACCGCCTCCCGGCCGTCGATGATCCGGTGGTCATAGGAGAGCGCTAGGTACATCATGGGGCGGACGACGACCTTGCCTTTTTCTGCAACAGGCCTTTCCTGCATCTTGTGCATCCCCAGGATGGCGCTTTGTGGCGGGTTGATAATCGGGGTTGAGAGCAAGGATCCAAAAACCCCACCATTCGTGATAGTGAAGGTCCCTCCAGTGAGTTCCTCTATCCCAAGCTTTGAATCCCTGGCCTTGTCGCTTAGCGTCTTGATCCCTAGCTCTAACTCGGCTAGCGACATGCTGTCGGCATCGCGGAGGATCGGGACGACCAGTCCGCGGGGTGAACTGACTGCGATACCGATATCGAAATAACCGTGATAAATAATATCGTCACCCTCAACCGAGGCGTTGATAACCGGGAATTTTTTCAATGCCTCGATTGCGGCCCTGGTGAAAAAAGACATGAACCCGAGTTTGACGCCATGGGTTTTTTCGAATTCGCCCTTGTAACGCTGACGAATATCGATAACCGGTTGCATATTGACTTCATTGAATGTGGTCAGGATGGCGTTTTCATGCTGCGCACTCAGCAGACGTTCAGCAATGCGCTTGCGCAGACGCGTCATTGGGACCCGTTTTTCCAGGCGTTCTTCACTATCCACCCCCGTAACGGCGGTGCTTGTGACAGGCGCCTGTTCCACCATATCCGGCGCCTTTTCTAGGTCCGGACCCCTGTTAACAGGCGGTTGGATTTCGGGCTCAGCCGGTGCTGCCGGACTAGCCGAGGCCTCATCGGTCAATTCCTTACCCTGTTGATTAATATAATACAGGACATCTTCCTTGCTGATCCGGTCCTTGCCCGTGTTTGCCATAATGGTATTTGCATCAAGCTTGTGTTGTGAGAGCAGATTACGCACGGCCGGGCTGAGTTTCGGCGCGGCAGGGGTTATATCAGGCAGGTCCGTTTGTTTTGCTGTGGGTTTCAGGCTGATCGGGGCTTTGGGTTGAGGTTTTTCAGCTGCCCTGGATGGCTCTGCGAGCGTGATATCCGGAACGGTTTTATCCGAAATGGTTTCATCAGGACCTTTGATATCCGGGACAGTTTTCTCATGGCGGCCCTCGGCGGAAGGCAATTCAGTAACCTTGTCCGACGAAGTCTCGATACGGGCTATGACTTCATTACTGGTAACGTCTGCCCCTTCTTCCTTGAGGATCTCTTTTAATATGCCATTATTCGGCGCGGCGACTTCCAGGGTAACCTTGTCAGTTTCGATATCGGTCAGGCTGTCACCGCGCTTGACCTTGTCACCGGGTTTCTTGTGCCATTTTAATATACTGGCCTCCGCAACGGATTCCGCCAGAACGGGAACTTTCACTTCAACGACCACAGTCTTCTCCTGAATGGTTTCATTCCGGGTTAAAAATCCTGTAACAGCCAAGCAGGATCAGGCGCCAATGACATTTTTATGGTTGGTGCTCTCAAGCTTGTCCAACTGTAGTGCATCATTGACAAGTTGCTGTTGCTGTTCAATGTGCTTGTGCATATAGCCTACTGCAGGCGATGCGGAATAGGGTCTGCCCGCATAGCCAAATATATGGTGATCGTTTATGCAGCCCAGCATAGTGGAGCGTGATTGGAGGTAATACCAGGTGCCCTGATTCTTAGGTTCCTCCTGGACCCAGACAATCTCCTTGAGATTTTCATACTGGTTGATAACGCGTTTCACCTTATCTGCCGGGAAGGGGTAGAGCTGTTCAATGCGGGCAATCGCAATATTGCTGATATTGTTCGTGTGCCGTGCTTCCAGCAAATCGTAATAGACCTTGCCGGTACAGAAGAGCAGGCGTGTGACGCTTGCCGGGTCAATGGATTCCGTCTCGGGAATAACGGTTTGGAACCTGCCGGTGACAATTTCCTCGATGGGCGTGGTTGAAAGTTTGTGCCTGAGGAGGCTCTTCGGACTCATCACGATGAGCGGTTTGCGATAGGGTCGCTTCATCTGCCGCCTTAACATATGAAACATTTGTCCTGCCGTACTGGGTGCACAGACCTGCATATTTTCCTCTGCGCAAAGTTGTAGGTAACGCTCAAGTCGTGCGGATGAATGTTCAGGGCCCTGGCCGTCGTAACCATGGGGCAGGAAGACCACCAGCCCGCAGTAGCGACCCCACTTGGCCTCGGATGAACTCAGGAACTGATCAAAGATCACCTGTGCGCCATTAGCGAAGTCACCGAACTGGGCTTCCCAAATGACCAGGGCCTCGGGTGCGGCGCTGCTATAGCCGTATTCGAAGGCAAGCACCGCTTCCTCCGACAGGGTTGAATTGATAATAAGGAAATTGGCCTGGTTTTCACTGATATGCTGCAGCGGGAGATAGGTTTCCCCGGTCTCGCAATCATGCACGACGGCATGGCGATGGAAGAACGTGCCGCGGCTACTATCCTGGCCGGAAATACGCACAGGGTAACCGGAATCCAGTAAAGAGGCATAGGCCATAGTCTCGGCAAAACCCCAGTCCATCGGCAATTCGCCCCTGCTCATCTTGAGGCGGTTATCCATGATCCGCTTCACTGTCGGATGCAGGGTCATGTGTTCTGGTATTGCGGTGACGCGTTCAGCCAGGCGCTTCAATGTTTCGGCATTAATGTTTGAATTAAGAATTATATCCCAGTTGGTACCCTTGTATGGGGTATAGTCGATTACAAAATCTTGACTGATGTTTTCCGCACGCGGGCCCGCAACGGCCTGATTGGATTCAAGTGACTGAATATAGTTGTCGGCAATACGCCCCGTATCCTCCTCCGTGACGATACTTTCCTCGATCAATTTGTTTGTATAGATATTGCGGACACCCAGGTGTTTGCGGATTGCCTTGTACATCATGGGCTGGGTAGCCGCCGGCTCGTCCGCTTCGCTGTGCCCGTGCTTGCGGAAACAGATCATGTCGATAACAACATCCTTGTTGAACTCCATGCGGAAATCGAGTGCCAGTTTGGCGATAAACACCATGGCCTCGGGATCATCGGCATTCACATGAAAGATGGGCGCCTGAACGACCTTGGCCACATCACTGCAGTAGAGTGTGGAACGTGAATCCAGGGGGTCGCTGGTCGTAAATCCTATCTGGTTATTAATGATGATATGTACCGTGCCGCCGGTTGAATAACCCCTTGTCTGTGAGAGGTTGAATGTCTCCATGACTACTCCCTGGCCGGCAAATGCCGCATCTCCGTGGATCAGAATGGGTAATACTTGGTTACGCTCATAGTCCTTGCGGCGATCCTGGCGGGCACGCACCGAACCTTCCACTACCGGATCAATGATTTCGAGGTGTGAGGGATTGAATGACAGGGTGATATGGACCGGTCCCGCCTTAGTCTGTATGTCCGAGGAAAACCCCAGATGGTATTTCACGTCACCGGAACCCGTACTGTCCGGATTATTCTTGCCTTCAAACTCGCTGAACAGCTGACTGGGTAATTTGCCGATGGTGTTCACCAGTACGTTCAGGCGGCCACGGTGAGCCATGCCAATAACAATCTCGCGGACTTTCTGCTGCCCGCAGCCCTTGATCAACTCATCCAGCAAGGGGATCAGTGTTTCACCACCTTCCAGAGAGAATCGCTTCTGGCCAACATATTTGGTATGCAGGTACTCTTCCAGGGAGTTTGCTGCAATCAGCCTTTCCAGGATCCGGAGCCGTTTGCCCCTGTTGAAATCAGGGATCGCGCAGCATGACTCGAGACGCTGCTGTATCCAGCGTTTCTGTTCGGTTTCGTTAATATGCATATACTCAGCACCAATCGTCCTGCAATAGGTCGTCTTGACGATGTCGATGATTTCACGCAGAGTCGTTTCCTGTTTGTCGTGCTGCAATGACCCTGTATTGAAGGTCTTGTCCATGTCCTCATCCGTAAGGCCGTGAAATGCCGGGTCGAGTTCAGGAACTTCTGGACGTTCATATTGTTGCAGGGGATCGAGGTTGGCTTGCCGGTGTCCCAGGAAGCGGTGGGCATTGATTAGCTGTAATACGGCAACCTGTTTCTGGTGTTCGATATTCTCTGCCGATTTTGCGGCCGCTACCCGTGCTGGTGCCCGGGACGCTGGCCTGCGCGTGGCCTCGAGGATCGCGCTCCGGACCGCTTTATGAGATACCTCGCGGGCAGCGGCGGGTTCTTCTTCTTGCAGAGTTGCGAAATACTGGCGCCACTGGGCAGGAATGCTTTCTGGATCAGTAAGGTACGCGTCGTAGAGTGCTTCTATGAACCAGCCATTACCACTGTAGAGGGGTGATGAATTTTTATTATCCATTAGTTTTGGTGTTAGTTTTACAGCCTAAGCGGACAAAGTTTAACCGGTTTCGTTCTGATCCTAACCAAATTTTACTCAATTATCCTTATTTTTTCAGTAAGTTCCATGCTTTGATTCAAGTGCTTATATTAGTCTTCTAGACAAGTCTTGGAAGTGGTGACGTAAAATTCGTTTTTCCCTGCCTATCATAGTAACTGCTCTTGCTGCAACGCCATAATGAGCGGTATCCTCGGAAATTACAATTATAAAAACAACTTGCATCATCTCAGCCAATATCCGCGGGGAGATTACGGTATGTCATACACTGTAACGATAAGAGATAGCAAAACAGGGAAGGAGATCGAGTGCCCTGTAATTGAAGGGACCTATGGGGCGCCGGTAATTGATACAAAGCAGCTCTACAACGAGTTGGGGATGTTTACTTTTGATCCCGGTTTTATGACCACGGCGGCCTGCAAGAGCGCGATTACCTATCTCGACGGTGAACAGGGTATTCTTCTGCACCGGGGTTATCCGATTGAGCAGCTTGCTGAAAACAGTAACTATCTTGAGGTCTGTTACTTACTACTCTACGGGGAATTGCCGACCAAAGCGCAATTCCAGGATTTTCGTGATGACCTGAACAAGCGCAATCTGGTCCATGAACACCTTGAACGATTTTACACGGGCTACCGCTATGATGCTCATCCCATGTCGATCTTGATAGGGATTACCGGCGCTCTGTCCTCTTATTATCATGAAGCGCTGGATATCAATGACCCGGAGGACCGGGAGCTGACCGCCAAGCGCGTTATTGCCAAGATGCCGATCCTGGCTGCGCATTGTTACAAGCATGCAATGGGGCATCCCTTTGTCTATTCACGTGATGACCTAGGTTATGTCGAGAACTTTCTGAACATGATGTTCTCCCTGCCCAACCGGCCCTATATCCCCAACAGGACGGCAGTAAGGGCGCTGGATCTGTTATTGATCCTGCATGCGGACCACGAACAGAATGCCTCGACCTCGACCGTGCGACTGTCGGGTAGCGCCGAGGCCAATCCCTTCGCCTGTATTGCCGCCGGTATTGTTACACTCTGGGGGAGGGCACACGGGGGAGCCAACGAGGCGGTGCTGAGGATGCTGGGTGAAATTGAGGATCCGAAGAATATTCCCACGTTTATCAAACGCGCCAAGGACAAGGATGATCCCTTCCGTTTGATGGGTTTTGGACATCGTGTCTACAAGAATTATGATCCCAGGGCGAAGATTATTCGCAAGGTGTGTCATGATCTGCTCGAAGAGGTGGATACAGTGGACCAGCCGTTATTTGATATCGCCATGCAGCTGGAAGATATCGCCTTGAAGGATGAATACTTTATCGAGCGCAAGCTCTATCCAAATGTTGATTTTTATTCCGGTATAATCCTCAAGGCCCTGGGCATTCCTACAGCCATGTATACCGTCATGTTTGCCCTGGCACGTTCCGCAGGCTGGATCTCCCAATGGCTGGAGATGATGGAAGATCCAGATTTTCGGATAGGTCGTCCCCGGCAGCTCTATATTGGTAAACAGACCCGGGACTATGTCCCCATGAGCAGGCGCAAGCGGCGCTGACAAGCTGGGTCGAGTCAAATATAAAAAAATAGAAAATAAGTGAGGAATACATTATGAAATCACCCGTTCGTGTTGCGGTTACAGGTGCCGCTGGCCAGATTGGCTATTCATTGTTGTTCAGGATTGCATCCGGGGAGATGCTGGGCAAGGACCAGCCGGTTATCCTGCAGTTGCTTGAAATAACCCCGGCAATGAAAGCGCTTGAAGGGGTCGCCATGGAAATTGATGATTGTGCCTTCCCTTTGGTCTCCGACTATGTATTGACTGACGATGTTAACCAGGCCTTCAAGGACGTTGATTACGCCCTTCTGGTCGGTTCCAAGCCACGTGGTCCGGGCATGGAACGCAGCGACCTGCTTGCTGCCAATGGTGGCATATTCAAGGTGCAGGGCAAGGCGCTCAATGATAATGCCAGCCGTGATGTAAAGGTTGTCGTGGTCGGTAATCCGGCCAATACCAATGCCCATACGGCCATGCTCAGTGCGCCGGACCTTAACCCGCGCAATTTCACGGCCCTCACCCGCCTGGATCACAATCGGGCCCTGGCGCAACTGGCGGACAAGACTGGTTCCGCCGTCAGTGATATCAAGAAAATGATCATCTGGGGCAACCATTCCACCACCCAGTACCCGGACATCAGTCATTGCACGGTGGGTGGCAAACCTGCGAATAACCTGGTGGATGGCAAGTGGTATGAAAAAGAATATATCCCGCGGGTCGCCAAGCGGGGCGCCGAGATTATTGACGCACGTGGGGCATCCAGTGCTGCCTCTGCCGCCAATGGCGCCATTGACCATATTCATGACTGGGCCCTGGGCACCCCGACAGATGACTGGGTCAGCATGGCCGTACCCAGTGATGGTAGCTACGGGATCCCTGGGGGCCTGATGTATTCATTCCCGGTCACCTGCGAGGGCGGGGATTATGCCATTGTGCAGGGACTCTCCATCGATGACTTTAGCCGTGCAAAGATGGATGCGACAAAAAAAGAACTGGAAGAAGAGCGGGAGACCGTTGCCAGCATGTTGAAATAATCCGGTTTCATTCAAAATAAAAAAAGCCACCTTCGGGTGGCTTTTATTTTTTTAGGGCATTTGCGCATTAATTTTGTGGTGCCGGTGTTATCATCTTTCCTTATTACGTTCCCGGTAAACGGTTATGATCTTTCGCCAGCTATTCGAACCGCTCAGCAGTACCTATACCTATCTCCTGGGTTGCGAGGAAACTGGGCTTGCCGTGCTAATTGATCCGGTCTACCCGGCATGGGAGCGAGATCTTGAGATTATTAATTCATTGCATCTCAAACTGTACTCTACGGTCGATACTCATATCCATGCCGACCATATCACCTCGGCGCTGCGATTGAAAAAGGAGACGGACAGCAAAATTGCTTTTCCTGCATTCGATAATATTCCCTGTGCCGATATCGGTATCGAGGAGGGCAAGCCATTCCGGGTGGGCAGTCTTGAATTAAACCCCCTGTTTACTCCCGGCCACACGGATGATCATTTCAGCTTCCTTGCCGGGGATCGCGTGTTTACAGGTGATTCATTATTAATAGATGGTTGTGGACGTACGGATTTCCAGAACGGCAATCCGGAAACTCTATACAAGAGTATTACCGAAAAACTTTTCGGCCTTTCTGATGATACCCTGGTATATCCCGCTCATGATTATGCAGATCGACGGGTATCTACCATAGCTCAGGAAAAGAAACGCAACGCGCGGGTAAATGCTGAAACCAATCAAGACGATTTTATAAAACTCATGAATGAACTGGATCTGCCTTACCCGAAGTTTATCGATTACGCTCTGGTGGGAAACCGTCAATGCGGTGTATGTCCCCACGATATCCCCGACAGGCTTGAGGAATATTGCAAGCAGATGACACTCAGCCCGCAAGGATAGGTATTATTTCATTAAGCCAGCCTAGAAATACAGGATCATTCTTTACTGAATACACGTCTGCTTAGCAGCAGGAAGATAATGCAGGAAATCCCTGAGGCACCGAATATCATGCACATCACCACGATCTGGTAGCGCGCAGCAATCAACGGCGAGACACCCGACAGGATTTGTCCCGTCATCATCCCGGGCAGTGACACCACGCCGACTGCCAGCAGCGAGTTAATGGTCGGTATCAGCGAGGTCTGCAGGGCGATTCGACGAGCCTCGGAATAAGCGACATTTCTTCCAGTTTCAGCAGCCAGTCTTTCCACCGCCAGGCTGATGCAGTTCATGGCGTTTGCGAAAATCATGCCTGCGAGAGGAATCATGTATTGTGCAAGGTACCAGGGTTCCAGCTGCAGCACGCCGGAGGTAATCAGTAACAACGTTAACCCGCCCCCAACAGCAATGGATATAAACGCATGTTGATATAAATCCCGGCGCCGGTCCTCGACTGTTCCCAGTGCAATCCAGCTGGAAAAAAACACCATCACTGCGAGGACGAGCAACACGATCCAGGCACTGTCCGATTCGAAGATAAAGGCGAGGAAATAGCCGATCAACAGCAATTGCGCCAGCATCCTGATCATGGCATAGGTTGCATAACCGGCATTCAGTGACCATTTGTAAAGGATGATCAGCACCACAAGCACTGGCAAAAACGCTAGTGACAAATTGAGTAACGGTATGGTCTGTACGGAACTGCTCATAACAAAATAGTATTGCCTCCAGTGCCCCCATTGGGCAAATAATTAAGTTTTAATATATCGTACATATTGTATCCCGCTAAATTTCTTTATGAATCTATATAAAGTTTGTAGCCATCTGTTGAGCATATAAACACCAATTGTAACAGGCGATACAAGGTGCCCAGTAATACCGGTATGAAAATGACTATTTAGACCAGGGCCTTGATCAGAAAATTTATAAAACTACTGGTTGTGAGCCCGTGAATGAGTGATTTGTTAAGCCACAGCGTTGTCAATATTTATCCCAGGATATCCGGGTTGAGCTGCCAAACCGATAAAGTAAGAAATGCAGCGAACGTGACCCATACTAAATATGGTAGGAGCAGGGTCGCTGCTATTCTGGCACGCAGCCACCAGAATGAGATGGCAGTTGCAACAATAAGCAACCAAAGCACTATAATTTCAGCGAATGCCAGGGCGCCCTGGTGCCAAGCAAAGAATAACCAGGTCCAGAGCGCATTCGCGGCGAGTTGTGTAATAAATAAAGCAAAAGCGCCGCGAGCATTGTGGAATCCATGCACGCGCCAAACTAACCAGGCTGCTATACCCATGAGCAAGTAGAGTACTGACCAAACGGGGCCAAATAGCCATGCCGGTGGGGCCCAGGGAGGACGCACAAGTTGCTGATAAAAAGGTCCTGCATCTGTCGAGGCTGCAGCGCCGATTGCTGCAGCCACAAACACCAGGAGAAGCCAGCCTACGAGGCCTATTAGTAGTCGTAGCTTCGTTGGTTTTAGTGTGATGCTTTGCATTTCCGCCTAACGCTGCGATCAGCGACAAAGTGACCGCGTAGTTTGCACTTTATCCGTCTGCAGCGCCTTGTTATGCGCTTATCCACAACTATCCTGGTTTGTAAAATTGCCCACTTCATTGGTCCATCCTTCCAAGCCATTTGCAGCTTTTATCTTTACCCACCAGTCCATCTTATACGAGCCTTCTACCACAGCCCAATCGAGTGACTTGGACTTTTGATATGGACTAAATGGTAATTCTACTGAAATATGCTCACCAGCCTTCCAGGCCGCATAGTTTCCTTCGCCGAAGTAATTCAGTAACCATATGACATCGCCCTTTAAATGAGTTTTATGGTTTTTAACTACAGTCAGTTTTAATGGCCTTACGTGAACATCGCCTGTTAATACTTGGATTGAGTCACCAATTTTTACAATAACCACTTTTGTGGATTCTTGTGACTTCCGTTCGTAAAGTTGTGTGTCTTTCGTAACCTCCCATCTTCGATAGGTGCAGCATTCAAAAGGGCATGCACCTTCTGCAATAAAGTCCTTTGCAATGTCGAGGTTTTCTCCATTGACAGCGGTCGAAAATATATAGAGAAGCAGGACTATAGATTTAGACATAATTTACAAAGCGCGTAACGACCAGCCTCAGTGGAGGCATGGCTTATAACTAGGTTATAAGGGACAGTTTGTCCCATAATGTTATATAGGGGGATTTGGAGAACACGTTGAAAACCTCCTTTTTTTCAATGAGATGTAATTTGAAATAAGTATAGTGTGAATCTCGTTGATGTCTAGAATCCCGAGCCGGGCTGTTTCAGGAATTCAATTTCTTCCGGCGTGGATTCTCGCCCTAGGATCGCGTTCCTGTGAGGGTAACGGCCGAAACGATCGATGATGGCCTTGTGTTTCTTTTCGAAATCCAGGTTGTATTCGAGTCCTTCCTGGCTGTAGAGAGTGATGGCAATCGCGTGAATCTTGGGTGATTCACTGTGCATAAAGGGCATGTAGAGAAATGCTTTTTCAGTGGCGTTTAAATCCTGGTCGGCTCCGCGGTTGATCGCAGCCTGCGAAAGCGAGAGTGCCAGTGCATCCTGGGCGAAGGCGCCCGGCTGGTCCCGGTAGATGTTTCTAGAAAACTGGTCCAGCACGATAATCTCGGACAGTCGGCCCCTGGGTGATTCACGCCATGAAAAAAGTTCGCAGCGAGCAGCTTGCTCATGGACTTCTGAAAACCTTGATCGAATAAGATTATCGAAAGCCTCGTCCCTCTTCCACCACTGTTTCGGATCAATCTCCTCGAACCAGAAAGTGTTGATTGTTTCAAAATCCATTCGGTGATCCCCTTATGATGCAGGACGGTCTCCGCCCGGCGCATAACCCTTGCGCAGAGTATTTTCCGTAATCGTCCGCGGAATAATAAACTGTAACAGATAGTCGTACCCGCCTGCCTTGCTGCCGAGCCCGCTCAGCTTGAAACCGCCGAACGGCTGCCTTTCCACCAGCGCGGCGGTGATACGGCGGTTGATATAGAGATTACCGA
>QKIY01000034.1 GCA_003250975.1 Gammaproteobacteria bacterium | reverse complement strand
TTGTGAAAACGATTGTCATTATAGTTACAGACTTGATGATGATTAAATTTTTTATGTTGCCACATATTAAAACGCTTAAAGAAAAATATCGTGTTTTTATTATATCTAATAGCAAAAATATAATGACATGTGGTTTATCAGATTATCAATCTCAAATATATCATGTGCCAATCACACGAGAGCCGGATCCTTTTAATGATATTCGAGTTCTTTTTAACTTACTAAAACTATTAAAAAAACTCAACGCCGATATGGTTATATCGTTAACACCAAAAGCTGGATTACTATCAATGATGGCAGCATTTATTGCTCGTACGCCACATAGGATACATTTTTTTACTGGGCAGGTTTGGAAGACGATGTCTGGATTCAAGAGAGAATTTTTCAGGTTTCTTGATAAAATACTATATTATTTTTCTACGTTTGTATTGGTCGATAGTCATTCTCAAAGAAAATTCCTGGTAGAAGAAGGTATTATTGGTAAAAGTTTAAGCGCTGTGCTTTCAAGTGGTTCTGTATGTGGTGTTGATACTAATCGATTTAGGAAAAACCAGGAATCAAGAAATACTATAAGAAAACAATATAAAATTTCCGATAATGATATTATTTTTCTATATTTAGGTCGTTTGAAAAGAGATAAAGGCGTTCTGGATTTGGCGACTGCATTTTTGCGGTTAATTAAAAATTATGAAAATGTATATTTAATGATGGTTGGTCCTGATGAAGAAAACTTATTAGAAATGATTAAGTCAATGATGGTGCCGGATGTTTCCTCTAAGTTTATATATATAGAGTATACTAATAATCCTGAAGTCTATATGTCCGCTGCAGATGTCTTTTGTCTACCAAGTTATCGTGAAGGATTTGGAAATGTGATTATAGAAGCAGCAGCAACGAAGCTGCCAGCTATAGGTACAATGATTTATGGGATTGAAGATGCTATTGAAGATGGGAAAAGTGGATTGTTGTATCCCATGGGTAATGTTGATGAATTATACTCTTGCATGAAAAAACTATATGACTCTCCTGAGTTAAGAAATAAATTGGGTGATTATGCTAATCAACGTGCAAAAAATCAATTTTCGGAAGAAATATTAACTTCAGCAATGATGGAATTTGTAGATAAAAAATTTAAGCAGAAGGATTCTGCAGATGTATAATAGAATGTAATTCAAATTTTATTATTTCCATGTATATTATCAAACCAATTATTTTGGCAGGTGGTGGCGGTACAAGGTTATGGCCACTATCTCGTGAACATTATCCAAAGCAATTTACTCGTATTTATAACAAGTACTCTCTGCTGCAAAACACGCTTTTTAGGTTGAAATCATCTGAAGGTGCTACGACAGGACCTGAGTTTGAGGTTTCCAACCCGCTAATCATCTGCAACGAGGAGCATCGCTTCCTGACAGTTGATCAGGCCAAGGAGGCTGCTATCGAACTGGACAGCATCTTTCTTGAACCGGTGGGTCGTAATACTGCTCCGGCCCTAACCTGTGCGGCACTACAGATTACACGTGATGGCGAAGATGCCATCATGGTGATGATGCCCGCCGACCATGTGATTACCTCTGTTGATGCATTTCTGAATGCATTGGAGTGTGCCTGCAAATTTGCGCTGGCAGATAAGTTAATTACTTTTGGTATTAGCCCCGTCGCACCTGAGACAGGTTATGGATATATTCGAAAGGGAAAGAATATTGCACACGAAGGCGACGAAACCAATTCCTTCCAGCTCAAGGAATTTGTAGAAAAACCGGATAGTTCAACTGCAGAAAAATACCTTAGTTCTGGTGAGTACCTCTGGAACAGCGGGCTTTTTATGATGAAGGCCTCTGTATGGCTTGAAAAAGCAGCGCAATTCTGCCCGGAGATTCTGGCAGCCTGCCAGCAAGCCATGGAAAAAGGTAAAAGCGATGGCCAGTTCTTTCGACTCGATAAAGAGGCTTTTGAAAATTGTCCCTCGGATTCCATTGACTATGCTGTCATGGAAAAAATACCGGCCACTAACCCTGATGATGCCATAGTCGTGACATTGAATGCCGGCTGGTCGGACATCGGATCATGGTCATCAGTACATGAAGAATATCAGAAGGATAAAAATAATAATGCAATATCTGGAGATGTCATTGCGGAAGATACCACAGACAGTATTTTGATATCAGAACACCGTTTACTGGCTACCGTAGGGTGTAAAAATATAGTGGTTATTGAGACAGCAGATGCCGTTCTGGTTGCAGACAAGGACAAGGCACAGGATATCAGGAAAGTTATTGCCATCCTTAATGAGCATAAACGCGAAGAACGGTTAACGCACCGTCGCGTATTCAGGCCCTGGGGCAGTTATGAAGGACTGGATATGGGACCCAATTTCCAGGTTAAACGCCTGATAGTAAATCCGGGGAAGAAGCTCTCACTACAAATGCATCACAAACGTGCCGAACACTGGGTCGTGGTAAGGGGTGTTGCTACCGTTACGCGTGGTGAGGATGTCTTTAAGCTGGGGGTGAATGAATCCACATTTATTCCTCTGGGGATGAAACATCGCCTGGAAAATGATGGGGATGAACCGCTGGAGGTCATCGAAGTACAATCCGGTGATTACCTTGGGGAAGACGATATCGTGCGATTTGAGGATGATTTTGGCCGACACGAGCAACACTAAAGGATTACGGCACAATACGAACAGTCGTGCCCATCAGCAAGATAAATGCCGCGTATCCTAGTTACCGGAGCTACGGGTTTTGTGGGCCGATCACTATTACCCCAATTACGAACCGCAAATTATGATATTCGTGCACTCTCCCGTCGACCCGCCGCTGAAATTATCCCATATATCGAATGGCTGTCCCGTGACCTGACAGAGGTTAATGATTTTGCTGAGGCATTAACGGATGTCGATACGGTTGTCCATCTCGCGGCGTGTGTGCATCAATTCGACTTAAACGGAGAGTCGGGACTGGCCGATTACCGGCGGGACAATACAGAGGTCACCCGGCGCCTGGCGGAACAGGCAGCACGTAAGGGTGTCCGGCGATTTATCTACCTTAGCACGATCAAGGTGAACGGCGAAAAGACGGCCGTCCTGACAAACGGTGGGTTTCAGAGTTTTACTGAGTCAGATACACCTGCGCCTGAAGACCCGTACGCGATCAGCAAGTATGAGGCGGAAGAGGCCCTTAGGGAGGTCTGCAGCATTTCAGACATGGAATATGTGATCTTGCGTCCGCCGTTGATTTACGGACCGTGGGTCAAGGCCAATTTTCTGCAGCTAGTTGCCGCGATAAACAGGGGCATCCCCTTGCCGCTGGGTTCGGTACACAATCTCCGCAGCCTGTTGTATGTGGAGAACCTCAGTGAGGTCATCCAACTCTGCATTGAGAAGCCCCAGGCTGCAAATCAACTTTTCCTTGTGAGCGACGTGGACATCAGCCTACGCGACCTGGTAAAGCGGATCGGTGATATTCTGGGCAAATGGATGCCATTGTTGCCGTGCCCGGTTTCCGTGTTAAACATTGTGGGTTTACTGACCGGAAAACAGGCCGTTATCAGGCGGCTGACGGAATCACTGGTGATTGATAACTCAAGGATCAAACGGGAATTGTCATGGACACCCCGGTTCACTTTGGATGACGGCCTGCTGAACACCCTCAATTGGTTCAGGGTTTTTCATTCCATACATCAATGAACACTATTACATGCTAGTTTTTACTCTGATCATCCTGCCTGTCGTGATATTTCTCCTGTCGCTGGGCATAACGGCGCTTATCCGGCGTTATTCGCTGCGGAACCGGGTCTTGGATATCCCCAATGAACGCAGTTCTCATACCCAGCCCACACCGCGTGGTGGCGGCCTGTCGATAACTGTTATTTTTATACTGGCCAGTATCATTGTTTATATACTTCAGTTGATTTCCACCGGGCAGACCCTGGCCCTGGCGGGAGGTGGAGTGTTGGTCGGGCTGATAGGTTGGCTTGATGATCATTATGATATTGCTGCTGGTTGGCGGGCGGCTGCCTATCTGCTCGCCACCGGCTGGTCAGTCTACTGGCTAAGCGGTCTTCCCGTTATTTACCTGGGCGAGACTGCAATTCAGCTTTCATCTGCAGGGTTCGTGCTGTCTGTTCTGGCGATTGCGTGGTTGATCAACCTGTATAATTTCATGGACGGGACGGATGCATTGGCCGCAATCGAGGCGATATCTACCGCTGTCTTTGTGGCTGTCCTCTTCTACCTGGAATCACAGACGGGACTGGCAATACTCTGCATTGTGCTTGCTCTGGCAACGGCTGGTTTCCTTTACTGGAACCTGCCGCCCGCCCGCATCTTCATGGGAGACGTTGGTAGTTGTGTGATCGGTTTCGGTTTCGGTGTATTGGCACTGGCAGGTGAAAACTCCGGTAGCGTGTCGATTGCGGTCTGGATTGTCCTGCTGGCAATCTTTATCTTTGATGCAAGCTTTACACTCATCATGCGTATTATCAGGGGCGAGCGCTGGTACAGTGCTCATCGCAATCATGCCTATCAGCGGCTGGTGCAGATGGGCATGAGTCATGGTGAACTCGCGCTCAGTGTCCTGTTTATCAATATGGTACTGCTGTGGCCACTTGCTTGGTTCATCTATGTAACGCCAGGGGCAACACTCATGGTATTATTACTTCTGGTAATTTTGATGTTCGGGCTATGGGGTTCGATACAACTCAAATTCAGCCGCTCATTACAATAGGGAGAGCCCGTGAAACTGGATAAAAAAACAGCGATACTGTTTCATGATTTTTTTATGGCAGCCCTGGCATGGCAATTGGCCTGGCTGGCCCGCTTCAATTTCGAGTTTCCCTTCTTTAACTGGCAATTAAGCCTCTATACTCTGCCATTCATCCTGCTGGTCCAGGGATTTGTCTATAATCGGTTTAACCTGCATCGCAGCCTCTGGCGCTTCGCCAGCCTGCCGGACCTCTGGAACATAATCCGCGCAAGTATCATCGGGGCGCTCTCCATTACACTGGTTCTGTTCCTGTGGTCACGACTGGAAGGGATCCCGCGATCGATTCTGATCCTGTATCCGGTGTTCCTGATGTTCCTACTCGGCGGTCCCCGTCTGATCTACCGGATGTGGAAGGACCATTCCTTTAATCTCAAGTCCGCAAGTGGCGGGAAACGGGTCTTGATTATTGGTGCCGGCAAGGCCGGTGAGATGCTGGTGCGCGATATGCGCCGTGACGCGGAATTTCTTCCCGTAGGATTCATTGATGATGATCCGGATATCCAGAAGTCGTCTATCCATGGCGTGCGGGTTTTGGGGAAGATAGCGGATATCCCTCAAGTGGCTGCTGACAAGCAAGCGGACATCATTATTATCGCGGTGCCTTCTGCCACGAATGAAGAGATGCAGAAGATTCTGCTCTCCTGTGAGCAGACGGAGTGTGCCCTGCGGACGCTGCCGCCCCTTAACGACATGGTCTCCGGCAAAGTGACAGTGAGTGATCTGCGGGAGGTCTCGATTGAAGACCTGCTGGGACGGGAAAAGGTGGACCTCGACTGGCAGATCATTCAGCAGGGGATTACTAACAAAAAAATACTGGTCACCGGTGGCGGGGGATCGATCGGTTCAGAACTCTGTATGCAGATCGCCGATCTCGATCCGCGTGCCTTAATCATCTTTGAACGAAGTGAATACAACCTTTATCGTATAGAAAGCCGTTTGGCCGCCAGGTTTCCAGCTTTACACCGTTACTGCATACTGGGCGATTTATGCGAGCGTGAGAAAGTTGATCATGTACTAGAGCAGTATCAACCCGATATGATCTTCCATGCAGCTGCTTATAAACATGTGCCCATTTTGCAGGGACAGGCGCGTGAGGCGGTCAGGAACAATGTCCTCACTACACGTTATCTGGCTGAGGCTGCCATCAAGAACGATTGCAGGAAGTTCGTATTGATTTCCACCGACAAGGCCGTGAACCCAGCCAATGTTCTGGGTGTGACCAAGCGGATCGCCGAGATGATCTGCGAGTGGAAAAACCGCCAGTTCAACACGGCCTTTCTGACGGTCCGTTTTGGCAATGTGCTGGACTCCGAGGGAAGCGTCATTCCACTATTCCGGGAGCAGATCAGGAAAGGCGGGCCGGTCACGGTGACCCATCCGGAGATCACGCGGTTTTTCATGACCATCCCTGAGGCCTGCCAGTTGATCATGCAAGCCGGCGCCATGGGGCAGGGCGGAGAAATCTTTGTGCTAGACATGGGCAAGCCGGTCAAGATCAGTTACCTGGCTGAGCAGATGATCAGACTCTCCGGTAAGGAACCGGGTGAAGACATACACATACGTTTTACCGGCTTGAGGCCTGGTGAGAAGCTCTACGAAGAGTTGTTTTATGAGGCGGAAGGCAAGGACAAGACGAAACATCCCAAGATCCTGCTGGCAAGGCATACCTCGCTAGACCGGGAACTGCTTGCAGCCAAGCTAAATGATCTTGAGCAGGCCTGTAGTGAATTCAATGACAATCAAATAAGGCTGATACTGGAGCAGCTGGTCCCTTCATACCATGAAGATACCATTACGGCGACGCAGATCATGGATAATGTCTACCCGTTGAATACAACCAAGCCATGAGTCAATTCGTAAGAAAGGCGGTATTTCCCGTTGCGGGTCTCGGCACGCGTTTCCTGCCGGCGACCAAGGCGAATCCCAAGGAAATGCTGCCTATCGTCGACAAGCCACTGATCCAGTACGCGGTTGAGGAAGCGCTGGATGCAGGCATCAAGGACCTGATCTTTGTGACGGGTCGTAACAAGCGCTCTATTCCGGATCATTTTGACAAGGCCTACGAACTCGAAAACGAACTGGAAAAGAAACAAAAGATAAAGATGCTGGATATGGTGCGGAACATCGTTCCCGATGATGTTACCTGTATCTACATCCGCCAGGCCGAAGCGCTAGGCCTGGGGCACGCGGTATTATGCGCGAAAGCAGCCTTGGGAAATGAACCGTTTGCCGTGATACTGGCCGATGATCTGATAGACAATCCTGCCAGGGGCTGCCTCAGGCAGATGGTCGAGGCCTTTGAAGAATATCATCGCAGCATCATCGCGGTTGAGACCGTCCCCAGAGATGAGACCTACCGCTACGGCATAGTTAGCGCCACCGATGTAACCGATCGGGTAAAGAAGATGACAGGCATAGTCGAGAAGCCGAAGCCGGAAGAGGCGCCCACCAACCTGGCCGTCGTTGGGCGTTATGTGTTTACACCCGGTATATTGAAACAGCTGCAGGACACCGGCCGGGGAGCAGGAGGGGAGATCCAATTAACAGATGCCATCGCCGGCATGCTTGACAAGGAGGATGTCTACAGCCTGGAGTTTGACGGCCAGCGTTATGACTGCGGTTCCAAGCTAGGCTATCTACAGGCCAATGTCGAGTTCGGTTTAAAGCATCCGGAACTCAGTGAGCGGTTTTCAGCCTGGCTGGGATCACTTAAGTTCTGATAACAGTTTCATTGCTACTTAGTTCGAAGGGGAGATTACCCGATGCCACTAGTCAATATTTCCATCCCGAAGGGTAAATCACGAGAATTCATCAAGGCGGTTGCCGATGGTGTGAATTCGGCCGTGATCGAGACCATGGGGTTCCCGGATGATGACCGTTACCAGATCATCCATGAGCATGAGACCTTGTGCCTGGAATACCAGGAACGTGATGAAGACCGGGTAATGATGTTTCTGATCATGCGCAAGGGTAGGCGCAACGATGAAAAAAAGGCTTTTTATAAAAAAGTGGTTGAAAACCTGGCGAAGGATCCCGGCATAAAACCTGAAAATGTCTTAATCACCATCGCCGAGAACACGGACATCGATTGGTCATTCCGGGATGGCATCGCCCAGTTCGTCCCTTACTAAAATTAATCAAAGCTGGGGATTGAAGCTATGGAAATGGCTCCCCGGGGTGAGCCGCGCCTGTTTGTCCAGTGGACAAACGCAGCGCTGCGAAGGCGAGTCATGGGCGAACTGATCATATTGATAAGAACAATCACTTAGCATCATTTTTCAGAATTTTTTTGTTGTTTTCACCCTTTTTTATCAGGTATTTAGGTGTTTTTATTCTGAAGAAAAGTGAATCAAAATATTATTGATTTGATTGTCAAGATATTTCTCATAACCATAAAATTATAAAATAAAACCTCAACCCTCAATAAATTCCTCTTATGCAAAAAAATAGAAGAATTAAAGTAAGAAATTGGAAGCTGGAAGATATCCCACTTATAGTAAAATGCCACAAGGAAGCTTACCCGGATTATCCGGATGATGAGCATCATGATGAACGTGTTTATATAATGCAGTTCACTGCATTTCCCGAAGGGCAGTTTCTGGCTGAAATAGACGGTAGAGTTGTCGGTTATGGTACTACAATGCTGGTTCAGCTTGATGATGATGCCGAAGGATATACCTATTCTGAAATTACGGGTGATGGCACATTCAGTACTCATGAACCTGGAGGAGATACATTATATGGAGCGGATATAGCGGTTGTTCCTGAGTATAGAGGGCAAGGAGTAGCAACAGAGCTTTATAAACACAGAATAAATCTGCTCAAAAAATACAATCTCAGAAGAATGGTAGCGTATGGAAGAATACCTGGCTACAAGGAATATGCAGGCAAGATGACAGCAGATGAATATGTTGCAGAAGTTGAAAAAGGTAATCTAAAAGACCCGGCGCTGCTAACTCACCTGAAAGCAGGGTATAAAGTACGGAAAATCTTATTGGATTTTGTCGGTGACAGGTCAAGTGTGGATTACTGCACTTTGCTTGAAATGCCCAATAAAAAATATGATCCATTAAAACGTAAAATCTCGGCACCGGTATTAAAAAAACCAATATCCAAAATTCGTGTTTGTGCTGCTCAATACATGATGAGACCAATCAAAACATGGGAAGATTTTGTAAAAAATGTGACTTTTTTTGTGGATGCAGCAGACGAGTATCATTGCCATTTTCTGGTGATGCCGGAATATTTTACTGCGGAATTGTTTTCCATCATGCCACACGATTTGGGTTCTGCGGAAGCCATGATGGAATTAGCCAAGCTTACGCCCCGATATATAGAGTTATTTCAACAGATGTCAACAAACACCAATCTTTATATTATTGCTGGCTCACAACCTGTTCTCAGAGATAAGAAATTATACAACGTAGCGCACTTATTTACGCCTTCCGGAAAATACTACACGCAAGATAAACTGCATATTACGCAATCTGAACGTAAGGACTTTAATATCAATCCAGGTGAAGGTTTATTCGTTTTTGAAACGCCTTTGGCCAGAATTGCTATACAGGTTTGTTATGATATTGAATTTCCAGAAATTGCCCGCTTATTACGGCGTGCTGGCGCACACGTACTTTTTGTTCCTTATAGCACTGATGAGCGAAAAGCCTATTACCGGGTTCGATATACGGCTCAAGCTAGGGCTGTTGAAAACGTTATGTATGTTGTCATATCGGGCAATGTAGGTAATTTACCGAATATCAAATCGTATCTTATCAACTATGGTCAATCGGCAATTTTCACTCCCAGTGATTTCGCATTTCCTATGGAAGCAAAAGCAGGAGAAGCAGAACCAAATGTAGAAACTGTGGTGATTTCAGATCTGGATTTATACAGCTTGCAACTACAAAATGAAGTTGGCACAGTTCGGCCGTTATATGACGGCAGACCGGATTTATATGATTTACGGGCCCGTGTGCCAATAAAAGTAATTCGCACAGAATAATTATTTGTAGAAGGCCAGAGCAAGATCTGACAGTTACCGGACTGATGGAGCGACTGTCAGATCTTGCTCTGGACTTCAATTGATTAGATTTGGCTCCCCGGGACGGGCTCGAACCGCCGACCTAGTGATTAACAGTCACCCGCTCTACCGACTGAGCTACCGGGGAATATTCAAATATGCTACCTGCAGACAAGGGCAGGTATGGTACTGACCTCAATGATGCCGGTCAACCGGTTCGCCTTATGCCAGGCACGACTTCAGGCGTTTCATGCCTTCTTCCAGGTTCTCCATGCTGGTCGCAAAAGAAATGCGGATGCACCCCGGTGCGCCAAAGGCAGATCCCGGCACGACCGCCAGCAACGCCTTCTCAAGCAGGTATTCAGCAAACTGCAGATCATCGTTGACCCCCTCCAGGCGGTTGATGACCTCTTCCATGTCCGGGAAGATGTAAAATGTCCCTTGCGAGGCAGCGCAGCGGACCCCTTCAATGCTGTTTAATTCCCGTTCCAGAAAATCGTGGCGTTGTTTGAAGACCTTGCTGCTTTCCTTGATGTAGGACTGGTCTCCTTCCAGCGCTGCAACGGCCGCTACCTGTGCAATCGAGGTTGGGTTGGACGTGCTCTGTGACTGGATATTCTTCATGGCCTTGACCAAGGGCTCGGGCCCAGCCAAGTAACCGATACGCCAGCCAGTCATGGAATAAGCTTTTGATACGCCGTTGAATACGATAGTCCTGTCTTTCAGTTGCGGGCAGACATTCACGATATTGGTGAATTTTGGCTGTCCCCAGAGTATATGTTCATAGATATCATCACTCGCTACCAGGATCTCGGGATATTCACCTAGGACTTCACCGATCATCTTCAATTCATCGGGGGCGTAACAGGCGCCAGTCGGATTGGACGGGCTATTGATGATAATCATCCGCGTCTTGTCAGTAATCGCCCCGATTAACTGTGCCTTGTTGATCTTGAATTCGTTTTCAACTGTAGTCTTGATAATGACCGGTTCCCCACCGGCCAAGCGAACCATATCCGGATAAGAGGTCCAATAGGGTGCAGGGATGATCACTTCATCACCCGGGTTAATCGCCGCCTGGAATAGGTTATACAGGCTGTGCTTGCAGCCACAGGAGACCAGTATCTGGGCATCGGTATAGTCCAGCTTGTTTTCGCGCTGAAATTTAGCGATGACGGCCTTCCTCAGTTCAGGCATGCCCGCGACTTCTGTATATTTTGTAAAACCCCTGTTCAGGGCCTCGATGGCTGCATCCTTGATGTGTTCCGGCGTATCAAAATCCGGCTCTCCGGCACTGAAACTGATAATATCCTGGCCGGCAGCGCGCAGTTGCGCGGCCCGGGCCGAGACAGCCAGTGTGGCTGAAGGTTTAATGCTTGCGACGCGGTTCGCTACCTTGATAGTCAATGTTATTTCCCCGATATTCAATGGCTGCACAAAAGGCGTGTAATATACTGCAAACGCACATAACAAAAAATACCCATGCATAAAGAATTCAAATTAAGGGCAGATTATCAGCCGGCCGGTGACCAGGCCGAGGCGATTGCTGGCTTGGTGAGCGGCCTGCAGGATGGCCTGGCGCACCAGACCCTGCTCGGAGTGACGGGTTCCGGCAAGACCTTCACGATCGCCAATGTGATCCAACAATTGCAACGTTGCGCCATGATCCTAGCGCCCAACAAAACCCTGGCGGCCCAGCTTTATGGCGAGATGCGCGAATTTTTCCCCGAAAATGCCGTGGAATACTTCGTGTCCTATTACGACTATTACCAGCCGGAAGCCTATGTCCCGACCACGGACACCTATATAGAGAAAGACGCCTCGATTAACGAACATATCGAGCAGATGCGTCTCTCTGCGACCAAGGCAATTCTCGAGCGCAGTGATACCATCGTCGTGGCCACGGTGTCAGCGATCTACGGCCTGGGTGATCCGCAATCCTATCTGCAGATGGTATTGCACCTGGACCAGGGTGATTTGGTCGATCAGCGCGTGATCCTGCGTCGCCTCGCCGAGATGCAATACACTCGCAACGATGTCGAGCTGCACCGCGGGACTTATCGGGTCCGGGGCGAGGTGATTGATGTCTTTCCAGCCGAATCGGAGCAGGAGGCCCTGCGCATCGAGCTGTTTGACGACGAGATCGGGAGCCTGGCCTGGTTCGACCCGCTGACCGGCGAGGTCCTGCGCAAGGTGCCGCGGGCTACTATCCACCCCAAGACCCATTACGTGACAAGCCGCCAGACTCTGGTGGATGCTGTTGAGGCCATCAAGATTGAGCTGAAGGAACGCCTTGCGCAGCTCTACGAGGCTAACAAGCTGGTGGAGGCCCAGCGTCTTGAGCAGCGTACGCGCTTTGATATCGAAATGATGCTGGAGATTGGGTATTGCTCCGGGATAGAAAACTATTCCCGCTATCTGTCCGGCCGTGAAGCCGGTCAGCCACCGCCGACCCTGTTCGATTATCTGCCACCCAATGCCTTGCTGATCGTGGATGAAAGCCATGTGACCATCCCACAACTGGGGGGGATGTACCGCGGTGACCGGTCGCGCAAGGAGAATCTTGTGGAATACGGTTTTCGCTTGCCGTCTGCCCTGGATAACCGGCCCTTGCGGTTTGACGAGTTTTCGGCCATGGCGCCCCAGACCATCTATGTGTCTGCTACGCCGGGTCCGTATGAGCGGGAGCACTCAGGACAGATCGTGGAGCAAGTGGTCCGGCCCACCGGTCTGGTTGACCCGGCTGTCGAGGTCCGGCCGGTGGCAACCCAGGTCGATGACCTGCTGTCCGAAATCAATCGGCGGGTGGCTGCAAAAGAGCGGGTCCTGGTGACCACCCTGACCAAACGCATGGCGGAAGACCTGACCGAATACCTGGCGGATCACGGGGTCCGTGTGCGCTACTTGCACTCGGATATCGATACCGTCGAGCGGGTCGAGATCATCCGTGATCTGCGCCTAGGCGAATTCGATGTACTGGTCGGGATTAACCTGCTACGAGAAGGTCTGGACATGCCGGAGGTAGCCCTCGTGGCCGTGCTGGATGCAGACAAGGAAGGTTTTTTACGCTCGGAGACCAGCTTGATCCAGACCATAGGCCGGGCCGCGCGCAACATTAATGGGATGGCCATCCTCTATGCCGACAAGGTGACCGGTTCTATGCAACGTGCCATCGAGGAAACGGAACGCCGGCGTAGCAAGCAGGAGGTATACAACAAGTCGCATGGCATCACGCCGGCGGGTGTGAAAAAAGCCGTTACTGATATCATGGAGGGTGCCTACAGCGAGGCAAAATCAGCAGGGAAGCGGTGGGCGCGCGTGGCGGAGCAACCGTCTGAATATGCCGGACAGCCGCCGGAACTGTTGATAAAGAAGATAAAACAACTGGAAGAACGTATGTACAGGCACGCGCGAGACCTGGAATTTGAAGAGGCCGCCCGCCTGCGCGATCAGATTCATGAAATCCGTGTCCAGGGACTGGGCCTGCCGGAGGAAAAGGCCGGTTAGGGCCGCTATATTTCTCCGGTGAGAGTCTGGTCTTTAAGGGGTTTGTCCGCTATCCTATGCGGCCTTTATTTATAGGCGCGTAGCTCAGCTGGTTAGAGCACCACCTTGACATGGTGGGGGTCGTTGGTTCGAGTCCAATCGCGCCTACCACTTTTATCTGTATTCAACACATCCTTCAACACGTGGCCTATTGTGGGGGCCACCACTGAAAGAAAAGGAGGACACATGCCCACGATTACACTCCCAGACGGCAGTCAACGTGACTACGACAAGCCTGTCAGCGTCATGCAGGTGGCCGAGGACATTGGTCCGGGTTTGGCCCGTGCAACCTTGGCCGGCAAGGTGAATGACAAGCTGGTCGATGCCGCCTATGTGATAGAAAGCGATAGCCAGTTGCAGATCATTACCGACCGGGACGAGGAAGGACTGGAGGTTATCCGGCACTCCTGTGCCCATCTGCTAGCCCAGGCCGTCAAGGAATTATTTCCCGAGGCCCAGGTGACCATTGGTCCCGTGGTTGAGGACGGTTTTTATTATGATTTTGCCTACGAACGGCCGTTTACCCCGGAAGATTTGGAGAAGATAGAAAAGAAGATGCAGGAACTCGCGGGCAAGGATTTCCAGGTCAGCCGGTCCGTGAAGGGCCGTGATGAGACTGTGGACTTTTTTCGTAACCAGGGCGAAGAATACAAGGCGCAAATCATTGAATCGATCCCGTCCGATGAGGAATTGTCCCTCTATTCACAGGGTGAGTTCACGGATCTCTGTCGGGGCCCGCATGTGCCGAGCACCGGCAAGCTCAAGGCCTTCAAGCTGACCAAGGTGGCGGGGGCCTACTGGCGTGGCGATTCAAATAATGAGATGTTGCAGCGGATTTACGGTACGGCCTGGCCCGATAAGAAGGCCCTCAAGGCATATCTGCACCGTCTGGAAGAAGCCGAGAAACGCGACCACCGCAAAATCTCCAGGAAACTGGACCTATTGCATTTCCAGCCAGAGGCGCCGGGTATGGTGTTCTGGCATGACAAGGGTTGGCGCATCTATAAGGTGATCGAGAATTATATCCGGCGCCTGCTGATGGATAATGGCTACCAAGAGGTCCGGACACCACAGATTATCGACAAGATCCTATGGGAGAAGTCCGGCCACATCGCCAAATTCTCCGATGAGATGTTTATGACCCGTTCCGAGGAGCGGGATTTTGCCATCAAGCCGATGAACTGTCCGGCCCATATCCAGATTTTCAACCAGGGCCTGAAGAGCTACCGTGACTTGCCACTGCGGATGTCGGAATTCGGATCCTGCCATCGTAACGAGCAATCCGGCGCCTTGCACGGGCTGATGCGGGTACGGGGGTTTACCCAGGACGATGCCCATATCTTCTGTACCCGTGAGCAGATCCAGGACGAGGTGGCCGGTTTAATGAAGCTGATCTTCAAGGTCTATGAGGATTTCGGATTTGATGATGTCTGGGTCAAGCTTGCGACCCGGCCGGAGAACCGGGTCGGCTCCGATGACTTGTGGGACCAGGCGGAGAGCGCCCTGCAACAGGCACTGAACGGGAGTGGTCTGGAGTGGGAGTTAAACCCGGGGGACGGGGCCTTCTACGGGCCCAAGATCGATTTTTCCCTGCGCGATTCCATTGGCCGTATCTGGCAGCTAGGCACGATACAGCTGGATTTCTCCATGCCGGGGCGGCTGGACGCCAGTTACGTGGCCGAGGACGGCAGCAAGCAGGTCCCGGTGATGATCCACCGTGCGATACTGGGATCTATCGAGCGTTTTATAGGGATCCTGATCGAGCACTATGCCGGTAATTTCCCATTCTGGCTGGCCCCGGTGCAGGCCGTAGTCATTAGTTTGACCGAAAAGCAGTCCGATTATGCCAAAAAGGTAGTGGAAAGCCTTAAAAAACAAAGTCTCAGGGTCGAGAGTGACTTGAGAAATGAGACGATCGGGCTTAAAATCCGCGAGCACGCAATGCAACGCGTCCCGTACCAGTTGATAATCGGGGCGCGGGAACAGGAACACAATACTGTGGCCGTGCGTACACGAGATGGCGAGGACCTCGGCGAGATGACAATTGATGCCTTCGTCGAGCGCCTGGCGGAATAGGCCGTGTAACGCGGCCATCATTTTTTTTGGAGGAATAACATATCACCGCGGACAAGCAGACCCGTTTAAATGAAGAAATAACGTCAGCCGAGGTTAGACTCATTGGGGAAAATGGAGAACAGATTGGTGTTCTCCCTATTGAAGAAGCACTGAATAAAGCCGAGGAGGCCGAATTGGATCTGGTAGAAATAGTACCGAATGTCGACCCGCCTGTTTGCCGGATTATGAATTACGGCAAATATCTTTTTGAACTGAGCAAGAAAAAACAGGCGGCCAAGAAGAAACAGAAACAGATCCAAGTCAAGGAAGTAAAATTTAGGCCCGGGATCGAAGACGGCGATTATCAGGTCAAGTTACGTAACCTGACCCGGTTCCTGAACCATGGTGACAAGGTGAAGATCACACTGCGTTTCAGGGGCAGGGAACTTGCACACCAGGAACTGGGTGCCAAGATGCTAGACAGGATTGAAGCCGATCTGGAAGATCTGGCGACTGTGGAACAATACCCGAAGATGGAAGGCCGACAATTGGTGATGGTATTGGCGCCAAAACGTTAATGAAAGACTTTTTAAAGAATGAACACATTAGTTAAGGAATCCGGAGTAGTTTTATGCCAAAAATGAAAACCAATCGTGGTGCTGCGAAACGCTTTAAGAAAAGCGCATCTGGCAAGTTCAAACATCGTCAGTCACATCGCAGCCATATTCTGACCAAGAAAAGCACAAAGCGTAAGCGTCATTTGCGCACAATTATTGCTATCCATGATAATGATCAGAATCTCATTGCCCGTATGTTGCCCTATAGTTAAGTGGAGCTAAGTTATGCCAAGAGTAAAACGCGGGGTTACAGCCCACGCCAGACACAAGAAGGTAATTGAACAAGCCAAGGGTTACCGTGGTCGACGCAAGAATGTTTTCCGGGTAGCCAAACAGGCCGTTACCAAGGCCGCACAGTATGCGTACCGTGATCGCCGCGTCAGAAAGCGTGAGTTTCGCGCGCTCTGGATCGCACGTATCAATGCTGCTGCGCGTGAACACGGCCTGTCATACAGCCGCTTGATCAACGGTCTGAGCAAGTCCGAAATCGAAATCGATCGCAAGATACTGGCCGAACTGGCAGTTAACGACAAGGCAGCTTTTGCAGCTCTTGCCAACCAGGCGAAGACCAGTCTTGCAAGCTGATTGATTGATGTCGTTTGCTTGACAGGGGAAAGAACATCACTTTCCCCTTTTTTATTTCTTAATCAGGTTCAGCCTCACTGTGAATGATATTAACGATCTGGTAGCAAAGGCCAAGAGTGCCATCCAGGCTGCTATGGACCTGGCGGGCCTCGATCAGGTGCGTATTGATTACCTCGGCAAGAAGGGGCAATTGACGCAATTACTGAAACAGCTGGGCAAGCTTCCTCCCGAAGAACGGCCATCCGCTGGTGAGGCGATCAACGCGGCCAAGCAGCTGTTACTAGATACCATAGAACAACAACGGGTTGCCCTGGAAAAGAAGCAGCTGGAGTCACGGCTCGCCTCGGAGAGCATTGATATCACCTTGCCGGGACGCGGCGACTTGCCTGGGGGCCTGCATCCAATAACTCTGACCCTGCAGAAGATTGAATCCTTGTTCGCACGCCTGGGATTTGAAGTAGTTGAAGGGCCCGAGGTCGAGGACGATTATCATAACTTCGAGGCACTGAATATTCCGGCCCATCATCCTGCCAGAGCCATGCATGATACGTTTTATTTCAGCGAGAAGCTGCTCCTGCGGACACATACTTCTTCAGTTCAGATCCGGGTTATGAAGGACCGTGAGCCACCCGTGAGGTTTATTGCGCCCGGTAGGGTATACCGCTGCGATTCCGATATGACGCATTCACCTATGTTTCATCAGGTAGAAGGTCTCATGATTGATCGGCAGGTGACTTTTGCCCAGTTAAAGGGCCTGTTGAAGGATTTTCTCGAATCTTTATTTGAAAGGGAATTGCAGCTGCGTTTCCGGCCTTCCTACTTTCCCTTTACGGAACCCTCGGCCGAGGTCGACATCATGGGAAACAATGGCTGGTTGGAAATACTAGGTTGCGGGATGGTTCACCCGCAGGTCCTGGAGAATATGGGTATCGACAGCAATGAATATACCGGCCTGGCTTTCGGCCTGGGCGTCGAACGACTGGCGATGCTGCTATACGGGATCGATGACCTGCGCATGTTTTTTGAAAATGATCTGCGTTTTCTGAAACAGTTTAATTAGAAATTCAGTATATAGAGATCAGGGCCTGGTATCTAACCCTGTATTCAATACACGAAACAGAATGGAACAGAATGAAGATCAGTGAACAATGGTTGCGTGAGTGGGTTAATCCAAAGGTTGATATCAATCAACTCGCGGAACAGTTGACTATGGCCGGCCTGGAAGTTGAAGGTGTCGAGGATACTACGATTGCGTTTTCAGGAGTGATCGCGGCCAGGGTCGAGTCCCTAACACCACATCCTGATGCCGATGCTCTTGCTTTGTGCCAGGTCGACACCGGCAAGGGTGAAATAATCGATGTGGTATGCGGAGCGCCTAATGTGCATGTGGGTATGCTGGTTGCATTGGCACCGGCGGGTGCAACGCTGTCCGGGGGCAAGTCCATTAAGGCTGGCAAGATTCGCGGTGTGAAATCTGAAGGGATGCTGTGTTCCGCCGCAGAGCTGGGACTCGGAGATGATGCCGGAGGTTTGATTGAATTACCGGATAACATTAATCCAGGACAGTTGCTGAGCGAACTATTAACATCCAATGATAATGTAATCGATGTGTCCCTCACCCCGAACCGGGGTGATTGCCTGAGTATTCTGGGTATTGCCCGTGAGATCGCTGTTATTAACGGCATCGAATTAAGCATACCTGAATATGAATCGGTCACCATCAGCCACAAGGATCAACGTCAGGTCCGCCTTGAGGCGGCAGATGCCTGCCCGCACTATGCGGGACGGGTCATCAAAGGGCTAGATGTTGGTAAGCCATCACCCCTGTGGTTGAAGGAAAGACTGGCACGTAGCGGAATACGCAGTATTAACGTCGTGGTGGATATTACCAATTACGTTATGCTGGAACTGGGTCAGCCCATGCATGCCTTCGACAATGATCTGCTCCAGGGGGATATCCATATCCGTTATGCGAAAGAAGGGGAAACACTGACTCTGTTGGATACTCTGCAGTGCAAGCTGGCTAAAGATGCCCTCGTGATTGCTGATGATAAAACCCCACAGGCCATGGCCGGTATCATGGGTGGCCTGGACAGTGCCGTTACCGCGAATAGCCGGGATGTATTCCTGGAGAGCGCCTGGTTTGCACCGATTTCGATCATCGGTGAGGCCCGTCGCTATGGTTTGCATACCGATTCGTCGCACCGCTTTGAACGTGGCGTTGATCCTACCCTGCAAGTCAGGGCAATCGAGCGGGCCAGCTCGCTTATCCTGTCAATTTGCGGGGGTGCGGCCGGACCAATAACTGAGGCCAGCGCTCGCAAGCACCTGCCGAAAAAAGTGAAAGTAAAGTTGCAGGGGAAGCAAATCCCACGGCTCCTGGGAATCGATATCAAGTCCAATCAGGTGAGCCGAATACTGTCCGCACTCGGCATGCAGGTCACGAAAAATAAATCAGGTTGGGAGGTTATTCCCCCGCCTTGGCGTTTTGATATCGGAATTGAGGCCGATTTGATTGAAGAACTCGCCCGTATAAATGGCTATGACGCCATTCCCGGCGCAGCCCCCCTCATCCCTCTGCATGTCCATGGCCAGCAACATGATTACCAGCTATTACAGCGGATCCGTGAATTACTGGTCAACAGGGGTTACCAGGAGGCTATTACCTACAGTTTCGTGGATAAGTCAATCCAGGCGCAGATTGCACCGGACGAAGAGGCCCTAGCACTTGTGAATCCCATCGCCTCGGACCTTTCAGTCATGCGTACCAGCCTGCTACCGGGCCTAATCCAGGCCCTACAATTCAACATAAAGCGACAACAGGGCCGAGTGCGGCTCTTTGAACTGGGTCTGGCTTATCATCAACGGAATAAAGCAGTGCAGCAATTCCCTGTTATAGGTGGCGTGGTCTACGGAAATATACTTGATAAACAATGGCATACAGAAGATATGCCGTGTGATTATTTTGATATAAAAGGGGATGTGGAGGCCTTATTGGCCCTTTGTGGCCATGATCCGGCTACCCAGTCCTTTACACCCCTAGAACATCCGGCCCTGCACCCGGGACAGTCAGCCGCAATATATATCGACGGAGAGATTGCTGGATTTGTTGGGTGCCTGCATCCTGCCCTGCAGGTTGCCTGGGATCTACCCCGTCCTGCCTATTTCTTCGAACTTGAAATTCGACGAATTTTACTGCAAATTCACAGAAGATACCGGAAAATATCGAAATTTCCTGTAGTTAGGCGTGATTTGGCCATCGTTATCGATGAGGCGGTTCCGGCGTGCAGGGTGCTCGAATGTATCCGTAAACAGGCATCAGATCACCTGATTAACCTACAGTTGTTTGACGTATATCAGGGCGAAGGTATTGATCTAGGGAAAAAAAGTCTTGCATTGGGCTTGACCTTTCAAGGATCTTCTAGCACTCTTACAGAAGCGGAAGTTGAAGCTGAGAAGGGGAATATCCTTGCCAGACTGGGGCAAGAATTGGGCGCGACATTGAGAGATTAAAACTATGGCACTAACAAAAGCTGAGATGGCAGAGAAGCTCTATGAAGAGCTGGGTCTCAACAAGCGAGAGGCTAAGGAGATTGTTGAGATGTTTTTCGAAGAGGTCAGGGCAGCCCTGGAAGCGGGAAACCAGGTAAAATTGTCCGGGTTCGGTAATTTTGATTTGCGCGATAAAAACGAACGGCCAGGACGAAACCCGAAAACGGGTGAGGAGATACCGATAAGTGCCCGCAGAGTGGTCACTTTTCGTCCCGGACAGAAACTAAAAGCGCGGGTAGAAGCCTATGCTGGAAGCGTCGAGTAATCTTGATTTACCTGCCATTCCAGGCAAGCGCTATTTTACCATTGGCGAGGTCAGTGACCTATGTGCGGTCAAGCCGCATGTCTTGCGTTACTGGGAGCAGGAATTTCCACAATTAAAGCCGCTAAAACGAAGGGGCAATCGTCGTTATTATCAACGGCATGATGTCATTCTTATCAGGCAAATCCGTAGTCTGCTATACGAACAGGGCTTCACCATCGGTGGGGCCAGACAGCGGCTTTCTGGGGACGAGGCCAAAGACGATTCCAACCAGAGCCAGCAGATCATCCGCCAGATTCGCAATGAGTTGGAAGCTGTCCTGGATCTGCTGAGGCGATAAGCTGTCAGCCACTAGCCACAGGTTATTTTCAAAACATTTCTGTTATCCGGAATTTCTCAATTATTTTTCCCTCGTTTACAATTCTACGAGGGTCAGCTCTTGTCGCTGGTTGCTTTATAACTAGTGGCTATTTTTACGGGGCGTAGCGCAGCCTGGTAGCGCACCTGCATGGGGTGCAGGTGGTCGGAGGTTCAAATCCTCTCGCCCCGACCAATTTTCTCTTCTGATAATTAGCCTGTAATTTATCTCGCCGAGGCAATTTATTTTTGTGTAATATGTTAAAATTCAAACAGTAAGTTAAATTATTTAAGCTCACACAAGAATATGCCTAATCTTCTCTACAGTTTCCTGTTTACCATATTGTGTCTGATTGGTGCCTGCAGTCAGCCTGCCGATCCAAGGCTCGCATTTCAGAATGGAGACTATGAGACTGCCTATAAACTCTGGTTGCCTTTGGCGACATCAGGAGATCCAGAGGCCCAGAATTATATTGGTATTCATTATTACCTTGGTTTGGGCGTAGAGCGGGACTTTAAAAAAGCGTTCGAGTGGTATCAGAAAGCTGCATACGCAGGTTTCCCGGATGCGCAGCGAAATTATGGCGATATGTATTATAACGGGTATTCGGTACCCCAGGATTTTTACACGGCATTTATCTGGTATTTCGCTGCCTCCCAGCAAGGCCATGAAACGGCGAAACGTTTACTGGAAAGATTAACGTCGCAGAACAAGTTAACGCCAAATCAGCAAATGCATGCCAAGCTAGAGGCGAACAGGTATATTCTGGACCCTGAGAAACGATTCCAGAGTCATGATACTTACATTATTGAAAAAAATAATCACTAAGGGGATCTTATGTAATGCACTCTAATCAATCAGTCAGTAGAAAGAAGAAAAAAGCAGTCACGGGTTAGTCCTATGTGTGGGATTGTCGGGGCAGTTGCCGAACGTGATGTGAGCAGGATTTTGATGGAGGGGCTGCGTCGTCTTGAATACCGCGGCTATGATTCAGCAGGCCTGGCGATCATCAATGAAAATGAAAAAGGCCTTGAACGTTTGCGCGTTGCAGGTAAGGTCAATGAATTGGCAGACGCATTGAGCAAACAACCATTACATGGCCCTACAGGCATTGCGCATACGCGTTGGGCAACCCACGGTAAACCCAGTGTAGAGAATGCCCATCCGCATATCAGCAAAGATCTGATTGCCGTCGTTCATAACGGGATTATTGAAAATTATGAAAACCTCAAGGCTACGCAAATAGCCGACGGATATCGGTTTCAGTCGGAAACTGATACTGAGGTGATTGCCAATCAGATATATGATAATTACGGCCATAAGAAAGATCTGCTGGAGGCAGTTCTTGATAGTATTGAAATGCTGGAAGGGGCCTATGCCCTGGGTATAATCAGCGCGGCTGAACCGGGACGACTGATTGCCGCAAGGCGTGGTAGTCCTCTGGTCATCGGAATAGGGATAGGAGAGAACTTTATTGCATCGGATGTCCTTGCGCTGTTGCCGGTAACCCAGAAATTTATCTTTCTCGCTGATGGCGATGTCGCAGATATCAGCCGTGACAAGGTCGTTATCTATAACGGAAATCGTGAAGTCGTAGAGCGCCCGATTTCGGTCTCTGAACTCTCACATGATGTAGCCGACAAGTCAGGTTACCGTCATTACATGTTGAAAGAGATCTTTGAGCAGCCGCGTGCCATTCAGGATACACTGCAAGGGGCGTTAAAGGATGGCAGGATTGATGAGACTGTTTTTGGTCAACAGGCAAGTAAATTGCTTGACCAGATCAAGGCTGTAAAGATCGTTGCCTGTGGCACCAGTTATCATGCCGGATTGATTGCCCGATACTGGGCTGAATCGATCGCCAATATTCCCTGTGATGTAGAAGTGGCCAGTGAATTCCGTTATCGCCGGTCGGTAGTTCATCCTGATACCTTGTTTGTGACCATATCACAGTCAGGGGAGACTGCTGATACGCTGGCTGCCCTGCAACTTGCCAAGCAATCCGGATATGTTGCCAGCCTGGCGATTTGTAATGTCCCGGAGAGTTCACTTACCAGAGAATCTGACCTGGTCTTTCTCACTCGCGCCGGTGCAGAGATCGGTGTGGCATCTACCAAGGCCTTTACAACCCAGCTCGTAGCCCTGTTGATGCTGGTAACTGTCCTGGCTCGCCGCCGGGGCATGTCCGTTGAAGAAGAAATAACAATCATCAGTCAGTTGCAGCAGTTGCCGGGCAGGGTTAATTCGGCACTGGAACTGAACGGAAAAATAAACCGCCTAGCTGAGCAATTTATCCACAAACATCATGCACTCTATCTGGGGCGTGGGGCCCTTTTACCTGTGGCGATGGAAGGGGCGCTGAAACTCAAAGAGATTTCCTACATCCATGCAGAGGCTTATGCCGCAGGAGAGCTAAAACACGGCCCGCTGGCGCTTGTTGATGAAGAGATGCCGGTTATTGCTGTAGTCACGAATAATGAATTGCTGGAAAAAATCAAATCAAATCTGCAGGAGGTAAGAGCACGGGGTGGCCGTCTTTATGTCTTTACCGATTCAGGGACAGGTATTAAAAAGGAAGATGATGTGCAGATAATCAAGGTTGCCCGGGTCGAGGACACGATTGCACCGATTATATTCACTGTACCTTTGCAATTATTCGCCTATCATATTGCTGTATTAAAGGGCGCTGATGTAGACCAGCCAAGAAATCTGGCCAAATCAGTCACAGTCGAGTAAAAGATTGAACTGACTATGACAATTGAAAAAAACGATTCTGAAAATACAGATTATGGCAAATATAAACTTCTCGTTGTTGACGATGACGACGATATTCTCAAGCTGTTATCGCGATGGTTGAAGAAGGCCGGCTTTGAGGTAAATACCTGCACTTCAGCTGAAGCGGCTCTTGAGTGCCTTGGGTCAATCCGCCCTAATCTCATTATTACCGATTTGTTCATGGAAGGAATGAGTGGTATGCAATTGCTTTCCGCCATTCATTCCAAAAATCCCCTGATGCCGGTCATCATGCTGAGTGGCTCGGCCCAGATACATGATGCGGTCAAGGCAACTCACCTAGGTAGTTCTGCATTTCTGACCAAACCGATAGAACAGGGTGAATTAATCAATGAAGTCAAACGGGTATTAAGGTTAATCAGGGGAAACAGGCCGCCGGAAGGCTTTGGCAGAGAGGTCATCTACCGCAGCGAAGAAATGGCTGAGGTAATGGAACTCGCTGAGTCCGTAGCGGATAGTAATGTCACGGTCTTTATTAGTGGCGCTACGGGTACAGGCAAGGAGATTATCGCCAAGGCGATCCATGAGGGTAGTGCACGCCGTGAACACCCCTTCATTGCCGTAAATTGCGGTGCTCTTCCTGAACAGTTGCTAGAATCCGAATTATTCGGACATGAGAAAGGCGCATTTACCGGTGCCAATACACGTCATGAAGGCCTTTTTATGGCGGCCAATGGGGGCACAATATTCCTGGATGAAATTGGTGATATGCCGTTGTCATTACAGGTAAAATTGCTGAGAGTTTTGCAGGATCTCCAGGTCAGACCTGTAGGATCCATCAAGACCTATCCAATTGATGTGCGGATCATCTCGGCAACTCACAGGGATCTTGAAAAGGCCGTAGAAGCCGGTGAATTCAGGGAAGATCTTTATTATCGCCTGAAAGTTGTACCGTTGCATTTGCCAGTCCTGGATGATCGGCGTGAGGACATCCCCATGTTGGCAGAGTCATTTCTTACAAATTTCTGCCAGACTAACCATCGTGGCACGCAGCATTTTTCTCCTGACGCTATAGAATATCTTGTATCATCATCCTGGCCGGGCAATATTCGCCAGTTGATAAATACGGTTGAACTTAGTGCAACGCTGTGCAAGACGGAAATTATACCGCTTCCAATTGTACAGAAGGCCCTTCAAAATAAGCCGCAACCGATGCAAACTCTAAAGGAAGTAAAAATGGAGTGTGAAAAAAACTACCTTATCAGTGTGCTGCGGATTTCCAGTGGTAACGTCGCAAATGCAGCGCGGATCGCCGGAAGAAACAGGACTGAATTTTACAAGTTATTGGGGCAACATGAACTCGATCCTGCTGATTTCAGGGTCAAAGGCTAGAAAATTCTTCAGGAGAAAATACATGAGTGATGAAAAAATAACCGTTTCTGTCGATCCAGATCTTGAGGATTTAATTCCAACCTTCCTGGAAAACCGCGCAACAGATGTGAACAAGCTCAAGGAGGCCCTGGGTGCCAGCGATTTCGAAACGCTGAGATCTGTGGGACACAGCCTTAAAGGCGTGGGAGGAGGTTACGGTTTTGATAAGATAACGGAACTGGGTGCATCTATAGAAAGCGAAGCAAAGGAAAATAATATTGCGGCATTGGATAATCACATCATGGAACTTGAACAATATCTGGAAAATGTTGAAGTAATATTTGAGTAATGATGTAGAAGCTTCATGGCCATTCAATCTGAAGACAAGATACCAAAGTGGCTAATTTATGGATTTATCAGTCTTCTGGGAATCACATTTGCAGCAATATTGGTATCAATTGCATGGGATAATGCGGTACAGAATAAAGAACGGGAAATCAGGTTTGAGCTGACATCCCTTAAACAAAAAATCGCCAATAATATTCTGCTCAGTTTTAATACAGTTAATACGCTCAGTGCGTATTTACAGTCTGGAGAATCTCCAAGCAGTTTGGAGTTTGAAGACTATGCTGGCCGTTTACTTGAATACCATCCATTTTTAGAAAATATCGTATATTCTCCTGCAGTAAATATCATGGATACTCCCGAACCGGATGCAGGACTGACTAAGAATGCACAGTCAAAAAATCCGGTTGAACTCACAGGTAGAAAACTTTCTCTTGATACCCACTTTCTGGTTTTATACGAAATAGCAAGGAACGGGAATATTTTTAGTCCGAATCAGGATCTTGGTTCAGATCAACGCATCGATAAAATCATATCAAATTTCATGCTTGCGGATCCGCCTTCGACAATTACTTCCATACTGACCGCTGACAACAGGGTCTTATATGGTTTTTACAGACTGCTTGTTGATTCAAACAGTGTTAAACCAAAGGGCATTATAGTCGTCTATGTTGATCCCCAAAAATATTTCTCCGGTATAACACTATCCGACGGCATTTCAGTCGAACTGTATAACGAATACGCGAGTATAGGCAGGCAATTATTGCATAAAACACATGTAGTTAATGACAGCGAGGGAGGCTGGAGGGTCTCCGTTTTATCCGAGCAGGAAAATATTCAATTGCCTGCATCGTCGGCCAGGCTATATATTTCCAAAAATGTCTATTGGTCAGATCTGGATAAAAACTCAATATATATCGCACTCCTGATAGGTGTAGGCGTTACCCTGTTGCTGTTTTCACTGATTAGGTCAAAGGATATTCAGGCACGAGAATTACGTGAACGAAATATTGTTATTGAAAGGAAAGTGGCTGAACAGACAACGGAGCTTGCAAATGCCCGTGATGAGGCAGTAAGAGCATCTCTGATGAAATCCGAGTTCCTGGCCTCCATGAGTCATGAGATAAGAACACCACTCAATGCCATTATAGGCATGTCAGAACTCCTCGCCGAGACCAGTCTAACTGCGGAACAGGATAAGTATATTAATGTCTTTCGCCGCGCAGGTGATACTTTGTTAAGTCTTGTTAACGATATCCTGGATCTGTCCAAGATTGAAGCTAGACAGTTAATCCTTGAGGAAATACCGTTTAATGTCAGGGGGGTAGTCGAGGAATCAGTCGAGATATATGCCCTGAAAGGTGCGGAAAAAAACATTGAACTGGTATGTCATATGGACCAGACCCTGAATCCGAACAGGATTGGTGATCCCGGACGCCTGCGCCAGATTATACTTAATCTGATAAGTAATGCGCTCAAATTCACCGAAACGGGTGAGATTGTAGTAACTGCGACAGATGCCAAGGATGCAGATGAACATCAATTGATACTTTTTTCTGTGAAAGATTCTGGTATCGGGATTCCCAAGGACAAGCTTAATGCAATTTTTGAAAGTTTTACCCAGGCAGACTCATCCACTACGCGAAAATATGGGGGGACAGGACTTGGTCTTACGATCTCGAAGCGCCTTGTTGAACTCATGCATGGGAGAATCTGGGTAGAAAGTGAGAGCAATAAGGGCAGCACTTTTTATTTTCTTGCAAGACTGCCTATCGATCATGAATACGTGGTTTCTGAAATTACCTACCGTGATCTAAAAGGGAAACGCGTTCTCTTGGTCGTGCACAATCACGCTGTCCGTTCACAGCTGGATGAGATACTGGCCAAGCATGGAGTTATTAATACACTAGCGGGAAATGGCCAGGAAGCTATCGATATATACAGGGGATCACTAGATAGCCAGAGTAAATTTGATCTGGTACTGACCGATGATGTTTTCTCAGATATGGACGGGTTTCAGTTACTTGGTGACATCAGGAAAATGAATCCTTCAGTTAGAACCATGATGATGGTTAACCCTGTCTCATTACATGAGCATATGAAAAGAGTGAAGGAAGAAGGAATAGATGCCTATATTGTAAAACCTGTAAAACATCACGAGTTGGTCAATCTTGTGAGTGGTGTATTTGCGTCTACAGGAGAAAGAGTACCGCGGGCGGAGAAACCAGAAAATGGCGAAACTGTGATTGCGGGAAAGAGGTTATTGCTTGTAGATGATAATCAGGATAACCGCATGCTGATTATGGCTTATCTTAAAAACAGTGGACTGGAAATTGACCAGGCAGAGAACGGCCAACAGGCGGTGGATATGTACCAGGAGAATGATTACGACATTGTGCTTATGGACGTGCAAATGCCGGTTTTGGACGGCCATGAAGCAACAAGATTAATCCGGTCATGGGAATCTGTAGAACAAAAAACACCAGTGACGATCATTGCACTTACTGCACATGCCACAAAAGAGGAGATCGATAAATCCATTAAAGCCGGCTGTACCTCACACCTTGCAAAGCCGGTCAAAAAGGCCAAATTGTTGGAAACATTGCAGAGCTGTCTCAATTCATAACACTAGCGGACCATTGCAGAGAGGGTTTTGAATGCCTGATGTGATGCGTCCTTTAACCATTCGAAAACTACTGATTCACTATTGATGCACACTACTCCGGCCTGTTGTAAACGGGCAATCGCATTTTCATAGTTTTCTCGCTGCCTGGATGCAACGGCATCAATAACAACGAACACCTGAAAACCTTCCACCAGCAAGTCGAGTGCAGTCTGGATGACACAAATATGGGCTTCGATACCGGTTACTATAATTTGGCTTCTGCCGTTTTTTTTCAGGTCTTCAATCAAATTGTCAACACCGGCACAGGAGAAACAGGTCTTGTCATATCGCAGGGTGTTTTCATCCAGCATTTCTGTAATCTCTTTATCAATAGGACCGAGCCCTTTGGGGTATTGCCTTGTAGCAATAACAGGGATTGACAAAAGTGAAGCAGCATTGAGCAGGAGTATGGTATTTTTCTTCAGACGATCCATGACCTTGCCTGGCATAATAGATATCAACTTGTCCTGAATATCTACCAATAGCAGAGTGCTGTTTTCTGAATTGCAAATCAAGCTGTTTGAATCTGTCATTGTTTCCCCCGGTGCAAATCAGGTTTCTTGCTGATTCGCACACATTAGTACAGGATTATTCTAGCCATTGATTAATGGCATTCAGATCGTCTGGTGATAAAGTTCCCGCAGCCTGCTTAAGGCGCAAAGTATTGAGAATATAATCATAACGGGCCCTGGCATAGTCTCTCATTGCCAGAAGCAGGGATCGTTGTGCATCGACAACATCAACGATAGTCCTTGTACCTACATCAAATCCTGCTTCTGTTGCCTCAAGAGCTGTCTGGCTGGAAATCACCGTTTGATCCAGTGCATTAACCCGACTGATGCCGGATAAGACTCCAAGAAATGATTCGCGTGTTTGTCGCTGAGCACTGCGGTATTCCTGTTCAAGTTGCTGATAGGTCCGGTTATAGCGTTCGTGGGCTTCCCTGGTGCGTGAAGTGACCGCACCACCCTCGAAAAGAGGGACATTTACTTCAAGGCCTATAACCGCTGAGTCTATATCAGTAGTACCAAACCGGCCGCCGGTAGAATTGAATCCCTTGCTGGCAAAGAGATCCAAGGTTGGTAAATGGCCCGCCTTTTCTATTTTTATGGTCTGACGCGTAACTTCCAATTGTTGCCGTACCGCCTCAACCCGAAGATTCTGTTCCTGGGAACGGGTCGTCCATGCGTCAATCTGGTCAGGTTGCGGCCTGACCAGTGGCATCTCTTCTCCAAGGCGGGCAGGGTACTGGATATATTCTCCCGTCACTTCTCGCAGTGCTTCACGTGTATTGTCCACATTGTTTTCAGCAAGTATCTGGGTGGATACAGATCTGTCGTATGCAGCCCGTGCCTCTTGTACATCCGTGATGGCAATCAGGCCAACCTCAAAGCGCTGTTCTGCCTGGTCTAACTGCCTTTTCAGCGCTTTCACCTCGGCATTAGAGAATTCAAGGGTATCCAGGGCGCCAAGTAGGTCGAAATATCGCTCACTTACCCGGACGAGTAGTTCCTGTTCTGCTGCGTTCAGCTGGGCCTCGGCCCCCTTGATGGTACTATCGGACTGCTTCAAAGCCAGGTAACGGTCATAACGGAATACAGGCTGGCTTAGATCAAGGGAATAGCCATAGCTTTCAAAATCAGTTTTTCCGGAAAAACCAAACGGTGATTCTGTCGTTATGTCCTGATCGTTGGTTGCTCCATTGGCGCTGAAACTGATATTTGGCAGTAATTGCGATCTGGCCTGTGGTTTGGTCTCCAGCGTTGCTCTGTAATCTGCAATAGCCCCGAGATATACAGGATCGCTTTGTCTTGCAAGGGTATAGGCCTCCATCAGATCCTGCGCCTCAAGGATAGGGAGGATGGAAAAATACAATAAAATTGAAACTAGAAAAGTCCTGGTTTGCAAAATGGTATCCTTTTTAATGTTATTAATAGCGTGTCATCTCAGGTTCTACAGATAAGGCCCAGGCATCGATGCCACCCGCCAGGTTACTTACCTTGTTGAAACCATTCGTTTCAAGGTACCCGGCGACCTGCATGCTGCGCATGCCATGATGACATATCACTACGATTTCTGCCTCCGGGTCAAGTTCATTCAGGTGATTTGCAATCTCCATTACACTCATATGGATCGAACCCTCGATATTGCAAAGCTCACGTTCCCATGCATCCCGCACATCCAGTAACAGTGTTTCATTACGTTTTGTCCGCAGCAAGTTGAAAAGTTCCTCAGCGGAAATCTGTTGCATTATGGAGTCCTTTTAAAACCTGAACGATGCAGTTTCCTTGGCCCCGATGAGGGGAGGAATGGTCGTTTCAAACAGGCTTTCAGTGCGCCATTCATTTTCACCAACCCTGGTTATCAATTGTGCCTCCATAATGGGCAGCGTGCCGGTAATCACGAACATGCGGCCCATGGGTTCAAGTTGTTCCTGAAAACAGGGATCGAGTACAGGTAGCGAACCAGTCAATACTATCACGTCAAAGGTCTTTCCGTTGCCCCAGCCTTTGATTGCATCACCGGCTTCAAGCGTAACATTCGAAATCTGATGCTGCGAAAGTTTGTCCGCTGCCTGACGAGTAAAGTCTTCATATATATCAACGCTGGTAACATGATGTCCGGCACGTGCCAGAATGGAAGTCAGGTAGGCGCAACCCGTTCCGATCTCCAGGATTGTATCGCTGTCCTGTATGGCCAGCGACTGTACCAGACGTGCCTCAACCTTGGGGGTCATGGTCACCTGATCGTGCATGAGAGGGATCTGTATGTCGGCAAGCGCCAGCTTACGGTAGGCGTCCGGGATAAATTCCTCACGGTGTATTTCTTCAAGCAGATCAAGGACCCGCTGGTCCAGAACCTCCCAGGTCCTGATCTGCTGTTGGATCATATTATGGCGAGCTTGTTCAAAGTTCATTTCTGTATCCATAGGGAGTAAATTATCGCAAAAATTGTTATGATAAACATTATTGCATGAATAGTGCAGCTAGGGGCGCCCGTGACGGGCTGAGAGTGACCCTTGAACCTGATCCGGTTAATGCCGGCGTAGGAAAGCAAGCACTTTCACTCCGTGAAATGGCGCTCATATTCTTTTCAATTGAGGAACCAGGGCCATGAGCGCAATTGTCAAACCTTTTTCAAGCGAACACTCCAATATAAATCGGCTTGCCGCCTCGTTTCCCAATTCCCGGAAGATCTATGTCAAGGGTAGCCGGGAGGGCCTGCGGGTACCCATGCGGGAGATATCGCAGGCAGGGACCCAAAGCCGTACCGGCCTGGAAAAAAACCCACCATTGGCTGTGTATGACACCTCCGGACCCTACACCGATCCGGAAATCAGGATTGATATCCGTAAAGGTCTGGCACCGTTAAGGGCCGGCTGGATAGAAAAGCGCTTGGATACTTGTCAACTGTCCGAATTCAGCTCTGGTTATGGCAGGCAGCGCATGCAGGACCCGGCATTAGCCGAGTTGCGGTATGAATTTTCACGTCTGCCCAGAAAGGCTCATCCCGGAAGCTGCGTCACGCAGATGCATTATGCCAGGAGGGGAATCATTACCCCCGAAATGGAGTTTATCGCCATCCGTGAAAATCAGAAATTAGCGGATTTCCGGGAGACAGGCCTGGGGAAGCGGCATCCCGGTATGGGTTTCGGGGCATCCATACCCGAGGAGATCACCCCCGAATTCGTATGCTCTGAGGTTGCCAGGGGACGGGCCATAATCCCGGCCAATATCAATCACCCGGAATCAGAGCCCATGATTATTGGCCGTAATTTCCTGGTAAAGGTCAACGCGAATATCGGCAACTCCGCGGTGACCTCATCAATCGAGGAAGAAGTCGAGAAAATGGTATGGGCGATCCGCTGGGGAGCTGATACCGTGATGGACCTGTCTACCGGAAAGCATATCCATGAGACCCGGGAGTGGATCATCCGTAACTCGCCGGTACCGATCGGCACGGTACCGATTTACCAGGCCTTGGAAAAGGTCGATGGCAAGGCCGAGGATCTGACCTGGGGAATGTTTCGAGACACTCTGATTGAACAGGCCGAGCAGGGGGTGGATTACTTTACCATCCACGCGGGTGTACGCCTGCCGTATATCCCGTTGACCGCCAACCGCGTCACCGGCATCGTCTCCCGGGGTGGCTCGATCATGGCGAAATGGTGCCTCGCACACCACAAGGAAAGCTTTATCTATACCCATTTTGAGGAGATCTGCGAGATCATGGCCGCCTACGACGTGTCTTTCTCACTCGGCGATGGCCTGCGTCCCGGCTCGATCGCCGATGCCAACGATGAGGCCCAATTTGCAGAGTTGAAGACCCTGGGTGAGTTGACGAAGATCGCCTGGGAGCATGATATCCAGGTCATGATCGAGGGCCCGGGTCATGTGCCCATGCATCTCATTAAGGAGAACGTGGACAAGGAGCTGGAGGAATGCCATGAGGCGCCGTTTTATACCTTGGGGCCACTGACCACTGACATCGCCCCGGGATACGATCACATTACCTCGGCGATCGGGGCCGCCATGATAGGCTGGTATGGCACCGCCATGCTCTGCTATGTAACTCCGAAAGAACACCTCGGCCTGCCTAATAAGGATGATGTCAAGGAAGGGATTATTGCCTACAAGATAGCGGCCCATGCCGCCGATCTGGGCAAGGGCCATCCGGCGGCACAATTACGCGATAATGCCTTGTCCAAGGCCCGCTTTGAGTTCCGCTGGCAGGACCAGTTTAACCTGGGGCTCGATCCGGAACGGGCGCAGGAGTTCCATGACGAGACCCTGCCAAAGGAGGGTCACAAGGTGGCACATTTTTGCTCCATGTGTGGGCCCAATTTCTGTTCCATGAAGATCACCCAGGATGTTCGGGATTATGCCTTGGAAAAAGGTCTTAATACGGGGGATGCGCTGGAACAAGGTATGGATGAAAAGGCCAAAGAGTTCAGAAATAAGGGCAACACTCTCTATCAAAATGTCTGAATAACCAGGATCAGCTTTTCCATAACGATAATAATATCCTGAAATTGATCCCGTCATGGTGAATTATGATGCCCTGTTAGAACAGACCCCCGAACCGGAGACTGCCGGGCATCGGCTTACACGTCTCTTGCAGGACGGAATTGTTTGCCACCATCTGGAAAAAATTCCCGAAGATGATATTTCCCATTTTTTGCATCTGATAACTATTTCCAACTTCATATATCGTTTTTTCTGTCGTCATCCCGAGTCCTTGTCCCTGTTGTATGGTCCAATGACCCTCGACAAGAAAGAGCTTGATTTGATCAAAGATCTGAGTGCTTTGCGTCATTTCAAGTACCGAGAAATGATCAAGATAACCTGGCTGGATATCCGACAGTGCTTTTCCTATCGTGTGGTACTTGATCGGCTCAGTTACCTAGCTGAGTGTATCATTAACAAGACCATGCAGCTGGTTGCAAGTGAATTAAAAAAAGAGCTTGATCCGGATGATCTGGTCCCTTTTACAATTTTTGCCATGGGGAAGCTGGGGGCGACTGAATTAAATTTCAGTTCAGATGTCGATCTGATCTTCGTATCCAGAAACGAAACAGAAGGAATTGAGTATCCTGATTACCAGGAAATGATAATTGAACAGATCCGCAAATTTAACAGTGCCATGGAAAGCAGGACTGAAGACGGGTTTCTTTACAGGATCGATTTAAAGCTGCGCCCCTGGGGGCGCAGTGGACCCCTGGTCATGTCAATAGACGAGACCGAGCATTATTATGAGGCAAGCACAGAGGCCTGGGAACGTTTTGCATGGTTGCGTGCAAGGATTATAGGTGGTGACAGAGAACTGGGAGAGGATCTACTGCAGCGACTACAGCCATTTATCTATCTGCGTTCAATAGGCAGTGATGACCTGGAGCGATTCATTAAAATCAAGCATGATATGTCAGCACAACGGAAACGCAGTGGCGCATGGAATGTCAAGCTCGGTGACGGTGGAATCAGGGATATCGAATTTTTTGTTCAGATGCTGCAGATTGTCAATGCCTCAAGCCATGCCGTATTGAAAATAACGAGTACGCTTCAATTGATTGAATTGCTGACGTCCCTGGGATTTCTTACAAAGGAAGAGGGACGTAATATAAATAATAGCTATATTTTTCTGAGGCGCCTTGAAAACCGGTTGCAGCTGGTTGATGAACTGCAGACGCATCAACTTTCGGATGAACCGGCCCAACGATGTAAGATAGCCTCTTCGCTGGGTTTTGGTCCTAGCCGGGATGATGCCACGCTCGAGTCATTTAACCGGGAACTGGAATTACACCGAAATATCGCCAGTACATGTTTTGAACGGATTCTGCCAAGAGACTCATGAAAAAAAAGCAATATACCAAAGAGCTCAGGGCAGCGCTGGATACAGCTTGGAATGTCGAATCAGCAGGCGCCAGCCTGGATCGCTGGCTGGATGTTGGCAAACATGAATGCTGGACAGAAAGTATTGAAAACCTCACATTACTGGTGAGACTCTTCGGTGCCAGCTGGTATTTTACTCGCCTGGTTTTCTTTCGTGGCAGTGAAGTAAAGAAATATTTTGATTCAGAGGCGGGCGCAAAGGATTTGACCACCCAATCCATGCTGGAATTTTTCAGAGACAACGATATCGAAGGGGATCTGGAAGATCGGTTTGATCGGTTGCGTCAGGCAAAAAACGAGAAAATGCTGCAGATATTCCTTTCCCAGTTGGAAAACAGGCTTGATCAGGAAAAGGCAGAGGAAGCACTGACCAATTTGGCCGAGGTCACCCTAAAATATTCCCTGGGGCTGGTCATTGATGACCCGACAGACAGCCCTCAGTATCCTGCAATTCTTGGCATGGGCAGGATGGCCGGTAAGGAAATGAATTATGGTTCAGACCTGGATCTGATATTTCTATATTCAGGTGATACCGTAGATTCCACCGCCCTGACAAAGCGTATTCAATTACTGTTACGCCATATTGCCGCACCGACAGCCTGTGGCTTGTTGTATGAAATAGATATGCGGTTAAGGCCACATGGTACATCCGGAACCCTCGTAAGCCCCGTAAGTTATTTTATTGAATACCACAAGGACAACCGGGATATCTGGGAAAGACAAATGATGACTCGCTGCCGGCCCGTGGTGGATGATAATCATCTTGCTGGCAACGCGCTTGAGGAGGTTATCTCCAGTATTTACTGCCAGTATGATGATAATTTACTCAGGGTCGAGGTGTTGAGAATGAGAAAAAAGGTTGAGGATGAACTGGGTAACCCCAAGGGAAAATTTGAAATCAAGCGGGGTGCCGGCGGGATTATGGACATAGATTTTTTAACACATTATCTACAACTGAAACATGCGCCCGGTTATCCTGAGCTAAAGACCGCGTCAACGCGCCAGGCCCTGCGACGCTTGCGGGACAACAAATTATTGACGGAAACCCAGTCAAGTGATTTGTTGTTCGCCTATGATTATCTGAAGCGTATAGAAGGGGCCTTGAGGGTTGCCGATCTCAAGAGCATCAGTGCCTTCCCGCAAAACCCGGATGAGGTCCAGGTGTTGGCACGTGCCATGGGGTATGCATGTGATGCAAAAACTACAAATGCAATAAATTTTATCGAGGAATATATTAAAACAACGGGACAGGTAAGGGATTATTTTACAGAAATCGTGGGGGAACTTTCTTGAAAAAACAGCTTCATGCCCTTTTTCTTACAGCATCAATACTGGTTACAGATCCGTTACCTACAACATGGGCCGAGTGAGGCGTGTCTTTCGGTACAACGACCCAGTCTCCCGGTTCAAGTCTGATATCCTTGCCAAATATTCTAATATTGAATTCGCCGGCAAGCACTGCATCTATCTTGTCCACTGAATGCGAGTGGTCGGGAAAACAGGTGCCAGGAGGATAATTGTAGATTGCACAGTCATAACCCATGGCTTTGAACTTTCTGATTAGGGCCGGCCCGGTAAATGGCCCTTCTTCAGCACTGTCCCAGTGATGTATCTCAGGCAACATCTTTGGCGACAACGGTCTGGTTTCGTCCATTGGCTTTTGCCTCGTAAAGTGCTTGGTCGGCTAGATTAATCAGTTCATCGGTCGTTTTATTGTGTTCAGGAACCATTGTAACGACTCCCAGGCTGATGGTCACAACATTGCCGGCTGTAGAAGACTTGTGTTCTACTTTAAGGTCCTCTACCCCCATTCTCATCTGTTCTGCCACATAATGCCCCATATCACTGGGAGTATTGGGAAGGATAACAGCAAATTCTTCACCCCCGTAGCGTGCAGCGAAATCACTGGCACGACGGCTGAAATGCTCCAGCACATTTGCAATCTTCTTAAGACAATCATCCCCGGCTAGATGCCCATGGGTATCATTAAAGGCCTTGTAACAATCGATATCGCAAAGAACCAGTGTTAATGGTTCTTTTACACGCATACAACGTTTCCATTCTTTTTCGAGGAACTCATCAAAACGTCTCCGGTTATTTAGCCCCGTCAGGCCATCTTTAGAGGATATAGTGAGGAGCGTATCTGCCAGTGCCTCGGCCTTGTCCCTTTCTTCCTTTAATTTACCCTCAGTTTCGATTCGTTGTCGAATTTCATTTTCAAGTTCTTCATTGATAAGAGAGGCGAAACTTTTTTCACTTTCCAGCCTTGTTATCAGAAGCTCATTGAAGATAAGATTGTTAATCTGGTTGCATAACCTGTAGGAGACTATCAGCAGAAAGATTATATAAGCAATCAGCATCATCGCCAGCGCCCGCATTATCTGGTCAGGTGAATAGAGACTGTAAAAAGCTATAGGGCCCAGGGTAAAAATGACCATCATGCTGAAGGCAAGAAATGAGGTGTTATAGGCTGCAACAGCAGCAGCCGTCATACCGGCAATGGTTACCACAAAAAAGTAGATATAGATGTGATCAAGTTTCAGGCCGAGTTCAAAAAAGAATATATTCCACAGGATTCCTGAAACGGCAACCCAGAGCACATAAAAATATAACCATTGAGTCGTCTTCAACAGGTCAGGGCGTCGGTGATACAGGGTAACAGCATAGAGCCGCAATGCGGAGAGGGCGATGAGGGTAATTAACCAGGCGGCCATAAAGCCGACCAGTGATTCTTCGGGACGGGCTAGGAAATAGAGAAACAGGCATATAGCTATTGCCATAAGTACCATCCCGACTATGGCAACAGTGGCCTGCCTGTAAAGGATATTAACCCTCTTGGCAAGTATCTTCTCTTTGCTAATGTCCATTTATAATTATTATCTCAATAATTGCCTGTAATTTAGACTGCAATGGCCATGCCCGTTTTAGCTACAAGTAAAGAAGTCTGGAAGAGGTGTGAGCCAGTCCCGAATTCACGGGAATAAAAGGTGATGAAGCTCACATTCAGCTACAGGAGCAATTTTGTATACGTAAGTCTATGAGGGGTCAATAATGTAAATCTGTCTCAATCCAGGGACAGTCTCACAATTTATAAAA
>QKIY01000031.1 GCA_003250975.1 Gammaproteobacteria bacterium | reverse complement strand
ATGGGATCCACGCTATGCCCAGGGGATTGATACACTGGTTGATCACGCCGTGTCAGGTTTCAAGAATATGCCTGCCAAGGGCGGTAACCCGAAGCTGAACGAGGCAGAAATCAGACAGGCAATCCTCTATATGCTGGGAGAGAGTGGCCAGGATGTCCCGGAACAGATCATGGCTGCCGTAACTGAGTCAGCGCCAGCCCCTGTTCAGGAAACTGTCAAACAAAACGAACCTGTGCCGGGCACCATTGATACAGAAACAGCTGACACAACTACTGTCGAGCCGGAAACCGGACAGGCAACCATGCAGGTTACCTATGCAAACCCGGAAGATCCCAAAGCGCTTGAAAAAGCCAGGGCCATACAAAAGGCCGGGGAACCTGTTTATATAGATCATTGCGCTTCATGTCACAACACCGGCACAGACCATGCCCCGGTAACAGGCCAGCAGGGAGCCTGGTTGCAACCTTTTTCAAAGGGTATTGATAAACTTGTCAGGGATGTCAAAAAAGGACCGCCATTACATCCGGATATATCAGGTTCCGGCATTTCGAACAGCCAGCTTACGGAATCAATTAATTATATAATGCAAAAAACTTTCTGGCCTGAAGCACTCTAGTTTTTTAGACTTTGTTGATACAACTCTATTTTATTTTAGCTACGGGATAACCTGATCTATGGTTATTTTGACGCCTGTTACCTCATCAAGCTGAACGACGTTGCTTGTACCAGTCAGATCCCCACTGCTCGGCATTGCATTACCACTTTTTGAGATCCTGGCACCGATAACGACCTGGTCGAATTTCGACAGAGACATGGCCGGTGACATGGCAAGAGAATCATCCAGAGTCACCTTGACGGGCAAATCCCTGACCTGTTTACGAACTATCGCCAGCGGCATACGCGGTCCTTCAGATGCCCTTGCAAATATAAAAACAGTATCCTCCGGGTTTGTCTTGTCCATGAGGGCGGAATCGAGACTGACATGCACGTCGACGGATGCTTCCGGCGCAGCTTTCAGGTCTGCATTACCTCTTGTTTCCACAGCGGTATCTTTTTCAAGCAGAGCCTGATTCTGATCAGCCAGATCCATACCAGCCTGCATTTTTATCTGGTTTATATTCTCCTGTAATGCATTGGCCTCTTCACTGCCTGGAGGCAACAATTGAAGCAGACGCTCCCACTGAGTCAGCGTTTGGCCAACCTTGCCCTGTTGGTAATTGGCATATCCTGCGATCCAGAGCGCTTTTGGTTCCTCTGGATTCTGTTGCAAAGCCTTATTGGCAAGATTTACCGCCTCCTCAGTCAGGCTGTTATCACTGGCCAGTATCAATGCCTCTGAATAATCTGCCAGTAATTGCGGATCATCACCGATATACTTATGCGCATTTCTATATGCTTTCACCGCATCCTCGAATTTGTTTATTACCACATAGGAACGTGCCAGCATTTCCCAGCCCTCGCCGTCTTCAGGCTGCATTTCCAGCCTGACTCTAAGGCGCTGCACCATCTCCTCTATTGAGTGCATCTCGTTATGGTTCTGCTGTTGGGCAATTTTTTCCTGCCTGTTACCCACCATGCTTAAGTCACCCAGAAACAGATATAACGAAATTGTAAACACAGGTAATACAATAATGGCGGGGATTATCGTCTTCAGTGAAACACCCTTGGCAGCCGGTTTATTGTCATCCACCTGACTTATGTCTATTAAAAGCTCCTTTTCCAGCTCCCTTTTGGCATTATTGAATTCTTCATTACTTATGAGGCCATCGTTGAACTCATCTTCCAATTCACGCAAATGCTCCCTGTGCAACTGAACATTGAGATCCTTACGCTTGAGAGATTCACCACCTTTTTGCGAACGCAAAAAGGGCAGCAATATAAATACCATGGCAAGCAACAGCATGCATACACTGATAAACCAAAAGATCAACTTCATTTCTTATTACCTGTATGGTCTTCATCTAACAGCTGTTCCGCATAGCGACGTTCTTCCTCATCCAGCGCAACTGCCTTCTGCCTGCGTAAAATTGATATGACTATCAGGACCCCGATAAGCAAAAAAATAAATGGGCCCAGCCACAGTAAATAAGTAGTAGATTTGAACGGCGGACGGTACAGAACAAAATCACCATACCGGGCAACGAGATAATCGATAATATCCTCGTTACTATCACCACTTGTGACCATCTCATAGACTTCCTGTCTCAAGTCCTGTGCGAGATCAGCATTGGAGTCCGCAAGCGATTGATTCTGGCAAACAAGGCAACGCAGATCTTCAATCAAATCAATATAGCGTTCTTTTTGTTCAGGATTTGTAAATTCCTGTGGCGCATAATCAGCATATACTATGCCTGTCAACATAGCCTGAAAAAAAACAAACCCCGCAACCAATATTAATTTCATGACATAGGGTTCCTGAGTTTATTAATTAACGGCAGGATAATTTCATTGAGAACTTCTTCCGTAACCGGCCCGATGTGTTTGTAACGAATAATCCCCTTGCTATCAATTACAAAGGTTTCCGGTACACCATAGACACCAAAATCTATCCCCACTTTTCCCTCTAGATCATGTGCGCTTGCTCTGTAAGGATCACCGAAATAGTCCAGCCAGCGTACTGCATCGTTACGGTCATCCTTGTAATTAAGACCATAGATATTCACGACGCCTTTTTTAGCAAGGTCGAGCAGAATTGGATGCTCTTCCCGACATGAAACACACCAGGATGCCCAGACATTGAGCAACGATACATCATCATTAAAATCAGAAGAACTGAGGGTTCTGCTAGCGTCCTTTACCTGTAGCAATGAGAAAACGGGTATGGGTTTGTCAATTAACGGTGATGGTATTTTCCTAGGATCCAGTCTGAGACCAACTCCCAGGAACACAACAAGGATGATGAAGATCAGCAGGGGGGTATATTTTTTCCACATAGTTAATTCGCCTGCTGCGGTTGTTCATCACTGCCATAATATCTCCTGTCAGAGGATTGTTTTCTGATAATTGCAGCCAGTCTATATCGTTTATCGATTATCACCAGAAAACCGCCAAACGCCATGAAAATGGCGCCGAGCCATATCCAGCGGATAAACGGCTTGTAATAAAACCGGAAACTCCATGCATTTACACCAACCTCATCACCGATTGAAGCATACAGGTCCCGGGTAAAGCCGGCGTCTATACCCGCCTCCGTCATCGGCATAGTACGGACATTATATACTCTCTTTTCCGGACGTAATTTCATGACCGGTACACCATCTTTCAGCACCTGTATATCGGCAGTTTTCGATTGGTAATTAGGACCTTTAACATCTCTCAGATCATCAAGCTTGAATGTATAACCGCTCAGATTGACACTGTCGCCCGGCGCCATTCTCACATGTGTTTCCGTGCTGTAGATACTTGACACTGTAACTCCAATAATGGTGATGCCAAATCCGGCATGAGCTAAAGTCATTCCGTAAAACGAGCGGGATAATTTTCGCAGTGACAACCAATGTTCCTGATTTTTGGTGGCCTGTGTGTAAAAATTATGTGCGCTGCCAATTATGGCAAATGCCCCCAGGACAATGCCTATAGCAGCTACCAGGGCAGAGATGTTTGCGAGCATTATGACACACAGTGTCCCGATAACGATGCTGCCGATAGCTGCATAACGCAGCTGCTGCAATATGCGTTTGACATTATCCTGGCGCCAATAAGCTATAACACCGCATACTTGAAACAACGCGACAAATACCATCAACGGAACAAAAACAGCATTAAAATACGGTGCGCCAACTGACAGTTTTCCAAGCCCAAGCGCATCCAATATGAGTGGATAGAGCGTACCCAGAAGAATCGTGGCCATGGCCACCACGAGTAATATGTTATTGATCAACAACAGCGTCTCTCGGGACACGGGTTTAAATGTTGCTCCTTCAAGATTGCCGGGGGCCCGCCAAGCATAGAGGGTTAATGAACCCCCGATCACGATTCCCAGAAAAATCAGAATAAATACACCTCTTGCAGGGTCAGTAGCAAATGCATGCACCGAAGTTAAAACCCCCGAACGCACCAGAAATGTCCCCAACAGGCTCAATGAAAATGCACAAATTGCCAGAAGGATGGTCCAGTGTTTTAAAACGCCCCGTTTCTCAGTTGCAGCAAGGGAATGTATCAGTGCTGTTCCAACCAGCCATGGCATAAACGATGCGTTTTCAACCGGGTCCCAGAACCACCATCCGCCCCAGCCCAGTTCATAATATGCCCACCAGCTACCCAGGGCGATCCCTATGGTCAGGAACATCCATGCTGCGATTGTCCAGGGTCTCGACCACCGCGCCCAGGTTGCATCAAGCCGGCCATCGAGCAACGCGGCGATGGCAAATCCGAAGGCAACAGAAAAGCCAACATACCCCATGTATAACATCGGCGGATGAATTATCAGGCCAAAATCCTGCAAGAGCGGGTTAAGATCGGCTCCATCCTGGGGAGCCGGCCATAAGCGGGTGAAGGGATTCGAGGTCAACAACATAAAGAGCAAAAAGCCGATACTAACCAGACCCATCACACCCAGAATCCGCGCAAGAAATACATCCGGAAGTCCACGGCTAAAAATGCTTACTGCCAGCATCCAGAGTGACAGGATCAGGGACCATAATAGCATCGAGCCTTCATGCGCTCCCCAGATAGCTGAAATCCTGTACCACCATGGCAGCAAGGAATTCGAGTTTTGCGCGACATAGTTGACTGAGAAATCATTGGTAAGAAAACTGTATGCCAGGCATAGGAAGGCTATTGCAATAAACAAAAACTGGCCTTGTGCCAGTGGACGGGCCATCGCTATCCAGCCGGAATATCCCCTTGCCGTTCCTGCCAGGGCAAAGAATGCCAGGAAACATGCAAGACTCAATGCGATGATAAGGACCAACTGTCCAATTTCAGGAATCATAAGCGGTTACCACCTGCTTTTTATAAATAACCCTAAATCAGGGTCGTCTGATGTATTTTCTCCCGCATTCTACCTATGTTAATCCTAATGCGGTGGAAAACCTGATATTCGCGCCACACCACCATAACTTCCGACCCAGTAATCACCATTGTCTGATTTGGTCATCGCGAAGATATTGTTGGCAAACAGGCCGTCTTTTGTAGTGTATATAGAAAAAGTCTCCCCGTCTTTCCTGGCCAGGCCTTTCGAAGTCCCTATCCACAAAAAACCTTCGGGGTCCTCATATAACATGAACACATGATTGCCGGGCAACCCGTCATTGACAGTATAGTTTTTCCAGCTGCTGCCATCGAATCTGGCAAGACCGCCTCCCCAAGTTCCACACCAGATAATTCCATTTCGATCAATCAGCAGCGCCACTATATAATTGGGATTATAGGCAACATCAACATTTTCAAGGCCGAATTCCTGCTTTTGCCTTGTATGATGTTCCGAATTCATCTGTGGATCTGCCTTGAATGCGATTTGGTCATGTACAACCTCATACGGTGCACCCAGACCATCTTCATGTTTCCAGTTACTCCATCGACCATCCTTGTAGTGCGCAAGGCCACCTTCGGTGGCAAACCAAATTGATCCATCCGTTCCTTTCTCAAGGGCGTATACCCAGTCGTTTGGCAGTCCTTTGTTTGTATTCTTGACGGTAAAGATTTCCCACTTGTCCGGAATATCCAGCTTGCCGCCCCGAATCAGGTTCGCGCCAGACCAGGTTGCAATCCAGATATCACCGTTATCCATCTCCTGCACGTCATATACGAAAGCATCTGCAAGACCATTCGGAATATTATATATATCCCATCCCTTACCATCATCTTTCATCAAAGCCATACCACCACCGTATGTTCCGGAGAGAAGCTGGCCTTTATACTTGCTCAAATGAAAAATCCCGTTTGCAAGCAGTCCGCTCTTCACGTCAAATAACTCATAAGAATCATTAACTGTGTTATAGCGTATGATTCCGCCAGATGTTCCAACCCACACAATGTCACCGTCTGCAAGAATAGCCTTCACATTTCGTGGGCCAACGCGAAAATGGGTAAAATCAGCATCCGGGTTTATGGAATATTCCTGCTCATGCGGTAATCCCGCATGCAAAGTATCGCCGGTAGAAGAAATTCCGTCACGATGTTTGTTTTGATCAGCGTGGTACTCATTCTCGGCAACCGGTTTAGCATTACCTGACTGTTCAGTCTCGTCCGCATTATCATCAGAATTATTACAACCACTGCTAGACAATATGGCGGCAAGCAAGGCGGGCAGAACAAAGGGACCCAAACATCCAATGATATTGGTACGGGATGTTATCATTCTTCCACCTGCCCGAGCCGTGTAACCCCGTTTTTGGTGCCTACCCAAATTTCACCATCAGGAGTAGAGGCAATCGAATAGACATCATTTCCAAGCAGGCCGTCATGAACATTATAATTATGCCATGAATTGCCGTCGTACCGGCTCAACCCATGATTAGTACCAAACCAGAATACACCTTCTTCCGTTTGTTCTATGCTGTAAACAATATTGCCGGCCAGGCCATCATCTACTGTGAGATTCCGCCATGCTTTACCGTCAAAATGAGCGACTCCCCCGCCCCAGGTGCCTACCCAGACAGTGTCATCCGGCGCAATATGCAGTGCAAACACATAATTCGGGTTATAGGTCTCCATCCCCTGGCTGATGACACTAAGCTCATGCCTGCTCCGGGTACCAAGACCAGTATTGGTACTAATTGGTAAATCCGCCGTATTTTCCGCACCCACGCCATCCTCATGGGTCCAGTGCCGCCAGGATTCACCATCGAACATGGATATCCCGCCTTCAGTACCAAACCAGACCCTGTCGGAAGAATCTACATCAATTGCATATACCCATTCATTGATAAGCTCTTTAACAAAAGTTGTAAATTTCATGGTCTCAAGATCAACCCTGTTAACGCCAGCCCAGGTCCCTATCCAGAAGGCACCGTTTTTTTGTTCTGCAAATGAGTAAACCCAGTAGTCAGCCAGGCCATTCAACGGGAAAAAGACTTTCCATTGACCATCCTTGTAACGTGATACCCCACCGGCGTTTGTGCCGAACCACTTGTAACCGAGACTATCAATTCCGATTGCGAAGATATATTCATTGGCAAGACCATCATCACGGGTAAATGTCTCCAACACTTTCCCCGTCGCTAGATCAATCTTCAAGACACCAACGGACGTACCGACCCAGAGTATTTCGTAATTGGGGTCTTTGGCCAATGAGCGCACGTAAACATTATCACCGGTATGGAAAGATTCCAGCACTGAAGGGAAATCTGACATCCTCTCATGAGCAATCGTAGAAAAATTTGTTGATGATTTCTGTCCTTGGCCAGATTCCTCATTATCAGAACAGGCAAACAACACCGCCACTATGCAACAGATATATACCAGCCTTAGTGATTTCATTGATATAAGGTTCTGAGATAAATGATAACGTTCAGGATTTCCTGTTCACTAAGGACACCCTGGAAGGCGGGCATCATCCCCTTACCCGAACTGATGGAGTTGAACAAATCCGTGTCCGATCTAATCAGGCTGTCACCATAACGAAAATTGGGAGCATCCGGCACCGCACCACTGCCATCGCCAGCATGACAGATTTCGCAGTTCTTAGCGTATACTTGGCTTCCCTCCCTGATATCTGCCGTTGCCGCGCTTGCCACACTCATCAGGAGTGCTGCCCAAAGAAGGGAATTGAGGTGTAATTTTTTCATGAATACAATTAGTTACTGTTTTACCGGATCCTTGTCCACTGCATTTTCAACGGTTGATGCATTTTCTTCGCCAGTTGTAGATTCAGGCTCTCCATTGCCACGGTTCCCGGCCAGCTCATTTATCGCCCATTGATTGCCCGAATCAGCCATTTTCTGCAACCAGAATTGCGCCTGTTCGGGATCTGCCGGGAGACCATGTTGACCATCCCTGTAAGAATAAAACATACTCCTCATGGCTCTGAACAGCTCCTGATCAGCAGCGGCACGAATCAGTTGCAATCCCCGTTCTGTATCTTTTTCAACCCCTTCACCAGCCAGGTACATCATGCCCAAACCATATTGGCCCTCGGCATTATTCTGCTCGGCCGCCTTTTGATACCAGAAAAATGCCTCCTCATAGTCACCTGACCGCCAGAGTATAAACGCCAATTTTTCCTGAGCCGGTGCATAGCCTTCCCCGGCCGCCTCGCGATAGAGGCGCATTGCACCGATGGTATCTCCCTCGCTAAATGCTTCCATCCCCTGCCGGGTAACATCTTCAGGAGAGGCATGAACGCCAGTACTAAGAAAAACACAGGTAAAAACGAGCGATACCATAATGTTCTTCAAAAAAGGATTTTTTATTTTCCCGTTTCTGCCGGGATTGGTAGCTATAATTATCGATTCTTTATTCATACCAGCCTTTAACAGATGGAAGCCTTAATCAAGTGGCCGAATAACGCACATACATGTTTTATAATGCCCAGAAATATAAACCCAATTGCTAACCGGATTGCAGATTATAATAAATCGACTTGCTGATATTAAACAGTGTATTTGCCAAAATTAAACCGAATGTAAGCTCTTTGTAAGTTCTTCGTAATCTCTTGAAAAACAGGAAAATGAAATTAATGATGTAAATTCATCTTGATATCATTATAAACTGGACATACCCGTAAATTGCAAAACCAAAATAACAATACTTTCTCATGCGGTTTTTTATTCATCTGTCTCCTGGCAAGTTCACTATTGTCTATTTCCATACCCGGTGTGGAAATCTCTACTGCCATGGCCGAAACAGAGAATGATACACGCAATGGTAGAGACATTTACAATTTTTACTGCTATCAGTGCCACGGTTATGCAGGTAACGCGAATACCCTTGCCAGCACATACCTTGATCCCCCTCCAGCAAATTTTACCAAAGCCAAACGGATCACTCTGACGCGGGATTCAATGTTGAAGACCATCAGGCACGGTCGCCCGGGCACGGCCATGGTGTCATTTGATTCAGTATTAAATGACAGGGAAATTGAAAATGTTGTCGATTACATCAGGGAAAACCTGATGACAGGAAATTCCAGTCAGCTACGTTATCACACCAGTGAAAATGGCTGGCCCCATCATGATCGGTATGCCGCCGCATTTCCGTTTGTAACCGGAGAAATCCCCCTGGAGACACCGTGGGAAGAACTTGATAAACAGCAATATGCAGGAAAACTATTGTATATAAACGCCTGCATCAGTTGTCATGACCATGGAAAGCCTGGAAAGTCCCCGCCCACATGGGACATCCGGGCTGTTTCTTATCCACGTGATCACTATTCACATAAGGTAGATAATATTGATGCCATATCTGGGGCATCAGTACATCGCCTGCATGAAAAACCCCCTCCTGTGGGCAATTTGAGCGAGCAGGAAATGCGTGGCCGTCGATTATATCTGGATAATTGCGCTTTCTGCCATGCGCCTGACGGTACTGCCAAAAACTGGATTGGGAGCTTTCTTGATCCGAGCCCGAGAAATTTCGCGGCAGGTGATTTCATATCGAGTTTGAGTACCGATGAGCTGGTTAAAACCATACTTGAAGGCGTGCCCGGTACATCCATGCCTGCCTGGAAACATGTGCTATCTACTGCCCAGGTCGAAGATATTGCAATGTTTTTAAAATATGCCTTCGGAACCGGCAAAGAAAGTCCTGAGAAAACCAGGGCAGGGATGCAGGATTAGCGTCATTATCTCTTGAATATCGACAGCCGTTCTGGCATCACGCTTTCTTCATCGGCTTCCTGTTTCTGGCTGAACCATCGAGGTGAATACGTATTCTGCTACATTTGCAATTTGTTGATCGCTGATTACCTTGCCCCAGGCAGGCATTTCCTTGCCGCGAATACCGTATTTAATGGCATTAAACAATACCACCCGGTTGAGCCGTAGTTGTGAACTTTCGCTCAGGAAATTTCTGGGTTTTGGAAAGATAAAATATGCACGCGGACCATTGCCATCTCCCTTGATTCCATGGCAGGTCGCACAATTTTCTTCATAGAACTGTTTCCCATTCTCAGCATCTCCCTCCAGACCCCCTGTAAAAGCCTGTTGCATGCTTATACCCTGATGCCTGTCTCCATGGTCCTTATTATCCATTGCAGATTGACCTGCTTGCTGCATCATGAAATTGTTACGGATAAAATCAACTACATTTTCAGCCTGTTGTATGCTTAAGCGCGTGGACCAGCCAGCCATGGCAGTACCAGGGCGACCATGCAATACCACATCAATCATTAGATCGCGCGACAAAACCTCGCTGAGTCCGGGCTGTGTGAAATCGCGTGGAGGCGTTACAAGACCTTGTTTCGCACGTGAATTACCATCGCCCTTGTCTCCATGACATACAGAACAATAGTCATGATAGAGTTCCGCTGCATCCTGTGTATCTGTTTCTGCTGCAAGTGCATGGCAGGAAAAAGCACAGGCTAACAGAATATATACCACCGGATGTAAGAATCTGTTTTTGAACATACCAAATATGATTTTACAAGTATTTTCCGCTTCTAATGTTCGCATACATAACAATTACAATAGATTAACAAACTGGATATATAATTAATGATAAGCTATCAATAATATATCCTGTCTAGCGCTTTTGAAAGCCAATGGTTAAATTTCTGAAAACAGCCACGAACAATTACATAACGATGCCACAGGGCTGCTATCCCAAATTCCGGATTATTGCGTTATTGGCCATTATATTTACTTTAGTTGCCTGCGGCGGTTCCGATACCGCAAAAAAAGAGGAATCGGACGACGCTGTAAATAATATTGTTTTCCCGCCGCCACCTGATTCACCGCGTTTCTATTACGAGTTTACACTTTTCAACAGTGGTCAGATGCTTGAACGAACTGAAGAGGATTCCTGGCGTGAATTTCTAACCGGTGAAAAAAAATCGAAGATGGGCGAAGCATTGGGGAAACCGTACGATGTCTCTGCCTGTGGCGGAAAGGTCTATGTCAGTGACACTGTCAGACGCCATATTGCCGTTTTCGATTTCAGTAACAAGAATTATTTTACTATCGGAACTACTCACCCGGGCCTGCTGAGGAAGCCTCTGGGCCTCGATACCGATGCGGAGTGCAATCTCTATGTTGCCGACATTACACTGGGTTCCGTGATGATATACGATGCCAAAGGCAATTTTCTTAATGCCATTGGCGGTTCTGACTGGTTCCACCGCCTCTCACATGTGGCCGTAGACCCTGAAGGTACACGCCTGTATGCAGTAGACACGGGGGGAGTTCAAACAGAAGAACACCGCGTGCGTGTTTTCAACACTCAGTCCGGAGAACATCTGTTCGATTTCGGGCACCGTGGCAAGGAGGAAGGTCAGTTCAACCTGCCCAAGGACATAGACATGGGACCGGACGGCACACTCAGCGTTGTTGATAGCGGCAATTTCAGGGTCCAGATATTCGATCGCGATGGCAAATTTCTCCGTGCCTTCGGTTCTATCGGCAACCGCACTGGACAGTTTTCACGCCCCAAGGGTATCGCTACGGATCCGGACGGAAATGTCTATGTTGCGGATACATCCCTGGCCAATTTCCAGATCTTCGATTCCCAGGGACAATTACTGATGTTTATCGGTAGCCGGACTCGGAACAGCCAACCAGCAGGCTATATGCTACCCTCGGGAATAGACATCGATAGTGACGGTCGTATCTTTTTTACCGACCAGTTTTTCCGAAAGGTCGATATCTTTCGACCAGCCAGACTCTCACCCGACAATGGTGCCATTGGCCGTGTGTTGCACCCTGAAACGGAAAACTAAATCGAAGGGACTCATCACCGGCTGATTAATCAATCATCCTGCTCTTTTTTGTGCGTTAGAAGTTTTAATGCATTACAAAATATTACATTCCTTTTACATAAATTTACTCGCCGTGCATCAATTACTTACAGGAGTCATTTAACCTTATAAACAGGTAAAAAGTCTGTCTGCACGCAATTAAATGTAAGGGGATGTAAGATGAAAGCGAATCATGAACGTATTTTGATTAGGGCCCTTCGGTGGCCAGTGGCGTTGGTTATGATGTTTGCCAGCTATTCCCTCCTCGCTGCCGTTGCAGGCAGCCAACATGATTTGGGAACAGGTGGTGGTGCGCAGGTTACAGGTGGTACAGATGAAGTCTGTGTCTTTTGCCATACCCCGCATGGTTCGGATACCTCCGCAGCCGTTCCTCTCTGGAACAAGGTCCTGCCAGCTCCTGGTGGTTACACCCGTTATTCTACATTGAACACTTCTAGCCTGGATGGCACCGAGTTCCCGGTCGGTTCCGTATCCCTCGCCTGCCTGTCCTGTCACGATGGTGCCCAAGGTATGGATGTGGTAATCAATGCGCCCGGCTCTACTGCAAATGACACGACGCTGTATGATCCCGCCGGCATAGCACTGAACGGTAATGTTGCGATGACAAACGCAGTTGGTGACACGGTACCCATGCTGGGGACGGATCTCACCGATGACCATCCGATCAGTATCCAGTACGCCGGTGGTGGCTGTACCGGTGCGGATGCGGACGGCGCTAGTTGTACGGCTGCTGTCTTTACAGACGATGATTTTAATACCGCCCAGAAGGCGACGATCAATACCAACGCGGTCTGGTGGGTAGACAACGGCGGTGTTGGCACCCGGGAAAAGACGGATATGTTCCTCTATACCCGGACGGATACCGTGGCTAGCGGTGAACCATCGGTAGAATGTGGCAGCTGCCATGACCCACACAATGATGCAACCCAAAGCCTTGTTGCTCCCTTCAGTGTGGCCTTCCTGAGGGTGACCAACGATAACAGCATTATCTGCACGACTTGCCATATCAAGTAGCGCAGGGCTTTACATAAGCTTTACATAAAGTAAGTATCAAAAGTATCACAGGTGTGATAAATGAGAAGGCCAGGTTCTGACGAACCTGGCCTTTTTTTACTGAACCGTTAATTTTTTTGAATAAGAAGATTATTAATTATGACCGCGACAGTAAGAAAAATTCTTTATTCGAGTTGCATCCTGTTCCTCATATTGGCGCCACCCTCTGTGGCGGCGGAAGATACTGCTTCCCAAGATGAAGTTTTCGCAACAGTCGGCTCTAGCAAAATTCTCGTAAGCGAATACCGGCTGGCCCTGATCCGGGCCAGCCGTAACACTTTTTATCACGCCAAACCCCCCGAAAAAGAGCTCCTTGCCTTCCAGAAAAAGGTAGCCGACGAGATCATCAACAGGGAACTACTTCTCCAGCAGGCCGCGCAGATGGGGCTAGACCTGGACAAGGATGCACTCGATAAAGAACTGGACAAACACCGGGAACGTGCAAGCCGGCATGGCAAGGAGATTGATGAACAGGGTGAGGCCTGGCTCACCCTGATACAGTTCGTCAGGGAGGATTTACTGACCGGGAAACTGGAAAACTTGATCCGGCAAAGGGTTGATGCACCATCAGAATCGGAACTGCGAACCTATTACGAGGCCAATCAGGACAAGTTTACCGAACCGGCACAATATAACCTCTCGACAATATTGCTGGGCGTGGACCCCTCATCCGGTAGTGAAGCATGGGAGGCGGCACGGGAGGAGGCGCGAGAACTGGTTGAGCGTTTACGCGGGGGCGCTGATTTTGCCGAACTCGCCCGCATTCACTCCTCGGATGCTTCTGCAAGCGATGGCGGCGAGTTGGGGTATTCACACAAGGGTATGTTCAATGCCCAGGCGCAGGTTGTGATAGAGCAATTGCAGCCCGGCGAGATTTCAGATCCCCTGCAGGTGCTGGAAGGAATCGTCATATTTCGTTTGAATGATAAACTCCCGGCAAAAGTACACCCATATGCAGAGGCTCGTGAAAAGGCCGGGGAACTCTGGCTGCGGGAGGCAAGAGATCAATACTGGCTGAATTATCTGGAAGACTTAAGGAAGAATACGAATATAGAGATTAAGGAGAAATATCTAACCATATCCGGGGAAGAGAGCGTAAATACTGGCCCCCCTGAATTGAATTAATGGTCTTCTCAAGAGGCAATGTGTGACCATAAAAACGCAAAGAACAACGCCGGAATTTCTCTGATATACATATTATTAATGTTTAATTCATCACCAGCAATCGCATTACCACTTAATCCATCCGATTTTTTTACATTCTCGGGCTCACTGGAAAACATGTTGTCATATAACAAAGTAGGAGAAACAGATGCAATTACAACTAATATTAGTACCCTGCGATTGCACGGTGCTACCTTTCTCTGGCGTCCCTGGCTTGCAACTCTGAGCAGCAATCTAGCGCTCAGCTATACAATCAGGGAAAACTCAAATAGCTCTACAGGACAGGACATTTTCGGCGATATTAATTTCAACCTCTTTCCGCAAAGCCGGTTTCCTTTCCGGGCCTTTTACAGGAAATCCAACAGCCAAATCGAGGGCGATTTCACCGACCAGAATATTACGTCCACTGCATACGGCGTATCCCAAAGTTTTATTACGGGTTCAACCGGTCTGAATCTGGATTACCGTCACATGATTGATGAAGATGACAGTTCCTTCAATCTGGCAAATAACCGTTCAACCAGAGACGTTGAGGACTCAATCGAATTATCACTTTCAACTACACAAGGAGCTCATGATCTAAGCGTAAACAACAGATTTAATTACATTGAAAGAACAAACCAGATCGTCTCGGAAGATCAAATGTTGCATTTCTTACGGCACAATTACCGGCCAAATTCCAATCTTACTGTCAATAATCTTTTTACTTACAATGAGAGGACGCTGGAATCTTCCACCGGGACAGAAAACAACTTAAAGACAGTCCAGTTAAACAGCAACACCTTCTGGCGACCTGAATCAATGCAAAAACTTCGTATTATTGGTACCGCACTGATGCACGGGAGCGGTGATCTGGGTGACAATCAAATTGGCATTTTTGACACAGTTGGTCTTACCGGCCAGGCTATTTACCAAACGACCCCATATTTGAATTTTCGTGGCCAGGTCAACGTCACTGAATCCGAAACGAATTCACGCACATTCCAGCGTGTCGGCGCCGAATACACACCTGCTGATACTGAGGTATTTGGATCCCGTTACGCCTATAACCTGTTTGGGGAATTTTCCAATATTACAGACGAGATAGAAGAGGACCGCCAGGAAATGAATCTCCGGGCTGGTCATATCCTCAGACACGGTTTTCCGACCCGGCTAGGTCTAGTACAACTGTCAGCTACCCAAAGAGGGAGCACCATAGCGGACACCTTAGGTAAGGAGGATTATACCCTGAGTCATTCCATCGGAATGGGATGGAACCGAAACGTCAGAAATATTTCCGACGTGCTCCAGCTGACTTTAAGTGATACTCGCCGTTTTACCAATCAGGGTGATGATTCCGGACTGCAACAGGCAATCTTGCATATATCCAGAAATCACAGGATTGATATGAATTCCACCTTTACGGCCAATATTAATGTTCAGGCCAATAACACATTGAATGAAAACCGAGATGATTCACTGAATCTCAATAGCAGCATTTCCTTTAACTACAATCGTATACATCTGTTCAATGTACGGAATCTCAGGTTTATGTCGGAATTGCGCTACCTTTCACAGTCATTGTTTGAAATAGTGAATTCGGATGGCTTCAATGATAATAATCAGTATAACGTTTACTGGCAAAACAAGCTCTTTTATAGAATTGGCCTGCTTGACCTTCGCCTAACAACCAGCATTGGTCAAACAAACAGTGAATTCAATAATTTTATACTGTTTCAGATCCGAAGGAATTTTTAAGAATAACCTGTACACAATAAACTAGATTCAAATATATACATTATATATATCCTGCGGGAGAATATTATGCCACATTTTCATCACCAGTTTACTTTCACATTTCATAAATTACTTATCTCTGTTTGTATGGCATTAATGATATTTCCCTCTACCGGTAATGCAGAATACGGTGATGTTGTCATAAATAATTATTCGGATGCGGCTGGGATGAGACCCGTCATATTTCCACACTGGTTTCATCGGGTCCGTTTTCGTTGCAAGGTTTGCCATGCTGATCTGGGATTTAAATTTCAGGCGGGTGGAAACAAGATTAACATGCTTAAGATCATTGACGGCGAATACTGTGGCGCCTGTCATAATGGCGAAATAGCGTGGTCAGTTGAAAACTGTGATTTATGTCATTCTGCCAAACCCGGAACTCCAACCCAGGTACACGAAAGCACATTACAGAAACTGATAATTGGCGGTAAAAAAGACAAGAAGGAGGCACAATGAATAAGTTATTAACCACTGCCTCATTTAATAAATTTTGCTTATTAATTTTTTTCCTGGGCTTGGCCTTAGTGTCCGGGGTCCATATATCAGACAGCCTGGCGGCAGATCCAAATGCATTCAACAGGTTAATGAAACCAAAATCCGAACGGAATCCTCCGCCGGCTAAAGATGGTATCCATGATCCGCAAAACGAGACTACATTTGTTCTACAGCCACCAAGAGAACAGTTCAGCACATTACCGACTGGAAAGTCAGGTAATTATGTTGATTGGGTAAAGGCACTGGAAGAGGGGAAGATTAGTCCCAGATATGATCTCACGGACCCGAGTGTTGAACCCGTGGTAATGGACCTTAATATAGTTCGGGAAGTAAAAGGTTCGATGCCAAATGTTGTATATCCCCATAAACAGCATACTGAGTGGCTAGATTGCTCTAACTGCCACCCTGCAATTTTTATACCCCAGAAAGGAGCCAACAATATCAGTATGGCTTCAATCATTCTGGGTGAAAAATGTGGTGTTTGTCATGGAAAGGTTGCATTCCCAATAGCGGACTGCAGGCGTTGCCATTCCAGTAAAAAGGAATAATCAGTAAATGCTAATAAAACGGCTACAACAAATGCTGACAAGTAAAATTTTGGATCTAAACAACAATGCATCATCGACAATTGTTGGTGTATTGATCTCTACTTTGTGCTTTCACCTTCCGGTATTAGCGAGCGATGCTGCTGTTAAAAATAAAAATTTAAATGTTAATTCGCCGCAAGACAAACAAGATAGCATCATCGGCACAAGTGTTTCTTCGAATAAATCAGAGCTGATAGAGAAAATTCTCTATAATTCATCAGTGACCAAAAGAATAGAGTCCAGCGAAAACGAAAAGGCAATTGCCTTGCTGGAAGAAGCAAGAAAATCATATTTAGAATCTGCTAAATTACTCGAAGAAGGTCGTAAGGATGCTGCAGACAAGAAACTAGATGACAGCTTGCGACTTCTCCAAACTGCTTCTTCCTATGTGACAGATCCTAACCGTGAAGAAACAATTATGCGTCAGAGATATGAACAACTCGGGGAAATGTTTGTCACCTTTCGTGAAGCCTATGATCGGATCGAGATTAGCAATGACATCGATACAGACAGCAGCCTTGATAACGAGCATTTACATAATTTGGTTGCCCAAGCAAACGAGTTTGAAAGAAACAAAAATTATAGCCAGGCCGCTGCTACCATGGAGGAGGCAGTAAACCTGCTAAAAATGGCTTTATCAACAGCACTTGATAAAAAAACCATCATACATGAATTTAGATTCGATACGGTAGAAGATGAATACAGGTACGAAATGGAAGTTAACCAAAGCTATATAAAATTACTAAAGTTTATTCTGGATAATTTAGACAGATCAAGCGATAGATATGCACTAATTGAAAACTTATTACAGCGTAATGATCAGATCCTGGCTGAGGCTAACTTACATGTCACCAGTGGCGAAATGAAATCTGCCCTTGCAAGTCTTGAACAAGGCAATATTGAACTAATGCGTCTTATAAGATCGAACGGGATTTAAAAACTATGAAACCAATTATTTTACTTCCTTCATGAAATATATCCATATGATGGAGGGAATTTCAAAATGAAACACACACCAGTAATTATTTGCTTATCACTAATTTTCATACTTGGTTCTCCTGCCTGGTCACTGGTATATGCTGAACCAGTAAAGCCTCCCGGTGAAATTTCATACAAAGACCGTTTAAAGTCTGTAGAAACACTGCTCGAAAAATCCTCAGCAACCAAACAGATAGATGCCAGCGGGAACGCAGATGCTATAGCTCATCGCGAATTAGCGAAAGCCCATTATGAAAAGGCCAAACTGGCTTACGAGGCGGGTGATCCTGACAGAGCCAACAAAGAATTGATTGAAGCCACAAAGATCATGTTTGAAGCTGTAAAAATGGCTGAGAAAAACGAAATTACAGATGTCAAAAAGAAACGTGATTATAAGGACAGGCTGGATAGTATTAATGCCCTGATGGAAGCTCATGAGAGGGTCGCTGATGAAAAGGGTAGACATGCTGACGGTAAAGAACTTAAGGATATTGTTGCAGAGAAAATAAGAAACGCTAACAAGCTTCTGGACGAAGGAAAACTTGATGAAGCACGTTCAGTCCTGGACGAAGCCTATGTTGCGGCAAAAATTGCAATAAATTCACTTCGTGGTGGCGATACTCTTGTAAGGACCTTAAATTTTGAAAGCAAAGAAGAAGAATACCGGTACGAAATAGACAGAAATGACACCCATAAAATGTTATTCAAGATTCTCAACAAAAACGATGACCAGTCGGCCTCGCCAAATAAAATGACACAAGCCCTCCTGGACAATGCAGAAGAATTGAGGAAAACGGCAGAAAAACAGGCATCCGAAGGTGATTATGAGGCTGCAATCAAATCACTTGAGGAATCAACAAAAAACCTGGTCCGTGCATTAAGGGGATCAGGTATATATATTCCCGGCTAATAACATTATTGTTCAGATATGCATAATAAAATCACATATCCAAATAACAAACGATTCGTATACACTGCACTGTTTCTTTTTGCCGTTTTAGTAATAAACAGCGCTGGTGCAGAAGGCTGGAGAAAACTGGAGGAAGATGGTCTGCATGCTCCTGAAGCTGCTGGCCTTAGTGTCCTGCAGCAGCCTCAGGAGGCTCTCAGTATCCTGCCACCTGATACCGCCGGAAATAAAGTGGACTGGGTTACAGCTCTGCGTGATGGGTATATCACACCCCGTAGTTTTTTACATGAGGAAAAAGAACTGAAAGTTCTCGACACAAACATTCTCATGAAGGGAACAGCAGATCAACCATTCGTTTTATTTCCTCACAGGGCACATACCGAATGGCTTGAATGCGGTAATTGCCATGACAAACTATTTGTTGCCAAGGCCGGGGCAACACCCATATCAATGCTACAAATTCTTCAGGGAGAATATTGCGGCCGCTGCCATGGGGCAGTTTCTTTCCCATTGACGGAATGCAGTCGCTGTCATTCAATCCCTCAGGATTCTGTAACTAGAACAAAAAAATAGATGACAGCAATTATATGCAAAATTACTTCGCACATGATTCAGCAAAAGCATGCTTTATTTGCGGCTGGCGTAATAGCGGCACTGATTATTTCAGTTTCCCCACTACATGCAGAGTACGCCGACATTGTACTGAATAAACGTGCCGACACGGAAGGTGTGCTCCCTGTTATTTTTCCCCACTGGTTTCATCGCATCCGTTTTAAATGTGTTGTGTGCCATAGTGAATTAGGATTTGAGATGCGGGCGGGCGCAAATAAGGTCACAATGGATGAAATTTCACAGGGGAAATTTTGTGGTGCCTGTCATGATGGAGAAACCGCCTGGTCGACTGAAAATTGCGCTTTGTGCCATACAGGACGTCCCGGTATTAAAAGTGGAATATATGGCGGACATGAAACATCCGGACCGGGGCGGTGGTAAATAGCTGCATACCATGTTTGGCGTAATATCAATTTCCCGAATTAATGCCCTACTGAAGAATTTGTCAGGAATTCCTGCAAAATGGTGGCAAGAAAATTTTTCCCTATGTTATTGTTTTATATATATTTTTATTATTTTCTTCGCTACAGGGAATGTCCTTGCCGAGACTCCCGAACTGATAGCGCTTGAGGAATACAGTGACTTCTTATCGTCAGGGCAGGACCCACTGATACTTGACAGTGAAAGTACGCCGACATCAGGTTTTAACAGGCTGCTAAAGGCCGATGCCATAACCGCGCGTGGAAATGATATCTTTGTTGCTGATACCAGCCAGCGTACGATATTCCATATCGACCGTTCACAACGCCTGCTCAGTAAATTTGCCTCCCTACAAGGCGGGATTGCATCAGATATATTTGTCGCTTCCGATTTTTCAGTTTACGTAATTGATCAATTTCTTGGGCAGGTTATTCAGTATTCGCGTGATGGCCGAAAAACAGGAGCTTTTGGTAATCAATCCAACTTGACCAGTCCTGTCGCAATTACTGAATCGGAAGATTCTCACCGTTTGCTTGTAGCCGATAAAGTTACCAACCAGGTGCTGGTTTTCAACAGGCTGGGAGGGCTATCCCGTATTATTGGCCAGAATATTAACATTCCTAACCCTGCCGGGAGTATTCTTGATATTGCATCTGAAAAAGGGTTTATCTATCTGCTGGATGAACTTACCCGTGAAGTAAGTGTGACCGATACTGATGGAAGGAAACTTTACAGTGTCGGCAATGCTCAGCTTAAAAATCCCGTGGCAATAGCGCTTGACCAATGTCGGCGTTTATATGTAGCAGATCAATTTGATAGTTCTATACACGTATTTATGGGTGAAGATCCTCTTGTTGTATTTGAAAACAGGATTTTCGGCCCTGGAATGGAAATGATATCCGATATCTCTATTGATAACGGTCTTCTTTATATTTCTGATGGTATAACAGGATATATAAAAGTCATGAAAATCGAAGGCGAATGCTCATGACAAGGTCCTGCTTAATCTTCTCTCTGGCATTGATATTAATCCTTACAAGTTGTGCCGAACAACCTAAAGTAATGAGCTATTTTCCGGAAAGTAATAATGAAACCGACCTGAACATGGTCTGGCCTCCACCCCCGGAGGTTCCTCATTACCGTTATGCAGGACAATTGCAGGGTGAAACGAATTTTATTCGGGATAAAGATTTTCAACCAAATACCGGAGAAAAAGTTTTCAACTGGCTGGTTGGATTATCCTCCGAATTTGAACGACCAAAACTCCTTAGCCGTCCTCAAGATGGAATGGTCGGACCCGAAGGGCGTATCTATGTCACAGACGTAGGAAACCAGGCTATTTTTGTTTTTGATGACAAGGCAGGCAAACTCTCTATCTGGAGTGATGCAGACAAAAATAACAGTTTTGTATCACCAATCGGTATTGCCAGCCGTTCAGATAATGAAATCCTAGTGGCCGATTCTCAGTTGGGCCGTGTTATCCGGCTGGATCTTTCCGGCAATCCAGTCGGGAGTATCGGTGCTGGCATACTTCAGCGCCCAACGGGGCTGGCTATTGATAAAGATAGTGGCCACATTTATGTGGCTGATACCGGTGAACATAATATCAAGGTATTTAATGGAGAAGGCAATCTGGTTAATACGATAGGAGAGCCCGGTGAAGGACCGGGCCAATTTAATGCACCAACCTATCTTTGCATCAGCAATGGGTTCTTATATGTCAGTGATACACTAAATGCACGTGTACAAAAATTAACAATAGAGGGCAAGCCAATAAGCATAATCGGACAACGCGGCCTTTATATCGGAAATTTTACAAGGCCCAAAGGTATCACTGCCGATAGTGACGGTAATATCTATGTAATCGAATCCTATTACGATCATCTCCTGATTTTCAGCGCCAGCGGTGATTTTCTTCTACCCATTGGTGGAACCGGCACAGAAATCGGTTATTTCTATCTTCCTGCTGGTATATGGAGTGATTCCCAGGATCGCATCTTCACGGCTGATATGCTGAACGGCCGCGTGATAATCATGCAATATATGGGTGAATGAAATGCCTTTCTGGAAATTACCTGCTTGCCTGATTTGTTTCTTTTTATTACTGGCCAATGTAGTGTCAGTAATTGCCGCCCAAACGGACAAGGTATCCAACATCAGTGCCACCGTCCATAATCTGTCCTCAACCGGGACGGGTGACGTTAAGACAACCGAGGTGGAAACAGAAGTATGTGTTTTTTGCCATACGCCGCACGGTGCCTCAACATTTCCGGGTGCACCACTGTGGAACCGCACAGTTAATGATACCTATACCCCCTACACTTCTTCATCACTGGATGCTGAAACAATCATGGGAGGGTCACTGGATTCACCCGCGGGTGGCTCCAAACTTTGTCTGTCCTGCCATGATGGTACTTTGGCACTCGGCGCAGTCAATGTATTTGCGGGACAAACGAACTATACCTTCTCAATGACGTCAACGACCATGCCTGATGACTCGGGCAGTCTGACAGGTTTTACCCGCAATCTGGGTACGGACCTGACAAACGACCACCCGATATCGCTGACCTATGACAGTACACTTGCCACAACGGACGGTGAACTGCATACACCAGGGACTGGTGCCGGGAATCATATTGACATTCGAAGCCCGGGGGTAAAACCACTGGTGCCTCTGGAACCTACAGGTGCCGGCGGTGCGGGACAAATTCAATGTACAACCTGTCATGATCCCCATCTCTATGATCCTGTGGCCACCACCAGCATCAAGTTTCTGCGCCTGAACCGTTTCCAACAAGGACCCGTGTTGCAGGGTAATTTTTCAGAGCTGAGTGATATCATCTGCCTGGCATGCCATGATAAGGAAGGCTGGTCCACATCCGCCCATGCCGATCCTACTGTTGCAGATGAAACCTACATTTCAGCTTTTCCGAACCTGAGAGAGATACCACCAGGATTACCCGTGTGGCAGGTCAGTTGTCTAAACTGCCATGACACGCATACGGTTTTTGGTTCAAGGCGCCTGCTTCGTGAAGGAACAGACAGCCTGAGTGATCCTAAAAGCGGCGGTAATCCGGCTATAGAAGAGACCTGCTACCAGTGTCACACCAGTTTACCTATTATTACCAATGCCTCCAATGATGTTCCGGATATTGAGACAGACTTTTCACTTATTCGGCACATGCCAATTACGAACAACGATCAGCCTGCTATATCCGAGGTTCATGACATTACCGATGCGGATTTCAGCGAGAGCCGCCTCTTGCTTGGCGTTGCTGATACAACCAATCGACATGTCGAATGCTCGGATTGCCATAATCCGCATCGACTCATGAAAGACAGACTATTCAGCGGCGATAGTGGCAATACCACGGAGGGAACGCACGATCATACGGCTGGCCATACCAATATCGCTTCCGGCGTCCTGCGAGGATCCTGGGGCGTGGAACCCGTTTACGGTGGCAGCCTGTTTCTTGACCTCCCGATCAGTTACCAGGTCAAAAAAGGTGATGGCGGGATTGGCGCTCCTGCGGGCACCAGCGGGCAGGATATGACTTATCTCACCCGGGAATATCAGGTCTGCCTGAAATGTCATTCAGATTATGGATACACCGATAGCGGCCAGTATCCTTCCGGCGGTCGTCCCATACCCGGCGATTCAGGCGGAACGACAATTGGTGCTAATAATCTGACTGAATATACTAATCAGGCCATGGAGTTCCAACCCCCCTTGGGTGACAGGGGGGAAAACGCTGCCGGCTGTGAAGGCACGGTGACTGTCGGCGGGGATCAGGGTTGCAACCACCGTTCCTGGCACCCGGTAATTGATGACACCGGGCGTACGCCAACCGAACGTAATATGGCATCCAGCGCTGAATTATTCCTGGCTCCCTGGGATAGCATCAATATCGGCAGCCAGGAAATGTATTGCAGTGATTGTCACGGCTCAAATACCGCGGTTGGAACTGTTGTGCCTTCCGGTAATAATCCCTGGGGACCCCATGGTTCCAGCAATAATTTTATCCTTAAAGGGCCTTGGGACAGCAATACCGGTGATACGACAGATGGTCTCTGTTTCCGTTGCCATGCCCACAATCGTTATGCAACGGATGTACAAACGGGGTGCAAGTGCGATGAAACCTGCCGGAGTGGATTCAGCGACTGCAGTAGCGATACCGGCAACCTGCACGCCTTTCACGCCGACCGGCTAGGCCAAAACCTGCGGTGCAGCTGGTGTCACGTGGCCGTTCCCCATGGGTGGAAAAACAAGGCCTTTCTGGTCAACCTGAACGATGTGGGCCCGGAGGCACTGGGTGGCGCCCCGGCGGCACCCGGCACAGGTAACGAGATCATTATCAATGGCAGCGGGAATTTCTATAACCAGGGGCCTTATTACAATAATTCCAAGCTGAAGATCCGCCGCTTCAGGCGCAGCGGAGAATGGACCGATACCGACTGTGGCTCAACCGGTGGTAATCAGGGCATCGGACGTGACTGGATGAGAAACGTATGCGACCCGCCCTAGCTCTGTTCCTGTCTCGTCTGGGCTCTTTGCGCTTGACTCTGGCTGCAATGCTGGCACTGGCAATCACCTCCCTGGCGACCTATAAAAATCCGGGGCTTTCCATAAACTGGGTCGCTCTACCCCTGGCATTACTGGGAGTCAATCTACTTTCAGCGATTATCAGCAACCGGCGTTTTCGCAAACAAGGCGGTTTATTGACATTTCATATTGGCCTGTTGATAGTTATTGTGCTTGCTGCCCTAGGCCTTCTGAGTTCGCTAGATGCCCGCCTGGAGATTACCGAGGGGATGGAGTTCAATCCGGCTGATGTGGAAATCGTGCACCAGGGGCCCTGGCATAGAAACCGTCTTGACCAAGTGTTATTCACCCAGGGGAAGGTAGCGGTAGATTTTGTATCCCCACAACGGCGCAGCGAAACGCGTAGCCGGATCTGGGTTCCTAGTGATGATTTCGGCCAGCCCAAATCAAGACTCATCGGCGACAACAGGACGCTGCGTACCAGCGGCTACCGGTTTATTACTACAGGAAACAAGGGTTATTCCATCATATTGACCTGGATCAGTGACCACGGACAGTTATCGACAGGTGCTGTGCATATGCCGTCTTATCCGATGTATGAGTGGAAACAGGACAATGAATGGCTGACGCCAGAAGGTCAGCAACTATTGATTTCACTGCAAATCGAAAATGAACAAAGATCAAATGATGCCACATGGACACTTACGAGCAAAGATGTACAGACCAGATTGTTGCTTAGAACTGCAGAAAATGAAAGGCTTTTGAAACCGGGAGATGAAGCCAGACTTGAGGGTGGTAAATTACGCTTCGAGGAACTCCGGCTTTGGATGGGTTACCGTATTGATTCTAATCCGATGTTGTTCTGGCAATTCATGGCTGCACTTTTTGCCATTTCCGGCCTCGGCTATCATTTCTGGCATAAATTTTCCAGCTTAACATTACATTCCGGGGACAAAATAATGATAAAAGAATACCCGGAGCGATCGCAGCATGCCTGAAACCTTGCTCGTGTGGTGTGCCACTATGGCCTATGGGGCAAGTGCCGCTTCCTTTTTATGGACGGTGAGAAGACGCAGGGGGGAGCACTGGCTATCGTATGGTCTTTTCGTAATGGGTGTCATCTTGCTGGCCATTTCATTAGCTATGCGCTGGATCAGGCTAGATCAGGGGCCTTTCATGACCCTGTATGAAGTGTTACTGAGCAATGCATTCAGTATTGGACTAATTTATGCGTTGATTTTCTATTTTATTCCGCTAAGCCGCCTTGGCTCCGTAATCGTACTTCCAATCCTTTTTATGATGGCTTTGTGGGCAATCAGCGTCCCTTCTAACGCGGTACCCCTGCCCGCCACATTTGATAACTACTGGCTATGGTTACATGTTCTCAGCGGGAAAGTATTTCTTGGTTTCTGTCTGGCCGCCGTAAGTTTGGCAGTAATATTGTTACTGAATCTATCCAGATATAACCTCCTGCCCTATATACCCGGAGTTCAGGTTAGCAAGATAGACACCTTGATCTGGCGCCTTATGTCCGTTGCATTCATAGCAGACAGCTGTATGCTGGTAGTTGGTTCAGTGTGGGCATATGACGCATGGGGACGGTATTGGGCCTGGGATCCACTTGAAACCTGGGCATTGATGACCTGGCTTGCGCTTGGTGCCAGCCTGCATATCCGGCTTACATTCAGAGTACCACTATGGTCAGGATGGTTAATGAGTATCCTGGTGTTCATACTGGCATTCCTGACGTTTTTTGGCGTCCCCTTTTTAAGTCTTGCACCGCACAAGGGCATATTCTGACAGTTTACTTGCACAGTCAGGATTTATTAATCAACTCTAACTGCTTGTTGAATTGCTGTATTGATTCACGCGCATTTTCATAGCCTTTCTGCCCCGCTCTGCTCAGCCACTTTTCTGCTTCGGTTACATCTTTTCCAACACCCTCTCCATTCAAATACATGGTTCCCAACATAAACTGGGCTTCTGCATTACCCTGCTCGGCTGCCAACTTGTACCAGTGAAATGCCTTTTCATTATCCTCTTTAACGTTTATCCCGTTGTCATAAATAAAACCCAGTTGCTTTTGTGCCTTAGCGTAACCTTGATTAGCGGCCATACTGAACCATTTCAATGATTCATTGGCATCTCTGATAAAATAAATAATCCCCAAATCATACTGGGCAAATGCATGACCACTTTCAGCCAGTGGTTTTAACGTGTTAACTGCTGTTTTGAAATTATCACTCTCTAAATCATTCTGAGTTATTGAATCAACAATGTTTTCAAAATTCTGCTTTAATAATGCACCTTTTTGTATTATTAATTGGTGCGCTCGTGAGATCATTCCATTATTTAATAAAACTTCTTTATTTTCCGAACCAGGCATGCTGCCAATATCAGCATAAAACAGCAAAACCAACATGATAATGAGTGATATGAAAACTGCAACATACACTTTCTTACCGCTCATCCAGCTACTTAATAAATTCGAATCCTTGGCATAACCACTTTTGTCTCCATGAACTAGAATGGCTTTTCGAAGATCAAAACTGCTAATTTCCTTCTCTTTGCCTCCTGATACACCCCTGTAAGCTTGCCGGGTCTCAAACATTGCCCGCCAATCAGAAATGGATTGTGGTCTTTCTTTGTGCTTGAATGTCATACCGTAATCAATAGCTTTAAGGAATTGTCGGGAGTATTGTTTCTTAGCTATTAATTCAATTGGAATATATGTATCACCCCCTGTCTGCAATATACTATCACCTCGATCAATTGCCGTTGATGGTGATATCCCTGAAACTGCATAGTAAATCGTTGCGCTTAAACTATAAATATCTGTCCAGGGGCCTTGTTTGTCTCTCTTGTGGTCACCGGTATATTGCTCAATCGGTGCATAACCTGGTGATACCAGGCAGGTGAGATTTCTTTCAGTCTGACCATGGGCAGGGCGAGCTGAACCAAAATCTATCAGGACAGGAGTACCATCCTCCCGGAGGATAATATTTTCAGGCTTTATATCCCTGTGAATGAAATTTTCGTTGTGCAAACGCTCCAGGGCATCAAGTATCTGTAATATAATGTCATTCAGTTCCTTCTCCGTAAACTGCCTGTTTTTCCTGATTTCCTTGAGGCTGTGTCCTTTTTCGTATTTCATCACCATATAGCCGGTGTTATTCATCTCAAAAAAAGAATAAACACGTGCAAAGTTCACATGCTCGAACCGGCTAATCGTTCGTGCCTCATGTATAAAGCGTTTGAGCCCGTTATAGTAATCCTTATTGCAACTTTCTGCGATTAATTGAACAGTATGATCGATATGTCTAAAGGCAATATCTTTTGGAAAATACTCTTTAATCGCAACGGTTTTTTCAAGATTCAAATCGATTGCACGGTAGGTAATACCAAAACCACCCCTGCCGAGTAAATCTTCAATCCTGTAATTCTGCAGCACATAACCGTACGGAAGGATGGTTGTATCAGTAATATGGGGTGGCATCGGCATAATTATTATAATAATGCAAGAACGTCCATGATCTATTGAATTTAGCTGTTTTTATAAGATATAAATATCGTAATATTCTGTAATTTTTTGTAACGTTGTGTAAATTCGTTTCATATAAAGACATTGACTATTAGCCAATTAACTTTACAACGTCAAAAACAGGATTATGAATATTTAGTCAGTGGTTAAAGTGCCAGGATGAATACCCGGCGGATCAGCCTTAATTCTTTATTTTTCCTCGGGAAATGTGACATGTGCGGTAAATTTATAGCCAGTTCCCCGTATTGTTTTGATAAGTGCAGGTTCTCCGGGGTTATTCTCCAGCTTTTTCCGCAACTTACCAATCAGCACATCAATACTACGGTTATCAGGATTCCATTCACGCTCTGCTATCTGATTAAGGAGATAATCACGCTTCATGACTCGGTTTCCACTAAGAACCAGAGTTGAAAGAAGCTTATATTCATAGCTAGTCAATGGAATGGTTTTACCTTCAGGAGATACAAGTTCATACGCCATCAGATCAAATCTCCAACCGGCAAACTCGGCAATATTACCTTTATGCAAATGAGTCTGTGGCTTTTCGGAACCACTTTTTAAACGTCTGCTAACGCTCCTGACGCGTGCGAGTAGTTCACGATTATCAAATGGTTTAACAATATAATCATCGGCTCCTGTTTCAAGGCCCACGATCTTCTCTACTGTTTCTCCTCTTGCTGTTAACATGATAATTGCCGCATTTGATTGATTTCTGATTTCCCTTGCAAGATCTAGCCCATCAGCATCGGGCAACATCAAATCAAGAATAATTATGTCAGGCGTTTCACTTTTGATAAATCGTCGTAATTCTTCACCACTTCTGACAGAACTCATCTTATATCCCTGTCTTTGCATGTAACGTACTAAAAGGTTACATATGCGTTCATCATCATCAACAACAAGAATATGTGTTAAGTTACTCACGATAATAAAGGTAATTTAATTAATTTTGTTTATCTATTGTTTTCCGTATGTATTCCGAAAGCTTCTGAATTGTATATGGTTTATACAACACAGGGAATTCTTTTCCTGAATCCTCGTTGGGATAATAATCTATCCCAACTCCAGTAGTTAGAAGGATTTTTATATGACTGCTTCTCGAATACACTATGTCCGCGAGTTGTTTTCCATTTAAATTCCCAGGCATTACAATATCACTGAACAATAAATCAATCTTCTCTCCGGATTGTATATACTTCAGTGCCTCATCTGCATTTCTTGCCTCAATTAAATGATATCCCAGTTTTTTTAATGCCCTGCATGCAAAGCGCCGCACATTTTCCTTATCCTCTACTACAAGTATGGTTTCACTGCCACCCTCAATACTTTCCATGGATATTTCGTCTACATCATCAAAATCATCTGTTGCTTCGTATTCAGGCAAAATAAGCGAGATGGTTGTGCCCTTTCCCACCATGCTTGATATGCTAATTCCGCCCCCAGCTTTCAAAACAAAATCATGCACCATACTTAAGCCAAGACCTGTTCCTGTCGTGCTGGTTTTTGTACTGAAGAATGGATCAAGAACCTTGTGGCGCAATTTTTCACTTATTCCAGTCCCCGTATCACTCACACTGATTATTATATATCTGCCAGGATTCAGGTATCCTTTTTCTACCTTATAAGATTTTTTTATCTCCATAAATTCACCAGATATAACTAGATTACCACCATCGGGCATGGCGTCGCGCGCATTCACAACGAGATTGAGAACAGCGCTCTCTAATTGCATTGGGTCGACATGTATTGCAATGTCGCTTTCCGGAGAATTAATCTTCAACACAATGTCTTCTGATATTATTCTGTTTAATAACCGTTTAAGCTTATTAAGAAACATGGATATGCCGACATATTCTTCTTCTGCATCTCTGTGGTGTGAAAAAGTCAGTAACTGCTTAATCATTTTTGATCCATCCCTTGCAGCTGAATAGGCGTCACTGATTAACTGTAATTTTTCTTCATCTTTATCAAGATTAATTTCTTCTTTCAAAAACTGCAGATTACCGATGATTATCGTGAGAAGATTATTAAAATCGTGAGCTATTCCGCTTGTCATTTTCCCAACAATCTCCAGTTTCATGGCCTGCTGCAACATCAAATCTTTCATGCGTTGCTCAGTAATATCTTCTTTCAAGGCAATATAATTCACTATATTTCCAAAAGCATCTAATACAGGGCAGATAGTAGCTGATTCCCAGAACAGTTCGTCATTTTTCTTCCGATTTTGTATAACACCTCGCCAAACCCCTCCTCTTGTAATTGTATTCCACAAGTCCTTATAAACTTCGTCCTGTGTCTCTCCAGACTTTAGTATATTGGGATTTTTACCGATAACTTCCTGCTCGGAATAGCCTGTTACTCTGCAAAAGAACGGATTGACATAATTGATTGTGCCTTTTGTATCAGTAATCATTATTGAAACGGGACTTTGCTCTATTGCATGCAGAAACTGTGACAATTGCGACTCCAGTGCCACTTCCTTGGTAAGGTCATGAATGATACCAATAAAACTCAGTTCATCATTATGCCAAACCTTACTGACATTCACGAAAATTGGTATGTGCTGACCCGATTTATGCCTAGCATGTACACGCCTGCCAATACCAATAATCTTAGCCACACCGCTATCAAGATAATTGTGTAAGTATCTGTCGTGCTCCTCCCGGTATGGAGATGGCATTAACATGGAAACATTATTACTTAAAACCTCATTTTCTGTGTAGCCGAATATTCCTTCGGCTGCTTTGTTAAAGGACTGTATTAGACCTTTTTCATTAATACTTATAATACCTTCTCCAGCATTATCCAGAATGGCCCGAAGCCTTTTTTCCTTGTTGGCTATATCATTGTGTCGACTGAATAGTATATTCCTCATCATTTCGAGGTCGTTAGCTAAATGCCTAATTTCAGCTATACCAGTATTAATATTCAGCGACGCATCCATGTCACCTGCCATAATGCTTCTTGAAAGACTTCTCAGTTTGTCTATAGGCTTCATCAATATACGGCCGAAAATAACTACAAGCGTAATACTGAGAATGAAATAACCCGATGCAATTACAAATACATAGTAAGATGCGGTGGTAATCTGTTTCTTAACTGGTACTTCGTCATAGCCTAATTTTATAGTGCCGTAGTGCTCCCCATTTGTTTCATCAAACAAATCAAGCGAAATGAAATAAATATTATCCGCATGATCGCCAAATTTGAAATCTTCCTTGAATTCCACATCAGGTTGTTGTCCGCCAATATCAGGACGCACGACCAAATTTCCTTTGTCCAGTTCTGAAAATATTACATCACCATGCAGGAGAATTTCATTTAACAAATTGATCTGTTCATCAATGTCACTGTCATTTATGGCATGTTTCATCAGTGAAGTATAAAGAAAAGTATTGTATCGAATATGATCGATAAACTGAGATTTGATATTACGTTCCGTAATATATAGCAGACCATAAAAAAACAGGGGCACGAGGATTATATGTATGGCAAATATACCAAGCACCATTCTTCCGGTATAACTTTGCCAGAAATGCCTTATTCTGTTTGTCCAGTCCATAAAATACCTATGGATTTTATTCCTTCATATTTATCCACCTGATCCTGCCATAAATAGGTCACCGTATCTGGAGACCGTTTCAATTCATTAATCAATAAGTCAACATCAGAATATTTATCCGGTCTCATTTCCCCGAAACGATAAACATTCGATAGAATTTTTTGTTCATATTTTTTCTTAGACATAAATATAATTTTTTGCAGAAATAATTTTTCAATATCAGCATCACTATAATTTATTAACGGCTTAACCCGCTGATTTCCCACGCGAACAGGCACGCCTAGATACAACCTTCTAAATTCTGTTTGTGAAAGTGAGGTGATGGGTGAATTACTGCCATTCACGACCACAATTGTACGTATTGGCTGTGCATTCAATTGGCAAAGACTAATCAAACAAAAAAAACAAAATAGTAGAATCTTAATATATCTGTCATATTTCATTAGAACACTGCACTCCATTGCAGGTTGATACGAAAGAAATCTTCATTATTTGTACGATTTCCTGATATTTCCAGTTTAAGTGCGTTTTGGCGTAAAAAATCAAACCTGATGCCACCCAGCACCCTGTCTTCTATAAACTCGGGGAACAATGCAAGATAAGGATCATTATCTTCAGATAATGTAGTTTCAATGCGACCATATAAAGTCCAGGTATCATCAACCATGTACTCTGGTTGTATGTACATATTGATAAATGAACCATGATCTGAACTATCATTAAAATCAGTATGAGTGTAGAAAAATGTACCGATTACATACCATGGCTCGGATAACCAGTTAGCATAAAGGCCCGACACTAATAATTCAATTTCATCATGTCCCGAGTCTTCGGCAGGTATCACCGTATAATTCGCATAAAGCCCATATTTGGTCTCACCGTACCACACCGGCTCATAATACAGATTAAACGCCGTGCTGATATCATGTTCACCACTGCCTGGGTGAATCGTATCCCATGGTTCTAGTTCACCATCTTCGAATTCAGGCCCAGCGCCTAAAGCAAATCTGTAGCCTATACCACTATTATTTCTTTCATAACTCCCTTCATATAATAGGCCGCCAATATGCATGGGTAGAAATCCACCCTCATCTTCAAATTCTATAATAGCCGGGCGCCTGATACTGGCCTCAAAGTAATCGCCATGGTGATATAGTGTATTCCAGAAACCTATAGGATTATGGAAACGCCCAATCCATATCCTGTCATAATTACCAATTGCCCAGCTGATCTGGAGCCGTTCAATCTCTTGTTCATGCTTTGAAACTAATGCCTCACCAAGAAACCGGAACCGACCTTTCTCAAATGTTGAGAAAAAATCTATTCCATATAAATACTCATCATCCGGTAAATTTGAATTGCTATCCAGGTCTGTATTATAAATAGCCTCCAGATAGGGTAAGACAATAAACTCACCATTTGGAATCTCGAAACAATATGATGATTTGGAATAAATGAACAAACTTGCAAAGAGAAGAGTATAGAAATTACTGGCTATTAGTTTCTTATTGCCCATATTTTTATTCCCGTATTGGACGAACAGGATACTCCCGCAACAAATTGTGTAAATGCGGTAACTGTAATACCTAATAAATTGCCCAGGCTTTTACTATATCAGTACAGCAACTCCTACGGTCAGTAGGATATCAAAATAAATCAAAATTTACATACATTCCAACACCCCGATCAGACTCGTTCAGTTAAAAAATTTACCGGTATGCCAGCAAAACCTATATACAGCTTTCAAATGAATATTACTCATTTACAGATATCTAGAATGTGTCTATTAATAAGACCTGTCCAAATTATCACTTCAAATCGGAAGTAATATAAATTCCTCCAAGACCCGTAAGAACGTACTTCATTTATCAGACCAAGCGGGATTAGTTTTTTTTGCATGTCTGTACGGAAATACTGGCTGGATTTGCCGGTTAATTCCCCAGAAGAGCCATATTATATATAGCAAGCTACACTTGCCGATTTTCAAAAATAATCGTCAGTTCAGCAGCAAGGAAACAAATTATCCGGATCTTGTCATGCGCTAAAGTATATAAGTTGTTGTTTTTATAGTATATTTATATCAATTGACGAATGTTCGTTCATAGATTATTAAATAATTATCGTATTCAAAAACTTATACATCTATGATATTGATCAAAAATTTATGTGTACTTATGCTGTTTAATTCCAAGATATACGGAAGTCCTATTCATGCAACAATCCGTAATCTTCAATAAGGCACTGATTGACCGCTATAACAGGCCGGGGCCACGGTACACCTCGTATCCGACAGCTGTCCAGTTTCACGATTTTGATGAGAGCGATTATAAAAAAGTCGCGGCAGCATCAAACAGCGGGACGGATCCAAGACCCTTATCCTTATATATTCACATACCGTTTTGTAATACGGTCTGTTTTTACTGTGCCTGCAGCAAAATCATAACTGCAAACAGGAAACATGCGACACGGTACCTGCAACATTTATCCAAGGAAATCGAGATGCAGGGGCAATTGTTTGACAGGCGTCGCCCAGTTGACCAGTTACATCTCGGCGGGGGTACTCCAACCTATCTTTCCGGCGATCAGCTCGCGGAATTAATGACTGTTATTTCAGATAATTTCTATTTGCGCACTGACAATCTGGGTGAATATTCTATTGAAGTCGACCCACGCACCGTTGAACCCAGAACTATAAACCAGTTAAGAGAAATAGGTTTCAACCGCATCAGTTTCGGAATCCAGGATTTTGATCCTGCTGTGCAAAAAGCGGTTAACAGGATCCAATCATATGAACAGGTAAGGGATGTAATTAATGCTGCCAGAGAATCACAGTTTGAATCAATAAATGTTGATCTTATCTATGGACTCCCATTACAGACATTATCAACATTTGATAAAACGCTGAAGAAAATAATTATTCTTAATCCGGATCGGATTGCTATTTACAATTACGCTCATTTACCAAATTTATTCAAGACCCAGAAACAGATTAATGCTGATGATTTGCCATCACCAGAAGAAAAATTACAAATACTGCAACTATCAATCCAAAAACTTACTGATGCAGGCTATGTATATATAGGTATGGACCATTTTGCCAAACCAGAAGATGAACTTGCTGTTGCCCAGCGCAATGGACTTCTTTACCGCAATTTCCAGGGTTATTCAACACATGCAAACTGCGATGTTATTGGACTTGGTATGACTTCTATAGGAAGAATTGGCAATGTTTACTCACAAAACAAAAAAATTATTAATGAGTATGAAGAAGATATAAAATCTGATTTTATACCGGTCTTTCGGGGTTATACGCTGGATTCTGATGATCAGTTAAGGGCAGAAGTCATCAGTCAATTAATCTGTAACTTCAGACTTGATATACCAAGAATTGAAAAACTATTCCAAATTAATTTTAACAGCTACTTTGCTGAGGAATTGAATTCCCTGGAGCAAATGAGAGATGACGGACTGGTCGAACTTGATGATAAAAAAATAAATGTAATTCCCGCCGGACGATTATTGATCCGGAACATATGTACCGTATTTGATAAATATATGGATAGAAAATCCACAACTGCCAATTTTTCCAAACTAATCTAATTTATATAAAAAATACCCCCTGTTCCATCTGAGATGAGACGCGGAAAAAATCTATCATTTGCGCCTTGAGTTTGTATTACTAGCAACTAATTACAACTCCAATGTGGAGATTTGTTCCAAGCCTCGCTGAATGTTTTCTTTTATTGCCGCCTCCAATGCATCCCCCTTATTAAGTGCCGCAGCCTCACCGCTGGTCTTTATAGATTTCTGCCAGACAATCTCATCAGACATCTTGTTTGTTAAACGCCATCCGATTTCAACATGCACCCCGGATTGATACAACCACTGGCTTATATTAATGATAATAACTTCCAGATAATAGTCGCTTGGCCCTTCACTGATTCTTGCGAAGACTTTTGTGTTGGTTATCGAACTTACAAGGGCTTTCTTAAACTCTTCATCAGAAATTTGTGGTAACTCACCGACTTCGCTTTGTCGCCCTCCTTGAACATACAAACTTACCGAATAAGGAAATTTTTTCTTTATAACAGCATTATTGACAGTCATATCTCTGCTCAATGCAGGTGTAGTACAACCTGCATTAAGGAGCACACAGAAAACAAGACTGCTAATTACTATCAGGCTATAAATTCCTTTTATTGCACCAGTCTGCCTCAAGTCAACCACCTCATTCACCGCCTGACTGAGAGAATATTGACGTGAGAACTTCTGCGACCATCTCTTCTGGCGACAACCTGGTCAGTGAGGTGTGATAGGAATTCCCCGTTGCCAAAGGGAAGCTTGATTTTGGATCCCGCATGGTGATCGTCAGCTCGATCATGTACATTGTTATATCCCACATCCATTTGTCTTCATAGGTAACGACCGCATCCACATCATCCGGAATATTAGTATCCAATCCTGTGTTCGCCGAATAACCCATTTCAGTAAGCCTGTCGCGAATAAGGACATTGACACCCCGCCCATCAGGGGCAAATTTTACTACATAGAAACTCTGTAATTTAGTGAGGTCCGTTCCTGGAGTGAGCTCAGCAACAGCACGATTTGCACACCCGGATATAAATGGAATAATTAATATGAACAACCAATAATACAGGTATTTTTTTAACATAACATCTCTCCTTTCTTTGCTACTTAAATAACCAAGTTATTGATATCTTTAACCTTCATTCTTATCAGATGAAAAAAGTTTAGTTATAACAATCGAACTAAAATAGTTACAGATTACTTACAGATCACTTACAAACTATCAGTGATGTTTATCCTGTTAGAGACATAGCCTTAAGGGGTTTGTGTTAAAAGCCTAGCAGTGTCCTACTCTCACACAGGGATAGCCCTGCACTACCATGCAAAAACTTTGTGACTTGCGACACGCCGATCGAGCAGTTCAAGCGCATCGGGCTCACGGCACCGCACGCCCGCGCCGGCGCCAATACCTGAACCCCACGATCGCGCCGATAAGGACTAGCGTGCCGCCATACACGCTTAGGGTCACGCCGCTGCCGTAATCGCGCTCGAGCTCTTTCACCAAGCCACCGAACGTCTCCCACTGCATGCCGCTATGGCCACCCCCGCCATAGACGGGAAAGAACATCGGGATCGTCATCGCGGCACAAAGCAGGAAGACGCTTACGTAGCGCGCAGCCGCATTGGGGATCAGGGAAACGAGCTTTGCGAGTACGGCAGCAATGATCCAGTAGATGAAGAAGTACACGACGATGTGCAGGCCGCAGAACAGCATAAAGGTGAGCAACTCTCCTATGCTGCTCGAACCGGGCATCTTCGAGATCATGTAGAGAATTGCTGCAACATAGAAAATGGCAGGGACGAACATGACTGCCACCACCAAGAATAGCATAGAGGGCAACGTCAGGAACATCACCACCAGAAACGCCCACATTATTGTTCGCTGAGTCATCTTGCCACCGTCAGTGGATCCCCCTCAGTAAAACTTAATATTTTTATGACATTTATAAGTCAGATAGTAATTATATTTATTTCCAAATGAATGGGGAAAATCGGGTATTGCAATGATTGATATGGATAGTCTAAGCCAGGCTCCTGGAAAATATCACTACTTTTCTAGAGGAGGCTTAGAGCTAGCACAATTCGTTGTGTCTGATCCATCTTGTTATATAAGATTAGCTGCGCCAACATTAAACCCTATGGTTATATATAGGGATAGAAATTTGCATTCAGCAATAGGGCTAATTTCTTATTCTCGATGTCTTTATCCAGTGCGACGATTGAACAATTAGACTATCCCAGAAAGTTCTCCAAATGTTCTCTGAACTATAGAAGATGTCTTGGTGGATTACAATCTAAGGACTGTTAAGAGTTACTTCGATACGAAAGAAAAAGCCCCCGCCTTTCGACGGGGGCTTTCGAGTTAGAAGCCTGGCAGTGTCCTACTCTCACACAGGGACAGCCCTGCACTACCATCGGCGCTAAGCGGTTTCACTTCCGAGTTCGGGATGGGATCGGGTGGTACACACTCGCTATAGCTGCCAGGCAAACTGTTGTTGTTTACTGTCAATACTCTGTTTTCTCAAACAGCAAACAAACATTCGGAAAGTTGTTAGTAGTAACGCTTATCGATTGCGTCGTCAACCATCACACAAACAAATTGTTTGGGTTATATGGTCAAGTCTCACGGGCAATTAGTACTGGTTAGCTTCATGCGTTGCCGCACTTCCACACCCAGCCTATCAACGTGGTAGTCTTCCACGGCCCTTCAGGGGAGTCGAACTCCCAGGGAGATCTAATCTTGAGGTAGGCTTCCCGCTTAGATGCTTTCAGCGGTTATCCTGTCCGTACATAGCTACCCGGCAGTGCCATTGGCATGACAACCGGAACACCAGAGGTACGTCCACTCCGGTCCTCTCGTACTAGGAGCAGCTCCTCTCAAATCTCCAACGCCCACGGCAGATAGGGACCGAACTGTCTCACGACGTTCTAAACCCAGCTCGCGTACCTCTTTAAATGGC
>QKIY01000026.1 GCA_003250975.1 Gammaproteobacteria bacterium | reverse complement strand
ATCGTGTCACTCGCCGCCGTACCCAGCGTGATGCCCGTCGCCCCGTCAAAGCTTGCATTGCCCGTCACCGTCAGGCTCGTGGACGCCGCATTACCGATCGTCCCCGTCGAGGTCAGGGACACACTGTTCGCCGTGCTGGTGCCGGTCAATGACACACCATCTGTTTCGGAAATCACGACAGCACCTGTTGAGGCAAAGGTTAGGGTATTCAGGTTATTGGTTGCATTGTCCAGGGTAATAGATGCTGTACCTGCATCGAGTGTCGTTTGGGTGGTAACCAGTAACTGCCCACCCGTATCAGTGATGGTCCCGCCCGTGCCGCCATTGGCATTTGTATCGACATCCAGATCGCCGCCAATGGTCGCCACTCCCGTGAAATCGACTGCCCCGGCCGTATCGATATCCGCGTTAGTCACTATGTTTATCGTCGAGACCGTCAGGCTATTTGCATCATCGATCGTCAGGTTATTGGCATTGGTAACCGTAACGGCACCGGTAAAATCATTGGTGATTGTATCAAGAGTAATATCATTCGCCCCTGCACTCAGGGTTGTTGTCCCGCCAATCGCAAGTGTACCACTGTCAGTAATGCCGGCCGCCGTCACATTCAGGTTGCCGGTGATACTCAGGGCCTGCAGGTCCAGTGCCGTCGTATCGACGACAGTAACATTATTCAGATTAGCCCCGTTGAAATCGATCGTGCCATTAAAAGTATTCCCGGCAGAATCAAGAATGATATTGGCGGATGCGAGATCATTGGCATTGAAATTTGCGGCGCCAGTTACGGTTATATTGCCACTGTCAGTGATATCACCGGATATGGCCGTTACATCCAGTGTGCCTGTAGCTGTCACCGTTCCCAAATCAATAGCTGCAGCGTCGGTAAGTGTTATATTGACACCGCTGGCATCTACCGCACCTGTGAAATCATTAGTAGCGTCATCCAGGGTGATATTGCCGGTTGCAGTAAAACTGCTCGTGCCCGTTACGTTAATGTCATCACCTGCGGCACCCGCCGTACCATCAGTGATATCCCCATTAAGAGCGCTAACAAGCAGATTACCCGATGCATCTATGTCACCCAGTACAATACTGTTCGCATCCGTCAGTGAGATATTGACACCGCTGGCATCTACCGCGCCTGTGAAATCATTAAAGCCGTCAGTCAGGGTGATATCCGTCGTTGCAGTCAGAGTACTGACACCTGTTACATTGATGCTGTCACCTGCTGCTGCACCAGCAACCTGGGTTATTGTGCCTCCCTGCGCATCTACGGTCAGTGTGCCCGTCGCATCAATATCACCCAGTACAATACTGTTCGCATCCGTCAGCGAAATATTGACACCGCTGGCATCTACCGCACCTGTGAAATCATTCGTCAGCGAGTTCAGCGTAATATTAAAGCCTGTAGCATCAAGGGATGTGGTCCCGGCAATTATTAGCGTACCACTGTCAGTGATTCCTGCCGCTGTAACGGATAGATCGCCATCAATAGTCAATGCTTGCAAATCGAGCGCCGTGTCATCCGTAATCGTCACGTCATTCAGATTTCCGCCTCCCGTGGCAACAAATGTAACCGTGCCACCAAACGTGTTTGCTGGTGTATCCAGAATAATGTCTGAACCAGTGTCCGTGGTGAATACCGCATTTGATGAGACATTTAATTCACCACTGTCCGTGATACCTCCCGTCGTCGCCGTCACATCCAGTGTCCCCGTCACCGTTCCTTCCAGGTTCAGTACCGTGTCGTTTGTGATCTGGGTGTTGCCCGCCGATGTCAATATAACGTTCGAGTCCGCCTGCAAGGTATCCAGGGTGATCCCCGCCTGCGCAACATCATTCAGTGTCACATCACCTGTCACGCTCAGCGCGCCACTGTCCGTGATACCCCCCGTCGTCGCCGTCGCATCCAGTGTCCCCGTTACCGTTCCTTCCAGGTTCAGTACCGTGTCATTCGTAATCTGCGTGTTGCCCGCCGATGTCAGAATAACATTTGAGTCCGCCTGCAAGGTGTTCAGGGTAATGCCTGCCTGCCCCACGTCATTCAACGTAACATCACCGACCACACTGACGTTACCGCTGTCCGTTATAGTGCCATTCGTTGTGGTCACATCCAGTGTGCCATTAATCGTTGAAGCACCAAGGTCAATATCATCTGCATCAACTAGTTCAACATTGTTACCACTTGTCACAACCACTGTTGAAAAATCATTGGTCGCCGTATCCAGGATGATATTGCCAGTTCCGGCTATAAATGTTGAAGTCCCTGTAACCATAATGTTTCCAGTACTATCTGTAATGTTTCCATTTGCCCCAGATGTATCTAACATCAAAGAACCGGCAGTTAAGGTACCAGTAATATCAATGGAGTTTGCTGTAATATCTACAAGCAGTGTGGGATTGCTGACTATTGCTAAATCAATAGTATCAGCTTCATTTATAATAATAGAATTAGTATTAGTATTGATAGCTGATAAAGTATCAACATCAGTGTTTACATTAATCCCTGATACAGAAGTAAGGTTGAGTGTGCTTGTGGTTATAGTGCCGGCTCCAGAAATTGCACCAACGACACCGGCATCGGCATTTGCCGTCATTGTGACATTTGCTGTACCTGCAGTATATGTGAAATCGTTGTCAACATTGATATCATCATCTGCCACCAGGACCACATCTCCACTGACAGTGGTTATTGCAATATTATTACCAAATGTGATGTCATCAACGTTAATTGATACATCATCCCCATCCCCAATAACGCCATTAGGTCCTGCTGTATTCGCCTCACCAATAGTTAAAATCCCAGATGTGACGAGGTTACCCAATTCTGCGTTACTTAAAACACCCGTACCCAGTGTCAGGTTTTGATCATTTGTAACACTGATGTTTATATCACCGGTACCCGCATTGATATCTCCTGCCAGATCAAAATCATCAGCAATAAGAGTGATATTTCCGCTGCTGGAATTCAGATCGGAATTTGTATTGGCAAGAGTAATAGTTCCATTTCCATCGCTTCCGCCCGTAGCATGAGGTGAATCTGCCTCCAGATGGATATTTCCACTGGTTGTTATAATACTGTTGTTATTACTTAGTGTTATGTCATTACCTGCCATCAAAGCTATGGACTGGGTTGTTAAATCTATATCAACATCAACCGAAATATTTGTTTCTGCCTGAAGAATAATGTTGCCGCTCAGAGCCTCAATTGCGTCATCTGAAATCGTATAGTTCGGTGGATTATCTGCGAATAGGATTTCATTATCCCCCAGTTGTCCATCTTGAGTGCCACCTGTGTCTTGAATTGTAATATTGTTTGGATCAAAGAGGATGGTGCCCATTTCCCCATAAACAGCACTGACGTCAATAATCCCATTCATATCCAGTGATTGTTTACCGGATACTTCGACAAACCCGCCATCACCAGACTGTGCACCACCGCTCGCTTTGATGTTCCCGTAGAAACGGGTGACTTCATCGGCCCATACGATGACCTTGCCGCCGTCCCCGTCTTCTGTTGCATCAGCAGTGATAGTGGTGTCACTGCCCACGTACGTCCGGTTGGCATTTTGTATTTCAGGGTTCTTGCCCTGAAAATCACCACCTATAAGAACCTCTCCTCCATCCGTTGCACCTGAGACATCAATACTGGTTGAGCCTATCAAACCAACCTTGTTGCCCAGGATGTGTATTGTCCCACCACTGGAATTAGAGGAGGTGGCAGTAACTACCGCGTTATCCGTTACCAGGGTAGTATCATTGGATTCGAGAGATATTATCCCGCCCTGACCACCCCTACTGTCTGCTGTTAATATACCGGGATTTGTCACATACTCCGCTGTGATCTCTATCTTGCCTCCGTCGCTGGTCGCATCGGCGGCAGACACATCGATCGAACCAGTATTGATAACAGACGAACCTGTACCGAGACCAACGAGCCGGACCACGCCGCCTTCATTCTCGATACGGCCTGCAGAGATAATGCCCTCATTATTTACCACATTGGTAAAGACATCACTGGCAGCGGAACCACTGATAAGCACCGCGCCACCGTCTGCATAAATCTCACCTGTGTTACTGACCGCACTATCCAGAGCCTGTGCATTCTCCAGGACTTCCTTATCGACGGTAAACTGCATCAGGCCATCACCATCAAAATCCATGGTAACCTGGTTACCGGCCACGAGATTGATTTGGCCTGCCTGTGCCAGGATTACCCCCTCGTTACTCACTGCACCACCGACCAGGCTGACTGAACCCCCGGTTGCGGCCTCAATGGTGCCCTGGTTTATCACCAGACCACCTTCAGTACCCGGTGCAGCCTGGAAGTGATACCGGCCGGCAAAAAAATCTTCATCTGATATGTCCAGGCTGGAAGCAATCAGTGAATTCACATTAACCCTGGCTGTGGGACTAAAGTAGATCCCGGCCGCGTTCAGAAGGATCACATTACCGTTCGCATTAATCGTGCCGAAAATCTGGCTCGGGTTCTGGTCATAGATCCGGTTAAGGGCAGTGGCCGTACTGGATGGTTGCTTGAACTGGACCAGTTCTTCACGGGCTATATTAAAGGAGTCCCAATTAACGGAGAGATTCTGGGAATGTTGGTTGATGACAGTGGTGCTGGCATTGGGAGCAGTAATGGTGCCCTGCCCCCCGGTGACCTGCCCACCTTCAGGCCCGGCAAGCAACGGACTGGCATGGATTGAAAGTGCAAGGCCAGCAGGCAAACATGCCAGCCGAACTGCCCTGGCCAAGGGTGATAATTCGCGCAGGGCGGCATACCCTGCCAGACGTGTATGATCAGACAAGAGAGCAGACCTTTTTTGACGCCTAACCAACGTTGCGCCTCATAGTTAAAACTCCACAAATTAAGCCATGCAGGCTGTCAGCCACGACAATCCTGACTGCCTGAAATTTAGCCTTATGGTTTTTTTGCTGTTACGCCAGGCCGTAGAAGCAGGGCTTCAGCACGATCCTGAGTACGATGACATAACCAAATGGCGCATCCTTGCCTTGTAGGGTCTATCTCTCTCAACCTCAAATTTTAGCCCAAATAAACCAGTTTAGTATATGATTTACCCGTAAAAACCCTAAAAACTAATGGTTATATCGCCCCAAATCTGGGGTTTTTTGTCGTTAGCTACATCATCCCCTCCCAGCTCCCAGGCAAGAAACGCCCGCGCTTCAATCCGGCTTGGTACGGTAAAACGCAATCCCACGCCCGCACCATTGAGGTTCTGGTAACTCTGGGGATCTACCGGCGCCGGTTGCGGTGCATTCAGACGGCCCACGGCCATATCGTAAAAGATGCCCAATTGAATCAATTCACCCCACGTCCGATTGGCAAATGCCGGCTTGTCGGTAATAAACGGCAGATTGATCAACAGTTCAGACGAGAAAAACACAGCCCGGTCCCAGAGTTCCTGGGCGACAGGAAAGGCGCGTACATTGTCCGGTCCGCCCACGGAATATTGCTCCAGTGGCACTAGTAGGTCCGGGCTCCATTGGTATTCGCCCCTGATTAACAGGTTTGTATTCTTGGTTAGTGTCTGGAGCCTGGTAAAGGTCGCAAACACCTTGTCAAACCGGCCCGGTGCAAAGTACGGCTTGGCCGGCCCACCACGGCGACTGGGCTGGTCACCGGGTGGAAGAGTTGCGGCCTGACTACTTGAACCCATGGATATATCAAAGAAATTTTCAATGCCATGGCTGAGTTCAAGCGTGCCGATATTGATACCACCACCCCGGGTATCACGGTCAAAAAGACGCAAGGGCGTAAAGGTATCCACTGAATCATAATCCAGTGCCGCACTCACTACCGCCAGACGGTCTAAATTGGTTTGAATGCCGGCTGTTGTTGTGCGTGATTTCTTCCGGGAAAACCCAAAAAGTGTGGTCACATTTTTCACGCGGCTGCGTACATGGGACTTTTCCAGTTCTATTCCCACGATATCTGTCTCCGCGCTGATCTGACTGGCGGCAAAATCTCCGCCCACATCAAAATCATTGGTATTATAAAAGCCATTGAACTTATAGGAACCGTCATGGAAATAACGGCTATAGTCAACGGCAATAAAGTCATTATTTTTAGGGATATAACTGCGTTGCAGGCCGACAGAGAGGACATCTGCCCCGCCAGTCGGTTTATTGAGGTCTATCGTTACCCGGGCCCGGTTCCTGCCTGTTTCCCTGGTACCGTGATTATCGGCCCGTATATCCAAATCCATGCGTTTTTCTTTCTGGACCTTGAGGACCATATCGGCCGTGCCAACGGCCTGTCCTGGCTGAAAGACACCGAACACTGTCAGACCAGGAAAGTCAGTCAGCCTTAACAGGGCGGCCTCCATCTCTCCCTTGTGAACGGGCTTGCCAATCAGGTCTTTGAAGACCATGTTCAGCACCTTTTCAGAATATACCTCGTTCCCCTCAACCAGAACCCGGCCAAGTTTGCCGATAAAAACTTCCAGATCAACAATCCCTGACTCCACAGTCTGCACCGGCACTACAACTTGGGTCAGGATTAAGCCATGTTCCCGGTAATATTTCCTGACCTTGTTGGCGACCTCCTGGAGTTGGCCGATACTGAAGCCGGCGGGAGGCTGCTGACGTACACTCTCTTCCAGTATGGCATTGGCTTCAGTTACCTGAATGCTGTAACGCGGCATATCCTCGGCATTTTTCAGCCGGAATTCCCGGACGACGGTACAGGGGCATTCAGAAACATCAAATGGACGGTCGATAACAGCAGGGACTTCCATGACTTCCGCCGGTGGAGGTTCGGGGATGTCAGACCGGGGTTCCAATTGCGGGCGAACGGCCCCCGGGCGAGCGGATGGCGGCAGTTGTCCCGCCTGGCTCCCAGTATAGAGACACAGACATAACAGCCCGAGAAAGACTCGAAGTCGGATAGCAAGTACCTCCCCTAGAATTGCGTCAATCAGGACCCCTATCCGTATAAGCCCCACCCCCTTTGAAAAATAGTTAAACCTAGCCTGCCGTTGCTATTTTTCTTAACTAACTATATCAACACCATTGATACAAGGTAAAGATTTTTATCAAAGTAATATAGCAGGATCTGATTCTAATTATTTGATAGATTTAAATTTATTTAGGTGCTATTTTTCCAACTCCCTAGTCCGCAACTTTAACCACCACTGTTCCTTCTGGTCTTCTGTGATTTCGATCGGGTAGGCGCTTGCTGCCTGCTCGTTTATAGACCTAATGAGTTTGGCCTGGAGTTGTTTAACTAGGAGTTGGCTGATCCTGTCCCTGACCTCTTCGTAGGCGAGTACTTGCTCTGGGAGAACTGAACCGCGCATGAGTATATGCACCCCCTCTTCGGTACTAACCGGTTCGCTGACCTTTCCTGGCTTGAGTGCGAGCAAGGGTTTTTTAATCTCCGGCTTAATATCACTCAGCTTGATCAGCCCAAGGTAGCCTGAATTGTATTTCCCCGTCTGGGTCTGTGAATATTTTTCGGCAGCAGTGGCGAAATCCAATTCCCCTATCCTTAAATCCCTGACAATGGATTCAGCCTTTTTCTTTACCTCATCCCGGACTTTTGTGCCGAACGAGGGGGAAAATGGAAGGAATACCTGCCAGACCTGCACCCGTTCCACCACTCTGAACTTGTCCATGTTTTCATCATAATAGGCCTTAACTTGTTCCTCCGGGGGAAAGTCGCCAGGGATCTTGGAGATGATTAACTGCTTAAGATAAATGTCGCGGAGAATCGTTTCATAACCCCGCTTGGCCATAAACTGGAAGTCCGCATTTTGATCAATCTTGTTGGCATGTGCTGCCGCCAGGATGGATTTATTAATAAATTCTGCCTGAAGAAAATTTTGAAAGGCCTCAAAATCAGACAGGATCTTGTCCCGTTGTTGATTATCAAGCAATTTAACAATCTGATTTACTTCCGCAAAATCCAGGCTGAATCCAGCAAGCTCAGGCTGTCCTGGGCCACCAATAGCCGAAGCCTGATTATTTCCCTGGCGTAGAATTTCACCGGATTGTTTATCCTTCGGGTTTGGTGTTCTGTCTGATTGCATGAATGACGGTAGCGGCAATTCCCAGGTATGAATATTCTGGGCTAGGTAACCATAAGAGAGGACTACGGCCACGATGATGGCTGTCCATGATAGAAACTTTTTGAAAAGTAATGGAATCGAGGACATTTTGCTCATGTAGAAAATATTTTCAGCATTCTATCGTTTGTTAAGAAGGAAGTTCATATTTCATCCTACCCAAGCCATATTGAGATGACAATCAAGATACAGGATAAGAGATTTTCCCTTTTAGAATAATAAGGTATGATGATGACTGCATGCATTTTAGAAGCTATGCTTTGAATAGATCATTCCTATATATTTCAAGGCAGGGGAAGGTTCGGACTGCCCCAATGGCACCGCATCTATCAGTGGTGGGAATTCTTGCCAGAATGATCAATTTTGAAAAATAGAAACAGCTGACAAATGGCGCCCAAAACAACAAATCTAGCAATTGTTTTTGCCGATATTGCTGGCAGCACAAAACTTTATGAAATCCTGGGGGATCAGCTCGCACGGGAAAAAGTCGCTGAAACACTTGCAACGATTACCAGTGTCGTACAACAGTTCAATGGAAAAGTAATCAAGACTATCGGCGATGAAGTCATGTGCACCTTTTCAACGGCAGAAGATGCGGCAACAGCGTGTTGCGAAATGCATGAATCTGTAGAAGACGTAAATAACGACCTCCAAGGCAATACTGTTATTGCCATACGTGTTGGCATGCATTTTGGGCCTGCAATTCTGGAAGGTGGAGATGTATTCGGTGACGCCGTCAACCTTGCTGCCAGGATGACGGCACAGGCCAAGGCAGACCAGATTATTTTAACAGCAAGTACTGTAGACAAACTGCCCCCCGTCTTACGCGCCTGCACCCGCTTTATTGATCGCGCACCCATCAAAGGCAAACAGGAAGAAATCGACATCTATGAACTCATCTGGCAGGAAGAAGATGTAACCCGAATGGCCACTGGCATGCTGTCCAATAACAGGAAACCCGAGGTCAAACTCCATCTTCGATACAGGGATCTGGATGTTATTATCAGCAAGCAACGTTCCAGCATTATCCTGGGCAGAAGCAAGGACTGTGATGTTCCTGTCAGAGAAAAGCTCGCTTCAAGGCAACATGTCCGTATTGAATTACGACGTGATAAGTTCTTTATAATCGACCAAAGCACAAACGGAACTCATGTTCGAATGGATAGTGGGGAAGATGCTTTCCTGCGACGTGAGGAGATGCCCTTGAATGGCAATGGCCAGATCAGTCTTGGAAAGAGTTTTATTGAAGGCCCGACTGAAGTTGTCGATTTCGTTTATGAGACATCATAAAAATGTATAAGGTGTCTGGAATAATGAATGTTCATATCTTCAGAAGCGTATTTTGCGTTTGTATACATACATAAGGTAATTCCTTATGGAAACATCCGCTATTACAAACAAAACGAATCTATCATGGTCTTCATTCGGTATAAGTGATACAGGGAAAGTACGCAAACACAATGAAGATTCAATGCTTGAACGCCCTGAGATAGGCCTCTGGGTGGTAGCTGATGGAATGGGAGGACATTCAGCCGGTGATGTTGCCAGTCAAATGATAGTTTCTTCATTAAATAAAGTGCATGAAGGGATTGAGCTGCATCGTTACATTAATGATATCGAAGATCAACTTACAGAGGTAAACCAGCACCTGATAGAAAAGGCCAAGGAGTTGCAAAAAAGAACTACCATTGGTAGCACGGTTGTTATCATGCTCGCCTACGATAAATACTGTGTTTATATATGGGCTGGAGATAGCCGTCTTTACAGATTGAGAAATAATAAACTCATACAAATGACAACGGATCATTCCCAGGTAGAGCTTTATGTGCAAAAAGGACTGATAAGCCGTGAAGAAGCAGCAGTGCATCCTCATGGAAACATGATTACACGTGCAGTAGGAGCAACTGATGAATTGTTTTTGGATATGGATATCCAGGAAATGCAGAGTAAAGACCGTTATCTGCTTTGCAGTGATGGCCTGACAAAACATTTATCAGATAAGGAAATTCGTAAAATCCTGGGTGAAGGTGACGTAGAAAAATCCTGCAGGAATTTGATTCATCTTACGCTGGATAGAGGTGCCAGTGACAATGTGACTGCTATCGTAGTAGATATCAGGTAATCTTAAGAGGTGTTTTGTGGCTGATTTTAAAACTGCACTCAAATCCCTAGCAGATGGAGAACTCAGTATTGATGTTCTTGATAAACAGCTGGCCAAATTACTTCAAAAATCGCCGCACTATGCAAAACGGTTGTTATCAATGCTGGAAGATAGTTTCACCAACCAGCAAATAAGCGATGATCACTATGCCCTTCTCAAGACACGGATCAACCAGTTTCGCCGCAAGCATGCTACCGAGACAGAGGACGCATCCGGCCTGAAAGGTGATTCCACCGTTTTTGCAATAGAAGACCTGAGCACACCACCAGAGACGTTCAATGGACCTCCTGATAATTCCCGGGATGATTCCTCTCCTGATTACTCCGGAGATAATGATTCATCAGATATCAATATTAGCGATGTAAGTTCACTTGAATCTTCCGCACCGGAACACACTTCTGGCACTGACGCCAGTGCCTCAGGATGGTCCAATCCTTCCTCGAACAACGCTCCTGCCAAAAGTGATATGGGACCCGGTTCCATCATTAAACAACGATTCAAGCTGCTTGAAGTACTCGGTGTTGGCGGGATGGGCAAGGTATATAAGGGAGTAGACCTCCTGAAAGAGGAAGCACGGGATAAAAACCCCTATGTTGCTATCAAATTATTAAACGATGATTTTCGAGATCACCCTGAGGCGTTTATTTCGCTGCAGAGGGAATCCAGCCGGCAACAAAAGCTTGCACACCCAAATATCGCCACAGTATATGATTTCGACCGTCTTGGAGGACCCGGGACACCCGTATACATCACCATGGAGCTTATGGAGGGTATCCCTTTAAATGAATATATAAAGAAAGAGATACGTAAGAAAGGTGGCATGCCTTTTGAGCAGGCATTTGACATTATTAAACAATTGGGTTCCGCACTCTCTTATGCCCATGATCGCGGCCTGGTCCATTCAGATTTCAAACCGGGTAACGCTTTTCTCTGCAAGGATGGCACGGTAAAGACGTTGGATTTTGGTATTGCCAGGGCTGTAAAAAACCCGGTCACAGGTGAAGCGGAAAAAACGCTGTTTGATCCCGGGAAGCTTGGCGCACTGACACCTGCGTACGCCAGCCTCGAGATGTTGGAAGGTGAAGAGCCAGATACCCGTGATGACACCTATGCCCTTGCCTGCGTTGCCTATGAATTGCTGGCAGGCAAGCATCCTTTTAACAAGTTACCGGCCAATAAAGCAAAAGAAAACAATCTTCTCCCCCCTCCCATCAAGGGATTGAAGAAAAAACAAAATCGTGCATTACGCCGTGCCTTGGCATTCGATCGCAAGAACAGAAGCCAGACTGTAGATCAATTCATAGAGGAACTTGAGGCGAAATACGTATGGTACAAGGATCCGTTAACTGTCGCAGCAGTCATTATCATTACATTGGGGATTGGAGCAACCGGCCCGGTATTGAACTATTACCACAAGCAGGAAATTCAGCAAATTATCTTCGATATCAAGAACGCGGGTGATGGAGATACGGTTGTCGCTTATCTACAGGAGATCAAGACCCTGGACAAGGCTGATCAGTTGACCATTACAACTGAAGCCAAGGATTCCATCCAGTGGTATTTCGCAAGCGAGATCAGGCGCCTGATAGATACCAGTAAAGAGGATTATAATTTTATCCAGGCATCAGCCCTGCTTGGCAGAATTGCAGAGCTCTATCCCGAATCTAGTTATCTACTTGAACAAACGGAACTAGTTAATAAAAACAAAAAACTCAAGCTTGCACAACTAGGCGAGGAATTTTCAACCATCCTGAAAGACAGTGGTCAAATTGAAAAAACGAAGGTTATTCTTGAAACCATCCGAGAAAGGATTGATCCTGGCCATCCACTGCTTGCCGATGAGAGGCCGAGCTACCAGTTCCGGATACTCGCTGATCAGGCATTTGAAATGGGCAATTATGAACAGGCACTTTCTTTGGTCGAATCAGGGCTTGCTGTTGCACCCGAAGATCAGCAACTGAAAGATACTCAAGACAAGGTACAGCGAACAATTAAGATAGCCGGCCTTGAACAAAAACTTTCCTCACAGCAATTACAATTGGTATCAATCAGAGATTATAAAGATGTCGAAAATGCTTTAATCGAACTTGCTTCTCTTGATACGGGGAATCTGTTATTGCATGAGTTATCTGCGAGTTTCAAAAAGGTTATTCAGCCCGAGATTTTATCCATGCTAGCTTCCGGTGATCGTGCCGTTGCTGAGGAAATGGTGCGCCAGTATGGCGAATTGCTTAGTGCTTTACAACTGGGTCCCGAACTGACACAGATCAAGCTTGCTCACCTTGAAGGAGCGGAGCGGCAAAAAGCTATTGAAAAAATTGTCTCTGATAACAATGCAAGTATCAGTGAATTACTTGATTCTCCCCAGCTTGAAGATGACGCTTGGAAGGCCAGATTACTGGCCAATATCCAGGAGATTGATACTCTGGCTGAAGAATCTGCTGAAATTACCCGGGACCTTGCCAATACCAGAGTGAAAATAGCAAATTTATTTATACAGAAGGCAGAGAATACACTCACTGAAAACCGTTTTGATGCCGCTGAAAACCTAATCGACTCTGCGGAACGCTATGCACCTGGCATGGGGACCATACAGACTACCCGCCAGTCCATTGCCACGGCAAGGGCCGAACATGATAAACAACTCAGGGTTGATGGTCTGAAAAAAGACTTCAATGCGCAGGTTGAAGCCAACAAGGTGGTCAAGGCCATAGAATACCTTGATGACCTAAAGACATTGCTCCCTGCAACTGACCGCTTTATCACAACTGACGCACCTGCTGCGCTTGCCACAAGCTATGGCACACTGGCTAAGAGCCGTTTCGCTGCCAAGGATTACAGCAATGCATTGCGCCTGATAAATGAAGGATTGAAATATAATCCCAATGATCCCTTATTGGCTGCTTCACGGCGGGAATATAGGGTTGAAGCCAATATACAGGAACTAAGCAACATATTTAACACATCTCTCAGCTTCAATACCGAGGATGTCCTGACAAAATTCGGTGAAATTGAAAGTGTGGCACCTGGTCGATATAGCGAATTCCGACGCGAATCCATTGACCTGTTAACTAAACGCATCAATGAGCTCAGAACTACTGACCAGAATGCTGCAGCTTCCCTGGCACAAAATGCGGCAGCCATCTTCCGTGGTACTACACTTGAAACACTTAGGGATCAGATCAGGCCACAACCATGGCCCGCCGGTGAATCCGCCCTTGCAACCCTCGCCTCAGGGAAACTTACCGATGCAACAACCATTCAACAGCAGCAAACAGAACTTGGGTTCAGTGGCCATCCTGAATTTATCAAATTTTCAAATGAATTATCGGCAAGAAAATCCGAGGCAGAAATTGCCTATCAACGCTATATTGAAACCAAGGAACAGGCCGGTGAGGACGTGCAGAAATTAAAAGAGGCCCGCCGGGCACTGGTTCAGGCCCAAGCCTTCTGGTCGGATAATCCCAAATTCGCCGATGCGGAAAGCGAAATTAACAAACTCATTGCCGCCCACACCAAAACCGCCATTATCCCTCGGGAAAACCCTGACTTGTCTCGTGTCGCGACTGCGACTGATTCAACTACTCCAGGAGAAACGCCGTCACAGAAAAAATGGCTCCCCACTCCGAGTGGGCGTGAATGCAACTCCACTCTGGCCGGTTATGGCAACCGGGCCAAGGCAATCTGTTATGACCTAGTTAATGATGGCTGGCGGGGACCACTGATGGTGGTTGTCCCGGGAGGCGGAGAGATTGCACGTCCGTTTGCAATCGGCAAATATGAAATATCTATCGGTGACTACAGCAAGTATTGCGCCCTCTCAGGTAAATGCAAACCAGTGACAGATAAAGACAAGTTTGACGATCCCTTAACAGGCATCAGCCTGAAGGAGGCTGAAAACTATGCCAAGTGGTTATCTGAACGTACCGGCAAGAGTTACAGGATCCCAAATAAAAAAGAATGGCTATACGCCGCCAATGCTAACGGGCAACAACCCAGGAAAGATTTCAATTGCAGAGTTGCCCTAGGGGATAAAATCATCAAGGGCACCGGTACGGTCAGTGTCGTATCCGGACAGCAAAATGGCTGGGGCCTGAAAAACTATATAGGGAATGTTCAAGAATGGGTTATCGATGGTAGTAGTATCAAGGCGGTAGGCGGAGCATTCGAAGACGCCTTCTCAAACTGTGACACCAACCTGGAACGAGCCCATAACGGTGGCGCGGATAAAACCACAGGATTTCGACTCGTCCAGGACGATATCAGCTAGACAGGTGGATATTACAGCATCATGACCGACAAAAACCTGAGAACTCTGGCTAAAGATTATTCTGAAGGGAAACTTAACAAGGATGGCTATCGCAGGGAGAGAGAAAAACTCCTTGCTGGCATTCTTGCAGGTACAATCGAGGTCGAAGACAATCATCACACAACCTTTCTGGATACCTCTGAACAGGAACATGCCATACCAAAGGATTCTCCCCAGGCAGAGGAACATAGATTCATTCCGGGTGTTTCCAGAAGCAATATATTTCCTGCCCAGAACCTTTACCTTGTTGGCGGAGCCGTCCTTGTTGTCCTGAGTGCTGTTATCATTGTTATCTATATGTTGATTCGGGAACCCGAATCCACGTTTAAAGTAGATGCAATGATAAACACAGTACCTGCAATTACAGAAGAGACATACATCGTTCCGGATACCTATATTATTGAAGATTTAATTCAGCGATTTATCCAGAACAATGATTGGTCTGAAAACAGCCGGCAGGCATTTCTGGAAAACTGGGAAACACTCTCCCCGGAAGAAAAGGAACAGGCCTTGGCATTGCCCATAAGCAACCAACTGGCCAATCTGATCTATGAGCAATTAATTGAACAGCGTGCGCTGTACCAGTTGGGTGACAGGGAAAATTCTCTGATAAACCAGAAAATACTGGTTGATTTTGCCTGGCAGATCGGCATTGATGACCCACGTATTACGGTCAAGCAACCTGAACAACCTGCTCCGATAGAGACAGAATCTAACGGAGAAACAACTGTAGCGCCGGGTCAGGCAGCAGAATCCTCACAGGATGAATTGACCATATTTGCGGAACCACCGGATAAAAGCGGGGAACAGGAACCGGCAGTTGAGACAAAAGGGGAACCGGCTGTCACCGCGGCTGAACCTTCTGTAACCGTTCAGCAACCCGACCCCGTCAGGACTGCGGCGATGGCAATAAAGACACAAACCCCCGTGAGCAAGTATGCCTGTTATCCTTCATTGGCACGTCAGCGCAAACCCTATTGCCGGGACAATCTCGGGGAACTTGGCAAAGGCCCAACCTTGGCGGTTATACCTGAAGGCAAATACTTGATGGGCGGAGAACTGGAAAATGAGCAGCCAGTACACGAAGTAGTTATCGATACCCCTTTTGCAATCACTGTTCATGAAATAAGTCAGGCCGATTATCTGTTGTTTTGCCAGGACACAGACAGGCAATGTCCTGCTCAGCCCTGGTCCGATAGGGAATATCCTGTCGTAAACATCAGCTGGGATGACGCCGTGTCATACAGTAAATGGTTAAGCGAAAAAACCGGCATGCCTTACCGCCTCCCAACTGAAGCCGAGTGGGAATATGCAGCTCGTGCCGGCAGCCAGGCTGATTATCCTACAGGGGATAAAATCCTTATTAGCGATGCTGTCTTTACTGATATAAAGGAACTCACCTCTCCCCTTCCCAAATCGGATCGATCTGTAAACCGCAACAAATTCAGGCTGTACCATATGCTTGGAAACGTCAGGGAATGGGTACTTGATCCCTGGAATGATAGTCACCTGGATGCCCCGGGTGACGGTAGCGCACGCGTAAATGGGGACACAAACTATCGAGTTGTTCGTGGTGGTTCGTTTGCTGATAACATGGCTGCCCTGCGTTCCTCCGCCAGAGAAAAGCTTCCTACTAATAACAAGGATATTTATACAGGTTTCAGGGTCATTCAGGAGTTGAATTGATACTGCTTGTTCTTCCTTTTGCAATAACCCGGTAAAACTTCAAAATGTAACCGTTTATTTATTTTTTTTACCTTAATATGATCAAGTAAATGATTACTAGTAACAATACCAATATTGATAAATCGGAATCTGCCAAGTTCGATGCATTAGCAAATGACTGGTGGGACCGCGATGGACCGCTTTCAACCCTGCACGATATCAATCCCTTACGGCTTGAGTATATAAAACAATATGTAAATCTTGCCGGTAAATCTGTACTGGACTTAGGCTGTGGCGGAGGGATCCTGACAGAGGCAATAGCCAGGGAGATGGCACAGGTGACAGGTATTGATGCAAGCCGTGAGGCAATAAAAATTGCCCGGCAACACAGTCAGGGCAACAATCTTCAAATCACCTATAAAGAAATCACTGCAGAGGAGTTTGCCAAAACTAACCCGCAGAGCTTCGATGTAATCACCTGCATGGAAATGATGGAGCATGTCCCAGATCCGGTATCAGTTATAAAGGCCTGCGTCAGGATGCTCAGACCCGGTGGTCACCTGTTTCTGTCAACTATTAACCGCAATCTCAAGGCCTACATTGCCGGTATCGTCGCAGCCGAGTATCTGTTTAAAGTCATACCAGTCGGCACCCATGACTACTCCCGGTTTATCCGGCCTTCTGAACTGGCCCGGTGGTGCGAGGAAGCCGGTTTGAAAGTAAAGAACATCTCGGGGATGTCCTACCTTCCATTCCTACGTGTTGCCTGGATGAAGCACACGCCGGATATCAACTACCTTTTATATGCCACTAAGTAACGGGACCCATGTTAAGCGCTGCCTTTTTTGACCTTGACGGGACCCTCGCTGACACTGCACCCGATCTTGCAGCTGCACTGAACCAGGTATGCAGGGAACAGGGAAAAGACGAACTGCCCTTTGAGACTATCCGCCCAGTAGTATCCAATGGTGGTAATGTTCTGATCAAATTTGCCTTCAACATAACGGAAGAATCCAGTGAATTTACTCTGCTCAGGGATCGATTTCTTGATATCTATAATGCGCGCCTGCATAACAGTACGACGCTGTTCCCCGGGATGGAGGCCGTGATCAACTACCTTGAGGAGAATGGCTATCAATGGGGTGTAGTCACCAATAAGCCTTCCTGGCTGACGGAGCCGTTAATGGCGAAGCTCGGCCTGGAAAATCGTGCCGTCTGTGTTATCAGTGGCGATACTACGCCCTACAGGAAACCTGATCCCGGCCCCCTCAACGTCGCATGCGAGATTGCCGGTTGTAAGCCGGCTGATTCAGTCTATATCGGCGATGCGGAACGCGATATCAGGGCCGGGATTGCCGCCGGCATGCACACGTTGGTGGCGCTATACGGTTATATTGAAACCAATCAGGACCCGGCTTCATGGGGTGCCGAGGCCATGATCGATAGTCCCGAGGAGATCATCCCCTGGCTGGAGGAGCACAATATTTAATAATGAGTGAAGCCACTGCTTCATCCTATTGTTGCCAGAAAGCTGCTCCTCCCGGCAGCAACCTGTACTACAGTATCCTGTACTATCCAGGCGCCCTGAAACGTGATCTCTACGCGTGGCATGCCTTCGCCTCGGAGATAGAAGAGATTCAGTGGGAATGTTCCGACCCTGGAATTGCGCGAATGAAGCTTGCCTGGTGGCAGGAAGAGGTTCATCGATTGGAGGTTGCGGTGCCAAGGCACCCTGTGACACAGGAACTGGGGCAACTGCTTCCACGTTTCCCTATTGTCCCGTCACTTCTGAGGGAAATGATTGGGCATTATGAAATGCGATTCGACAAAGAAACCTTTGAGTCGCCCGGACAATTGAAACAATATATGGCCAAAGGACCGGGTTGCTTGTGGTCATTCTCCGGCCAGATCTGTGGCTATAAAAATACGAGGACAGAAACCATACTGACTGATGCTGGTTGCCTGTTTGAGCAATTCAACCTATTGCAACAACAGTCATTGAATGCAGGTTTCTATTGGCCTGTTGGCGGCCTCAATGAAGTAGTTACACAATTACAAGCATTACTGCAGGCCTTTCCCAAGGAAGACTATCGATCCCAGCTTCATGTGATCATCATGGCAAAACTCATACTCGCCACCTGTGCAGAGATCGCACGGAACCCCAATTACCTTGAAACATATCGCATCGGTCTTACCCCTATCAGAAAACTGCTATTATCCCGCTGGATAAAATTCAGGTACGGGTGATCACAGTCATATCCCTTGATCATGCCTCAAGGGATGGATCAACCTAACCCTTAAGCGGCGATAATCCTGAGTGTCATCAACACCATCTGCAGGAATCAGGACGTAGTGAATCTTCCCCTTAACATCTAGGGGGACAATTACCAACCAGGGATGGACATAGCTGCCGGGCATCAAGTTAGCTTTTTCCATGTGGCCATCCGCAAACTTCAAGCGCCATTCATTTTCACTTGTTAACAGTATTTCTACCGGCGAACGGCCAGGTTCTCTCAATAAATATCGTTTCCTTGTCTGCATGAAGCTGTAGAGAACAAACAAACCAATCAACACTTTGATGAGCAACGAAATGTTGACCAGAAAAAGGCTTATCAGGGCGCCTGCATGAGCAATATAGACCAGCAAGGCCAAGCAATACGATGTCTTCAGTCTAATGCGAACAGCTTGTTCAAAATTTCCAGACATTGAATGGGTGACCTCCTGTCAATATCCCGTTAAAATGCGGTCTTGCCCGAAGCCCCCATCAGGGACAAAAGCTACTGCATCGGGCCTAATATAGACTGTAATATGAACCGAACAAGACTAGAGTTTATGAGCAACACCGAAAAAAAACAAAAACAGGACTCTGGCACGGAAAAGCCAAAAACACCTGCAGAAATCACCGAGAAACCAAGGGAAATCGGTGGTCCCAAGGGGCCAGAACCCACCCGCTATGGTGACTGGGAAAGGCGCGGCCGCTGTATCGATTTCTGATTTATTCTGATAATTTCATAATCTTGGCCCCTGACAGCTCACCAGAGGGCATTTGTTAGAGAGGAAATATTGATTATGGCAACGGTAAATCGCCCATTATCACCACATTTGCAGATCTACAAACCTCAGTTGACATCCATATTGTCGATTACCCATCGTGGTACTGGCATCTTTCTAAGCATCGGCGCCCTGTTCCTGAGTTGCTGGCTGTTATCCGTTGCCAACGGCCCCGAGAGTTATCAGGCATTACAGATTCATATAAAGAGCTGGTATGGTCAGGTCCTGCTGTATGCGTGGCTGTTTTCACTGTTTTATCACCTCTGTAATGGTATTCGTCACCTGTTTTGGGACATTGGCGCAGGACTGGAGATCAGAACAACTTACTTCTCGGGTTACGCCGTGGTCGTGGTATCTGTCCTCCTGACACTGGGCACCCTCTGCCTTGCCGGAGGTGCCGCATGAAACTGAGAGCACCTTTAAGCAAGGTCCGCGGATTAGGTTCTGCCAAGGAAGGGGTACATCACTGGTGGGCCCAGCGTCTGACAGCGATTGCCCTTGTCCCGCTGTCACTCTGGTTTATTGTATCCCTGGCCACAATGACCGGTCTCGATCACCAGGCCGTTACGCAATGGATGCAGTCACCTATTATCGCTGTCCTGTTAATCCTCTTTATCATCGCTCTGTTTTACCATGTGCAACTGGGTGTACAGGTTGTTATTGAGGATTATGTTAGCTGCAAGGTTATACGGATCACCAGTCTCGTTCTGCTGAATTTTGTCGTGCTGTTTGCAGGCCTTGCCTCTGCAATAGCAGTTCTTAAAGTTTTCCTGGGGTTATAAAAACAGATGTCATACGAAATCATTGATCATAAATATGATGTGGTCGTGGTAGGCGCCGGTGGTGCTGGCTTGCGCGCAACCTTTGGCATGGCAGCCAAGGGACTGAAGACCGCCTGTATCACCAAGGTATTCCCTACCCGCAGCCATACTGTGGCGGCACAGGGCGGTATGAGCGCCTCGCTTGGAAACATGGGCCCAGATGACTGGCGCTGGCATATGTACGATACCGTCAAGGGGTCTGACTGGCTGGGTGACCAGGATGCCATCGAGTATATGTGCCGTGAAGCCGTCCCCTCCGTGATCGAACTGGAACATTACGGTGTTCCCTTCTCCCGCACCGAGGAAGGCAAGATATATCAACGGCCGTTTGGTGGCATGACGACCAACTTCGGCGAAGGTACCGCCCAGCGTACCTGCGCCGCGGCAGACCGCACGGGGCACGCCATTCTGCATACCCTTTACCAGCAATCGCTCAAGCACGAGGCTGAATTCTATATCGAATATTTCGCCCTCGACCTGATCATGGATGATGAAGGGGCTTGCCGCGGCGTCATGGCCTGGAACCTTGAAGATGGAACCATCCATCGTTTCCGTGCCCACGCAGTTATGCTGGCCACCGGCGGTTATGGTCGCGCATATTTTTCCTGTACCGGCGCACACTCACAGACTGGCGACGGTAATGGCATGGTATTACGCTCTGGCCTGCCCCTACAGGACATGGAGTTTATCCAGTTTCACCCCACTGGCATCTACGGTGCCGGTTGTCTGATCACCGAAGGGGTGCGCGGCGAAGGCGGTTACCTGACCAACTCCGAGGGCGAACGTTTCATGGAACGTTACGCCCCCTCCGCTAAAGACTTAGCCTCTCGTGATGTTGTCAGCCGCTCCATGACAATGGAGATCCGTGAAGGCCGCGGCGTGGGTAAGGAGAAGGACCATCTCTACCTGCACCTTGAACACTTGGGAGCGGAAGTGATTAATGAACGCCTGCCGGGTATTGCTGAATCCGCACAAATCTTTGCTGGTGTTGATGTAACCAAGGAACCAATTCCGGTTATCCCCACCGTTCATTACAACATGGGTGGGATCCCGACCAATTATCATGGCCAGGTGGTCACATTGAAGAACGGCGATCCGGATGCGGTCGTCCCGGGTCTCCTGGCCATCGGCGAGGCTGCCTGTGTCTCCGTGCATGGTGCCAACCGCCTCGGCTCAAACTCCCTGCTCGACCTGATTGTCTTTGGCCGTGCTGCAGCCAATTACTGTGCTGAAACCATTAAACCGGGGCAAACACACAAAACCCTGCCGAACGCCGGCGATGAATCCCTCGCACGGCTCGACAGATTACGCTACAACAAGGGCAGCATCTCGACGGCTGCGATACGCGATAACATGCAACGTACCATGCAGAACCACGCGGCTGTATTCCGCACGGGCGATGTGATGAAAGAAGGTATCAACAAGATGGCCGACGTCTGGGATTCCTTCCAAGAGGTCACTATCAAGGACAAGAGCATGGTATGGAATACCGACCTGGTTGAAACCTTGGAACTCGAGAACCTGTTGGGTTGCGCAATCGTCAGCATTAATTCCGCTGAAAACCGGACTGAGAGCCGTGGGGCCCATGCCCGCGAGGATTACCCTGATCGCGACGATGAAAAATGGATGAAGCACACCCTGTCGACGTTTGATGAAAATGGCAAGGTCAATTTCGATTACCGCCCGGTGCATATGTACACCCTGACTGACGAGGTGGAGGTCTTTCCACCGAAGAAACGTGTCTACTAATCAGGCTGACAGATATCGAATCTCATAACTATCTATAACTATCGAGAAATTACAGGAACCCAACATGGCGCAATTTACTCTTCCCAAGAATTCTAAAGTAAAACAGGGCAAGACTTTCTCTGTTCCTGCTGGTGCCAAAAACAAAAAAGTCTTTCGTGTCTACCGCTGGGAACCGGATAATGGTGAAAATCCCCGGTTGGATATCTACGAGGTCGATCTTGAAAAATGTGGCCCCATGGTGCTGGATGCGCTGAACCACATCAAGAATGACATCGATACCACCCTAACCTTCCGCCGTTCCTGCCGAGAGGGGATTTGCGGTTCCTGCGCCATGAACATCGGTGGCACCAATACCCTGGCCTGTACCAAGGCGATTAGTGATTTCAAGGGTGATATCAGCATCTATCCCCTGCCTCATATGCCGGTGGTCAAGGACCTAGTGCCAGACCTCACGCATTTTTATGCGCAGTATGCTTCTATCAAGCCCTGGATGCAGACCCAGACACCACCACCACCGGACCGTGAAAGGTTACAGTCCAAAGAGGACCGCGCCAAAATTGATGGCCTGTATGAGTGTATCCTCTGCGCCTGTTGCTCCACCGGCTGCCCGAGTTACTGGTGGAACAGTGATCGGTATCTCGGCCCTGCGATCCTGCTTCAGGCCTATCGCTGGATCATTGACAGCCGCGACGAAAACACTGGTGAGCGACTGGATGAACTGGAAGACCCCTTCCGCCTCTACCGTTGTCATACGATCATGAACTGCACCAACACCTGTCCCAAGGGGCTGAATCCGGCCAAGGCCATTGCTGAAATCAAGAAACTGCTGGTCTCCCGAACCATGTAGTGATTGATGCGCACCGACTCGAATATCCTGTGGCGTTGTCGGCGCGGTATCCGGGAGATGGACCTGCTGCTGCGGCAATTTGTCGATCACCATTATGATACCCTGACCGATGAGCAAAAGGCTGACTTTGATCGTCTGCTGGACGAGGCCGACCTCGACATTATGGACTGGATCATGGGACGACGTCCCGCACCTTCGAAAGAGCTGCAGGACCTGATAACCTTGCTTCGTAATTTCAACAGTTCCGGCAAACAATCTGGCTAAACGACATTAATGACGCAATCTCCCGCGATCTATTTTGATCTCTCACACTTTGCCTTGTTACGAATTACAGGTAACGACGCCTTTACTTTCCTGCAGGCGCAAATCTGCGGCGATCTGAAGCAACTGGAACGCCTCGGCTGGTTTCAGAGTGCCTGGTGCCTGCCCAATGGACGCGTCATTGCAACATTTATCCTATTTCAAAAGGAGGATGCTTTCTTTCTACTATTGCCCTCTAAGCTCAGGGACAAGTTGATGAAACGGCTGGGTATGTATGTACTGCGATCTAATGTGACTATCAGCGACGTGGATAATGAATACCTGATCCTGGGCTTGGCCAGTGACAAGGCAGAGGAACTTATAGGCAGTCTGATAAGCGATAATATGACCTGGCGTGGAAAAGTATTGTTAAATGACAAGGTCGCCATATTAAAGATGGATAAGTCATGCTTGCGTTTTATTCTGCTTGGACGAAAGGAAGACTGCAGTGAACTGCTCAACACTATCACTGCCTGCTATACCTGTGGTGAGCGGGCACAGTGGAGCCTTTACGACATCGAGGCCGGCCTGCCGTGGATACTGGAAACGACCTCCGAACAATTCCTGCCACAGATGCTGAACCTGGACTTCACCGATGGCCTGAGCTACGAGAAGGGTTGCTATCCGGGCCAGGAGGTCATTGCCCGCCTTCACTACCGCGGCCAGGCGAAGAAGCGACTATATCTGGGCACGACAGATTCTGAAACGATCCCCGGTCCTGGTGACAGGATCGTGACAACTACCGGTGCAAAGTTCGTAGGTGACATCCTCGATGCCGAGCGTGCCGGGCAGGATCGCGTACGGTTCCTGGCCGTTGTCGAGATCGAGGCTGAAGACAGCGACTCCTTTATGATTGAAGGTCAGACGATCAACCGCGTCACGCTGAAACCCGTCGAGTATCCCAGGTAACAGAATATGATTTCGATACGTCTGCCCGCAGAATGGGAGCCGCAGTCCGGCCTGTTACTCACCTGGCCCCATCCTCAGTCCGACTGGCACCCATTCCTGCAGGAGATTGAGCCGGTCTACGTTGATATCGTCCGCCAGTGCGTAAGCCGGCAGACAGTGATCATCAGTTGCCTGGATGAGGCCCACCTGAGCCATGTCCATAATCTGCTGCAACGTGATGGCGTCTCGCCCGCCAACTACCAGATTTATATTGCGGCCTCCAATGACAGCTGGACCCGCGATCACGGGCCCATCACTGTCCTGCAGGATGGCCAACCGACATTACTGGACTTTACCTTTAACGGTTGGGGTAACAAGTACCCCGCGACATTGGATAACGCCATTACCCGGACACTGCACCGGCAGCAGGCCTTCGGTAATACACCATTAAAGTCACTCGAATTTATCCTGGAAGGCGGCAGCCTGGAAACTGATGGGCTGGGAACACTGCTGACAACGACCTCCTGCCTGTTGTCACCGCAACGTAATCCAAAGCTGGACAAGGCCGCAATTGAAAATAAATTAAATGAATACCTTGGTGTGGAGCGGATTATCTGGTTCGAGCACGGTCAACTGCTCGGAGATGATACCGATGGCCATATTGATACACTGGTGCGTTTTGCCGATCCGGAAACACTGCTTTATGCCACCAGTGATGACCGGAATGACCCGAATTATACAGCCCTGAAAAAATTACAGGCTGAGATACAGGAAACCCGGCAGCGGGATGGGCGGCCATACCGGCTCATCTCCTTGCCCTCCCCCGTAATTCGGAACCCAGCGGGCGAGATGCTACCGGCAAGTTATGCCAATTTTCTGTTCATCAATGGCGCAGTATTAATACCACATTACAGTGTAGAAGATGACAAACTAGCGCTGGAGATATTTCAACGCACGTTTCATGATCGGGCGGTTATTCCGGTAAACTGCCAGCCAATCATCAATCAATACGGCAGCCTGCATTGCATTACCATGCAGTTGCCACAAGGAGTGATTAAATGAGCCGCCATACAGTCAGGGCCGCCATAATCCAGCATGCCTGCGGCGTGGACTACGAAGAGAATCTGGGTCGTTCAATCCAGGGCATTGAAGAGGCCGCCGCCGGGGGGGCAAATATTATCCTCTTGCCTGAACTACATACGTGCCTCTATTTCTGTGTCGAAGCTCATACCCGATATTTTGATCTGGCTGAGCCCATTCCGGGGCCAACGACAAACCGGCTGGGAGAGGTGGCCGCCAAGCATGGGCTTGTAATAATCTGTTCTGTTTTCGAACGGCGTTCAAAGGGCCTATACCACAATACCGCCGTGGTCCTGGATACGGATGGAGGAATCGCCGGACGCTATCGCAAGATGCATATCCCCGATGACCCGGGTTATTACGAAAAATTCTATTTCACCCCCGGCGACCTCGGATTCCATCCAATTCAGACCTCACTCGGAAAACTCGGCGTGCTGGTCTGCTGGGACCAGTGGTTCCCCGAAGCGGCCCGGCTGATGTCGCTTGCCGGTGCCGAGATCCTCTTCTATCCCAGTGCCATCGGCTGGGACCCGGCCGATAATCCTGCCGAAAAGGAACGTCAGCGTGATGCCTGGATCACCGTCCAGCGCGCCCATGCCGTGGCCAATAATCTGCCGGTAGTCACCAGTAACCGCGTCGGTCATGAGGCTGATCCCTCCAGGGCCACGGACGGTGCAGACTTCTGGGGTTCCAGTTTTATCTGTGGACAACAAGGAGAAATCCTGGCACAGGCATCGGCAGACAAACCTGAGGTGATCGTTGCCGATATCGACCTGGACCGGACCGATGAGGTACGCCGCATCTGGCCGTACATGCGCGATCGTCGAATTGATGCCTACCAGGATATCCTGCGTCGGCATATCGATGATGAATGAACCCTTCAGCGCAGCGTATTATCTATAGCCAATTTAAGCCGGCCTGGTGGCTTACAAACCGCCATGCACAGACTCTCTGGCCAGCCTTCTTTCATCCCGCACCCCGGCTTGAGATAAGTTGGGAAACGCTCGACCTCCCAGACGGTGATTTCATCGATCTGGTCTGGACACAAAACAAACCGGGCCCGATCGTTATCCTGTTGCACGGTCTTGAAGGTGGCATCGAATCCCATTATGCAAAAAACCTGTTACACACGATACACGACGCTGGATGGACAGGCGTGTTGATGCACTTCCGCGGTTGCAGCGGCCGCCATAACCGCCTGCTTCGCAGTTATCATTCCGGTGAGACAGGTGACCTGCGTTACTTTATCGAAACACTCGGCAAGCGGTACCCGGATTCTCCTCTCGCTGCGATCGGGATCTCACTCGGCGGTAATGTACTGTTGAAATATCTTGGTGAAACAAGGGACCAGTCAGGACTCGCCGCCGCAATGGCTGTATCAGTCCCTTTCGACCTTGCCAACGGGGCACGGACACTGAACAGGGGCTTTGCACGATTATATCAACGCTACCTAGTAAACCGCCTCGCTAATAAAATCAGGGACAAGTTCAGTACCGGCTCAGTGCCGGTGAGGGTGGAAAAATTGCCGGAATGGGACAACTTTTACCGCTTCGATCATAATGTCACGGCTCCGCTACACGGCTTTAAGAGTGCTGATGACTATTACCAGCGCAGCAGTTCGCGCCAGTTCCTCAAAGACATTATTACCCCAACTCACATCCTGCACAGCAGGGACGATCCCTTCCTGTCACCAGACGGCATTCCTAAGGAAGATGAATTGTCAGATGCCTGTTGTCTGGAACTCACCGAGAAAGGGGGTCATGTCGGATTTATCTACGGTGCTATCCCCGGCATGGCAAGATACTGGATTGAAAGAAGACTGCGCGAGTTCTTAATAAAACAATTTTCAGGAGAAAAAATATTGCGACGCAGCATGGGTTGTAATACCATTTAACTCAAGGACTGCATAGCTTAGCACTCCAGCGAGGCAATACATGAAAAATCGTATTTATGTCCTTGGAATATTTGGTTTTCTGTTCCTTGTCTACAGCTTCACCCTGGTGCCTCCCCTGCTGGTTTCATGGTGGTACCATGATGGGGAAGGCAGTGATTTCCTGATCACTTTTATCGCCCTGTTCGCAACGGGTTACCTGCTCTGGGCGCCTTTCAGGAGAAAGATAGGAGAGCTCCGTCGGCGTGATGGTTTCCTGATTGTCGCGGTATTCTGGATACTGCTCAGCCTGGTCAGCGCCCTCCCTTTTGCCTACGGCCTGCATGTAAATTTTGTCGATTCATTGTTTGAAGCCACCTCCGGTTTTACTACGACGGGATCAACGATTTTCAAGGACCTTGAAGAGCTGCCGCCTTCCATACTGTATTACCGGCAACAACTGCAATTTCTCGGAGGCATGGGATTGATAGTTTTTGCGATTGCCATCCTCCCGGTACTGGGTGTTGGCGGGACTCAGCTTTACCGCGCAGAAACACCCGGACCTATCAAGGACACCAAGCTGACACCAAGGCTGTCACAAAGCATCAGAACTCTTTCAATAATCTATATTGGGCTGATGATCGCCTGTGCCATTGCTTACTGGCTGGCGGGCCTCACACCACTGGAGGCCCTGGAACACAGTTATACAACTGTATCAACGGGAGGATTTTCAACACACAATAATAGCCTCGGTTATTTTCACAGCCATGCGGTCAATTTTATTGCCGTAATCTTCATGATGCTGGGCGCTATTAATTTCAGCATCCATTATATGGTGATTAGCAATAGAAACGCGTCTTTATATTTCCGTGACAGCGAGGTCCGCACCTATATCCTGCTAATTGTCGCACTGGTTATCTTTTATTCCGCCTTTCTCTACTATTCACATCAGTACAGAGACTTTTACGACTCGTTCGAGACTTCTCTTTTTGAAGTGACTTCTGTGATTACCAGCACGGGTTTCGGAATCACTGACTTTACTATCTGGCCATTCTGCCTGCCTGTACTGCTTATTTTTATCAGCTTTATCGGTGGTTGCGGTGGTTCGACTGCCGGTGGTATCAAGGTGATAAGAGTACTGACGTTAATGAAGCAGGCGGCTCATGAGGCATTCATGCTTGTTTATCCAAAATCGAAAAATAAAGTCAAGATCGGACGGCATGTTCTCGATGACCGCTTAATGCAGGCAATCTGGGGATTCTTTGCCGTCTATATTGTTATATTTGTTATCCTGACTCTGCTGATGATGATAAACGGACTGGATCAGGTCAGTGCATTTGCAGCAGTGGCTTCTGCCATGAACAATCTCGGTCCCGGCCTGGGCCAGGTAAGCATGACCTTTGCTGATGTAAGTACCAATGTGAAACTGATTGCCATCTTTGCCATGTTACTGGGGCGTCTCGAGATATTCACCTTGCTTGTCATACTCACGCCGGAATTCTGGCGAAATTGAATTCTATGTCTGACAATTTTACCTAGTCAGGTTATTTCAGCTCATATAATCTCCAGCCCATGCCTCTCGACTGATCATACAAACCACAACAAAAGTTAAGATAGTTATTATCTCTTAAATCAGAGTTTATCCATTGATTTGCCTTATCCCAATATTGTCCAACTTTGGTGTCCTTGTTATTGCCGGTTTCCACGAGCAGTATCCATCTGACTCCCGTCAATTTCCCGTATGTTGAAATTTTATCGAGGTTATCATTTGGCAAGACCCTGAATTTCCCACCGACACTATGGGCATAAAACGGGAAAAATGTGAAAACTGGCTCACCGTCAACATTCATGCGCATAATCCGTGTGCCTTCGGATATATCCTTCATGGGGAAATATACTTTCCCCCCAGTAAAAAAGGCCGAAAAATAAATCAAAAACAACGTCAAAACTGATGCCGCAATGGTTTCAGACAGTTTTTTCGAAACATCGGTATATCGGTCCAGGCAAATACTGCAAAGTATTATTGTCTCCATATACATGAATATCAGTATTACAGGCAATAATACTTTAAGATATCGCCCGACTAAATCAGTAAAGACAGAAAGAGCTAATAAATATAAGATAATAAAAGACGGGATCAGAATCCTTGCATAGTCTCTATGGCTGCGAAAAAAAGCAACGGAAATACAAAATAACAAAATAAATAATGTGAATACTACAGCCCCCATCTGGTAATATAGAATTAATACATTCCCCTTTAACCGATCGGGATAGCCCTCCATTCTGCTTGAAATACTATTATACAAATCAGGTTTTTGACTTTTTCCTTGCTTGACTTCATTAACGTAATCAAGCATCTCGCTGCCATCCGGCAACAATTGCATCAGTTCCCGCCTTTTTTGACGCACTATTTCATATGAAACAGGTTCAATATTGTGTATGGCCTCAATTTTCTTAATCAAGGCATCATCTTCAACAGAAACTGAATAATTACCCATTCTGAAAGATTTCGTCAGTAGTGGCTGGGAGGTTTGCAGATATGTAACTATAAAATAGGGAATAACGAAAATGAAAAAACCAAAAATCAACATGCTTGTCTTCAAAACCACCTTACTGTCGGGAGATGCATCTTGGTGATAATTGTGTAGCAAAATAATAATGAATGAACTTACAAGAAATGCCAGGCCAATGTCTCTGCTAAAAAATACTAGTGAACAGACCATGCCGCAGACAAAGAAGGATATCAGGCCTTTCTGTCTGGTTGGATTGAGAGAAAACAGTAATACATGAAAGCCTGCCAACAGCATTAGTAGAAAGACAGCTTCGGTAAGTGGTGTGCTGAAAACATTAAAGTAAAAAGAAGTTAACTGGAGTGCCACCATGGTTATCAGGCTACCCACATAACCAATCCTCTTCCTAATCAAGAAATATCCCAGAAACGAGAACAAGATGCCGGAGAACTGGCTGATCTTGACTGCAGCTGTTAAACCATCGATTCCTGGCAACATAAGTATTGAAATCAACCAGGGAAACAGGGGGGGTAATATCAGAGATGAATCAATATGCCCGAAGGGACCGGTATGCAGCTGACCATTCTCCAGAAAATTGATGGCTTGCGATATATAGGCGAAGGTATCAGGCTGGCTGTAGGCAGAATCCGCGAAGAGCGTATATGTCAAAGGATTCAGGGCCGCGAGTAATATAATGCATATCAGATCTATCATTCGCCCGGATGAGCGTATTTGCAATAATATGGGGTTAATGACAGATTGGTTTTGACTTGAAGAGATATTCATTATGGTTAGGCATATGGTTGGAATTAATTTTTTTGGTCTTATGTGGTTTTCCTGGAATTAAATATATCGGCGTGAAATACCTGTTCATGAATAATCAAATGCCTCTCCCTCCCAACCATGCGCAGGAATAAAGCAAATTATTTAATCTGCTAATCCTTGAATTGATCTTCCAGTGTCAAGTACTTTTGCAGGCCCAGAATATTCTTAATTTCCTCAAAATCCACCATGTCATCAAAGAGTGCCTTAGTGTGACCATCACGTTTAAACACATCAGTCATTTCACGCATGATCTTTGCTGTCAGCAATACTGAATCGATCGGGGCAACCATCATCTTGAACCCCATATCTTCCAGTTCTGCGGCACTAAGTATCGGCGTTTTACCATAGGCCAGCATGTTGACAAACTTCGGGTACTCTACACGCTTGCATATTTCTTCGAGTTCATCGATAGACAACGGCGCCTCTATAAAGGCGACGTCTGCACCCGCATCGCAATAACGATTGATGCGATCAATCGCATCATCTAAACCATCGGTTTCCCGCGCATCAGTACGTGCAATAAACAGAAAGTCATCATCATTTCTTGCAGCTACAGCAGCCTTGAATTTTGCCACCATCTCGATTGCCGGGATCACATGTTTGCCACCAAAATGTCCGCAGCGCTTGGGGAAGGCCTGATCTTCAAGTATTATTCCTGCGGCGCCTGCCCCTTCGAATTCCTGTACACAACGCATGACATTATGCAGATCGCCATGGCCGGTATCGGCATCAGCCACAACAGGGATGGAGACGCGATGGGCCATACGCCGAGTCGCATCGACCATTTCCATCATGCCGAGAAAATTCAAATCAGGCAGGCCATAGAGACTGGCACTGGTACCAAAACCGCCGATAAAAACCGAGTCAAATCCCGCCTGTTCCACCATTACGGCTGTCAGGACATCATGTGCACCCAATGTGCGGATGATGCCAGGTTGTTGCATGAGTGCGCGAATGGCTCTCGCTGGTGATATTTTTTTCTGCATGGCGCTACTCCGTTAACCGATGGCTTGTTTCGTTTATAATTAATGTATCTTTTATAGCATGTACAATACTGCCTAATACCATAAACTATTCCGTACTTATCTTGAATCTATAGCCCGGTAATATACCGAAATGCCAGATTGGGAGGGTAACATGCCACAAGAAGCAGAAGGTAGTGTAATTATGGGGATGATCTGGATGGCAGTGATTTCGCTGCTGTTATTCTGGTTACCCGCAATCGGGCCGCTTATCGCCGGGATAGTTGGTGGCAAGGTGGCAGGTGGTGTAGGGCCCGGTTTACTGGCCGCTCTGTTGCCGGGCCTGATCCTGGCCGGGTTTCTGTTCTTTGCTTGTACCTTCCTTACCGGGGTCCCGCTGGTAGGCGCCATCGCCGCAATGGGAGTGATGATCCTGATCCTGGTAAACATCATTCCGTTATTGATTGGCGCACTGATAGGTGGTCTGCTCGCCTGATATAGAATAATGCGGTTCAAATCAGTCCTTTATTTTTTTTTGTTGATTTTCCTACCAGAATATTCAAAGGCGGACATGCCCACTGCCATGCGAGCGATGCATGATAGTAACTATTCAAAAGCCGCTGCCGAGTTCCGCGAACCGGCCCTGGCGGGTAATGCAAAGGCACAGTCACACCTGGGTTATCTGTTCTATACTGGCGAAGGTGTTACACAAGATTACCACGAAGCGGTCCGCTGGTTTACCCTTGCCGCGGTTCAGGGCGACGTGGACGCGCAATATAATCTGGCGGTGGCCTATGCCTTTGGCCAAGGTGTAAAAAAGGATGATACCGAGGCTGTAATCTGGTACCTGCGTGCAGCCGATCAGGGTCATGCCGCGGCCCAGTACAGTTTAGCAATCTGTTATACCTATGGCCTGGGGGTAGTGGAAGACTCGCTAACAGCTGTTGAATGGTTATTAATGTCAGCGGAGCAGGGTTATGCCGACGCACAATTGACCGTTGCCCGTTTATACGAGACCGGCAATCTGCTCCTGACACAGGATTACGGAAAGGCACTGCACTGGTACCTGATACTGGCTAAAAAGGATCTCGCCGATGCCCAGTATGCACTGGCCAATATGTACCGCGATGGCAGGGGTGTAGCCGCCGCAGACCTTGAAGAGGCCAGACGCTGGTACAGGCTAGCCGCAGGACAGGGCCATGAACCAGCTAAGTCGCAGTTGCAGACTATGGAGCAAAAACAGGAACACCGCTGGACCCCCACACTTTAATATAAGTCACAAATATCTACTCTAAATAAAGGTAAGAAGTAACTGGAGGGCATGAAAGTCGGCCTTTCACCTGTCGTCTATAAGTAACACTTTTACATAGATCCCCCGTTTGCATTACATACAATCTCATTCTCCGCTAAATCCGGCTCCTGATATAACTACCTAATTTTAAAGAAATTAATAAAAAAATAGTGCTTCTTCCCAGGCCCCAATGAAACGGGCATGGTTCTTGCGGAATAGCTATCAAAGCAAACCAAACTTTGCCGGAGGACCAAGAAAGCATGTTAGGCATCACCACAACACTGTTAATCATCATTGCTGCCAGCGTGGTGCTTGCGACGGGTGTACCGAAGCGCCGGGACATGGTCCGAGAACCTGTCAAGAGCAACCACAGGCGTGACCACAGATAGCACTGCTTGAGTTAAATGATCTCTCTCCTCCACTATGATGTACATAGTGGATCTTCAAAGCTGACAGGATGTCAGCTTTTTTTTTGCCTGAACTTCATTTACCTTGAACCATCAAAGTAACGAGGAATAATTAACAAATGACCAAAAGTAAGAAAAAAATCCTATTACTGGTAAGCATCCTTGTCGCCATTACAGTGTTTTTCCTCCTAGACCTGCAGGAGATACTAACGCTCGACTACTTCCGCCGATCACACCAGGATATTAGCGCTTATGTCACAGCACACAGGCCTTTCTCCATGCTGTTGTTTTTCCTGCTCTATATCCTGGTAACAGGCCTGTCGCTCCCCGGTGCACTGGTCATGACATTGATCGCGGGCGCACTGTTCGGCTTACTCTGGGGAACCATCCTTGTCTCGTTTGCATCCAGCCTGGGCGCCAGCATGGCCTTTATCATTTCACGTACCCTCTTGCACGATTTCGTTCAGCAACGTTACAGCAAACGGCTCAAGATCATAAATGAAGGCGTGAAAAAAGATGGAGCCTATTATCTGTTTACCCTTCGGTTGATCCCCCTGTTCCCCTTTTTCATTATTAATGTGGTGATGGCTTTGACGCCGATCCGACTGGCTACGTTTTATCTTGTCAGCCAGGCTGGCATGCTGCCCGGTACCCTGGTCTATGTAAATGCAGGAACGCAATTGTCACAGATCGAATCATTAAGCGGGATTCTTTCTCCTGATCTGTTAATTGCCTTTGTATTACTGGCGTTATTTCCCTATCTTGCAAAGGCGGTTATAGGATTCATCAATCGCCGTCGTGTCTATAAGGGCTTTAAAAAGCCTGATGAATTTGATCAAAACCTGACCGTTATTGGTGCCGGCTCCGCCGGACTAGTTGCCGCCTATATCGCCGCAGCTGTTAAGGCCAGGGTTATGTTGATTGAAAAACACAAGATGGGTGGTGACTGCCTGAATACCGGTTGCGTGCCATCCAAGGCCCTGATCCGTTCCGCCCGTTTTCTGGCTGACGCCAGCGAGGCAGAGGCGCTGGGCTTCAAACCTGTTCATCCCGAATTTGAATTCGCCGATGTCATGCAACGGGTACAGTCCGTGATCCGTAAAGTGGAACCGCATGATTCGATTGAACGCTATACAAGCCTCGGAGTGGAATGCGTTGAAGGCGAGGCAGAGATACTCTCACCCTGGGAAATCAAGGTGAATAACAGAACAGTCACTACACGGAATATCATCATCGCTGCCGGTGCCAGCCCCTTTGTCCCGCCGATTGAAGGATTGGATAAGATTCATTACTACACCTCGGACACGATCTGGGAATGCCGTGAACTACCCGGTCGACTGGTAGTACTGGGCGGCGGACCGATTGGTTGTGAACTGGCACAGTGTTTCGCGCTTTTCGGCAGCCGGGTCATCCAGGTGGAAATGATGCCTCGCCTTTTACTACAGGAGGATGAAGATGCCTCTTCCATGGTGTACCAAACATTTGTTGCCCAGGAGATTGATGTACGCCTGGGATACAAGGCCACACGTATCAAATGCAATAACGGGACAAAGATACTGGTCTGTGAACATCAAGGGAAAGAGATTGAGATTGAATTTGATGCCATTCTGGTTGCCGTTGGGCGCAAAGCGAATACCACGGGTTACGGCCTGGATCGGCTGAATATCCCCTTGACACCACAAGGCACCATCGCAGTCAATGATTACTTGCAAACCATCTATCCAAATATCTATGCCTGCGGCGATGTCGCCGGACCCTATCAATTCACACACACAGCGGCCCACCAGGCATGGTATGCCGCTGTTAATGCCCTGTTTAGCCGCTTCCGGAAATTCAGGGTAGATTATTCTGTTATCCCACGCGCTACCTTTACCCGCCCCGAGGTGGCCAGTGTTGGCCTCAACGAGGCGCAAGCAAGAGAAAAAGAGATTGAATATGAGGTAACGCGCTATGGAATCGACGATCTCGACCGGGCAATTGCAGACGGTACTGATTACGGGATGGTTAAGGTATTAACCGTTCCCGGCAAGGACAGGGTCCTGGGTGCGACGATTGTCGGTGATCATGCTGCGGATTTGATCACAGAATATATCTCCGCCATGAAACATGGCATCGGACTGAACAAGATCCTGGGTACTATTCATATCTATCCGACCTTGTCTGAAGCGAATAAATATGCCGCAGGGAACTGGAAGAAGGAACACGCGCCTTTGACGGTCCTACGCTGGCTGAAAAAATATCACAACTGGATGAGGCATTAAACGAGGTAAAATAGAGTGCCTATTCCTGGTCATTTTCAGGATCCTGGTGAATGATGACATCGGCATTCGGATAGGCCTCGCAGATCATTGCCTGGACTTCATCGGCTATCTCATGCGCCCGTGTCAGGCGAAGTTCGGGATCCAGTTCAACATGAAGCTGTACAAAGATATCCCTTCCGGAGGCCCGTGTCCTGAACGCATGAATCCCGTTAACTTCTGCATGTGATAGCGCGATTTGCCTGATCTTTTCGCGGTCTTCATCAGGCAATTCCCTATCCATTAACTGATCGAAACAGGTCTTTACGATCTCCCAGACGCTTGCAAGGATAAACAAGGCAATGACCAGAGCAATGATTGGATCCGCCAGCGTCAGGTTGAAATAATAGCTGAGAACCAGGGCAAGGATGACACTGGCATTGAATAACAGATCGGAGACATAGTGAAGAGAATCAGCACTGATCACGACCGAACCGGTCTTCTTGATCACATGCCGCTGGTAACTGACCAGCCATATGGTGACAATGATAGATATTATCATCACGATGATTCCCATCATGCCATGGCTTACCGGTTGAGGGTGTACCAGCTTGTTGATAGCTTCAATAACAATAAAAATAACTGATGCGCTGATAAAGGCAGCCTGCAATATCCCCGCAAGGGATTCTATCTTACCATGTCCGAACCGGTGTTCACGGTCAGCGGGGGCTAGTGACTGCCGTACTGCCATCATGTTCACGAGCGAGGCGAGCACATCGATTGCTGAATCGATGAGGCTCGTCAGCAGCGCAACCGAGCCGGTAAACAAAAAGGCCACCAGTTTAATCACTACCAGGAATGACCCCGCTAGCACGGAGGCATGGCTGGCGCGTGTCATTAACCGTGCGTTTTCCCGGGTAATGGTATCGTTATTAACTTCTGTAGGCATGTTATGAGATTAGGCTGAGGGCCAGTAAAGGCTACATAAATTTTAGCTATTAACACAGTAATAATTTCAAATGATGCATTATAAGGAAAAATCAATACAATGAACGCCTTAAATTTCTAATGAAAATGAGAATCAATGACAAAATTCCAGTATGACCTGTTTGTAATCGGCGCGGGTTCCGGCGGTGTCCGGGCCGCCCGTTTGTCCGCCGAGTATGGCGCCCGTGTTGCCATTGCTGAAGACCGTTACTATGGCGGGACTTGTGTAAATGTTGGCTGTGTACCCAAAAAGCTGTTTGTCTACGCCTCTCATTTCAATGAAGACTTCGAGGTCGCACGCAGTTTCGGCTGGTCGATAAATGATATTCGCTTCAGCTGGCAACAGCTTATTAAAAACAAGAATGCCGAGATCAGACGCCTGAACAGCGTTTACGAACAGATCCTGAATAATGCCGGGGTGGCTATTATCGATGGCCGTGCAACGCTGAAAGATGCCCATACGGTTGAGGTTAATGGTGAACAAATATCTGCAGAGCGTATTCTACTGGCAACCGGTGGCTGGCCCAGTGTCCCTGGTTTTCCGGGCAATGAACACGTGATTACCTCTAACGAGGCCTTTTTTCTCGAGACACTACCTGAAAGGATTGTAATCGTCGGTGGCGGTTATATCGCTGTTGAATTTGCTGGCATCTTCCATGGGCTGGGTGTGGATACTACCCTCGTCTACCGTGGCCCACTTTTTTTAAGGGGTTTTGACCAGGACCTGCGCAGCCAGCTCGCTGATCAGATGTGCAAACAAGGGATCACGCTGCTGTTTGATACCAGGATTAAAGCCATTGAAAAGGCAGGTGACCGTTATGCGATCACCTATTCTGACAACAGCCGTGGTGATGCGGACAGGGTGATGTATGCCACGGGACGTACCCCGAACACCGCCAATCTGGGACTGGAAAGCGTCGGAGTCAAGATGAATGACAAAGGGGCCGTCATCGTTGACGAACATTACCGATCCTCTGTTTCCTCGATTTATGCCGTTGGTGATGTGACAGATCGCGTGAACCTTACCCCCGTGGCCCTGGCCGAGGGAATGGCACTGGCCCGTAACCTGTTCAATAATCAGGGTACCATGGTGGATTACAGCAATATCCCGACCTGTGTCTTCAGTCAGCCCAATATCGGGACCGTCGGCCTCACGGAAGAAGCTGCAAGGGAAAAATATGGATCCGTTACAATTTACAAGTCGTCTTTTAAACCCATGAAGCTGAGTCTAATGCAAAGCGAAGAGAAAACCTTCATGAAGATAATCGTCGACAAAACCAGTGATCGCGTCGTGGGTGTACATATGCTCGGACCAGATGCTGGAGAGATCATCCAGGGTATTGCCATTGCCCTAAAGGCCGGGGCAACCAAGGCCCAGTTTGATGCCACCATAGGCATACACCCGACGGCTGCGGAAGAATTTGTTACCATGAGGAAACCGGCAAACTGATGCGAATCCGCCTTCTGCTGCTGATTTTATTGTTTTACTCGCAATCCGGTCCGATCAGTGCAGAAGATGAACCGGTCATTGCCGTGTCTTCTAATTTCTATCCCGCCATGGAAGAAATCAGCCGGCACTACACGGTACTGACCGGCGAAAAAATACGCCTAGCCTCGGGTGCATCAGGCACCCTGACTCACCAGATTGAATTGGGTGCACCCTTCGAACTGTTCCTCTCGGCTGATGAATCTTATGTGAAAGGGCTTCATGCGCGGGGCTTTACACGGGATGAAGGTAAAATCTATGCTAACGGGCAGCTAGTCCTGTTTATCAGCCACGCAATAGATATCCCACCGCCGGGCACCGTCGATACTATTCTCCGAAATATGGATTTGACCCACAGCAGCCGTATCGCGCTGGCCAATCCTGCACTCGCTCCTTATGGTCGTGCGGCTAGGGAGGTACTGGAACGTTATGACCTCTGGCAGGAAGACAATGGCAAGCTTATCCTGGCTGAAAATGTCGGCCAGACCGCACAGTTTGCCCGGACAGGTGCTGTAGAACTGGCATTTTTGCCCCTTTCCCTGGCGCGCACCGGCGGGCTCCGCGAACAGGGCCTCATACTGACTGTACCGCATGACTGGTACAAACCCATCCATCAACGCATGGTATTGTTAAATCACGCAAGCCAGACGGCCAATAATTTGTATCACTATATCTCCGGTGAAACTGCCCGTCAGATTATTGAACAGTATGGCTACATGGCACCGGAGAGGGAGAGGTAATGGACTGGCAGACCGTTTTTTTGTCTTTCAAACTGGCATTCCTGACCATGCTGATACTGCTGCCCGCCGGGATCCTGATCAGCCGGTTGCTGGCCTATCAACGCTTTCACGGCCGGGCACTGGTGCTGACCTGTATCGTCCTGCCACTGGTATTGCCCCCAACGGTCCTGGGTTTTTATCTGCTGCATGCCTTCAGTGAGCAGGTGGCGATTGGCCACTGGTACCAGCAACTGACGGGCCATTCACTGATTTTTACCTTCGACGGCCTGTTACTGGCCTCTGTGCTCTTCAACTTGCCTTTTGCCGTCATCCCCATGCAGCGCGCCTTTGCCAGTATTCCTGCTGATATCCGTGAAGCGGCCTGGTGTTGTGGCCTGAGCAACCTGCGCACCTTTTGGCAAATAGAATTACCCCTGGCCTGGCCCGGCATCCTGGCTGCACTCATCCTGGTCTTTGCACATACCCTGGGTGAATTTGGCGTGGTACTGATGATTGGCGGCAATATCCCCGGTGAGACACGGACCGCCGCCATTGCCATCTATGACTATTTGCAGGTCCTGAATAATTCCGCAGCAGGCAAGCTTTCTGCCCTGCTATTGCTGTTGTCATTTACCTCGATAGTACTGATCAATGTGCTAAACAGCCGCATGAGACACAATGAATACAGACACTCCATCTGATTATCTTTACGTCAAGCTCAGGCAACTGACGCCAATCCCCCTGAGTGTTGATTTTACTTGCGGAAAAAACGAACTAATCGTACTGGTGGGGCCTTCAGGCAGCGGCAAGACTACCCTGTTGCGTTCCATTGCGGGCCTGCATCACGTCAGTGAAGCCATCATAAAGGTGGCAGAGGAAATCTGGTGTGATTCACAGCAGAAATTATTTCGACCTGCACGGCAACGCCGCGCGGGATTCGTATTTCAGCATTATGCCCTGTTTCCTCATCTGACGGTCGCCCGGAATATTGCACTGGCTATTCCTGGCAAGGAAAAATCCCGGAGCCAACAGGAAATTGATCGAATACTCGCCCTGGTTAACCTGCAGGGAATGGACCAACGTTATCCCGGACAGCTTTCCGGCGGTCAGCAACAACGTGTGGCACTGGCCCGTGCCCTCGCGAGAGACCCCGCCCTGTTATTACTCGACGAACCATTTAGTGCGGTTGATATGGTCACGCGGCGTAAACTCCGCCGCGAACTGGTACGAATCAGACAACAACTCAATATACCGATCATCTTCGTAACACACGACCTGGATGAGGCCTACATGCTGGCTGACCGACTGTTTATTATCCATGAAGGCCGCCTGTTGCAAAACGGTTATCCCGCCGATGTGCTTGCCAGGCCGGCCAGCGCCAGGGTAGCGCACCTTCTTGACCTGAATAATATCTTCAAGGCCCGTATTAAATCGCACGACCGGGGGAGGAAAATCACACTGTTGCAGTGGGGAGATACAACGCTGGAATGCTCTATTAATGAGCGATTCAGTCCCGATGAATCTGTAGACTGGGTTATACCGCCCGATAGCATAATACTGCACCGTGTGGACAGGCCATCGCAAGGTGAACGGGAAAACCCAGTCGATGGCATCATAGAACAATGCCTGTCCCTGGGGGAAAATACATCCATCACTGTACGACTTGAGGGACAGGCCAGTAGACTAAGCTTCAATGTGCCAACCCACGTTGCCCGCCGGAACAAACTTGCCGAATTATTCCCTATCCGTGTTTCACTGCTTGCTTCTGCCATTCACTTGATGTCACCCGGAGAATAAAAGTTCGGAACAGGCTCGCAATTCCGGTATTTTTTATCTAGGTAATCAGGGCTATACTTCAAGTAGAAAAAATCCAAAAAACATGAGCAATCCTGACCCTGCACAATCCGGGGCCACACATCAGGTTATAGACATTATTGCCGATTACCGGGAGCGCGTTTTCTACAGTCTCTCGATCATGGTCGCCATCCTGCTGTTGCCTCTGGCCATCGATAGCCTCCTTAACGGCAGGCATGTCATTGCGTTTTTCAATTTACTGGTAATCCTTATCCTGGCGTTTGATGCAGTTTACATGCATTACCGTGGAAGCTTTCCCATTGCACCAAGCCTTGCCTTTATTGCCCTGATCCTTAACATCTGTGTATCCATGCTTGAGCAGGATCTCCTAGGAATCCTGTGGATATATCCCACCACGGTCCTTTTATTTTTCGTCCTGACCAGGAAAGTGGCCAATATATTAAGCGCCCTGTCAGTCCTGCTGATCACGGGCCTCGCCTACTATTCGCGTCAGCCATTACAGGAGACCTCTATTGTTATTGCGAGCATGCTGCTCACGATCCTGTTTGCAAATATCATCGTCAAAACCATTGTCAACCTGCAAAACAGGCTTAGGGATATCTCGATTATTGACGACTTGACTGGCGCCTATAACCGCAGGCACTTGAATGATTCCCTGGAAACCGCTCTGGCCCGGCTAAAACGCTATGACAATACTATTTCCTTGGTATTGCTGGATATTGATCATTTCAAACGTATCAACGATACCCTGGGTCATTCCGCCGGAGATCAGGTCCTTAAAAATATTGTCAATATAATATGGACTTCGCTGAGAAGCATGGACATGGTCTTTCGCTATGGTGGGGAAGAATTTATAGTCCTGCTTCCCGAAATAACATTGAATAATGCACAACAGGTCGCTGAAAAATTGCGATCCAGGATTCAGAATACGGATATCATTGACCATCAACATGTGACTATCAGTGCCGGTGTTGCGCAAATTAGTGCAAAAGAGACGGTCGATAACTTGCTGAAGCGGGTCGATGACGCACTGTACAAGGCAAAGAACAGCGGAAGAAATCGCGTCTGTATAGCCGGGAATACACAGTGAAATATCGAATGGGTCAAAAATCCGGCTCTTAAAAGATGACTTATGGCATTAAAATGTACAATAATTACAAAAAATACATCAGGAGGACAGAATGACCAGATTATATAACCTGCTTTGCCTGTTTTTCATATTAATGGGCCTCACCGCATGTAATCAGGGAATGGTCAAATCACAAGCGCAACCGATTCCCGTAACTTTTCTTGATGGCATGTTCTCCGTTTCCCTGCCAGCGGGCTGGTCACTCATGACGGATCTGAATAATGATGCCGATCTGCAGATCGGTAATGATCAGAAAGGTGGTTATTGCATTATCCTTTCAGAAAACATGATGGACTTCGATAACATCACACTGCAACAGCATAGTGATATAACCCGTTCTGCCCTGAGAGAAAACCTGGAAAATTATAATGAATCAGAAGTTGAACACCTGCAATTAGGGCCTTACAAAGCAGTGCGTTACAAGATTCTCGGTAGTATCGATGGTATTAATATCATTTACTGGCACACCACCATTGAAACCAGAAGTTATTATCACCAGACTCTTCTCTGGAGCTTGCCATCGGATTTCCCTGCTAATAAATCCGATTTTGATGCCATCCTTGCATCTTTCCAGAGTATTAGGGAATAAACGATCCTGTTAACTAAAAAGGCGCCATAAATGGCGCCTTTTTAGTATAACTGCCCGATTAAATCAGGGTTTCTGACTGTAGATCTCATCAAACAGGTCTTCGAGTTGTTGATTTGTACCCCTCAGTTTATCAATTACCGCCTTAGCCCAGTCAAAGTATTCCCTCTTTCTTTCAAGGCTCCATTTAACCGGTGGCCTTTCAATCATATCCTGCAGATTGCAAATCTTGTCGACGAGTTTCACGAGTCGTGCTTCATATGATAACTTGCCGGCATTAACTATCTGCAGGCGTTTGCGTTCCGGGCTGGGCAGAGATTTGTCGTCGGTCACCTCCCTGACAATATCACGGATCTTGCTGCCAAAATGCTCTTCAATATCCTCCAGCGTGGTGCCGGTATCCTCAACTGTATCATGCAGTAGCGCACTGATAATCACGTTGGTGTCAGTCACACTGGCATAATTCACCAGCAGATTTGCAAGTGCGACCGGGTGATTGATATATGGCGTACCCTTGGCATCCTTGCGGGTCTGACCACGATGTTGCTCCGCTGCAAAATCCACCGCCTTGATAATCAGAGACATTTCCATGCCGCTTAACCCGTCCCAGTCCTTATCCGTGGGACAGCGGAGAGGAGTTTTTTAGTATACGAGTGCTGGGGAGAATAAAGCACGTCATTGACGTCACCTTGCTCAACGAGCTTTCCCTGATACATAACAGCAACATAATGGGCAAGGTACTCAACCACGCTGATATTGTGAGTGATGAAGATATAGGACAACCCCAGTTCATCCTGCAGGCGCTTCAACAGCGCCAGTATCTGGGCCTGTACGGAGACATCCAGTGCACTGGTGGGTTCATCACAGATGATCAGTTCAGGTTCCACAGCCAAAGCCCTGGCGATACAGATGCGCTGCCGCTGTCCACCGGAAAACTCATGCGGGTAACGAAACTTGTGCTCCGGCAGGAGCCCGACATGCTCCAAGAGTTGATCCACGCGTGACAGGAGTGTATCTCTCGAATTAGCCATGCCCTGGGCGATCATCCCTTCTGCTATGATATCCGCGATCATCATGCGGGGATTCATGGAAGCATAGGGGTCCTGGAAGACCACCTGCAGCCTGGATCGCTGTTTTCGCATTTGGAGAGGTACGAGCTGTGTCAGATCCTGACCTTTAAATATGACCTGTCCCTGGGTCACCGGTGTTAACTGCAAGATGCCTTTGCCCAGGGTAGTCTTGCCGGAGCCAGATTCTCCCACGATAGCTACCGTTTGCCCCTTTTGCACTTCTATCGTGACACCATCCACGGCCTGGACCTGGCCGACAATGCGTTTCAATAGCCCTTTCCTGATCGGGAAATATACTTTGAGATCCTTTACGGTAAGCAAAGATTGCGCTGCTGTTTCATGTGTCACGCCTGCCCTGCTTTCCCGTTCACGTTTGGCCTTCCCTGGAACAGAGTCAAATAAGTGCAGAGTATATTCGTGTTCAGGTTTTGCAAAGAAGGAATGGCTATCTTTCATTTCCACGATCTTACCTGCATACATGACAGCAACCCGGTCTGCGATCTCGGATGCAACGCCAAGGTCATGGGTAATGAACAGAATGGCCATACCGGTTTCATCCTGTAGCTGTTTCATGAGTGTAAGGATCTGTGCCTGTATGGTCACATCCAAAGCCGTTGTCGGCTCATCGGCTATCAGCAGGGAAGGTTCTCCGGCCAATGCCATAGCAATCATTATCCGCTGCTTCATCCCGCCGGAAAATTGATGGGGATAATCATCAATGCGCCGATCGGGGTCAGGAATACCGACAGCATCGAGTAATTCAACGGTACAATCGCGTTGCCTTTTTCCACGCAGGCCCTTATGTCGCTGCAAAGCCTCGCCGATCTGCTGACCTGCAGACAATACGGGATTCAGCGAACTCTGAGGTTCCTGGAATATCATGGCAATCTGGCCACCACGCACATCTCGCATGGCATATTCCGGCAGTTCAAACAAGTTGCGCCCCTGGAGACGGACACTGCCGCCACGCAACCGGGCTGAAGGCGGCAAGAGCCGCATGATCGAAAGAGCCGTAATGGATTTGCCACAGCCGGATTCGCCCAGCAGGACAAACGTCTCACCCGGCTCAATATTGAAATCGATTCCGTCAACCGCCTTGACGGCCCGTTCGCCTTCCCCGAACCAGGTTTGAAGATCCTGCACTTCCAGCAATGCACTCATCTAATCAACAACTCTCTCTTTAACTTGTCACTGTTCTGGCACCGGTCTCGGGCGCCGGTTTTCATCCAGGGCAACATAGGTCAGCTCTGCTTCCGTCACCCTGACCACTTCTGCACAGGCCGGAGTACGCTGTGCATAGACCTCAACCTTGACTGTAATTGAGGTTCGCCCTACATGAACCAGATCGCAATAACAACTGATGATGTCTCCAACTAACACCGGTTCATGGAAATGAAAGGAATTCACGGCGACGGTTGCTACCCTGCCTTTAGCACGTTCAATCGCTACAATACTCCCAGCAATATCCACCTGGGACATGATCCAGCCGCCGAAGATACTGCCCCCGGGGTTGGTATCAGCCGGCATGGCCACGACCCGAATGGTCGGGGATTTATCCGGTAAACTGACTGTCTTGCTATTCATTGCATTGTCCTTATTCGAGGGTCAAAGGCATCCCGCACGGCATCGGCAAACAGGTTCGCCGGCAATACGAGACCCAGCATGAAGATAAACGCCGCGGCCAAGGACCACCAGACGACAGGGTCACGGGCCAATTCCAGGCGTGCACTGTTTATCATATTACCCCAACTGGCCATACTGGGATCGACCCCAATATTAATATAGGCCAGCACCGCCTCCGCCAGCACCAAGCCACTAAAATCAATCACGATGGAGATCATGACGATGTGCATTACATTGGGCAAGACATGGCGTAGCATGATGGTCAAGTGCCCAACCCCGAAGGCCTGTGACGCCTGGACATAATCAATCTCCCTGAGCTTAAGCGCCTCCCCACGCAGCAGACGACACAGGCCGGTCCAGCTCATGATCCCCAGTATCATGCACAGAAACAGAAGACGCATATCGGCACGTTGCTCAACACTGGTGAAGTCAACCGCATGGTTCGTCATATACACTTCAAGCATCAATATGGCGGCTGCAATAAGCAATACTCCGGGGATCGAATTGAGCGTGGTATAGAGATACTGAATGACATCATCTACCCAGCCACGAAAGTAACCGGCCATAATTCCCAATGCTATGGCAAAGGGCAGCATGACCAAGGTGGTAAGCGTACCGATCAAGAGGCCGGTCCGTACACTCTTGAGCGACTGGTAAAAAACATCCTGCCCAACCTTGTCAGTACCGAGCACATGGTAAAAGGATGACAAGTAAAACAGCGTGCTCAGCGTCACAATGCAAAGACCCAGCGTGATCAAGATGATATGCCAGGGGATACGACCCTGTCGCTGTATGATGGATCCCAAAGTCTCGTTTAAGGTGTGTTGCCTGTGCCGGGCCAGCCAGAAGATACTGAGGCCGCAGAGCAAGGCCCAGATGAAAAGGCCTACCAGTCCCCCACTGATTGACTTTATCAGGATGTCACTGCCGACATCATTTACATCATCAAGGTGACGCCCGGCAAAGGCTAATCGGGGATAGGCCCTGATCTCGCTGCCATCCGGAAGGACAATCACTTCCTTGGCAAAGGAGTGTGTGGCAAACGGGGCGGAGTAACTGGTTTCTATTTGTGTCCGCATCTTTTCAGTCAGTACATCCAGCAGGCTGTGAATCTCGGTGGAATATTCAACCTGTTTTTCCTCCTCCCAGGACAGCCGCGGATGAAAATGAATGGAATCCAGCAGGCCGATAATTATATAGAACCCGAGGATTACCACGGCTACCATCGCCAGGGGGTTTGCAGCAACCTGCCTCCAGGGCGCACGCAGGTGTTCGTGTCTTGTAGTATACCAGGCAAACAGGATCACCATCCCCAGCAGAACAAAGATCAGGATATCTGTAATAAACAGTACAGGCATTCTGTTATTCCAGTCTGATCCTCGGATCTGCGATCGTGTAGGAAATATCCGTCAGGAGCAGTCCAAAAATATAGAGCACTGATCCCAGATAGACCATCGAGCGAACGATGGCAAAGTCCTGACGGTTAATCGCGTCGATCGTATAACTCCCCAGTCCAGGAATGGCAAAGAAGGATTCCGTGATCAGGCTGCCAATAAAGAGCATGGGTAATATGACAACCACGCCGGTCAGGATAGGGATAAGTCCGTTACGCAACACATGCCGGTACAGGACCAGCTTTTCCGGCAAACCCTTCGCGCGTGCCGTCCTGACATAATCCTTGTTCATCTCTTCAAGAAATATTGTGCGGTACCAGCGCGTTGATGAACCGATGCTTCCAACCAGCCCTACAAGCACTGGCAGAGCCACGAACTTGATAGCTTGGATCCCGGTGTCATAACCCGATATCGGCACCAGGTGCAGCAACTTGCCGATTACAAACTGCCCACCGATGATATAAAACATACTGGAGACTGACATCATTACCACGCACAGTACCACGCCCCATACATCAATATAGGTGGCGCGAAAAAAAGCCAGTATCAGTGCAAAGGTAATGTAGGCAAACAGGCCCAGTAGCAGGCTGGGCACGGTGATCGCCAGGCTTGGCCACATACGCTGACTGATATCGTGACCAATATCACGGCCGCTGTCCGACTGACCAAATTCAAAGACAAATAGCTTGACGGAATGGATATAAAATATAGTTTCTGTCAGCTTGCCCGTACCGCTTGCATTCGCATTCCACAATATCGGCCTGTCATAACCACGATCGGCCTTCCATTTCTCTATGGCCTCCTGGGTAACTCTTTTCTGGCCCAGTTGCATACGCGCAATATCATCCGGTGTGTTAACAACAAAGAACAGCACAAAGGTAATTACATTGACACCAATCAGGATTGGCAAGGCATAGAGGATCCGCCGTATGATGTAATTGATCATAGTGCTGCAGACCGCTCCCGCCGTTTATAGGATCGCCAGGCCGGTATTACACTGACCACCAGGACAAAAAACAGGACAATGAACGGCCAATACGCGGGACGGTTCCATTCCCTGCGCAGTTTTTCCCTGGTCACCGGATCTATCCGTTTATACTTGAGTGTGTTATTTGCCATGAGGTTGGGTTTGGCATTACCATACCATTGATGATAAAGAGAAAAACCGACAGGATGATAGCCCCATATCCAGGGCGCATCACGCCGTAGGATCTCGACCATCCGGTCGATCAACTGCTGGCGCTCGGGGCCGTTGGCCATGCTTTTCATTCGGTTAAATAAGGTATCAAATTCGCTGTTCCTGTAGTTGGCTGCATTTTCGCCGTTGTATTCGGCCTTGCCATTTGGCCCGTAGAGCAAAAACAGAAAATTCTCCGGATCAGGATAATCGGCATTCCAGCCCCACATGAAAATCTGCGCCGTTCCCTTGATCATCTTCTCCTGAAACCGGTTGTAATCCGTAACTCGTATGACTAGCTGGATTCCAAGCTTTGCAAATTGCTTTCGATACCAGTCGAATACGGCCTTGGTGCCTGGCCCGGCGGCCGGTGTATCCAGATAGAGTATCAAGGATTTGCCTGTCTGCTTATCGCGGCCATTGGGGTAACCGGCCTCAACCATAAGTCGCCTGGCCTCTTCCACCGTACGCCGCACTGGCCGGGTGTTCTTCCATTCGTAGACATAGGGATTGATGCCCGCTTCACCTTCCAGATTTCCAAAGATGCCCGGTGGAATCGGCCCCTGGGCCGGGAGTCCGCGGCCATTGGCAAAGATAGAGATGTATTCCTCATAATCGATCACGATGGATATAGCGCGGCGTAGCAGGAGCGCGCGCTGGCTGTCGCCACCAATTACATCATCCAGCATGTTAAAGCCCATATAGTAACTCGAGGTAGTCACCGCCGTGCTCAGATTGATCCCCTTTTCCTGCATTACCTGGGTAAGCTCGGCGTCACCACGCGCATTGAACTGTACCGCCTGATCAAAACTGTCTGAATCTATCCCTGAGGTATCGTAATAGCCCTGCAGGAATTTGTTCCAGGCCGGAATATTTTCCTTTTCCAGACTGAAAACGGCCTTGTCAATAAAGGGCATACGCTTTCCGGCATCCTGCAGATACCCGTCTTCCCAATCCGTTTCTTCCCCTTCTGCGGGATAAGTTTCACCACGAAAATTCGGATTGCGCTCCAGGACCATCTGCCGGTTAGGATTGTTTACGGTCAGCATAAACGGGCCGGTTCCTACTGGATACCAGTCAAGCACGATATTCTTTTCCTTCATGCCCGCTTGTGAATAAAACCTATCGACTTCCCAGGGCATGGGGGCAAAAAAGCTCATCGATAACCAGTAAATGAACTGGGGATATTTTTCTTTCAGACTAATCTCAAAGGTGTACCTGTCGATCAGCCTGACGCCTTCCAGCACATGTTTTCGCAGGTCTATATAACGGCTGCCACCATTGTGCGGCTGGACATCTGCCAGTGATCTGCCCAACTCATCCAGACCCAGGATATATTTGCTCATCAAACCGCCAATGGGTGAATGTACTCCAGGATGCGCAAATCGTTTTATCTGGTAGATATAATCTTCCGCCGTTAATTCACGGGTACCTTTTTCGATGAAATCATCCAGCGTATAGACATCTGCCAGGTCCCCGGACGTCAAGTCATGATAAAGGTAAGTACCGGCATCACCCCTGGCAAAGGCCGGGTGCGGCTGGAATAGGATGCCGGGACGAATGCTTATCCGGTATATGGCCCTGTGCACTTTTTCTGCCGCGACTGTTTCCGGCAGGAACCGGCCTTCAGTATCAAGATAACTAACCTCGGGCATTTCCGTGGCCGTTAATGGCGTGAGCTGATATGGCCTCTTCAGGAAATGATATTGCAGGGGCGGCTCATAGATCTGCCCGAGAAAGACATATTCATTGGCGCTGTAGGAACTGATAGGATCAAGATGTTTGGGGCGCTCACTGAAGACATCATAATAGATATTCTGTTGCGATTGGTCTCCAGGATAGGGATTATTCCAGGGCTCATCACTACAGGCTGCCAGGTAACACAGGCTGCATAGCAGCCAGTAAAGAGCAATTCTGGTCATTATTCGTTATTATGGGCACTAGCCAACATGAGTTTGCAAGCAACATTATAAACGTCAGTTGTATTCTGTACACTCGGGTAACGTGACCTGCTTTTAAACAATATCAATTATAAAGGAATCACATATGGGCTTACTTGATGGTAAACGTGCATTGATTGTGGGTGTTGCCAGTAATCGTTCCATTGCCTGGGGCATTGCCAAGGCCATGCATCGTGAAGGCGCCGAACTTGCATTCACCTACCAAAACGAAAAACTACGCGATCGTGTAGAGAAATTTGCCTCAGAACTGGGCTCGGAAATTACAGTCCCCTGCGATGTCGGCAGTGACGAGCAAATTCAGGGCGTTTTTGAACATATCGATGACTACTGGGATAGTCTCGATATCCTGGTCCATTCGGTCGCCTATGCACCTCGCGAACTACTGGAGGGTGAATACCTGGAGAGCCTGACCCGCGAAGGTTTTCTCACCGCACACGAGATCAGTTCCTACAGTTTTTCGGCTCTCGGTGATGCCGCACGTCCGATGATGAAAGGCCGTAACGGGGCCATGTTGACACTCACCTATATTGGTGCCGTCAGGGCCATGCCCAATTACAACGTCATGGGCGTTGCAAAAGCCAGCCTGGAGGCCAATGTCCGCTACATGGCAGCCAGCCTTGGCCCAGAAAATATCCGGGTAAACGCCATCTCTGCCGGCCCGATTCGTACACTGGCCGCCTCGGGGATCAGTGGCCTGCGAGATTTCCTCAATCAGGTGGAGAAATCTGCCCCCTTACGGCGTAATGTCACTATCGATGAGGTCGGAAATGCTGCAGCATTCCTGTGCTCGGATTATGCCTCGGCCATTACCGGTGAGATCACCTATGTTGATTGCGGATACAATGCGATCGGCATGACCTGAACCATCGCCCTTGGCTGAAAAAACGACGCACAATAACACCCTATTATATGCCATCCTGGCCGGCGCGGTGGCCGGTATACTCTGTGGCTGGTTTTTCGGAGAGACCATGCAGTCCGTCGAATGGATCGGCCGCCTGTTTCTAGATCTTCTCAAGATGACCATCATTCCCCTGATCATCGCTGCAGTCATCAGCGGAGTCGCCTCGCTCGGGGATATCAGAAAACTGGGGCGCTTTGGTGGGTTGACCATTGCCTACTATGCAATCACCACGGCACTGGCGGTTTTGATCGGCTTGGTCCTAGTCAACCTGATCGCACCCGGCAGTGGATACGAAAATCTGCCTGCTACCGTCCCTGGGGATATCTCTGGCAAGGAGACCACGGGCCTGACAGAAATTATCCTGAGCCTGATTACGCCCAACCTGGTAGCGGCAGCTGCCGACACCCAATTACTGCCTATCATTGTCTTCTGCCTGATATTTGCAGCCGCGTTGACGACCACCGGATCCCGCGGGGCGGTTGTGATCAATTTCTTCATAGGACTTAATGAAGTCATGATGAAGATCGTACTCTGGATCATGGTCCTGGCACCGGTTGGGATCTTTGCCATGATCGCCTCCCGTCTGGGTCAGGCCGGTGGTGGAGAAGCCTTCTGGCAAGAAATCATCCAGGTGGGAAAATACATTCTTACAGTTGGCCTGGGGCTGCTGGTCCATTTCTGTGTCCTTTTGGCCTTCTTGCATTTGCTGACAAGACGCGGTATGGCCTACCTTCTGGGTATGTCACGGGCCCTTATTACCGCGTTCGGTACCTCGAGTTCCTCGGCCACGCTGCCACTAACCATGGAATGCGCCATTGAAGGAGGCGTGGACAGGCGTGCAGTTAATTTTGTCCTGCCTCTGGGGGCAACTGTCAACATGGACGGTACGGCATTGTACGAGGCCGTTGCAGTCATGTTTATTGCGCAGGCCTACGGAATCCCGATGGGCTTACATGAACAGATCATTATCTTCATCACGGCGACGCTGGCCGCCATCGGCGCCGCCGGAATTCCACAGGCCGGCCTGGTAACGATGATCATTGTCCTGACAGCAGTGAATCTACCACTTGAAGGGATAGGTATCCTACTGGCAGTAGACTGGTTCCTTGACCGGATACGCACCCTGGTCAATGTCTGGGGTGACAGCACCGGTGCTGCAATACTTGAACGGTATTTACCGGAGGACAGGGAAGCCAGAAAGACAGCGGACTGATCAGGGCTTCAGTAAGCCTATTGCAGGGTTTCTGTAAACAGGGTTATATCGGCTTCCGCCTTGAGCTGTTCCAGGAACTGGACCCAGGAATTAGCGGCTCGATAGGCTTCTATCTTTATCCTGGTTTCTTCGACTGTTTTCCCCTTGAAAGATTCGGGGTCGGGATTGTGCACGCCTGTGATCGCCATCACGGCAAAATCACCGCTACCCATTTCAACCCCATCATATATGGCTCCCCCCTCTTCTACCAAACCTGCGGTAAAAGCAGTCCGGAGTACAGCGCGGTTGACCGAGATGTCATCACGCTTTATCCCGTCGGCTTCTTCCCATTTTACGTTATGGGTCTCTGCAATAGCGGCGAAATCCTTGCCAGATTCAAGCTCGTCAATAATCTTCTGTCCCAGTTCTCTGGCACTGTCTCTCGCCCGGGTAAATTTAATATCACTGATTATTGTGTCCCTGACCTCATCGAGCGGTCGTCTGGCTCGAGGCGAATGTTCAAGCACCCGCAACACGACGAGATTGCCGTCGGAAACCTCGACCACATCACTGTTATGACGGTTCCCCAGCACATCCTCGGAAAAGGCTGCATCAATGACCTTTGGATCAGCAGTCAGGCCTTCCTCTGTGCCACTGCGATCGAACCAGTCACTCTCCTGAACCGTCAACCCGGTTTCAGAGGCAGCAACTTCCAGTGAATCCGGGTGTTCATAGGCGAGGTTGGCAAGCTGGTCCGCCAGATCAAAGAAATTTGATTCGGCCTTCTGCATACGGTAGTCCGTTTCCGCCTTTTCACGGTTATTCTCAAAGGTGTTCATGACACCACCCTTGATATCAATCAATTTGACAATATGAAAACCCAGTTTCGACTCAATTACCTTGCTGACAGAACCCATCTGCATCGAATAAACCGCTTTGTCTACTTCGGGTTGAAGTATCCCCTTGGGCAGGAATCCATACTCCGTAATACTGAAATTGGTTTCCTTGTTCTCTTTATAGACCGCTGCAATATCTTGAAATGACTTCCCGGACTCAATCGCTGCGAGCACTTTATCCGCTTCGTCTTTGGCAGATGCTAGCTGTTCTTCCGTGGCATTTTCTTCCGTCTTGAAAAGTATCTGGGTAATCTTGCGCTGTTCTTCCTGGTCGTAACTTGATTTGTTGTCTTCGTAATATTCAAGCAATTCATCTTCTTTTACAGTGACCTGCTCTGCCAGCTTGTTCATGGACAGATTAATATAGGCCACCTTCACCTGTTCCGGTTTGAAATAACGTGTGACATGTTCGTTATAGAAATCATCTATATCCTGCTCGGATACAGCTATCGATTCCTTGTAACGATCCACAGGGATCAAGGCGTAGTGTATATCACGGGTCTGATTGACCAGCACGGAGGCTGCCCTGGCTTCCTGGCCAGTAGAAATTTCACTGTCAATCACTGTACTTTGTAATTGCTCTGACATCATGTCGAGGCGGATCTGGTGCTCATAGAGCGCAGGGGACATGCCCAGCTGCATCAAACCCAATTGGTACATTTCATTACTAAATTTCCCGTCTGACTGAAATATCTCGATACCCTTGATGGCCTGTTTGACCTGTTGATCACTTATCTGCAGGCCAAAAGAAGCGTTTACCTGATCCAGCAACTTGCTCTCCACCAACTTGTTCAGGGTTTCGAGCTTCAAGGCCTCTTCCTCAGCTGCGGTCAGGTTTTTACCGAGATATTGCTGCATTTGTTGCCTGTAATTGGTGTAGGAACGCTGGAATTCAGCCAACTTGATGTCTTCACCATTGACTGTTGCGACTACCGGTGCCTTGCCCCCCGCAAAATAGTAATTAATGCCCCAGAACGCGAATGGAATGATCAGCAGCAACATGATGGCTGTCGCTATCCAACCGGTCGTCTTGTCTCGAATAATCTGCAACATTATCTATCGTAATCCCAAATAAAAAGGGCGCGCCCTGTTAAGGCACGCCCGTATATCTTCAGTGGCGGAGTGGACGGGACTCGAACCCGCGACCCCCGGCGTGACAGGCCGGTATTCTAACCAACTGAACTACCACTCCGGAAGCAATTGGTGGGTGCTGAGGGGCTCGAACCCCCGACATTCGCCTTGTAAGGGCGACGCTCTCCCAGCTGAGCTAAGCACCCAAGGAGGCGCGCTAGTTTATGGCATCCTTGAGTGCTTTTCCAGCCTTAAATCCAGGTACTTTTGATGCCTTGATCCTGATGGTTTCTCCGGTACGAGGGTTACGGCCCGTTCTAGCCGCACGATTACGCACTGAAAATGTGCCAAATCCAACCAAGGTTATTGTATCACCCCTTTTCAGGGCTTTGGTTATCGTATCAATTGCACTGTCTAGTGCGCGACTGGCTGATGCCTTGGACAGGTCTGCGGATTCAGCAATCGCGTCGATCAACTCGGCTTTGTTCATATTATTGGTCCCCTAAATGTCCCTAAAGTTATTGTAGATAGTTACGTATGCAATCTTGGAAAATACAGTTTGATTCATGGTCACAGCTTACTCTCAGGCCGGGTTTTATACCAATTGGCCTGATTAACGTCAAGCTGAACGCGGGCTATAAACCAGTAGCGATAAGGAAATCAAATTGCAAACCACATGATTAATGTGGTCTAAGCATATCAGTTTTTTGATCTTTAGTTGTTTCCTTGTTCTTCACCAACTCTCCGGATTTTTTATTATCACTAGATGGAGTTGGCATTTTCTGCAAGGCAACAGCCATTACTTCATCTATCCACCTTACCGGTCGGATATCGAGGTTCTGTTTTATGTTCTTCGGTATCTCGCTCAGTTCACGCTCGTTCTCTGAGGGTATCAGTACAATTTCAATTCCGCCACGCAGAGCTGCTAGGAGTTTTTCCTTTAACCCACCGATAGGGAGTACTTCACCCCGCAGGGTGATTTCCCCAGTCATGGCAACATTTGCCTTAACCGGAATGCCGGTCAGGGCAGAAACCAGGGCGGTGCACATAGCAACACCTGCGCTGGGCCCGTCTTTGGGTGTAGCACCTTCGGGGACATGAATATGAAAATCATGATCCTTGTAAAAATCCGGTGGTATTCCCAGAACATCACTACGGCTCCTGACCACGGTCATGGCTGCTTCTATGGATTCCTGCATGACATCACCAAGCTGACCGGTGCGTGTCGCTTTGCCTTTGCCCGGAACAATGGCCGCCTCAATGGTCAACAGGTCACCACCAACCTCTGTCCATGCCAGGCCGGTGACCTGACCGATTCGATCTTCTTCCTCCGCGCGGCCAAAACGGAAACGCTTGACGCCGATGAGTTTTTCCAGGCGCGCGGGTGTGATTGTTATCTTGTTTTCCTTTGGCTTAAACAAGATTTGCTTGACTACCTTACGGCAGATATTGGCAATCTCCCTCTCAAGGTTACGGACACCCGCCTCACGCGTGTAATGGCGGATGATGTCACGAATGGCGGCTTCAGTAATATTAACCTCATCGCCTTTCAGTCCGTTGCGCTCAAGCTGTTTGGGAATAAGGTATTTCTTACAGATATTCACCTTCTCATCCTCGGTGTAACCCGAGATGCGTATAACCTCCATACGGTCCAGCAGCGGTGCAGGAATGTTCAGGCTGTTGGCCGTGGTAACAAACATCACCTCCGAGAGATCATAATCGACTTCAAGGTAATGATCGTTGAACGAATTATTTTGTTCCGGATCAAGCACTTCAAGGAGCGCTGAAGCCGGATCGCCACGAAAATCCATGGCCATTTTGTCCACTTCGTCCAGCAGGAAAAGCGGGTTCTTGGTCTTCACCTTCGCCATGCTCTGAATAATCTTGCCGGGCATTGAACCAATGTAGGTGCGCCGATGGCCCCTGATCTCCGCCTCATCACGGACACCACCCAGCGACATCCTCACAAATTTACGATTGGTGGCGCGGGCGATAGACTTACCCAATGAAGTTTTGCCGACGCCCGGTGGCCCGACCAGGCAGAGGATAGGGCCTTTAAGCTTCTTGACCCGGTGCTGAACCGCAAGATACTCAAGGATGCGCTCCTTGACCTTTTCCAGGCCGTAATGGTCCTCATCCAAGATGGCCTTGGCTTGTTCAAGGTCACGACTAATCCTGCTGCGTTTACTCCAAGGTGCATTTACCAGCCACTCGATATAATTTCTAACTACGGTGGCTTCCGCTGACATAGGTGACATCATGCGGAGCTTGTTCAATTCCGTCTCAGCCTTGTTTCTAGCCTCCTTCGGCATGTGAGCCTTTTCAATCCGCCTGGCCAGTTCTTCAACTTCGTTTGGCACATCATCCATGTCACCCAGTTCTTTCTGGATGGCCTTCATCTGCTCATTGAGATAGTACTCGCGCTGGCTCTTTTCCATTTGTGATTTGACACGCCCGCGAATGCGCTTTTCCACCTGCAGGAGATCAATCTCGCCCTCCATCAGGCTGATAATGTGTTCCAGCCGTTCGTTAACGTTTACGAGTTCAAGAATTCGCTGCTTCTGGTCGATCTTAATCGTCATATGTGCTGCTATTGTGTCAGCAAGACGGCTCGGTTCATCAATGCCAGAGAGCGAGGAAACTATTTCAGGCGGGACTTTTTTGTTTAGTTTGATGTACTGATCAAACTGGTTTATCGCCGAGCGCACAAGCACATCCATTTCCCGTTCATCGGAATAAACGGACTCAACTAGGTCAGCAGATGCCATGAAATAACTGTCTGCCTGGACGAACTCCTTGACCTTAGCTCGTGAGGCACCTTCCACCAACACCTTTATGGTGCCGTCAGGTAATTTAAGCAACTGTAGGATATTTGCCAGAGTTCCAATAGTATAAACATCGTCCAGACCTGGCTCGTCATCAGCTGCACTCTTTTGTGCCACCAGCAGGATTTGCTTGTTACTATCCATCGCCCGGTCCAGGGCACGAATGGACTTCTCCCTGCCCACGAAGAGCGGGATGACCATGTGTGGATAAACCACTACGTCACGCAGGGGGAGGGTTGGGTAGAGTCTGTCTTCCGGTGTAGCTGGGCTGATGCTGTCTTCTGACATATTTTTGATCTCTTAAATAAGGGATAATTGCAGAATATATGAGGATGACGAGGCCAGATTTCAACCCCCAATCGGACAAAGCATCATCACATCTCCCGATTGAATGGCAGTTTAGACAATCAATCGGGGGCGACCTTCTGCATCTCGTTGCCTTGATAGATCATCAGGGGCTTGGACTCGCCGTAAATTACGGCCTCATCGATAACCACCTTGGAAACATTCTCCATCGAAGGCAATTCATACATGGTATCCAGTAGAACATTCTCCATAATTGAGCGTAAGCCACGGGCACCTGTTTTACGTTCCATGGATTTTCGTGCCAATGCACGCAAGGCGTCTTCACGAAATTCTATCATCACGCCTTCCATATCAAATAAGCGGGCGTATTGCTTGGTAAGAGCGTTCTTTGGTTCAAGTAGGATTTTAACCAGTTGATCCTCATCAAGTTCTTCAAGTGTCGCTACAACCGGCAAACGGCCGACAAACTCGGGTATCAGGCCGTACTTGATGAGATCCTCGGGTTCTACCGTATGTAATAACTGGCTGACACTCTTCTTGTCAGTCATGCTTTTCACCTCGGCGGAAAAACCGATACCGCTCTTTTCAGAACGCTCGCGGATAATCTTTTCCAGGCCGGCGAAGGCCCCGCCGCAAATAAACAGGATGTTAGCAGTATTGACCTGCAGGAATTCCTGCTGGGGATGTTTGCGCCCGCCCTGTGGAGGAACCGAAGCCACCGTGCCCTCGATTAATTTCAGCAGGGCCTGTTGTACCCCTTCGCCCGAGACATCACGGGTAATGGACGGATTGTCTGATTTGCGGGAAATCTTGTCGATCTCATCAATATAGACAATTCCTGTCTGCGCCTTTTCCACGTCATAATCGCATTTTTGCAGCAGCTTCTGGATAATGTTTTCAACGTCTTCACCCACATAACCGGCCTCTGTGAGCGTGGTGGCATCGGCAATGGTAAAGGGCACATTCAACAGACGAGCTAGTGTTTCAGCCAGCAATGTCTTGCCACTGCCCGTCGGGCCAATCAAAAGTACGTTACTCTTGGCAAGCTCAACATCCGATTTCTTGATACCTTGATCAAGACGCTTGTAATGGTTATAAACCGCAACTGAAAGGATCTTCTTGGCGGTATCCTGGCCTACCACATAGTCATCTAGGCTCTTCCTGATTTCCTGAGGTGTGGGCAATGAATTGCCGGCGCCTGTTGCTGGCTTGTCCTGTATTTCCTCGCGAATGATATCGTTGCAAAGCTCGACACATTCATCACAGATAAAGACAGAAGGACCCGCAATTAACTTACGCACTTCATGCTGACTTTTGCCGCAAAAGGAACAGTACAACAGACGGTCGCTGTCACCGTTCTTGCCTTGCTTGTTATCAGTCATACATCACCTCATTAACATAGGTTTACTCAATTTTTGACAGTGCTTCAGGCATTACGGTTCGTTCAGTCAGGACATTGTCAATTAAACCATACTTCTTGGCCTCATCTGAACTCAAAAAATGATCCCTTTCAGTATCATTCTTAATCTTGTCAAGGGGCTGTCCGGTGTGTTTGGCCAGAATCTGGTTAAGTTGCTCCCGCGCCTTGAGAATTTCTCGGGCATGGATATCGATATCGGAAGCCTGACCCTGGAAACCACCGAGCGGCTGGTGAATCATGACCCTGGAATGGGGCAGGCAATAGCGTTTCTCTTTAGCGCCTCCGGCGAGAAGGAGGGCACCCATACTGGCAGCCTGTCCTACGCACATGGTACTGACATCCGGTTTGATGAATTGTATCGTGTCATAGATAGCGAGCCCGGCTGACACCGAGCCGCCAGGCGAATTGATATAAAGATGGATATCCTTGTCCGGGTTTTCCGATTCAAGAAACAGGAGCTGTGCAACAATGAGATTGGCGACACTGTCTTCGACCGGACCAACCAGAAACACCACACGCTCCTTGAGCAGCCGGGAATAGATATCATACGCACGCTCACCCCTTGAAGTCTGCTCGACCACCATGGGGACAAGATTCAATGCCTTTATCTCGTTGTTATTCATACAGTTGCCTTCCTGCCTTCAGACAATAAATTAATTTGTTTCAGTCTGCACTTTATTCATCAGATCGTCAAATGAGATTTGTTTCTCTGTGACCTTGGCCCTCGACAGGACCCATTTGACCACCTCGTCCTCCAGGGCCAGGGCTTCGACCTCGGCTAGACGCTGCTTATCGCCATAATACCAGTTGATTACCTCATTTGGGTCTTCATAACCCCGAGCAACTTTTTCAATAATTTCACGGACCTGAGAAGGTTCCGCCTTGATTTTCTGGGTCTTGATGATATCTGCTACTAGCAATTGCAGGCTGACGTTCTTTTCGGCCTGGGGGGTAAGGGCCTCGATCTCGGCCTCATTGTTACTGTCACCAGGGTCAATGCCGCGCATTTTCAGGTTATTCATAAGCTGCGAGTTAAGCCGTTCCGCCTCTTTCCGGACCAGGGCCCGGGGTAATTCCACCTTGTTGGCCTGGTAGATGCTCTCCAAGACGGCGCTCTTGGCACGCGCGTGTAGAGTCTGTTCGACCTCTCTTTCCATGTTCCTGCGGATCTCTGCCCTGAAAGTCTCCAGGCCACCTTCCTTTATCCCCATACCAGCGAAAAATTCATCATTTAACTCGGGCAATACGGGTTCAGTCACCTCTTTCACAGTGACGGCAAAATTGGCCGACTTACCCGCCAGTTCGGCCCTCGGATAGTCCTCGGGGAAGGTCAGGTCCAGGCTGCGATCTTCACCGGCCTCGGCCCCTAACAGGCCATCTTCAAAGCCTGCAATAAAACGGTTTGAACCCAGTTCCAGCTTGAAATCACTGGCCTCGCCGCCATCAAATGGCTTGCCCTCCAGGGTCCCCTTGAAATCAACCGTCAGAATGTCTCCTGCTTTTGCCGCACGTTCCACAGGTACTGTATCTCGTTTCTGTTTACGGATGGTTTCTATCATCTGTTCCACATCAGCATCGCTAACCTCACAGACGGGTTTCTCTATCTTCAATTTCTCAGCCGAAACCTGCTGGATCTCCGGATAGACCTCAAAGGTCGCGGTATATACCAATCCCCTGCCCTGTTCAGCGTTCATGGGATCAATCGTCGGGCGGCTAGCGGGACGCAGGTTTTCCTTGTTGAGGGCCTCGAAAAAACTGGACTGGACCACCTCGCCGATCACTTCCTGCCTGACCTTGCTGCCGTATTTCTTCTCGACAACTTTTAACGGGGCCTTGCCCGGCCTGAATCCCTGGATTTTTGATGTTCTTGAGAGGGACTGCAGCCGGTTTTGAACTTCAGCGGCAATCTTTTCTTCCGGCACCTCTATATGGAGCTTTCTTTCCAATGGGCCGGTATTTTCTACGGAAACCTGCATGATAAATCCTCAAATGTATCTTTATGAATTATAACTGATTTTGTTTGAGCCAAGGGGAAATTTAATGGTGGTGCGAAAGGAGAGACTCGAACTCTCACGGGTTACCCCACTGGATCCTAAATCCAGCGCGTCTACCAATTCCGCCACTTTCGCGTAACCTGTCTCTCTCCATACCGCAAAATTTTTTGCGCAATGCATTATAAATGCCGTCCCTGGGTTTGTAACCCCGTTACGTGGAAGGATGAGGCGGGGTTGTCATGTAATTTATGTGGAAAATATGTGACCGGTTCCGGGATGAAACAGGACTGGTGACTGGAAAAACAGTTTAATTTTTGCCTGAAATTAAAAGCACTCTTCCCCGAATTCCTTGCACGTGCGCCTGCAATCCCGAGAGCCCGTACGCGGATTGATAATACAGTCCTCACCCCATCTTTTACATATCGTCATGCATTTTTTATCTTTCTTGTCCCTTTCCTCAGACTCCGCTTTCCGCCGATCCTGTTCAGTACCGGCTTCCGCAATGGTTAATATCTCATTCAAGGGGGAATTGTACCCTGAGAGGCCCATGGCTACAGGCTGGTACCCCATCGCCTGTGAGGAGGGGGATAGAACCAGGAGTATTAAAACTATGGCTGTCTTTTGCATTTTAAGGTGTCTGTAACATATAAATCAGGATCACTTATTAGACCCAAGAATACAATAATGTTCATCCACCAAACAATAAATATAACTGTAACAAAGCACCCGAGAATTGTAGGTTAGAGTTCCTCGACGTGTAAATCGAATCCGATTGGAATAGCCAACAAGGATGTCTAGAATGATATTAAAAGGGGTCGTAGCTCAGTTGGGAGAGCGTCGCGTTCGCAATGCGAAGGTCGGGAGTTCGAGCCTCCTCGACTCCACCATATGTCAAGCAACATTAATAAACAGAAACTAAAATGCCCTGACCATCCGAAAAGGGTCAGGGCATAAGATTGATTGGTGGGCCGTGTAGGGGTCGAACCTACGACCTTGGGATTAAGAGTCCCCTGCTCTACCAACTGAGCTAACGGCCCAAATCTCTTAACTGTGATAAGTAAGTTACCCTGGTGTAGATAACAAGCCTTTTACTTTTCGCTTTAATCCTCTCACAAAAATGTTGGGGTGACTGATGGGACTCGAACCCACGACGACCGGAATCACAATCCGGGGCTCTACCAACTGAGCTACAGTCACCATAAATAAAACTTTGGCGCGCCTGGCAGGATTCGAACCTGCTACCCTCGGCTTAGAAGGCCGATGCTCTATCCAAATGAGCTACAGGCGCGAATCTAGCCAAAAGCAGAAAGTTACAAAGTATAAAACTTCCCACTTTAAATTCTTAACAGGCGGCTGATTTGGTCGGGGCAGAGGGATTCGAACCCCCGACCCTCTGCTCCCAAAGCAGATGCGCTACCAGACTGCGCTATGCCCCGATTTATCCAGACTAATCACCCGCTTAAAGGGAGTGGCGATAATACGTGCCGCACTCCCATTCGTCAATTTCCACACAGCCTTTGTTACCGTCGCGGTGAATGCTGGGATAAACCCTCCAGCACAGTTGTTAGCTCGCCTATTTTGATACTGCCTCAGGCTTCTGCCTGACCGCTGTCAAACTGAAGCAGGCAACCAGACAACAGAGCGCCATATTCGATAAAAAAAGGCTGTAACCAGGCTCTGGCCATTTCGGTCCTGATGGAGATAGCCGGGCATTGTCACAAGATCTGGCTCACTTTGAACCTAACCTGATTATGCTGCATTGCGTCATAATTATGGTACTGATTATGTAAGGATTTGAATTGGGTCAAAATTTTCCTGAGAACGGATGACTAAACTAGTACATAAGTTGTAGAGTTTCATGCTACGTTGTAGCATACATAACAAGTCACATTAATAAACTATAATAAGCCATGGATGAGTATAATAATAACTTAACTTTTGCTGCCGATTTTTTTAACAGGGATTAACAATGCAAGACCTCGAGTTATGCGAACAGCTGCTTTCTCTAGAGGATGGGTGGTCTATATCTGCGATAGAACTGGACGAGCCGTCTCATCGCCTAGATATCACCATCCGCTTCGGCACGGCAAAAAAGAGAGCGCTATTCAAAAGGTCAGCCAACAAGGGGGATCAGGTAAATATCGCCCTGCGGCATCTCCCGATCGCCGGTTACAGAACCTACCTGCATGTCCCCAAGCCGGGCACCGTCGAATCCAATAAGTTGTGGGCGCCTGCCGGCTCCCGCTTCACCCATGAAATGCAGGCCTATATTGTTAATGCTCTTAACAGCTGTCGCTCTGTATCAGCGGTAGCAAAACTGGTCGGCATAACGCCCGCCGAGGCCCGTGAAATAAGTGAACGTACCGGGGCCGGCGGTGATTTCCACGAGGAAGAGAGACCGGTTTTATCTACCCCCATGCCGAAACCTGAAATGGAGGTAGAGCACCACCCTGCCCGTTCTTTTGAGCTGGATAGCAGCAGCCTGCCGGTAGAAACACATCCGAACTGGCAGCGCTTTATTAACGGTGACATTCCTATCCAGTCCTCGGCCGTGGGTCTGCAAATGTTGTTGCAACGCGTCAGGCAGCAGATCGCCAATAATCCTTCAGAAGTCACGCGCTTATCTTCAGCCCGTTTACTGCGCCAGTACTTTATAAAAAACCAGGCCCAACATCCGGTTGAAATCGCCATGTTGACGGGGGCAGAAATAGCTCCGGTGGCGGGCTTTGCAACTACGGAGATTGCCGCGGCTAGCGCTATACCTTCCGAGATCGATCCTTGCTGGCAACAGATAATCGATGGTGAATTTAAGATCGCCACCAACGAAGTTGGTCTGCAGATGATGCTGGAGCGGGTGCGCCAGTCTGTCGAGCGCAACCCCTCGGAAACAACCCGTATGGCTGGTATCCGGATACTTCGCCAGTTTTTTACCAAACATCAAAACCGCTTACGGGATGAATTGGAACAGATGGGTGTAAGCCTCCCGGCTGTTATAGCTGTTGAACCTGCTGCCGGCCAGGAACTTCTGGCAATCCCTGCAGAAAATCATCCAGTGTGGATGAAGTTAATCAACGGTCAAATGGGCATTGATACCAATATGGTCGCCCTGCAGATGATGCTGGAACGGATACGACTGTCTGTCGAGCGCAACCCGTCGGATGCTACCAAACAGGCTGGCATCAAGATATTGAGACAGTTTTTCCAGAAACACCAGGGCAGGCTGCATGATGAAATTGCCCAATTAACGGGTATCGAGCCCCGCGAGTTGGAAATTACTCAAAAGATAACAAGAGTAGCCGGTATCCCGGCGGAAAATGATCTCTGCTGGCAGTCGTTGATTGATGGCCTGATACAACTAAACACCGACAATGTGGCATTGCAGATGATGCTGGAACGAATACGCCTGTCCGTCGAACGTAACCCGTCCGCACCAAACATATCAGCGGGCATCAAGTTATTACGCCAATTCTTCGTCAAACACCATACACGTCTGTTGGCGGAGTTGACGCAATTAGGCGGCGATACCAGTGATATCATTACACCCATCGAAACAGCTGAAACCCGGCAAGTCGCTGTCCCCCCTGAATCTCACCCCAGCTGGCAACGTCTGATTAACGGGGATCTCGAACTCAAAACCGATGTGGTGGCTCTGAAAATGATGTTGGAACGCATCCGTATTTCAATCAGTAACAACCCCAGTGAGGCATCCAGATTGGCAGGGGCAAAAATTTTACGTCAGTATTTTCTTAAACATCAAAACAAGCATAGGGCTGAGATAGATCAGCTTCTGGCCGCATAGGAACAGGAGATTTAACAATGGCTACTTCGGACATCAATGCAAGAATGGTCTCAGTCGATGAGGCTAAGGCCGCTATCGAGGCCGGAAGGGTATTGTGGATTGGGGGTGATGAAAAACTTCTGAAGCAGCTACCCAAGGGCCGTTGGATAGGGGGTTCCATTCCCTATTTCATGGGCGACAATGGAGGAGTTACTACTAAACAGCAATTGTATGTATCTGAACTTGACCGTTCCGTGGCCAAGCGTATTCAGGTGAAATTCTATAATACCTCCACTATTCAGAATATCGCCAAGGAATGTCCGGATGATGGATTCACCATACTACTTATCCCGGCTTTTACCCAGTTACATATGGATTACGCGCACAATGCGCCGGAATATGAAGATATGTTCATCAAACCTATAGCTGGCTGGATAACCGGCCTGCATCTTGATGACCTTGGTTCTGTCAAACCTATTGTTGTCAATGGCGGGACAGGCGAGGCTTCTTACGATAAGGCCCTTGCCATGCACGTGACCCTTGTCCCGGGCAAGGTTGCCAACATCGGTATAGTCAATATTCAAAAACAAGGTGATGGCGATTCACTTGAATTTCCTGATTCAGGCTTTTCTGCCACCTCGGTGCTTGTCAATGGTGTGGAACAGAATTTTGCCAAGTACCTGATTGACAATAGCGTGGACACACAACTTCCCCTGGTTGCCGATTACTCTGGTGCAATGATTAATGTGTCGATTCAGGAAGTAAATGAAGCGGAAGGCAAGGTTTCATTTTATGCGCCAGTCTTCAATGGGGTTGAGTACAAACTTGCGGCGCCGGTGAGAGATTATGTGGCACAGTTCAAGGCAGCCCTACCACAAGTCGATAATGTAGCATTCAGTTGTAATTGTGTATTGAATTACCTCTATTCGGAACTGGAGGGAAAACAAACAGAAGATTTCAAGGGGCCCATGACGTTTGGTGAAATCGCATACCAATTGCTGAATCAGACGCTCGTTTATCTCACAATTGATGATGCGTGACGTGGATGCCAGCAATCAGATGACGCTATGAACATAAAAAGCCTGATAGATGTTGCCCTGATAGGTATCCCTGATATCGAAAGGAAACGTCTGAATGCGGCATTTGAACACTCAAAAACCCGAAACATCACTTACAAGGAAGTCGATTTACTTGATAACCCGCAGATTCTCATGGTTAATGCTGATGAACCGGCGTCACTTATTAAATGGCAATCATATCGAAACAAGCTTGAGGGAAATGAACCCTACTCTGTCATGGTATCTAAGGGCCGTGAGTTCAATACACGCCATTACCAAGTGAGGCGGCCACTGATAGCCTCGCGTGCTATCAGTATCCTGGATCAGGTTGCCAGCAATGTACTAAAGATCGCTAAAGAAGTAGCCATTTCAACAGATGGGGTTTCCAGCAATCGTCCAAAAACCGCCAGTTCAAAAGAATATGCGGCCCTGGTTGTAGACGACAGTTTACCAGTACGGATTCAGATGGATCAGGCCCTGAAACCGTTTGCCGCAAGAGTCGATTTTGCCGAGACGGGTGAGGATGCGTTTGACCTGATTAATCAAAATAATTACGACATTATTTTCCTGGATGTCGTATTACCGGGAATGGACGGATATGAAATTTGTAAAACTATCAAAGACGGCAAGGCCAGGGAGACCCCGGTAATCATGTTGACCGGCAATTCTTCACCTGCTGACAAAATCAAGGGCAAGCTGGCAGGCTGTGACACTTATCTGATAAAACCTGTAAGCCAACTGGTATTTCAGGAAGTGATGAACCAGTATCTGCCGGCCTCGGCCATGGCATAAATCAAACAGCACAACTTTAATGGATTGGATTAATGATCTTGTTTTGACGGAGACAGTAAATGGCAATTAACAAAGTTTTAATCGTTGACGATTCGGCACCTGATCGCGCCAACCTGGAAAATATTCTCAAGGGATCCGGCTATATGGTTATCAGTGCCAATAATGGCAAGGACGCAATTGCCATGGCAAAAAGCGAAAAACCAGATCTTATTTTTATGGATATTGTCATGGATGAAATAGATGGCTATGAAGCTACTCGTACCATTACCAATGACAGTGATCTTAAATCTATTCCGGTAATTTTTGTGAGCAGTAAAAAACAGAAAGCGGATCGGGTCTGGGCCAAAATGCAGGGAGGCAAGGAATTGATCTCCAAGCCCTATACTGCAGACCAGATACTTAACCAGTTAAAACAATATGGCTGACGACACAAACATAACTTCTGCTGACTGGCTTAGGCTGGCACCTAACCTCGAACATTTTGATCCGTTCGAAGGTCTGTCAGATGGATTATCGGCCGAAGAACTCCGCAACATTCGTCATGGATTCAGGATTGCCGGCCAGAATGTCCTGATTAACAGGAATATTATCTGTGAAGTTGTAACAAATGCCTATATCTATCCGATTCCAAACCTGCCTGTCTGGTTAATGGGCTTGATCAACCTGCGTGGCAACCTGATACCGGTTATCGATCTGAACAATTTGCTGTTTCCCGATAACACTGCCGGCAGGAACACCCTGTTGGTTATTGACCGTGGTGAAAAGGCAATAGCCACTTTTATTGATGAACTACCGGTTTCTCTGGAACTGGATGAAGCCGAGGCAGAAAAAGTATCACCGAATGACAAAGCTGCCGAATTAATCAGGGAGTTCACCAGGGAAGCATACCTGATTGATGGCACTATCTGGCATGAAATTGACCACAATGGTCTATTTCTCAAGATTACAAGACCATTTAACCCAAACGAAACCGGTAATACAACGGATGTTGACGATATTAGCTGATTAATTGACTATAAAGTGAGTCCACGAATATGGCGCAAAAAAACACTGTTAAACGAAAAATACTCAAGTCTGTAGCACTTGGCTGTTTTATTTTCGTGCTGCTATTTGCCGGACTTGCCATTTATCTGAAACAGGCAGCCGGTGCTGATCTGCCTGGCAACCTTATATTGGTGGGAATCTCTGGGCTGGTAATAGTCCTCATTATTATTGGTGTCGGTGCGACTAGATTTGCCACCTCAATTGATTCCACAATCAATCGACTTAAAAACCAGTTGAAAAAAATAGAAGAAGGTGACCTTGAAACCAGAATAGGGATCAAAACAGATGATGAATTTGAAACTATCGGTCGTTCTATTGAAAAAATAATAGGTGAACGTTTTTCAACATTACTGACTATTGAAGACGAGAATGAGAAACTCAACGATTCAATTGTAACCTTACTTGAGACCGTGGCACAACTTGCCCAGAAAAACCTGACCATACGCGCCAAGGTTGGAGAAGACATGACCGGGCCGATAGCTGACGCCCTTAACATGATGGCAACCGAAACTGCCAGAGTGTTGAACAGGGTGATGTCAATTTCAGAAGAAGTGGCAGAAACATCTAACCTGGTAAAAACCCAGGCAGATAACGTTTTGCTTCTCGCTGACCAGGAAAGAACGGAAGTCGAGAACGCTGCCCGGGAGCTTAAAACAGCCTCCGAAACCATGGCTAATATTGCAAAACTAGCTGCTGCATCCAACACAGCTGCCGAAGAAGCTATACGCACAACGCTCAACGCGATGAGCACGGTGACCGATACTGTAGAAAGTATCAATAATATTCGCGACAGTATTCGTGAAACTGAAAAACGTATCAAGCGACTGGGTGAGCGTTCGCAGGAAATCAGTACTGCTGTAAATCTTATCAACAATATTTCTGAACGAACCCACATTCTCGCCCTGAATGCCAGTATGCATGCCGCATCTGCTGGTGAGGCTGGCCGTGGATTTGCTGTTGTGGCTGATGAAGTACAGCGTCTGGCGGAAAACGCCCGCGAAGCGACAACACAGATTGGTACCCTGGTAAGCAATATCCAGGCCGAGACTGCAAGTACAGTAACAACGATGAACGACCTCATCAGCCAGGTTGTAGGAGGAAGCCAGTTGGCGCAAAAGGCGGGTGAACAAATGAAAGAAACCCAGGCCACTACCGCCAACCTTGTAAGCATGGTGCAGGAAATTTCAGAAAACGCTTCTGTACAGGCCGAATCCAGCCGTCAACTTCGCCTCCGTGCCGATAATATCCGGGAAAGTGTACGCAAGACAGGAAGTCACTTGCAGGAGCAGACCTTACATACCGATGAACTAGTGGAACAGGCCATGTCTCTTGTAGCTTCGGTTGGTGTTTTCAAGCTGGAAGAAGGCGAATCTGAAATCGACGTCAACCTGTGATAATCAATTACTGGTGCAAAGAATTGACTGATTTCAATAACCCTGACTGAACGATTAATCCGGTGAATCCAGAAAATAATTCAACGCTGGAAGAGCACTTCGAGTTACTGGAAGAATTGCTTGGAAGTTTTTTCTCTGGTGATGAGGAAAAAATACCGGAATTCCTGGGCCTTCTTGAAAGCGCCGCGCATCTGGCCGGAGAATATGAAATTGCCGGTCTGCAGGATGTTTGCCTTCTGTTGCAACAGAATATCCAGGATCAACTCGACGATGGCTTCATGCTCACCGACCAACAACTTGGTCTACTGAAATCAGGTCTACAATCAATTCAACAATACCTTAGCACGCCGGACAATCCTCATTATGCCGAACAAATTCTCGACCTGGTCAAAGACAGCAGCTGGCAATCACCATTGAATAATGAAGATGCCAACTTATTGAAAGACATGCTGCTGACCAGTGCACAGGTAACAAGGGACGATATAGGCAATATAGGCATCGTAAAATCCGGAACAGATGAAAATGGTGTAATACTGGAACGCATCAACAAGATAATTACAGGCACGGATGAACCCCAGGACAAGTTAAACATGCTGTCAGAATCCGTTGAAACTCTTGCTGATCTTATGGGACAGGATGAACGTTTCGTGCTACAAGACCTGTGTCTGTATTTAAATGAAAACCTTTCCAAATTAAAAGAAACCAGCGGAGAACTAAATGATACCCAGAATATCCTGTTGGCATCTTGGGCAAATCTGCTAACCCGTATACTTGATAATCCTGATGACGATGAAGCAGCCATCGCCATTATTAAAAACCTAAAAAATGATGACTGGCTTGTGCCTGTTTCTGAAGTGAATGCCAATATCATTGCTGACATGCTGGGTGTTGTGCTTGAAGAAGAAATACCAGATACAGATGAAGTCATGCCTGTCACAGTTCCTGCGCAATACGACGTCATGCTGCAGGAACTGGAAAAAGCATGCAGTGAAGACGACCCTGTCCTTGCGACAATTGCCAATCAAACAGAACAGCTGGGGCTGGCAGCAGGTGAAAAAGGCCTGATTGGTTTTCACGATATCTGCCTTATCCTTCAGGAAAACATTCAGGACGCACTACATAACAAATTAAGCCCGAATCAGTCGCAATCCCAGGCATTAACACATTGGCCTTCCCTTGCAAGAAATTATCTGCAGGATCCGGGAAATACTGATTATGCAAAGTCACTCATAGACTTTCTTCATGATGATAACTGGCTGTTTCCGCTGGATGATGATAATGCAATACTGTTAAGCGAGATGCTCGGCATACCGGCGGAATACATTGAAGAAAAAGCCGATTCTGCACAAGATATCTCCTCCCAAGACCGTATTGTAGATATACCCGCCAAACCCCATCCGGTCAGTACGGAACTGGTAGATATGCTCATCTCGGAAACAGAAGCCATCAGTGAAAATATCCGGGATATAGCTGACAAACTGGCATCACCTGACATGGAATCCAGTATCAGGGAAGATATGTTGTCACAATTCATGGTCAAGCTTGAACGCTTTGGCAGTGCCAGCCAGGCTGCAGAGCTTGCAGGATTATACCAGGCATGTTCAGTCCTGCATGAAAACCTCAAATTTCTGTTAAATGACAACACTATTACCAGTCAACAGTCTGAATTATTATCCAGCTGGGCAGATCTGGTAACAAATTATCTGATGAATCTTGGCCAGACTGATGCAGGCAATGCCATCGTTGAATTCCTCACATCGGAAAACTGGCCCAAGCCATTAATTAGTGATGTTGCACCGGCATTATCCAATCTCTTAAGTGCTCCATTCCCAGTACAGGAAGATGAGGCTAGGGAACAGCGACAGACGATCGCTACTGAAGATGATGTTTCTATTACCGTCCCCGATGATATCAACCAGGAACTTCTGGACGGTTTACTGCAGGAACTACCTTCTCAAACAGAGAATTTCTCCTCGGCCATTCAATCCCTGATTACCGGTAGTGGAGATGCAACAGCCATGGAACAGGCTCAACGGATTGCCCATACGGTAAAAGGCGCAGCCAATACAGTTGGGGTGAAAGGAATTGCGAACCTGACTCACCAGCTGGAAGATATTCTAATTTTGCTTAACAAACATAATCGTCTGCCTTCCAGGGCGTTGTCTACTTCCCTCATGAATGCAGCGGATTGTCTGGAAGAAATGAGTGAAGCGCTTCTCGGACAAGGGACATCACCCGATAACGCCTTGCAGGTTTTCCAGGAAGTTCTTGACTGGATAAACCGCCTGGAAAATGAAGGCATAGCAATTCTGGAGAATGATCTCGAAATTGGTACACCGGCTTCAGGCGAAATTACAGCCGGAGAACAGGCTGAAAAAGCAACCGATGAAGAAGCTGCCACACCAGTATTGCGTGTTCCGGCCAATCTCATTGATGACATGATTCGTATACTTGGCGAGACAATTATTGTTACTACCCAGTTACAGGAGAATGTTCGCCGTTCCAACACTGAATCCGAATCCCAGTTCAATCACTTTACTCTGATGCAGGGCCTGATTACCGCGCTGGAAAAACAGGTCGAATCGAGAAGCATCGAATTCGGTCAGCAACTTCGTGCCGTAAATCAGAGTGAAACAGTCAATGAGATATTTGATCCTCTCGAGCTAGAACAATATAACGAGCTGCATACAATCACCAACCGCCTAGCTGAGGCTGCTATTGATTCTTTCGAGCTTAACAGGAATATAAATCACGATTTGCATGAGCTTGATGAACTGCTATTTGAACAGTCACGGCTGCACCGGGAGGTACAGGAACTGGTCATGAAAACCCGTATGGTTCCTATCAAAACCATCATCCCCCGATTACAACGCAGTGTCAGACAAACATGCCGCACGACAGGTAAATTTGCCAATCTTCACCTGGAAGGAACGGATACACTGGTGGACAGCGATGTCCTGAACAACCTACTTGACCCGCTTATGCACATGCTCAGGAATGCCATCGATCATGGCATTGAGGACAGGGAAACCCGGATACGTAACAACAAGGATCCGGAAGGCCGAATTGACCTGACCTTCCTGCGTGAAGGTACACAGGTTATTGTACGATGCCGAGATGATGGGGCTGGCCTGAATCGTGAGGCTATTCGATTACATGCTATCAAGCGCGGGATCATAGAGCCTGAAGATATATTGCCTGATCATGAATTGGATCGGCTTATTCTTTTACCTGGATTTTCCACACGCAGGGAAACAACACAGGTATCAGGACGTGGTATTGGCATGGATATCATTCATTCACATCTGCAGGCCGTCAAGGGCAGCATATATATTGAGTCAATACAGGGAAGTGGTTGCTTGTTTGAACTCAGGCTCCCTATAACACTTATATCCTCGCATTCATTATTGATCCGGCAACGCGATCAGGTGCTTGCCGTTTCCAACCGAGGTGTAATTCAGATATTGCATCCCAGTGATAGCGAGATTATTAACGAGGGCGAAGATATGAAGGTCCGCCTGGGAGATAATGTTTATGACGCCGTGAACCTCGAAAATCTGCTCAATCTTCCCATAGATCGCCGCGCTACTCCCAGGGATACCCGGCCTGCCCTTCTGGTCCAGGATGAAAACATAAATCGTATTGTTTTCTTGCAGGAAATTCTTGATGTACGTGAACTGGTAATAAAGCCACTGGGTGCCTATATGAAACACATTCCGGGTATACCGGGTGCAACTATCCTCGGTGATGGCAGTGTCGTTCCCGTGCTAGATATCCCCGAGCTACTGCGCAGAACGGGGGATCGCAACTATCTTGCGGATATGGAACAAACCGCGGGTCATGAACCCGAGGCGTTACCTTTTGCGCTGGTGGTGGATGATTCACTCAGTGCCCGCCGCTCTCTGGCACAGGTCATCAAGGATGCCGGGTATGATGTGAGGACGGCCAAGGACGGGCTTGAAGCGGTGGATATCATCAAAAAGAAAATACCCGATATACTTCTGGTTGATCTTGAAATGCCACGCATGAATGGTATGGAATTGTCATCCCATATTCGTAACAATCTGGAAACCGCTGATATACCTATAATTATGGTTACTTCCCGGTCCACGGAAAAACATCGCAAACAGGCCCGCGCAGCAGGAGTGAATATTTATCTGACCAAGCCTTTCAGTGATGATGTGTTGCTCGACCACATCAGTAATCTTCTTATTCGCTGACTAATATACAATCCATATTTGCCCATTCTCTGTATCCCCGGCCGTAAATAGTCTAGAATTTACATTAGGAGGAATGTTGTAACCCTGTGTAAATTCAGGAAAAATAATAATGCTGAGGACAGAATTTGCAGCGTGCTATGAATAAAATATTGTTAATCGATTATCCACAGCAGAGACGCCAAGATTTTGCGCGGTTCTTATCCGGTTTCATGCCGGATCTGGATATTACCCAGCTGGACACGGCCAGCGGAATCCCCTCGGAAGATTTTCCCTGGAGTGAATATGATTTGATATTGATGAACTATGACCTTGGCAATAAAGAGGTCACCGGATTTGACTGGTTACAGACGATTCGCATGTATCCCTTTACGCCACCTGTCTCGATACTGTTCGATGACAAGGACGTCCATGCCGCTCAACACGCCTTACGTATGGGGGCAGTGAGTTATATCATTCGCACAGATAACGACAAACACAATCTCATTATGAGTATCACCGAGTTACTCAACCCGCATGACCTAGATTCCCCAGCAGATCAGGCCGTGCTTGATCTCACCGACGAAAATATGTTTGAAGATTTCGAGAATACCAAGCCTGAACACACGTTCGAATGCTATGCGGGTAAAAACATCTACCCGATTATCCCCGGCTACGAGATTACTGAATTTATTGCGGAGGGTGGGATGGCTGAGGTACTGCTGGCCAGAAACGAACAGGATGGTAATCGGGTTATCCTCAAAATTATGCATTTGACGGGTGATGAATATAAGGAGGGTCTGAAACGCTTTATCAATGAATATAATCTGCTGTCAAACATCGACCACCCACATATTATCAAGATATATGAACGGGCCTTTGCAGCGGATTTTGCCTACATTGCCATGGAATATCTACCTGAAGGCGATCTCAACAAGCGCATCAAAAAGGGTATTGCACCGGACACTGCACTGGAATACCTGCGGCAAATGGCATCAGGTCTACAGGCTGCGCATGAATTGAATATTATCCACCGTGACCTGAAACCCGGCAATATTCTGTTTCGTGAGGATGGTACCCTGACTATAAGTGATTTTGGTGTCGCGAAGACGATATCAGGCGATTCCAGAGATATTACCGTCGATAATATGGTAGTGGGCACACCCTATTACCTCAGTCCGGAACAGGGGGCAGGATTGACTGTTGATAACCGCAGTGATCTCTATAGTTTGGGGGTGATCTTCTACCAGATGCTCACCGGCAAACGGCCCTATACAGCGAGTTCTATCTCCCAGCTGCTTTACGCCCATATGAACAACCCGATCCCTATGCTGCGCGGTGAATTGAACAAATACCAGCCCTTGATAGAAGGCCTGCTGGCAAAAGAACCGGACGAACGCTTTCAGAGTGCCGGGGACCTATTACTGGGCATTGACTGGGTTAAATAGTCCCGGAAGTTTTATTTGGGTTCACTCGCGGCGCCAGAGAGTGCCTCCGGCCGTATCTTCCAGCGCGATCCCCTGCTCTTTCAGCAGATCCCTGATGCGATCCGCTGCCTTAAAGTCTTTTTCTTTACGTGCCTGGTTTCTCTTGGCAATCAACGTTTCAATCTCATCGCTGGACAGGCCCTCGGCGGCGCCTATTGCACGCTGTAGATAGGCGGTGGGTGAATCCTGTAACAGGCCAAGCACGCCAGCAAGTTGCTTCAGGGTCGTGGCCAGGGCACTTGCCTCACTGGATTGCTTGTCGAGCTTGTTGATCTCACCGGCGATCTCATGCAGCACGGCGATGGCTCTGGGTGTATTAAAGTCATCATCCATAACGGCGTTGAATTTTTCGCGGTAATCTTCCAGGACAGCCCCATCTGCCGGCGGCACATCACGCAAGGCCGTATAGAGGCGGTGCAATGCCGCCCTAGCCTCGCCCAGATTTTCCAGCGAGTAGTTCAAAGGGCTGCGATAATGACTGGAAAGGATGAAAAACCGGATCTCCTCAGCCAGGAACGAACCCAGCACTTCACGGACCGTAAAGAAATTTTTCAATGATTTGGACATCTTCTCGTCGTTGATACGGACAAACCCATTATGCATCCAGACATTTACAAAGGGTTTTCCGGTAGCGCCTTCGGACTGGGCTATCTCATTTTCATGGTGTGGGAATTGCAGATCCTGTCCCCCGCCATGGATATCAAAATGATCGCCCAGGCAATGCGTGGACATGGCCGAGCATTCGATATGCCAGCCCGGACGGCCCGGCCCCCAGGGGGAGTCCCAGCTCGGTTCACCCGGTTTGGCGGCCTTCCATAATACAAAGTCCAGCGGGTCGTCCTTGGCTTCCTGCACCTCAACCCGTTCACCGGCGCGCAACTCATCAATATTCTTGCCGGATAACTTGCCGTAGCCTTCGAAACCGCTGACATCAAAAAATACATCATTATTGGTCGCCACATAGGCTAGCTTGTTATCGATCAGGCGCTGTATCATCCCGATAATCTGGTCGATGTGCTCGGTAGCTTTCGGCTCGATATCCGGCCTCAACACCCCCAGCGCATCGGCATCATCATGCATGGCCTCGGTAAAGCGCCTGGTAAGCTCCGTGATGTTCTCGCCATTCTCCGCAGCACGCTTGATAATCTTGTCATCGATATCCGTGATATTACGTACATAAGTGACATCATAGCCGCGGGCACGTAAATAACGGGTGACCATATCAAATACCACCAGCACCCGGGCATGACCCATATGGCAGTAGTCGTAGACCGTCATGCCGCAGACATACATGCGCACCTTGCCTTCTTCAAGGGGTGTAAATGGCGCCTTCTTTCCTGTCAGGCTGTTATATATTGTCAGCATAGCTTCAATTATCTATGGAAAAGCGCGCATGTTAACGAAAACCTCCCTTCTGCTCAAAGAAAATCAATACCAGGGACGCCGCTGCTGCTGCAAGGGATGCCCCCTGAGTGACCTAATTCCGCCATTATTGTAGGATGCGGCCATTGGCCGGTTCATCCCGCCCTACCAATTCAGGAGAAGATTCAATATGAAAGTCAGATTCGTTACCAGTCAGGGAGACATCACTCTGGAGCTCAATGCTGAGAAGGCCCCCAATACCGTTGAGAACTTCCTGGGCTATGTCAATTCAGGGCATTATGAAGGCACTATCTTCCACCGGGTGATTGAGGAATTCATGATCCAGGGAGGAGGTCTCGACGCTTCAATGAAGCCGAAACCGACCAGGATCCCGATTAATAATGAGGCTAACAACGGGCTTAGGAATGAAGTCGGCACCATCGCTATGGCCCGCACAGCAGATCCCCACTCCGCGACAGCCCAGTTTTTTATCAACACCAACGACAATGCTTTCCTTGATTTTTGTACAGAATCCGACGATGGCTGGGGTTATTGTGTGTTTGGACGGGTCATAGACGGCATGGATGTGGTACGGCTGATTGAAGAGACAGACACCACCTCACGCGAAGGTTATATGGATGTGCCTGTCGATATCATCCTGATTGAAAAAACAGAGGTAATATAAACCGGTACCGCAGCCCGAAGTTAATCACATGGCTACCCTGTTTATCTCCGACCTGCATCTTTGCAGCGCACGTCCGGACAAGCTACAACTTCTGCAAGAGTTCCTGCAGGGCCCGGCGCAGGCTGCGGAGGCCGTGTATATCCTGGGGGACCTGTTTGAGGCCTGGGCCGGGGATGATGATACGACCCCGCCCCATGAATCGATTATCAGGATGCTCTCGGATTATACGGCAGCCGGCGGATGCCTGTTTTTCATGCGTGGTAACCGCGATTTCCTGATTGGAAAACAATTCACCCGCGAGACCGGCGCAAGATTACTCGATGACCCGGCTGTAATTTCGCTGTATGGCAAAAAGACCTTGCTGATGCATGGTGACAAACTTTGTAGCAGGGACATCTCCTACCAGATTTACAGGAAAATGGTGAATAACCCCATCTCCATTGCACTTTTCATGCGTATACCGTTCTCCCTGCGGCGGCGTATCTGGCATGGTTTCCGCGAACTCACCGTGAATTCAACACAACGCAAATCACCCTACATTGTGGATGTGCATCAACCCACTGTTGAGCGGGTGATGAAAAAACACGGCGTACAGGATTTGATTCATGGCCATACCCATAAGCAGGCCATTCATACCTTCGTGCTCAATGGTGGAGCCGCTAAACGTTATGTCCTCGGTGACTGGTATGACAAGGACTGTGTGCTGGTAGCCAGTGAAATGTCGTGGCGTATGTTGTCTATTGAAGATTACCTGGGCGAGTACCGAGCAAAAACCTAACCGAGCCAGCCCGAAAGGGTCATGATACCAAGTACGCTCAGCCACAATAACAGTGCGCGGTTCAGTAATCCTTGCAGGGAGTGCAACGCATCGAGAAATTCTTCTTCAGTGATTTCTTCTTCAGGTGACAAGTGGTCCAGAGAAGCCAGGCCGGTGGCCAACATCACTTCTTCATTGACCAGAAATGAATTGGTTTCTGTCTTTCGCCATGCCTCCACCGCCTGCACCATGTTTCCGGTAAGTGCATAGCTGAAAGCCAAAAGCCTGGCCACCGGCCAGTTCAGGATATTGTAGAGATGCCGGCACGCGTCCGAATAGTTACCATGGATTTCATACTGACGCAGCCATAATACGCAATTCAGGCGGTATAACAGTGCCCCGAACGGGCCAAGAACGATAAACCAGAATAGAACACCGAAGAGTCGCTGGTTGGCGGCCAGGAGTATGGTCTCCATTACTGCCTGCCGTGTTCGGGGGTGATCATCTTCCATGATGGCAAACCCCCGAGCCAGGTACTCCGCCTGAGTGAAGTCGCTTAGTTGTACGGCTTCAATGTATTCCTCAATCTGCGGATTGAGGTAGCGTGGCCCGAGGCAATACAATAATACAGCCAGGGCAAATAACATCATGAGTGGCGGGAACACGGCAAGGACCACCCACTGCAGCAAAAGCAATATCAGCAAGGGTACGGCTAGTGTGATAATCACACCGAGCGGCCCGTCCCAGTAAACCTGGCGGGAAAGCTGCCTTTCCAGCCAATTTATATAGCCATCAAACCAGGACAGCCGGCGTATTTCATCAGTTACGCCAATAAAGTGTTCTATTGCCAACCCGATTAATACGACGATCAGTGTCATGCACCTGCCCCCTTATTCTGCTTTTCAAGCTCATCATAAAAACGCTGCCAGTCAAACAATGGACCCGGATCAGTCTTGCGCCCCGGTGATATATGACAATGCCCGACAATATTCTCCCGGACGATCTCGGGCCAGTGGTTTCTCAAAATACGGGTCACTGCTGCCAATGCCAAATATTGCTCATCAGTATAGGGCTGTTCATCACAGCCCTCCAGTTCTATTCCAATCGAAAAATCATTGCAGCACTGCCTGCCATTAAATTCTGATACGCCTGCATGCCATGCACGTTCCGCAAACGGAACATACTGGGTGATCCCACCCTCACGATTGATAAACGCATGGGCAGAGACTTTCAGATCGGCAATCTCCTCAAAATAAGGATGCAGACGTTTATCCAGTCTATTGCAAAACAACCGGTCAATATAATCACCGCCAAATTTTCCCGGAGGAAGGCTGATCGCATGTACCACCAGGAGGCTTATCTCCGTATTTGGCGGGCGGGCATCAAAATTGGGCGAAGCGATCTGCCTAACGCCTTCCAGCCACGAGGTATTTACATCAAGCAGCAATTTTTCCTGTAAAGTCATTTATGAATCAAGCACCGTCATGATAGGCTTGCAAGCGAATCAGTCAAAATTCAAACTATAGTGTAAATCGAAAACCATGTGCCGTCTCGCTGCCTACCTAGGACCAGAACTTTCATTGCAGACGTTCCTGCTGGATCCACCACACGGCCTAGTAAAACAGTCCTGGGCACCCAGGGAAATGGCGGAGGCCATACTGAATGCGGACGGCTTCGGGTTTGGCTGGTACCCGGAAAAGCACAAGGCTGTCACCTACCTGAATACTCAACCGATCTGGTCAGATATCAATCTTGCCGGTTTGGCAACATCGCTCAGCAGTCATTTATGGATGGCCTGTGTACGCAGTGCCACACCGGGGCAAATGACCGGGTTGAACAATACGCAGCCTTTTGTACATGACAGTCTGTTATTCATGCATAACGGCTATATCAGTGATTTCAGTGAAAGCTGCAAGACCTGTTTTAATGAATACCTTCGGCCCGAAATCCGTGCCGGCATCAATGGCAACACGGATTCGGAATACATCTTTGCAGTTTTCCGTCAACAACTCGATAAAACAGGCAAGAATTATGTTTCCGCCCTCAGTAAAACCGTGTCAACCATCGGCACACTGGCAGGAGAGACACCGGTCCTGATGAACATAATCATCAGTGATGGCTCATCTATCCACGCCCTCAGACATGCGTTTAACGGAAAAAGCCCAAGTCTGTATTTTGCCAATGGGGCCGTTACATTTAATGGCGGTAACATAGTGACATCGGAACCTCTCAATGAGAATGACAACTGGCAAACCTTTCCAGATCATCAGATATTAACGCTTTCCGAAAATAACGGGATTCAATGGGCAACACTTTAAGCAATCCGGAACTACTCAATACACTGCAAGAAGAACAGGGACGGTTGCTTGCTTTCTGCAAGTCTTTGGGCACAGATATTAATCGGCAGGCACATCCAGACCTCAGCCCACCGGGCTGGCATCTGGGGCACTGTATCTTTACTGAAAACTACTGGCTGCGAGAACGCCTGCTGGGTATCGAATACACCGATGACAAGCATACCAGACTGTATAATCCGGAATATTCTGAAAAACGGCTCCGCGGTAAGCGGATTCCGCCAATGCAAACTTTGTTGTCCTGGGCCATGAAATCACACGCTATCAACCGGCAGCTGATTACCCATCTGAACGGCCATGTGCGGGAACCTCGGCTGATGCAGGACGATTACCTTATCCATTTCCTGATCCAGCATTACGCGCAACATTTTGAGACCCTGCAGATAATCGCGATGCAACAGGCATTGGTGGAGGCGCAGGAGTTCTTTGTCCGCCATCCACTGGAAGGTTCGATCGTCAATCAGATTTGCCAAATTATTCCCGCTGGCCGCTATAGTGTTGGCGCCGATCTGCCCGACCGCCCTTACGACAACGAATACCCCGCCTATACAGTCGACATTGACGCAACAGCCATCGCCGCCCGGCCAGTCAGCAATACCGAATACCTCGGATTTATGGAGGATGGGGGATACCGGCGAAAAGATTTCTGGTGTGATGCCGGCTGGCAGTGGGTCAATACCCTGAATAAGCAAAGCCCCGAATACTGGCACCCTGATTCCGAAGGTTACTGGTATGCACTTACACCGCGTGGCCCGGCTGATCTGGATATGGATGAACCGGTGTATGGTATCAACTGGTACGAGGCCCGGGCTTTCGCGAATTGGGTTGGTGGACGTCTGCCCCATGAACATGAGTGGGAAACCGCAAACCGGCTGGGCCTGCTTGAAGCAACCGGCAAGGTCTGGGAATGGTGTGCCAATCACTTTTTCCCTTACCCCGGTTTCAGGGCCTTTCCCTACAACGGCTATTCAGCACCCTACTTCGATGGCGCCCATTACACCCTGAAAGGCGGCAGCCGTCTCAGCCGTGACATAATAAAACGACCCAGTTTCCGGAATTATTACCAGGCGGACAAACGGTTTATATATGCCGGTCTCAGGCTCGTATATGATCCCTGAATCTCTATAATGCATAGCCTGAAAGCCACATCTACCTGTTAATAATAACGGAACCGGTTTAGAGATTATCCATGCAACGAGTACAGGACCTGCTGAACACGCTCAGCAATTATATCTGGGGTGAATATGTCCTTATACCGCTCCTGGCCCTTGTAGGGGTCTATCTGACGATAGGCTTACGCGCCATGCCCTGGCGCTATATCCCTTACGCTTTTAAACAACTGTGGCAAGGTAGGGCTTCAAGCGAACAGGGCGACATTCCTCCTTTCCAGGCCCTGATGACTGCCCTTGCTGCCACTATAGGCACTGGAAATATTGTCGGTGTAGCTACGGCAATCTATTTTGGCGGGCCGGGGGCCATCTTCTGGATGTGGGTCATTGCCCTGTTCGGCATGGCCACCAAATACGCCGAGGCCGTCCTGGCCGTCAGATACAGGGAAACCGATGAACTCGGGCACAGTGTCGGCGGCCCCATGTACTATATCCGTAATGGCCTCGGGGCCCGCTGGGCCTGGTTGGGAGTTGCATTTGCCTTTTTTGGCATGCTGGCCGCCTTTGGTATCGGCAATATGGTGCAATCCAATTCCGTTGCCCATGAATTACAAAATACCTTCCACCTGCCCTCCTGGGTAAGCGGCCTCTTGCTGGCGACCCTGGCCGGTCTGGTGATCCTGGGCGGTATCCGCAGAATCGGCAATGTGGCGGAAAAACTGGTCCCTTTCATGGCGCTGGCCTATGTCTGTGCCGGATTATTGATCATCTTCCTGAATATCAAGGGTATCCCGGCCGCATTTGCGCTTATCTTCAAGGACGCCTTCACGGGACAGGCCGTAGCGGGCAGCAGTATATGGCTGGTGATCCGTTGGGGGGTGGCCCGGGGTATATTCTCTAACGAGGCTGGCCTGGGTAGTGCACCTATCGCCCATGCTGCGGCACGGACTACCGACCCGGTGAGACAGGGAATGATTGCCATGCTCGGTACCCTGATCGATACACTGATAGTATGTTCCATGACCGCGCTGGTGATTATCCTGACCGGTGTGTGGGACAGCGGCATCAAGGGCGCCCCCATGTCCTCCCTGGCCTTTAGCATTGGCCTGAATGCATCCGGAGCCTATATTGTCAGCTTCAGCCTGATGATCTTTGCATTCACGACAATACTGGGCTGGAGTTATTACGGCGAACGCTGTGCCGAATACCTGTTTGGTGTCAAGGTCATTCTGCCTTATCGCCTGTTATGGATCATTGCAATCTATATCGGTGCTGACGGCGCCGAGGAAAAATTCAAGCTCGTCTGGACATTTGCCGACGTACTCAATGGCCTCATGGCCATACCCAACCTGATCGCCTTACTGATGCTCAGTCCGGTGATATTCAAGCTGACCAGAGATTACCTTGAAAAGAAAAAACAAACTGCCTGAAAACATCAAGGACAATGTCCGTCTGGCGCTTGCAGAAGACCTGGGGACCGGCGACCTGACAGCGGCATTGATCCCGGAGACTGCCCGCGCTTCGGCATCCGTCGTTGTCCGTGAAGATGCCGTGCTCTGCGGCACAGCCTGGTTTGATGAGGTCTTCAGGCAATTGGACTCCGCCATTAACATTAAATGGATGGCTGCGGATGCAGACGAGATCCGCAAAGACCAGGTCATCTGCCACCTGCAGGGTCCGGCGAGAAGCCTATTAAGTGGTGAACGCACAGCGCTGAATTACCTGCAAACCCTGTCCGGAACGGCCACAACGACCCACAAGCATGTCGCCTTACTGGCTGGTCTGAAGACAAAACTGCTAGACACTCGCAAGACTCTGCCCGGACTCAGGGCGGCTCAAAAATATGCCGTTGCCTGTGGTGGCGGTGTGAACCACCGTATGGGACTCTATGACGCTATTCTAATAAAGGAAAACCACATTATCTCGGCTGGCGGGATTGCTGAGGCGATTAAACAGGCAAAAAATGCAGACGTGCCGGTTGAAATTGAGGTGGAATTTCTACATGAACTCGAAGAAGTGCTGAATAACGGCGTCGACCATATCCTGCTGGATAATTTTAACCTTGCAAAACTGATAAAGGCCGTCGCTATCAACAAGGGGCGCGCCACACTGGAGGCGTCCGGCAATATTGATATGGACTCCCTCCGGTCCGTAGCTGAGACCGGAGTCGATTATATCTCGATGGGAGCCCTGACCAAGAATATATGCGCTATAGATTTTTCCATGCGATTTAATATGGAAACCCCTGGCGCCTGATAGTGTTTTACAACTTGCTCTTTACCAGTTCGTAGACTTCCTCTGTCAGGCTGTCCATCCCGGAAAGAATGTCTTCCAGCTGCTTCTGACGGTCATTACGGAATGTCTCGTCCTTGATACCACCGATGTTGATATATACATTCAATGCGGCACTCCTTAGTGCGGCCTGCCCAGCCAGAACTGCGACTCCGGCATCGCTAATGACATTCTTGTTGCCCTTGTCCGCTATCGGCAAGCTGAGTTTAATCACATCAGCAGCAACACGGGCGCAGGCCAGTGGGACATCCGTCGCTTCCTTCAGGGCTGCCTGGATTTCTTCAGAGCGGGCGGCCTTTTCCTCATCCGTGTCTTTGGGCATGCCATAGGACGCCATGACCCGATTGAACACATCAACATCGGCCTTGATCATATTGGTTAGCTTTTGGCGCAGGTCTTCTGATCGCTTAAGAATATCCTGGGCCTCGGCATCCACATCTTCATAGCCTTTTTTCCCCACGGTAAAATTCGCCACCATGCTGATTAGCGCGGCGCCCATGGCACCCATGATGGCGGCGGCACTGCCTCCTCCAGGAGTTGAAGCTTTACTTGCTAATTCGTCCAGAAATACCTGAACAGACTTGTCTTTAATCATAATTTTCCTCGTATTTTTCTGATTTTATTATTCCCCAAGGCGATTATAGGGGAGATCGTAAACATCCCAAAACATGATTTGCCTGTAAAATGTTGTCGCCCAGCACGGCTTAGGTTAAGTTATCGCACCTTAATAATAATTATTAAAACCTGATAAACGGAGCCCGGATGCTGAATTGGCTATTGGTAGGCTCCAAGAATACATCTACATCCAACGTAAGGGAAAAATAATGAAAAAACTCCTATTTCAACTTGATACCGATCCCCATCCAGCGGTTTTCGATACGGTTGTAGCCTATGATGGCGGTGCTGATCACGTAATTGGTCATGGCAATTGCGCACCCGATAACGTTACCCCCCTCGTTGAGGGCGCAATTTTCACTCGCCCACCCAAAGAAAAGAAATTTACCGCACTATTTGTCGGTGGCAGCAACATGGTCGCCGGGGAAGAGCTCTTTAAAGCAGTACAAAAAAACTTTTTTGCTGACTTCCGCGTTTCTGTCATGCTGGACAGCAATGGCAGCAATACTACGGCAGCGGCTGGTGTCGCCAAACTGCTGAGTACCGGTTCCGTCTCAGGTAAAAGGGCAGTTGTGCTGGCTGGTACCGGGCCCGTGGGGATGCGTGCAGCAGTAATGCTGGCCAATGAAGGTGCAAATGTCTCTCTCACCTCGCGGGAAATGAGCCGGGCCGAAAAGTCATGTGCGGACATCAAGGCCAGGTTTGGTGTTGATATCGAGCCAATTGAGGCCCGTGATAATGACGCCAGGGGCAAGGTCATTGCTGATGCACATGTCGTTTTCTCCACAGGCGCTGCCGGCGCGCAGTTATTGAATAAGGAGCACTGGGAAAACAACAGCACCATAGAAATGATGGCCGATGCCAATGCCACCCCGCCTCTCGGCATTGACGGAACCGAGATGTTTGACAAGGGCAAGGAACGAAATGGGAAGATTATCTGGGGCGCTATCGGTTTTGGCACCTTGAAACTGGAATTACACCGCGCCTGTATTGGAAAGCTGTTCGAAAGCAACGATCAGCTTTTTGATGCTGAAGAAATATTTGCCCTGGCAAAAACAATGGCATGAGGATTACCGAAACATTGTCAACAATTATTAATTCCCTGAATGTCTGAAAAGACCCACTGTCGACATTGTTGCGGATAATTAACAAACTTTTCCTGGTAGCTGCCATATTTATACCAGTAGTCCTGTCTGCCCAGACTTTTGAAGAGGGTATGGCCGCTTATCAGGAAAAAGATTATCAGAAGGCCCATGAGATCCTCCTGCCCCTTGCTGAGCAGGGTAATTCCCAGGCCCAGATTACCCTCGGCATAATGTATGAGAACGGCCAAGGTGTCGCCAAGGACCCTTCCAAGGCTCTTGATTGGTATATCAAGGCAGCCAGCCAGGGGATCCCTGTAGTCCAGCACGATGTCGGAGTAAAATTCTTTAAAGGAATTGGTGCAAGGCAGGATTATCTTCAGGCAGCTAAATGGTGGAGAATGGCTGCCGACGCCGGCCTAAGCGATTCCCAGTTTAACCTCGGTCTGATGTACTACCGTGGCCTGGGTGTCGGAAAAGATCTGCAAGAGGCCAGGGAACTGTTTCAGCACGCCGCGGAACAGGGGCACAGCCATGCTCAATACAGCCTTGCAGTTATGTATGCCTTCGGACAGGGTGTTGAAAAAGATTATGCCCAGGCACTGACTTGGTTCCAGAAGTCGGCAAACCAGGGAGTTGCCCAGGCCCAGTATAATCTGGGCATATTCTATGAAAACGGTTATGCCCTGGAAAAAGATGAGAAAAAAGCCAGGGAGTGGTACAGAAAAGCCGCAGATCAGGGATTGCCTGAAGCACGGCAGAAACTGGCCCGACTAGGAGATAGGCCTGCCGAGGGCAAATCCAGCTTGCCTGCGACTGAAATGCCGAGCATAGATAAACGGGAAGACTGGGCGCTTTCCCAACCTGCCACCAGCTATACCTTGCAACTTGCCAGCCTTCTGTCGGAAACGGATGCTCTGAAATTCATACAATCTCACAATATTGAATCGAATTCAGCCTATATCCGGGTTATTATAAATGATGTAGTTCGGTTTAATGTGATTTACGGTAATTACAGCTCTTTTGAAAATGCAAAGAATGCCATCAAGAGCTTGCCAACGGAGTTACAACAGCAGAAACCCTGGGTCAGGAACATGGGTTTACTGCAAAACCTCATCGTAAAAAACCGGCAATAAATTCAGGGAAGAAAACCCCCAATACCAGAGGGCACTTTAAAATACCCTGAAAATTATGGCCAGTTTCAGACAAATTCTGTCATGCAATGAAGAAGAGCTGCTAAAGGTCTTCTATATCTATCATTCCAGGCACAAGGAGGCCCATGGAAATACAAATGCCATTGCGAAGGCATTGAAGCTGAAATCCGGCCAATTGATATGTGCGATTGGTTTTAATTCTTATATCGAGAATCTTACCGAAGTACTTCCCCTGATCGGTTATGACAACATTAATGATCTGTTCAAGGAGAGAAATGAAATTTATATATCCGATATCTACAAAAAGTTATCACTTGATAATATTCTGACGCTATATGGATATGTAAAGCAATTTCCAGAATCCATGGAAACAGTCCAGGACTTGATGGAAAAACGCCTAGCAAATATCGAGGAAAAAATTGAATCTACAGTTAATTCAACAATAATTGATAAATACAAGGAAGAAATGAAAGCCATCTACCTGGATGGGATTGCCAATATAGATTTTGCTGAAAAACGCCTTAACAAATTGGACAGTGGCTTTCGTGCCTTAATTAATGAAGTAGTTATTATTACCGAAACAAAGCTTATTCCTGCTGGTGATATTTTTTTCAGAAACACTGTCTTGCCAGAAGAAAAAAGGAAACTCCTTAGCAAGGGACTCATTCCGGATGACCTTATTGAAGCACGTATTCAGGAAGAAGATGTTTCACAAAGGGAAAAAAATATGCTTATGGATTATCTGAAAATTACCAGGCAGAAAAATAATTAGGTTATGACTACCTTTACCGAACTTTTAACTTCCTCCGATACCGAATTAGTCAAGATTTTTTATAAAATCAAACACGATCCCGAAGATAATTTTATCAAGCGGATTAACAATATAGCAAAGCAAGTTGGGCTAAATCATGCGCAACTGGTTTGCGCATTAGGGTTTAACAAGAATATCCTGGACCTTACGGATATCTATTCAGCGCTGGGCTTCCGTTCTTACAAGCAATTGTCATATCGACAGAATGAACTGTTTACTACGGATATCTATCAGCAACTTTCAATAGAAAATATACTGGATATCTATTCGGAACGGCTGGAGGATATGCGAATAATGGAATCACTTCGCAGTCTTGTTATACCCAGACTAACGCATATTGAATCGGATATAGATAAAAATGAAGATCCGCCTTATATCATCAGTTACAGAATGGAGATACATGCCATCTATTCCTCCGGTATTGCTGACAGAGATTTTGCAGAACAACGCGCCAACAAAAAGGACCTTTATAAATACCGTAAATTGACTGATGAATCAGTTGCTATGGTTGAATCCGGTGTAATACCTGCCAGCAACTTGTTTTATATGGAATCGATTATGCCAGATGAAAAGAAATTGCTTATAGACAAGCAATATGTGCCGCAAGAAATGATTAAGAATCGTTTGAAGAATTCCATGCTTACGACAGGCGAACGGGATCTTCTTGAGGATTATATCTAAACTCCTTGATTATAAACAGGAAAATATCCTGTGAATTATTTCAGTTCTCCCATTCCAGTGCCTGACTTAAATCTGTAATATCCCCTCTTCGTGTGACCTGTAACACCATTAATCTAGATAAAATAACAAAAGCAGATTCGGGAGGAGTTTTGAAGATCTGTATTTTAAGGCCCCTGGTTTGGGGAAGCATGGCCATTTCCGGCCTCTTTAATAATGTATATGCGGAAGAAGAGGTAATCGAGAGCGAAACCATTGAGGTCATCGGTATCACTCCTACCCATGGCGTTGGACTCCCGGAAGAGATGATTCCGTATGAAGTTCAGTCGGCTACCAATGATGACCTGGATCGGACCAAGAGTCTGGACCTCAGTGACTTTATAAACCGTAAAATGGGCAGCGTGAATATTAATGAGGCCCAGAACAACCCCCTGCAGCCCGATGTACAATACCGCGGTTTCACAGCCTCTCCCCTTCTAGGTCTGCCTCAGGGCATTGCTGTCTACCAGGACGGTGTGCGGGTGAATGAACCTTTCGGTGACACGATCAACTGGGACCTGATCCCTGAATCCGCCATAAACAGCATTAACCTGATCGGGGGTTCAAACCCCCTGTTCGGCCTGAACACATTAGGTGGCGCCCTTTCCGTAACTACTAAAAATGGCTTTACCAACCCCGGTCATCGAGCCGAGGCCTATGGAGGATCATTTGAGCGCATTGTCTCCACCATCGAGAGCGGTGGAAACAACGGGCAATGGGGATATTTTTTTACTACCAGCTACTTTCAGGAAGATGGCTGGCGTCCCGAATCAGAATCAGATGCCCTTAATCTATTTGGTAATGTCAGCTGGCGCAGCATCGATAGCACTCTGGACATCAGCCTGTCGCACGGTGATACCGAACTCAGGGGGAATGGCCCCTTGCCAATCCAGCTGCTGGAAATCGATAGGGAAACGGTTTTTACCTCACCGGATATTACCGAGAACAATCTCTTTATGATTAATACTCAGGGAACCCATTGGTTGAACAGCGTGACCCAGGTCTCGGGAAATGCCTTTTATCGCAGCAATGATGCGGATTCTTTCAACGGTGATGGTACCGAATTCGTGGATTGTCTCAGTGAAGGCGGACCTGCAGGCTTCCTCTGCGAGGAAGGTGACCCGACCCCCATCGAAGATCAAAACGGCAACCAGGTCTCCAGCAGCTTTGACGCCATCAATAACTTCAGTACCCGTGATCAGAAGAGTTTTGGTGGCACTTTGCAGACTACCTTCCTGAATAACCTCATTGGCCATCGAAATCAGGCCATATTCGGCGGCAGTTACAACCAGGGTATCGCTGATTTCAATTCTCAGGTCGAGATTGCCAGCCTGGATGCCAACCGTAAAACCACCAGGACAGGGATCCTTATCCCGGACGAGAGCACTGTTATCAAGACGCATACCAGAAGCTGGGCTATCTACCTGACAGATACCTTTAATATTACAGATGATCTGGCCCTGACATTATCAGGCCGTTATAACAACACCAGCGTGGTGATAGGTGACAGAAACCTTGACAATCCTTCGCCTGAGTTGAACGGCGAACATGATTATGAGCGCTTTAACCCGGCGGCCGGCCTTACCTGGCAGTTCCATCCCGAAATTTCGGTATATGGCAGTTACAGTGAATCCTCACGTGCACCGACACCGATAGAATTGGCCTGTGCTGACCCGAATGCGCCCTGTAATCTGCCAAACGCATTTCTGGCTGACCCGCCACTGGAACAGGTCGTAACAGAAAGCTGGGAGGCTGGATTCAGGGGACGACTCAATCCATTGATAAACTGGCAAGTGGGTGGTTTCCACACCCGCAGTAAGGACGATATTCTCTTCATCAGTACGGGTGGTGTCTCTTCCAACGAGGGTTTCTTCGATAACATCGGTGATACCCGCAGGCTCGGTATGGAACTGGGACTAGATGGCCGCTGGGACAAACTCGACTGGAGTCTGAATTACGCCTTTGTACATGCCACATTCGAGACGGCATTTGCAGTCAGCAGTCCCAACCATCCCTTTGCCGTAAATGACGAAATCCAGGTTAGTGAGGGTGATCGCATACCGGGCATCCCTCAGCATACCCTGAAACTTGCAGGTGATTACGCATTTAATTCAAGATTCAGCGTGGGGGGTGATATGGTCTATAACTCGGGCCAGTACCTTCGGGGCGATGAAGCCAACCTGCTGGACACCATTGATGGCTATGCCGTGGTCAACCTGCGCGGAAATTACCAGATAAGCAATCGCTTCAGTGTTTTCGCGCGTATCAATAACCTGTTTGATACCGACTATGAAACCTTTGGCCTGCTCGGCGAACCCGATGAGGTCCTGGGGCCGGCATTTGATGACCCCAGGTTTCTCGGCCCCGGCGCACCCATTTCCGGCTTTATTGGCATACAAGTAGAGATCTGAGTCCACACAGCGCCTTGTTCTTCAAGCAAGGCGATACACTACGGGCACCACCCCGGTGCCCGTTTTTTTCCATGGCTGAGATTAATGCAGACGTTTCATGATGACATCTGCTGCCTGGTGCTGGTGAAAGGCAAGCAATTGCTCATCCCAGACCATCGGTTCGGTATAGATCTGGGATATATCGCCTGTGGGCAATTGTACCGATCGGATATAGACGGGTGCCTTGCAGACAGGACATGGGATTGTAGGTATTGATTTCATATAATCTAGATTGTGGCATCTAGAGATATTTCAAGGGCGGTAGTACCTGGAGTTACTACCACTCAGCTAACCATATATAAATTCTCCGGAAAAAGAACAGTTGCAAATGGTGGATATATATCAGAGCTTCAGGGAACTTGCTTCAGGCCAACGCGAAGCCATCGATTTTCGTATCGATTTCCGGAAAAAGGACTCAAGGTTTGCCATCATCGCTCCCCATGGAGGAAAGATAGAACGTGGCACAAGCCGGATTGCTGATGCGATAGCGGGAGATGATTATGCCTATTATTGCTTTGAAGGCCTGAAGCCAAAAAGCCACACCCTGCATATCAGCAGCAACCGGTTTGACGAGCCACATGCACTATCAATAGTAAACCGCGTCGATATCGTTATCACAATCCACGGCGCATACGGGAAAGCACCCTATGTTTATCTTGGCGGACTGCATGAAGAGTTAAAATATGCATTAATTTTAAAACTGAACGAGGGAGGATTTGCCGCTGACAATGACCCCAGTCCCACCCGCCAGGGGAAGCGCTTTTCAAATATCTGTAACCGGGGAAGATGCAGGAAAGGGGTGCAGATTGAGATGACACAAGGCCTTAGAAAAAGCCTTTTCGACCAATCAGATCATGATAAATCCATATGGAAACAGAATGGAAATTTTGACCACTTCGTTAACACCATCAGGAGCGTTCTGCAGATTTACGACAAGTAATCCGATTATGGATAATTATAGCGACGTATTACGGAACTCCATTAACTTCTATTAACCACGCCTGTTTCGAATCATTATCGTGGAAGAAAATATACGGCGATGGCGATGGTCCTGTGCCGTCGGCACCGCGGAACCCAGCAAATTATATGATGCGTTGGAGTTCAAAGGAGTTGTAAAGTCTTCCTTGATGGTATGCATCAATAACGAGATGCGTGCGGTAACAACATCATCCCAGTTGGTTACTGCATCTGCACTCACAAACGTATCAGCCACACTGTCATTGCCGGCCGTATCCTCGCCATAAAGGATTTGCATGTTTTCTACGCCTTCAATCAATTCCTGGGTAATGAACTCGGCCCTGTCACCATCATTGTCAAAATCGTGCAGGTCCTGTGCATACCGATATAAACCGGTCTCACCGGTGACTGGACTCGTTCCCACGAAATAACGCCGTGCAACAAAGCGCACCACTTCCGCGCCTTCATTATAGCGCTTGCTAAGCGAGGCGGTGGAATTACCCGGCGAGGGATTGGTATTACCCGGGTTATGCTGAAGGGAAATAGAAGCCGCCTGGATCTGGGTCATTTGCATGATGTCTGCACTGTCACAGTCTGTGAGTGCGATGATCTCACCTTCCACCAAGGGACCTACCGAGTAAACTTTCAACTCGGCTGAGACTAATGGCATGTCATCCCTGAGTGTCACACCGATTGGTTCAAGAAACTTCAGGGTAATGCCATCACTGCCTGGCAGCATATCCACCGTTGCTTCTGTGCTATTGGATGGATACCAGTTACTGGCACTTTCTGATCCCTCAACGGGATTTTTGAAATTCATCAGAAAAGTATCATTACCACCACCATTGACGGTAGAATTAACATTCTGGATACGGTCCATGCAGCCAGCGTAACCCGCCCTGCGAATGTCCTTTATCAAGATCTCCATCGCAAACCGTACGTTCTCCTGCAGGCGTGCCATTTCATTCTGTTCCCTGTAGATACGCTTGTTATTAATCATAAGACTGGCTGTACCAGACAGTAATAGCAGGCCAATGACGATGGCTATCATCAATTCAATCATTGACAGGCCTCGCTGATATTTAGCGTTGTGTCGTACTGACAAACTTACAGGGATGGCATGGTTTGCATGGCTCATCATGTGATTTCTCTCTCTTTAATAATTTTTGTACAACAATAAATATTACATTTGCACCAAGATTAGAAGAGAGGTTGATGGGCTGAATCATGCCTAGGAAGGATTATTGAGGAACAATATTAACCTTATTGGGGTATAAATATCTTCTTGATTCCACTTAGAAAAAACCCGGGGAGGAATATAGAAATTTTGGGACTTAAATTAATTGCTAAAAATGTGATCCGGTTCATTTTAATACGTCTTGATTTTCATCAAAGTAATTGTGAACCAGTTCATGTTAGCTACAGAAGTACGCATAAAACCTGCGGGTGCACCAAGCTACCTAAATTGAAACTGGTACCGGAAGTCAGCCGTTATAATTGGATACATACCTGCCTAAAAGTACCAATAATGCTAAGGCAACATTCAAAGCAATATTTCAATGCATACCTCACAGGCAAACTGAGTGTTATTTCATATCACAGCTAATTTCCCATTGTTTTCAGCCAATGAGTCACTATCCTTACCTATAAGGGCGTGAAAATCCTAAAGGCCGCAGAAGAATCATGCTTTTTGTCGATTTTTTCAGCGGTGCCTGATCTGATATCTGAAGAATGCGCATATAAAAAAGTAAGTGAAAAAGGAAAAAAAAGATGAACTATGAGGTTATTGATTTCAGAATGAAAAAAATTCCTTGGCTACCGATAGTCATTAGTACGTTGCTCATAGCAGCGGTTGTTTTTGCAATTTTTGAATACAGTATTAATCAGGGAAAAGTTGACTGGAGTAATTCTTTTCGAGGTGACATTCTTCCCATTTCATTCGAGGCCCCGGTAGTTGGCTTGAGCGATGGTGATTCTATCAAGGTGCAATTTCAGGGAGATGAAGTCAAAATCATACTATTTGGTATAGATGCTCCGGAAACCTGGCAATTCCATGGACTGGCATCTACTCTGTTCCTCCAACGCATACTGTGTGACCCTGTCACCGTAGAAAAAAAAACCACTGACCGTTATGGCAGAACCGTAGCCGTGCTGTGGTGCAATGGTGTCGATATCAACAGAAAGATGGTTGAGGAGGGTTATGCCTGGGCAAATCGCGCTTATTCCAACGACTATGTATTATCGGAAAATAATGCCAGATCCGCGGGCATTGGATTGTGGCAAGAGGAAAATCCAACGCCTCCCTGGGAATACAGGGGCAGATAGGATTTATCAGTAAGATTTATCTTGAAATGACTGGTCTGAAGTTCGTTTCCGGATCTCAAATACCATATAAAAAACCTGCTTCATGCAGGTTTCTTAAAATGGAACTGGTGCCGGAAAGAGGACTCGAACCTCCGACCCACGCATTACGAATGCGTTGCTCTACCAACTGAGCTATTCCGGCTAAGATAGAATTTTTACCTGAAGGAAGGTTGAGTTGTGATTTAGCGCTTGTTCCTGACACGGATAATTACATCAACCCCGACTCCAACCGTACCGGAAGGCAGGCTGGGCATATGACCCAGCTCCACATCACTGGCATCGATGTCCTGTAACTGGCCAGTATCTTCATTATAAATATGATGATGGGTCATCGTGTTTGAATCGTAGAAGACGCGACCGGAATCAATAATAACCTGACGAATCAAACCCTTTTCAGCAAACAGGTTCAGGGTATTGTAAACCGTTGCCTTGGAGACCAGGTTGCGCTGTTTATTGACCCGCGCCAGCACATCCTCTGCACACAGGTGCTGGTGCTCGGCCAGTAACACCTTGGCAATATCAAGGCGTTGGCAGGTTGGCCTCACGCCGTGCTCAAGTAATTGATTTTTAATGTTATCTTCCAGCATTTTTTCATTACCAGACGCTTATTTGCGAAATTATAGCCACTTTAATCGATAAATTGCAGTAGTTCAGAGGATTTTCAAGCCAGCAACGCTGGCTCGAGTGTTTTCATTTGCTCCCTGAAAACGGGATCCGGGAAAACAGGCTGACGTTCAGCCATAATATCCGCCAGTAACCGCGCAGATCCCGGCGCCAGTAACAAACCATTTCTGAAGTGGCCGGTATTCAAGTATAACCCTTTGATTCCCGGATATTTCCCGATGTAGGGATAACCCGTCACCGTTGCCGGCCTGAGTCCGGCCCACTGCCGGACAAGAGGATAATCAGAGATCCCGGGTAGCATCGTTTCCGCCTGTGCCGAAAGGTAGGACCTGGCGCCGCTGGTAGTAGATTCATCGAACCCAGCATCCTCGACCGTACTGCCTACGAGCAAGTGTCCATCACGCCTTGGAATGATATAGACATCATTATCCAGTAATATCCTTTCTGTCACCCCTGCAATACCTTGATAACACAACATTTGCCCGCGCAAGGGTTTAACCCGGATATCTTTAACGAGGTTCCTGCTCCAGGCGCCGGCTGCAATCACGACCGAGCCTGCCTTGATTTCTCCCCCCGTCGTTTTTATCTCGCTAACCTCTTTATTTTTAAAACAGATTTGCTGAACCGCGGTATCTTCAAATACTGATACACCTGAATTCACAAGATAGCGGGTCAATGCAGCAAGTAATCTTGGGTTTCTTATCTGGGCGATGTCTGGCAACCAGAGGCTGTCCCGTGCCTTGCCCTCCTCGATACGGAACCCTGTCTTGTCCGCCCAGGCTTGGGCTGCCTCCTTGTCGGGCACGTTATAAATCATCAGGCCAGATGGTATCCATTCCGGGTCAATCCCCGTACTTGAAAGCAATTCTGCTGCCAGTGCAGGGTAATGGTCCTGACCCCAGTGGACCATGTCTGTTAATCCGGTCAGTTCCTGCCAGGGATACAACGGTGAAAGAATCCCGCCGCCGGCCCAGGAACATGCCCTGCCGGCTTTGTCTTTTTCCACCAGGGCAACAGACATACCCTCACGAGCAAGCTCACGGGCAGACATCAATCCGGCAATCCCACCACCGATTACAATACAGTCATACATGGTACAAAGATCTGGTTAAATGTTAACTGGTTCTCATTTGTTGTCCGGTACGACATTTTAACAATACCGTTTATCGGGGGAAAACGACCATTTATCTGCTTGAGGGGGAAACACTTTATGAGCTGTCCTATATTTTCAGGCGTGAAAACTATATCTCTGAAAATCCAAACCGGATTCACACTGCTGGAATTAATGGCAGTGATAGCCATCGCGGGTATCCTTGCGGCTATCGCCCTGCCCAATTTCAGTGTGATGATTAAAAACAACTGCCTGTCCACAGATGCCAACGCTATTGTAGCAAGCTTCCATGTGGCGCGCAGCGAGGCCGTGAAACGCCAAACCAATGTTACCCTTACGGCGGCCAGTGTCACTGCCACCAATGAGTGGGGCACCGGCTGGACCGTTACGATGGATGAAGACCGTAACGGTGACGCTGTTCTGGATCCTGGCGAGGACTACAACGGTAACGGTGTATTGGATGCTGCGGCACTGGTCAGGCAAGTCGACCTGACCTGCAACCTGACCACGATAGATGAGACGGGTGATGAGACCGTCTTTGTTTATCAACCCAACGGTTTTATTGATATTCGCGGCACTTTTAATGTGTGTGATGACCGAACCGGAGAAACAGGCCGCCAGATTACAATCACTTCAACAGGCCGGATTAACACTGAATCGAATTTTGTCTGCCCATGAAAACGCCAAAATTACATACGATTGAAAACGGTTTTTCCCTGATTGAGGTCCTGGTGACCCTGCTGATCCTGGCCATCGGGCTGCTCAGCATTGCTGCCATGCAGTTGCGTGGCCTGCAATATAACCAGGATGCCTACATGCGTAGCCAGGTCAATATGCTGGCATATGATATCGCAGACCGTATGCGGCTTAACCGCAGTAATCTAGCCGCATATGTCAGCAACTATACCGTACCGGTCACAACGCCTACCGGCTGTACAGAGGCTACGGGAAGTAATGCTGCAAACGACCTGGCCTGCTGGCATGTGCAACTACACAACGGCTTGCCTCCTAATAGTACTGCGGCAATCGCCGTGAATGCGGGCAATCCGAATATGTACGATATCACTATCAACTGGTCAGACCGTGAAAACACCCCACGTTCTGTTCAATACACTTTTCAGCCGTGATGCCTATGAAAAACCGGATACAAAAGAGATACCAGCTGGGTCTGTCAATGATTGAATTGATGATAGCCATCGTCATTGGCCTGCTGTTACTGGCAGGTACCGCCAGCCTTCTGATCAGCAACAAGCGCATCTATAAGGAACAGAATGAAATGGGGCGCCTGCAGGAAAATGCGAGATTCGCCATGGAAATGTTGATCAGGGACATCCGCAGGGCGGGTTATATCGGTTGTATGGATCGTGTCAGTGATCTCAATAGCGTCGTTAATGGCACCAGCAATGATGATTTCCTCCTGAGCATGGGCAATACCCTCGAAGGTTCCGAAAACGCCAGTGACTGGTACCCCTCCAACAGCACAGAGGGAACGGGAGATATGCTGGCTGGCAGCGATGGTATTAGTGTCAAGTTTTTTGAGCCCCTCGGGATCTCCATCGAAAGTGAAATGCCAAATCCCGCAGCAGATCTAAATGTGACCAGCATCAAGGGTCTGGCAGTTGGTGACATTATTGCCCTCAGTGATTGTGCCAGCGCAGATATCATGCAACTCACAGCAGTTCAGAGCGCGCCGACCAGAATGCAACATAACCCCGGGAACACCAATCCTTCGCCGGGTAATTCCACCCAGGTACTCAGCAAAGCATACTCAGAAGATTCCGAAGTCACCAAGCTTGTCTCCCGGCGTTATTTTGTCGGGACCAATCCCGTCACCGGCGAGACCAGCCTCTACAGATACGCTCAAGACAGGATCGATGCTGATGCTGATGGGAATAGGGATGAATTTATCAGTCAGGAAGTGATCGAAGGGGTTGAGAACATGCAGATCCTATACGGTGAAGATACGGCCGGAAATGACAAGATAGCCGATACCTATGTCACAGCCGATGCCGTCGCTAACTGGGATCAAGTCGTCAGTGCCCGCATATCAATACTGATGCGGACCGTAAAGGAAGACTTTAGCGCCTCGATGAATACCAGTACCTACAATTTGATGGGGACGGTGATCGACCCTGCAGATGATCACCGCCGCCGCCGTGTCTTTACCTCCACAGTACAGATCCGAAACCAGGCCTTTTAACTAAATTACGGAGTAAATCATGCGAGTTACCAGACAAATGCCATTACGCGTCAAACAGGAAGGTGCTGTGCTGATCACGGCACTGGTGTTTCTCGTTATCCTGACAATACTCGCCGTAACTTCCATGAGTACCAATACCCTGGAAGAGAAGATGGCAGCCAATTCCCAGGAAACCAACCGGGCCTTTCAGGCTGCCGAGACCGGCGTTGAAATTGCCATGAACGATGAAGCGGCCTTCAGGACCAGTAACACCAAGGCACTGGACGGCACGGCGGGTGATCCCTATGACAAGACCCTGACAGGGATTGGCACTTACGGTGCGGAAGCTGATTACAACGCCGTTTACCTTCAGAGGACCCGGCCCCCACGTGGCTCGAAATGGGATTCCAGCTTTGCAATCTACCACTTTGATGTTTCAGCCACCGGCCGTACTGTCAGTGGCGCAAAGACCACAATACATTCAGGCGCCTTCCAGGTCGGCCCGGATGCATGATGATTGTCTACCGGAGAACAGTTATGAACATGGTAAAAATGACCCTCACTGCAATGCTCATTCTTGGCCTGAATGCCACTGCCCGTGCCGGGGATTACAAGATCTTCGATCTCGGCATGGACGGCTATGAACACTATTATCGCGTGACCTGCCACGATCCCTACAGGGAAGGTACGGTTGTCGTGATATACGAGGAGAGGGACATCGAGATTAGTACGTCCTCAGACGAAAATACCGAGGACCAGCAACCGGTAAGGGCCATTTCTTCCTCGGACGATGATGTAAGCCCAGTGGTTGAAATATGCATGACTGACGCTTCCGGCAAGACCCGGTGCAAAGACGACTGGAGCGTTGCAGACGCTGCCAAGGAACTCTGCAAGTAACCGCACACTGAAATTGAGGAAATGGTTATGAACACCCATTCAATCCAAGATATCAAAATAGAGGACAAGACTATGTTTGCCCCTCTCTATAGAAAATTCATATGCTTCCTGTCAGTACTGTGCCTGACTATCGGCAGTGGTACCCAGGCGCTCGCAGATGATACCGAGATCTATTTCGCCGGTGCGGTCAGTGAAGCAGCCCGCCCCAATATCCTGCTGATACTCGACACCTCCAGCAGTATGACAAAATCCCTGGAGGGTTCGACCCGTATCGAGATCATGAAAGACGTGATGCTGAAGGTTGTAGAAGAAGTGGAAAACGTCAATCTCGGCGTAATGATATTCAACAAGGGTGGCGACGGCGGCCATGTAAGCTACCCCGTTACCTACATTGACAAGGACCTCACTGACAATACTATCACCAGGGTAGTAGCCAAGGGGCCGGATGATGCCGAGGAAGACCTGGCCACCGGTAACGTCGTACTGGACAACGCACCCCTGTTTACCTCGGCTGCCGTGCCGGGTACGACCGTGAACAAGACGTATACAATCCAGAATGCCACTGATGATGCTGATGAGTTTTTAAATGGCTTCTTGTTAATACAAACGATGGCGACCAATGAATTTGGATTATTCCTGGATGGCGCGACATCCAGCACCACAACGGAAGGTATGCTGTTTCGTGGCACTGACATCCCGAAGGGTTCCCGGATCAATTTCGCCACGCTGACCCTGACCCATAACAAATCCAAGGGATTCGAACAGGGGACCGGTATTATTACCGGTGAAAAGGTCACCGCGCCCGCTGGCTTCTCCGACACCGTTCAGGCTGTAGGACAGCTTAAGTCGCGTTATACGGCCAACCCGACCACCAGCACCGGCGTACTCAAAACGCTGACAAATACAACTGCCGGCGATACGATCGACGCCGATGTCACGGCCGTTGTCGATGAACTGGTCAACGACACGACCTGGGCCGGTATGGGTCCGATTGCACTGTATATGCATGATTCGGCGGGTAGCCTGATCGATTTCTATTCAAATTCACCCAATTCAACGGCCAATGCTGCGTTATTTCCAAAACTGACCATCGATCACACGACCCCGGCAGTAGTCACTAACGACAAGCTGCTGGGATTCCGTTTCCAGAATATCCAGCTTCCCCGGGGTACGAAAGTCACGGGTGCTAGGCTGGTGCTCACCGCCGCATCCGACGCTGTCGGAACCACCACTTATCTTGTCAGCGGTGAGGTCCCGGACGGTGTGGATGGCAGTTCCGATCCCTTTGCAGCTGGTTTGACCTCGGATCTGACTGGCAGACCCAAGACCACAAAAGTGGCCTGGACGCTGAACAACACCAAAACCAATGACAGTTATTCCAGTGTTGACCTCAGCGCTGTGCTCAACCAGATCACCGCTAATAGCAACTGGTGCGGCGGCAATGACCTGACCCTGTTCGTGGAAAGGGAGAGTTTTTCCGGTGACGCCGGCCGCTCGTTTTACACCGCGGAATCTTTTTCAACCGAAATTATGCCCAGGCTTGAACTGACCTACGATCCGGCCACCGCTACTGGTTGTTACGTGGCGAAAGAGTCGGCGCAGGTTGTCGCCGATTCCGATGATGCCGAGGAAAACGGCAGTGGTGATGTGAATGACGGCAGTGGTGACCTGGATATATCCCAACAGTTTGCAGGCGTGCGCTTCCTGGACCTCGGTATCCCGCAGGGTGCCCAGATCCTCAGCGCGAGAATTACAGTGGTCGCTGACGCTACTAATACCAGCGGTAGCCCCACGGTGACCATCGATGGTGAATTGAGCCCCGATCCCCTGACATTCAAGGACGGTGGTGGCAACTTCGACATCACCTCGCGCCCCAAGACCAGTAGCGGTGTGCGAGTCAATTGGGCAATGCCACAATTTAGCCAGGGTTCACCCTACGACACCCCTGATCTGAGCGGTATCGTGCAAGAGATCGTCAATCAGGCTGGCTGGGCCGCGGGTAACGCCATGGTCTTCATTTTCGGCCGGAACAGCGATAACCGCCCTGCCGTATCCCATGACGATTCACCGGGGAAAGCAGCGAGACTAGAGATTACATACCGTGCTACTTCAGGCGCAGCCCTGGTCAGAACGGCGCGTAATGAACTGCTTGACTTCATTAGTTCGATCGTCGCGGGTAAGAACACCCCGATTGTGGAGGTCATGTACGAGGCTGGCCAATACTGGTCAGGTCGTGATGTCGTCTTCGGCGCCAGCCGACAGGGCGATGAATTCAACCGCCTAAGTCATCCCGATAGCTATACCGGCGGCACAATCACCTGGCCGGGCAGCTGTAGTCCGGATGACATGGGGCATCCCGATTGTGCTGGCCAGGTTATCGATCCCGTACCGAACAAACCGGTCTATATCAGCCCGTTTACTTCGGACCTGACCTGTCAGAAGAACTACCAGATCCTGCTGACAGACGGTTCCGCCAACAATAACGACAAGGGTGCTGCTCTGATTCGGAACGGCTACCTCGGCGGTGCGAGCTGTGACACGAAGTTCTCTGACGGCAGTTCGGTTGATTTTTCGGACGAAGAGTGCGGCGTCGACCTTGTCAGGTATATGAATGATAATGACCTGAATTCCTCTCTTGCCAACGATCAGACGGTGATTACCAACACGGTTGGTTTCGTCTTCAGTGACACGTTCCTGAGAGACATGGCCTTCCAGGGTGGCGGCAAATTCTATGAAGCCAATGGCTATGCCGAATTGCTTGCTTCCTTCACCGAGTTCCTGGGTGATGTGAGGGATATACCGACATCGTTCGTTTCACCGTCTCTGGCCAGTAACTCCTTCAACCGCCTACTGAGCCGGGATGAAGTCTACTTCGGCCTGTTTACTCCCAAGTTTGAGAGACGCTGGCCGGGTAACCTGAAGAAATACAGAGTCTGTGTTGATACCTCTCTGGGCTGTACGCTGGGTGAGATACTGGATGCCAACGGCAACGTGGCAACCGATGCCGACAACCGGTTCAAGGACAACTCCCAGAGCATCTGGTCAGACACGGCACCTGTGCCGGTTATCGATGGCCTGCAGACGACGGAAGGCGGTGCCGGTGCACAGATGGATGATTACTTAAATGACCGGTTGATTTATACGGATGTAACCAAGACTGGTGCTCCCCCTGCCAGCGGCAAGTCGTTGAACAACAGTGGTTTCTTCTTTAATGCCACAAACTGGGCTTCAGTTGCAAACCAACCCATTCGCGACCAGGTCTGTGGTGTTGGTGCGCCCTTCGGTGCCGGTTCGGCCTGCGAAGAGTTGATGTTGTGGATCCTGGGCGATAATACCCCTGACGCCAATATCGACGAGGATGTCAGTGTTAATACCCGCTGGACAGTGAATGACATACTGCACAGCAGCCCCCGTGTCATAACATACGGTGGTGCCGATACCGATCCCACTCCCGACGGTATTATTGATGAGTTCTGGGACAAGATTGTAGTAGGCACCAACGAGGGCGGTGTGCGAATGTTCAATGGCAAGACTGGTAAGGAAGAATGGACCTTCATGCCTTCGGCTCTGTTAGGCCAGCAAGACCTCTTGCTCACTAACGCCCAGGATGATCATCTCTATGGTATGGACGGCACACCGACTCTCTGGGCAGAAGACGTTGATTTTGACGGCTTCATAGAACCCAGTGACGGCGACTTTGTCTATGCCATCCAGGGCATGCGCCGCGGCGGCAGTAAATACTACGCCCTCGATCTGACGGCCACCGTGAGCAGTAATGCCAGCCAGGTGATCCCGGACTTCCTCTGGCGTATCGAAGGTGGCGTCGCCGGTGATTATGCCCGGATGGGCCAGAGTTGGGCGGACCCAGTGCTGGCGAATATCAAGACCGGTGGTACAGACTTTTCCACCGCTGGTACTAACACCACCGTGATGATAATTGGTGGTGGTTACGATACTGCCCTTGATACCAGCTTCGGAACGCTGGGTACCGGTGGCCTGGCCAATAGCGGTAATGCGATCTTCTTCGTTGACCCTACGGATGGTTCACTGATTTTCTCCATCAGCGGACCCGGCTCCGGTGCGGACATCGAGGTTCCGGATATGCTTTACTCCATTACGGCAGAAGCCACTGTCGCAGATACCGACGGTGACGGTGATGATGACCGCGTGTTTATTGCAGATACTGCAGGTCAGGTATGGCGTATCGACCTGGGTAACGATATCGATTCAGGCGGTAGCCCTCAAGGTAGCACCATCGTGGGTAAACTGGCTGCCATCTCGGATCCATTAAACGTTGCTGACCAACGCCGCTTCTTCGAGAAGGCATCCTTCGTCCAGGTGAAGGATTCCACTTACGCCGATGCCGCCGGTGGTGAGTATGACTATATCCTGATAGGCACCGGGGACCGTTCCCACCCGCTAGGCACAAGCGTTAACGATCGCTTCTATGCCTTCCGCGACAGGAACATCTCGCCCATGACGGACGCCGACGCTGATAATCTGGCAGAGGATTATCCGTCTGTTACAGGAGCCATCGATAATTCGACGTTGATAGATGTCACCGCGACCATACTGGACCCGACGGACGCTTCGCACAGGGCCGCTGACGGCTGGTACTATGACTTTGATGTTGCCGGCACCTCGGGCGAAAAGGTCATGGCCGCAGCGCGAGTCGTTGCCGGTACGGTGATCTTTACGACCTACAGGCCGGATGGCGGTGGTGCGAGTGACCCCTGCTCGGCCAATGTTGGTACAGGCGTTGCCTATAACTTAAATATCCTCAATTCCAAGGCATTCCTAGACTGGGATACCGATGGCACGGTTGAGGATTTCGACGACAGGGAACTGGCTCTTGGTGGTGGTATACCGTCAGAGGTTGTCCCTGTGTTTACCAAGGAAGGCGTTGTCGGTATCGTCGGTGTTGAGGGTGGCGCGGCAAGGGTCGGTAAACTGGCCGGCGTGCCCAGGGTAAGGACCTATTGGTACGAAGAAGTATTCTAGTAAACTAGAATATATAGTTAAGTTGCATCCTGCCGGGTATCATCAAACCCGGCAGGATGATTCTGATAACAAGGCAGATACTTAACGGTAAATGCAAGAGCAGGTATACATGATGAGAACGAAGAGACAAAGTGGTTTTACCCTGATAGAGCTGATGATCGTCATTACGATTATGGCCATACTCGCAGCAGTCGGTTACCCAAGTTATACAGAATATGTTCTGCGCGGCAAACGCTCAGAAGGCCGCGCCGCACTACTGGATGCCGCCGCTAGACAAGAGCGCCGTTATTCAGATACTAACCAGTATGACACATTGGCCAATGCGCAAATCCAGCCTAACAGTGAAAACGGGAACTATAGTCTTTCGGTTGCGTTAGGTGCGGGTAACCAATCCTTCACCTTGACTGCCACGCCGAATTTTCAAGATCCGGGTTGTGGCAATCTGACCTATACAAATGCCGGTGTAAAAGGTAATTCGGGCACCAAGAGTGTTCCGGATTGCTGGGCCAGATAAATCTTCGCGTATCAAAACAAGCTCTGTATACAATGATCAGGATAATTGTATCGGCAGCATGTTTCCTGCTGATTCTTACTTCCTGCAACGATGCTCATGATGTATCAGGAAACGAGCAAACCCCTTCCGGGACAGAAAACACACAAACAAAACCGGACAGTTATTACCAGGAAATTTATCGGAAAATTGTCACGGGCCAGGCGACACTGGCAGAGGTAAAGGAAGCCCTGACCGACAGGGATATAGCTGCCCTGACAAATACACTCCATGGGCTTTATGCTATGCGCTATCACCGGGGTGTGATTTATCTCCTGAGCGCGCTTTGGTCAGGGGAATCATCAGAATACCCGGAACTGTCCTGGGATTTACTGGATAAAACACCAACCAGGCTCGCGCTCGCCTCTACACTGAACCGCATCTATATTGGACAGACGCGTGAATACATCAATTTTATACGTGAACACAAAAACGAAACCCATGAATTTCATCTTGCCCAGGTTGCCATTGCCCTGGGATTAAACGGTGACCCGTCTGATGTCGATTATTTGAAGGAACTGGCCAGTGGAGACAATATTTATGTAGTGCAGACGGCGTTGACTGCGCTTTCACTGATGAATAATCCACGCGCACGCGATGCCCTGATCTACATTGAAGAGAAGTTCAGCCAAGACCCCCGAAGCAATCTGGCCACTGAACTATTAAGACAGGCCTATCACTGGCCTGAACAACCAGCAGGTTAAACTCTCCCGCTATCACTCAGTTGCAATGCTCCTCGAGTAGGCTGGTAGCTTCCTTGATCTGGGCCTGACGCTCTTCTTCCGTCAAACGCACGCGGTTACCTTCCTCATCAACCGTACTCACCCTTGGCCGTTGCAGGCTCTGCAGGCGGGTCCGGATGCTGTTGCATTTACGTTCAATTTCTGCCTTTTGCTCAGCCGTCAGCTCTTTTGCCTGGGGTTCCTGAGTCGCGCCTTTCTGCTTGCCTGTATCATCTGTCGGCTCCTCTGCTGCAGGAGGAGGTGTCGGAGTGACGGTCCCTGAGGAAATATTCAGTTTCTCGGAATCCGCTCCGACCGGGGGAGGGTGTTGGGTGTATTGCACATTCCCCTCTGCATCCTTCCATTTATAGACTTCCGCATGCCCCTGGCCAGCGAACAAAATCAATATTGATAGCAATCCGATCAATAAGACATGATTCATATCTATTAAACGCACTTTATGCATCATCACTTGTTATCCTTTTTTTGCGGTAATAAGTCGATACCGGGTCACTAAAAATATAAACACAGTTGAACAAAATACCATAGATAAATCATCCATAATTGGTATCCTGTCACTTTTTTTAGCCCACTCAGTGGTATAACATAGCTTACTGGCTATACTCTATTTGATTTTGGTATGTTAATTAGTTCAATATCAGGTTGAGACGATAATGAAATATTTAATCCCGGTAATACCAGCTTTTTTCATCCTGCTCTTCCCCTTGCAAGGTTTTGCCACCGATATCTATGAATGTCTGGATGCTGACGGGATCCGGAGTTACCAACAATTGTCATGCCCGGAAGGCTCTACCACGGTGAAGCGGCATTCCTCTCCCAGCGCGGCTGACTCTTCCTCCTCAAATGCCAATATTAACGCAACCCTTTATACCATTCCTGATTGTGCATCCTGTGAAGATGTCAGGGATTTTCTCAAACTCAGGGGTATTAATATGGTCGATAACGATGTCAGTGAGGATATCGAGTTACAGAACGAGCTTAAAGGGCTTATTGGAAAACTGAGTGTACCTGTGGTAGTCATCGGTGATGCAACTATCGTTGGTTATGACCGGGAGCAGTTAATATCCGCCCTGAGTAATGCCGGTTACGTTGAACCGGGAGAGGAAGAGTAGAACTTCGGCAGTATCAGTGGATGTTGCTGCTGGCAACCCCCTCCTGGGACTTGATAAGTTCCCTGGGGAGTGAAAATACGACTTTTTCACGTTTGCCCGGCGCCTCATTCACCACGTCAGCACCCCATGCCTTTAATTGCTTGACGACATCCTCTACCAGGACTTCCGGTGCGGATGCCCCGGCAGTCAATCCGATAGTGGTCTTGTTTTCAAACCATTCCTTTTTCAGCCCAGAGGAATTATCAATAAGGTAGGCAGGAACACCGGCCTTCTGTGAAATCTCCATCAGGCGGGTTGAATTGGAGCTGTTGGTAGAGCCCACTACCAGGATCAAATCGCATTGATCGGTCAGTTTCTTGACAGCATCCTGGCGGTTTTGTGTGGCATAACAAATGTCTTCCTTCTTGGGTCCGGCTATATTCGGAAAACGCTCGCGCAGGGCATCAATCACCTCGGCGGTATCGTCCATCGACAGGGTGGTCTGGGTTACAAAGGCCAGGAAATCAGGATTCTTGACCTTGAGATTCCAGACATCCTCAACGGATTCGACCAGGTACATGCCACCCTTGCCGTCCTTGCTACGATACTGGCCCAGCGTTCCCTCGACTTCAGGGTGGCCTTCGTGGCCGATCAGGATACATTCACGGCCTTCGTCCTGGTAATGACCAACCTCCATATGCACCTTGGTCACCAGCGGACAAATCGCGTCAAAGACACGGAGCTTGCGGCGGGCCGCCTCTTCCCTGACCTGCTTGGCCACGCCATGGGCGCTGAAGATTACCGTGGCATCATCCGGGACTTCATCCAGTTCTTCCACAAACACCGCGCCCTTTTCACGCAGAGTATCCACCACATATTTATTGTGCACGACTTCATGGCGAACATAGACGGGTGCACCAAACAATTCCAGGGCACGCTCGACGATCTCTATCGCCCGGTCTACCCCGGCACAAAAACCACGTGGATTAGCCAGTATGATCTGCATTTTTAACCTTCCGGATTACCCGTTCTGTGTGTGAACCCGGAAACTACGTTGCTTTGCAACAACTGTCAACTCCCGCCCCGGGCTCTCAAGCGGAATCCTTCTTTGTATTTAACCAAATTGTGTCAATGATCAACATGATTGCACCCAGGGTAATGGCGCTGTCGGCAATATTGAACGCAGGCCAATGCCAGACTTGATAATAAACATCTATAAAATCAATAACATAACCAAGAAGAGCCCGGTCCCAGACATTCCCCAGCGCCCCGCCGATGATAAGTGCCAAGGAGGCAGGAACCCACCCCTTATAATGTTGTGGCAACCGTGCCATCCAGAAGATCAGGACAACACTAACTGTCAGCGCCAGAACGACAAAAAACCAGCGCTGCCAGCCACCGGCCTGGCTGAGGAAACTGAAGGCCGCGCCCGTATTATGAACCAGTGTCAGGTTCAGGCCGGGCATCAGGGGAACGGGGACATGCAGTTGCAGGTATTGGCTGGCCAGTGATTTGGTGAACTGGTCCAGCACGATGACCAGTACGGACAGCCACAACCATTTCAGTCCCGAGGTCACCGGCCTCCCCTAGGCGAAGCGCCTTTCTTCACCCGGGCCTTCCACGTTTTCAACACAGCGGCCACAGATCTCCGGATGCGCCTTGTCCTGGCCAACATCCTCCCGGTGATGCCAGCAACGAACACACTTGGCATGACTGGATGGCCTAGCCTCAATCCATACGCCTTCCAGCGCCGAGGCCTTCGCTGATTCCGGCGGGGCGTTTACCTCGTGTACCCGTGCCTCGGAGGTAATGAAGACAAACCGGAGTTCATCTTCAAGCCAGCCTAGGGCCTCGGCATAATTCTTCTGACAATAAACATCAACCTCGGCATCCAGTGAAGAGCCGATATCACCGGCAACACGCAGTTTCTCCAGCACCTTGCTGACTTCATCCCGTACGGCAATGACGGAATCCCATTTTAGAGCATCAAACTCCCCGAGGCCTTCAAGTGCGTCGAAACTGCGGTACCATTCCTCGAGCAGGACCGATTCGCTGCGCTGGCCCGGGATATAATGCCAAATCTCATTCGCGGTAAACGTCAGCACGGGCGCAAACCAGCGGGACAATGCCTCGATGATATGAAACACCGCCGTCTGCGCCGAACGCCTGGGCAGGCTGTTGGCCTGCGTGGTGTATTGTCGGTCCTTGGTGATATCCAGGTAAAAGCCGCTCATCTCCACCACACAAAAATTATGTAACTTCTGATAGATCAGATGAAACTGGAAATTGTCATAGGCGGCGATGATCTCTTTCTGTAATTGCGCCGCCTCGTGAACCGCCCACTGGTCCAGCGCCAGCATATCGGTAAAGGTGACGCAGTCCTTTGCGGGATCAAAGTCATCCAGGTTGGAGAGCAGATAACGCGCCGTGTTTCGCAAACGTCGATAGGCGTCAGACATGCGCTTAAGGATCTCGTCAGAGACACTCATCTCATGACGATAATCTGTTGCCGCTACCCACAACCTGAGGATATCGGCACCCAGGGTCTTCATCACCTGCTGCGGGGCAACGACATTCCCTTTCGACTTTGACATCTTCATGCCCTTTGCATCGACCGTGAAACCATGAGTCAAGACCGTGCCATAAGGCGCGCGGTCATTCATCCCGACCGAGGTCAACAGCGATGACTGGAACCATCCGCGATGCTGGTCCGAACCTTCCAGGTAGATGTCCGCGGGAAATTGCAAGCGCTCATCCGCCATCAACACTGTGCTATGGGTGACACCCGAATCAAACCAGACATCCAGCGTGTCGCTGACCTTGTCGTAATTGTCCGCGTTCTTGCCCAGTAGTTCAGCCGGTTCGAGATCAAACCAGGCGTCGATCCCGTCCTGTTCAACCTTCAGGGCAATGAGCTCGATAAGATTGATTGTGTCCGGGTGCAGTTCTCCGGCACTTTTATCTATGAACACCGTGATCGGCACGCCCCAGGTGCGCTGGCGCGAGATACACCAGTCCGGCCGGTCTGCGACCATTCCCTTGATCCGTTGCTGGCCCCAATCAGGTATCCAGTTGACCTTGCCGATCTCGCGCAGGGCATTTTCTCGCAAGTGATTATTATCCATGCTGATAAACCATTGCGGCGTGGCCCGGAAAATAATCGGTGTCTTGTGCCGCCAGCAATGCGGATAACTATGCTGAAGTGAATAGTGATCAAGCAGGTGATTCTTCTCCTTTAACACCTCGATCACGTGATCATTGGCCTTGAAGACATGTTCGCCGGCAAACAATTCAGTATCAGGCAAAAAACAACCATTGCCACCCACCGGGTTATCGACCGGCAAGTTATAACGCAGGCCCACCATGTAGTCATCGATACCATGTCCCGGCGCAGTATGGACGGCGCCGGTACCCGTCTCCAGTGTCACATGCTTGCCCAGGATCACGGGGACCTGCCGATCATAGAACGGATGTTGTAATGCCAGGCCTTCCACTAACTCGCCTCGAAAAACTGTTAACACCTTGTAATCTTCGATCCCTGCGCGTTGCATAAGCGATTCAAGGAGTTCACTGGCAACGATCAGGCGCAGCAGCCTGCCACCGGCATCACACTGTACCAGTTTATATTCAAATTCGGGGTGCACGGCCACCGCTTGGTTGGCGGGCAGGGTCCAGGGGGTAGTCGTCCAGATCGCCACCGCGATCTCACCCTCACCTGTTTTATCCTGGTTAATGGCAGACCAGAATGATTCTTCCTCCGCGACAGGAAAGATCACATCAATGGCGGGTGAGGTCTTGTCATCATATTCAACCTCCGCCTCGGCCAGTGCCGAGGCACAGTCCAGGCACCAATAAACCGGCTTGAATCCCTTGATGAGATGGCCCGCCTCGATCATCCTGCCCAGCGCCCGGATGATATTGGCCTCAGTGACATAATCCATCGTCAGGTAAGGCCTTTCCCAGTCACCCATCACACCGAGCCGCTTGAAATCTTCCCGCTGCCTGCCGACCTGTTTGCTCGCGTAATCGCGGCAGGCATTACGGAATGCCCGGGCATCCACCTTCTGCCCGGGCTTGCCGATCTTCTTTTCCACCATCAACTCGATCGGCAGACCGTGACAGTCCCACCCCGGCACGAAAGGTGCATCGAGTCCATCCAGGCTGCGCGATTTGATGATTATGTCCTTTAATATCTTATTAACGGCATGACCAATATGAATGTCGCCATTTGCATAAGGCGGGCCGTCGTGCAGGATGAATCGCTTTGCACCCTGCCTCTTTTCGCGCAATTTTTCATAAAGACCCGCGGCCTGCCATTGCTTCAGCATCTCCGGCTCACGTTGCGCCAGGTTTCCGCGCATAGGGAAATCCGTTTTTGGCAGGTTCAGGGTGGTTTTGTAATCAGTCATACTGTTAATTAAATACGGGTTTATTTTTTTTCTTGAAATAGTTTTTCGCATCTACGATATCATTTTCCATCTGCCTGCGCAGGGCTTCGATGCTCTCGAACATCTCCTCGGGTCTCAACTTCTGCAGAAGCGCAACCGTGACATAGCTACCATAAATATTCCTGTCATAGTCCAGGATGTGCGTCTCCAGCAGGAGATTTTCTCCGGAAAAAACCGGCCGCGTGCCGATGGACGTGACCGAAGGCAGTCCCTCTTCCTGCAAACCATAAACCACGCTGACAAAGATCCCTGTTACCGGGCTGACACGGCGATGCAAATTTATATTAAGCGTTGGATAACCCAGATCCCGCCCGCGTTTATCACCGTGCACCACCCGACCACTCATGCTATAGGGACGACCCAGTAATTCACTGGCGGTTTCCATATCACCTGCTGCGAGCACTTCGCGCACCCAGGAACTGCTGATACGGCGCTGACCGTGCTCACAGGTAGCGGCAATTTCTATCTCGAATAAGTGTTTGCGGCCATATTCCTTCAGCATGGCAACATCGCCACGGCGATCACGACCAAAACGGAAATCCTCACCGATAATAAGATGCCGGACATCCAGTTTTTCAATCAATATCTCTTCAACAAAATCTTTGGCTGATAACGATGCCAGTCGCTGATCGAAATACAGGCACAATATGCGATCGACACCGAGTTTATCCATGTATTCGGTTTTCTCTCGTAGACGCATCAATCGGGCCGGCGCATCCTCGGGTAAAAAAAATTCCTGGGGATGCGGCTCGAATGTCACAACAACGGCTGGTAATCCGGTTTCAGTTGCTACCTTGAGTAGCTGGGTGATGATTCGCTGATGTCCCAGGTGCACCCCGTCGAAATTACCTATCGTCACCACGCAGCCCCGGTGTCGTGGTTTTATATTGTGTAGGTGCCGGATCAATTCCATGTTTGCAAAACGGGCGTCATTCTATAGTTATTCATTATCCAGTGTCATGTGCCTTAAACGCAGTCCCGAGACCCAGAGCACAGCGAAATAGACAATAATCGCCAATACAATCCAGAAAGCAAGTTGCGATACCCTGTGCGTGATATCCCATTGCAACCACGTCTCAACCCCGGGGACCAGGATGAACAGGAGCAGGCTCATCAACACACAGGCAGACAGGACCCTGAAGGAAAAATAACCCCAGCCACGTTGCGCGATATAGACGCCCTTCTTACGCAGAAAATAAAACAACAGGCCGGCATTGATAAAGGCCGCCAGTGAGGTGGCCAGGGCCAGGCCGGCATGGGCCAGAGGAAAGACCAGCAGCAGGTTCAGGATGATATTGGATACCATGGCGACGACGGCGATCTTGACGGGCGTACGTGTGTCCTGGCGGGAAAAGTAACCACTTGAAAAAACCTTGATGAGGATAAACCCGGTCAGGCCGACGGCATAAGCGACCAGGCTGCGCGAGGCCATGGTGACATCGTGAGGGGTGAACTCGCCGTATTGAAAAATAGCAGTCAGTGAGGGGCCCGCCAGGAAGACCAAACCCAGGGCTGCCGGCAGGCTGATCAATAATGTCCAGCGCAGGGCCCAGTCGAGCATGCGGCTGAATTGCCCGGCTGCACCACTGGCAAACTCCCGTGACAGGTCCGGCAGGATCACAGTGGCCAGTGCCACGCCGAAGACACCCAGGGGGAATTCCATCAGGCGATCGGAGTAATACAACCAGGTAATGCTGCCGGTCTGCAGGAACGAAGCAATCAACAAATCTATCATCAGGTTGATCTGCGAAACCGAGACGGCAAACAGCGTCGGGATCATCAGGGTCACGATACGCCTCACCCCTTCATGCCGGCGGTTGGGGCGGGGGATGGGGAGTTGCCTGATTTTGATCAGGAAAGGCAACTGGAACAGCAACTGTACAGCGCCCGCAATAAATACTCCCCATGCCAGCGCCATGATGGGTGTCTGCGTGTAGCGGGAAAGGTAAATCGCGCAGAGGATCAGCGAGATGTTCAACAGCACCGGGGTAAAGGCCGGGACAGCAAACCTGCCCCAGGTGTTAAGGATCCCTCCAGCCAGCGCCGTCAGCGAGATAAAGAACAGGTATGGAAAGGTGAAACGCAACATGTCGACCGCCAGGTCGTACTTGGACTCATCACCGATGAAGCCGGGGGCGAAGATCATGATCAGTACCGGCGCGGCGATCACACCAATGACAGAGACAGTAAACACAACCAGGCCGAGGGTCCCGGCGACGTGGTTGATCAAGTCCCTGGTTTCGGCCTCCGAACGCTGGCTCTTGTATTCACTCAGGATCGGAACAAAGGCCTGTGAAAATCCACCTTCCGCAAACAGGCGGCGCAGGTAATTGGGGATCTTGAAGGCCACGAAAAAGGCGTCCGTCCCGGCGCTGGCGCCAAAAACAGTCGCAATAACCACGTCCCGGATCAGGCCGAAGACCCGGGAGATAGTGGTCATGATGCTGAATACAAGCGTTGACTTAAGGAGTCGTCTGGACAAGCCGGATTTCCTGTATCGATGTTGTTTTTAAAGGGGAATATCCCGCCTAATCGGCAAGCGCCCTTGTTGAAAGCAGCGAGAATATCACATTCGCGGCCCGGGATTGACAAATCCCTTCAATATCAGCATAGTTACGCGCCTTCAAGATATACACAGGATTACAGGAGCAAGACATTGGCCAATATCGCCTCAGCAAAAAAGCGTGCACGCCAGAGTGAAGTCAGGCGTGAGCATAATGCCAGCAAACGTTCCATGCTGCGCACCACCATGAAAAAGGTCATCGCGGCTGTCCAGGCCAAAGACAAGGACGCTGCTATGGCTGCACTGAAGGCTGCGGTCCCGGCCCTTGATCGCTCGGCCCAGATGGGTTTGATCCACAAGAACAAGGCCGCGCGTCATAAGTCACAGTTGAATAACCTGGTACGTTCGCTCTGATCAGCGGGCGACCCATCGATTCAAAAAAAACCGGCTGATCAGGCCGGTTTTTTTCTGCCTGCAAGTCCGGCTAGACCAGGATCAGGTTGTCCCGGTGGATCAATTCAGGCTCATCCACGTATCCCAGCAATGACTCGAAGCGGTCGCTCGGCTGGCCCATAATCTTGCGGGACTCGATTGCCCCGTAATTGACCAGGCCACGCGCGATCTCCCGGCGGTCCTCGTCCAGGCACGAGACGATCTCGCCGCGGCGGAAATTGCCTTCCACCCCCTTGACACCCACGGCCAGCAGGCTCTTGCCCTTTTCCACCAGCACCCGAACCGCACCCTCGTCCAGTAATAGCGTGCCATGGACCTGGGACTGGCCAGCCAGCCATTGCTTGCGCGCAGACAACGGTGATCGGCTGCACTTTAACAAGGTACCAATGGCCTCACCGGCGGCAAGGCGGGTCAGGATATCCTCTTCCAGCCCCGAGGCGATCACGGTACTCGCCCCAGATTTCGCGGCCAGGGTGGCTGCATGCAACTTGGTCTGCATCCCGCCCCGTCCCAGGACCCCGCCCTTGCCTGCATAGCGCAGCAAGCTGATGTCACCGGCATCCGCCTCGGTTATCAATTTGGCCCCCGGGTTCTCTCTGGGGTCCTGGTCGTAGAGTCCCTGTTGATCCGTGAGTAATACCAACAGGTCGGCTTCAATCAGGTTGGTTACCAGCCCGGCCAGGGTATCGTTATCGCCGAACTTGATCTCGTCCGTGGAAACCGTGTCATTTTCATTGATCACGGGGACAACACCCAGTTTGATCAGGGTACTCAGACTGCTGCGGGCATTCAGGTAACGCTGCCGGTCGGCGATATCGGCATGCGTCAGCAGGACCTGGGCCGTATGCACGCCGAAACGCTGGAAACAGGTTTCATAGGCCTGGACCAGGCCCATCTGCCCCACGGCAGCTGCGGCCTGCAATTCGTGGATGGCATGCGGCCGCCGCTTCCAGCCCAGCCGATTAATGCCTTCCGCCGTGGCCCCGGATGAAACGATAACGACCTCACAGCCTTTCTCACGCAGGGCCATGACCTGGTTGACCCAGGCCTGTAGCGAATCGACCCGCAGACCCAGGCCATTACTGGTCAGCAGGGAACTGCCCAGCTTCACGACCCAACGCCGTGCCTGCATCAAGCGATTACGTTCTTCACTCATCCTGTCCGGTTCCTGTCGCCTTAATATCCTGTTTTTGATCGAGCCAGCCCTGGATGGCCTTGCAAAGCGTGTCGCAGCCCGCCCCCGTCATGGCCGAGATAAAATACACCGGCATCCCGTCACACATCACCTGGATGGATTGCCTGAACTGCTCCAGGTTTGCACTATCCAGCAAATCGATCTTGTTCATTACGAGCCAGCGTTCACGCTGGTCCAGGTCACGCCCGTATTCTGCAATCTCTTTTTCAATCGTGGCAATCTGCTGCTGCACGGACTCAGTATCAGCACAGGCGGCGATATCGACAATATGTAACAACAGGCGCGTGCGAGACAGGTGCTTGAGAAATTGTATCCCCAGCCCCACCCCTTCGGCTGCCCCTTCAATCAGCCCGGGGATATCGGCGATCACAAAACTCTGGTCCGGCCCGCTGCGCACGACCCCGAGCTGGGGATAGAGCGTGGTAAAGGGATAGTCAGCCACCTTCGGTCGCGCGGCAGAAACGGCACGAATAAACGACGACTTGCCGGCATTGGGCAGGCCCAGCAAACCTACATCGGCCAATACCTGCAATTCCAGGCGCAGCTTACGCTTCTCGCCGGGTGTCCCGGGCGTGGTCTTGCGGGGGGCGCGATTGGTACTGGTCTTGAAGCGGGCATTGCCCAGGCCGTGAAAGCCGCCTTTCGCCACCAGCAAACGATCATCGGAACGCACCATGTCACCCATCAATTCACCGGTATCGTCATCGTAGACCAGTGTACCCAGCGGTACCCTGATATCCAGGTCTTCGCCGCTCTTTCCTATGCGGTCACTACCCATGCCATTCTGGCCTCGTTCGGCACGGAAGCGGCGCTTGTAACGGAAATCTGCCAGCGTGTTCAAGCCTTCATCCACCACGAGATAGACGTTGCCGCCGTCACCGCCGTCACCGCCGTCGGGTCCGCCCTTGGGCACATATTTTTCACGCCTGAAACTCAGGCAACCGTTACCGCCGTCGCCGGCCTCGACATGGATAGTGGCTTCATCAACAAATTTCATAACAATACCGGCGATCGTACCTTACTTTCATCACCACTTTCTGCTGGTGAATAATTATTGCTGTAATAAAAAACCCCGCCTGAGGCGGGGTTTTTCGTGTTCCATTGGCAAAAGAGCCTAGCCCGCCACTATGCTCACTAAGGTGCGGTTCCTCGGGCCCTTCTTTTCAAACACCACCTTGCCTTCGGCCTTGGCGAACAGGGTATGGTCATGACCGCAGCCGACATTGGTGCCCGCATGAAACTTGGTCCCGCGCTGGCGCACGATAATACTACCGGCGGTCACTTGCTCACCACCGAAGCGTTTTACGCCCAGTCGCTTGGATTGTGAATCGCGGCCGTTCTTGGTACTGCCGCCTGCTTTTTTATGTGCCATTGCTTTGTCTTCCCGTTCTGCTTATTTGCTCTTGATACTCGTAATCGACAATTCTGTATAGGCCTGCCTGTGCCCCATCTGCTTGCGGCTGTGTTTCCTTCTGCGGAATTTCACGATATTCACCTTCGGGCCGCGGCCATGGGCGATTACCTTGGCGGAGACCGTACTGCCCTTGACGAACGGCGTACCCACGGTAACGTTATCTCCATCGATCAGCATCAATACATCTGAAATCTTGATGGTCTTGCCTTCCTCCGCGTCCAGCTTTTCCACCTTGACCTTGTCACCGGACTGAACCTTGTATTGCTTGCCGCCGGTCTTGATTACCGCATACATTTTACGAAATCCTCTTGAAATCCAGGCCCTTCCGGGCCGGGCGTGCCGATTGATAAGGGCGCAGATTCTAAGGAATTCGGGCCCCGGATACAAGCCTGAATGACGAATTCAGGGCTTTAACATGGCAATATCACCGTAGAGTTGGCAAAATGCTGCTTCCGGCCCGTTTAGGCTATAGTTCGAAACGCCATGCAAACACAGACCCTGCATCCCGATACACCTCCCGTCGATATTGACGGCATAAAGGCACTGGTGTCCGGGGACATGAATGCTGTCAACCAGCTGATCCAGCAGTCCCTGTACTCGGAGGTCGCGCTGATCAACCAGCTGGGACATTATATAGTGAATAGCGGCGGGAAGCGGCTGCGGCCGGTTCTCCTGCTGCTGGTGGCGAGGCATTTTGGCTATACGGGGGACCAGCACATCAATCTCGCCGCTGTCATCGAGTTCATCCATACCGCCACCCTGCTGCATGATGATGTCGTGGATTCCTCCATGCTGCGCAGGGGCCAGGCCACGGCCAACCAGCGCTGGGGCAACGAGGCCAGTGTGCTGGTCGGTGATTTCGTCTATTCGCGCGCCTTCCAGATGATGGTGAAGACCGATTCCATGCAGGTACTGAAGATCCTCTCGGACACCACCAACATTATCGCCGAGGGTGAAGTCCAGCAACTCCTGAACCGGCACGACCCGGAGACCACCAAGGCCAGCTACCTCGAGGTGATACGTCACAAGACCGCGAAGTTGTTTGAAGCAGCCGGGCGCCTGGCTGCCGTGATCTGCGAGCGGCCTGCTGCTGAAGAAGAAGCCATGGCAAGTTACGGCAGGCACCTGGGCACGGCCTTTCAACTCATCGACGATGCGCTCGACTACAATGCCAGCAGCGAAACACTGGGGAAAAACGTCGGTGATGACCTGGCGGAAGGCAAACCGACCCTGCCCCTGCTCTATGCCATGTGGCATGGTGATGAAGAGCAGTCGAAGATAATCGAAGACGCCATCTCCAATGGCGGCCTGGGCAATATAGAGGCCATCCTGCAGGCCATTGAATCCACGGGGGCAATTGAATACACTTCACGCCTCGCGCATGAGGAGGCGGATCGCGCCATTGCCGCAATCGAAGGAATGCAACCGTCTATATATCTTGAGGCAATGCGTAACCTCGCCCGCTTCGCAGTAGAAAGGGATTACTAGATTTAAATGGAAACAAAATTTTCTGAGCATCCGAAGATGTTCAAGAGTAATCCCCTGGGGTTTGTGCTGGCGGTATTACTTGTGCCGGTCGCTATCGGGATAATCATCCTTTTATGGTGGTATCTCGTGTGCCTGTCCACCAAGCTGGAAGTAATTGGTAACGACATCGTGTTAACGAAGGGACTGTTGAGCAAGGACACCACCGAGGTGGATATTGCCAGGATTCGCAGCGTGAATGTTTACCAGTCCTTCTTTAACCGGATATTTGGTGTAGGCAACATCAAGGTCTATACGGCGGGCGATGAACCGGAATTTGAAGTGTCCGGGATACCGGACCCCAACAAGTTCCGGTTACTGGTGAAAGAGATACAGGGATAATACAAGATTCAGTTTATTAAAGTCGGGGCGACTGCAGGGACGCAGGAGGTAGAAAATGTCGGGAACACATTTTCGATAGTAGCTCAGCCTGGTGGAGCATTGCCGCAGGCAAGGGTCGTAGAGTTCACAATTTCGCCGGGAGCGAAATTGAATATCATGCGAAGCATGATAGCCCGAAGGGCGGAGTACAGGGATGTACGGAGTAAATCCTGTCACTCATTAAAAGATGTTAGTAAAATTAATCACACCTTCGTCGGGGTGTAGCTCAGCCTGGTAGAGCACCACGTTCGGGACGTGGGGGTCGTAGGTTCAAATCCTGTCACCCCGACCATTCAAAATAAAAAAGGCCACTTCAAATAGTGGCCTTTTTTATTTTTGATAGTGGATGGCCGGGATTTGAACCGGAGAAGTAGGTTCAATCCTGTAACGTACAGGGATGTACTAATACTGCGGGCGCATGGATGCGCAGGAGCAGTGCACCCTG
>QKIY01000001.1 GCA_003250975.1 Gammaproteobacteria bacterium | reverse complement strand
TAATAGTAGATAGTTCAATGGCTTTTGATGTCAAGCCGGAAAAAACACGGTAAGCGCCGTTTATGATACAGAGGATACCGTGAGCAAAATAGAACGTCTTGAATTTACTGGGAAATTAACAAGGATAAGAGTTATATACAGTTGCTGGCCTAGAATTCGTACTCCAGATTAAATTTCCAGTTGGTATCCGGTGTACTATTGTCCAACCCCAGTATCACCCCGAATTCCCACCAGAGTTTTTGCCTGCCACCCAGGCGCTTGAGCCCGGTCAGGACAGGGCCGATACCTTTTGTATCCTCTCCTGTATACAGTTCCACTGCCGGCTCGAATCCCTGGCTGTACCGGTAACGCAACTGGCCGGCAAAACTGGTTTCCCATTCATTTTCGATATCACCCCCCCATTCATAAATAACGGATAAATTAGCCGTCGCTATCCAATCGGGCCATTCATGTAGGGCAATCAGTCTGGTACTGGATTCCCAGATATTGTCATCAATTTTCCTTTCAAGTTCGAACAACAACCCCCAGTCATTATCATATTCACCCTGCTCGGTTAATTGCCATTTGAGTTCAGCTTCTACTGCATCCAGTTCAAAACTGGTACCGTGACTGTCCTTGCCGATCAAATAGGCTTCAGCAAAAAACCTGTCGGATAAGGAATGACCAAAACCAAGCCTGTGACGTTGGCTATCATTTTCCTCGCCATCATCGTCCTGGTACAGCAGACGGTATTCAATCTCCTTTTCAAACAGTTGCACATAGGGGTGGTAAACCTTGTCTATAATCGTCCCGTCCGCCCGAACGCTGGAAGCCGGGATACTGGCAATCATCACCGCCAATCCTTGAATTACCCTGATCGGGGAAATGTAATGCTTTTTAATCACAATTTATTACCCTCGGTTACGACCGGAAGCAAATAATAGCGAAAACCTAACAGAACCATGGGGATGAACGCGATTGCACTTATATAAAAACAGACTTCTACCAGTGTAGGTGTAGCTTCGTATCCAAAGATGGCATAGGCCACCTGACCTGATAAGGATTGTTCATGCAATATTCCATTGCTGTCCCAAAGCGGCATTGTGGCTGGCAACCAGTCCGCCTGTATCAACAACTGGGTGGCCTGTTCCACCATACCGGCGGCCATTAGGATCAATATCACCATCTGGATCAGCCGGGAGATCCGCGGGGTAACCGACGTTATCGCGTAATAACACAAAACTCCAACGCTTACACCTATCATCAGGCCTATAAACCCACTGGTTACGGCCTTGACCCTTACACCCTCATCATGCAGAAAACCCATAAAAAATACCGTAATCTCTGTACCTTCCCTGATAAAGGCCAGTGCTGCCGTAACGGCAAGGAATAAGGCAAGAATACGGGGATTAATTCGTAATGGAGAACTGATTAACCAGCAAATAACCAGGAGACAAAGATAAATAGTATATTGCATCGAGGCATTAACCACTTCCTGACCAACATAGCCAAACCATTCAGAGACGGAGCCCAGATTAGTCGCATACACCAGGGCACCAGTAAACCCGCAGGTTAATGCATACCACAACCAGCGCAACTCCAGACGAAACCTGTTTCCGACAACCAGGAGCAGGCTTACCAGTACCCCCGCTTCCAGGGTCTCGCGCAGAACGATAATGACAGCATCCAGTAACATGCTACCCGCCTATTTCACTATGACCTTGCCTTGTGCAGTAGACATATTGAATTCGCCGAAAAAAGGATATTCACCCGGCGAAAGAGGCCCGATAAATATCACAGTCTTGCTATTGCCGAGCACAACTTTCTCACGGTTCAATTCATAACTCTCGAATTCTTCCGGGGTAGGATCCTGATTGATTACCAGTAATTTGACCTTGGTATTAGAAGGCACCTCGACTTCAGCCGGATAAAACAGGTGGTCACGAATTTCAATATTGATCACCGGTGTTTCTGCCAGAACCTGTGATGATACAAAGGCCAACAAGACTATGACCAAATGGCGCATCGGGTTGATATCCAAACTCACAAATCAACTCCTACTGCTCTATCCTGTCGTAATGGCAAGATTACCCGGACTGCCAAACCTCCCAGTGTATCTGATCGTGACAATTCAATACGCCCCTGGTGCAGCCGCACTATGCGCTCAACAATGGACAGTCCCAGTCCACAACCGATAACCTTTGAATCGTGACGATCACCACCGACCCTGTAAAACCTGTCAAACACCCTGCCATGATATGCCTCGGAAATGCCCGGCCCCGAATCCTCGACAGTTAAAATTGCATTTCCCCCATCTTTATTGATTTTAACGAATATCTTTCCCCCCAATGGTGTGTACTTGGAGGCATTGTCAATCAAATTTCGTAACAGGGTAATAAAGGCAAAATCATCACCCTCAATACTGATTTTTTCTGTTTCCAGTTCAATCTCCTGGTTCTTCTTCCTGCATATATCATAAAGCTCCACAATAACCTTTTTGGCCAGTGTATTGAGATCCAGTAGCGTCATGGCATTGTGAAACTTTTCCGGGGTCAGCCGGTATAACGCTATAATTTGTTCAATAGAGTGCCCCATCCTCTCTACACTCGATTGCAGTTCCAACAGACTGGGGTTCTTGTGATCGATTTCAGCAGCGAGATTATGTAAGCCGACGTTCAAGGCTGCCAGGGGCGTGCGCAGTTCATGTGCCGCATCAGCTGCAAAATTTTTCTCACGGTCAAAGGCGCCGGATAGTCTTGCCAATAAATGGTTGATAGAGGCAACTACTATATCCAGCTCCAGCGGATACCCTTCTTTCGCGACTGGTTCAAGATCTCCAGCCCTGCGCTCCTTCAGCAAGCCGGCCAGCCTTTTTAATGGTTGCAGGCCAAAACTTACAATCAACCAGATTAACACCCCCAATATCGGCAACACCCAGATAATAGGCAGAATGGATTCGAGAACAATCTCCTCTATCAACTTGGCGTAGGCGTCAGCCCGTTGCCCTACAATGATCATGTATTGCCCGCCTTCATCCAGATAAACCAAAATCCGCCAGCTAACACCAAGATGATTGCTCATGTGAAAGCCCGGCTCACGGGGCAAGGAAACCGTTGATGGCGCATTTGGTGAGTGCTTCAACAAAGTATCCCGGTTCCAGATTTGGAAAAGGACACTGTGGGGATACAGGTTCGGCGGCACTTCCCTGCTATCATCTGCAAAGAGTGACAGGAGTCTGACCATATCCGTCAACTGCTCATCAAGCATTTGGTTGGCTTCTGCCATGCTGTTGCGATAGCCATGTAATGCGGCCAGGAAATTAACCAAGCAGATAGTTGAGAGCAGGACGACAATTAAATAAAGGCGAATGGATTTCACAATGCGGTCTCAGCTACGTTGTCCCCTGTCTATGGTATAACCGACACCACGCACTGTTTGTATAAATCCAACGGGTAATTTCTTTCTCAGATTACTGATATGTGCTTCAATCGTATTACTCGCGATCTCCTCTCCCCTACCATAGAGCTTATTCTCTAGGATCTCTTTGGTTTGAATACGACCGGCATTTTCCATCAGCGCTTTCAAAAGCATATATTCACGCCTGGAAAGGACGATTTCATTACCTTCCACACTGACACTATGACTGGCCTGGTCCAGTACCACGGGACCCACACAAACTTCACTGCTTACCGAAGTTCCCAGCCGCCGTGCCAGAACCCGCAGCCGTGCCAGTAACTCGTCCATTTCAAAGGGTTTTGAAAGGTAGTCATCGGCACCGCCATCAAGTGCGCTGACCTTGTCCACGAGCGCTTCCCTGGCCGTAAGGATTAATACCGGCAACGGCTCACGACCGGCTCGCAGCCGCCTCAGTACATCCATCCCGTCCATATCGGGCAGGCCCAGGTCCAGTATTACCAGGTCCGGTGACGTGAGGCTGATACTATCGATAGCTTCCTCGCCGGTAGCATAATGATCTACGACGAAGCCTTCCCGCTGCAATGCCTTACGCAATCCGTTAGCGAGAGCGGTATCATCCTCTACCAGTATTACCTTCATCCCTGGTTACTGCTTTCCGATATAACGAGTCTATTCATTTGAGATGATGTTCTACCTCTGCAAGGGCTGCGTTGATTTCTGCCCTACGGCCACGGTCCGCCACAGGACGGTCAGTTCTCGGCGGGGCTCGGAGGGCCTTTTTAAGATATTTTTCTGCTTCAGCATAATTGTGTTTCTCGCGCAAATAATCAGCGTAAAAATAGTTTGGATCAATACCATCAGGGTTAATTTCCAGTGCCTTGAGTAAAAATTGCTCCGCTTTATCATCGTCACCAAAACCAATTGGCCAGCCAGGGACCTTGAAATAAAGAGAGCCCAATGTTGTATAGGCTGAACCCTGCAGAGCCTGCGAATCCAGCTCAAGCGCCTTTTCCAGGTCGGACTTGGATGATTTGGCATACTTTAGTGCCCCTAGGCCACCTTTGACGCCGGCATAAGTCGACTTGATAATCCCGCTCCAGATCAGCACTTCGGCACTTTCCGGAAATTGCTGGCAGGCGAGGTCAGCATCTTGCAGTAGCTTATTGAAAGCTTCTTCCTGATCTTTGCCCTGGGACAGGTAGTTAGCCTCGGCCCAATGTTTTTGCAGTGTCTTCACTGTTTGTATACTGTCCGCTGCAGCATAAGCGTGCATGCCTAACAATAGGATCAACGGCATTAAACAAAATTTAATTAACGTTTTCATTCTATATACCTCCACTAACATTTAAAAATCATTTATTAACAGCAAAGTGACGGATAATCGGCAGTTGTTTGAGCATTGCCCTGTCCACCAGGCCGGGGAACAGGCTGTTTAGACGGACAAATGCTTTTTCTGGCCAACCCAGATAACGGTTACCCACGCGAGCCCGTTTGAGGGTTGCCACAAGACTATTCGCAACTTTCTCAGGAGAATCAACGGCCATTCCCAGAGCCTTGTTCATTGCCACCATCCTGTCACTGTTTAAGTTGGTGTCTGTCGCGCGTGGCGCGAAATAGATCACCTGTAGCGGTGTATCTGCCAGTTCCCGGCGCAGGGCTTCCGAAAAACCTCGCAATCCAAACTTGCTTGCACAATAGGCGGTTGTACCCGGATATCCTATGCTCCCAAGAATGGAACCTACATTCACAATTGCACTTTCTTCCCGTTCAAGGAGAACCGGTACCAGCTCCTTGCACAGTAATATTGGCCCTGTGAGGTTAATCTCGATAATCCTGAGGAGATCGTCATCTTTTATTTCCGTCAGAAGTGCCAGTTGGTTGATACCTGCATTATTAATAAGCAGATCTACACCTTCCCTCTTTGCCAGGAGACATAACTTTTGGCGATCCCTGGCAATGATCAAATCAGCCACAAACAGTTGGTGATCACTACCGTCAAGCTGTTTCAGTAATTGCACCAAGCCGTTCTCATCGCGACCTGTCAGGATAAGTCGCACGCCTTCCTCCGCAAGCGCCATTGCGAGCGATCTACCGATACCACCTGTGGCACCGGTCAGGAGTATAGTTTTACCGGAAAGTTTCATTATCAGGACCTCTATAAATTATGTTATCTTGCCTTTCGATTCTCATTCACATCCAGTGAGCGAACCTGCTCCGGCGCGATTTCGCGGAAAATATTTCCATACAACAGATAAAACATGTTGGCGGAATGAATAATTTGCTTTTTCGCGTCCTCATCTGTAAGACGGTCCATCAAGCCTTCAAAAAATTTGATGTGTTCCTGATCGAGCTTGCCGTGGGATCGCAAATAGCTGAATGCTTTATCGGGAAGATTGAGCGTGGTCTGTATGGAATCAGCTGCACGGTCAGCAATACGCACACTCGTGCCTTCCAGTACATGAACCATGCCAAAGAACCCGAGTGGGTTGACACGATTCACGGTGTCATAGGCATAGGCCACCATAAGTTCTGTCGATGCATTGGGCCGGCTGTTACGCGCGCGTTCCTTGTCGTAGCCACACGCATCAATATCATTCAGGATCCACTCCTGGTGCCCCAACTCTTCTTCAATATATTCCGCCACCGCCTCGCGTAACCACTCCATGGACTCAGGCAAACGCGCGCCTGTGGCCATAAGTAAGGGTGTAGTGTGTTTGACATGATGGTAGGCCTGGCAAAGAAAGGCGCCATATTCCTCAAGCGTTATATCACCTTGCAGGCTGCGTTCTATGAGCGGTGCCGATAACAGGTACTGGCGCCCGCCTTCGGTCAGAGCGTATAACTTCTTATAAAAAGCCATGAAATGTTTACCTCATGTTGAAATAGATGGACGGTTGTCAGCGTATCTGTAGAGATGTTCGATTACGGCGGACAGGTTTTCACTGACCTTCTGGCGCCGTGGACGGCCATTCGCGGTTAACAGGCCCTGCCAGGATTCTGGTTTTAACCGTTGCCATTTTTTCACCCTCGCATAGTCCGGCAATTGCTGATTGACCTGTTCTACCCAATGGCGAATATCTTGATCTGAAACTGATTCAGGGGCACTCAGCAGTGCGGTAAGATAGGGTTCGCCATCACCCATGACGACGCAATGGCTCAACAAGGGTCTGGCATTGAGTGCGCTTTCCACCCATTCTGGACTGATATTACGTCCGAAACTGCTGATCAGAAGGTTCTTGCGGCGGCCATCTACGAAAAGCCAGCCTTCTTCATCCAGTGTTCCCAGATCGCCTGTCGCAATCCGGGGGGAATACCAGCCACCGGGTTCATTCAGATAACCGAGGTGACAGGACCCGGTGACCATGATCTCGCCTTCCTCAATCGACACTTCGCAGTGAGGCAGGACCCGGCCGACCGACCCGGGCAGGTCCCGTTCGTGAGTATTCAGCGCAACGACTGAACCGCACTCGGACAGGCCATAGCCTTCATAAGCGGGTATATCCAGGCGGCGTGCCTCTTGTATCAGCCCGGGCGCCACCCTGGCACCACCCACCGCGGCAAATTTCAATGAAGATGGTGGTTGCCAGCCTTGCTGGGCAGCAACGACCAATGCACTTAATAATTGCGGCAAGAGGATGACACTCTCGGGCTGGTAGTAATCCATGCAATGGGTCAGTGCGTGTATATCCAGTTTTGAACTACCATTAAGCCCGCGACTGTTACTGTCCGGCAAAATAATACTGCCACTGCAAAGCAAGGGTACATAGACACCGGCAATATTCTCGAGCAGTGTTGATAAGGGCAACAGGCAAAGATGCCGGGGATGTTCAATACTAATCAGCCGGGCCAGTGATTCGGCTACCTTCCACTGGTGATCCATACTCAGGCAGACACCTTTGGGTGTACCGGTTGAGCCTGATGTAAAAGTTATCTTCTGTGTACCTTGCGGATATTTACCCTGTACCTCTATACCAGACCAGGCAATACGGTATGCGTACAATGAGAGTGCCGGAACCCTCTCCTTACCCTGCAAGGAAACATCGTTATTACCCGTGATATCCGATAACAGTTTAGTATTGTCAGTTAAGACAATGTCAGTCGCTGCTGCACGCAGACAACCCTGCATCTGATCCCGAGTGAAAAATTCCGGTAAGGGCAGACACACTACACCAGCAACCTGGCAGGCAAGATCAACAATGATCCAGTCTATTGAATTTTGAGCTTGAAGCGCAACAACCCTGACGTCAAGACGGTGCAGCCAGGCAGCTACCTGCGCTATGGTATCTGTCAGCTGGCTATAATCTGATTCATTATGATTATCGACAAGCGCAGGCTTTCCTGACAGTGCGGATTGCCCGAGCAGATCCAGCCTATCAAGGAATGTATGGTGCATGGTTAACTTCTGTGAAACAGTATCAATGTAACCGGTGGTGATGGCACTGGCAGCGATGGTAGTGATAAAGACGCTGTGCCAGGTCATCTATGACCAGTTGATAATTATGCAGAACATTGTTGATCGCAGGATTGGCCCGAAGGACGGTTATCGCCTGCTGAATGTTGCCAACATTGACCCTGGGTTGGGTGTCATAGTAGTTTCCCCAGTTCCTGGCCTGTGCGCCGAGTTTCCCCGGATCAGCACTTGCCAGAACCAGCGGATTGAAATCAAGCCTTCTAATCAGTTTCTCCACCTGCGGTGTGGCAGTAAACACCATCCATCTGTAACCCGCCTCTTCCAGCACGGCAGTCAAAATGATAAATAGTAATTGGCTGCTCCCTCTCTGTGTGGCGACCAGGTTGCCAATTTCAACCACGCTGTGGCGATCCACCGGCTGTCTGGCCAGCGAGGCTATACCTTGTTCAATCGGCATTTCAATGTACTGTTCCAGAAACATGTGACCGCAACTACCCGGTTTCAGACCAACAACTGCCTGCGGATCTCTGGAATAATTCATGCTCAGAAGCAGGGGTAAAAATTCGGATATTCTGGCCTGGTAGATCTGTTTATACTTTTCTTTTATATAATCCTCCAACTGTTCACGCCGCCGGTGGCTGTGGCCATGTAGATCGAACTGGACCGGGGCTATTGGTTCCCCGGTATCCAGTGTCGTGTTGCGGCTGACAATGTTATTTTTCAAGAGAGCGGTCATAAACTAACTCCACCATCACTTTAATTTGATGGTTTAAGCATAAGGCAGCAAACTTAAATGAAACTTAAGGGATTAATGAGACGGGAAACGGCAGTTTAAACTGTGATCTTAATCACCTGAAATCCGTGTTTTTAAATGACCCGTTAATTATTTTCCGGGATCAGAAGAGACTTGATGTGAAATGTGTCACAGCTAGCCCCGTTCAGTAAATAAACAAGCCTGATGAATTACGATACGAACAATCAGATATACCCTTACGCTGCCAGTACCGAGGCCGTGCTGGCAGAATTCGCAACCAGCCGTCACGGACTATCCTCCGAAGAGGTGAACAACCGTCTGGCACAGTATGGTTACAACGAATTACCACGCCCCCATCTGCCGGGGCCGATTGTTATTTTTTTCAAACAGTTCATAAATCCCCTAATTTATATACTGCTGGCGGCCGCAATCGCCTCCCTGGCGATCGCCGAATATTCCGATGCTTTTTTTATAATCATTGTTCTTCTGATGAACTCCATTATAGGTACCGTACAGGAATATTCTGCACAAAAGAGTGCAGCTGCCCTGCAACAACTCGTAACACCACGTGCAAAAGTAACGCGTGAACAGGAAGCATACGAGGTAGATGCAAACACGCTGGTGCCCGGTGATATCGTACTGCTGGAATCGGGTGACAGGATACCCGCAGACCTTCGACTGCTGGAGTCCCATAACCTGCAAGTTGACGAGTCCCTGCTGACCGGTGAATCGATACCAGTGACCAAGGATCACAAACTGGTGCTGCCCAAGGATATTCCGACGGCAGACCGGATCAATATGGCCTATACCGGCACACTGGTCACCACCGGGCGCGCCGTCGGTCTCGTATCCCATACCGGGACACGGACACAACTGGGACAGATTGCTGAAACCGTGCTGGCCCGCCGCAAGGTAAAGCCCCCGCTACTGATCCGGATGGAAAGATTCACTTTTCGGATCGCATTGTTAATGGGAGTGGTTACATTGTTGCTGGGAATTATCGCCCTGTTGCAAGGCATGGGCTGGGTGCAAATGATACTGGTCGTGGCGGCCCTTGCAGTAGCGGCGATCCCCGAGGGCCTGCCGGTAGCAATGACGATCGCCCTGTCCATTGCCATGCGGCGCATGGTAAAGCGCAATGTTATTGCACGCCGCCTGGTAACGGTAGAGGCCCTAGGATCCTGTACATTCATAGCGACAGACAAGACCGGTACGCTGACGGTTAATGAACTGACCGTAAAACAAATGGCCCTGGCCGACGGCCAGGTCCTGGATATCACAGGTGAAGGGACAGTACCACAGGGAATATACCTGAGGAATGGTGGCCCTGTTGATCCCGCAATACAACCGGTAATTACACGCGCTGCAACAACGGCCGTATTGACCAATGAAGGCTTCCTGGGACGGCGCAACGGCGTCTGGACCAGCCATGGTGACGCAGTGGATGTCGCCTTTCTGGTGATGGCACGAAAAACCGGGCTGGTTAGGCAGGAAATGATGAGCCATTATCCAGAAGTCGCCGCGATTCCCTATGAATCCCAACAGGTGTTTTCAGCCTCGTTAAACCGCGAGGGAAACCGGACCATTGCCCATGTCAAAGGCGCCTTTGAACATGTATTAATGATGTGCGATCGCATGCTGACCGCTGATGGCGAACAGGCTATTAACCGCGACAATATCATGCAACAGGCAAAGGAAATGGCAGATCAGGGTTATCGGGTACTGGCTCTCGCCGATGGCCCGATTTCCCTACAAGCAGGACAGTCCTTCTCTGAAGAACATTTATATGGTCTGTGTTTTCTAGGGCTGGCAGGCATGATAGACCCGCTGCGCAAGGAGGCCATTGAGGCTATTCAGTCCTGTCGGGGCGCCGGCATCTCGGTTGCCATGGTGACTGGCGATCATCCCAATACCGCATTGGCGATTGCCCGGCAACTCGGCATGGCCGAATCCCTGGACGAGGTTGTGACTGGCCAGGACATCAACCATTTACTTAAACAGGATGACGAGCAGGCACTGGACAGGCTAGTGCAGGGAGCAAAGGTGTTTGCGCGTGTTGAGCCACGGCATAAACTGCTCATCGTACAATCACTGCAACGGCTTGGTCATTTCGTCGCGGTAACAGGAGATGGTGCGAATGATGCTCCGGCACTGCGTGCCTCCCATGTGGGCGTGGCGATGGGACAGAAAGGCACGGATGTGGCACGGGAAACATCGGATATGATCATCACCGATGATAACTTCGCCTCAATAGTCTCAGGCATAGAGGAAGGCAGGATAGCCTACGCCAATGTAAGAAAAGTTATCTTTCTACTGCTTTCCACCGGGGTGGGAGAAATCGTGTTGTTTATCCTGGCGCTTTTTTCCGGATATCCTATCCCCTTAACCGCGGTCCAGCTACTCTGGCTGAACCTGGTCACTAACGGCATACAGGATGTGGCGCTTGCCTTCGAACCCGGTGAGGGTGATGAATTGAGACAAAGGCCACGGCCTCCGAGAGAACCTATCTTCAACCGCGTAATGATCGAACGCGTGGTGACTTCTGCCCTCGTAATAGGGATCATTGCCTATGTGACTTTTACCTCATCGCTTGCCAACGGCCATACCATTGACCAGGCACGCAATAATGTTTTGCTGTTGATGGTGCTGTTTGAAAACATACAGGCCTTTAACAGCCGATCCGAACAACGTTCGGTATTCGTACACAGCCCGTTGCAGAATCTCTTCCTGGCGATCAGCGTGATGGCAGCATTGCTGCTGCATATCTCGGCCATGTATATCCCGGTACTTAGTGATGTTTTGGGAGTGCAGGTGGTAAGTCTGGATACTGGCGCCGTTCTGCTACTTACCGCAACCAGCCTGTTATGGTTGTCCGAAGGTTACAAACTATGGAAGAAACGGCTGGTGGCGTTCTAAAAATCAGACAGGATCTTGCCGACAGTCTCCTTTATCAACACATCCCTGTTTTCTTCATCAGAGGACGTAATCCGTTTGGTGGCATGGCCGTGCCACGCCGGTTGCCTGGTTTTGACATCAAATATATCTATAGCGAGTTCTCCTTGCGTGTATTCAATAACCCTCGTCTCGGTACCCACATATGTTGCAAATGAGGGTCCGTAATAATTATAACCCCATCTAATCCTGCCACCGTAGGTGACGGGAAAAGAGTGGACGTCCACTTTCTCACGGCTGCCGACGGTAAAAGTGACTGTCAGATCGGCCATCTCCGGATCATCGATCAATTCATATCCTTTACCTCGCATCTCCACTTCGATTGCCCGGGCTACCTTTGCGGCAATAATGGGGTTGGAATCTTCAGAACTTTCAAGCAGGTAGTCTTTCTTTAACCAGGCAAAGGTCCTGGCGCTGGATATATCAACTTCTGGATTACGGTCGCTATAGATCTTGACCGGCGATCCCGAGCATGATGCCAGTAGTATGAAAAGACTCAGGAGAAACGTTTGCTTGATAATTAACATAATTGTTTGAACTTTATATATTGTATTAATATTGAATAATGGATAGCTACATATAATGATACCGCTAATAAATACTGTTATAGTAAAAAAATAATAATCCTCTATCTATCCTGTTTCTTACGGGCAATGGGGAGAGCGCAAAGGATACAAGCCAATGGCAATCCTGCCAGAAGAGAGATTCCTGCATTACATATCATAAATCATGGACATCATAAATAAATCGGCGATCGTTGCCCTG
>QKIY01000016.1 GCA_003250975.1 Gammaproteobacteria bacterium | reverse complement strand
GGTCCATGCGGTCGCTGATCTTGGCCAGGGCCCGGCGGATGCTGGCGCGGGTTGCGAGTGGATATTCACTTACCGTTTTTCCATTATTAATCAATGTGATAGAGTGCCCATCCGTGCCCAGGTGGCGATCGAAATAGTCTTTCACATAGAGGACCTCGCGGCGGAATACGGACTCGGTGCCGTCCCCGGCGACCCCCAGGAAATACATCTCGATGGCGTTGGGGTCATTGTTCTCAAGCTTCCGCCAGCTGGCTTCCAGCAGGGCTTCCTGGTTGTAGAGGGCCTGCTCGTTATTAGCCGGCGGGTCGATGATCAGGGCCTTATTGCTGGCCTCCACCAGCCGGCCGGATTTCCAGCGGCCCTTGACAATGCTGACACCGTCCACAGGCTCGGCGTAGGTCAGGGTGCCGCGGCCGTGATACTTGCCGTAACGGAAACGGCCCTGGTAGACATCGCCCTTCTCCGTGGTCAGCTTGCCCCTGCCATCATAGACACCGTAATGAAAATCGCCGATATAGTGTTCGCCGTCCGTGCCGATGAACTCCCCCTTGCCGTTCAGCCGGCCCTTATCGAAGGCGCCGATGTACTGGTCGCCGTCTTCCTCGGTCAGCCTGCCCTCGCCGTGGAATAACCAGTCCTTGAAGCCGCCTTCGTAATGCCTGCCGCCTTCGTCCGAGAATTTACCCTGGCCGGTAAAGGTGTTCTCAGAGAATTCCCCCTCGTACCGGCGCTTGTCCGCTGTGATGTACACCCCCTCACCCTGGAACAGGCCCCTTACGAATTCGCCACTGTATTCATCGCCATTGGGCAGGGAGAGCGTGCCGGTGCCATGGTACTTGTCGTCGGCAAATTCACCCTCGTAATGTGTATCCTCGTTGACCAGCACACCTTTGCCGTGCAGGCGGCCCGCCTTGATCTCGCCGGTGTAGTATCGGTCCCCGGACCAGTGCATGGTGCCGGTGCCGGTAAAATCGCCCTTGGTAAACTCGCCCTCGTAGACAAAACCGTTGGCCCGTTCGAAGCGGCCCATGCCATGGAACTGGCCGTTGCGAAATTCGCCGTAATAGGTATCGCCATTGGGCCAGCGCATGCGGCCTGTCCCATGCAGGATGCCGTCGGCCATATCGCCATCGTAGATCGCGCCGTCGGGCAGGCTCGCCACGGGTTGCGGGAGCTGGTAATTGAGGTGCAGCAGGGTGGCCAGTATGATGGTGCCAACTACGCTGCCCAGGATAAAAGAGATGAGGGGTTTCACTCGCGTTGTTTCCCTGTACCGCCGTCTGTTTTCAGTCTTACTCACAGCATCTTACTGAAAAAAAAGGGGTATAACAGCTTTAATGCGACGGGAGAGATAATGCCGGTGGAACGAAGCGGCCCTATGAGCGGTCAGTCATTAATAACATTAATTAGAAGACCAAGGAGCACTCGATGAAAGCAGTTACCAGAAAATCCCTGATTACTCATCCCTGCACTATCCTGACGGCGCTGCTGCTGACGGTGGCCCCCGCTACCCATGCCCGGGATATTGGCAATAATCTGAGGTTGCTTACCCTGCCCCAGGGTTTTTCCATCGATATCTATGCAGACAATGTCCGCGGTGCCCGCTCCATGGCCTACGACCCAACCAGCAGCACGCTGTATGTCAGCACCCGCGAGCGGCAAGTCTATGCCGTGATTGACGATGACAAGGACTACAAGGCCGACAAGGTGGAAACGATCCTTGATGGCCTGAACTCACCCAATGGCATCGCCCTGCACCAGGGAAAGCTGTACGTAGCCGAACAGCACCGCATCGTGCGTTATCCCACGCACAGCAAACCGGGCCTGCCGCTGGCAAAGCTGGGCGAGGTAATCCATAACCGCCTGCCGGACAAGGCCCACCACGGCTGGCGTTATATCGAGTTCGGCCCTGACGGCAAGTTGTACGTAGCTGTAGGCGTGGCCTGTAATATCTGTGACTTCCCCGAACCAGAGGGCACTATCCTGCAGATGAACCCGAATGGCAGTGAGGTGAAAATTTTTGCACGGGGCCACCGGAATTCTGTCGGGCTGGCGTTCCACCCCGTCACCGGTGCGCTGTACTTTACCGACAACAACACCGACTTGATGGGCGATGACATCCCGCCGGGTGAACTGAACGCGGCACCCAAGGCCGGGATGCATTTCGGTTTCCCGTATTACGCCGGCGGTCACGTCCAGCACCGGCGCTGGATGTCCAAGAAACTACCGCAGGAAGTGACCTTTCCTGTTATTGAATTCCAGGCCCATGTCGCGGCACTTGGTGTCGAGTTTTACACCGGCAACATGTTTCCCGATTCCTATAAGAACACGGCCTTCGTCGCCCAGCATGGTTCCTGGAACCGCAGTACGCCGGTAGGTTACCGCCTGGTACATGTTAATTTCGACGATAAGGGTGAGGTGAGTGGCCACACAGTCTTTGCCGAGGGCTGGCTGCAGAACGAAGAGACCTGGTGGGGCCGGCCGGTCGATATCCTGCAACTGCCGGACGGATCCCTGCTGGTATCTGATGATTACCTGGGCGTGATCTATCGCATTACATATACGGGCTGATCAATCCCTTAAGTTAATAAAAAAGCGATGATAAACATCGCTTTTTGATGTAACAGACAGGATTACCTAGAACTTGTAGCCGAAGATGCCCATGGCGCGGAAACCATCAAAGCTCACTCTCGCGCCGAACAGGTCAGCATCGTTAATGTTAACTAGATAGGAGCCATTAAAACCGATGTAGGCCCTGTCTGTAATATCCATATCAAAACCACCCATCGCTTGCCCAGCGACTACGAAGTCATCGTCCTGATCGGAGCCTGAAATCGTGGTACCACTGATTACAACGGAGGCGGTGATTTCGGAATCAACATATGCTCCGCCTATTCCTCCGCCGACATAGGGATGAAACCGAAAAGGTCCCATGGCTCTGCCGGTATTATCGCGGATTACGGCATTGACCATGAACAAGTGTATATCGTTTTCAAGGCTGACACTGGCACTTGTACCAAGGAAATTACCGGATTCTTCGAAATCTACACCTGTGATGTAGTTATACTGCAGACCCAGTGAGATAGCTGGTTTAGCATCCCACCAGAAGCCGGCACCAAAGATCAGTCCGGTATCTGTATCCAGGTCTTGCGAGAAACCTATAGCGTCGATCTCCGTATCACCGAAAGAGGCACCGGCTTGTAATTCAAAGCGCGTATCACGGGCGTGGACTTGCGCACAGAGCAGGATGAAGGAGAATACTATCAATGAAAGCTGTCTTTTCATTTTGCACCTCCTTTTAATTACTAAACATTCTCCTTTTGAATAAAAAAGAACAGATTACGCACATTAAATATAGACACCACCACAGGTGTAAGCAGACAAATAAACAAAATAATACTGATGCAAATCAAACCAATGGAAGATATTGTTTTATTCAGAGGTTGAAAAGCAAAATAGCTAATTCTTGGGGGGATTTGTTTATTTAAGATTACGCCAGATATCCATTACCTTTCGGCTTATGGCCTGACCCAACTCAGCATGTTGTTCCTCATCGAGGTGAATACCATCTATTGCACTTGCTTCGATGACAGTCGCCGCATCGAAGAAATACACCTCGTTTTCTTTCGCCACTTTTTTTAATTCATCAGCCAAGCCAATGCTGCGTTTTTCGGCGCCATCAAATTTTTCCGTCATGCTGCTCTTAGGCTGCGTGATTTTCGGTGGTGAAACCACAAGTATATCCGGCACCGGCATGCCGGGTTCAATCGGTGCCTTGCGGATAATATCGATCAGCTTTGCCATCCCCTGCGCCGAGGCCCAGGCATTGTAATCATGCACGCGTTGGAAATCGTTGACGCCCAGCATCAGGATCACCAGTGCGAGCGGTGAGTGCATTTCGATCACCTGGGCCAGGCCCTGTGAACCGTCACGTCCAGGCTTGAACGGATCTTCCCAGACTGTCCTGCGGCCGTTGAGGCAGTTTTCGATCACACGCGCGGTATTACCGTTTTCATTCAGGCGGGTTTCCAGTACGCCCGGCCATCGCTTTTTAAACTCAAGGCGATTGCGGGTATCCGGGATAATGCCCCAACTCAGGCTGTCGGCGTAAACGAGGATCTGTTTCATATTACTTTTGCCTTTCCTGTTACCATATCTCGATGCGGCAAATCATGGACTGAATTATGCGGCGAAACAGTTCTGCACGCCACCGGGGGACACATCATTATGTTTGAAGGCTTCGTACGGCATCACATCAAAATTGATGATGTATCTATCCATTGCGTGGTGGCAGGCAATGGCCCACCGCTCCTGTTGCTGCATGGTTTCCCCCAGAACCTCGCCATGTGGTCGCGGGTGGCACCCCGGTTAACTGAAAATTTTACCGTAGTCTGTGCCGACCTGCGCGGTTACGGCGACAGCAGCAAACCACGCTGTCTGCCCGACAATTCCAATTATTCGTTCCGAACGATGGCCAATGACTACGTGCAGCTTATGAATACCCTGGGCTTTGAATCATTCCACCTGGCGGGTCATGACCGCGGCGGACGTGCTGCGCATCGGCTAGGGATGGATTTCCCCGCGAGCCTTAAATCGCTGACGGTAATGGATATAGTCCCGACGTATACCGTGTTCACCGAAACAAACCGATATGTCGCAGGGGCCTACTGGCATTGGTATTTTCTATCCCAGCCCGAGCCGTTTCCCGAACACATGATTGCACTGGATCCGGATTTCTTTTACGAGACCTGCCTGTTTGGCTGGGGCGCAACAAGCATCGATGATTTTGACAGGGAACAACTCGCTGATTACCGGCGCTGCTGGCGCAATCCAGAGATGATCCACGGTTCCTGTGCCGACTATCGTGCTGCGGCAACGATTGATCTTGAACATGACAAGGCCAGCCTGCAGCAGAAAATAGATTGTCCAGCTCTGGTTCTCTATGGCAGCAAGGGCATCATGGCACAATGCTATGACATACCTACCACGTGGCAATCGCGTCTAGCCAACATGGAAGTCGCCACTCTCCCCGGCGGGCACTTTTTTGTGGATGTCTTCCCCGAAGAAACCGCTGATATATTGGCCAGTTTTATCAAATCGCATTCACCTGATTAAAACTGTATTTAACATTACTGAAATTAAATAACAGGAGTTTTTCCCACTGCGCTGTTACTGTGCATGCCAATATTATCCCTGCGAAATAAATTCAATTACTTATAACAACTGCACTTTTTTTTACCATTATTAATACCTCGGTATTACCTCGTTGGGATGCAAATTAATTATTATTTTCCCCTGAATGGTGGACGAAACGGACACGGGTTTTGATGTAAATTAAGCGAAACCAAGGGAGGAAATAGATGGAACCTTACACTGAATTATGCCGGGTTATGGGCTATGTGATTACCGAAACTGTCGGAGAAGGAGACAAGCCTGTTTATCATATCAGAAACGAAGACGGCCTGATCGTTAGCCGTGATTATGATTGCCCGGGTGAACCCATCGAGTTAATGGAATTCATCAGGACCCGGGCCTGAAATATGCCCCGGCCGGGTGTTTTTTCGCGCGGCTGGCCTTATATCGCTGATTATTCTCCTCATTATTCTCATTAAAGCAGTCTTACTTTTTCTCTTAATCTCTTTTATGCCTGTAATGCCAGGGCGCCTCGGGGTCGGTTTCCTGCCATAAGCCTTTGCCGGCCTGCCTGGCCGCATTTTCCTCGGGCACATAGTCATTCGAATAATGCTTGTAAGCCCAGGCGTAACCTCCCTCGACCATCTGCGCATTGATATCAATGCCATTACAACTCAATACCGCCACCATCCGGCCATATTGATCTGTTGTTTTTGCCTCTATGGTGACCGGGTTACAAAGAATTTGTTTAAGGTACCGGGTCGCCGCACGGCTGTATGGTTGCCGCCACTCCGGGGCATCTATGCCATATAACCTGATGATTAATGTCTCACCCTCGAGCCACACATCGATCGTGTCACCGTCCCTGACTTTCACAACGTTAGCTACAAATGTTTCAGCATAGACATGATTTTGAATAACACTGTATTCAAGGATCGCGATAACAAACGCCGCTGTAATCAACACACTAATGATTACAGAAACCCATGCAGGTTTTTTCTTTCTGAATTTTATTGCCGCATCAACCATGCAAATATCTTATAACCGGGGAAAAAGCATTTGAAAAAGCGGGGAAACAGTCGATATTTATGATTAGGAGGCAAAGGACTGGTAGGCATCCATGAGGCCCAGGGCCTCAGCAACCTCCCTGAGTGTGACTCTGCCCTGATAAATGTTCACCCCCTTTGCAAAACCCGGGTCCTCCTTAAGTGCTTGCAGGCCTTCGCTTGCCAATTGGCTAATATATGGCAAGGTGACGCCGGTAAGCGCGAGCGTCGCCGTACGCGGGAAGGCACCCGGCATGTTGGTGACACAGTAATGCGTGACACCGTGTTTTATATAGACTGGATCGGAATGTGATGTCGGGCGTGAAGTCTCGATACAGCCCCCCTGGTCGATGCTTACATCAACGATTACTGAGCCGGGTTCCATGGTCTTCACCTGTGCCTCGCTCACTACATGCGGGGCTCGTGCACCAACTAGTAAGACTGCGCCAATAAGGAGGTCGGTATCGCGGATATGTGCACCGATATTCTCCGGCGTGGAGGGCACAAACTGCACATGATCGGAGATCATGTCCATGAAGGATTCAGGTTTGTCCTGAGATCGGGTAAAGACAAAGACTTTGGCACCGATGCCATCGGCCGTAAAGATGGCGTGACGGCCAACTGTCCCGCTGCCGATAACCATGACCTTGCCGTGACGTTCGCCCAGCACCCGGCCAAGCTGCACGCCCTTGCCTTTTTTGAATTTCGCCAGGTAGTAACCGCCGACACTGGCCGCCATGTTGCCTGCTATCGCACTCATGGGCGCGAGCAGCGGCAGCCTGCCCCATGCATCCTCAACGGTCTCATAGGCGATGGCAGTGGTCCCGGCTTTCATCAGGGCATGGGTCAATTCGGGTGCAACACCGGCGAGATGAAAATAGGTAAACAGGAAATTATCTTTAAAAAATTTGTATTCCTGTTCCAACGGTTCCTTGATCTTGATAACCAGGTCGGCGGACCAGGCAGTCTTCGTATCGACAATCTTTACACCCTGCCTGGCATAGACCTCGTCGGGAAAACCGGAACCGACACCGGCATTTGTCTCGAGGAGTATTTCGTGTCCTTCTGAAATCAGTCGCCCGGCGCCCTCTGGAGTGAGAGCTACCCTATTTTCCCTGTCCTTGATCTCTTTTATGACGCCGATCTTCATAATACGCACTTTTTTTTATAAAAAGCCTAGCACAACTGGGCCCAGTCGGCGGGCTTGACAATGAAACGCCAGCCGGTCTCGTCAAGCGTCAATATGCCATAGGCCGTGTAGGCCTTCAGCGCCAGCAACACAGTGTAATAGGCCTGGCCGTTGACCTGGAATGTGTTCAATACCTGCACGCTGGAGATATTGTAGTCCGCATAACTCATTAATAACGGCTGTTGTTCGTGTAACAGGAATTCCACGCCATTACACGACAGGCGAGAGAAGCCGGTATTCGTGTACGAGATCAGTTTGCAATCCGGCGCGCCGGCATCATAACTGTAGGCGCCCTTGCCTGTCTTACCCGCAGAAAAGTTTACCTTCCCGCCCCCAAAGTCCAGTGCAAGAAAATTATCCGGCGGCCAGACCAGGGTCGTTTCGGGAATACTGAATTCGGTCGTTGGATCTGCATCTCCTGGCTCGACCTTCTGAAAGCCGCTGATTTCCCCTGCCAGACCCACCAAGGCCAGCAAGGGTGTGCCGATCGCCTGGCCGTTATAATTGATCAGCGCCGTATGGTGACATTCTTCAGCTTCATCACCGCAGAGGAACTCGCAACGTTTCTCGAATTCATACAGGCTGGCCTGACTCGTTACACCCTCCGTGCCGATCAAAATAAGGGGCGAAAATTCCTCGCGTGATGGCAACGGGACTGATTTCTCCTGCAGGACGGTGGCGCTGATCCCGACCTGTGCCAGCGGTTGGCCGAGACCGTTTAGATCATCTCCATAACTGTCGCTACGGGGATAGACCACCCGCTCGACTTTGTAGGCGACGGGTCCGGCCTGCGTGGCCATGCAAAACAGGGTGGCAAACAAACAGACTATCGCCTTCATGTTGTTTCTCCTTATTTTTTCTTCAGGCCCATTTCATGCGGCACATCCTGACTAACAGAATAGCAGCGAAAGGCAATGCCAGACCGAGGATTATGGAGACCCCGATCAGCTCGCCCAGCTGGCTGTAATCTTCCGGGACCAGCATTGCCCCGCTCACGGGGTCGGTGACTTCGCGCGTGACTGTATAGACCTGGTTCAGGTACTTGGTGCCCAATTGCGATAAGGCCAGGGCCAGGTTGGTAAACGAGGCCATGACCGCAAAAAAGGTCGCCTTGAGATTGGACGGGGCGGAATGGGCGATCCATGCCAGCATGGGGATCATGGCGATCTGTCCCAGCGGCGATTCCAAGGCTGTGTTCACGACCGCGATAAATCTTGCATCCACCACCCCGTTGGTATGCGCTGCCGTCCACAGATGCAGGCCGTAGTACATGCCGAGGTAGGGTAATGTGAGAATGGCCCCTGCAATCGTCAGCGCACCCACGACATAGGCAATGGAGTGGTCCGCCATGAAGCGGCGAAAGATAAACATGCCGAACAGTGTGAGGATACTGCCGATGATTGCCAGCACGGAAAAGAATTCCTGATCGAACTGCAAATCATCCATCATCCACCAAGTCATCCCCGCGCCCTGTGCCGGGATGGCGCGGAACACGAAGATGATGATCGCCGTGCCGATGAGCGTGCTGCGCGCTTCGGGGGTAAGTTCGCGAGTGAGTTTCACGATCAGGAAGCAGACAATGCCCATGGACCCGGCGAAGATAATCTCCTGGTTATATTGATAATCACTGAAGCCCATGCCCACGGTAAAGATGACAAAGGCCAGGCTGCCACCGAGGATCCACCAGTTGGGCTGCGTCTCTTCAACGAATTCCTGCTGGATCGCCGCCACCTCAGCGGGTGACTTGCCAAGTGCCAGCAACCGCCTTTTGTTCCGGTACTTGATTATGCTGGCAAGGACAACGCCGGCCACCGAGATCAATGGAATGACCAGCGCAATGAGATAGACATCACGGTAGAGCATCTGCTTTTCCGAAGCGGGTAGGTCACCCGTGCCTGCAAAGACATAAAGGTTGATAAACCCTACCAGGACCGTCCCGCTGATGATGGCTACCCGCCCCAGTGTCTGCATGGTTGTATGCATAAGCTTCTGCGTGGCCTCGTCAAACGGTTTGCCTTCCTTGTCCAGCCGTGGTACAGCCTCGACCGTCATGGCATCGGCCACGGCATCCTGGATGACATAGCCGATGGGCGCCAGCAGGGTGCTGATTACAAACCAAGCACTGGCCGACATAATGGCCTCCATAGCCTCCCGATCCATCAACAAACCGATCATGATCAGGAGGCTTACGGTAATCAGTCCGGCACCGAGGTAAACCAGCAGACTCTTCCAGCGCCAGATAAGATCCACCATGTGCCCGATTGGCATCTTCAGCGACCAGGGGATAGTGGCCCAGAAACCGAGGGCAGCCAGAAACTCCGCCGAGAGATCGAGATATTCCTTGATAAAGAAGATGCCGACGATCGCGGTGAGTCCGGAGATCCCGGCCGCCATGTAGACCATGAGCGGCGGCAGGTATGACCAGCGCATCTCCCTTCTGAGGGAAAGGATATTAATATCGATCCAGTGATAAATGGAGTTAAACAAAAGGCGGCCCCGTTCCTGTGATTGTTACACCTTGAGGTTTGTCCCGCTCCATGCGGGCAAGTTCAACGTGTATAAAAAAACCAGGCCGGGTGACTTAATTATTCCCAGGCCTGGTTGATGTGATTACGATGTGCTTTTCGCGTATACCGGTTATTCGAGCCGCTGCCAATCCGGCATTTCATCGGAAGAAGAGGAATCATCCATTCCCATTCCCATTCCGCCTCCTTCACCGCAGTCCCAGCCCCAGCCACGCTGCTTTTCGACGAAGGCCTCGCCTTTAACATCACAATAGCCTTCTTCCGCTTGCGCGCTCCAGAGCACCTCAGTCACACCATTCTTGGTGTAACGCACCTCACAGGGCGCCGTGCCGCTGCTGCTGAGATAAACCACTTCGATAACTCGTTCGGAGTCCCCGTGGCTACAGACATAGGTGGTATCCGCGAGGGCCAGCTGGCTGAATGCCAGCGTGAATAATGCACTCAAAAATGTCTTCATCTTGAACTCCTCTCCTCTGTGTATTTTGCAAACCATGCCAGGAACATATATTCATTATATAACTATTTACCGTGACATTTGTGTTGCTACACGTCACAAAACCGGTTTATGACTGGCCCATCTGCCGCATGAGTTTCCAGGACAACAGGCCCACCACGAATACGCCCGACACCAGGATGACCCACAACAGGATCTCACGCCACGGGATATGTTTCTCCGGCACCAGCGCGCTCTCGCCCCTGAGTGTGAGTTGCGCCCCCAATGTCGCAAGCTGTACGAGCTCCTGTTCCTTGTCGCTGCCGAGGACCTTCATAAGTGTACTGATGGGTTTCTCAGGTGGTTCCGCCTCCGCGTTGCCATAGGCCAGGATATAGGGGCCCTTGCCGCGGGCCAGGAAATACAGCTCGTTTGGCTGCCAGGCAAAATGCAGCTCCGGCATGGCCGAGCCAACACTGTCCGACGAGCGAACCTCCATTTCCCAGTACCGGTCCGTGCTCAGGCGCACATCAATGGGTTCTCCCTCCAGTTGCGTGCCCTTCATGTTCAGGCGGTAAAACAGGCCGGCATACTGGGTGCGCCACTTGTCCTCATTATCATGACGGGATCGGACCACCGCCTCGATCAGGGTGTTGTCATCGGGCAGGGTGACATTGATATGTTCCACCGGGTACACCCCTCCGAGATCGAACAAGTAGATATTCTCGTTGTCAGGCGACCGCGTTGCCTTCACTGAAGACCATTGCTGATGCTGCTCATTATGAGCGGTCTTCAACAGGGCGCGGATATTGGAAATACGCAGCCCCTCGTTATCATCCTTCCAGCTGAAGCGGATATATTTCAGCTTGCGGCCCGGCAGGTTGATCTGGTTCTTCTTCAGCGAATGCGTGCCATAACTCAGTTCAGTCAGCGTGGCATCGTCAACCAGTATGGTCCAGTGATTGAGGTCATCGCTGGATTCCAACCTGACCTTTTTTAAATAACCTTCTTCGTTTGCGTCCTTGACGATCACCTCCAGGGCATCGACCGGCTGGCTAATGCCACTGAGGTCGAGGAGGTAACTGTTAATACCGTCATCGCCGATCTGTTCAGGATCGTTTTTGTAACGGAGCCTGAGGATGCTGCCGTCCTCCCCGATACTGATATCGATCGCCTGGTCGCTGGCAAGCATCCTGCTTTCTTTCCTGAGAGGAAAGACGGGCAGATCAAACCAGGCGGTGCGCAGGACCTTTTTTTCATGCGGGCGCTGGATCGCGAACGGGACGCGTTCCCTGTCCTGGTTAAAGACCCGCACGTCACCCAGGTCATGGCGGACGACTGTCTGGTAGATCTCTTCCGGAAGCAACAGGCGATAGATGGCACTGCTGCCATCAGTGTGGATTTCATGGCCCCGGGCGAAATCCTGCATGGCCGGTTCGCCGGCCGCAAGCGCAAGGGAAGAGAACAACAGGAATGCCGTTGTCAGCAAACGCATAATTATTCGGCTGCCTGTGTTTCAGGTTTGGGGGGCAAGGGTGTGAAATAACCAATCAATAACATCAAGCCGCTAACCGTCAAGAAAGAAATGATACGAGTAACAGTACCGCTATCGTCAATATCAATAATAAATAATTTCAGAACCACGGCGGCCAGCAATGCGGCGCCGGTGAACCAGGGTTTTCTGACCGCCATGCGGGTGGCAAGTCCCATGAGAATAAAGGCGGTCAACGTCCAGACAATGGAGATGCTCATCTGGAAGAGATCCGAATGAAACATCGGGTCGATAGCATAACGCACCCCGGCATAAAAATGCACGCCATGGGCGACCAGTGCATTAAGCCAGACAAAAAAGACCGCCGCCACACCTACCAGGACATGGTGTGGCTGGATAAATGCTGGTTCTGGCATGCGGTGTTTTTTCCAATTAGCGACCCATTCAATGACGGCCAATAAGGCAAAGAGCTGGACGACGTCCTGCGGGTTTATCACGGGGATATACGGCAGGGGGGACGGATCACCCTTGCGGAAACAGACCGCCAATACCCAGATACCGAGATACAGGATCACCGGCACCAGGCCGCTACCCATGTAGCTTGGGGCGTATTCCCTGAACGGCCAGGGAAAAGCTTGCTTGAGGTAAACCAGGCTGAAGACAACCAATGCCGGGATCAGACCCCAGAAGATGGGCCCCCAGTTGTGCATGCCGGTGATGTGGCGGCTGACAGCATGGGCGATGATCCAGGCCAGGATGAAGATAAAGATATACATGCTGCCCGCATGCCAGGCCGCTTTCAGGCCCCGTTTCCAAATCGCCTCCACGCGGTGGAGGATGACATACTGGATGGCAAAGGCGCTGATCCAGGAGATATAACCAAGCCTTGCGAACGGATTGACACCTTCATCAAATTGGATAAGACCGGTAAGCACCATGGCTGGCAGTAGCAGCACAGCGGGATACTTCGCCGCAGGCCAGTCGAGCCAGCCAGCCAGCAGGGTCAGGGCGAAGAAACTGGCGGCGGTAAAGAACAGACTGGCATTCAGTTCATAACGTGACGCCACATGGTAATCGATCTCCATAAAGCCAGCGCCGAACCACCAAAGCAGGCCCCATACCAGCAAGAGATAATGCAGGTCCTTTTCCGGTGCCGTTACATTTAGCCTGTGCTTGAAATACTGCCAGCCTATAACCAGGCCCGCGACGGCGATCATTACGGAACCTATATAGTCGCTATTGAATACCGGCCAGTTGCCATGAGGATGGCCGACCGTGGTAAAGAAAGCTATCCCTGCACCCAGTTGCAACAACAGGCCAAACAACCGCGGCAACAGGCGTCGTTGGTGGATGCCCACCCAAGTAATGCCGGCGCCTTCCAGCGCCCAGGCTGCCGCGGTCCAGCGCCCATCCAGTGCAAAGGGGATTGCCAGGCTAAGGAAGATTACGCCCAGGGCCAGGAAGGCCTCCGTCAGCATGCGCATGCCTACAACCTGCCTGCGCCATAACGCAGTGGCCAGCAGACAATAGATCGTACCCAGGCCGAGCGCTGAATAAGCCTGGCCGAAGGGAAAGTCATGCACCAGGGCACTTTGCAGGGTGAAACCTATCAGGGGCGTGCCGAATACCAGTGAACCATCCACCAGACCCTTTAACTGCGGTGGCTGACGGTGGGCAAAGAGGATGGCAATGGCGACATAAAAGAAAAAGAACAGAATCAAAAATGGTTCGGTAGTCCGGAAGTGTTCCGGTTGGTAATAATTGAGTCCCCAGAGCGAGGCGATAACGAAGGTAAAAACAAAACCGAGCCAGTTAAGCGCCCGCCACGATTTATACCAGGCGATGCCGAAGATGCCGAGATTCAGGAGGGCATAATAGGAAAACAGAGCAACATGATTGCCCGAGCCGGTGGAGACCAGCACCGGTGCCAGAAAACCACCGGCGGTAGCAAAGATCGCCAATGATATCGCATCCTGCATGACGGCCAGGATACAGGAGAAGACCACCAGGCCCAGCATGATAAAAAAGGCCAGGGTGAACGGCAGCACATGGTAGAGCTTGGCAGCGGCAAACACCGTCAGGTAGAGAACACCTACCGCACCACCCTGCAGGACCAGAGCATAGTTGGCGTTTTTGAGGCGCAGCCGCCAGCCAAAGATCAGCATGACGATGGCACCTGCTGCTATCGCTGCAAGGCGGAATTCGATCGGTAGTATATTGCGCTCGGCGGCGTACTTGACCAGGAAAGAGACGCCGAAGAACAACAGGATAACAGCCACCTTGACGACCACGTTACCGCTGGTAAAGAAACGCTTTATAAAACGGAATACCGGATTATCGGACAAGGGAGGGAGTGTTGCGGCCGGTGCCGAATCCCAGGATGTGTCCGTGGCAGTTGAGGCAACCTCCTCTGTGGTGGTCTCGGAGATTTCCGTGGTCACCTCTTCCGTCTCGGGGATCTCGGTGATGGCCTCGGTGTCAACAACAGGTCTGGAGGTTACATCAGCCTGTTCTTTTTTTATTGTTGTACTGCTGCCGATGAGATTGTCGCGGACTAGTTTGAGTTGCTCTTCGAGGACAAACAAGCGCCGGTTGAAATTGACCAGCGTCCCTGAAAGTAAGCCGATAAAGAAACCGAACGCGGCGCCGGTCAGCGGGTCATTTTCCCATTCACCAATCCATGCGCCGATAATAATCCCGATGATACTGAAGATGGCTTTCATTAGCCGGTACCCTCGTCCCGTTTTACAATGATGATAACCTATTTTGACGGCTTGTTATGCAAATCACTGTACTTATTGCCGGGTTGACTTGATAAAATCAGCCAGTAATCTGAATTCCTTTTTACGCATGCTGCCCTTGCGCCAGACCAGGCCGATCTCGCGGTAACTGTTCTTCGCCACCGCCTTGGTCATGATCCGGGTATGTTTCAAAAGGCTGGAATGCAATGCCATCTCGGGAAGAAACGTGATACCCAGGTCGGCATCGACCATCTGGATCAAAGTCAGCAAGCTGCTGGCCGAGACCTTGCTGACCTTGTCGAGGTTGCGAATCTTGCAGGCCGACAAAGCATGGTCACGCAGGCAATGGCCGTCTTCCAGCAACAGCACGCTTTCTTGTGGCAGCGTTTCTATTGAATAGTTATCCGGGTCCACCAGTTCCGACCCCCTCTTGCAGGCCAGGTAAAAATTGTCCCTAAACAAGGTCAACGACTCCACACCACGCATGTCGTAAGGCAGCGCGATAAGAATAATATCCAGCTCTCCCTCCATCAGCATTTCATAAACGCGTTCGGTCTGGTCCTCGTGGAGATACAGTTCCAGCTCCGGATAAGTCTTGCGCAAGCGCGGCAGCAGGTCCGGCAGGATGAAAGGGGCTATCGTAGGAATAACGCCAAGGCTCAGGCGCCCGGACAGAGGCTGCTGGCTCTCGCGGGCGATATCGACGATACCCTCCATATCACGCAGGGCCAGCCGGGCCTGGATGGCCACCTGCTTGCCTATCCCGGTAATGGTTACGTGCTTTTTGGTGCGGTCCACCAGCTGCACATTAAGTAGGGATTCCAGTTCGCGAATGGCTACGCTGAAGGCGGGCTGCGAGACAAAACTCGCCTCCGCCGCCTTGCCGAAGTGACGGTGTTTTTCCAGGGCGATGAAATACTGCAACTGCCTGGTCGTCGGCAGGTTCATTCGCATGGTTTGACTCCGGTTAAGTATGATAACTATATTCTATTACAGAAATAAAAATAATACATTTTAATTATTATCTTCCCATACCTATACTGCACCCAACAAGATTGATGAACCTTAACGAAAAGCGAGGAAAACAACGATGAGTATCAATATAGGTATCGAGGAAAAAGACCGCAAGGCCATTGCCGGGGGCTTGTCCAAGGTACTGGCCGATAGTTATACGCTCTATCTCAAGACGCATAACTATCACTGGAACGTGACCGGTCCGATGTTCAACACACTGCACTTGATGTTCGAAGAACAGTACACCGAACTCGCAACAGCCGTGGATGAGATTGCCGAACGGATCCGTGCACTGGGCGTACACGCCCCCGGTTCCTACAAGGCCTTTTCAGGCTTGACCGAGATCGAGGAAGAGACCGAGGTGCCTTCCGCCGAGGAGATGATCAGGCAACTGGTGATTGGGCAGGAGACGGTCGTAAGGACCGCGCGTGATGTGTTCAGGATAGCCGAACAGGCCAATGACGAACCGACGGCCGACTTGCTGACGCAACGCATGCAGATCCATGAGAAGAACGCATGGATGTTACGCAGCATGCTTAACGACAGTTAAAAGTCACAAGCTGCAAGTAACTGGTAACGAATGCTTTTTTACATTTAACTTTTTAACAATCAACTATAGGAGTAAATATTCATGAGTAATATGGAAGGAAAAAGAGTACCTGACGCGACTTTCCGCACCCGTGTGGACCACGAGTGGGTGAATGTCTCAAGTAAGGAGTTGTTCGCTGGTAAGACGGTTGTCGTGTTTTCACTGCCTGGCGCATTTACGCCGACCTGTTCGTCATCACATGTGCCGCGCTACAACCAGCTGGGGCCGATCTTCAAACAGCACGGCGTCGATGAGATCGTCTGCATCTCTGTCAATGATGCCTTTGTGATGAATGAATGGAAGGAAGCCCAGAAGGCGAACCGTATCACCTTCATCCCCGATGGTAACGGTGAGTTCACCGGGGGCATGGGCATGCTGGTCGACAAAAATGACCTTGGCTTCGGCAAGCGTTCTTGGCGTTATTCCATGCTGGTGAAAGACGGTGTGGTCGAAAAAATGTTCGTTGAACCGGAAGTCCCGGGCGATCCGTTCCAGAATTCGGACGCGGATACCATGCTGGAGTACATTGCACCCAATGCTGTCAAGCCGCTGGATGTAACCGTGTTTGCACGCAAGGGCTGTGTCTACTGCGCCAGGGCCAAGGGCCTGCTGCACGACGCCGGGATCGAGTTTGAAGAACTCACCCTGAACAAGGACTACACCGACCACAGCCTGCGCGCAGTCGCCGGTGCCACGACCTATCCCCAGATCTTCATCGACGGGAAACACATCGGTGGCGCCGAAGACCTGGAGAAATGGCTGGAGGAAAAGAAAGCAGCTTGATTTAACAGCGAGCTGAAATGCCAATAACGGCGGATCGTGGATTTGAGATCCCGGTTCGCCGTTTTTTTATTCCCGCCAATCAGAAAGTATTTAAAGAAAGAACATTTCTCCTGTTAAAATTCCGTCATTGATTCAGCCATTCAAAAGAGACTGATCACTCTTGAATGAATCTTCTTTAAAGTTCGCATTATTCAATTACGGCTTTCGCCCCTTTTTCCTTCTAGCCGGAGTGTATGCCGTCATAGTGATGGTGATCTGGCTGCTGGCGCTCCTGGTAGGGATCCGTCCGCCCGTTGGGCTGCCCACTTATTTATGGCATGGCCACGAAATGCTGTTTGGTTTTATTAGCGCGGCTATTGCGGGGTTTCTGCTGACTGCGGTTCCCAGCTGGACAGGGCAACGCGGTTTTTCCGGATTGCCATTGATCATCCTTGCAGGTGTATGGCTTGCAGGTCGCCTGATTACTATTTTTCAGGCCTGGTTCCCGCCGGTTTTAACGATAGCCGTTGATCTGGCTTTTTTCCCCACGCTGGGTCTCATGCTGGCGCCGTCTCTACTGCGGGGGAAGTCACGCAATCTGGTGTTTCTGTTGTTTCTGTTTTTATTGTTTGTTTCAAACTTGATCTTCCATCTGGCAACCGCGCGTGGCGACTTTGCCCTGGCCAGTAGCGGACTGTTGCTGGGTATTAATACGGTCCTGTTAATTATCACCATCATCGGCGGGCGCATAGTCCCTGCTTTTACCCTCAGTGCCGTGCGCCGCAGGGATGAAACCTTTGCGATAAAGCCTTTACCGGCGCTGGATCGTGCGGCGCTTTACAGCATTGTGCTGGTACTGATTGCCGACCTGGCCTGGCCCTATACTGCGGCTGCGGGGTGGCTGGCGATTGTGGCAACATTACTTCACGCCGGTCGATTTGCGCGCTGGAAGACCTGGCGCGGCAGGCAGGAGGCTATCGTCTGGATCCTGCATGCTGGCTATGCCTGGCTGATCATCGGGCTAGCCCTGAAAAGCCTGTTTATACTAACCGGCATGCCATTCAGCGCGGCGTGGCTGCATGCCTTAACTACGGGATTATTCGCCACCATGATCCTAGCCATAATGACGCGCGTCTCGCTTGGCCATACCGGCCGTTCCCTAATCGCGCCACCGCTGATCGTGGTTTCCTATCTGCTTATCACCCTGGCAGCGGTTGTGCGCGTGGCTGGGCCTGTATTCCCCGGGAACTACCTGTACAGCATTGCGGCCTCCGGAGTGCTGTGGCTAGGCGCATTTATGCTGTTTCTGATTGTCTACACCCCTATCCTGATATCACCGCGGGTGGACGGGAAACCCGGTTAAAAAAAGCAGGGATTTCATGCCATTTCGGTATCGGGCATGAAATACTGCAAGAGGTCATTCAGGTAACGTTGGCCCTTCTCTGTTGGCCTCAGGGTGCTGATATCCCACTCCAGCAGTCCCTGTTCTTCTGCGTTCTGCAATTCTGACTGGATGGTATTGATAGGCAGGCCGGTCCGCTGCAGGAACAGGGCCGACGGCACGCCGGCTTTGAGGCGCAAGATGTTCATCATGAACTCAAGCCCCAACTCTGACGGGTTCAGTTTCCGGCTTTCGACAATCGCCCCCGCCGTACCGGCCAGTTGCATGTAACGTTCCGGCAGGCGGTGGCGGGCATAACGGCTGACGCTGCCTTCCCCAACCTGGGTCAGTTTGCTGTGGGCCCCGGCACCGATGCCCAGATAATCCCCGAATTGCCAGTAATTGAGATTATGCAGGCACTGTTCTCCGGGTCTGGACCAGGCTGAGATTTCGTAGTTGTCATAAGCGTGTTCTGCCAGCAAGGCCGCGCCCGCCTGCTGCATCTTCCAAATGAGGTCTTCTTCCGGCAGTTGCGGTGGCTTTGAATAAAACACCGTGTTCGGTTCAATGGTCAACTGGTACCAGCTGATATGCCCTGTACCATAGTCCACCGCCTCTTGCAGGTCTTCCAGCGCCCCGGCTGCTGTTTGCCCGGGCAAGCCGAACATAAGATCAATATTGATATGGTCAAATTCCGCAGCCTGAGCCATGTTGATTGCTTTCGCTGCCTCCCCGGCATCATGGATCCGACCCAAGGCCTTCAAGCTGTCATTATTAAAGCTCTGCACTCCGATGGATATGCGGTTGATGCCGAGTTCACGGAAGCCGTAGAATTTATGAGCCTCTGCAGTACCAGGATTAGCCTCTAGGGAGATCTCGATCTCCGGACGAAGATTCAGCCGGGCGCGTAGACCGGCCAGTAAACGCGCCATGGCCTCTTCGGTGAACAGGCTGGGGGTGCCGCCGCCGATAAATACCGTGTTGATCCGCCTGCCCCAAATTCGGGGTAGCTCGTATTCCAGGTCACTTAGCAGGGCATCAACGTAGGCGAGTTGCTTTTCCGGGTTTTGTACGGCTTCGTGCGAATTGAAATCACAATAGGGACACTTGCGCACACACCACGGCAGGTGGATGTACAGCGAGAGCGGCAAATTGTCATGGAATGTTAATAAGTCTGTCATTCTGGCAAGAGAGTATAACCCCGCCGGCCAGACCAGGCATTCCCGTAAGGTGCAGTAATATCTTTTATACTCCCTTATCCCAGGGAGGGGATTCGAGAGCTTTTAATTACCCGCATGAAACTCCAACCACTATCCGGGTCAAACAAGGACGTCATGCCGAATTATTAAATAAGGAGAGGACAGATGAGTCAGAAGATTGCTCTAGTGACCGGCGGCAGCACCGGAATCGGCGCCGCCAGTGCCATCCAGCTTGCCGACGATGGTTACCTGGTGATTATCACCGGCCGTAATGAAGATACGCTGAAGGTGACGGCCGGCAAGCATGAGAATATCCGCTATGTTGTGTCAGATGTCTCCAAGATGGAGGCCATCGATTCAGTGGTTGAACTCATTCACACGGAATACGGGCGCCTAGATATTTTGGTAAACAATGCCGGGGTCGCCGTTCCGGTGCCGCTTGACGCAGTCACGGAGACGCATTTTGACGATACATTCAACATCAACGTGCGCGGCCTCCTGTTCATGACCCAAAAGGCCCTGCCATTGTTAAAGCAAAACCGGGGAAGTGTCATCAACATCGCCTCGGTGGTCGGTGATCAACCCATTCCCGCCTTCCTGGTTTATTCCGCCAGCAAGGCCGCGGTGATTTCTATCACGAGGAGCATGGCCAAGTCACTGGCGGAGCATGGAATACGTGTCAATGCCGTCAGCCCCGGTCCGATTGAGACCCCACTGTTCGACAAGATGGGATTGGACGAGCAGCAGAAGGCACAAATGGCGGAATCCATAACCGATAGCGTGCCGATGGGGCGTTACGGCACTCCCTCCGAGGTGGCCCGGCTGGTGGCGTTCCTGGCCTCGGATGCAGCGAGTTATATCACCGGCGCGCAATACAAGGTGGATGGCGGGTATGCCGCATGAATTGACCACACCTCGTACGCTTCAGGCGCCGGTCAACAAAATCTAATCACTCAGCAGTGTATTTATTTGCTTGACCAATTTGCGCAGCGCCTGTCCCCGATGACTGATGCGGTTCTTTACCCCCGGGCTCAGTTCCGCTGATGTGCGCTGTCGCTGCGGCAGATAGAACATGGGGTCGTAACCGAAACCGTTTGTGCCCCGCGGTTCTGTAATTGCGATCCCCTTCCAGATCCCTTCGGCGATTAGTGGTACGGGGTCCTCCGCGTTCCGCAGTAAGACCATGACGCATACGAACTGTGCCTGCCGTGACCCTTCCGGCAATGTCTTGACCTCATCGATGAGCTTGTAAAGGTTGTCCTCGTCGGAGGCCCCGGCGCCGGCATAGCGGGCCGAATAGATCCCGGGCCGGCCATTCAGTGCAGGGAGTTCAATACCGGAATCATCGGCTATGGCCGGCAGGCCGGTATACCTTGTGGCGTTGCGCGCCTTGAGGATGGCGTTCTCAATGAAGGTCAGGCCGGTCTCTTCTACCTCCGGCACATTGAACTCGCCCTGGGAAATGATTTCTGACGGGTGGCCTTGCAGCATCGCGTTGATCTCCCTGACCTTGCCGGGGTTGTTGCTGGCGAGAACGATCCGCCGGAAGCCTGGCAAGTCAGCTCCCCAAGGCCTTGTGCTGCATATTGAACAACTGGTTGATGCCTTGCCGCGCGAGGCCCAGCATGCTGTTGAGTTCATCCATGCTGAAAGGATGACCTTCTGCCGTGCCCTGGACCTCAATAAATTCACCGTTGTCATTCATAACGATATTCATGTCCGTTTCCGCGTTGGAATCCTCTTCATAATCAAGGTCCAGCACAGGGATCCCCTCATAGATACCGACCGAAATAGAAGCGACCGCACCCAGTACGGGAGTTTGTTCAAGCTGACCCTGGTCCCTTAGGGTCTGGATGGCGTCCGCTAAGGCCACGTAAGCGCCGGTGATAGAGGCGGTACGGGTGCCGCCATCGGCCTGGATAACATCGCAATCAAGAGTAATCGTACGTTCACCCAGGGTCTTCAAATCGACCACGGCCCGCAACGCACGGCCAATGAGCCGCTGGATCTCCATGGTTCGTCCGCCCTGGCGGTTCTGCGATGCCTCGCGGCGCATTCGCTGGTTTGTTGACCGCGGCAACATGCCGTATTCCGCGGTTAACCAGCCCTGCTCCTTGCCTTTCAGGAAACCGGGGACCCGGTCCTCGACACTGGCGGTGCAGATAACACGTGTCCTGCCGAACTCGATCAATACCGAGCCTTCTGCGTGACAGGTGTAATGGCGGATGATCCTGATATCCCTTAACTGATCCGGTGCTCTGCCGCTGGGGCGCATTCTGCTTCTCCATGTATAAAAAAGGGCGGATTATAGCCCATTAGCACGCCTGATGTATTTGCCTCACTGGAGAGACGCGTTAGTATTACGCCCCCGTCCGTGATATATCATAAAACAAAAACAACTACACAAGAGGATTAACCATGATTTCCAGCATGACCGCCTTCGGGCATACGGATGAAAGCGGTGAGGCGGGACATGTGGTCTGGGAAATCAAGACGGTTAATCACCGTTACCTCGAAATCAACCTGCGTCTGCCCGAGGAGCTGAGGATGCTGGAGGCAGCCGTGCGCGACGCCATCAGCAAACGGATCAGCCGGGGCAAGGTGGATTGCAGCCTGCGCTTTGAACCGGTACTGACTGCCGGACACAGCCTGCCGATTAACAATGATCTGATCAGTGCGCTGCTGGCAGCAACCGACGAGGTGGCAGCTCGTTTTCCCCAGAGTGAGCCGGTAAACCCGCTGGAAATACTCCGCTGGCCGGGTGTCATCGAACGCGAAGTACCGGATCCCGAGCGAATAGCCGGCCCCCTGCTGACCCAGCTGGATATGACCCTGGAGCACGTGCTCGAGACCCGCCGACAGGAGGGGAAAAAACTGAAACAGATTATCCTTGAGCGCTGTACCGCGGCGGAGGCTATCGTAGCCCGCATCAAAACTCGGCTGCCGGAGATCATGGCCGCCATGCGCGAACGGCTGCTGGAGCGCGCCAGAGACCTTGCCATTGAACTGGACCCCGATCGCCTCGAACAGGAGGTGGTGCTACTGACACAGAAATATGACGTGGCCGAAGAGATGGATCGCCTGGAGACCCATATTGTGGAAGTTCGGCGTGTATTGGACAAGGATGAACCGGTGGGCCGCCGGCTTGATTTTCTGATGCAGGAATTGAACCGTGAGGCCAATACACTCGGCTCAAAGGCTGCTCATTACGACTGTAGCAATGCCTCGATCGAACTCAAGGTGCTGATAGAACAGATGCGGGAACAGATCCAGAATATCGAATAGGCCTATGTCAGGAACATTATTCATTATTTCCGCCGCCTCCGGCACCGGTAAGACGACACTGGTTCAGGAACTCTGCAAGAGGGTGCCTGACCTGATGGTCTCTATCTCCTATACAACTCGCCCCCGGCGGCCGGATGAGGTGGAAGGTGTGGATTACTTCTATGTTGATGAAGACCGCTTTAGCCAGATGGTAGAGGATGGTGAATTCCTCGAGTATGAGACAGTATTCGGTTACCACTACGGTACCCCCCGCCGGTGGGTCGAGGATATGCTACGGCAAAAAAAAGACGTCATCCTGGTCATCGACTGGCAGGGCGCGCGCGATATCCGGGCCCTGTTTCCCGATTGCGTGACCATTTTTATCCTGCCACCAGACCTGGCTACTCTGGAAAAGCGCCTGCGTAACAGAGGCATGGATGATGAGGCCACCATCCGGCGCCGTTTCAGCGAGGCTATGGAAGAGATCTCCCACTATCCCGGCTATGACCGCTTGGTCGTCAATGATAGCCTGGAGACGGCCCTCGCCGAGTTGACGGACCTCGTCATCAGCAAGCGGAAAAATCTGCCCTATAAGGGACCGGATCACCAGGAATTTGCACGGCAGTTGATGACAGAGGGCGGTCAAATTCAGTAGAATAGCCGCCCTTCAGGAATATATAGAAACGATGAGGTTTAAAAATGGCACGATTGACCGTTGAAGACTGCCTGGAATGTGTGGACAACCGGTATGACCTGGTCATTATGGCGGCGAAACGCGCCCGGCAAATTGTCTTTGGTTCAGAACCCCTGGTCGAGGAAGAAAATGACAAGCCTACTGTCCTCGCTCTGCGGGAAATCGCCGACGGCCTTGTTACCACGGAAAACATCAACAAGATCGACAAGCCGGATCCACTGGAAGAACTGGAAGACGAAGAAGATATTAATCTCCCCCCGTTCAAATAAGCAATAACCATCCCGTCACATCTGGCGGGATAACCATCCTTTCCGACAATGATACTATTGTCGATAACAGACTTGCCTATCGATGCTATATTGCAAGCATTGCCGTAAATTCAGACTTGTGACATGCATGAGTTAAATGAACTACTGAAGAAGGTGCACACCTACCTGCCGGATGAGCAGGTGGAGCAGATTCGTAATGCCTACGACTTTGGCGCAGAGGCCCACAAAGGCCAGCAACGTGTGAGTGGTGAGCCTTATATTTACCATCCACTGGAAGTGGCCAATATTCTGGCCGACATGCATATGGATAATCAGACCCTGATTGCCGCCCTGTTACACGATGTGATTGAGGACACGGATACAGCCAAAAAAGAAATCAGCAAGCGCTTCGGCAAAAGCGTGGCTGAACTGGTGGATGGTGTCAGCAAGCTGACACAGGTGACCTTCGACAGTGTCGAGGAGGCTCAGGCGCATAACTTCCGAAAGATGCTGATGGCGATGAGTAGCGATATCCGCGTCATCTTGGTCAAGTTGGCAGACCGCCTGCACAACATGCGGACTCTGTGCGTACTGCGGCCCGACAAGCGGCGGCGAATCGCGCGCGAAACACTGGAGATCTACGTGCCGATCGCACAGCGCCTCGGCCTCAACACGATCCGCCTGGAACTCGAGGAACTTGGGTTTACCTCCCTCTACCCGATGCGGCACCGTATCCTGCTTGAGCAGGTCAACAAGGCGCGCGGACACCGCAAAGAGATAATTGACAAGATCCGCAACGCGCTGAGACGGCGACTGCGCCAGGAAAAGATCCCCGCGCAGATCTACGGCAGGGAAAAGCACCTCTATGGCATTTACAAGAAGATGCGTGACAACCGCCTCTCCTTCAATGAGGTCTATGATGTCTATGCCTTTCGCATCATCGTCGATTCCGTGAACACCTGTTATCAGGTGGTTGGTACCGTCCATAACCTGTACCGGCCGGTGCCTGGCAAGTTCAAGGACTATATTGCAATACCCAAGGCCAACGGTTATCAATCTTTGCACACAGTATTATTCGGGCCGTTTGGCGTGCCAATTGAGATCCAGATCCGCACCCATGAAATGAACGACGTCGCCGAGGACGGGATTGCTGCCCACTGGTTATACAAGTCGGGCAGTGGCGGCGACCGTAGCGGCGCACATAAACGGTCCCGCGAATGGCTGCAGAGCATTATTGAAATGCAACAGACCGCCGGTAATCCGGAAGAATTTCTGGAAAACGTCAAGGTCGATCTGTTTCCTGACGCCGTTTATGCTTTTACTCCCAAGGGCAGGATCATTGAGCTGCCGCGCGGCGCAACCGCGGTGGATTTTGCCTACGCCATCCATACCAACCTGGGGAATTCCTGCACAGGGGTAAGGATCAACCGCCGCCTTGCGCCACTCAGTACGCAGATCTCATCCGGGCAAACCGTGGAGATCATAAAATCTCCCGGTGCCCAGCCAAATCCGGCGTGGTTGAATTTCGTGGTGACGGCACGGGCACGCTCCAACATTCGCCACTATCTGAAAAACATGCAGGAGAACGAGGCGGTTGCGCTGGGCAAGCGCCTGCTCAACCGGCAACTTGAACTGTTGAATACCCAGTATGGCAAGCTCGAGCCGGTACAGATTAAAAACGTCCTGGCTGAATACAAGATGGAAAAAGAGGAACAACTGATGCGTGATATCGGGCTGGGCAACCGTATGGCTCCCCTGATTGCACGCAAGCTGACCCTGAAGAAAGAGAATACCGCTGAACCCGAGCAAGGCCAGAAAGATTCCTTAACCCCGCTGCAAATCAAGGGGACAGAGGGCATGGTGGTCAACTTTCCGAAATGTTGTTACCCCATTCCCGGCGATCCAATCATCGGCTTCGCCAGTGCCGGACGCGGTATTGTGATCCATAACCAGTCCTGCAAAAACATTGCAGAATTTCGTAATCATCCTGAAAAATGGATTAATGTTGAATGGGAAGAACATATCAACCGGATCTTTCCGACGTTTATCCGCATGATCGCCACCAACCAGCGCGGCGTGCTGGCGACCGTAGCCTCGGCAATCTCAGATCAGGAAGCGAATATCATCAATGTCGACATCAAGGACAAGGATGATCGCTATACCAAGCTGGAATTTGTCATCGAAGTCAGGAACAGGAAACACCTGGCCGATGTGATGCGCCGTGTCCGCGGGATCAAGAACGTCTCGAACATTTCCCGGCGTTAAGGCTGGTCATTCCGTATAGTAGGCCGGGATCGGCACGCCTTTCTCGAGCATGAGTTCCCTGACTTTTTTAACCACGTGGAAGATCTCCTGGTTCCAGTCAGCGCCTTGTTCATCAAAGGCGGCCTGTTCCAGTTCCACTATCCAGCGGTCCTCACCGAATATCCCATTGGTGAAATAAACAATAATTGGCCAGAACAAGTGAATAATGCCGGGAATGGAAGGCTTGCGCACATTGATCAACCCGAAGGTATGATTGATACGCTGCTTGCTGTCGACCGGCACATAGGTAATCCATAAATCCAGAGCGGGGTGTTCAGCGCCCTCCGTCCAAAACTTAAGGATCTGGTAGGGATACTGTGTACGAATGGTCATCTTGTCCTTGACCCGGTCTTCCTCACGGCCGGTGCGTTTACCCAGAATGAACTTTTCGCCCATCGGGGTCTTGCCTTCACGCGCGAAGGTATAGTCAACCTCGACCCAGCCATCCCCTTCACGCAAACCCAGATAAGTGGTCTTAATCTTCGACATGATGCGTCGATGCAGGAACTGGTGATTCATGTCCATCAAGTTCTCGTGCAGGAAGGAATAATGGCATGTCACTTGATCATCCAGGAACCGGGTCTTGTATTTTGGGTCGTCCCAGGTATTTATCTCGGGGAAAGGTACCGTATCTGCCTTTGCCGCATCACCGGGAAAGACAAAGATCAGGCCATAGGCCTCACGGCACGGATAGCTGCGTACGCCACGTGGGACCGATTTGCTCTTGCCGACATAGGGGATATTGACACAACTGCCCGAACAATCGAAGCGCCAGCCATGGTATCCACACTGGATTTCTTCACCGTCTACCACACCAACATGCAGCGGCACCTGACGGTGCGCACAGCGGTCTTCCAACGCAAACAATTTACCCGATTTGGTCCGCACCAGGGCAATCGGGTCACCAGCAAACCGGCGGCCAATAACCTTGCCCGCCTTGACATCACCTGAACGGGCCAATGGATACCAGTAATCAGGGTTGGCACCTGTCTTGCGCAGATCGGGTATTCTTTCCTGTGTCTGATTGCCCTGGCCCTGCTTGATCGATGTAACCGATGTCATTGTCTTTTTCCCCTACTGTCGATGGCTATCATTAAATACATGCTGTATACCATGCAATTCCGGACACGTGCTTGATATTGATCACAGATCACTTATTCAAAACGACTGCCTCGCGCCGGATTGTGAGGCTACATCCGGTTGCCGTATTGGTATAAGATGACTGGCAGCGCAACTATAACATAACAAACCCGGCAGATTATCATTAGCCAGTCGACATTTACTTACGTTCAGACTCCACACTTAAGAGGTTAACCATGAGTAGAACCATTATTAATACCGACCAGGCGCCACAGGCAATCGGGACGTATTCCCAGGCAGTGAAGACAGGACAGACAGTTTACCTTTCAGGACAGATTCCGCTGGTACCTTCGAGCATGACACTAGCTGAAGGCGATATGCGCGCCCAGATCACTCAGGTATTTGATAATCTCTCGGCCGTGGCCCGCGCCGCCAGCGGTTCGCTGGCAGATGTAGCGAAGCTCAATATCTATCTGACAGACCTCTCACATTTCCCGCTGGTGAACGAGATCATGGCGGAGTATTTCCAGGAACCCTACCCAGCCCGCGCCGCCGTGGGTGTGGCCTCTTTACCCAAGGGCGCCCAGGTGGAGATGGATGCCATAATGGTGCTTGATTGACAGACTGAAGGTGTCCCCAGCCAAGACCTCCCATGTGACCGGGCCCTTGACTCTTGACAGCCCAGTCACCGCTCTCCGTGGCGTTGGGCCGCGCATACAGGAGAAGCTAAACCACCTCGGTCTGAGGCATGTGAGTGATCTCCTGTTTTATATGCCGAGACGTTATATCGACCGCACCCGCCTTTATCCCATAGGAAGCCTGAGGCCCGGCACCAGTGCGCAGGTTGAAGGCACAATTGAACTCACACAGGTTAAATATGGCAAACGTCGCTCGCTGCTGTGCCGGATTAGTGACGGCACAGGTGCACTCACAGTCCGATTTTTTCATTTTTCAAAGTCACAGCAGAACCGCCTACAGCGCGGGATGAGGATCCGCTGCTTTGGCCAGGCGCGTTTCGGCGCACAGACAATCGAGATGATCCACCCGGAATATCAATTATTCGAAGCTAATGAGAGCCCCGCAGTGGAAGAGACGCTGACACCGGTTTACCCTGCAACAGAGGGACTGCAACAGTCCAGCCTGCGAAAACTCGCAGCACAGTCACTCAGTATACTGGAACGGGCAGAGAACGGTCTGACTGAGTTGCTGCCCGATGCTCTGCTGGAGGAATTCACCCTTCCCGATCTGAAAACGGCGATAACCTATGTACATAAACCACCGCCTGATGCCCAAATAAATGAATTGATCGAGGGCACTCATCCCGCCCAGCAACGTTTAGCTTTTGAAGAATTACTTGCACAGTACCTCAGTCTGCAACGCCTGCGACGAGCAACCCAGTCCCGACCTGCAATGCCCTTGCAGGCCAACACGGACGTGGTTGATCAATTCACCCGGTCACTGCCATTCACACTAACGCGGGCCCAGCGAAAAGCTCTGGCGGAGATTACCGGCGACCTAGGTAAAGAAATTCCCATGTTGCGCCTGTTGCAGGGGGATGTCGGCTCCGGCAAGACAGTAGTGGCCGCACTCGCCGCATTGCAGGCGATCGAGGCCGGCTATCAGGCGGCTTTCATGGTCCCCACGGAACTCCTTGCCGAACAACATTACAGAACCTTACAAGGATGGTTTGATGCTATTGGCGTTGAAGTCCTGCTGTTCACGGGCAAGCTCGGCAACAGGGAAAGAAAACAACTTCTGGAAACACTGTCAACAAACAGGCGGTGTCTGGCGGTTGGTACACACGCACTATTTCAGGAAAGCATTACCTTTGAGGCCTTGCGACTGGTTATTATTGATGAACAACACCGTTTTGGTGTGCATCAGCGCCTGTCACTGCTGGAAAAAGGCAAGCAGGGCGATATTATCCCACACCAGTTAATCATGACGGCCACGCCCATCCCCCGGACACTGGCCATGACGCTGTACGCCGACCTGGATATATCAGTAATTGATGAACTGCCTCCCGGCAGACAGCCGATCAATACCGTTGCCATTCCAACAACCCGGCGCGAGGAAGTTATTGAACGTATCCAGCGTGCCTGCAAGGAACACCGACAGGTGTACTGGGTGTGCACCTTGATAGAAGAATCTGAAGCCTTACAATGCGAGGCAGCGGTGGACACCAGCGAATACCTGGCCCGTAAACTGCCGGGCGTAAAAGTCGGCCTGGTCCACGGACGCATGAAGGCGCGTGAGAAAGAACGGGCCATGGCGGCATTCAGGGGTGGGGAGATCCAGTTACTGGTGGCTACGACCGTTATAGAAGTCGGCGTGGACGTCCCCCATGCCAGTCTCATGATTATTGAAAATGCTGAACGGCTGGGGCTGTTTCAGCTACATCAGTTACGTGGCAGGATTGGCCGCGGAGACAACAGGAGTGATTGCGTCCTGTTGTATCTACCACCACTAAGTGAAACCGCCAGGATCAGGCTTGATACGATGCGTAATACAAACAATGGTTTTGAGATCGCCCGGAAGGACCTGGAATTACGCGGGCCCGGTGAAATGCTGGGCACGCGGCAAACCGGTTTGCCCGAACTGCGGATTGCCGATCTAATCCGCGACGCGAAACTCCTGCCGCGGGTCCATGCCGCAGCACACATGCTGCTGAAAGAATATCCGGACAGGGTCCAGGCGTTGATTGACCGCTGGCTGGGTCCTGCCACGCGCTACAGCAAGGTATAAGATCATTGAAGATTCTTTGGCAACCCGTTAGAAGGCTGAATCATGCCAGCCTTCCCCGGAGACTATGTGATTTGCTTACCGATCCCGGTTCGTTGACGAGCCATTTGCAACGCTATTGCCCGGCTGGCCCGGGTCTTGAAATCAAGAGACAGTCCTGGCAACGGCCACTCCCGGATGAAATTCACAGCCTGAAACTGGCTGGTGGTGCCCGTGCATTTGTCAGGGAGATCTTTCTGACTTGTGAAGACAGCCCATGGATATACGGACGCAGTATCCTGCCTGCAACCACAGTATCCGGAAGCGAACGGCGGCTACTCAGGTGGGGCAGTAAATCACTGGGGGATTACCTTTTCAAGTCACGTAACAGCTTCAGGGGGGAGATAGAAATCGCGCGTATCCCGTCTCATAGCCGGCTTTATAAATTATGCGGATGCAATTCGGTGAAACAGGGTCCATTATGGGGAAGGCGATCGATCTTTTATATCAAGGGGAAACCCCTGTTGGTGATTGAAATCCTTTTACCTGATATCTACCAATGCCTAACCTGATACCCATCCTCGATAAGCTACGGAAAAAAACACAATTGGTTGTCTGTCGTTTGTGGCAGCTGGCTTGCCGCATGAAGATCGCGGTAAAAAACCGGTATGTATTATTTTTACAGAGAATAGATCAGTTGATTCGTAGCTACTGGCCTATTGTCAGGGAACGCGGCCACGAATATTTCCTGCTTGCACGGGTGGACAAACCCATAGGGATCTTTCTGTTACTCTGGCCAACGCTGTGGGCCCTGTGGATTGCAGCCGAGGGTGTACCCCCGCCAGGGATACTGATGATCTTTATCTGCGGTGTGGTGCTGATGCGTTCAGCCGGCTGCATCATTAACGATCTGGCGGACCGCAATCTTGATCGGCATATTGAACGCACCCGAGACAGGCCGCTAACTACCGGACGGGTCAGTGTCAGTGAAGGGATTATTCTCGCCACGGTCCTCGTCCTTTGCGCCTTCCTGCTGGTGCTGTTGCTCAACCCCTTCACCATCAAACTGTCTTTCGTTGCAATCGTACTCGCCATTATCTATCCCTTCAGCAAGCGATTTACCTATCTACCGCAGTTTTTTCTTGGGGCGGCATTTGGCTGGGCCGTACCCATGGCCTTCGCAGCACAGACCGGCGATATCCCTGTTGTGGCGTGGATCCTGTTCCTGGCGACTGTGCTCTGGGCACTGGTATATGACACCATGTATGCCATGGTCGACCGAGAAGACGATATTCGTACGGGTGTTAAATCAACCGCTATCCTGTTCGAGGAGGCGGATAGGCCCATTATCGCAGTACTGCAATTGCTGGTTTTAATAGCCCTGATTTTCGTGGGGCAGAGGATCATGCTTGGGACTGCATTTTATGCCTGCCTGGGAGTCGCGACGATTTTCTTTATCTACCAACAATTTCTAATCAGGGATAGAATACCGGAAAAATGCTTCAGGGCATTTTTAAATAATCATTGGTTCGGATTAACGGTCTTTGCCGGAATAGTTCTGGATTACTACTTGCAGGTATAAAACAATACAAATGAATACCAGACCTTTCATTCTGCTTCTACCCTTCCTGCTGTTCTATGGCAAACTATCTTCAGAACCCCTTTTGCCGGTTGAACAGGAATGCGTACGTATCTCCGACAAACTGGCAAGCGTGTTATACGAAGAATGCATCGATAGGGATCTGCAAATCAGCGATGGTTATTCTGTAAAAGATGCGCCACTGCTGATCAAGGAATACCCGCCTCTGCCGGAACGTCGCCAACCCAAGGGCAGAGTATTGTTAATTGGCGGCATCCATGGTGATGAGTATTCCTCAGTGAGTATCGTTTTTAAATGGATGCGTACCCTTGATGAATATCATTCCGGACTGTTTCACTGGCGTGTTATCCCACTTTTAAATCCCGATGGCCTGCTGCAGAAAAAATCAAGCCGTAATAATGCCAATGGCGTAGACCTGAATCGCAACTTTCCCACACCGGACTGGGAAAATGAGGCGCAGGATTACTGGATAAATAAAACTGGCCGCAATCCGAGACGCTATCCAGGCCCCAGTCCGCTCAGTGAACCGGAATCGAGATTGCTGGTCAGGGAGATCAACGGCTTTAAACCGGATGTTATTGTTTCGGTGCATGCCCCACACGGCATCGTGGATTACGACGGACCGGAGGATGGCCCTTATAAACTGGGACGGCTCTATCTTAACCTGCTGGGTACTTATCCTGGTTCACTGGGACGCTACGCGGGTGTTCAAGAGCAGATCCCTGTGGTCACGATCGAACTGCCATTTGCCGGGATCATGCCGACGCCTGCCGAGACTAATGATATATGGAGGGATCTTGTAAAGTGGTTGAGCAACAACTTGCCGTCAGCCAGGCTCGCTGATGACAATCTTTATGACACTGATCCTTCGTAGATAATCTTCCAGTCGCCGTTACTGTCCAGTCGCCAGTACTGGCGCTTGATAAAACGCTTGCGAAAATTATCACTTTCATAGTCCTGAACAAAGGTTACTACGAGCAGGTCTCCCTCTCCCGGGTATAAAAACATACTGGTATCCGAAAGATTGACCTTGATATATCGCTTGTTGGACGTCACACGGCGCTTGTATTCGACCCAGCCATCGTAGTCCTTGCCCAGACCAGAATAATCCTTTGCATAATGGCGCAGGTAGAGATCCACGTCCATGCTTTCCCAGTCACGTCGCCAGGATTCAATGAAGGATACATATTGCTTTTGACGCTGTTGCCAACTATCCCTTGCAATCCAATTGAGCTGTCTTGCAAGTATGACCGGTGTCTTGCCGACTGATATGTAGGGTTGCAGGTCACGCAAGTCTTGGTTTGTCAGAACCACACAGCCATTACTGTCACGTGGCGGGCGGCTGTAAGTCCCTATCGGCGTACCGTGCAACCAGATACCATAACCGTCCCGGTTATGACGTTTGTCGAGGGGATTCGGATAATCGATCGGAAAGGCTCCGTCGCCATAGAAATCCGGCAATTCATCAGGGCTGATAAAACTCCTTATAAAATAAACGCCCGTTGGCGTCTTCTGATCGCCTTCCTGGTATTTGCCAATACCTTGCTTCCCGATTGAGACATAAAAATCATTAATGAGATAGGGGACACCTTTGCGATTCTGAAATAGATAGAGGCGGGAAGCCTCAAGATCGATAGCAATCACATATTTCTGATCATCACTTAACTGGATCAGAGCCTCTGGAATCTTGTCGCTGTCAGGTGGACTCTTATGATGTTGCCAGCGGACCCTGGCTTCCTCTTTCAATGAGGCTATATATTCATAGGGTAATGCCGGGAAATTCCCGAAGTCAGTAATGGGCCGGCTGCGCGACAACAAGAGATCACCATAGATTAACTGGGCGAGCTTGAAATTTGGTTCCACTCTGACCAGGTGTTCCAACTCTGCAATCGCCTGATCCATATCGTTCTTGCTGATATTTTCCAATGCACTGATCAGCAATTTTTCATACTGGTTATTGATAAAATGCGCCGGAGTGGCTTGCGAGACCAAGTCCTGGCCGGTGGCCTGAAAAGGCAAAAGGAAAGCGAGCAGAATACCAGGCACGGCAACCCGTTGCTTGATCATTTTACCTGTCATTTGCACGGTCTTATTCATTGTCTTCCCAGATAATTCGCCACTGCTTGTCAATCTGATTCAGCGTTAATATTTTTTTCACAATATCACTATAGGTATCTGATTCATATTTTTGCAAGAAATTAGCACGCACCGAGCCATCTCCCTGCATGGCCACCCTGATGCTTGAGAGGCTGATCTTGATATATCCGGGTGATGTAATACGGTCCTTTCTATAACTAATCCAGTCCTGCCGGGAAATATCACCATTGGGACTGTAATCCGGCGCATAATAGGAAATATAAGCATCAACATCCTGATCCGACCACGCCTTTGCCCACTGAGTAATGGTATTCAATACCTCACTGCGTGTCTGATCAGTCATGACAAACGTTGAACCTTCCGTTGCCTTTTTAATTGCTGAAGCTTTTTCCATTTCCGCTGACTGGTCCGGGTTTGTTACGTCAGCAATTTGCGGATTTTCCGGTTCTGTTTTTTCGGGCTGAATTTCTTTTCTGGATTGCGCAGCAGCAGCCTGAATTGAAAACAACTCGTTTACCAGTGACAGCTTCTCACGGGCTATTTCGTTTGTATTGTCCAGTTCCAGTGCCTGGTTGTAGGCCTGACTTGCCATCTTGGCGTAGATATCGCCCATATTCTCATGTGCAATGGCATAACTCGGGTGGGTATTGATGGCTTTTTGCAATGCTTCACTGGCTTTTTCAAATTTACCCTGTGAAGCATAGATGACTGCAAGATTATTATAGGGCTCCGGCAACTCGGGGTGATCTTTTATAAGATCACTGAAAATGGCCTCTGCCTCATTCAGCCTGTTCATGCGGGTAAGGATGATTCCTCTTGTGAATCTTGCCTGTATATCTGCCGGATCCTCCGAAAGGATATTATCAACGCCAGTAAGCGCCTTCTTCAATTTACCATCGCTTATCAGGCTCTGGACCTGCTTGAGACTAGTTGCGGCACTTACCGGCAGAGCAATAATCAGAAAAACTGTTAATAAAAAAACCAGCCTGTGTGGGTATCTCATATGATCTGACATTCTTTATATTTATGTTTAATCTGACGCGCCTATGTGTATCCTTAAAATGGAGCCCCGAGAGGGAATCGAACCCCCAACTGATGATTACAAATCAACGGTTATACCATTTAACTATCGGGGCCATGAGTCTGGAAACCACAGTGTTTTGGCCGGCGCAGTATTTTAGGGGTTAAGCTATTTTAACGCAATTTTACTGCATCTAACCGGGATCGAATTATAGTGTGCTGGAAACCCTGTAAACATTTCGCTCATGACTTCCGGCTGGCCTGTCAGTTTGATATCAACCCAGTATACCGCCTTGGTGTCCCGGTACGGCACAACCACAGGTTGGTAGCCCCGTGCTTTTAATTCATTCAGACGTCTGTTGACGGCGGCCTGAGTGGAAAACAGACCAAGTGAAATGGCGTTCTTCAAGTCACCCGTATCGATTAACTGGTAATCCTGGATACCCTTGCTCTTCAGATCCTCGATGGCCTTGATGGCGCTTCCCCTGGAATCCTGTTGTGCCAGATAAATCCAGAACAGCCGATTTTCCTTATCTCCTTCCAGTCGCTGTTGCACAGCAACTTTGTGTTCCTCAAACCAGGCAATAAGATCCTTGGATTGCTGATCATCCGGAAACGGGCCATAGGAGAAACAGGTCTCTTCCATTTCAGACAGTTTATTGGTGATGCTCCGTGTACTGATATCCGGCAGTTTGGAAACCAGCATACTGACTATTTCCGCCTCAATCTGGACATCATCCACAAACTGATTCATTGTGCCTGCGGGCTCATTATCGGAAACGGCTTCACTACCAGCCGGGTGATCTTTGGAATCAGAACCTTTCTCCGATGTCTGGTTTTCAGAAGGCGGTGCCGGGAGTTCTCTTACAAGAACAAGTTTTCTGGTGCCTTCAGGGACAGGCAAGGCATCTTTTCTATTATTCATATCAATCCGGGTCTGGCGATCAATCTCCCAGCCCAGATAGGCCAGATTTGTGAACAGCAACAGAACTAAAAACCATTTCATTGGCGTTCATCCGCATAAAGCGCCAGGCCCTCGAGTACCAGTGAGGGCTCATGAGAATATGTTGCATTCAGGAAGCGGCCGATATGAGCGGCATCACCACCCGTCAGTAGACACAAGGTATCAGTGCCTTCAATCTCCTGCATTTCAGCCATTATCCGATCTATCAGTGCAACTACCGCCATTGTACAACCATTGGCTACCGCCTGGCGGGTACTCGTCGCCAGCTCCGCGCTCGCTTCACATTGTGACGCAGGAATATCCGCAGTGCGACTGAATAAAGACTGCTGCATCATTCTTATACCGGGGAATATCAAACCGCCTTTGTGCAATCCGCCCCGACCCAGACTGTCTATTGTTACAGCCGATCCACAATCAACTATGCACGCAGGAGAATGATGTTTATTCCACGCGGCGATCACGGCCATCCAGCGGTCAATTCCGTATTCTGTAACGTCATCATATGCATTGCGCACACCGAATGCGGTTTTTGAAACCCTGGCATATTCGGGATGCAGGTTCCAGGTATGGAGCACCCATCCATCTAGCTGTTCCCTGATCAAATTACCACCAACATTCGATACCACTATCCGAGATGGCTCTGGCAAATCGGACCAGTGTTCATCGAGGGCTTCAGCCAGTTTTTCCTTCTCGTAATTACAATTCTGATGCCCGGTAAGTTGATCAGTACGGAGAGCCCACTTAATGCACGAATTACCGATGTCAACCAGCAGGTCCATCACTGTGCTCTCACACTGATTTCGCCAACATTGTATTTCTTTACCTGATGATCAATTTCCATAACAAGGGCACCATGATCATCGATACCAAGAATTCTCCCGTTGACAGTATCACCCGGTAAGATCAAGCTGGCGAACCTCCCTTTCAGGCAATCATATTTTCGCCACTCATTTATAATATAGCCCGGGTCTGACCTGCTAATCTCATTCAGCATATTGATTAATTCATTAATAACACCGGAAACACAATCATTCCTAGAAAGCCTTGTCGTTGTAATAGTATTGATATCCACCCAGGGCTGATCGATGAGATCAGTTCCTGAATTACGCATTTCATAATTCAGTCCGACACCGATTACCACATTACAGGGACCGGTGGATTCGGCCCGCATCTCAACCAGTATGCCGCCAAGCTTGCGGTCATTAATAAAGATATCATTGGGCCATTTCAGGCCGACCCCGGTAATCCCCAGTTTATTCAGGGCCCTGACAATGGCAACTCCGGTACCCAGTGCAATGACCGTCAGGGGTTCAGGAGAAACGGGGAAATGCCAACCGAGCGAAAAGCAAATGCCCGAGGCGAATGGTGATATCCAGGGATTCCCGCGGCGACCCCGTCCCGCAGTCTGGTACTCTGCAAAAACAAGATGCGAGTGAATCTCTTCACTGCCCAGTAATTCAAGTAGATACCTGTTGGTCGAATCCAGCTCGGAATAGACATTAATCTCTGCTAGTTCGCTGCGGACTGAATCCGGGAGCCCCGCACAAATCCGGTCCTGATCCAGCAACTCAAGAGAAGAAGACAGACGATGACCCTTGCCTTTTACTGAGTCAATTACAAGGCCATATTTTTCAAGCTGCCTGATCTTTTGCCATATTGCCGTGCGTGAAACAGACAGGCTTTCACCAAGTTCCGTACCGGAATGAAACCTGCCATCAGCCAGTAATCTGAGAAGTTCGTGATGTGATTTGTTCATTTGGACCTGCGCAAAAATGCAAGCACTCCGGGTACTTTTAGAGGAGCGTTATATAAGCAATCAGGACTGTCAGGTTCGAACTTGAATTATTTATTGTCCTTCTTTTTATCAAGATCAATAAAATTATCCAGTGTCAGGTCTTCGTCATCCAGATCGGGCCTCAAGGTGATGTCATCATCTGAGCTTATTGTTTCATCACCTTCACCGATCATCAGTGTCTCATCCTTGTCGCTGTCATCATCCGTGCGCTTTTTCATGATTGTATCCACTCGATCAGGGTCAGAAGCCTCACCTGTAATATCAAAATCCGGAACACTGGTATCCAGTCCTGCCTTTGCGGGGTTTGCGGCAATGACAGTATTGGACATCACCGTCATATCCGTTTCAACCATCTCGGGCATGATGAATTCAAATTCGGACTTGTAAAGCCGTATCCTGTCACCATGTTTCAGGCGCACTTCGCCGGTTATCATCTCATCATTCACGAATGTCCCATTGATACTCCCCTGGTCAGAGATCCAATATGAATAATCCTTATAACTTATCAATGCATGACGACGGCCAATAGTTGACTCCGGGATAACAATGTATTCCAGATGATCGGTGGCTGTACCTTCCACCCGCCCGAACATCACAGGTTTGGTACCCAGTTTATAAGTGGATTTTGAAGTGCTTCCGCTGATATCGTTGATAAAAGCCTCCTGCGCAACACTGTCAGGTTTTTTTCTGCTCCCCTTTATCATAATGAGCACCAAGATAATAACGGCAACGATTAGTACAGATAGTGCCGTCAGGATCATTAGTGATCGAAAGCGCTCCTCATCAAGAGCCTCGCTTGAATCAACCGGAACTTCAATGATCACGGGTTGTTGTGCCTTGGTAACTATTGCTTGCTGATCAATTCCCGGGGTAATAACTTCCGGTTCCTGCACCTTGTTAACCAGAGTATTTATCTGGGAAAAGACCTTTTTCAGGTCTTCCGCCTGCAATACGCGGTAATATTCCCCCCTGGTCTTTTGTGCGAGTGATTGTATAAGCTCGAAATCGGCATCTTCTGTAAAGGCTATACCGTAAATCGCTATTCCGGATTCTCCCGCATCTTCTGCAAGATCTGTTTTCATCCATTTTGCCTTTTCCAGATCACGCTGCCCGTCACCGGTATCCACAATACCGTCCGTCATGAACACAATCAGCTTTTTCGCTTCCGGTCTGGCATTGTTTTTTAATTCATAGATCGCCCGCTCAATTGCAGCCGGACTATTGGTAAATTGCCCCTTGTAATTAACCTGATCAAGGCTGTTAAGGATTGTTGCCCTGCTGCTCTCGTCTGCGACGGTAAGCGGGACAGAAAGACGAACGTCCTGGTCAAAAATGATAATGGCAACACGCGTCATTTCGTCCAGTCCATTGATAAACTCTATGACCGCCTGGTTGGTCAGAAAATCGGGATCATTTTTTTTCATACTGCCTGAATTATCCAGCACCAGAATAACGTCCTTGCTGAGATTCTGTATGGGCGGCAGCGGGTCATGGATTTCATCTGCTGAATCTGCAGATTCAGCAATGTCCTTATCAGAGGTATAATCAGGCATGCCTGAATCCAGTACCTCAAGAGCCTCTTCCGCAGGGTCCGCAGGCAATGTCGTATTACCCGCATAGGCCGTCGAGATACCGAAAATTAGTGCAAACAGACCGTAGATATAAAGCTTATACTGTTTCATTAGATTTCAGGGAAGCACGAAATAATCCAGGCATTATTTACATAAGATAACACGTAATAGCCGGGTTATGTGTAATACGGTATAACATTATTCCATATGGCCCGGCGATGGACCGGTGGTCACGGGCCTGGAAGAATCAGAACACCAGTCACTCCATGAGCCTGCATAAAGTTTTGCAGGCATCATTCCAGCGTGTGCCAATGCCAATAAATTGTGACAAGCCGTGACACCCGAACCGCAATAAAACACCACATCTTCGGGCGCCGTTTCTGCAAACAACCGGCTAAATTGCTGTTGTAATTCCCGGGCATCCTTAAAGCGGCCGTTATCCTGCAGATTTTGCTGCCAGAAATGATTAATTGCGCCTGGTATATGGCCAGCGGTCTTGTCGATGGGTTCAACCTGTCCCTGATAACGAGCGGGATCCCGCGAGTCAACGAGAAGTTTGCAATCCGGGACGGCATCCACCGTCACCAGCCATTCGGATTGCGGTATACCCGTAAACCTGCCCGACGCATTGGTCTCATCTCCGGAACGTTCCGGCAGTCCTGCCTCCTGCCAGGCTTGCCAACCACCATCCAGTACCGCGACCCTTGTATGCCCCATGTACCTTAATAACCACCAGAGTCTGCCGGCGAACGCACCCTGGGTCGCATCATAAGCAATGACCTGGGATGATGAATTGATTCCCAACCGGCAGAACAAGGCATTTAAATGATCCGTGGAGGGCATGGGATGACGACCCTGATCCGTGAGTGGCGGACCACTCAAATCATCATGTACATCAGCAAAGACTGCGCCTGGGATATGGGACTGCAGGTAGGATGCCCTGCCCTTGTCTTTGTCAGCCAGATCATAACGGCAATCGACAATAACCCATTCTGGACTATCCAGATTATTATGCAGTTCTTCAGCATTTATAAGTGTTGTATACATGCCATATAAATCCTTTACTGGACGTGACTATTGAACAAGGACAGCTGATGGACCTAATCTGTCACCAGATAAGTCATAAAGGATACAATGATTAATTTGTTTGTGAAATTCATCCGGCTCTGTTTAACGGCGATAATCAGCACCCTGCTTTTTGGTTGCAGCTCTATTACCTACTACAGCCAGGCAGTAACAGGCCAACTGGAAATCCTGCAAAACCGCGAGCCTATTAAAACCCTGGTGGCCTCCGGACAAACGAATGCCCTGCTCGACGAACAACTGCAGTACGCACTGCGACTCAGGACGTTTGCCAGTGATTCACTGGGCCTGCCTGACAATAACAGTTATCGATACTATGCCGACCTAGGGCGTGAATATGTGGTCTGGAATGTCTTTGCAACGCCCGCACTCTCACTGGAGAACAGACAATGGTGTTTTCTGGTGGCGGGATGTCTGAATTACCGAGGTTATTTTTCATATGAGGGCGCCAGGCAACTGGCCATTGAACTTGAGCATGAAGGATATGATGTTTTTGTTGGCGGTGTCCGTGCCTACTCCACACTGGGTTGGTTCGATGATCCCCTGCTGAACACCATGATGAACGGAGACCGTGCTGCGCTGGCCGAAGTCATATTTCACGAGCTGGCCCATCAGCAACTATTCGTTCAAAACGACACCGAATTCAACGAGGCCTTTGCCGAAGCGGTTGCCCAGACTGGCGTCAGGCGCTGGTTACACCAGCATGGCAGCACAGATGAACTGTTGGCCTATGAAGCCCGGAAAAGACAGGAGGCCGAATTTGTATCACTGGTCATGAGATACCGAGCCAGCCTGGCAGCAGTCTATGTGTCAAACACGACAGTGCAGGTGAAACAGCGCGAGAAGGAAAGACTCTTACGGGAAATGACTGAGGAATACCGGGAACAGCGGGTTCACTGGACAGATACAACACGCTATGACGAATGGTTTGCCCGTGGGGTCAACAACGCCAAGGTCTCGGCAATTGCCACCTACAGGCAATACCTGCCGGGCTTTGAGGCAGTGATGCAAGCTGTAAATGCCAGTTTGCCCGAGTTTTATCGACGCGTTAGTGAGCTTTCCCGTTGCGACGTTGATAAACGCAAGCGTATCCTGCTGGACCAAGTAACCGATTTCACTTGCCCGGCTTAAACGGTTAGTTTGCCCCGAAAAATAATGGAGAATTCAATGACCTGTTACCAAAGCAGGTGCGAGAAATTTCTCTGCAACCAACATCATTGGCTGCGGATCCCGGACATTCATCAAATATTCCATCAAAATTGTTATACTTTTCATAGATTTGGTTTATCATTCCTGCACTGAGCGACTGTCCGGGATCTGACATATGCTGACAAAGTTTTTTGCCAAGCCGGTTGAACTGGTGATCGGGGAACAAACCCTGAGATTCTGCTCCATACCTGATTTTGAATTCAGTCTGAGCGGTCGGACCTCTGTGCCCACGAAAAAAATCCGGGAGCTGGTCAAGCTGTCCACTAAAAAGCTCAAGAACGAGGCCATTACTATCAAGGACATCGAAAAACGCTTCGTCTCGATCTTGTCCCGGTCCATCGAAGAACCTGGCAGTATCAACCAGGCCATGCGGGAGCTGGACCCTACTATCTTCTCCCAGGACCACGGCTGGCGCAGTATCATCGCTGCCCTGAACGACGCCAGTGATGAACTCAACCCATTTCGCCGGGTGGCCCTAGTGAAATACATGCAGTACCTGTCCGCCCGGCAGGACATTATTAAATATATCTATTCTGAGAAGCAGTCCCAGCTCAACGGCACCGCCGGGGGCGCCGAGGAGACAGGCAATGAAAAACTCAGCGGAACCCTGATTCTGGAAAGCACCCTGTTTGAGCCGGATGAAAATGGCAAAAGCGACGAGATGGAGCGCATGCCGAAGGGTGAGGTGATCTCCATACAACTGCCAGAGGGAAAGGAGATCGAAGTCCGCTTATCCAAGCACCTCTGTAAACTCTCCTGCAAGAACGGGGTCGGGTTTATCGATCAGGAGAACCACCGTCATCCCCTGAAGGTTGGCAAAAACTTTATCGGCAGGGATACCAACAGTACGGTCAAGATCGATCCCTCATTGCGTGATATTTCTCGACTTCACCTGCTGATCGAATACTTGGAAAACAACAAGTTTCAGCTGACCGATATGTCATCACACGGGACCTTTTTGAACCCGAGGTTATTGGAACAGCATACGATCTGATAAGCTGCCAGTCTGATGCCTGGGCCTGGCGGCAACCATGGAGATATATAAAAAAACAATATAAGTATAATTTCTTATTATTTATTGGAATATGCGATCTCTGATAGGATACGCACCCTTTAGGATTAACCCCGTTATAACTATGGCGACGATAATGACTACCAAAGAATTTAACGGACAAATCCCCCCAGGAGATCCTGGGCCTGGCCCTGGAGAATTTCGACAATATTGCGATCTCCTTCAGCGGGGCCGAGGATGTCGTCCTGATCGATATAGCCACGAAGATCCGGCCGGACGTAAAGGTGTTTTCCCTGGATACTGGCCGCTTGCATGCCGAGACCTATCGCTTTATAGAGCAGGTCAGGAACCATTATAAGATCAGTATCGATGTCCTCTCCCCGGACAAGGACGCGCTGGAGAAATTCGTCAGGGAAAAGGGCCTGTACAGCTTTTACCAGGACGGCCACAAGGAATGCTGCGGAATTCGCAAAGTGGTGCCCCTGCGCAATAAGCTTGCGACCCTCGATGCCTGGATAACCGGCCAGCGCAAGGACCAGAGCCCCGGTACCCGCGCTGATGTGCCTGTTGTGGAAAAAGACATGGCCTTTTCCACGGCGGATCATGTTCTGATCAAGTTCAACCCCCTGTCATATTGGTCATCGGCACAGGTCTGGCAATACATACGTGAAAACGATGTCCCGTTCAATGAGCTGCATAACCGTGGCTTTATCAGCATAGGCTGTGAACCCTGCACCCGTCCGGTGTTACCAAACCAGCACGAGCGCGAGGGCCGGTGGTGGTGGGAAGAGGCCACTATGAAGGAATGCGGACTGCACGCCGGGAACCTGCAACAAAAGGCCGGATAGCAAGATATGCAGATTTCCATGGTCAAAAAGATCAAGGCCGATGGCTCGCCCTGCCGGAAGTGCCAAGAAGTCGAAGATCGCCTGAAGGCGGCCGGTCTGACCGATCGGATCGACAAGGTGATTATTGCGGATGAACGGGATCCGGAGAGTGAGGGCATGAACCTGGCCGCTCTGCACAAGGTCGATCGCGCGCCCTTTTTTATTGTGGAAGAAGAAGGCAAAGCACCACGCATATATACAATCTATATGCGTTTCCTTAAGGAAGTACTGAATACCGAGGTCTCCGAGGAGGAGCAGCTCAGGGACATCCTCGATGCCGCCCCGGACATTGACTACATATAAGACAAGTACAAGTTACAAGAGACAAGCAAAAATTAAATTATCCTTGTAACTTATCACTTGTAGTCCATCAGTGGGTAGGTAACTCCACATCCTTGAAGAGGTTATCCAGCGCATCCTTGCCGTCTGTTGCAATGGCCGCATCAACCACATCCCGGGTCAGGTGCGGCGCGAATAGCTCGATAAAATCATACATATAGGTACGTAAATAAGTCCCCCGCCGGAATCCGATCTTGGTAGTGCTCGCCTCAAACAAGTGACTGGCGTCCCTGGCCACGAGGTTACTGTCTTTATCGGGGTCATAGGCCATGCTGGCCACGATACCCACACCCAGGCCAAGACGGACATAGGTCTTAATCACATCCGCATCCGTGGCCGTAAATACCACTCGGGGAGTGTATCCCGCCACATTGAAGGCCTTGTCCAGTTGTGAGCGGCCTGTAAAACCAAAGACATAAGTCACAATAGGGTACTGTGACAAAGCTTTTAATGTAAGTGATTCCTGACTTACAAGCGGATGGTCATGGCGCATGATGACACTGCGGTTCCAACGGTAACAGGGCATCATGACCAAATTTTCAAAGAGTTCCAGGGCCTCAGTGGCTATTGCAAAATCCACCCCGCCGCGTGACGCCATTTCGGAAATCTGAACCGGCGTACCCTGGTGCATATGCAACGAAACATCCGGGTAACGTCCGATAAACTGTTTAATGACCACAGGCAGGGCATATCTTGCCTGGGTGTGGGTGGTGGCAATGGACAGGCTACCTCGATCCCTGTCCTTGTATTCCTGGGCAATCTGCTTGATGTTGGCTGCCTGATCCAGCATATGGCCGGCAATCTCGATAATCTCCTGCCCGGCAGGGGTGATCTCGGTCAGGTGTTTGCCGCTGCGATGAAATATCTTTATCCCCAGTTCATCTTCCAGGATGCGTATCTGCTTGCTGATCCCGGGCTGCGACGTATAAAGGTTCTCGGCAGTGGCAGAGACATTAAGGTTATTGCGGGCTACTTCCCAGATATAGCGCAGTTGTTGCAGTTTCATTTCAGCCCGTCCTTTATGCTAAATTAATATAAAAATATTCATAATAATTACTTTTCAGTATAGAAAAGCGCCGCTACATTACAAGTTCTTTCTCCATACGGTCAGAGTTACCAAAAATTTCAATCAGTTATGGATTTCGCCTTTACTATCGCAGGGTTTATCGTCGGATTCATCATCGGTCTTACGGGGGTCGGTGGCGGGTCCTTAATGACGCCTATCCTGGTACTGTTTTTCCATATACCTCCTGCCCTCGCGGTCGGCACCGACCTGCTCTATGCGGCGATCACCAAGTCCGGCGGGATATTTGTTCACCATAGCCGCAGAACCATCGAATGGCCTATCGTGGGCCTTCTCTGCATGGGCAGCATCCCTGCGACCTTTATCGCGATCGCCGTGCTTAAATACTTGGGAGACATCGGCATGAACTATGACCGGCTGATTACCTCATCGCTGAGCGTCGCCCTCATCCTGACTTCATTGGTACTGATCTTCAAAAAACAACTGCTCGCCCTGGGACAGAATGATCGGTTTTCTACCATCCGGGAAATACACTTTCATTACCAACGGCACATGACTGTGCTTGCGGGTGCATTAATTGGCATTTTGGTTACCTTTTCGTCCGTTGGTGCTGGCGCCCTGGGAGCGGCCATTCTGTTTTTCCTCTACCCCCGCGTTCGCTCAATCTCAATCGTCGGCACGGACCTGGCACATGCTGTACCTATCACCGCGATTGCTGGCCTGGGCCATCTGCACCTGGGGACAGTTGACTTGTTCCTGCTGGGCAGTCTGATATTGGGCTCCTTGCCCGGCATCTATATAGGCAGCCACCTGGGCAGCTATCTTCCTGAAAAAATAATGCGTCCTGTTCTTGCCAGTATGTTATTCATGATTGGCCTGAGAATGGCCATATAAAAAAACCCGCACAAGACGGGTTTTTATTGGTTAATAATTTCAAGTCAGGCATGCTGCCGCTTGTATTTTTCGATCATCATAGACATCCTGTCTTTCAACAAAAGCTTTTCCTTTTTCATTCTTTCCAGGGTGAGATCATCGGCAGGAAGAATACCAGCAGTTATTTCATCCACCTGTTGATTTAACATATCGTGTTTCTCATACAGGCGTTTGAAATCAAAACTTTCAGATAACAGGGATTCCACAATTTGCCGATCAAATTCAAACATAAGCCCTCCTATTTCAAGAGTTAGCAATACACAGGAACAGGGTTTTGCAGAGGTAGAAAATAGATTTATTCTGGTGACAGGTGCAGGTAATAATACCTTTCCTCCCCGACGAATAGGTTTTAGAAGTATTTGTTTTAATTTTCATCCCTATTTACAACGTTAGATCAGAATTGCTCAATCGGCAAGTTGTAAAATATGGATTTATTCTTAATAAATCATTTATAATCAATAAGATATAAATAAAGACTTAAATTTATGGAATTTTTCCCTCGCCACAGGTATCAGAATATTGGAAGCCAACTTCTTATTAGATATAGAAAAATTGGGAGATATTGCATCTTGATGGCCCACGTTTCTGTGCAATTATCAATCTGGAATTTATTATTAATGCCGGTCTTTTTCCTTGTACTGGCAGTACAGCCAGGTTTTGCCTCAGAAGAAGGATTTAATCTTATAGAAATTTCATCAGGTATATACCTGCATCAGGGAAAACATGTGGCCCTGACTGATGCCGGACGTGATGATATTGCCAATATTGGTTTTATAGTCGGTGAACAATGCGTTGCAGTGATTGATACAGGGGGTTCAGTTAATACAGGCACAGAATTGCATAAAAAACTCAAAAGTATTACTGACAAGCCTGTATGCTATGTAATCAATACCCACATTCATTTCGACCACATCTTGGGGAATCTGGCGTTTGCCGGGCAGAAAACCAAATTCATTGGTCATGTAAACCTGCCAGATGCGATTGAATCAAACCGACCTTTTTTTCTAAAGGAATTTGGGCAGGAACTGGGACTGTCGCCATCAGAAAAATCAATCATTGCGCCTGATACTACTGTTACTGATGAATTAATTATTGACCTCGGAAACCGGCCCTTGAAGATTCGGGCCTTTAAAGTTGCACATACCTATACTGATTTGACTGTTTATGATCCGAAGACAAGAACACTCTGGACAGGCGATCTGCTATTCCGAGAACATATCCCCGTACTGGATGGCAGCTTAAAGGGCTGGCTTGATGCAATAGAGATAATGAAAAGCGTTGAAGCGAAGACAATTATTCCCGGCCACGGTCCGCCCGGAAACAACATGGAAAAAGTCATGGAGGCCCAGAGTAAATATCTTAATATGCTCCTGACCGATACCCGTAAGGCGATTGCCGAAGGCCTGTTTATGGAAGAGGCAATCGACTATATCGGGTCTGAGGCAAAGAGGGACTGGCTTCTTTTCGAGGAACATCACAGAACTAATGTTTCAAGGGCCTTCGTGGAATTGGAGTGGGAATAGAAAAAAGTTCGTGGTTTATAGGGGTAAGCATTATTTCTGCTATTAACTCAAAACCTGAAGCACAAAACTCTGAACACCAATATTAATCTTCTACCTTACTCCTGATATCTGGAATTGATGTGGGATCATCAGACCTGAAATAGCGTTTCTCATGATCCAGTGCAGTCACATTCTCGAACACCCCTTCATCACGCCTGATGAGTTTTGTAAAACCAAGTTCCTTAAGCTTGGAATTGGCAACTGGTATTGCGATAGCCGGGGCTGATATGACTTTTCTAACCGGTGTCATCGGGTCAGTCTCACCAAGGGGGATTTGCGCCACATAGCAAACCTCTCCCCAGGTCTTTAGAGTGGCCTGGGCCGTATGGTTTACCTCTACGGTGCGGCCATTGGCCTCACAGTAATAGTCATAGAAAGGCATGATATAGAACCCAATGGTTAAAAATCAGTTGCTCCTTTATGCTATTAAAATAGCACATCTGGCGATAAAATCTGCGGAATTCCATCTCAGACTTCCCCCTTTAACTCAGCCGGGTCAGGGGATCATACCGTAACCCATGATTAATTATTTTCATCAACAGTGCCTCGTAACTTATTCCTGCAGCTTCAGTGGCACAGGAAAGTTCCTCACCATAGGCAATATCAGGATTGGCATTGGCTTCGAGCACGTAGATACCTCCCTCTTTGGTGAGTCGCAGGTCTATCCGGGCATATCCGGTCATGCCAAGAATTCTGTAAATACGTTTTGACAATGTAGATATTTTTTTTCTTGTTTCCGGCTTCAGGTTTTTTGCAACAACGGTGTCTATATCGTGTTTCTTCTGGTACGCCCAGTCCCACTTGACCCTGGATGTCGCAATTTTAAGGACGTCATCTGATACATCGCCAAATTTAAGTTCAATAATGGGAAAGGTTTCCAGGCGCGTATTACCGATTACTGAAACATAGAACTCACGCCCCTCTATATATTCTTCAGCAATGACAGGTGTGCCAAGCTGTTCATGGAGATAATTCACCCTTTCCCTGAACTTGTCATCGGTATAGACGACAGAGGCCTGGGCGATCCCGTACGAACCTTCTTCCACCAGCGACTTTACAATCAGGGGGAATTTCAGCCTTTTTGGAATAGAAGTCTTTTTGCCAATAGGTATAACCAGGAACCTCGGTACATTGATACGGTGGAAATACAACAATTTCTTGCTTAATGCCTTATCGTGGGCAAGCATCAGCCCACGTGGATTACAACCGGTATAATGTTGTTTCCTTAGCTCCAGATAACTGACAACATGATAATCGAACAAGGAATTACCATGAAACTCTTCCAGCAGGTTAAAAGCGATCTGGGGTTTGAAATTTTCAATTGCATCCCTTATCACACCGACATCATCAGACACACCGAGTGTTTCAACTTCATGCCCCATGTCTCTTAGTTCGGATACAACATCATATTCAGTTTTCCATTCAACTATTTCCTTGTCAGAATAACCCTTGAGAGAATCAGGGGGTATCAGATCCTCATGCATCAAAACAAGAATACGATATTTTTTCATACGGGCACCCTGTGCCGGACTTTGTTAAAGTAATTCAGTGTTTGCATGCTGACAAAGATGGCAACCTCAATTTTCATTTCATCATCAGGGAGATTGACATAAAGCTTCAGTTCACGGCATCTTATAATCATATCGTGTATTACCTGGGCGATTATATAAGGTGGTTCACCTATACCACGGGCGCACAATTGGGATAACTCTCTTCTGTATTTTTGCAAAAACGCAGAAGCAGTTCGCCTCTTGCCGTTGTTGTCCGGTTGGTCTCTGAACAATCTTCTTAACTCACTATCATATACGTCAGGAACATTTACGCCATAAAAAGCACGTTTTGATTCATAATGTTCCCTTAATGTTTTTCTGTTGGTAGATAGAGGTTCAACACGCTCCCTTGATCTTCTAAGTGCAGGCTTTTTACTGATTGATGCCATTAATTCATCCATGTATTCCAGCTTTTTCATGGCGGGCCATCCTTTATACTGCTTTTGCCATTTATTCCTGTTCCTTAACCACACCGAGAAGGTCTCAGCGAAATCCTCAGCGGGATGACTTTGTGCATACCACCAGTCCAGATGAATAACATAATTCCTGCTTTTTGGGTTCGGGGTGTAATGTGTCGGATAGGGTTTGTTAAACGCACCAAATAATTGTCTCCAGCGCTTCCTTCGGTGAAGACAATAGGCGGTATTAATTGCGTGACCTGCCTCATGCCTGAGCAGCTGCATGCACCAGCGGGTGTTACCGCCTTCAATCTCGAACATCTGACGGTATTCCAGCTTTGCAAGCCGCGAGTGGGCCATATAGAAAGGTATCGCGATACCGGGCACACCATCGGGTGAAAACCATTCCTCCGACAACCAACAATGCGGCCGGAATCGAATATCCCGCCCTTTCAATTCATCATAAAGTTGTTCAATTCGCTCCTGTAAAGGCGCATTTGCAATCTTCAGTTTCAAATCACAAAAGCGGAGATCGAGTAAATCCTCGTCATTGTAAGACTGCCAAAAGTATCTGTTTTCTCCGTATCTTGACATAGAGCTGATATTAACAAATATTTTTCCCTTATTCTGAATATTCCTTGATATCAGGATATAATGTAATTGTATTTTCAGATTGACCAACCCGGAAATTAATATGGGAACAACATCACCCCGGCTGAAAATTCATATGTTTCCATGCTTGTCAGATAATTATGGCTTTCTGCTGCATGATTCGGAAAATAAACTCACTGCCGTGGTTGACACACCAGAAGTTTCAGCCATCGAAAATGCCTTGGCCGAAAAAAAATGGCAGCTTACCCACATCCTGAATACGCACCATCACTGGGACCATGCTGGCGGCAACCTGGAATTGAAGAAAAAGACCGGCTGCCTCATTATTGGACCCCGAGCTGAGTCTGGCAGGATCCCGGGTATTGATATCGAAGTGGGTGACGGGGATACGTTTCAGTTCGGAAACTACACTGCACGCATCTATGACACTCCGGGGCATACGGCCGGCCATATTGTTTATTATTTCGAATCAGAAAACCTTGCCTTTGTCGGCGATACCCTGTTTGCCATGGGGTGTGGGCGATTGTTCGAAGGGACTGCGGAACAGATGTGGAATTCCCTGCAAAAGATTATGCAATGGCCGGACGACACCAAGCTGTATTGTGCGCATGAGTATACCCAGGAAAATGGCCGTTTTGCACTGACGGTCGAACCCCATAACCGTGATTTGATCAGCAGGATGTCCGAGGTAGACAGGCTGAGAAAAAAAGGTGTGCCAACGATACCTACAACCCTAGGAATGGAAAAAAAGACAAACCCGTTTCTGCGCCCAATGAGCGGGGACATACAGGCCAGTCTGCATATGCAGAATGCTCCTCTTACAGATGTCTTCGCCAGAATCAGGCAGATGAAAGATAATTTTTAATTGAAACCGGAAACTGCACACCTGCAATAAGACCTATGTCCTATCCTTGCCGCTCTGCTTGTATCCTGGTTTCTGTCTTCCTCACGGGCATGGCTATCCTGATTATCGAAATCGTTGCTACACGGATCCTCGCTCCCTATTTCGGTAATTCCATTTTCACCTTCTCAAGCGTAATAGGGATTATCCTGACCGCCCTGAGCCTTGGCTATTATCTGGGAGGAAGGCTTGCTGACCGGAAACCCTATACCAGCTTCTTTTTCGGACTAATCAGCGTGGGTGGCGTTGCCGTGCTCATTTTACAACTACTCAACGAAACCCTGTTGCCATTTCTGGCCTACAGGCTTTCCATGATCCATGGACCATTACTCACATCAGTACTACTTTTTCTAGTTCCAGCTCTCTTGCTCGGCACCCTTTCGCCATATGCCATCAAACTGCTTCATGTAAACGAACCTGGGCTTGGCATTGGGCGTGTCTCCGGCCTGGTTTTTTTCTGGTCTACCCTGGGGAGTATTGCCGGAAGCCTTAGTGCCGGTTTTTTCCTGATCCCACGTTGGGGGGTAAGCTATATTGTTATAGGCGTGGGATATTGCCTGCTTCTCCTTGGCGGCATCGGACTGCTCCTGAACACCAGTCGTAAAAAAACCGTCGCTATTACATTGCTTGCTATCATTGCCTGCCTGTCTCTGATAATAAATTTGCTTTCACCAACAAGGGACGAGACGATTATTTATCAGGCTGAAGGACTGTATGAGCAAATTACAGTCCGGGATAGCAACTACAATAACAGGCCGGTAAGGTTATTGTTCCAAGACAAGAACCTCAACAGCGGGATGTACCTGGATGATGGCCGTATGGCCTTTGATTATACGAAATACTTTGACCTCTTCCGCCTGTTTGTCCCCGAACTGAATCGCGCCCTGGCCATCGGTGGCGGCGCATATTCCGTACCAAAGGCGATTCTCAGGGACCATCCTGCAGCCCATGTCGATGTAGCCGAGATAGAACCGAGCTTGCTGTATCTTTCCAGAGTATATTTTGGTCTGCCTAATGACCCCCGGTTGAATAATTATGTAATGGACGGACGGCGGTTTTTATTTGAGACAAATGAAACCTATGACCTCATCTTCATGGACGTTTACCGGTCTTTTGCCGCTGTTCCCATGCAATTTACGACCCATGAATTTTTCGACCTAGTACTTAACAGGCTGAATACCGATGGTGTCTTTATTGCCAACTATTTTGGCAGCCTTTCCGCAAAAACACGATCCGTGATCTTTTCCGTATATAAAACCATGCAATCCGTGTTTCCACAGGTTTTCCTGTTCGCAACCATCAACCCGGAAAGTGATTCACTACAGAATTTCATCTTTGTCGGACTTGGAAAAGAGATCCGAATCACGGAAGATCAGATCGCGGAAACCGGATTTGCCTATCCTCTACTCAAGAACGTCGCGGAACATGAGCTTCAGCTTGACCCTGGATTGGTGGCGGATGTGCCGGTTTTCACCGATGATTACGCACCGGTAGAATACCTGGCAGCGAATGTCATCCGCCAGTACGAGAAATTAATGAAGGAAAAGTAACCAGATATAATCAGAATTACAATAACTGATTAGAAATCGGCCCGGAGCACCAGGGAAAATCTGTCTTCGTCAAAATCGTCCCTGCCGAGTCGCTTGTTCCATTCCACGGTCGCGCTGATTCCATCGGTCCCGAAATAACGAATTCCTGCGCCAACCAAGTAGCTGTCTTCATCATTCGATGGTTGCGATCCGCCGGTAAAGGTGAGTTCCGTAGAATCAAACTCGCGTTCATAGGCGGCATTGGCAAAGGGTTCGAACGAACCCATACCATAGGCGACATCGGCGCCAAGGTACCACAGCTTTAATTTGGATTCACTTTCAGCGACCGGTGTTGGCACTACCAATGGAGTACTGCTTGTTTCGGTAAAGGCTTCCCGTTCATTTTTGGCATAGAGGGCACCGCCGCGGCCACCCAAGACCCAGTTACCGAGATAGGTAACAGCGTTCAGGTTCAAGGTTGCAAACCAGCGCTCGGACGAAGGGGAACTTGTTAATACAGCATTTACTCCGGGCACAAAAACCTGTGTCAATCTGGACTGGTCCGTATCAATGTCCGTATACCCGAAGGAGCCATCGATGCTGAAGTAGTTATTCAATACTAATCCAAAATAAGGGGCCACCGTATAACCCTCTGACTCCTGGGTACCAGAGTTGAATGTTGTCGTAATATCCGTATCTTCATATCCTAACGCCACACCGATGATTAAATTTCTGGTTGGCGAGATATCGAACCCCACCAAGCCTAGCAGGGTATCACCTTCAAATGCAGTCGAGACGAAATCATCTTCATAATTAGTATAGGTGCCACTGGTCCAGACACCGATATTGATCGTACTATCACCTGCATTGATACCTGACATGTCCATAAGTTCATTTGAAGCAACACGGGATCGGGTCAACCGCCCGCGCAGGATATCCTGTACATGTCCGCCTATGGTAGAGGTTACAGCCTGAGTCTGGGTTTCCAGGCTTTCATTATCGGTTACCGTGTTGCTGGGTTCATCGCCAGGAAATAACTCGATTAGCGTAAATGCTGACGTGGTACCGCTGGCCTGAAGTAATAGCAGCAAGAGAAGGGATTTAGACAACCGCGAACTTATGCACTTCATTTTCATCGCCTCGCTAATCCTTTACATCGACCCGCTAATAGTAATCCACTTGATCGCATATTTCATCCATTTTGAATAAAATTTATCCGCTTGCACACGGAAATGCTATTGTCAAACCAGCATAAATCCCCCATGCTTTATATCCAGAGACGGCGGCCGCTATCAAAGAATGAAATTGCACTAATCAAGACATGAATTGACCAGGGCGCTAAAAATAATAAAGCAAACCTGATAAAATAGGTTTATTGTTATTCGAGATCTTAATCATCAGTCATTGGGCATAAATTTATGACAACACAGCCATTATTTTATAAAAATGTCGTGCCGCTCAATAAGGAAAAACACGGCAATCTGTCGCTCTCGGCGATAGATAATTTCAAACACACCAAAGAAACCAATAGCGTATATATTGCAGCCGTTGAGTTTCTCAAGGCATCCAAGGAATATCCCATAGTATTTGCAAAAACGCCGGGCGACGAGATCTTCCCGGTGGCGTTACTGGGCCTTAAAGACCATGAGAACCTTTTTGTCGGGAAAAAAGGGGAATGGCTGGCAAATTATATTCCGGCCTACATCCGAAGATACCCGTTTATCCTAGCATCTGGCCCAACTCAAGGCGGCTCCCAATTTGCTGTCTGCATCGATGAAGGTTACGAAGGTTTCAATTCCAAAAACAAGGGCAAAAAACTGTTTGATGATGACGGCAAGGAATCGGAACTCCTGCAGCAGGCCATTAAATTCCTCCAGGAGTACCAGGGGCATATTCAGTTTACCAGTTCTTTTTGTAATAAAATCAACGAATTAGGCCTTCTCGAGCCCATGCAAGCCAAGGCGGAATTTAAGGACGGCAAGAAACTGGCCCTGAGGGGGTTTATGGGCGTTAATCGCGAACGCCTGAAAACCATTGAACCCGACACGCTATCCGAACTGGTTAAATCAAACCATATGGAATTGATTTACGCCCACCTGAGTTCCCTGGATAACATTGAACGCTTGGTACAGAAACTCCGTTGAGCATCTGTAAACTGCACACAAGCCCACCTATGTGGGTGAATTCCTGGCGCTAGATAAAGAGGAAAAATCGTTAACGATTATTGCTCCCTTAACGAGCGATTCAGGAAGCCCAGGATCGGATCAAGCAGGTATTGCAGGGCATTGCGTGGCGCGGTCTTGATAAAGACCTCCGCGGGCATGCCTGCCTGCAACTTGAGATCACCCGCCTCCTTCAGCTCTTCGGGCGGTACACGCACATGCACCGTGTAATAAGGCGTGTCATTTTTCGGGTCAATCAGCCGGTCGGCCGATATATAAATGACTTTCCCCTCAACGATCGGTGTCCAGCGCCGCTTGAATGCTGTAAGCCGAACATCTGCAAGGGAATCGGTATAGACATTGCTAATATCCTCGGGGCGCACTTGCGCCTCTACCAGCAGATCGGGGTTCTCGGGTACGATATCCAGGATGGGTTCGCGCGGCGCAATCACCGCGCCTACACTGGTAATTTTGAGATTCACAATTTCGCCAGCAATCGGCGCCGTGATGCGCTGCCGCTGCTCGGCATCCTGTGCCGGTCGTAACCGTTCCCTAAGATCGAAGATCGTTGCGGTGGTCTCGCGTAGTGCATTGGTTGCCTCTTGCTGGAATTCACTCCTCAAGGTCTCGGCACGCAACTCCAGATCCGATATTTTCTGTTGCGCGCTGGCCAGTTCCGCGCGATTTTCTGCATTTCTGGACTCATATTCCGCACCGGCACGCTCCAGCTCAATAAGACGCGTCTTGGAAACATATCCCTCGCCGATTAGTGCCTTGTTGGTTTCAAGCTCCTCACGGTGGTGCTTGAGTGTCTCCTCGTCGGCCTTGAGTTGGGCCAACCGTGCCTGTACTTCCTTCTCCGTATCACGCACCTGGCGTTTTATCAATGCAAGCTGGTTCGAGAGCGCCTCGCGCCGCACTCCGAAAACTGTTGTTTCACGCTTGAGCAGTTCTTCGACCCGCGGGTCCTCACTGCGTTCAGTGAGTTCTGCTGGAAATGTTATTTTGTCTTCGCCGGATTGCTCTGCAGACAGGCGCGCAGCCTGGGCGAGTGCGGCATCTAGTTGGGTACGTACCAGTTCATTACTGGCATCAACACGCACATCTTTAAGCAGTATGAGCGTTTGTCCGGGCGTGACCTTGCTACCATCCCGGATAAGGATTTCTCCGACGATACCCCCTTCCTGATGTTGTAGTGTCTTACGATCCATATCCACTTTGACATAGCCCGGCGCAATGACAGCGCCTGAAATGGGTGCGATGACAACCCAGGCACTGATAACAAGGATAAGTAATATGACACCCAGCAAGCCGGTGACGATTAACTTCCAGGGGCTTTCGGCACGTTCTATATCAGACGATGGACTGTATATATCTTCGGGTGGGGTGGCAGCAGCATTTTGCTGTACTGATCCCATCTCCCCTGTCACGGAATCATCATCCGGCTCCTCAAGAATAAAATCCCTGGAAGTTTCGTTCGCCTCCATTGTTTCAGCAACATCTTTTACTTCCGGCGATTGCGGCGCCGAAATATCATCCTCTTTTGCCTGCCTTTCCTGCCGGGCCAATTCCAATGCTTTTTTTATCCGTTCCACTTGTTCAATTTACCAGTCAATGGATGCGCCGCGATAACACTGTCGGGTAATGTCATATGTGAGGTTACTTTTTATCTGGAGACGCCACAGGGTGAAGACCCTTATGTGCAGCGGCCGCTTCTGATGAGGGGGCTTCATTTGACTGTGAAAGCGTTGCTGTCGGATTCAGGCTATGCCTGATTTTGCTGTTCTCAATCTCGACAGCCCGCGCCTCGTAATCTGCAGCCTCATCAGCCCTGCCCATATAGCGTTGCAGTTTTGCAAGGTTCTTAAGATGAATAACGATATCTTGATGGTCGGGGCCAAAAACTTTTTCCAAAATCGCCAACGCACGCTTTTGCAGGGGTTCGGCCTCGCTATACTTGCCCTGCTTCTGATAAAGCACTGCCAGATTATTGAGCCCCATGGCGACAGCCCTATGTTCCGGTCCCAGGGCCTTTTCGACAATGTTCAAAACACGGCGATAGAGTGATTCCGCTTCATCGAATTTGCGTTGCTTGCGATAAAGCACAGCCAGGTTATTTAATACGGTGGCCAGATTGGGGTGTTGTGCTCCTACACTGTTTTCCAGAATTCCCACAGCGCGCTTATAATTTTCTTCGGCCTCATCAAATTTTCCCTGTGAGCGATATACATTGGCAATATTATTCAGGCTCTTGGCCAATTGAGGATCTCGTGGCCAGAATTCATTCACCTCTTGTTGGTCACTTTCTTCGGACGGGAAGACTCCTCCATTCACCTTATCACTCACTACCTCTGCCAGGATCTTTGCATCAATCTTTTCTTTCTGTTCCGAAAAAGCATAAACCAGCGCCATATCGCATAGTGTATTAATGAGTCTCGGTATGCCGCGAGTGTGCTCATGGATCAATTCACAGGCAGGGGCATCAAACAGGGAAGGGTCACCACCCGCAACACTGATACGGTGACCAATATAATTGCACGTTTCTTCTGTAGTTAACGGTTCCAGATGATAATTGGCTGCAACGCGTTGCGCAAATTGTACAAGTTCTCGTTGTCGCAGCTTCTCTCGCAATTCAGGCTGACCCAGAAGGATTAATTGCAGGACCTGGTCCTTGTCTGTATTGATATTGGACAGCATGCGTAATTCTTCCAGCATCTCGGTATCCATATTCTGGGCCTCATCTATGATCAGCACCGTCCTGTTTCCCTTGGCATACTCCTTAATCAAGAACTGAACAAAGTCTTCATATAATTCAACCCTGGACCTGTTACGGTGGGGAAGTTCAAATGCGAGAGCAACCCAGGGCATGAGTTCGCCCAGTGAGCGGTGCGTATTACTGATTAGACCAACCGTTAAGTTGGAATCAAGTTGATTCAGCAGATGACGTACGAGGCTCGTCTTCCCTGATCCAATCTCACCGGTAATAACAGTGATTCCCAGCTGGTGCATGATCCCGTACTCCAGCATGGTATACGCCGCACTGTGTTGCCTCCCCAGGTAAAGGAACGCGGGGTCAGGGAGCAGGGAAAAAGGTTTTTCCCGGAATCTGTAGAATGACTCGTACATAATTATATGATTAGTTTAAATATCCGTTAATAATATAGCTTATTGGCCTGCCCCGTTCTGTTTGGCCGGGTCTCCGCAGGCTGCGTATTCGCACCCGCCATCAGCTCGGATACGGGTCCGATTTTCTCAATAACGCCTTCACGCAACAGCAGGATCTTGTCCATGTTAGTGAGCAGTGTGCTGCGGTGTGTAATAACAATCAGGGTTACCCCGGCGGCCTTCATACGACGGATTGCCTCGATAAGGGCTGCCTCTCCCTGGCCATCCAGATTAGAATTGGGCTCATCCAGCACAACCAGGCAGGGTTTGCCGTAGAGGGCGCGTGCAAGGGCTACTCGCTGGCGTTGGCCAGCAGAGAGGAAGGAACCGCCTTCACCGATGAAGGTATCATAACCCTGGGGCAGACGCAGGATCATCTCATGTGCATCGGCCCGTTTGGCTGCATCGATCACCGCTGCTGAATCGACTTCACCCATACGCGCGATGTTCTGGCTTACCGTACCTGCAAAGAGTTCCACGTTTTGCGGCAGATAACCAATGTAGGGGCCCAGGCGTGCACGTGGCCAGGCAGCGATGTCGGCGCCATCCAGGCGTACCGTCCCCATCACGGGTTTCCACAATCCCACAATCAGGCGTGCAAGCGTTGATTTGCCCGCTGCACTAGGGCCTACAATTGCAAGTGACTCACCCGCGGGAAGAATAAACGACACCTGTTTTATGACCGGGCGTTCCTGCCCTGCGAATCCGAACACAACCCGCTCTACCGACAGATCTCCTCTGGGGGTGGGCAACTCTGTAACCACTTCATCCTGGGGCTCCTCAGACAGCATCTCGTCAAGCCGGCCGTAAGCGCTGCGTGCTTCCACCATTGCCTTCCAACCGGCGATCGCCATCTCCACCGGCGCAAGCGCACGTCCTAGTAAAATTGTCGCGGCAATCATCACACCCGTGGTAGCCTCCTGATGGATAACCAGCCACGCCCCAGTTGCCAGCATGATCACCTGCAAGGACTGTCGCGTGAGGCGCGTAGTACTGGTAAGTACGCTACCGATGCGGCTTGCCTGCAGCTGCTTCTCCAGACCGCTGCGACTGAACCCTTGCCAGCCACGCGCCAAATTGTCGACCATACCGAGTGTCCGTGCGACCTCGGCATTGGCAATACTTTGATCAGCAAAGCGTCCAGCTTTGCGAGATTCAAGCTGCATGGCCTCCAGCGGCTGACGCGAGAGTTTTTCATTCAGAATCGCTAATGTCAGCATGATAAATGCACCGCCAATTGCTACCCAACCCAGTATCGGATGGAACAGGTAGATAATCAGGACATAGATCGGCACCCACGGGGAATCGAACAACGCGATAATTCCCGGGCCTGTCAGAAACCCCCGGAGCGAGTTCACATCACGGAGTCCATTCAGGTTCTTTCCACCCTCAGGACCGGCGTTATTGCGGATCATATCGGCTAGCACCCGGGGGCCAAGATGCCTCTCCAGTGAGACCGCAGCAGCAGTCAGAAGCCGCGCACGGATCACATCAAGGAAAGCCATAAACAGCAGCGCACCAATAGCTATTACCAGCAACATGATCAGTGTCTCGGTACTCCGGCTGGTCACCACCCGGTCAAACACCTGGATCATGAAAAGCGCCGGCACCAGCATCAGTAGATTGACCAGCAGACTGAAGACAGCCGCTGAAACAAAATAAGGCCGGAAGCGTGAAGTAAACTCGCGCAAAGAGGGCCGAGAAACCGGGATATTGTGTGCCATCGATATTCTCTACACCACCGTTTACCGTGACTATTTATCAGTGGTTATTCTTGACTAGATAGTATATAGGATAGTGAAAAGTTCCACACTAAGTATCGGAAATATTGGCGGTTTTACCACAAAAGTGTAAAGATTTTGATACACAATGCATCGCTGATAAGGTGTTTATTTGATAAACCCTGCCCCGGCTGATGAATACAGTCCGGGGCAGGAAGAGAGAAACGGGGCGGGCCAGATTATATAGACCCTAATGATATCGCGGTTACCTTGTGACGGTCACATTCACAACTGCAGTTGATGAATTACCGGCAATATCCTCTGCGGTTGCCGAGATCATCGTACTGTTTGGTATCGAATTTTTTCCCTTGCCACGTAGAGGTTTCGGTCTCCAGCTATAGGAAAGCGTCGTGCTGTCATTGACCGCCATAACTTCCTTGCCGTCAATATACAGGCTGATCCTGGTGACACCCACATCGTCATTTGCACTGACATTGACATTCACTGTTCCACTCACTTCGCTGCCATCAGTGGGGTCGAGGATAGTGACCTCGGGCGGATTTTTGTTGTTGGCAACGGTTACATCAACAATTTCTGAGTAACCTGTATTACCCGAGGCATCATAGGCGCGCGCCTCCAGTTGCATCTGGCCATCCGTGTACTGCGAAGTATCCAGAATGAACTCAAAGGGGTCGAAGGTTTCAGAGGCGTATAATTCGCCGTTGACGTAAAGCTCTACCTCCGTAACGGCAATATTATCAGATGACGAAGTATAAACAGGGACCTCTCCTTTCAGGACGCCACCAATGGGTGAAGTAATAGATACACTTGGTGAAAGAAAATCGGTATCAGGGGTATCGATTGCAGCAATCACTGCCATATCCGCCTGGACACGCCCAGCGCCATAATGAGGATCCCAGCCTGTATTGCCAAGATCCAATGCGTTCTCAAATACTATGCTATCAAGTTGGGCTGGCTGTAGAGATGAATTAGCACTCATTACCAGTGCATAAACGCCTGCGACGACAGGACTGGATGCAGATGTCCCACTGAAGCCGCCATATCCGCCCCCTGATAAGGTAGTCCGAAGGCCGACACCTGGTGCAGCGATATCAACAAAATCACCATAACTGGAAAAGCTTGTCGTAAGATCGTTTCCATCTGTTGCTGCGACAACTACGAGTGAATCGCGTGGTGGGTTATCAGTAAGTTCGCTGCCAGTATTACCTGCAGAGATAACAACTATGCCTCCTTTATCACGCATATACTGGGCAGCAGCATCGACGGAAGAACTTTTAGATACATTTAAAAAACTAATATTGGCAACTTTTGCATTATTATCAGCAGCAGACGTAATCGCCTGCGCCATCAAACTGTAATAACCATAACCTTGCGTATCAGTAATACGCATCGGCATGATCCTGGAATTGAAACTCACTGATGAAACACCAATGCTGTTATTGGTAGCGGCTGCGACTGTGCCTGCTACGGCGGTTCCATGCCCATGTACGTCTGTGACATCATCATTGCCATCATAAAAATTCCATCCCGGCACTGTCTGTCCTTGCAGATCCGGATGAGAGGTATCCACACCTGTATCCAGCACGGCTATGATCACACCATCTCCCTGTGCTGAATCCCATGCACTCGTCGCTCCAATTTGTGGAAGGTGCCAACCATACGGATACTGCGGGTCATCGGGAATAAGCTCGGGGGACACTTGGCCATCGAGTTCGGCAAACTTGATATTGGGATTCCGGTTTAAGGCTTCAGCAATAGCCGCCGTATTGGCATTCTCGGAGAGTTCGATGATATGCAGGTCCAATTCATCTATAACGAAGGTCTCGTTACCACCATGCTGCTCAATAATCGCTTTGAATTTTTCTTCAGTAATACCTGCACGAGGCTGGATAAGCACTCGGTTCTTGACAAATTTTTCCGGGATATGAAATGAACTTTGACCAGCAGCAAGGGCTGTATCCGGAGCAAACAGTACCAATGAAACAATTGCAATCAGAATACTTGCCGTGGAAATCCAAAATCTGAATAACAGCTCACGTCTCTCATCACGAGCCCTGTTCATGTTTATCATTTTAATGCCCTCTCTCTCGAACATTATTCGGGCTGGTTACTTATCCCTGCAACCTGACATTCCATGTCATTACCCGATTAAATTTGATTGAAGCTAAATTCTTTTATTACCGTTTAGAAAATCAACGTCTGGGGAGAGAGTAGTTAATCAATGAGTTACATTGAATCACTCACAAGAAGTGTTTAATAGATAATACAATACCCACAAAGAAGGTATATATAACTTACTGATTTAAATGCATAAATTTTAGGTTTATTACATATTCAGATTTTTAACCAAAATTAATTGTTACAAATGTGAAACACGTCATTTTTCTAACTATCTGATATCATTAAATCAAATGTGAACCAGTTCATTTTCTCAAGGATAATTCAATACTCTAAAATTTTATCAAATAATTTCAGAACACCATGGTTCATACATGAACTAAAAATTGCTCAATTATAAAATCAGTAAATGAGAAACTCAGATATTATATGGCTTGCATCTTATCCAAGAAGCGGTAATACATTTCTTAGGACGATTTTATGGCAATGTTTTCGGCTTAGATCTGCAAGCATCTATCCAAAAGACCTTGGCGGGAATATAGAATTAGAAGAGTATGTTGGACATATAGAGCATGGTCCAGATCATAAAATCAGATTCGATGCTAACAGTATCCCATTATTAAAAACACACGAGCACTCAAAAGATAACAATTCTGCTATATATGTGATTAGGGATGGCAGAGCTGCTTGCGTTAGTATTTGGGAATTTTATCACAGAAAGATAACTTTAGAGGCAGTCATCAAAGGTCAACACCGCTTTGGAACATGGGCGGATCATGTTAAATCTTGGGATCCTTGGAGACGGGATAACACTCTTTTACTTAAATACGAAGATATTATAGTTGATCTTGATAGTGCTCTAAATAGTATTGGTAATTTTCTATCCTTAAAAGCAATAAACCACAATATTCCAGACAGGGAGACTATTGTTAAAAGTGATGGACGGTGGGTTAGAAAAAAGAGTGACTGGAAATCTAAGTTTACAGATACTCTATTTGAGATATTTGAGAAAATAAACGGTGAAATCTTGCGTAAAGCAGGATATTCGTAAATTTAGTAGCGATCCTGAATTAGTCTTATATTATTTTATGAAGAGGGGCCTTTCATTATTAGTTAAGTGATTTTAATTTATTTTTTACATAAGAATTATTTATTTAGATTATACGAATATGAATCGAAAATATGACCCTAATTTAAACGATCATAGCAATGACGCTAGTATGACTCGTAAGCTTCTTGATGAAGGTATTGAGCACAGTAAGGCAGGCCGTTTCGATGAAGCAATGAAATGTTTTAATCAAATACTGGAGCATGATCCAGAAAATGTCGATGCTTTGCACTTGAGTGGTGTAGTAGCGGCTAATCGAAAGAATTTCAAAGACGCCAGAACTCTAATTAAGCAAGCGATTGCGATTAATCCTCACGAGGCATTATTTCATTTCAATTTAGGTAATGCTTTACTAGATGAAGGTCAGATAATAGATGCAATTAAGTCATTTAATGAAACTCTTAATTTACGACCCGGTGATATTGATGTCTTAAACAAACTCACCAGTGCGTGCGACAAACTTTACAATAAGGCTATAGAACACTTTCACGCTGCTGAACTTGATAAGGCTGAATTGGCGTGTCTAGAAATCCTAGATATACGTCCAGGTTTTGCTGAGGCATGGCACTTACTAGGAATGGTCGCCGGGGAACTTGGTGATCATCTTGCTGCTATCAAACATATATATCGCGCTTTAACGATATCTCCAGAAGATCCACGTTATTACGATAGTCTCGGTACTATTTTTGGTAACCAAGGTAGACACGAATATGCTTCAGAGTGCTTTAAGCGTGCGATAAGACTTAAATCTGACTTTTTGAATGCCCACATACATTTGGTTACTGCTCTTACTACACTCGGTAAATTGAAAGAAGCAATTGATTCAGCGAGGAAAATCATTGAGCTTGATCCAACCAATGTCAAGGCATACATAGTACTTGCATCTGCGTTGCTGAAAAACAGCAAACTGGATGAGGCACTTAAAATTGCTAGGCATGCTGTAAAGTTAGCTCCAAATAATGCTCTTGCCCTAAATACACTGGCCCGAGTATTACGGGCATTAGGTCAAATTAATGAAGCAATTGATACATGTCAGCGATCAATCCAAATTGACAATTGCAAAGCAGATAGCCATAACATATTAGGATGTGCACTCAAAGATATAGGGCGCATTGAAGATGCTATTGTGTCTTTTCGACGGGCATTGGATTTAGACCCATCCAGAGCTGATATTCACAGTAATGTGCTATTCTCCCTACACTATACTGAACCCTTAAATGCAAAAGTAATTTTTCAAGAGCATATTCATTGGGCACAATACCATACTTCAACCGCAGTAAACACCAGGTCCTTTAAAATAAGCAGTACTGATGCCAATAGGCGTCTACGTATAGGCTATGTGTCAGGAGATCTCAGAACTCATTCTGTGTCTTATTTCTTTGAACCTTTGCTCGCCGCACATGATTCTAACATGTTAGAAGTGATTTGTTTTAGCAACAATCCAAACAATGACGATACTACTATGAGAATTCGGCATCATACTGATGGCTGGTATGATATCCGGGGTTTAGACGATGAACAAGCGACTACGTTGATTCAGTCAAATGCGATAGACATACTGGTCGACCTATCAGGTCATACCGGACATAATCGCATACCACTGTTTGCTCGCAAACCGGCACCAATCCAAATCACCTACCTTGGCTATCCAGATACTACAGGTATTGATGAAATGGACTATCGCTTCACCGATGAGTGGGCTGATCCACCCGGACAGACTGATCAGTATTATACTGAACAACTGATTAGACTACCCAATGGCTTCCTTTGCTACCAACCGCCATCGATTTGTCCTGAAATCAGTCCTTCGCCTATGAGGAAAAATGACTATGTCACATTTGGTTCTTTCAACAATTTTGCCAAAGTAAGTCCGACTATTATTCGCCACTGGATCTCAATCCTAAAAAAAGTTTCTAATAGTAAACTACTGTTAAAATCAAGGGGATTAGAAGATGGAGACAAACGCATAATTAAAGAATTTGAAACTCATGGCATTGATCCAAAAAGAATCAAGTTGTATAACAAGTTACCAAGTACACTTGATCACCTCTCCTTATATAAAGAACTCGACGTAGCGCTAGATACCTTTCCCTATAATGGTACTGCAACAACCTGCGAAGCACTCTGGATGGGTGTACCGGTGATCACGCTAGCAGGTCCTCTTCATCTCTCTCGGGTGGGTACAAGCCTGCTTCATTCTGCAAAATTATCAGAATTGATTGCAGAAAGTCCTGAAGAGTATATTCAAAAGGCTATTGAGTTAGCTGCAAACGAGGAGCGACTGATAGAGTTGCGGAAGTCATTGCGTAAGTGTATGAAAGCTTCACCCCTGACCGATGCCAAGCGCATCGCAAGCTCAATAGAGACAGAATATCGCCAGATGTGGCAGAAATTTTGCTCTTCGGGAGATTAACAATCCCTGTCTGCTAATACTATATAATTATTTTTTTGTTTAAAATAAAAAGCTGGACCTAGGTCCA
>QKIY01000010.1 GCA_003250975.1 Gammaproteobacteria bacterium | reverse complement strand
AATCCCACCCTCTCCGCCAAAAATAATAAACCCCTTTACGGGGTTTTTTATTTTGGTGTATGGGTGTCTCGTTGGGGACTCGTAGGTGACCCCCGATCTACTTGGTAGTAAACGTAAATACCCCGTCCCAGTCATCGCCAGGCGGGTTATCCCGGAATATTTGCGAGCGCTCCTGATAGATCGTATAAAGCTTGCGTTGTTTGAAGTCCTGGACCAGCGTCCTGAATAACTGGATCGCCTTGTCCCAGTCCTGTTTGCGATAGGCATCCAGCGCCCTCTGATGCAGGTCAAGTTCATCAAAAGTCTTGTTGCTAACCGTGTCACGTTGCCCGAGTGGTTCGTAGATCGCGACAGGTTCGTTCTTTCCCTTGACCCGGACCAGGTCGATTTCACGAAAGACATAATCCGGTGCCTTTTGCCGGGTCGTCTCGCTAGCCAGCAAGTCTACGCCATATTGCTTGGTCAGTCCTTCCAACCTGGAGCCGAGATTCACGGCATCACCGATGACCGTATAGGCCATCCTGAATTCCGAACCCATATTACCGACGCTCATAATGCCTGTATTGATCCCCACACCGATCTTCAACTTAGGCCAGCCACGTGCAGCGAACTCCTGATGTAATTCATACATGCGTTTGACCATAGCTATGCCCGATTCCAGTGCATGAACCGCATGATCCGGATCATTCAACGGCGCACCCCAGAATGCCATGATGGCATCACCCATGTATTTATCGATTGTCCCCCGGTGATTGTGAATGATTGTCGTCTCTGCCGTGAGGAATTCATTCATTAATTCCGAAAGGTCTCCGGGGCTCAGCCCTTCGGACAATGTGGTAAACCCCCGCACATCCGAAAATAGGACCGTCATCTCGCGTTCATCGGCCTCCCTGGTAAAGGATTCCGGGTTATCACTCATCTCGTCTACCAGTTCGGGCGGCACATATTGCCCGAATAGACCTGTGATTTGCGCCTTTCGTGTTCTTTCAACAAAAAAACCGTAACTCATATTAAACAGGAAGAGTATGAACAACATGATCAACACGGAGGCAACCGGTATGGCCTGGTTTGCCATGAACCAGACGGCGAGGTTTATCGCTACCAGTGCACAGAAAAGAATGCCGCTGATAATCAGGTTCCATAGGGGTGTCATTACTGGCAAGACCAGTATAAAGATCAGGCCGACGATCAACAGGGTTAAAAATTCAATGGCACGGGTGTAATCAGACAATTCCCTGATGCGTTGGTCGAGCATGCCAGCAATCAGGTTGACGTGAATCTCCACACCGGGGTATTTGTTTTGTACCGGGGTCGAACGCAGGTCGAAAAGACCGGGCGCGGATGTTCCCACCATAACGATGCTGTTTTTGAGCAGGGCCTGCCCTTGCTTTTTATTAATGATGTCTGTTGCAGAGACGTAGGGGAAACTGCCCTGTTTACCGCGATAGGGCACAAGGGCCTGACCTTCTTCATCCACCGGAATACGGTAGTGTCCAATTTTCAGCCATTCCAATGTCGCATCCTCGTCACCGGGCTTACCGGAAAAGACTGGTTCAACCTTGTCTGCATTGACCAGTGTCCGGGCCATAGCAAGTGAAAGCGATTCGTAATAATTTCCTTCAAACTGATAGAGCAGGGGGACACGGCGAATAATGCCATCATTATCAATTGTCGGGTTGAAATGGCCGGAGGCGAGCGCTTCATTCTGAAAGATTTTCAGATTGGCACCGTAGCCACCTGCAATCGGAGCAGGGATATCTGTATTACCTAGTTCGTCCCGGGAGATTGCGGGCGGCGGCAAGCTGCCGCTGGTCTGCCTGTCATACTCACTGCTGGCATTGAAATAATATCCCAGTACCACTGGCCGGCCACGGATACTCTCGACCAGACGCCGGTCGTAATCCAGAGTCGGCCTGAGTTCTGATAAAATATCCTGAAACCCGGCATTGTTTTCGAGCTTTCCTTTTGCGAGTTGTTCCAGCATGTCCAGACCGGAACTGGTATCGGGTTCTGCGAAGACGATATCAAATCCCACCTGTTGAACCTGGTAATGATCAAACAGGTTATCAACCAGCTGCTCGAGCTTGTCTCTACTCCAGGGCCAACGGCCTTCGGTTTTTAGACTCTTTTCATCGATATCAACTATGACAAACCTGGGATCCGGTTTATCGATGGTACTCAGGATGCTCCTGAGGTCGAATGCATGGTTCTCCATCTGCTGGATTACTCGCAGATCAAGCCCTGCCGAGTGTGCGAGAAAGATCAGCAACACCAGGAGATTCAGGAGTACTACAGGGAACTGGCGACGCAGGTTGCCCAGATGTGTAACGCAGATCTCCGGGACTCGCTGCCAAATTCCACTGGTCATTCGTCAGGCTTTAGAGCATTAACGGATGGGGCGTGGAATGTTAATACGTTGTATTGTCTGCATTGAACGCATGATGTTATCAATGGTTTGTAAACGCATGCGCCGTGGTGGTGATGGTGGACTGTACTGGTCCGGTACTTCTGTGCCATAACCGGGTTCGTCGATCACAACACTGCCATACTCATTGGATACAACAATGCTGGTATCCTGATCCTTATCTTCAGGCTCCATGAGAATGATTGTAGCGGAAGTTGAGTCTGCTTCTCCTATAACATGAGTGCCGCGAATACCGATGGTAGCAACTGAGGTCTCAACTGCCATGGATTCAGGCCGGGTGCTGGCAATCAAGCCACTGATAAAGCGAAATGTACCTTTCAGTATTCTGGCTGACAGGTTGTTTTCCTGCCGGGGTTTTTTAAAAATAAAATCCTGAATTAATAAATCGGCATTTTCACCCATATAAAACTTGGTTTTGTCCTCAAACCTGATCTGAAGGCTTGAATCAACTTCGGTGCTCAATGTGTCATTCACATAAAAAAGCGAACCTTTTTTAAGAGGTCTGCGCTCTCCATCTGCGGATCTGGCCCAGGCGGTACCTGAAACGGATTCTACGCGGCCCGCCAATTCAGCAGCGATGGCTGACTGGCTGATAAAGGAGGACAGGAGGATCAACAATAACCCTATGATATTCGGGTGTACCGGATTTATGAGCTTCATAATTAGTCCCTTGTTCCTACAGATCGAGTCGTAATAATAATGTCAGGCTGCTGAAATCGATTTCTTCACGGTCTGAACTGACGTTGAATTTGAGGTTGCTGCTAAAACCATTCTTGCCCAGATAACGCAGGCCGGCGGAAAACCGATATTCATCATCACCAATCATCGTTCCGGTTGTGCCTGAAGTATATGTGCTCAGTTCGCGGCGGTTATTTTTAAGATACCCAACACCGATATATGGTTCAAAGGATGATTGAAAGGCATAGGCAAGGTCTACGCCGCTGTGCCATTGCCACATACCGGTGTCCTGTTGATTTGTGGCAGAAGCCGTCTCGTCGCCGGATATGTAGGAGGTCTGATAGTCCCGGGATGCCAGGTAACCTATGTGTGCACCCAGGCTCCATTGATCAATGATCCATATACCATTCAGGTTTCCCGAATAAAATAGATAATTGGAATCACCCAAAGCAGCAGCATATGGATCCGCTAACATTTGCTCCTGGCGAAAATCTTGTCCGCTAAAACGGCCAGCTGCGAAATCCAGGCTGAAGTTATCATTGATTAGATATCCCAGGTTGCCTGCAACGGAATAATCACTGTTGTAATATTCACTATTGCTGAAGTCTCTCCCCATGCTTGTATCATCATAACCCACCGCAATGCTGCCCGAGAGCCTGTTCAGGAAAAAGTTACCAGCGCTTGATGTGCTTACGTCATCTTGGGGAGCAAAGAGAGGAGTGGCTAAGTATTGTGAGCGTGGGGTTAACAGATTCAGATTGCCCGAGTCAATCCAGAAGTTTTCAGCGGTGCATAGGCGTTCAATGGCCATTTGCCCGCTCTTGGCCGCACTTGAAGACCGTGGATAACAATCAGCAGCGGACTGGGACAACGTGGTTCCAGCATGTACCAAAGGGGGTACGAATAGGCAAAGCAGGTAAAAGGGCAGAAATTTATTCATAAGTTACCCTCTATACATAGATATAATGGGCGCCAATTACGTTGAATCTCGATGAAAGTATATCCGATAATCCTTTGTCTATCAGCGGTTTTGACCTCAGGCTGTGATTTATTTCCCTCGCGTCTTGAAACTGCAAACCACATTGCGGCAGATGCAGGCTTCCATGCCGATCGTTATCTGACAGGCCCCTTTGAAATATTGACATATAGCAAAGGACACCCTGTAAAAAATGGCCTGCTTAGCGTGTATATCGAAGGCGATGGCCAGGCCTGGCGCCGAAAATACCAGTTAGCCAGTGACCCCACGCCGCGTGATCCATTGGCCCTGAAGCTGGCTGCGAGGGATACCAATCCATCGGTCCTTTACCTGGGCCGACCTTGCCAGTATCTGGGCCGGGAAAAGGTACGGGATTGTCCGAAAAAATACTGGTCATCCCATCGTTATGCGCCGGAGGTTGTCAGTGCATTAAATAATGTTATAGACCAGTACTTGAGCAATGCACCTGACCAGCGACTAATACTAACTGGTTATTCAGGAGGCGGGACACTGGCAGCATTGATTGCGGCAGAGCGCAAGGATGTAATTATGCTGGTCACCATTGCTGCCAATCTGGATAACAGAGCATGGACTTCATATCATGAGGTTAGCCCATTGAGTGGATCGTTAAATGCCGCTGACAGGGCTTCTACACTCAGGGACCTGCCACAATTGCATTTTATCGGCAGTGATGACGGAATTGTTCCGGCCAGTACCCTGGATAATTATTTAAAGGAATTTCCAGCGGATGAGGAGGGGCCTTTACGCCTCGTGAAAGGGTTCGATCACAGCTGTTGTTGGGTTGACGCCTGGCCAGGGTTATTGTGCGAGGAACCTGACCTCCCCAAGGGTCTCTGCGAAATCCCGAACTAAACTAAGCCCTCATTTAGTAGACAGTTCCTGCAAGAGATTCAATATCACTCTTACTGTAATATTCCTGCTATGAAAATATTTAATCCGGACTGCACTTTATGTCCCCGCCTGGCAAGGCATCTCAGGCAGATCAGAGCGGATTTCCCCGACTATCATGCCCGGCCGGTTGAGTCCTTTGGTGCCAGGCAGCCGCGCCTGCTTATCGTCGGCCTGGCACCCGGGATGCACGGCGCAAACGCCAGTGGCAGGCCGTTCACCGGTGATTATGCCGGCATATTATTATATGAGACGCTTCACAAGTTCGGTTTCAGCAACAGGCCAGAATCCCTGTCCCTGGATGATGGCCTGCGCCTGAAACAGTGCCGCATCACCAATGCCGTGAAATGCTTGCCACCCGAAAACAAGCCGCTTACAAGTGAGATCAATTCCTGCAATCAATACCTGAAAGCAGAACTCGAGGCCATGCCGGGTGGCGCCGTGGTTCTGGCACTGGGCCGCATCGCCCATAACGCTATACTGAGGGCGTACAATCTCAGGCAGTCGGCTTATAGTTTTGGTCACGGCAATCTCCATGAGCTTGAAAATCATATCCACTTAATCGATTCCTACCATTGCAGCCGCTATAACACACAGACTGGGCGTCTCACAGCGGAGATGTTTCATGATATTTTCTATAAAATACATGAGATATTTAATTTATCTTATTGAATATAAATGATTAAAGAGGAAATTTTTGATTCAAAATCGTTTGTCCGGACGCTGACAGGAAAACCCGGTGTCTACCGGATGATCGATAAACACGGCGAGGTGATCTATGTCGGCAAGGCACGCAACCTGAAAAAGCGGGTGGCAAGCTATTTCACCAGGAGTCGTCAGCACTCGCCCAAGACACGGGCATTGGTCAATGCCATTGCTTCGATCGAAGTCACCGTCACGCATACAGAGAACGAGGCATTGATCCTGGAAAATAACCTTATCAAGGATCTCCGACCCCGCTATAACGTCTGGTTCCGGGACGACAAGAGTTATCCCTTTATTTACTTGTCCTCTGATCAGGCCTTTCCGCGCCTGAGTTATTACCGTGGAGCCCGCCGGGGTAAAGGGCAGTATTTTGGTCCCTATCCGTCTGCGGGGGCGGCGCGCAAGACTGTCCATCTGATCCAGAAACTGTTCCAATTGCGTTCCTGCACCGACAGTTTTTTTTCCAATCGCACGCGACCTTGCCTGCAATTCCAGATCAAGCGCTGCTCTGCTCCTTGTGTAGACCAGATCAATGAGACTGATTATCGGCGAGATGTGGAACACGCCAAGATGTTTCTTGAAGGCAAAAATGAAGAGGTAATTGAAGCGTTGATCCGGCCCATGCAAGAGGCGGCCGACAAGCTCGATTATGAGCGCGCTGCACAGTATCGGGATCAGATAAGCAATCTGCGCAAGGTACAGGAACATCAATATATCGCTGCAGACAAGGGCGATATTGATATTATTGCCTGCAAGATGGAAGCTGATTCAGCCTGTGTCCAGGTCCTGTTTATCAGGGGAGGACTGAACCTCGGCAGTAAGGCTTTTTTCCCCCGGATTACGGCTGAAACTACTGAAATCGGGTTGCTCAATGCCTTTATTCCACAGTTTTATCTGGACCGAACAGTAAACCGCGTAATCCCGCAGGAGATCCTGCTTAGTCAAGCCCCGGATGATCTGGAGCTGTTGGAATCTGTGCTGTCGGAAAAGGGTGGACGAAAGGTAAGCCTTAAATACAGGTTGCGTGGTGAGCGGGCAAAATGGGTGAAAATGGCGAGTGAAAATGCAGAGGTTAATCTGAAACAACACCTGGCCCGGAATCTCAGCCTGCAGTCAAGGTTTGAGGAATTACAGGCGTTACTGAAACTGGAAGAACCCATAGAACGGATAGAATGTTTTGATGTCAGCCATACCCAGGGGGAAGCCACAGTGGCCTCATGCGTCGTCTTTGGACCCGAAGGATCGCAGTCGTCAGATTACCGGCGCTTTAACATTGATGGGATCACGGCAGGTGACGATTATGCGGCAATGGAACAGGTATTGTTGCGGCGTTATACAAGGATCAAGAAAGAAGAGGGGAGGCTCCCTGATTTGATTCTTATAGATGGTGGAAAGGGACAGATAAGTTCTTCCAGGAAAGTTATGGACGAATTGCAGGCAGGGGATATTCCCTTGGTCGGTATAGCAAAAGGCCCTTCACGCAAACCGGGGCTGGAAAGCCTGGTCCTTGCGCGAGAAAACAGGACTATCAGACTGGACAGCCGTTCACCCGTATTGCACCTGATCCAGACTATTCGGGATGAGGCTCACCGGTTTGCCATAACAGGGCACCGCTTGCGGCGAAGAAAAGCGCGTAACAGGTCTTCGCTAGAAGCTATTGAAGGGGTAGGCGAGAAACGCAGGCAGAATCTGATCAGGCACTTTGGTGGATTACAAGGTATTATCAGGGCCGGGGTGGAAGACCTGGCAAATGTACCGGGGATTAACAAGAATCTGGCACAGAAGATTTATGATACGTTTCATTAATCCAGTTCCAAGACATTTATGAATATACCCAATAGCCTGACGCTGATCAGAATCATGCTGATCCCGGTATTCGTTGTGGTTTTTTACCTGCCATTTAAATGGAATCATTTGCTTGCGACAGCTGTATTTTCTCTGGCGGCGATCACGGATATGCTGGATGGATACCTGGCGAGAAAACTCGGGCAAACATCCAAACTCGGTGCCTTTCTCGATCCCGTGGCAGACAAGCTAATGGTGGCAGTCGTGCTGGTGCTGATAGTTCAGCAGCACCCGGCCATCTGGCTGGCCCTGCCTGCCGCTGTAATTATCGGTCGGGAGATCACCGTTTCGGCCCTGCGGGAATGGATGGCCGAACTCGGGGCCCGGCGCAAGGTGGCGGTTTCTTTTACCGGGAAATTCAAGACAGTCATGCAGATGATCGCCCTAATCCTGCTGATATACAAGGAACCACTCTTCACCCTGCCTGTATACAGGATTGGCATGATAGCCTTGTATATCGCGGCTATCCTGACTCTGATATCCATGTTCCAGTATCTTGCACTGGCCTGGCCAGAGCTTAGTGACAGGAAGAATACCGGCGTTTGATAAGATTGACAGGCCTTTCACTATCGCTAAAATAGCCCCTCACTTTCCAGATGCGGGAATAGCTCAGTTGGTAGAGCACAACCTTGCCAAGGTTGGGGTCGCGAGTTCGAGTCTCGTTTCCCGCTCCAATTCTTCTTAAGTTTCTGTTCAGCCCCTAGGCCTAAAGAATTACTTCGCAGTATTCCATCCACAACCTGACCGGTTGCCTCCCGCCCTGAATGAATTACAGCTTGCAAATATGTCCTGTGTACATATAGTTAATAAAGGGAAGGGGGAAACATGTCAGTTCAGGCGAAAAAGAATAATACCTGTCTCAGGCAACTTGCCTTTATCATCTTCACGGTGGTGTGTGGCATGTTCTACAGTAATGCCTATGCCCTGACTGACGGTACCTATGTTGGCACTACTTCCGGCGCTTATGCTGGTCTTGGGTGTAGCTCCTCCTTCGGTACTACGGGATTCAGCGGAGCAACGGTAACCCTCTCGGTACAAAATGGTGGATCAAACATAACTATGACGATAGCCCTTTCTGGGGTATTTAGTGCAATCGGTATTGGTAGTGAATCGGGTGGTTCGTTGAATTTGGATTTTGTAAGTGGCGGCGGCAATCTCAATATTCAAGCAAAGGCTACCGGTGACAGCATAGGAGGATTTGTTACCAGCGGTGTCAGTATCAGCCAATCCGGTAATACCATAACTGTAAGTGGTGCAATGCTTGCTGGCGATACCGTTAATTGCTTCCCTGGTAGTTTTCCTGGAGTAAACTTCGATTGGAATTCATTCAGCGTAACCTTGTCCGCAAATATCGTGGATCCTGCCATTACACCCGGCACGATCCTGACCACACCAGAGATTATCGATATCCAGATTACGAATATTAAATCTGATTTCGAGAGACGAGTTAGCGACGTACTGCGTGGTTTTGCAAGAGGTCTGGTTCGGACAGATTCCGGCGTAATGTATGGATATAACAGTGGCATAAATGCAGGCGATGGGGCATCCGGTTTTGGCGCATGGGTCAGTTATTCCTACTCTGATTTTGAAAATGACTTTGCACTCACGGCATTTGATGGGACCCGTCATGGCGTGCTCGTAGGTGTGGATTTTATGCCCTGGGATAATACAGTCCTGGGCCTAGCCGGCGGATATGAAATGAATGATATCGATACAGATTTCAACGCCGGTGAACAGGAGACGGAAGGCTACACCATAGCGACATATTTTGGCACCTTGCTGACAGATACCTGGAGCATTGATTTCAGCCTTGGCTATTCCTTGATGGAGACAGACCAGTTCAGAACAGCGCCGGGTAGTACCACACGTATTTCCAGTTCGCCCGATGCAGACCGCATGTTTGGCGCAGCAAACATCAATGGTCTCTGGTTCTTCGGCAACTGGATTCTGGGGGCCCGTACCGGTGCCCTGTATGCACGGAATGAAGAAGATTCCTTTGTTGAAAGTGACGGTACGCTGATATCCGATAACACTACCCGCCTGGGTCAATGGAACATCGGGGGTGATGTAACATACCGTCTTGGTAATTTTGAGCCTTATGTCAGGGGTAGCTATGAATACGATTTTAAGCAGACCAATATAGGCCTGATTGGCGGTACCCAACCTTCCTTTGATGACGATAATTACCTGGTTGGGGCGGGAATCCGCTATTTCGGAGACAATGGATTATCCGGCAATATTGAATGGTACAAGCGGCTCGATCGGGACGATTTTGAAGAGGACAGCATCAACTTCACTATTCGTGGTGAGTTCTAACGCAGTTCCAGCAATACTTTCCCCCCAAATTTGGGGGCCTATCCGTCAGCTTATTACTTCATGAAAGGGAACAACATCGGGACCTTCTTGCGGTATTCCCTGTACCGATCGCCGAAAATCTGGATCAGATCATGTTCTTCAAATTGCAGCGCCACGATTATGTAAGCAGTAGTGACAGCGGCAAACAGCAGGTGTCCCGTCGTCATATGTGGGGTGGCCCAGAACGCAATGACAAATCCCAGCATAATCGGATGCCGCACAAACTTGTACAACATCGGTGTCTTGAATTCGCTACTGGTGATTTCCTTCTTTTTCAGGTTCTGGTAAACCTGTTGCAGACCAAACAACTCGAAATGGTTAATCATGAATGTTGAAAATAAGACAATCGCCCAGCCCAGCCAGAATAATGCAGTCAGTATAGAGGCCCCAATACGGTTGTCGACATGCCAGACCACGCCCAACAGGGGTTGCCAGAAATAATAAATGAGGATTAGGGCCAGGCTGGATAACAAGACATAAGTGCTGCGTTCAATTGACCAAGGGATTATTTTTGTCCACCAGCGCTTGAAGCCCGGCCGCGCCATGATGCTGTGTTGCAAGGCAAAAATTGACAGTAATATGATATTGATTACCACAGCCATTTGCCATTCGGCTGTCTTGTCCGCGCCCGAATTGATGGTCTTGGGCACGAAAATGTCACCTACGAAACCAATAGCATAGAGAAAGGTAAGAAAAAAGAGGACATAAGCGATTACACCATAGGTAAATGCAAGTAAGCGGCCCATATCAATTCCCCTCATATTCACTAAAAAAATGTATCTGGCGGAGTATAGCCTAAGTCACAGTCCCAAATTTCGATTTCCACTATAATCCTTACAAAAGAATATATAAATATTAGTCTTATCTAGCTGAATTAGAAGGTGTTTTATCGGAAACCATCTCGTGAAAGGGTGGTCTAATTCGGTGCTAATTGACAACATATAGTGATCTGTCTGGTAACTTTGATGAAATTGGCTATACCTTTGATTAGGCTGTAATTAAATCTGCAATATTCCGGTCTTGAGAATGCAGAGTATATGAAACGATACGTCTTCAAAAAGCTGGTTGACTGGTTAAACGAGGAGATTGGTGATTATTTCCATGACGTTCCTCTCACCAGTTTTGATCGCATGTGTGAAGAATTACGAATGGGTGATGTGCTTTTGATCGAAGGTCGCTCACGTGTCAGCCGGATAATAAAATCTATTACTACCAGTCCCTGGACGCATTCTGCTCTTTATATCGGCAGGATAGATGAAATAAAAGACGGTAACCTGCAAAACAAAATCGCAGAACATTTCCCTGGCCGACACAATGAATTACTGGTACTGGAGTCTTTGCTGGGAATGGGCACGGTTGTCAGGCCTGTAAATATCTATCAAGGAGAACATATTCGGATTTGCAGATCGAAAGTAACCTCATTGGATGAACGATATAAAGTCATTTCCTATGCTGTGAAACAACTGGGATATGATTATGATGTCCGTCATATTCTGGATCTGGCCAGATTCTTTTTCCCGTTTTCCATCATACCAAGGCGCTGGCGTTCTTCTCTGTTTACTTTCAAAGCTGATCAGCCAACAAAAAATGTTTGTTCCTATCTCCTTGCAGAAGCCTTTGCTTCCATTCAATACCCTGTATTACCAGTAGTTGGAAAAGAGGAAGATGGGAGTTTGAGATTGTTCAAGAAAAACTCGAAGCTTTTGACGCCAAAGGATTTCGATTATTCACCTTATTTTGAGATTATCAAATATCCCTTATTCCATATTGATGAACTGCAATCTTACAGGAGCTTGCCATGGGATAATAGTGGTATGATTTGTAATGAAGACGGTGATTGTTTTATACCTGAAGAACAAGATCAATAACTGATTTTCAAAAAATGATAACAAAAATGGAAGACCGATAATGTTAACCTTGCTATTGACGGCTGGAGTTGCGATTTTCCTTGCATTGTCTTATTTAAGGTTGCCATTATATGCGTGGGCCCTGGCTTATTTATTGCTAATACTCACTGCAATATTCCTATTGGATCCAGGAATTTTTACTCAGGCGATAATCTGGGGCTTTTATGCATTATTATTTGTCCCACTTTTGTTTCCGCCCTTAAGGCGCACTTTTCTCACTTTCCCGCTTTACAGGTTTTATAAAAAACAACTGCCCCAAATGTCACCTACAGAACAGGAAGCTCTCGAAGCAGGTACTGTCTGGTGGGACAAGGACTTGTTCAGTGGTAATCCTGACTGGAACAAATTGCTGTCTTTCCCCGCAAATCACTTAACTGTAGAAGAACGTGATTTTCTCAACGGGCAGGTAGAGGAAGTCTGCAATATGATTGATGACTGGAAGGTCACGAATGAAGATCATGATTTGCCGGATGATGTCTGGCGTTATTTTGCAGAAAATCGTTTTTTTGCAATGATCATTCCCAGGCAATATGGCGGCCTTGGTTTTTCTGCACAGGCTCATTCAGAAGTGGTACTGAAACTCTCTACCCGCAGTGTAACTGCTGCGGTGAGTGTTATGGTTCCGAATTCTCTTGGGCCTGGCATGTTGTTAATTGAATACGGCACGGAGAAACAAAAAGATTATTATCTGCCCAGGCTTGCCAATGGCACAGAGATCCCTTGCTTTGCACTTACTTCACCGGAAGCGGGCAGTGATGCTGCAAGTATGATTGATCAGGGCATCGTCTGCTATGGTGAGCATGAGGGGAAGAAGGATATACTTGGCATTCGCCTCACTTGGAACAAACGCTATATTACCTTGGCACCAATTGCCACACTCCTTGGCTTGGCTTTCAAACTATATGATCCCGATCATCTTCTGGGTGAAGAAGAAGAACTGGGTATCACTCTGGCACTGGTCCCCACAAATCATCCCGGTGTACACATTGGCGAACGGCATATGCCGTTACACATTCCGTTCCAGAATGGCCCAACCCATGGTGAGGATGTTTTTATCCCCATGGAGTGGGTCATCGGGGGCAAGGACAGGGTGGGACAGGGGTGGCGGATGCTGATGGAGTGCTTGTCAGACGGCCGGAGTATTTCCTTGCCGGCGCTGAGCGTGGGTGCGGCGAAATTAGCTAGCAGGACCAGTGGCGCTTATGCCCGTATCAGGCAGCAATTCAACATTGCTATTGGTGATTTTGAAGGAATACGGGAACGGCTGGCACGGGTTGCAGGACTCACTTATCTCATGGATTCCGCACGTACCCTGATATTGACGGCACTGGATGAAGGGGAAAAACCTTCCGTATTGTCAGCGGTTGTTAAATACCATCTCACAGAGTCAATGCGAATTGTGATCAATGACGCCATGGATGTACATGGCGGCAAGGGTATTATGCTGGGCCCTAAAAACTACCTTGCAAATATTTATGACTCTATTCCAATAGGTATCACCGTCGAAGGTGCCAACATTTTAACCAGGAACATGATCATATTCGGACAGGGGGCAATTCGCTGTCATCCTTATGTTATTGATGAAATCAGGGCTGCAGGATTCAAAAATAACAAGGAAGGGCTTGTTGCATTTGACAGGGTAATTTTTTCTCATGGAGGTTTTATCATTAGCAACTTTGTCAAAACAACCTTGCTGGGGCTTAGTAGTGCTCACCTACATCGACCGAATGTTGATAAACGCCTCAAACCTTACTACCAGCAACTGATGAGAATGAGTGCCGTTTTTGCCTTGCTCGTTGATGTAAACATGTTGGTGATTGGCGGCGAGTTGAAGCGCAAGGAAAATATTTCTGCACGCCTGGGTGATGTATTCAGCTATTTATACCTGGCGACAGCCTGTCTGAAACGCTTTAATGATCAGGGCAAGGAGGAAGAAGACATGGCCCTGGTGGACTGGAGTGTCCAATTTTGTCTTTACCAGATACAGGATGCCATATCTGGTCTATTGAGAAACTTCCCTGTGCGCAGCATAGGTATGATATTAAGATTGATTATTTTTCCATTTGGCAGAAATTTTTACCCGCCATCTGACAATGTGAACAGCAGGGTAGCCAAGATTATTCTTTCTGACTCTGCTGCCAGAGATCGTCTCACAGATGGAATATTTGTTCCGGAGAGCTCTTCTGATCAAATCGCATTGCTGGAAGATGTATTCCAGCATGTAATAGCCTGTACACCACTGTTTGAAAAACTAAGATTGTTTGCAAATGAGAACAAAATAAGGCAAAAAAACATGAAAGCAATTGCTGATCAGGCCAGATCAGCCGCCCGGATCAATGATGAAGAGTATGAACTGCTTTGCAAGATGTTTATTTTACGTGAGCAGGTAATTGCTGTAGATGATTTCAACTCTGAAGAATTCTCAAAAAGGACCAGTGAATGCAACAGCGAACAGAAGGCAATAATATAGTTAACATTATAGATGGCGCCCGTACTCCCTTCCTTAAGAACATGGGGGTGCCTGGTCCATTTACCGCATCTTCCCTTGCAGTAAAATGTGCTCAGCCCTTGTTATTACGCCAACCTTTCACACCTCAGGATCTTGATGAAGTAATTCTCGGGTGTGTTATCCCTGGTGCAGACGAGGCTAACATCGCACGCGTTGTCTCACTTCGAGTGGGGTGTGGACATCATGTACCAGCGTGGACTGTTCAAAGAAACTGCGCCTCTGGAATGCAGGCAGTTGTCTCAGCGGCCAGTTCAATTGCCTCCGGTGAATCTGATCTGGTGCTTGCCGGCGGAACTGAAGCAATGAGCCATGCATCGATCCAATACAATGAAGCAATGGCTACGTGGCTGGGACAGTTTTCCAGTGCAAGACATTTCAAGGACAAATTGCTTTTATTATCGAAATTTCGTCCTGGAATGCTTAAACCGGTGATTACGTTATTGAAAGGATTGACTGACCCGGTTGTTAATCTGTCAATGGGACAAACTGCTGAGATTATTGCACATCGATTTAATATCAATCGCGATGAAATGGATGCATTTGCTCTCGCCAGCCATCAACGCTTGGCAGACGCTTACGAAATGGGCCTTATGCAGGAGGTTGAAACCATATTTTCAGATGACGGCAATTTTTACCAGCGGGATGATGGCTTGCGTCCTGACTCTAGCATGGAAAAACTAGGCAGTCTTAAACCGGTATTTGACCGTGAATACGGCTCAGTGACTGCAGGCAACAGCGCCCAGGTTACTGACGGCGCCGCATTTCTGATCCTGGCCAGTGACAGGGCCATTGAAAAATACAATTTGCCTGTGCTTTCGCGTTTTGTTGATTATTCCTGGGCAGGAGTGGACCCGGCACAGATGGGGCTTGGGCCGGCCCATGCCATGGCACAGCTGATGAAAAAAGAGGGCCTTTCTATAGATCAAATTGATTTCTGGGAAATCAATGAGGCTTTTGCAGGCCAGGTGCTAGCCTGCCTTGCGGCATGGCGGGATGAAGATTATTGCCGTAATGAACTGGGTCTGGATGCGCGGATGGGACACATTGAACATAGCAAGCTCAATATTCACGGGGGAGGTATCAGCCTTGGGCATCCCGTAGGGGCCAGCGGAGCGAGAATTATCCTGCATTTGTCACATGTTCTTGCGCAAAAAAATGCCGAAAGGGGAATAGCTTCGTTGTGTGTTGGCGGAGGACAGGGCGGCGCGGTCCTGCTGGAAAGACAAGCCCGGTAGCAGACTCATGAAAATGCCTGATCTGATACACTGGCGATGTGAACATGATGAATCCAATATAGTTTCTTTAATATTTGATAAATCAGGTTCCAGTACCAATGTGCTCTCGCTTGAAGTAGTAGATGAACTGGAACAGATCATCAATTCATTTCAGGACCAGAGGATTAATGGCCTCGTCATTTCTTCCGGAAAGGAAAACGGATTTATTGCCGGCGCAGACGTTCACAGTTTTACACATATTGACTCGATTGAAGAAGCTGAAGAACTAATCAGCAAGGTTCAGTCAATATTCAACTCCCTCGAATCGTTACCATTCACAACGGTAGCCATTATCAACGGCTTTTGCCTGGGTGGCGGACTAGAACTTGCTCTCAGTTGCAATTACAGGGTTGCCATCAATGATCCTGGAACAAGGATAGGCTTGCCTGAAATACTGCTCGGTATCCACCCGGGCTGGGGAGGAAGCATCAGGCTTATCGAAAAGGCGGGCGTCATCCAGGCAATGAAACTAATGCTGACAGGCAAAACGGTTGATGCAGTAAAGGCATACAAACTGGGTATAGTCGATAAATGCGTTCCCGCACGGCATGCCTGGCGTGCCGCCCTCAGGCAGATAGCAGATAAACCACCTGTCAGGAAAAGCAAATACGCTAATGTGACCAGGCTTTCCTTGTTCCGTACTTTAATCGCATCACGCCTGAAAAAAAATGTGTCCGTCCGGGTCAATAGGGAACATTATCCCGCACCGTATGCTTTGATCGATTTATGGCGCCATTATGGTGGAAACCGGAAGACCATGCTGGAAGAAGAGGGTAAATCGGTTGCCAGGCTTATATGTACACCGACAGCAAAGAACCTTATCCGGGTATACATGTTGCAGGATCAACTCAAGTCACTGGGAAATGAAAGTGATTTTAAAGCCGGGCATGTACATGTTATTGGTGCCGGGATTATGGGTGGTGATATTGCTGCCTGGTGTGCGCTAAACGGCTTGACGGTAACTCTGCAGGACAGGGAAGCACAATATATAAAGCCCGCTATCAAACGTGCTCGGCAATTGTTTTCCACCCGCCTGAAAAAACCCCACCACGTGCGTGCAGCGATGGACAGGTTGATACCCGATCCTGGCGGCCAGGGTATTGGGCGGGCTGATGTGTTAATTGAAGCAATCATTGAAAATCTGGAGGCAAAGCGATCACTGTTCCAATCGGTACAAAGCAAATTAATGCCGGGTGCCATACTGGCTACCAATACCTCAAGTATCCCCTTGGATGAATTATCGGCGGGGCTTGAAAAACCCGATCGTTTGATTGGATTGCATTTTTTTAACCCGGTAGCAAAAATGCAACTCGTAGAGGTTGTACATCATAAAACGACCGCACCCGAGATGCTGCAATCAGCGGCAAGGTTCTGCCGGCAGATTAATCGTTTGCCCTTGCCTGTAAAAAGTTCTCCTGGATTCCTGATAAACCGTATCCTGATGCCCTATTTGCTCGAGGCTATCACCCTGCTGGAAGAGGGTGAACAAGCCGAGAACATTGATGCCTGTGCCAGGGAATTCGGCATGCCAGTTGGGCCTGTGGAGTTATCAGATACGGTAGGTCTGGACATCTGCTTTTCTGTAGCAAAGATATTATCTACCGCATTACATGCGCGTGTGCCGGATATCCTCAAACACAAGGTAGAACAAGGACAACTGGGCCGCAAGTCAGGCAGCGGGTTTTACCAGTACCGGAATGGCAGGCGTGTCGGGTCCAAAACTGAGATGAGCAAAATTCCCCGTGAGGATATTACTGATCGTCTTGTATTCAGTATGTGTAATGAAGCGATGAAGTGCTGGAGTGAAAAAATTGTAACGGATGCTGCATATATTGATGCCGGCATGATATTTGGTGCAGGGTTTGCTCCCTTCCGCGGAGGACCACTACATTACCTCGAATCATTAGATCGTGACACATTGAAAAGCAGGTTCGGGGAACTGAATGATAATTATGGGGACAGATTTGTCCTGGGCAATGACTGGTAATACTTTGCCCGGTCATGGAGAGTAAGAATGACTGCAGAAGCGGCATTCTTATATAGACCGGTAAATATACCGCCAACCAAAACGGAAACGATCACTGGTTTGTTTCTCAAACGCGTAGCCTGCACACCACAGGCAATAGCGTACAGGTATTATGACCTCGAACAACAGGCATGGCTGGATTTGAGCTGGCAGGAGATTGCAGTAGAAGTGGCCCGCTGGCAGCAGGGCTATAAACAGGAAGGCCTTTCCAAGGGTGACAGGATCGCCATCATGGCCCAGAATTCCTGTCACTGGGTGGTTGCAGATCAAGCGGCGCTTGGCCTTGGGCTGCCGATAGTCCCCCTTTATGTAAATGACCAGGCAAACGATGTTATTCATATCATCAGGCATTCAGGGGCCAGGTTGCTGGTGATCGATGGTCACAAGCAATGGCGGCTTTTAAAGGACAAACTTGCTAACGATGAACAGATACTCAGGATCATCTCTGTTGAAAATATCTCTTCTGATAATGAAAAGCTTATAAGCGCTGAACAATGGTTGTCCGGGAATCTTGCCACTGAGGTAGAAAATCATATCGAACACGGTGATCTAGCTACCGTAGTTTACACTTCAGGGACTACAGGCCCGCCAAAAGGGGTTATGCTAAGCCACAATAATATTGTCAGTAACGTTTCCAGCTGTATGCAGGCAGTGCCAGTAGATTCCTCCGATACCTTTCTTTCTTTCCTCCCATTGTCACATATGCTTGAACGCACAGTGGGGTATTACCTGCCAATCCTTGGCGGTTCAGTGGTTGCATTTACAAGAGGGATACCATTTCTGTCTGAAGATATCATGACCATAAAACCGTCCCGGATTATCTCCGTTCCAAGGATCTATGAGCGTATACATGCACGGCTTGTCAACAAGCTGGAAGAAAGGCCGGCATGGATTAGGAAACTCTTTAAAATTTCAGTAAATCATAGCTGGCAACGGTTTAACTACCGTCAGGGCAGGGCAACATGGTCTCTCTGGTTTTTACTGTTGCCCCTGCTTGATATGATTTTTGCCCGGAAGCTGCAACACCAACTCGGTGGCAGACTGTTATCCGCAATATGCGGCGGCGCACCGCTTTCACCAGAAATTGCAAGAGTGTTTGTCAGTCTCGGAGTCCCGCTGTTACACGGTTACGGTCTGACTGAAGCAAGCCCGGTCGTAAGCGTCAACAGACTGGATAACAATATACCCGAAAGCATCGGGCTGCCCCTGACAGGATTCGAAATCAAAACAGATGTAAATAATGAATTAATCATCCGTGGTGATTCGGTCATGCAGGGTTACTGGAAAGATGAAAAAGGCACTGCCATGGCAATTGACAGCGACAAATGGTTGCATACGGGCGATATCGCCACCATTAAGGACGGTTTTATTTATATTACCGGCCGGTTAAAGGAAATCATTGTCCTGTCAACCGGTGAAAAGGTATCACCTGCGGACATGGAGCTGGCCATTAGCGGTGATCCGCTGTTTGAACAAGTTATTGTTGTGGGCGAAGGTTGTCCCTATATGACGGCCATCGTGGTACTGGATAAACAACAATTAACGGATGATCTGAAATCCGATGGCGAAGTTCAGGAGAATTTGGTGCTCGAACGTGTTGCGCAAAGACTTGGCGAGTTTCCCAGTTATGAACAAATCAGGCGCCTGCATTATACTTTTGACAAATGGACTGTAGATAATGAACTGTTAACTCCGACATTCAAGTTGAAAAGAAAAAATATTATCAGGAAATATGAAAATGAAATTGCTGCCCTTTATGAAGGGCATGTTATTTACAGGAAAGATACTTCCGGTTCTCTCTAGTTTCTAAACGCCGCGGACTGATCAACACTTTCTGGCTGTTTACTGAACTTGAACACGGTAACGAGCAATGCCGGGAGGAATAAAAGTGTTACCAGTGTGGCAAAGAACAGTCCGAACAGAACAATCGCACCAACACCACGGTAGAGTTCAGTTCCTGCGCCGGGGATAAAAACCAGGGGTGCCAGCCCGCACACAGTGGTTATCATTGTCATGAGGACAGGCCGCAGGCGTGCGGAAACAGCCTCCTTTACTGCTTCTTCAGGAGCCATCATCCTTTGCTTGTAATTGATCAATGCGCGGTCAAGCATCAGGATCGGATTATTCACAACCGTACCCACGAGTATCAGAAAGCCCAGCATAGTAATCATGTCGAAGGGTTGTGAAATGGCAGTTATTCCCAATACCGGCAGTATCCCGCCCATGGTATTCAGTAGCCATAAACCTGTGATGCCGCCAGCTATTCCTAGCGGAACGGTCGTCATGATAATAAAGGGATACCCCCAATGGCTAAAAATAGCGACCAGAAGGAGATAGCACAGGATGATGGCTATGATGAAATTATCCAGCAAGGCCGTGCGTGTTGCCTCCAGTTGATCGCTCGCGCCGGAGATATCCATGCTTACACCCTGTGGCACCTGGCCATCGGAACGCATTTTGCCAATGATTTCAGATTGAACCCGCTTGACCGCCGTTTCAAGAGCGACTGAGCGGGGTGGAATGATGTTCAGGGTCACGGTCCTGCGTCCATTGACACGGCGTATAGTATCCGTATCTATGGTTTCAATAAGCTCTGTCACTGACCCCAGCGGGATGATATTACCGTCCGAGAGATACAAGGGAATGTTCCTGATATCATCAATGCTGTCCATTTGTCCCGTGCTGTTGTACATATACATATCGATCTTGTCATCCGCGAGAAAAAATTCATCTATATAGGCACCATCCGTCATTGCAGAGACGGCGTAACCGATGTCATCAACTGACAAGCCAAGTTCGGCGATACGCTCCCAGTCAGGACGGATTTCAACAAGTGGTTGGGCCAGCACAAGTGAACCGGGATCAGATCCGATTCTTGGATTTACAAACAGGTCCCTGGCCTGTTCATAAACGGATCTCGCTGTCTCATACAATGGCAGTAAATCTGCACCTGTAATATCGACATTGACGCTACGTGTCCCACCGTCATTGCTGGATATAATAGAGCCGCGGGAAGAGAATGCGCGCATACCGGGATATTCTCGGTATTTGTCGTCAATGATATCCATGAGGGCATTGATATCTTTCGGACGTGTTGTTTCTGCAATCATCCTGAGTTGTTGTGGCTGGATCCACAGCACCAGGTAGGCCAGTGAAGGTACATCAATCTCTCCGCTATCAAATTTTTTCGGATCTGCGTGCAGATACGGCAGGAAATACTGGTGAAGCTCACTGGCGATAGCAGACATCTCGGTCAGGTTATAACCGGCGGGTGCTATCATGGTAGAGAAAGTCTTGTATTCTTCACCTTCAGGGAGGTATTCGGCCGGTGGTGTCAATTTCATTATTGCCAGGCCGGTGACTAAAACGACCAGTAGCATAATGCCGATGCGGCGGACGCCGTCCTCTATCAGCCAGTTAATGAAAGAAACAATGCGCCCTCCGAAAGGATGTGGATTATTGCCGGCGGTATCCGTATGAAATGGGAGGCGGCAACTGGCTGCGGGGATCACTGAAATGGCGACCAGCATGGAGATGAAAATCGAAGCGGATATGGCAACGGCGATATCTGAATAGAGTTGACCGGCCTCTTCACGAACAAACAATACCGGGGCAAAAACCAGAATTGTCGTCAGGGTAGAGGCCAGCACGGCAGTCCAGACATTTTTTACACCTGCAATAGATGCCTTGAGGCGTTCCATACCTTTTCGCCGTTCTCGTTCAATACTTTCCAGGACTACGATGGTGTTGTCCAGAGTCATACCAATTGCAAATGCAACACCAGCCAGGGAAATAACATTGATCGTCCGGCCTGCCAGGAGCAGGCCGAGAAAGGCGGCTATGGTACATATTGGAATACCAATGACGCCGACAAATGTTGCCGGAACAGAACGCAGGAATAAAAACATGACCAGGGTGGCGAGCAAGGCTCCAATACTCAGGTTCTTCCAGACATTCTTTACCGAAGAGACAACATAACGCACGTCATCTGTTGTCAATTCCATTTTCATGCCCATCGGTTCAAGCAGGTCCTTGCTGATCTGCTCAGTAACCGGCAGTAAGGCATTTTTGATTTCCACCACGTTCGATCCAATCTCGCGCCTGACGGAAAGAAAGATAACCGGTTGACCATTAATATAGGATTCCGAATTGATTTCGGCATGATCCAGCTGGATACGGGCGATGTCCTTTAAGCGAATGATGGCATCGCCACTGCGCTTCACGATCATTTCTTCCATCTGGGAAATGTCACTGAATCGCCCTATGGTGCGCAACAGATAGCGCCGCTTGCCGCTGTCAACATCCCCACCGGTAATATCCACATTCCGTTCTCTAATAATGTTTCTTAAACTGGAAAGTGAAATGCCCCGTTCGGCAAGCCTGATCGGGTCAACCAGGATCTGTATCTGGCGCTCCGCACCACCACGTACCTGGACTTCTGACACACCAGGTACACGTTCCATACGGGTGCGGACATGGTCATCAATGAAATCATGCATCATATCCATGTCCAGTCCTGCTGGATTTCCAGGCAGGGGTTCAATGCGAAAATACATGAAAGAGTTGCTGGAAAAGGACGTGGTGTAAATCCGTGGTTCATCAACATTTTCAGGATAACCGGTGACCTGCGTCAGTGCGTTGTTAACCCTAATCAAGGCTTCGTTAATGTCCACCCCGAATGGAAATTCCAGTTCTATCCGTGCTTCACCAGTCAGGGCAACAGAGATCATCCGCTCCAGTCCCGGGATATTGCGCAGGTAATCTTCCTGTTCGATCACGATCTCCTTTTCCACGTCCTGTGGGGTAGCGCCGGGCCAGAAAGTCCGTACTGTGATAATCCTGACTTCAAGATCAGGGATCATCTGTACGGGAACCCGAAGTGCGGCAAGGATGCCGAAGATGCAGATAATCAGCACGCCAATTGTCAGCAGGGTGCCTTGGCGGATTGTTGCTTCAAACATGATTAATGATTGCTGGTATCATCAGGGTTGAGGATATCGACAGCCTGGCCATTGGTCAGGGTTTCATTACCCTTGATAATGACCAGACTTTCGGGTTCTAAACCGGACTTGATTACAACCCGATTGGCCAGGGTCTTGCCGGGTATAACCTGAAATTCTCTGGCGAAAGTCTTGCCCTTGTCTTTCTTGATGACCCACACTGTACTGCGGCCATCCGCGTGTTTAACAATTGCATCGCGTGGCAGGGTGATTACGTCTGTTTGATAGGGAACTTTAAACACAGCCTGCGCCGACATGCCGGGGATAATGTCATGATCAAAATTATCGATTAGTATCCGCACGAGAAATGTTCTCACAGTCGCGATATTGACCGGCACAGTGGTTTCGATCCTGCCTTCAAATACCTTGTCCGGGAAGGCATCCAGGTAAATGTTCACCGGCGTCATTTTGTTGAGTCGGGGGTAATATTCCTGTGGTGCCTGGACATCCAGTTGCAACTCATCAATAGAGACCAGGGTCAGGACAGCGGTCCCTGTATTAACCCATTCTCCTGCTTCGGCCAACTTCTGGCTGATCACCCCGTCGAAAGGCGCAATGATCTTGTGCCGTTCCAGTAATTCATACTGCTGGCGATATTCTGCCTGCAGGCGTAACAAACTAGCCTGTTTCAGTTCGACATCCGCCTTCCGGGCAAGGGCAGTGGTCTCTGGAATACTGCGCTTTTTCAACAGGTCCTGTGCTTCAAGGTCCAGGCGTTTTGCTTCCTCAAGTGCAACCTTGCCCTCGGACAGGGCGGCAGCGGCACGTTCCATTGCAATCTTTGCCAGGGCGGAGTCCATTTCTATAAGGACATCACCCCGTTTCACCTCGCTGCCGGCATCAACATTGACACGTGATATCAGACCACTAATACGGGGGGAGAGGGCGGCCTGTCGTTTTGAAGTGATGGTGCCGGTCAAGGGCAAATCTTCTTGCAGGGGCTCAACCTGGGGTCTCGTCACAGTCACAGGCACCGGATCGGCGGCCTGTACAATTGACATAGCACCTACCAAAACCGGTATTAGCAAGCGGCGAAAGAGCCGTTTTATATTCGGGTATTGCATCATTCTGCAGATCTCCACCCTGCGATATTGAATATCTGGACCAATTCTATTTTATACAATCAGGCATCAGGATACCTCTTATTTTCTCAAATAATTGAATGACATACATTATTTTGAAAATAGCAGTTATTACCACTATAATCGCCATCTTCTTGCCTTAGATGAGAGAAACCGCGGCAGGTTCTTCGCCGCAAGAGGGCCCCGGTACCATATTCCGGGGTTTTTCGCTTTATAAGAATACCTGCTTCCCTGGTGTTAATAAATTGGCCAGGCCTTTATTCAGGAAATTTGACATCATAGAACTCTGGCTGGGTGGCAGAGTGGTTATGCAGCGGCCTGCAAAGCCGTGGACGCCGGTTCGATTCCGACCCCAGCCTCCATTTCTTTTTTTCTGTGTTTGCCCGGGTGGTGGAATTGGTAGACACAAGGGACTTAAAATCCCTCGGGGGCAACTCCGTGCCGGTTCGAGTCCGGCCCCGGGCACCATAAATACAGATATAAATTACAAGCAGCTAGTCAGGAAAAAATTAAAATTTCATTTTTATAATATTAATTGATTTAAAAGGGGACCAAACAATGAACAATAACAAGATTCTGTTAGTAAAATCAGTTCTCATTATTTTATTTACTCTTAGTTTGCCGATTGCCGCCGCTGATCAAGACATAGGTAATACTAATATGGAAATTTTGAGAGAGAAGGTCGAAGCAGACAAGAAACTCCTAGTTGCCAGTAATATGTCACTGACCGAGGCTGAGGCCAAGGCATTCTGGCCGATCTATGAGGAATATCAAAAAGACCTGGGTAAGCACAACAAGCGATTGGCTGACATTATCGTGGATTACGCTGAAGCTTACAATACAGGTTCAATCAGTGATGCAACAGCAAAGCAGTTAATGACTGATTACCTTGATATTGAAAAATCCCTGATTGATATGAAGAAAACCTATCTTGATAAACTCTCCAGAGTACTTCCCGCAGCAAAGTCTGTTCGCTACCTGCAGATAGAGAACAAGATCGCCGCTGTACAAAGGTTCAAACTGGCAGATGGTATTCCCCTGGTTTACCGGTAAGAGAAAGCAGAACAGTATGTTGAGTGTTAATCCCTTTAACATGGGAATCCAGACAATCCGGCTAAAATAGTCTGGATTCCCAGGCATTTCATTCACCTCAATAAAAATGATTCGTCTAATTCAACATTGAATTAGTCATGTAATTGATTGCAGATTTTTCTGTGTAGTTCAGAAATATCATTTTGTGATCCCTATCTATATTTCTCTGATAAAGAACGAGGAAATTTACACCTGGCACTAAACCTTAAGCTTACCTTAAGGATCGGACACTACAGTAAATCTTGATTTGTGCCGAAAAGGCTGCATACCAGCACAAAAATCAGATGGTTAGCATAAAACAAAAGGGTAGTGTCCTTTATGAAATTATGGCCAGATACCATTTTTGCAGAACTTTGCGGCCTGCCGACTGTGCTGGTAGAGGCCTGTCGACTGAAATTTTATAGAAAGCCAGGACATTACATCATCTTACTACTGCTGGTTTGCTGCCCTGTATATGCTGATGATGGTACTTCCTCAGATCAGGGTAATTCAAATATTACGTCGGAAGCCTGGCACACGTTGTCTGATGATTACAGGGAATTCTATTCCCTCAGCCGTCTTAAACGCATGGGACTGGTCTTTTTTTCTGGTGCGATATTCGCGAATACGAATATCGATCAATATATCCAGGATCACTACCAGGATGACGTCCGCAGTTCAACGACAGATGATGTTGCGGATGTCGTGAAGAATTTCGGTGAGTACAAGTACCTGATTCCGGTAACCGTCGCTACTGCACTGATGGATAATATGCTGGAAGACACTACATATAACAGGTCGGTTGGACGGTGGGGCAAACGTATGATGCGTTCCTATGTACTTGGTACGCCATTATTACTATTCATGCAAACTATAAATGGTGCATCCCGCCCCAGTGAGGACAGGGGGTCGAGCTGGCGCCCGTTCTCATTCGATGATGTGAATGGTATAAGCACCCATGCATTTGTCGGCGCAGTCCCGTTTCTGGCCATGGCGAGTATGTCGGATGAAAACGTGTATTTAAAATCCTTTTTCTATCTGGCTTCTACCGCCTGTGCATGGTCCAGGATCAACGATAACGCCCATTATTTCTCACAGGCCGCACTGGGCTGGTACATTGCCTGGGAAGCCACCGATACAGTACACGAGCGGGAAAATAAGGAAAAAAACCTCGCGGTGCGTCCTATGCTCCTTAATGATGGATACGGGATAAGTCTGAGCATGCAATGGTAGGGCTTGAATACAGCAAGAAATACATCAGCACGTTGAATGAAATAGTCCTCCGATAGCCCTTCCTTCACCTGCTAGTTCGTTATAGATTTCACGTGCCAGTTTTGTTTCCGCGATATGTACTTTAACTCCCTTGTCCTGTAGTAGTTTTATTGTTTCGGGACAGGTATGCAGGGCACGCATCATACCCTGTGAGAGAACGACCTCGTCTGCACCATGCTGTAACAGTTCTTCGACATCGGCAGGCTGGATCCCCGGAGAGTGTTGGGTACCGGTCTCACTCCAGTCCCAGGGACGGCCGCCTCCGGGCCAGAGTTTGAAATCCTTGCCGGAACCAACACCTTCAACAGTCATCTTCCCCCACGACAACTCTTTAATCTGTGGCGACTGATTATGCTTCTTTGCCATCTTGTTCTCCTGAAGAATTAATGAAACCTAACGTTCACAATGAGGGGTGCGCACCGCAGGCCTTTTCAGTGGTGAGGAGTTGGTCAAGAGCGAGTTCGTGCCAAGTGACATGAGGATCTTTCCCCGAAGCAGCAATACCAGCAGAAGATTTCGGTTGGACACTTGGCGAATGATCGGCGACCTCGATTCGCGTCAACTCGCCAGGCGAAAGAATGTGATCGATGCGGCGAGTCGGGCCACCGGAAAATATAAGGACCCGGTAGCATGGAGGTTCAACGCGCAGACGATTGAATTGGCCGTAGTGCCACCCGGGGCCAAGTGAAGGAGCCATAACGCGAACTTGGGTCCCAATGGGCGGCAACGCGTTATATTCATCTGATGCGAGACTCGCCATAGGCGCCCACCAAAGTGCCACCACTAGCACGATTAGTAATGATCGCGGTGCGCGTTTCATAGCAGTCTAATGTCTCCTACTAAAGTAAAATGAGCATTTTAAGAAATGCTTTTAACGAAGTTAGGGCAGTTTTATGGGCTTAATTTACTTCCTCGGGGTCGTAACCGAGGTTCGGGCTAAGCCACCTCTCCATCTTATGCAACTCCATCCCTTTCCTGTGTGCGTAATCCTTGACCTGGTCGCGATTGATTTGCCCGACGCCGAAATAGCGTGACTCGGGGTGTGAGAAGTAGAGTCCGCTGACTGCTGCGGCGGGATACATAGCATAGCTCTCGGTCAATTTAATGCCGGTGTTCTTTTCCACGTCCAACAGCTTCCACAGTAACGGTTTTTCCGTGTGGTCCGGGCAAGCGGGATAGCCGGGGGCAGGGCGGATGCCCCGGTATTTCTCGGCGATCAGCGCAGTATTGTCCAGCGCCTCTTTTTCATCGTAACCCCAGAATTCCTTGCGCACGCGCTGGTGCAGGCGCTCGGCGAAGGCCTCGGCGAAACGATCGGCCAGGGCCTTGAGCATGATGGCACTGTAATCATCATGATCAGTCTCGAACTGCTTGATCTTCTCCTCCATGCTGAATCCCGCCGCAACCGCGAAGCCGCCGATGTAGTCCTTGACGCCGGTCTCTGCGGGGGCGATGAAGTCCGCCAGCGCATAATTGGGCTGGCCCGGCGGTTTTTTCTGCTGCTGGCGCAGCGTATGCAATGTCATTAATAAACCATCACGCTTGTCGCTGGTATAGATCTCGATATCGTCATGGCCGATGCTGTTAGCCGGGAACAGGCCGATGACGCCCCGCGCCGTGAACCATTTTTCGGCGATGATCTTTTCCAGCATGGCCTGCGCATCGTGATAGAGTTTCGTAGCTTCCTTGCCGATAACTTCATCTTCCAGGATGCGCGGAAACTTGCCGGCCAGTTCCCAGGCGATGAAGAACGGTGTCCAGTCGATGTAGTCTTTCAGTTCCGCCAGTGGGTAATCCTCGAACACGTGAACACCGGGTTGCTCCGGTTGCGGCGGGGTGTATTTTTTCCAGTCCGTCTTCAATCCATTTGCCTGCGCCTCTTCAAGCGTCAGCCAGCTGATCTTCTGTCGTTTGCCCGCGTGACGCTGGCGTACGGTGTCATATTCCTCGCGGACCTGCTGTACGAAGTTGTCATACGTGGTCTTGCTCACGAGGTTCTGCGCTACGCCTACCGCACGCGAGGCATCCTTTACATGTACCACGGGTTCATCGTATTGCGGATCGATCTTCACGGCCGTATGCGCGCGCGAGGTCGTCGCGCCGCCGATCAGGAGCGGCAGCTTGAAGCCCTGACGCTTCATCTCCTTCGCGACATGCACCATCTCGTCCAGCGACGGCGTGATCAATCCACTGAGGCCTATGATATGGGCATTGTGTTCCATCGCCGTTTGCAGGATCTTCTCTGCAGGCACCATCACACCGAGATCGATTACCTCGAAGTTGTTACATTGCAGGACTACGCCGACAATGTTCTTGCCGATGTCGTGCACATCACCCTTAACGGTGGCCATAACAATGGTGCCGTTGTTTCTGCCAGTATCACCGCTGCGCTTTTTCTCTTCCTCGATAAACGGGATCAGGTAAGCCACGGCCTTTTTCATGACGCGCGCGCTCTTTACTACCTGCGGCAGGAACATCTTGCCGGAACCGAACAGGTCTCCGACCACGTTCATGCCGTCCATGAGCGGACCCTCGATGACCTCAAGTGGCTTGTCATATTGCTGCCGGGCCTCCTCGGTGTCCGCCTCGATATAATCGGCGATCCCCTTGACCAGAGCATGGCTCAGTCTTTCTCTGACAGTTCCCTTGCGCCAGGCGTCATCGACCTTTTTTTCCCTGGTGGCGCCGGCCTTCACGGTCTCGGCGAAATCTACCAGTCGGTCGGTAGCGTCCGGTCTGCGGTTCAGCAACACATCCTCGACGTACTCCAGCAATTCCTTGTCGATCTCGTCGTAGATCCCGAGTTGGCCGGCGTTGACGATGCCCATATCCATACCGGCCTGGATACCGTGATAGAGGAAGGCCGCGTGCATAGCCTCGCGCACCGGGTTATTGCCGCGGAATGAGAACGAGACATTGCTCAGGCCGCCACTGACCAGGGCGTGGCGCAGGTGTTCCTTGATAAGCCGCGTGGCCTCGAAGTACGACACCGCGTAATTATTGTGTTCTTCCAAACCCGTGGCGACGGTGAGGATATTGGGATCGAAGATGATGTCCTCCGGTGGGAAACCGACTTTATTTACCAGGATCTCATAGGAGCGCTTGCAGACCTCGAAGCGGCGGTCGGTGGTATCAGCCTGACCCTGTTCATCGAAGGCCATTATGACTGCGGCCGCACCGTAACGCCGAACCAGTTTTGCATGCTCGATAAATTTTTCCTCGCCTTCCTTAAGGCTGATGGAATTGACGATGCCCTTGCCCTGGATGCAGCGTAAGCCTGCCTCGATTACCGTCCATTTGGAGGAATCGATCATGATCGGTACGCGGCTGATGTCCGGTTCCGAGGCAATCAGGTTCAGGAAATCGTGCATGAGTTGTTCGGAATCCAGCATGCCTTCGTCCATGCAGACGTCGATTATCTGCGCTCCGTTCTCGACCTGCTGGCGCGCCACCTCCAGCGCACCCTCGAGATCATTGTCTTCCTTGATGAGTTTCAGGAATTTCGGCGAACCGGCCACGTTGGTGCGCTCACCGACGTTTACGAAATTCGCATCCGGCGTGATGTTGAAGGCCTCGAGGCCACTCAGGCGCTGGTAAATAGGGAGTTCCGGTACCTGGCGCGGCGCCTTGTTCGCTACGGCCGCGGCGATGGCGCGGATATGATCCGGCGTGGTACCGCAACAGCCTCCGACGATGTTCAAGAAGCCGCTACTGGCCCATTCCTCGATATGTTGGGCCATCGGTCCCGCCTCGAGGTCATATTCACCGAATTCATTCGGTAGGCCGGCGTTCGGGTGGGCGCTGACCCAGGTATCTGCAACACTAGAAAGTTCTTCAATATATTGACGTAAGTCTTTGGGGCCTAAAGCACAATTTAGGCCGATTGTCAGCGGTTTTGCGTGCCTGAGGGAGTTCCAGAAGGCCTCCGTGGTCTGGCCGGTAAGGGTGCGGCCCGAGGCATCGGTGATCGTCCCGGAGATCATGATCGGCAGGCGTACACCGTGGTCCTCGAAATACTGGTCGATGGCGAACAAGGCAGCCTTGGCGTTCAGTGTGTCGAAGATGGTTTCGACCAGCAACAGGTCCGCGCCGCCCTCTATCAGCCCATGCACGGCCTCGGTATAGGCCTCGACCAGGGTCACGAAATCGATATTTCGATAACCGGGGTTGTTCACGTCCGGCGAGATCGAGGCGGTCCGGTTGGTCGGTCCGAGGACACCGGCGACAAACCGCGGCCTGCCAGGCTCCGCTTGCTCGAATTCGTCTGCTACCCGGCGTGCCAGGGCCGCTCCACTCCTGTTGAGTTCAAAAACCAGGTCCTCCATAGCGTAATCGGCCATGGCGATAGCGGTCGAATTAAAGGTATTGGTCTCGATAATGTCCGCGCCCGCCTCGAGGTAGGCCCGGTGGATGGCCTCGATGATATCCGGGCGGGTGATCGAGAGCAGGTCGTTATTGCCCTTCAGGTCCGAAGGATGGTCGGCGAAGCGCTCTCCGCGGTAGTCCGCTTCTTCCAGCTTGTAGGCCTGTATCTGGGTGCCCATCGCACCATCGAGCACGAGGATACGCTCCTTGAGCAGGGGCTCAAGCAGGGGAAGGCGTTCCGGTCTGGAAAGTTGAATGGCCATGAAACAAAAATACGCGCTTTATCCGCTGAAAATAAAGCGCGCATTGTACCCCTTTCGGGGCTGTTCATGCCAAGCGGGATTAACCGCGTTTTTCGAGTGGCACGTAATCTCGCAGTGTCGGGCCAGTGTAGACCTGACGAGGCCGGCCGATCTTGCGATCGTCGGATTCCATCATCTCCTTCCAATGGGCGATCCAGCCGGGCAGGCGGCCGATGGCAAACATCACCGTGAACATGTTGGTTGGAATGTTCATGGCCTTGTAGAGGATGCCACTGTAGAAGTCGACGTTTGGGTAAAGCTTGCGTTCAATGAAGAAGTCGTCTCTCAGTGCGACCTCTTCAAGTTCCTTGGCAATATCCAGCAGGGGATCCTTAATGCCTTTCTTGCTGAGGATCGTCCCTGTCATTTCCTTAAGAAGGGTGGCGCGGGGGTCAAAGTTCTTGTAGACGCGATGGCCGAATCCCATCAGCCGGGCATTGGCCTTTTGATCCTTGACTTGCTGGACGAAATCCTGACAGCTTATCCCGGTTTCGTTGATATGTTGCAGCATGTCGATGACGGCCTCGTTGGCACCGCCATGCAAGGGGCCGGAAAGGGCGGCAACACCGGCGCTGATGGTAGCAAACAGGTTAGGCAGGGCTGAACCCACCAGGCGGACAGTTGAGGTTGAGCAGTTCTGTTCATGATCTGCATGCAGGATCAAGAGCATGTTCAATGCGGAAACCATGTCTTCATCCACTTCGTATTCCTCGGTGGGCATGGCGTACATCATGCGCAGGAAGTTGGCGCAATAGCTGAGTTTTTTCAGTGGATACATCAGGGGCCGGCCAATGCTCTTCTTGTAGGAAAAAGCCGCCAGGGTGCGCAGCTTGGAGATCAGCCTGGCCGCAGTAACTTCCACATTTTCAAACGGATTGATGGATTCCGGGTAGTAGGCAGACAGGGTGTTGACCATGGATTGCAGGATCGCCATGGGATGGGCGGACTGCGGGTAGCCGTCAAAGAAGTGTTTCATGTCTTCATGGATCAGGCTGTGCGTGGTCAGCAGTTGTGAAAAATGGTCGAGCTGTTGCCTAGTCGGGAGTTCGCCATAGATCAGGAGGTAGCTAGTTTCAACAAAGGTTGAATGCCGGGCCAATTGCTCGATAGGTATGCCCCGGTAGCGGAGGATGCCGTTTTCACCGTCCAGGTAGGTGATGGCGCTGCGGGTTGAGCCGGTATTCATATAACCACTGTCCAGCGTAATGTAACCGGTGGTGTTCCTTAACTGGGTGATATCAATGCCCTTTTCCCCTTCGGACCCGATAACAATTGGCAGCTCGTATTCCTTGCCTTCGAGTATCAATTTTGCAGTTGGACTCATAATTTCTACCTTGTGTGCTTTCATCTTAGTACCCTTCTGAACTGCGATGTGTCCCCTGCCATCGCGATTTTAATTATTAATTGCCGAGGCATGAATGTAACCGAATTAGTTCAGTGTGTTTACTGGATTTTTATTGGAATTGTGCAGCGCATTATGCACTATTTTTTGTTTTTTCATAACCCTTTCATATCCTCAATGCACAATCTTTGTGCATGCTGATGGAGTTTGGCACCAATCAGGTTTTTTCGCCGAAGATAGAACTTTTTAATTAACCAGGGTAAGGCAGACCCGCGGTGGTTAAAGGGACAAGCTTGGTTCAATCAATCGGGTTATACCACGATTGATCCACGGCTTTGCTGACGGTGGCTATTCAGCAAGCCGGCCGGATTTCTTGAACTTACGTATTGAGAGGAATACAGCCAGTATGATAACTGCCAGGACCAGGGTGGTATCCAGAAAGCGCCAGCTTGCCTCCAGGCCCTGAGTCGATATGTGTTCCTCGGTGAACAAGAACAGTATGGTTAAAAACCAGGTAACTGCCGTGGTGTAATCCTTGGCAATGACGCGATTCCATTTGAACTGCATGGAGCTGATGGTATCGCCCAGACCGATAAAAGAAATCCCCCAGCGCGGGGCCCGGGTGCAATAGTCCCTGAACGCATCGCCAAATTGGCTGTAAAGATAGTCCTCTTCAGCCAAAACGATAGCCGTGTAGGAGAAGAGAAAAAAGCCGGCGCCCAGCATGTAGACCCATGGGTTATTATGGATCACCAGAAAGCCACCGATGATTAGCATGTTTCCGAGATATAAGGGGTTACGGCAATGGGCAAACAACCCGTTGGTAACCAGTGAATCAGCATAAATTTTTTTATTCATTCCACCCCGTTTAATATAAGCCAGGCCAATAACAGTGGCCCTGATGCTCTGTCCCAGAAAAATAATCAGAACACCGGCAATATCCAACCAGACATCTGAATTAACGTTACCACCGAATGGGTGTGGCTTGAATGTCAGCAAGAGGGAGAACAGGGCAAGAGGGAATAAAAAGTTACGATAACGGAATAAAAAATTACCGTAACGAATAATAAAAGATTCGGGCATAGTTACTTTACCGCAACCATGCCCGAAAAATTATACCAACGAAAAAAATCTTCAACGTGTGAAAAACCGCTATTAAGCAAGAGTCTCTTATTTTCCTCGTAATGATAGGGAATCAGTACATTCTCAAGGGCCTCACGTTTCTGGGAAATCTCGAGTTCTGAATATCCCATGCGCCGTTTATAGTCATAATAATAATCAATAAACAAGCGGTTAAACCGTGTATGTGAACCTGTCACCTTTTCCACTAGGATCAGACAGCCGTTTTCCTGAAGACCATTACAAATTTGTTTAATAAGTTTTTCACGGTTAATTGGCCGGACGAATTGAAGGGTGAGCAGAAGGATCACCACCGAGGCATTCTTGATTTGGGGGAGGTTTTCGATATTGGCATTTATGAAACGGAAATGGCCGGATTTCTCTTTCAGCTTTTCCCTTGCCTTTTCAAGCATATCTTCAGAGTTATCAATACCTATCATCTCTATTCCCGGCATGAGTTTTTCGGCCAGAAATTCAAAAGTTGTGCCCGTCGCGCAACCGATGTCGTAGATACGGCTTCCTTTGGTGGCGAAGCTGCCAGCCAGTTCGGTAACCATTTGCTGGATTTCCGCATAAAGGGGTACCGATCGATTGACCATATCATCGAATACAGAAGCTGTTTCCGCACCGAATTTGAAATCTTCGGCTGGTTTGGGCTCAGCAAAGATAATATCGGGACGTACGTTCATTAAATACCCGTCTTAATATCTTGATTAGGTTGCTTTTCAGGAACTAACTGGCGATTAATTTAGTACCTTAACCTTAAACTAGTCTTAAGCAGGTATAAGCAGGGATTTAGCCTATGCTGCGGTGGCCATGTTGACTTGTTTATGATTTACCTCTAGTGTTTTAGACGTTTCAGGTGCCTCGTGGTTATTCAGCCCCGGGGTTAAACGGGAAACTGGTGCGTTAAACTCTGTTTAGCAATGCCAGTGCTGCCCCCGCAACGGTATGTGAATCAAGGTCGTATCTACCAGCCACTGTGTCGATGACATGGGAAGGCGATACCACCGGACAATACATGACTATTGTCCATTCGCGAGCCCGGAGACCGGCCTGTTGCAATAATCCAGTCGCGGTGGGCGATCCGGGTAACATAGAACAGGCCTTGCGCCTTCCTATGTACCTGTCCGTCTTATCCGCGATTAAGTTACTTATTGTTTGCGCGGGTGAAGACAATGAATAAAAAAAACATTTCCCTTTTCTGCATGCCGGTCCTGCTGGCAGTTACCATCCAGAGCACTGCGGCATTTGCCGGACCAGATGATTCCCCGGTGGAGGTTCTTGACAGGGTCGTCGTTACGGCAACGCGCTCGGATACAGGTTTTGTCTCGACACCGGCATTGGTTACCGTTATCACACAGGAAGAAATCCAGGCCTCCGGTGCAACCCACCTGGTCGATGTATTGCGCACGATTGGCGGGATCCAGATATCTGATCTGTTCGGCGATGGCACGGACGCCAGCATTGGATTGCGCGGATTTTCCGAAACTGCGCAGCAAAACACCTTGATCATGATTGACGGACGGCGCCTAAATAACGTAGATAACGGCCTGCCGGACCTGAACACGGTGGCGCTGGAAAGTATTGAGCGGATTGAAATCATCACGGGCAGTGCCGGTACGCTTTATGGCGACAAGGCAATTGGTGGTGTTATCAACATCCTGACCCGCACGCCACAGGAGAGGCGATTCAAGGTTGAAACCGTTCTAGGCAGCTATAGCCGGCGTGATGTTTATGCATCCGTCGAGGATCGGCATGAAAGCGGCCTGGGTTTCCGGCTAAGTTCGGCCCGCCGCCTCTCGGACAATTATCGCGACAACAACGAACTCCAGTTGACGGATGTTGCAACGAAGGTTGACTTCGAACACGCTTCAGGTGTCTTGTTTGCTGAATATGAAGACATCAACGAAAACAGCGAATTGCCCGGCCCCTTGTTCCGAGACCAGGTCGAGGCTGATCGTCGCCAGGCATTGAACCCCGGGGATTTTATTGACACGGACACGCATGTCAGCAGGCTGGGAATGATCCAATCACTCACCGGCAATACGGAAATCCGGTTTGAATACACCAATCGCCGTAGTGAATCGCTTGGCCAACTCACCTCCAGTGGTTTCCCTAGTCCGATCTTTCAGAAGCGGCATCATATTGAATATACGCCGCGTATTGTCAGCACATTTGATCTGCCTAATGGCCGGTCCCTGCTAACGGTCGGCGCCGATGTATTCGAGACGGATTATTTTCTCCAGTCAAACTTCGGGCTGACCGTTGATACGCAGAAGCAGCAGAGCGTGTATGCGCGCGCCATTGTACCGCTTTCCACGGCCCTGGATATGACCATCGGTGGACGTTACGGCGAAGTCAGTAATGATATCCTGGTGGATACCCTATGTTGCGGCCGATCGTTACCTCCGGGTTCAGAGATCGATGACAATGCATATGCGGCAGAATTAGGGCTCTCGTATCAATTCAGTCCCGCATTGCGCCTGTTTGGCAGGGTTGATCGCAATTTCCGCTTTGTTACCGCCGATGAATATTCGGCCATCGCGGATAACAACCACTTCGGCGCACCTTTTTTACCCTTTCCGGAAACACAAACCGGTTATTCATACGAAACCGGCGTGGAATGGCGTGTGAGAAACAAGTCATTACATATCCTGCTGTATCAACTGGACCTGAATGATGAAATCGTGTTTGACCCGACATCCGGTGTGAATACGAGTATTGGTGATACACGTCGCCGCGGTGTAGTGATTGGCGGCAGCTATGCCCTGAATTACCAGTTACGGGTGTCCGCCGATTACAGTTTTATCGACACCGAGGTGAGAAGTGGTCAATTTGCAGGATCGGAACTAACGTTCATTGCAGATCACGTTGCAAACCTGGGGGTTCATTACCGCATGACGGATTACCTGCAGGCGCACCTTGCCGTGTATGGTACAAGTTCGCGTGTGTTCGGCGGGGATTTCAACAACACTTTTTCCAAGCTGCCAGGTTACGTGGTGTCAGATTTCAACCTGGCCTACACTGTGAAAAACTTTAAAATTGCGTTGCTTGTCAATAACTTGCTTGACAAGGAATACAGTGACTCGGGTAACATAGGTTTTGATTTCCGGAAGGGCTTCCCTTCACCCCAGGTGGAGACCTTCTTCCCGGCACCGGAACGGAATTTTTACCTGACATTGAGTTATAATTACCCCTAACTTTCATCGAGAGACCGTAAATGACCCGGCAAATACGAAATTACCTGATTATCTATGGCCTGATCGCACTGGTCATCTTTTCTCGCCTGGTCCCACATCCGGTCAACTTCACACCCATGGGTGCACTGGGTCTGTTTGCAGGTGCCTACCTGGCCAGGAAATCGGCCTGGCTGGTTCCACTTGCGGCATTGATAATCAGTGATCTGTTTATCGGAACCTATCATCTGGTATCCATGTTGTTTGTTTATCTGGGGTTTGTCAGCGGGACGCTCATAGGCCACTATCTATTGAAGGAACGTAGTAATGTCTTGCTCTTGTTTGGTTCATCGCTTGCTGTCTCTGTCATTTTTTTCCTGCTATCCAATTTCGGTACTTGGCTTTCGGGCACGCTTTACCCGATGACAATGGCCGGGCTGGTTGAGTGCTTTGTCCTGGCTTTACCGTTTTTCGGCAATACTTTTGCCAGCACTCTTATCTATACATTTGTCCTTTTCATGATTATTGAGCTGCTGAATCAACGTCTCGACACTAATAACTCCATAACTGCTGTCTAGTTTCTTTTTCATCTTATAATTGCGTCGATGGGTAACCGACTGACAAAAATCTATACACGTACCGGTGATGACGGCACTACCGGCCTTGGTAACGGCCAGCGCATTGAAAAAGACACACTGCGTGTGTGTGTCATGGGTGATGTAGATGAACTAAACAGCATGATAGGCGTGCTCATTGCCAGTGGTATCAAGGATGACGTCGCCGGTTACTTGCTGAACATCCAGCACCGGCTGTTTGATATTGGTGCAGAGATTTCCGTCCCCGGAAAGGCGACCACGGATAGCGCCCACGTTGCCCGCCTTGAAGACCTGATTGACAACTATAACAGTGATCTTAAGCCACTGGAGGAATTCATCCTGCCGGGCGGGACGATGTCTGCCTCCCTGTGTCACCTGGCGCGGACCGTTTGCCGCCGCCTGGAGCGACACATGGTCAGGATGGCAAGGGAGGAATTTCTCAACGAGAATACGCTTGCGTATATCAATCGTCTGTCCGACTTGTTGTTTGTCTTTGCTCGCGTGATCAACCAGAACCAGAAGGGCAAGGAAGTCCTGTGGAACCAGGAACGCCTGAAGCGGTCAGTATGATCCTATTTTTCGAGAAGTAATAGCTGGCCTTCGCGACTCATCTTGACCCGGCTGAGGAAGGAACTGCCCAGCAGGATCACGCGTGGAAATTCACTGTCGTGAACGACACCTTCCACATCACTTACTTCAATGTCTCCAACCCGTACCTTTTTAAGATTGATTACATAGGCCTTTGCATAGCCTGAGGCAGTTTCCGACACGATCTCCTGGCCATCGAGCTTATAATTCAGTCCAATGCGCTTGGCCTGGTAGCGGTTCATGGAAACACTGCTGGCCCCGGTGTCGACAAGGAAACTTACCTGGAAATCATTGATGCTGCCATTGACGCGATACATGCCACTGGACGGCGCAATGGTCACTACAGGGCCTTTCTCCGGAGGTTTGAAATTTATGCTGACGTTATCACCGAGACCATAGCTTTTCTGCTCGCCATCGAACTCCAGAACGGCCTCGTTGCTGTTGGCGGAGATCAGCGTGACGCCTTCCGGGCTGGTAACGCCTTTTTTCAGGACTCGCTGCTTGTTGTCTATCCTGACTACGGCCTTGTCCTTGAACAAACCAACGACCGTAATTTTCTCAACAGCCACGCAGTTCCATGAGAATAGGGACATATTCAGAAAACAAATGGTGAGTGATATTCTTTTCATATTCCCAAATGATAATACTAAAGCACCGTAAGGGTGGATAGTCCTTGCCAGGCTTTTGTTAAAAATAATAGGATGTCAGCAGATCCAATGGCCCCAGGCCCAACTGCCAGAGTATTTAACGATGATTATTATCTTGCATCCCGACACCGATCAGTCGGGGGAAGCATACAGAAAGCTGATCGATTATCTGTCTACACTCCAGGGGATCCGGTACCGGTTACACGAGGTGCTGGGTGCTCAACAGCGTTTGACCGAGATTTACCTGATAGGGGACACCTCGAGTATCGATGCAGCCATGGTGGAGAGTTTCGAGGTGGTGGAACGCGTGGTGCGTGTCTCCCGGGAATACCGAGTGATCGGCCGGCACAAGGATGATCAGCGCACCGGTGAATTCATATATAAAGGTATACGCTTTTCCCAGAACAACCTGCTCCTGTTTGCCGGTCTCTGTGCGGTCGATACACCGGAGCATGTCGAGATGATGTACAAGTGCCTACAGGAAAACGGTCAACAATGTGCACGCATGGGAGCCTACAAACCGCGCACTAATCCCTATTCCTTTCAGGGTCACGGCAAGGATTGTCTGCCCTATGTGTTCGAATTGGCCGGTAAGTACGGGATAAAGGTCATAGCCATGGAGATCACGCATGATAATCATATTCATGAGATCCATGAGGCGCTGGAGAAGGCCGGCCAGCCGACAGGGGTTATATTGCAGATCGGGACGCGCAATACGCAGAATTTCGAATTACTGAAGAGTGCAGGAAGGCAAAAAGAATACCCCGTGCTCTTAAAGCGAGGTTTCGGTATCACCCTGGAGGAGTCGTTGAACGCGGCCGAATACCTGGCTAGCGAAGGCAACCGGCGGATCATCTTCTGCCTGCGCGGCATGAAGACCAATATGGGTGATCCGCATCGTAATCTGGTGGATTTTGCCCATGTACCGGTTATCAAGCGCATGACGCATATGCCGGTCTGCGTAGATCCATCACATTCCGTTGGCATGAGACAGGCAGCACCGGACCAGATCCTGGACATAATGCACGCCACCGCGCAGGGGATTATTGCCGGGGCGAATATGGTGCTGGTTGATTTTCACCCTGATCCGGCCAGGGCGCTGGTGGACGGGCCACAGGCCTTGTTACTGAAAGAACTGCCGTGGTTTATTGATGATATGCAGATAGCCAGGGAGGCCTATGAACGTAGGGTAAAGTTGGCAGGTCAAAATTCCTGAATTACTATCCGGTTCTCCTGGGGAAGGGTATCCAACCGCCAGTGTTGCAGGGCCCATGACACGATATCTCCACAGGCCCCCTCTGTTAACGACGGGTCCGGTTCCTGCCCCAGAAACACCAGTGCCTCGAAAAGTGCCTGTGCACCGTTACTGATATCGATCCCCGGGGCATGGTTTTGCTTACTGATCTTCGTGCCGGATGGGTTGATGGCTACGGCATGGTGGAAATATTGTGGATGTTCATAGCCCAGGACCTGTTGCAGGAATATCTGTCTCGGCGTTGAATCCAGTAAATCAGTCCCGCGCATGACTTCGGTAACGCCCTGGAGATGGTCATCAATAACCGTTGCGAGGTGATAGGCAATCAGGCCGTCGGTGCGCTTCAGAATAAAATCACCGACATCTTTTTCTATGCATTGCTCAACTTCACCCTGGATCAGATCATTAAAATGAATCTGCCGGCTGTCCGTGCGTATTCTGAGCGCGTTGTTTTTCCGCTTGCGTGTGATACCGTTGCGACAGGTGCCGGGATAAGGTCTGCCCTTAATTTCGCTACGTGAACAGGAACAGGGATAAAGCAATTGCCGTTTATCAAGATCATTCAGGATTTCTTTGTAGAGTTCGACACGGTGGCTCTGAAATACAACCTCTCCGTCCCACCACAGTCCCAGCGCCTCCAGTGTGTGCATGATGCTATTCGCTGCGCCGGGCTGGTTACGCGGCGTGTCGATATCATCAATACGTAACAACCATTTCCCGCCGAGCGATCGTGAGCGCAGGTAACTTGCCAGGGCGGCAATGATGGAACCAAAGTGTAACGGTCCAGTAGGTGAGGGTGCGAAACGGCCGGTGTAGTTACAAGTCATAAGCCACTAGTAACAAGCGGAATTACTTGTAACTGTTTAATTTATCCCAAATGACGCTCCTTGATTTCATCAAGGGTCTTGCAATCAATACAGAGCGTCGCGGTAGGTCTTGCTTCAAGGCGGCGTATTCCGATTTCAACACCACAAATCTCGCAATATCCGTAATCCCCGTCATCCAGGTCGGAGAGTGATTCGTCAATCTTCTTGATGAGTTTTCTTTCTCGATCGCGGGTACGCAGTTCAAGGGCAAATTCCTCTTCCTGGGTTGCGCGGTCATTTGGATCCGGGAAATTGGCTGCCTCGTCCCGCATATGATGAACCGTGCGATCAACTTCTTCCATCAGTTCCTGCTTCCAGTTCAGCAATAATTCACGGAAATGTGCTGCCTGCTCAGGCCCCATGTAATCCTCACCACTTTTGATCTTGTAGGGTTTGAACTCACCTTTTTCAACAGGACTGGTTGTAGCGGAACGACCTCTATTTATTCTGGTTATCTTGCTCATCTCTTTTTTTGCGGTACCCACCCGTTTTGTTGTTTTTCCGGAAACCTTTTTCTTAGCAGTCCTTTTCTTACCTGTTGTTTTTTTCTTGGCAGCCTTTTTCTTGGCGATTTTCTTACCTGCTGTTTTTTTCTTGGCAGCCTTTTTCTTGGCGATTTTCTTACGGGTTACTTTCTTTTTGGACGCAGGGGCCTTTTTTGCAGCCTTTTTCTTGGCAGCAGTCTTTTTCTTTGCTGTCTTTTTCCTGGCAGCAGTCTTCTTTTTTGCGGTTTTTTTCTTCGCCGTCTTCTTCTTTTTAGGCATCGTTCTCTCTCCGCCCGTCAAAAATCAGCGTGCATCTATACCAGAAAGGAAATAACGAGGCAATACTCAATTTGTTGTTCATTCGCCCTCCTGTTTAATCTTTTCAACCCAGAGTTTTGTTGCACTGCAGACTGCAACAGGAATGGCGATAAAATTAATGACAGGTAGCAGCGTCAATACCATCACACCAAGTCCGAAACCGTATGAGAGTGGCCTGTTGGAGCGAGCCCTGGCTCGCAACTCGGGGAATAATATATTGTGATTCCCCATGGGAAAATCCAGATATTCCAGCGCCAGCATCCAGCCGCCGAAGATAACCCACAGGAAGGGGGCGGCAAAGTTAATAAAGGGTATAAAAAACAGTGCGATTAGGGGTATGGCCCTGACTATAAAATAGAGAAACTTGTGGAATTCGGAAATCAGGGCATCTTTCATCTGCTGGATAATCATCCCCGGTCCTTCATCCCCGTCCGATGTAACACCCGTCAGGTAAGTTTCTACCCGTTCAGCCAGGAATCCGTTGAAGGGTGCCGCAATGAGGTTACCGATAATTGAAAAACAGAAGAATACGACGGTCAGCGCGATAATCACAAACAGCGGCCATAATAACCACTGCAACCATTCCAACCAGCCGGTGAGTGATGAGTTGATGAAATCCCCAAGCAGACTGGCACCATAGGTGATCACGGCGGTGAATAACAGGGCGTTAATCAGCATCGGCAAGAGGACGAACAGCCTGATGCCGGGTTTAAGCAGCAAACCAAAGCCACTGAGAGCATATTTAAAACCTGTCAGCAAATCAGACATTGCATTATCTCAGGGTAAATCGACGGGAATGAGCGCTTCCCAGCCTTCCTTTTTATATTCTGCAACCACGTCGGTATAGATACCACCACGTACATTGAACCGCGAAGTCAGTCGCATAAAGCGTGGCTGGGTGGCATTGACCAGGTCGTCCAGGATCTTGTTGGTAATCGCTTCGTGAAATGCACCCTTGTCACGGTAAGACCAGATATACAGTTTTAGGGACTTGAGTTCAACGCAGGCCTGGTCCGGGACATAGTCAAGGTTGAGTATGGCAAAATCAGGCTGTCCCGTCTTTGGACACAGGCAGGTAAATTCGGGTATTTCAATATGGATCGTATAGTCACGATCCGGATTCGGGTTTTCGAACGTCTCGAGTGTTTCTGACGGTGTTAATGACATGCCTTTCAGTGTTTTCCGTGGTTAATTTAAAGCCATGAACTTTAGCACATACCAGACAAAGAGTTAGTTATCATTTTTCATTCGCATTATTAATAGTGAAAATTATTATATTAATTATCAA
>QKIY01000029.1 GCA_003250975.1 Gammaproteobacteria bacterium | reverse complement strand
GATTTAATACTCCTTAAATAAATACAGTATAGCCACTGCCCACGGATTTCTAACATCTACCAAAGTATTAGCCTTTTCAAAATTGTATCAAATCTGTTACAACTCTCAGTGCTTCAGTAACTTGCCTCGTGAATTTTATCCAATATAATCAGTCCCCTGTTTGTAGTCGTAATCATTCCGGGAGAAATCCGATGAAGTGGTTTAGTGCCAGGGCACTGGCAGTCATGCTGCTGTGCCTTGTAATAACAACAAAAACGTATGCCTTAGATTACAGATTAAATTCAGACTCCGATTTCTTCACGCTGGGTGCCGGCCTGTTTGATGTCACCGAGCCTGATGATATCTCGTTTGTCGGCCTGATCGATTACCGGTTTTCACCGCGTATTTTTTCCGGCCTGTATGATGAGCGTTTTCACGGTGCGGGACTCATGGCCGGGATCCTGGCCAACACGGACAGCGGTTTTTACGGGTTTGGCGGCCTCTTCCTGGATATCCGCTGGAATGAAAAGATCTTCATCCTGCCCTCCCTCAGCGTGGGCGGCTACGGCCAGAATCACAGCAGGGACCTGGGTGGTGTGCTGGAGTTCAAGCCCGAGTTTTACATCGGGTACAAGTTCAGTCCGCAGAACATGGTCGGGCTCTCGTTACAGCATATTTCCAATGGCGGTTTTCACAGGAAAAACCCGGGTGTAAACATGGCGATAATCACCTGGACATTCGGCGCATTCTAGAGAATTACTTTACGCCTTCCCGGCGCCCCTTAAACCATGGCTTGTGACCCGGGCGCTCACCAAATAATTGTCATATTTATTGAATATAATATAACTGTGCCGGTCTAACCGGTGTTGATATGAAACACTTGCACCAATTCCTTTTACTCGTGATCTCCGCCCTTGTCCTGTGTGGTTGCGAGACTATTGCCACTAAAAAGATCGCCTGGCCCGATGACATCCCGGAACAATCCTATTTTGAACACGCTTATGCCCTTGATCCCGTCAACCAGAAAATCCAGCCGGAGGACGAATACCTGGTCTGGGTCCTGCGGTTTTACAACGGCTATAACGGCATTAACGGCTGGCGCGAAATCACCGATGAAGTGATTACGAGCATCGATGAGTCCCGCTTAAAGATAGTGAGCGGGAAAATGCGCAATCTTGGCAAGCAGATCGCCGCTGAATGGGCCAAGGATTCCCCCGAGAGCCTGATACATACCCCGATTCTGAGCACCTGGAGCAAGGCGGCACGGGAGGCAGCGAAACGTAACGAGGTAGAACAATTCGCCGACAGGCTGGCTGCCGACGTGGACGCCATCCTTGCAATGGACATTGACGAGGACACCATAACGGCGGAACGGTATTACACGAACCTGGCCGAGGGCCCGTGGTACGATATCATGGATTTTCTCGAACTCCCGAAGTGATCCTTCCCGTTCCCGTTTTATTCTGATTGTTAGCCGGGCAACCGCCGCCCGTGGAAAAAACTGCTCATCTATGTTTGAATACGCGGCAAATTTTCTGGGGTTCCAACCTTACTTATAAATGCGTCTTTTACCCTATCTCGGATTGATCTGCGGCCTCTTATTACTGGGCGGACTACTGGTCTGGCAGGGGCTGCTGGATGTGATCCAGTTGTTACTCGACTCGGGCTGGATTTTACTGTGTCTTCCCCTCGTCTGGATGCCGAACGCCTTGCCGGCCACCGAGTCCTGGCGCCAGCTCTTCACGCCGGAACACCGGCCCACCTTCAGGCACGCGGGATTCGCCATGTGGCTGGGCCGTTCCGTGAACAACCTGCTACCCGTCGCCTCACTTGGCGGCGAGGTCGTGAAGGCCCGCCTGTTGATCCTCTGGGACAATACCCCCGACGAGGCCATGGCCTCGGTTCTGGTGGACAAGACCGTCCAGACCCTGGTGGTGCTGATCTGGGGCCTTACCGGGATCAGCCTGCTGGTTTATCTTTCACTGGACAATCACCTGGCGCTGCTGGCATTGGGTGGATTCGGGATCCTGACCCTGTGCGCCACCGGCCTGATCCTGCTGCAGAAGGCGGGCATGTTTCACCTCGCCTCACGGCTGGGTGAAAAACTGATCAAGTCCGACAAGTGGGAAGGCATCCACGTCAGTGCAAAGGGGATTGACGAAAAGGTCAGGCTGATTTACAGGCACAGGGCACGTTTTGTCTACGCTGTCTTCCTCAAATCCTGCGGCGCGGTTTACCAGACCGGGGAAGTCTGGCTGGCCTGTTACCTGCTCGGTTTTCCCATCAGCCTGGTGGAGGCCCTGATGCTGAAAAGCCTGACCTCCACGCTGAGCGATATGGCCTTTTTGATCCCCAATGGTTACGGCATACAGGAAGGCGCCTACCTGCTGCTGGCGGCCCTGCTGGGCATGAGCCCGGAACAGGCGCTGGCCATCTCGCTGGCAACACGCATCCGGGAACTGGTCTTTGACCTGCCGGGACTGCTCACCTGGCATTTTATCGAGGGAAAACTCCTGCTTGTTCGGAACAAGGTACTCACCAACTAGGCCATTCGAACTTGGAACCCGCATCTGAGATAATCTCACCAATGAGTCAGACACCCGACCAAGCCGATGAGGTCTATCAGGATCGCATACTGCAAGGTGTATCACGTACCTTTGCCCTGACCATTCCCCAGTTACCGGAAGGTCTGCGCCGGGCGGTGAGCAACGCCTACCTGCTCTGCCGTATTGCCGATACGATCGAGGACGATAACGCACTGGATTCAGAACAGACGCGACACTACTCCAGGATGTTTACGGAGGTTGTGGCAGGGGCCGTCCCTGCCAGGCAACTGAGTGAAGAATTAGTCCCCCTGCTCTCTGACCAATCCATTCCTGCGGAGCATGACCTGATAGCGCATATCCCTGCCGTCATTCGCATCACCCACAGTTTCAACGCCAACCAGCGCAAGGCACTGGAGCGATGCGTGCGAATCATGGCCGAGGGGATGGCGGATTACCAGGATACCGAGACCCTGGAGGGCCTGCCCGACCTCAAGGCGATGGATAAGTACTGCTACTATGTGGCGGGCGTGGTTGGCGAGATGCTGACTGAACTCTTCTGTGATTATTCCGCAGAGATTAACCAGCACAGGGACGAGATGATGAAACTGGCCGTCTCGTTCGGCCAGGGTCTGCAGATGACCAATATCCTGAAGGACATCTGGGACGACCGGCAGCGTGGGGCCTGCTGGCTGCCACAAGAGATATTCCTGGCCCATGGCGTGGAACTGGGGCAAATCAGACCAGGCCACACCGACCCGGGCTTTGAAGAGGCCCTGGGCATACTGATCGGAGTCTCCAAGGACCACCTGCGCGATGCCCTCACCTATACTCTAATGATTCCCGCGAAAGAGGCCGGGATCCGCCGGTTCTGTCTGTGGGCCCTGGGAATGGCAGTATTGACACTGAACAAAATCAATCGCCACCGCAACTTCCAGGCGGGCAGTGAGGTCAAAATTAGTCGGCGCAGTGTTAAGGGGACAGTCCTCCTGACCAGCCTCTTTGCACGAAATGGAGGCATTTTGAGACTATTGTTCAAAATTTATACAAGGCATTTGCCCAGTACCGATATTCGTGAGAAACTATCTAAATTGGGTTGCACTGCAATATAAGCGGTAAAACCATAAAAGATTCAGAAGTATAAAAGCGGTTTTTAGCAGATTTTTTAACAGCATTTCGGGCCTGTATAACTAGTTGTAAAATATTAATAATAACTAGAGAGAAAAGGAGGGTTACACAGGTCTGTTGGCTGTAAACGTTTACCTTTAACTAAGGAAAGTCATTATGTTGCAGCAACCAAAATATCGGGTCACTGATACGGGCGCAGGCGGCGCAGCGACAAATGTCCGCAAGCTCATGCCCCTCAGCCTCACAGAGGCGATAGACGCAGCAAAAGACGAACTCATCAGACAGCAAAAAGCCGACGGCCACTGGGTCTACGAACTCGAAGCCGACTGCACCATCCCCGCCGAATACATTCTCATGAATCACTTCACGGGTGAAATTGATGAACCCCTGGAAAAGAAGATTGCGGTCTACCTGAGAGAACAACAGAATGAAGATGGTGGATGGTCCCTATTTACAGGCGGCACGTTTGATATCAGCTGCTCAGTAAAATCCTACTACGCCCTGAAGCTCGTCGGGGATGACACCAATGCCGAACATATGGTCAGAGCAAGGAATGCTATCTTGACCCATGGTGGCGCAGCACACAGTAATGTGTTTACCCGAATCGCTCTTGCACTCTTTGGCCAAGTCCCCTGGCGTGCCGTGCCGTTTATACCGGCCGAGGTGATCCTGCTACCTTCCTGGTTCCCCTTCCATATCAGCAAAGTTTCATACTGGTCGCGTACCGTCATGGTTCCTCTTTTTATCCTGTGTACCCTGAAGCCGACCGCTATTAACCCGAAGGGTGTCGATATCCGGGAATTGTTTACCATTCCGCCAGAAGATGAACAGAACTATTTTCGTATTACGACATTTTTAAGCCGCCTCTTCCTGGGGCTGGACCAGATTGGCCGGACAATAGAAAAATTGGTCCCTGGCTTTATACGAAATATTTCCATCAGGAAATGCGAACAATGGTTCCTGGACCGCCTGAATGAAGATCATGGTATCGGCGGTATCTTCCCGGCCATGGTCAACGCCTATGAATCCATGGTGGTTCTTGGTTACCCCAAGAACCACCCTGCAAGACAACAGGCACGCAAGGCCATAGACAACCTGCTGGTTGACCGTGGGGAATCCGTTTATTGCCAGCCTTGTGTCTCACCCGTCTGGGACACGGCTCTGGCCCTGCAAACCCTGCTGGAGACCGAGGAGACCAATTCGGACTCAATCAGGGATGGCCTGAACTGGTTAAAGGACAGGCAGCTCAGTAACGAACCCGGTGACTGGCGCTACTACCGGCCAAACCTTGAAAGTGGCGGCTGGGCATTCCAGTACAGTAATTATCACTACCCGGACCTGGACGACACATCCATGGTCGCCTGGGCCATGCAGCGTTCCGCAATGGGCGTATACAGCGACGCTATCGAAAGGGCCGCGAATTGGACCGCCGGTATGCAATCCCGTAATGGTGGCTTTGGTTCCTTCGAGGTCGATAATACCCAGTACTATCTCAACTCGATCCCCTTTGCCGACCATGGGGCCCTGCTGGACCCGCCGACCGCGGACGTCACAGGACGGTGTATTGCACTGTTATCCATTGCCAACAGGGAGAAATACAATTCACATATCGAGGCCGCCATCAAATATATCAGACAGGACCAGGAAGAAGACGGGTCATGGTACGGCCGCTGGGGCACCAATTATATCTATGGCACATGGTCAGTTCTGACAGGCCTTGAGGTGGCTGGCGAGGATCCCTCGCAGGCTTACATCAGGCGGGCCGTGGACTGGCTGGTTTCAGTACAAAATGAAGATGGCGGCTGGGGTGAAAGCAATGACAGTTATTATCCACCGAAACACTGGCGCCTGTTCCCAAGCACACCTTTCCAGACAGCCTGGGCACTCCTGGCCCTGCTTTCCGCCGGTGAAGTCCATTCACAGGCAGTCGCCCGTGGGGTGGACTTTCTACTACGGCAACAGCAGCTCAATGGCCTGTGGGAAGACAAGAATTACACTGCTCCCGGTTTTCCACGGGTGTTCTACCTGAAATACCATGGCTATAACAAGTATTTCCCGCTGTGGGCACTGGCCCGTTATCGCAATCTTCTGAAGCAAGGCCAATAATCGGCCTAGTGGCGGCCTTACCGGCCGAGCTTCGCTGCCTTACCGACAGCACACCCCGACCGGGCGTATCCTTTTCAACCGGGACCGGACTGGTTTGCATTGCTTCCGGGATAGGGCCTGGTAATGCGGGGCGGGCCGCTGAACATTTGTTTCCCTACGGTATAAAAATGCTGATCAGCTGGGGTACGGCCGGTGCGATCAGACAGGACCTGCGTTCAGGCGATCTGATACTCCCGGAGTCCGTCCAGGCTAAAGATGGCACTGTCTTTTATACCGACAGGGATTGCATGGATGTACTTCGGGGACTGATGAAGAATGAACTCGGCACTGTACACAAGTGGCCCTTGCTGGAGGTTGATAAGATTATTACCACTACCGCGGACAAACAGGAACTCGCCTGGCAAACCGGTGCCTGCGCTGTCGACATGGAATCGGGGGAACTGGCAAGGCTTGCAAAGACACATAACATTCCTTTTATTGTAATACGTGCCGTGGTAGATGAGGCCAGGGACATTTTGCCGCCGGCCATTATCAATAATGTAGATGAATACGGAAAGCCCAGGCCTTTGGCCCTATTGAGTGAGTTCTTTCTGAAACCGGGGCTGATAAGGGCAATGTTCAGGCTCTCCTCCGCCATGAAATCCGCAACCCTGACCCTGCGAAAGGTTGCAATTAAAACTGATCATTTGACAAGGATCATGGATATGGCCTGAACACTACCCTACAGTTTGCTGTTTCTTGCTATATCTATTTGGCTGGTTTATAAACCCACTCACTAACTCAAGACATTTTGAATAACAATTATGCTGACTGAAAAACAAATTACTGATTTTAAGCGCGATGGATATGTCCTTGTCCCAGGTCTCTATACTACGGAAGAAATACGGGAAATAACTGCATGGACGGAAGAAGTTACCGCCTATCCCGAAATCCCCGGCAAGTACATGATGTATTTTGAACAGAGCCGCCTCAACCCCAATGAAAGGATCCTGTGCCGGATGGAAGATATCGAACCGTATCATGCCGGCTTCAGCAAGCTCTTTACCGGGGAAAAGATGCAGGGCGCCGTGTCCGAACTGTTTGGTGAACCTGCCGTATTATTCAAGGACAAGATCAATTTCAAGATGCCGGGAGGCGATGGCTTCAAGGCGCATCAGGACATACAGGCCGGCTGGGATCGTTATGCAAAACTGCATATCACCGCCATGGTGAGTATTGATGCCTCAAATTTTGAGAACGGTTGCCTTGAGTTGTGCCCGGGACAACATGACAAGGGATTCATCGGTGAAAGCTGGAAACCGCTGGATGAAGATGCGCTTGAATACATTAAATTGCCAACCCAACCGGGAGATGCCGTCTTTTTTGATTCCTATGCACCCCACCGTTCCGCACCGAACAACACGAATTCTGCAAGGCGCGTTCTGTATGTTACCTATAACCGGCTTTCTGAAGGCGATCACCGCCGCCAATATTACGACGATAAGAGAATCAGCTACCCGCCTGACTGTGAAAGGGAACCCGACAAGGAGTATGTGTTCCGGGTATAGTTCCGGGTTTCATTCGGATCAGCAAACAGCTAACATGCAGTAAAGTTAGAAACTATTCCCTGGTTTCTTTTTCTAAATTTTTTATATGAACAAGTTACTGCGTCGCCTGTTTGAGGCAATGCTAATCCACTGGATTGACCTAGCCCGGAAATACCGGTTACTTATTTTGTTAACCGTATTCACCGGCGCTTTTTTCTGCCTGTTCTATACGGTCAATCATCTCAGCATGAATACGGACACACGGGATATGCTGTCTCCAGATCTCGAATGGCGGCATTTTGCCCTGACCTTGGATGAAAAGTTTCCACAATATAATGACCTGATCCTGGTTGTTATAGAGGCCGCGACTCCTGATGAAGCGAGCGATGCTGGCCAGCTACTTTATGATGAGCTGAGTCTTGAAACCAATTTATACAAGACTGTCTTTTATCCATCCGAATTGCCATTTTTGAAAACCTCTGCCCTGCTCTTCCTTGACACAGATGAATTGCAGGACCTGGCTGATAACCTTGCCACTGTCCAACCCTTTCTCGCCCGGCTGACCGAAGACCAGTCGCTCAGGGGATTGTTTGCCATGCTTTCGGAGGCAATCGAGGCAAAGCAGAAAGGTGAAGTAGTTGATATAGAGCCCATTATTACCGACATTAACAATGCCCTGAGAGCTATCAAGAATAATCACCATTACCGGCTTTCCTGGCAACGTCTGATAGGCGGAGAAAATAAAAAGAAACCCGTCTACAGGAAGTTCATTATCCTGCAGCCCAATCTTGATTACGGTGGAATTCTGCCTGCAAAAACAGCCATCGAAGAAATCCACCGGACTGCTGAAAGGCTGGAACTGACCAGCGCTAACCACATAAATATCAGGTTGACTGGAAATGTCACCATGTCACATGAGGAGTTGCTCAGTGTTTCCAAAGGCATGGAGATTTCCATAATTGTTGCTTTCATTCTGGTGGCACTGATTTTGATCTTCGGACTGAGATCAGTGTGGTTGGTCCTTGCAACCCTTGTCACGCTTGTAAATGGCCTGATATACACAGCATGGTTTGCAGCGATTACGGTGGGCGAGCTAAACCTGATTTCCGTTGCATTCGCCGTGCTCTACATCGGCCTGGGTGTGGACTTTGCCATCCACTTTTGCCTGCGTTACAGGGAACACATGCTTAAGGGGGAAACAAACCTTGAGGCAATGGAAAACACCGTTCTTAATATCGGCAAATCACTGGCACTCTGCGCCGTTACAACGGCAATCGGTTTTTATGCCTTTATCCCAACAGACTATGTTGGTGTTGCGGAACTTGGCTGGATTTCCGGTTCAAGCATGTTTATCAGTTTTGTTATCACCCTCACCATGTTGCCGGCCTTGCTCAGTTACCATCCTGAAGTAAAGCCGGTGAAGGATGTCATCACAAACAAGAGACTGCTTGCAAAGATATATCATTTTCCTGCAACCCATTCCAGGCAGGTTCTCTTTGTAACGTTCGTACTTACCCTTGCATCAGTTTTCAGTATTTCCAAGCTCAGGTTCGACGATAATACCCTTAACCTGCAACCCTTGCATAACCCCTCGGTCATGACATTTATGGATTTGGTTCACGACCCGGATACCTCGCCCTGGACGGCCATTACAACAGCTGATTCTGAAGAACGGGCCCACACGATCATTGATCGACTAGAACGATTGACATTCGTTGACAAGGTCGCCTGGCTGGGAGATTTCATTCCGGAAAACCAGGAGGAAAAGCTAGATATTATTTCGGAAATCGACCTGTTGCTGGGGATGATGACGATGGATTCGATTGTATCACCTCCTTCTGACACAGAACGGCTTGAATCAATACTATTACTCAAGGATACACTTGATAATTTCATTAAAGCCGATAATGCCGATAAAGAGTATATAAACCTTTCAGAACAACTTGCTCATTTCATCAGGATCGCCAATGGCCTTGAGGGCTCTGACAGGACAAAATTGCTGGACCGCCTGGAAACCAGCTTGCTGGCCTCCCTGCCCGGACGGCTTGCTGCACTCAAACAGGCATTGTTGGCCGAAAGGGTTGATATGGGGTCCATACCGGCAGAGCTAATATCGCGTTGGTATAATGATGGAGATTTTCGACTTGAAATCTATCCCAGTGAAGACCTGCATGATAACGCGGCCCTGCGCCGTTTTGTAACCGGCCTTAAATCAGAACTTAAATATGTCAGCGGTCCTCCCGTTACCAGCATCGAGGCAAGCAATGCAGTGGTTAAGGCATTCAAAGAGGCTTTTTTATATTCTTTAGCGGCCATTGCATTTATCCTGCTGTTCCTGCTGGAGAGAAAAACCGACACGATCTTTATCTTGATTCCCCTGTTGCTCGCTGCACTGTTCACGACGGCAATCAGTGTCCTGATCAATATGCCCCTGAACTTTGCCAATATCATTGCCCTGCCCCTGTTACTCGGGATTGGCGTTGACAGCGGAATACATATTACCCGCCGTCTGCGCACCTCAGATATTCATCAGCAACCCCAGCATATACTGGCAAACAGCTCTGCCCTCGCAGTGCTTATAAGCGCATTGACCACAATCGTCAGTATTGGCAACCTGGCCTTCTCGCATCACCCCGGGACCTCGAGCATGGGGATATTACTGGCAATAGGCATCAGCATGACGCTGCTTTGTACGCTGATCATCCTGCCAAGCCTTCTGGCCTATAAGCCTAAAGCGTTACTTTGATAAATACGTAACTTCAGTGAGGCGAAATGACGGGATTATTGAACGCTAGCCGGGATTCCGGTAAGAAAATGTGCCTTCCTTGGCACAAACATTCCTCCGTGACCATGATGTAATAACAAGAGACAATCCTTTGATATCATCCGTGAAGTAATTTGGAGATGATCCTTCAACTAACAATACTATTATTTCCGCAATCTTATTTCGTCTCCCCGCAGAATGATTTTGGGGAATTTTGCGTACCCCCGATAGGGTATGCTAGACAAAAGGGCAGAACATTTCTTTAGTTTTCAATAAGATAAAACACTAGATAACCAGCCAGAAAGAGCACTACCCATATCACAGCCAAGCTGACCCTTGCCGCTGACTGCGAGATGAGGGGGGACTGGTAGATAAAACCGAGCCCGGTAAAGACAACCTGCCTGATGCCCGCATAAACACCAAGACTAAGCCTCACCAGGCGCAGCCAGATCGCCTCGATCAACGTGAATAACAGGGGGAAAAACCTTCTATAAAACCAGTCGAAATCAAGACTGATAGTCAGAGTCCGTTGCATGAGCGGCAATAAAATGAAAAAGGCAAGGCCAGAGAACAGCAGGAGTTGCAATTGCGTCAATACATGGGCCGCTGTATAGGGTACGTACTCAACGGGATACGGCAGAAGCTGATAAAGCCAGGCTGGCGCCACCCCCAGGAACAGGCATAGAAATGCAAACAGGATCATGGCAAGCCGCATGTTTAGCGGCGGATCATCAGGACGTAGCCCGGAATCCTTTTGAAAGAAGACATACCATGGAAACTTAATACCGGCATGAAGGAATACACCGGCTGATGCCGCCTGCAACAGCAACCAGGGATACAGCAGATGATAGTCAACCGTGGCCTGGGTAATCATTGATTTACTGATAAAGCCGGAAGTCAGTGGGAATGACGAGATTGCGAGTGCACCTATAATGCCGCAAATTGCTGTTAAAGGCATTGATTGAAACAGCCCACCAAGGTCCGTGCATTTGCGCTTGCCGGTCATATACAGGACAGAACCCGCAGACATCAGTAACAATGCCTTATAGATGATATGAGTGAATGCATGTGATGCGGCTCCGTTCAAAGCCATTTCACTGCCTATCCCGATACCACAGACCATGAAACCGACCTGGTTGACGATACTGTAGGCCAGGATCCTGCGCATATCATTTTCGAGTAAGGCATAAATGATGCCGTAGAAGATCATGAACAGGCCGAGATAAATCAGAAGATCTGTTCCCGGGAAACCTCTCAAGAGGACATATACCGCCGTTTTGGTTGTGAATGCCGACAAAAATACCATCCCGCTGAACGAGGCTTCAGGATAGGCGTCGGCAATCCAGGCTGATAATGGCGGCGCGCCAACATTCACCAGGAATCCGATAAGGATAAACCAGGTGCTCAGGCGGTCCGCCTGCATTTCTGTAAAGGCAAGGGAACCGGTCTCAAGGACATAAAACGTAATACCGGTCATCAATATCACACCGCCAAGGAGATGGATCATGATATAGCGCCGGCTTGCCTGCCAGGAAGCCATAGTTCCCGCCGACCAGATTATGAACATGGAACCCAGTGCCATAAGCTCCCAGAAAATAAACAACGTAAGCAGGTCGCCCGCATATACCACAGCTATTGCGGAACCCGCATATAACATGGCGGCGGATAACTCAACCGTCCTTGCTTGCCTGTAACAATAGAGAACGCCGGCAAACGCCATGATTGAGAAAACCGTCGCGAACAGCCGGCTTAATCTGTCGGCAACCAGTAACTGCAGATCATAATCAAGGAAATGCACAGACAGGCGGGATTCATTGTCAATCATCCAGACAGCAATGAGTGCCAGCAAAGGAATAGACAGTGACCACAGCGACCGCCATATTCCCCTGAAGAACGGCAGCAACAACCCGCCTAGTATAAGTATCAATCCGGGATGCAAGAGATTACTCATCATAATAGTCATCCCTGCGCTTGATCAGGTAACCCAGCAACCTGGCGAATAACACCATGGCAACACAGCTCAGAAAACCATAGAGGGCATAAAAGGCAAAAACCCTTTCAATGGAAAAATGCGGATGAAGGGTAATAAACAATTCGCTAATAACTGTAACAACAAGAACTATAATGCCCGTTCGCCAGACGCCGCGGCGGCCTTCATCCGTGTATAACCAGTGTTTCTTCATCATCAAATCCCGATCTGTTTAACAAGATCCAGCAGTGCCCCGGGGCTCAGGAAAAGCGCCAGAGTCAGCAAGGCTGTTACTGTCAGTGCTATAACAATTGGTAATGGCGCTTCACCATGTTTTTTTTCCGGTTCCTTCGCCTGGTCGAAGTAGGCTGTATAGACTATCGGTAAAAAATAGGCGGCGTTCAGCAAGGTGCTTATTATTATTACTGCAACTGCAAACCATAATTGCGACTGGTATGCGCCCTGTAGGATATACCATTTACTTAAAAATCCGGCTGCCGGAGGCACACCAATCATTGAAAGGGAGCCTATTGTAAACGCTGCCATTGTCCAGGGCATGGATTTTCCAATCCCGGCCAGTTGACTGACATTATTCTTCTTCGAAGCGGTATAGATTGACCCTGCGCAGAAAAACAGGGTGATCTTGCCGGCGGCATGCACCGCGATGTGAATGGCAGCTCCAAGGATTGACAGAGGCGCAAGTATCACCGAAGCCATGATGACATAGGATAACTGGCTGATGGTTGAATAGGCGAGCCTGGCTTTCAGGTTGTCTTGCCTAAGTGCAATCAGTGATGCGATTATGATCGTTGCACCCGAGATATAAAGAAACCAGTCTGCGGCACCTGTGTCATACAATTCATCAATGCCGAACACATAGACAGTGACCTTTAGTACTGTAAAGACAC
>QKIY01000018.1 GCA_003250975.1 Gammaproteobacteria bacterium | reverse complement strand
TTGCGAGCCGGCTGAAGTGGCCGGCCGGAGGGCAGGGAATAAAATGGACGGCGGGATAAATTGCAGGATCTCATCCCGACAAAATGAAAATATTTCCTCTTCAAGGGCTTGCGGATAACCTACTGTGCCATTTCGTTCCTCTAGTGGTGAGGCAAACAGGGGTTCCTCCGGATACAAACCCTGCATGATATGAAAATAGTCCCGGGGCAAACGGAAGCTCCCCAGACTGACGGAATGCAATCTGTCCGTATCGATCCGGCTGAATACCTGCCGAAACATTTTACTGTAGGAAGATTGGTATTGACTGTCGTAAATAACCGGGTCAAAGCGCAGGCCCGTTAGCCAACCGCGCTCCTGCAGCTTGATTATGGCCTCGATGCGCTTTGTTATGGCGGGTGTCCTATGTTCAAGTACGTTGGCAATTCGGGTGGGCGAAAAACTGAAGGCCACAATACAATTATCCAGTGGTTCACTGTTGAGCAGGGATCGGATCTGGGTGCTTTTGGTCCTCAGCTCAAGTACTGCTTGCGGGAGTTCCCTGAACAGTGGAAGGAAAAAATCGCAAAACTCCGTAACCGGATCGATCGCCAGACTGTCGCAGTCATAACCTGAAAAAAACTGCAGTGTGTTTTCAGGTTGTTGTTTTACCAGTGTTGTAATTGACTCTGCAAAATCCTCATAGTTTACAAACAGGACGTAATGGGCGGATCGGAACATGCCCTGCAAAAAACAATAGCGGCAATCATAAATACAGTTGAGCATGTGTGAAAAATAGTAATTATCATCAGCCTCCATACCGTAACTGTCCGGCGCGGGCAGTACAAGTTTTCCGTATTTACGCGCCAGGATAAGTGCTGGGTAGCGTTTTTGGAGCCGGAAGTTCTGTGATTTTTTGTTAAAGATTTCACTATAACGTCTGCAAATTACCTTATCTGTATTTGGAAACCTTTTTAGAATCCGTTGTGTGAGGGGATGGCCACGGATTTCCTCTTCGATATATATGCGGCTGATCATGATTGTAAATAGGTAAAGGGCAACCGGTTTAACTGGGTATCAAGGAACCTTATCAGGTCCTTGCCCCGTTTGAAATTTTTCCTGTCGTCAATCGGACTTGTTTCAGGAAAAAGTACCTGCCAGCGGTTCAGCAGGCGCCATAATTGATGTTGTTCATAACGACTGAAATGCCAGTGTTGCAGGCAGAAATCATAACATGCCGGCGGTGCAGCCAGACTGGCAAGCTCGCAAGAAAGGGCAAGCATTTTTTCTATAATGTCGTTTATTAACGGCAATTGTCCGTTGACCAGATTTTCAACACGCTGCCTGTCCGGCCATAGAACAGGTGAGGCATGATTATCGGAAACGATCTTCAGTGCCTGAACAAGTTCCATTGAGCTGGTTTTACAGGCAGTAGCATAGAAACCTGACGCTTCCATATCAAACAGGCTATCTGCATAATCAATTGAAGGTTTGTCCAGTGTCAGGAGGGGTGCGGTCGGGCAATTATGTTCAAATACAATTTGTGGAAACCAACTTTGCCCGTTGCCACTGTCCTCTATTTTGTGGCAGAGTGCAGCGCTGCCAATGTACAGATGGCGGTGACCGGCCATACCGACATTCAACCAGGCATCACTTTGCAGGGCGTTAAAACGACCTTGTGTCCAGGCTGTTGCAGCGGCAGCGTTTATCCTTCCAATTCCACTGAGCGTCAATATCAGGTCGTTATTTTGACTCGCATAGCATCTGAATGGTCCCGTCTCAGGTGCAGCCTGCATACCGTAATATTCAATCAGTGGTCGTGCTTCACAAGGCAGTGCACATATCAGGTATATCATGTTGCCTTAACCTTCTTATCGAAGATTTTGGACATATCATCCATGAAATTTTGCCAGACACTGTCGGGTGTCCAGATAGCCCTGAGTTCCCTGATTGCCGTATTCGGGTCCTCACCACACTGGATAGTCCGGTATAGATAAATGAACACGGAAACGCGCCAGTTATAGGCACAATGTACAAAAATCGATTTATCACGATTTTCTTCCATCGCCCGAAAGAAATTTACCAGGTCTTCTTTGGTGGGCGTCTTGAAGTCGACAGGGATATGCAGATAATCACATCCGGTATTCCGCACCAGGGTTTCTTCATCGGCAATGGCGCCGGGTGAGTCAGGCAGGGCCAGGTTGATAATGAGGTTGTATCCAGCCTCTTTAATTCGCCTGAAATCATCCGCAGCAGGTTGACCGGCAGTGGCCAGCGTGTCGCTGTAAGGATAAAAGTTCTTTAAATGATTCAGTGTTGTCCTTGTCATGACTAATCAACTACATGCGATAAACCACATTTGACGCTAGAATGTGCCGGTATTTTTGACAGTTTAAAAGAATGACCAAACTTCAGCAAAAAACAGCCGTTGTTACCGGTGCCAGCGCCGGTATCGGCAGAGCTATTGCACTTGCCTTTGCCCGTGAAGGGGCACATGTTGTAGTTAATTTTTACCGGTCGGCTGACAAGGCGGCGGCTGTCGTTGATCAGATCAGAGCAGGTGGTGGCAGGGCATGTGCCATACAGGCCAATATGGGCAATCCTGAAGATATTGAATCACTGCTCAGGGCAGCAACGGCTGAACTCGGCAATATTGATATCTGGGTGAATAATGCCGGTATGGATATCCTGACTGGCAGTGGCGCCGCCCTGCCTGATGCTGAAAAACTGGATCGACTTATTGATGTGGACCTGAAAGGAACCATAAATTGTTGCTGGGCACTGGCACCGGTCATGCATTCACAGGGACACGGTATTATCATCAACATGGCCTGGGACCTGGCAATTCACGGTTTCATGGGACGCAATCCCCAAATGTTTGCCGCCGTCAAGGCCGGAGTACTCGGTTTCAGCCGGGCCTTTGCCAAATCTCATGGGCCTGTAATCCGGGTGAATGTCCTGGCGCCAGGCTGGATCCAGACCGCCTTTGCAGAAGAAGTTATGGATCAAGATTACTACCGGCAGCGGATAGCAGAAATACCGCTGGCCAGGTTCGGCAGGCCGGAGGATGTTGCAGAAACAGCTGTTTTCCTCGCCTCGGATGATGCTTCCTATATTAACGGTGAGATGATCAAGGTGAATGGCGGTTTAAGCTAGGAATCAAAGCCAGCGGCGCACCTTGTATTTGTAATCTAGGTATTGGTTCGGCAACTCAGCCTCCAGAAATATTTCTTCCTGTTTGATATAACATTCCTGAAGTAGATAGAAAAAACCGATAATGACCAGTAGCGGTGATAATGCGGCAAGAGCAATCCATGCCCCGACCAGGCTGACCAGCATGGCGATATAGATAGGGTTACGGCTGTAACGGTAAAGACCGGTGGTAATAATTGTCGTCGGTTTCTGAAACGGTTTAATCGGCGTACCGGCCTGGTCAAATTGTTTTGCTGTTTCATAAATAACTGCAATACCTGCTAGGAAGAGAAGGCCGCCAAGCACTCTCAAGGGTATATAGATCAGGTGAGAGAGAGGCATAAAATAGGCCAGTAGCACCATCAGAATCAGTGCTACAACAAACCAGTGTATGGGCGATATCTTTGCAACCAGTAGTTTGATATTCATGCCAGTTTTCCTTGCAGTGGATGTTTTTCACGCCAGCCGGCTTCCCCTCTGGAATTAACGTAGCAGATCAGGAGGTCCGCATTGGCCCGGGTATCAAGGAAATTTACCGATATATCTGCCTCTGCGCGTGCATCAACAAAAAACCAGATGCCATCATTATTCAAGGCATCCCGCTTCAAATCTGCCTTATACACCAATAGATCGGCATCCCCTCTAGAATCAACTTCACGTATCAGGTAGTTTGCCTCTGCACGTGAATCAACTACGTTAACAAATGCCATGATGGTTCTCCTCGGCTTTGAGTGTAGTCAGGCCCTTGAATTCTATCAAGATTCAATAATGAATTAGTGAATGGACTTCATATTTTGCGAGTTTTTCCCTCCCCTTCAAAGTATCCAGTTCAATTACAAAAGCACAGGCAATTATATCAGCACCTAGCTGCTCAATGAGCTCGCAACTTGCTGCAGCCGTACCGCCGGTAGCAATCAGATCATCCACCAGGAGGACATGGTCATTCTTGTTCAGGGCATCAATATGGATCTCCAGCTCGGCGGATCCATACTCAAGGTCATAAGAGATGCTTTGCACATCATAGGGTAGTTTTCCGGGTTTCCTAAGGGGGACAAAGCCCACGCCTAGTTCCCAGGCGGCTAGGCTGCCAAAGATGAATCCTCTGGACTCCATCCCTGCCACGGCTGTGATATTATTTCCAATAAATGGATGGATCAGCTGGTGGATAGCCAGTCGAAGCACGGCCTGATTTTTTACCAAGGGCGTAATGTCCTTGAACTGGATACCAGGTTTGGGAAAATCCGGAATATTACGGATAAAGGTCTCGATTCGATGCATAGGATTTTTCTCCCGCTTGATATGTCAGATAAATATTAATCCCATCATAACGTGATATTAATAAGGAGGGAAAATGTGCAGTTTGTTAATTAAATATGGCCCGTTACTCGGTAGATTTCTTCTTTCACTCATTTTCATCATCTCTGGCTGGAATAAAATTGGTGGTTTTGAAAGCACTGCGGGGTATATGGCGAGCAAGGGCCTGCCTTTTACGGAAATATTGCTGGTAATTACGATTATTATCGAACTGGGGGGCGGATTGATGATCCTCTTGGGTTGGCAGGCGCGCTGGGCGGCCACAGCTATCTTCCTATTCTTGATCCCGGTAACTTTGATATTCCACCCCTTCTGGTCTTTTGAAGGTATGGAGGCCAGCAGCCAGTTCAACAGTTTCTTCAAAAATATTGCGATTATGGGTGGCATGGTTTACATCATGGTATTCGGGTCCGGTCCCCTGAGTCTGAGCAGGGATCACTGTAAACAATCAGGCTGATGCGGGCATTTTCGACGATTTACGAGGAGGCCCTGTTCCGCCTCGGCAGCGATACGGTGCTCAAGTCTAAGCTGCCAAAACCCGATACCCCGAATGTGTTGCGGAAGAAGACGGATGCCTATTATCTTGATTTGATGTCACGGAGGATTTTCCGCGCCGGTCTGAAACACAGTATGGTCGATGCCAAGTGGCCGGCATTTGAGGAGGTCTTTCACCACTTCGATATTGCCCGTGTCAGTCAAATGAGCGATGACGAACTGCAGGCATTGATGCAGGATCGACGCATAATCCGGCATTGGGGTAAATTAAAGGCAGTCAGGGGAAATGCATTGGCCATCTCCAGTCTAAATGATGAAGGGAAGGCGATGGGTGATTACCTGGCCGAGTGGCCTACCGACAGGATTGTCCTGCTCTGGCAGGAACTGAAAGACAGATTCACACAGTTGGGCGGCAATTCGGGGCCTTATTTTCTGAGAATGGCGGGGAAAGACACCTTTCTCCTGACGGATTTTGTACAGAAGGCATTAATTAAATGGGGCGCGGTAAAAGGCAAGGTGTCCGGTAAAAAGACATTGCTGCATGTACAGGATGTCATGAACCAGTGGAGTGAAGAATCCGGGCGGCCTTTGTGCCAGGTCAGCATGATATTAGCGTTATCTGTTGATTAGTCACCAACCCTTCGTTTTAAGCAGGGGTTTGTATGTTTGAAGGTCTATCCTGGCAATTCACCCCGGCAGAAGCTATTGCGCTTCAGAACAAACTACGGCAACAGGTCATCACACGTGACGTATTTAACAAGCTCGATCTCGTTGCTGGTGTGGATGTGGGTTTTGAGTCTCGTGGTGAGATTGCCCGTGCTGCGGTTGTAGTACTTGATTACCATTCCCTCGAGCTCCGGGAAGTGGTAATTGCCAGGAAAAAAACCCGCTTTCCCTATATCCCTGGCCTCCTGTCATTCAGGGAGTTGCCGGCGGTCTTGGAAGCCGTAGACAGGTTGAAGCAAAAGCCGGATATGTATCTTTGTGATGGTCAGGGTTATGCGCATCCACGGCGTTTCGGGTTCGCCTGTCACCTTGGAGTTTTGACTGACACACCGTCTATCGGTGTCGGAAAGACTCGCCTACTGGGAGAGTACCGCATGCCGGCTGACAGGCGCGGCGCTTGGCAGCCCCTGATCCATGATAAGGAAACTATTGGTGCTGTATTGCGCACCCGCGAGCATGTGAAACCCGTTTTTGTTTCCATCGGGCACCGTATCAGTCTTGAGACGGCGGTTTCATCTGTCATGAACTGCGTAACACGATACAAACTGCCGGAAACAACCCGACAGGCGCACTATTACGCCTCCGTATCCAATCAGTAATGGGGAAAATTTCGCTATCAATGCCTGACGATTTTGGAAAGCCTGTCAAGCACACCACTCTTGTCCGCCTCCAGGGCCAGTCCCTGCAGCCTGTTGTAATCTAGCTTTCCAGTGCCGAGTACCGGCAGTGAATCAACTGCGATGACCTTCCGCGGTATATACAATTCACCATAATCAAGCCGCTGTGCAGATTCCTGGATCTCCTTACGGGTGGCCTCCTGGTTTTCTGTCAAAAGCACAATTTTTTCGCCTTTTTTCTCGTCTGGCAGATTGATTGCGGCATGACTAAAGTCTGGCCAGGTTTTTAATGCCAGTTCTTCCACGGCAGAAAGTGAAATCATCTCTCCGCCAATCTTGGCAAAGCGCTTGGCGCGGCCAAGTATGGTAATAAATCCATCATCATCAATTTCAGCGATATCACCCGTGTCATACCATCCTGGTCCTTTTTCAGTTACGGGTGGTTTGAGTGCATCAGTGCCATGGATCAGATATCCAAGCATAATGTTGGGGCCCTTCACTACCAGATGGCCGCCGGTGGAGATTCCATCAATAGGCTGAATATAACATTCCATGCCGGGAATAAGACGTCCTACGGAGTTCTTCTTGTGTAACATCAGGGTGTTTACCGAGATCACCGGGCTGGCTTCGGTTACGCCATAGCCCTGAAGGATGCGGATGCCGAATTTATCTTGCCAGAGGGCGATGGTATCTTCCTTGAGTTTTTCTGCCCCGGCCACCACATAACGCAGGTTATAGAAATCAAAAGGATGGGCGTACTTGCCGTAACCCTTGAAAAAGGTATTGCTGCCAAAGAGTATGGTAGCTCCCAGTTCATAGATCAGCTCGGGGATGATCCGGTAATGCAATGGAGTCGGATAGAAAAACGTCTTGCTGCCGCCAAATAACGGCATCAGGGCACCAGCATTCAGGCCAAAGGAATGAAACAGCGGCAGGCAGGTAAACAGCAGGTCCCTGGGCTGAAAATCGATATGACAGCTGACCTGAGCATAATTTGAAAGCAGATTACTGTGTGAAAGCATCACGCCCTTGGGTGCCCCCTCGGATCCGGAAGTAAAAAGGATTACGGCAGGTTTATCAGGATTGACTGATCTGATCTCTTTCAGGTGGAAGTGCCTTGCCCTCTTAGCGTGATATAAACCTGCCAGTTTGGCTGGCAGACTGATCTTTGTCGTTATATCTTCCAGGTAAATCAGATTGAGTTTTTCTGCTAGTGCCTCGGCCAGCGTTTGCAGGCACGCATTTTCTATAAACTTCCTGGATGTATAAACAGTACCGATATGCCCAGTCTCACAGGCCTGCAGCATGGCCATTCTGCCCACTGTATAATTGAGCATGGCCGGTACGCGTCCTGCGTATTGCAGCGCCATGAACGTAACTACCGTCGTGATTACATTCGGTAGTAACAGGCCGATATGCTCATCTTCCTTGGTGGTCTTGCTGAAATAGTCACCCAAGACAACAGCACGGGTGATCAACTGCTTATAGCTGACTTCCACCCTGTCAATATCTTCCATACAGTTTCTATGTATGCCATAGCGATCAGCGGCATGTAACAGGGCATTAAATATAGTTGTCCGGTAATTAAAGGAAGAAAATACCAATTTATACATGATGTCCTGTAACTGCAGTGCAACAGCCTTGCGCCTTTCCGGTCCCTGCACAGAAGAAGGGACGCTGATCTTTTCCGGAGGCAACATGGTAAGTTTTATTCTTGGAAAGCGCCTGATAGTGCCTTTCCCTTTCATATAGGAATAAGGACTGAACTGCGGGCCATCAATGGCAACGGGTAAGAGACTTGCATCGGCCTTATCGGCGATCAGGGCGGGGCCTTCATATATTTTCATCAGTGTCCCGGTTAGAGTGATGCGTCCTTCCGGAAATATAACAGCTTTGCGGTCCTGCTTCAGGTACTTGATCATCGATTTGATTGATAATGGATTAGTGGGATCCATGACGAACAAATCGACAAATTTAAGAAAAAATCTGAATTCTCTTTTTTTCGATATCTGGGTATTAATTGCAAAAGTAGGTGTTTCCGGGAGCCAAGCGTAGAGCAGGATACCATCAAGCAGGGAAGTATGGTTTGCTATGATAAGTACACGATTGCCTGCCCGTGCATAGTTTTCGAAACCGGTAACTTCAACCCGGTAGAGCAAACGGAATAATCCACGAAGAATAAATTTGGCAAGCTTGATCATAATCTTGCGCTTATACATGCAAACCATATGGCATGCCAGTATTTTAACCTGAGTGCCGGGAATATTGCAGGCGACAGGCTGCAGGCCCTGTCAACCGCTTGTAGTAATCTGATCAGGCATCAGCCGGTGGCTGACCAATATAGATATCAAGGCTCTGTCCAGGTTTCAGTAATGTCTTCTTGTTCAGGCTGTTCCACTTTTGCAATTCGTTGACTGATACACCATGGCGCCTTGCTATCAACCATAGGGAATCGCCCGATTTCACAGTGTAGTTAATATACTTTGATTTGCCTCTCGGTTCCGCTGTCTGGGTAGAAACAGGAATGGCTTTCACAACCGTCGCGTTCTTGCTCCATACAATCAGTTCCTTACCAGGGCGGAGAATAGACCTGGAATGTATCCCGTTCCATGCGCAGAGCTGGTTCACTGTTACACCATAGTCCCTGCTGATATCCCACAGGGTATCACCACGTCGAATGGTATAAATCAGACGCGTGCCGTCACCTGTACGTTTCAGTCCGCTGTACATGCGAGAATCATAGCTCAGGGTGTATTCCTTCAGCGGCTTTTTGGATGTGGGTATCATTAAATTCTGACCGATGTGGATGGTGTTACTGCGCAGCTTGTTAATCTGTTTAAGGGTTTTTAAATCTGTGCGGTTAACATAGGCGATACGTCCTAGAGTATCGCCCTGCTTGACTTCATACAACTGCCATTTAATGCGCTCTTCTTCAGGCAGGGTAGCCAGTTTTTGCCGGAATTCTTCCGCCCTTTTCAATGGAATAAGCAGTTGATGCGGCCCTTTGGGATCAGTAGCCCATTTATTAATGCCGGGGTTGAGCGTATAGATTTCATCCATCGTCATGCCGGTCAGTTCTGAAACTGTAGCGAGGTCGATCTGTGCGCCGGCGTCGACTACATCGAAATAAGGCTGATTAGGAATGTGATTCAATGTGACATGGTATTTGTCCGGATCAGAAACAATTTCAGCAATGGCTACCAGGCTGGGTACATAGCCACGAGTTTCTCTCGGGAGTCTTAATGACCAGAAATCGGTGGGCTTGCCCTTTTTGATATTTGTTTTGATTGCACGGGCAACCTTGCGTTCACCGGTATTATAAGAGGCCAGTGCCAGCAACCAGTCACCGTTGAATTCCTTCTCGAGTTTCTGCAGATAGTTCAGTGCGGCATCAGTTGCTGCAATAATGTCGCGGCGTCCATCATACCACCAGTTCTGTTTCAGTCCGTAATGACGGCCAGTGCTCGGAATAAACTGCCAGATACCTGAGGCGTGACTACGGGAATAGGCAAAGGGTTGATAGGCACTTTCAACGATGGGAAGCAGCGCCAGATCAAGGGGCATGTTACGTTTTTCAAGTTCTTCAACGATGTGATAGATATAGGGTGCAGCCCTCTCTGCAATGCGATCCAGGTATTCCTGGTTATTGGCATAAAATTGAAGACGCTGTTTTACACTTTTCTTGGACTTATCACGGGGAATACTCAGCCCATTGCCGATCCTTTCCCAGATATTTTCAGCGACCACCGGTGTCTCAACGGAAACTTGCTCTACGGTTTCTTCTTCCTGTTCAATCCCACTGTATCTTGCTATATCACCGGCACTCGTGATGTCCTGTGCAGTATTAAATGACGGGTTTTCCAGCGTGTTATTGTCAGAGATATTACGGACTGCTGTGGATTCGCAGGCCGATAATATAAAGGTACAGAAAATGATTATCAGGGTTGTCTTGCCCATTATTTTTATTTATCCGTTTGAAGTGAGAAGGTTTTTTCTGGATTATTTTTCCCCAGAACATAATATTAACTTGAAACAATTCCAGATACCAGACAGATCTAGTTGATATTAAAGCAGTTCTCCGGTCTAATTTTTATATGGAGAGGTTCGAAACGAGCACTCAGTCACACTTATCGGGGAAATCTGATAACTGGTTCCAATCAGAGCCGGGTGAGAGTCTCCTGGAGGCCGAAAAGCTAAGACTTTCAAGGATTTTACCGGACCTTTTCGGTTATCACATCCTCCAGTTATCCACCAATACACCTGATAATTTGATAGTCAGCAGCCGTATCCGGCACAAAATTCTGGCTGGAATCCCGTCAGTTTCCGGCATGGGAAAAATGCCTGACTTTATCTGTCACAATTCAGCACTGCCTGTTGCCACGGACAGTCTCGATGTAGTGTTGTTGCATCATGTGCTAGAGTTCGAACCCAGTCCACATCAGGTGCTGCGTGAAATTGAACGCATTCTCATAGGGGAAGGGCACATTGTCATCGTCGGATTCAGTCCCTGGAGCTTATGGGGCATATGGCGATTAATCTATGCTTGGGCCGAGCGGTTTCCGTGGAAAGGCCATTACCTCAGTCTTTCGCGCCTAAAGGACTGGTTGACCCTCCTGGATTTCGAAATTATCAGTACAGAGAAGTTTTATTTCAGGCCGCCTTTTAAAAATAGTAAACTCATTTCCAGACTGAATTTTATTGAACATATCGGTAAATATTGCTGGCCTTTCTGGGGCGGTGTATATCTACTGGTTGCGAAGAAGCGTGTAACATCAATGACTCCTATCAAACTGCAATGGCAATTGCGTCGTCGCATGATAGCTTCAGGATTAATAGAACCCAACGCACGAATTAATTTAAATGAAGATGAGTGACGAAACTGTCAGGATATATACAGACGGTGCTTGCCGGGGGAATCCCGGTCCTGGAGGATGGGGCGCGCTGTTACGCTTCGGGGACAGGGAGAAGGATTTGTTCGGCGCCGAGTTGGAAACAACCAATAACCGGATGGAATTGACTGCAGCTATCATGGCTCTGGAGGCTTTGAAGAAACCTTGCAAGGTTATACTAACTACTGACTCACAATATGTTAAAAACGGTATTACCCTGTGGCTGGAGGCATGGAAAAAGAAAGGCTGGAAAACGGCGAATAACAAGCAGGTAAAGAATGTGGATCTATGGCAGCGCCTAGATGCAGCAAAGGCAAGGCATCAGATCAGATGGGAATGGGTCAGAGGGCACAGTGGTCATGCTGAAAATGATAAAGCCGATCAGTTGGCAAATCTGGCAATCGATGAAATGCTTGAGAAAATGTAACTCATCAGTGGACAGTGGTCGTTTGTCGATTGTCACAGCTCCAGAATACTAATCACAACAGTAAAGCGGGAAAATGACCACTATTCGCTGTCCACTGATAATCGACAACTGACTACTGACAAAGGACGAACAAATTGCGCCAGATAGTGCTGGATACGGAAACCACGGGTCTTGAGGTCAAGCAGAACCACCGGATTATTGAAATCGGCTGCGTGGAACTCAAGAATAGGAAAAGAACCCGGCGCTTTTTTCATCAATATCTGAACCCCGAGCGCGAGATAGATGACGGCGCCTTTGAGGTCCATGGTATCAGCAATGAATCACTGCAGAACAAACCGCGGTTCGCTGACATTGCTGCCGAATTCATAGACTTTGTCCGGGACAGCGAATTAATCATCCATAATGCTCCTTTTGATGTCGGTTTTCTTGATAATGAGTTGCAGTTGCTGGGCAAGGAATGGGGTAGTCTTGGTGATTATTGTCAGGTAATAGACACACTTGCCATGGCAAGGGAGAAGCACCCAGGACAAAAAAACAGCCTGGATGCACTATGCCAGCGTTACTCCGTAGATAATTCGCAACGCGAGCAACACGGGGCCTTGCTGGATGCCCAGATCCTTGCCGATGTTTATCTGGCGATGACAGGTGGCCAGACCACCTTGTCACTCGATGATTCGGGCGGTAATGCAGGCAATGCCCGAATAAAACGCCTGGACCCTCAGCGATCCCGCCTTGTTGTTGCTGAGGTCAGTGAGTCGGAATTGACTGCCCACCTAAGACGGCTGGAGACGATAGACAGGAAAAGCGGTGGCAACTGTCTGTGGAAGGGTATGGCTAAGAATTCTCCGGAGGAGTGAGAGGGAAATTACGCTGTCCGTTGGCCCCGCCTATTGCTTTACCGCATCGTTGATGAGGGTTTGGAGCTCGCCCTTCTGATACAGGTCTAGGGTGATATCACAACCGCCGATTAATTCCCCTTTGATAAAGACCTGTGGAAATGTCGGCCAGTGGGAAAATCTTGGCAGATTTGCCCGGACTTCCGGATTGGCCAGTACATCAACATAGGCAAACTCAGCGTTACAGGCCTTCAGCGCCTCAACCGTCTGCATGGAAAAGCCGCATTGGGGAAAATCCGGCGTACCTTTCATGAATATTACTATATTATTCTTCTCTACTGTGTTTTTAATGAAATCCAGGATGTCCATCACACAACCTCTAATAATGTTGAAATCTGTTGTGGGCACAGATTATACACGCTCGAGTATAGCGGGTCAGTAAACGTCAATTTATGGTTAACTTGCCGGTATCACTGTAAAGGCTTGTATCTTTTATTTTGTGATTTGTGGCTAGGCTTGTCCTCACTGCCCCCAGCCACCGCCGCCTGCTGTCATTATCTTTAAGCAGTCTTGATAGTGTGCCTTGAAGCTGATTTTTCCCGGCAGCGGTTGTTTATTTAACAGATTTACACCGGTCTCCCCCGAGCTGCCACCGGCAAGGCCCCAAGGGGGGATTGCCCTGCGCTCCGTTAATAATGTGACTTGGCAGTCTTCGAGAAATTCATATTCGCGGACCAGGCCGTTTCCGCCTCTGAATAGGCCTTGGCCACCGGAACCCGGCCTAATGGCATATTGCCTGATGCGAAGGGGGTAGTATTTTTCAAGTATCTCTATAGGGGTATTTAGGGTGTTGGTCATGTGGGTCTGGATCGCATTGCAACCAGCACAGGCCAGAGCAGCACCGCCACCGCCACCAAGGGTTTCATAATAATCCCAAGCGCTGGTCCCCATGGCGATATTATTCATGCTGCCGTGGCTGGCGGCAGGAATCCGGTCGGGTAGGGGCTGGGCCAGTGCCCCCAGGATGACATCGACTATACGGCTGCTCGTTTCTACATTCCCGGCTGCTACCGCCGCCGGGAAGGAAGCGTTTACTAGGCTACCGGCCACTGCCTTGATATCAATCATGCGAAAGGCGCCGGCACATGCGGGTGTGTGGGCAGGCATGAGACAATAGAAACAATAGTAAACCGCGGCGGCGGTCACGGATAGCGGACAGTTTATATTGCCTGCCACCTGGTTTGCCGTACCGGAGAAATCCACCATGATATTGTCGTTGTTTACTGTGAGCTTGACCGAAATAGGAATCCGATTATGTCCCAGGCCATCATCATCCATATAATCGGTAAACCGGTATTCCCCATCCGGAATTTCCTTCAGGCTTGAACGCGCCAGCGTTTCGGCATAATCATTCAGGATGATTATTGCCTCATTAAAACGTGCCTTTCCCATCCGCTTAACCAGCGCGGAGAGTCGCCTGATGCCGATCAGGTTGGCGCTGATCTGCGCCTCGTAGTCTGCCTGGGCCAGGATCGGGTTATGCAGTTTGTCGAAAATTGCCTTCAGGGTATTATCTTGCCTTACCCCACCGCGCAGGAGAAACTGTGGGGGGATCACCAGCCCCTCATCATTCAGGAAGCGGGCCAGGGGCATGGATCCGGGTGTTTTCGAGCCGATATCGGCATGGTGAGCCCTGTTGGCGACAAAGCCGCAGAGCTCGCCCTCGAGGAACAGGGGGGCGATTAGCGTAACATCGGGCAAATGGGTCCCGCCGAGATAGGGATCATTAAGGATGATCATATCGCCTGCCTGCCAGTCGAACTGCCTGACGATATCGGCCATAGCATACGCCATGCTGCCGAGGTGTACTGGGATATGCGCTGCCTGGGCGCACAACTTGCCTTTGGTATCAAATACGGCGCAGGAGAAGTCCAGCCGGTCCTTTATATTTGGTGAAAACGCTGTGCACTGCAGCGTTGCCCCCATCTCATCGCAGACCGCCTGTATCCTGCTGACAAAAAGGGAATTTTCTATGGCATTCATAACCTAGACATGCAGAAAATGGTAAAAAAAAGAATCCTCAGGGCTATATGAAACACACTTATGATGAATGTATAATTAGTAAAACGTTTCCAATTTTATCCGATATTTGCAGAAATAAGGGGAGAAAGCATGAATCCATTGAAATCCGTCCCTGGTACCATCATTTCAGGCTTTATTTTGGCCATAATCATTATCTATTTGGTTGGTGGTGACGCTTCACCAGGTGAGTGGTCTACTACGGAAAAATGGTCGCTAACCGTGTGGCTGCATGTATTTTTCGGGATTATTTGGATTGGCCTGCTTTACTATTTCAACTTTGTTCAGGTTCCCGCCGTGGCCGCTGCAGGAGCGGACACTGGTGGCCCAGGACCGGCCGCGATCAACAAGTATGTCGCGCCACGCGCCCTGTGGTGGTTCCGCTGGGCTGCGCTGCTAACCTGGCTTACCGGTGCTGCCGCGCTCGAGGTCATGGGAGTGGGATTTGCTAATGCGTTTATGCTAAAAGGCAGTGCGCTGATAATCGGTATCGGCGCATGGTTGGGTACAATTATGCTGTTTAATGTGTGGGTGTTAATCTGGCCGAACCAGAAAAAGATCCTGGGTATCGTAGAAGCCTCTGAAGAGCAAAAAGCCAAGGCAAAAGTTGTTGCCTTGATGGCATCGCGGACTAATACCCTGTTATCGATCCCGTTGATTATGTGCATGGTAGGGCACGCACACAGCCTGCCTTTATAAGCAGTCAACACAACCAGTAAAGTGCGTAAGCCCGGCCCCGGCGCCGGGCTTGTCTTTTGTGTGCTGAAAAAGTTTTGTTTATTGACGGCAATAACCGGAATTTATGAATGAGTGATCATTTAATGGCGAGTTACAATCCGCTTCCAGTGGCATTCGAGAAAGGTGAGGGCGCCTGGTTGATCGACCAGCATGGGAAGCGTTATCTGGATGCGGTAAGCGGCGTCGCTGTCTGTAGCCTGGGTCATGCTCATCCTGCTGTAAGTGCAGCAATCTCGGCTCAGGCCGGACTGTTACTACATACCTCCAATCTCTATCATATCCCTTTGCAGGAACAACTGGCGGAAAAACTAGCTGCGCTTGCGGATATGGACAAGGTTTTTTTCTGTAATTCAGGTGCCGAGGCCAACGAGGCCGCAATAAAGATTGCCCGTCTTTATGGCCATAAAAGAAATATTACTGAGCCACGGATCATTGTTGCCGAAGGAAGTTTCCATGGCCGGACCATGGCGACTTTAAGTGCCACCGGGAATGAGAAAATTCAGGCGGGCTTTGAACCCCTAGTACAAGGCTTTGTACATGTTCCGTTTAATGATATATCAGCTATAGAGGCGATTCTGGAGAACAACAACGACATTGCAGCCGTGATGCTGGAACCCATACAGGGTGAGGGTGGCGTTAATATCCCGGAGGAAGGATACCTTGCAGCAGTGCGCCAGCTCTGTAATCAACATGGAATCATCCTTATCCTGGATGAAATCCAGACAGGCATGTGCCGAACTGGTAAATGGTTTGCCCACCAGCATGAAGACTGCAAACCGGATGTCATGACCCTGGCCAAGGCACTGGGCAACGGTATGCCGATAGGGGCCTGTCTCGCCCGGGGTCTGGCAGCAGAGTTAATTAGGCCCGGTAGTCATGGTTCAACCTTTGGCGGGAACCCCTTAGCTTCGCGCGTGGCCCTGGCCGTGATCGGAATTATGGCGAATGAAAAAATGGAGAAACGGGCGAGCGAGTTGGGAAAGAATATGCTGAAACGCCTTCAGCAGAAGCTCGGTAGCATCAATGGCATAGTCGATGTGCGGGGCAGGGGGATGATGTTTGGCATTGAACTCTCAGATGATTGTCCCACACTGGTAAGCCTTGCATTGAAGCAACACCTGTTAATCAATGTCACGGCTGGCAAGATCATTCGGCTCCTGCCGCCATTAATCATTACAGATGAAGAAGCGGATCAGATCATTGATACGCTTTGTAGGATTCTGATTGAATATCTTAAGGGAGAAAAATGAAAGTACCGCATTTTCTAAGCCTGATGGATTTTACCACTGATGAACTGGAGCAGATCATACGGCACGCAATCAACCTGAAAAGGCAACACCTTGCGGGTAGCCACAGGGATACATTGAAAGGCAAGGTGCTAGCGATGGTTTTTGAAAAATCATCCACCCGTACTAGGGTCTCGTTTGAAGCAGGGATGGCACAGCTTGGCGGACACGCAATATTTCTTTCACCCGATGATACACAACTGGGCCGGGGAGAACCAATCGAGGATACGGCCAGGGTATTATCCCGGATGGTTGACTGCATCATGGTACGCACTTTCGCCCATGAAAACCTGCTGCGTTTTGCAGAAAATGCCGATGTACCGGTTATTAACGGCTTGTCAGATTCCTATCATCCCTGTCAGTTACTGGCTGATATGCAAACATATTACGAGGCGCGCGGCCCAATCAAGGGCAAGACAGTGGCCTGGCTTGGTGATGGCAATAATATGTGTCACTCCTACATGAATGCAGCCAGGCAATTTGATTTCACATTGAATATAGCTTGCCCGGAAAATTATCGGCCGGACAAGGGACAACTCAAGCAAGCGGGAAATTTTGTCAGTCTCTACTCGGAAGCGGCTGAAGCCGTGCGCGGTGCTGATCTGGTTGTAACCGATGTCTGGGCAAGTATGGGGCAAGAATCTGAATCTCAGCAACGTGACGCTGAATTCAGACCCTACCAGGTGAATCAGGAACTGATGTCGCTCGCCAAAAATGACGCACTGTTCATGCATTGCCTGCCGGCGCACAGGGGTGATGAGGTAACGGCCGAAGTCATTGATAGCCCCCAGAGTATCGTCTGGGAAGAAGCGGGTAACCGTCTGCACGCCCAGAAGGCCTTGCTCGAATTCCTCATCATGGGTGAAATAAAGGAATAATAACAACGGGGCAACCTATACGAATGACGGGCGGTAGTGACAGGTATTCAATGTGCGTTTCCTTTTAAGTAATGATGATGGTTACCAGTCTCACGGGCTGGCAGTTCTGGCACAGGCGCTTCAACGGATTGGTGAGGTCACTGTAGTCGCCCCAGACAGGGATCGCAGTGGGGCCAGTAACTCGCTAACGCTTGAATCCCCGATTAGGCCGACACCGGCGGAAAATGGTTTTATTTACGTCAACGGCACACCGACAGATTGTATCCACCTTGCCATTACCGGACTGTTGTCCGAAGAACCGGACATGGTGATCAGCGGGATCAACAACGGTGCTAATCTGGGGGATGATGTGATTTATTCCGGGACAGTAGCAGCTGCTATGGAGGGTCGTTTCCTGGGCTGTCCTGCCATTGCCGTGTCGCTGACCGCGCAGGATCCCCAGCATTATGATACAGCGGTCAAGGTCGTGCTTAAGCTCGTCAGGCATTTTGAGAAATCTTCCTTTGGTCGCGATATCTTGCTTAATATTAATATTCCTGATTTACCCTACGAAGAACTGGGTGGCTATGAAATCACACGCCTGGGCCATCGTCATAAGTCCGAGCCTGCAATTCCTGCTGCAGATCCTAAAGGCAGGACAGTCTACTGGGTAGGCCCGGTAGGACCGGAGCAGGACGCGGGTGAAGGCACGGACTTTCATGCTGTGAAGGCTGGCAAGGTCTCTATTACACCCTTGCAGGCCGACCTTACACGTTATAACGTTATCAAGGAATTAACAGACTGGCTTGGGAGCAGGCTTACAGATGAATAATCACCTACGTGGGATAGGTATGACATCCCAGCGCACGCGTGATCGCCTGATTGCAAGGCTGGAAGAAATGGGTATCAAGTCCCAGATTGTCCTAGATGTCATTCGCAATACCCCCCGGCATATATTCGTTGATGAGGCGCTGGCCAGCAGAGCCTATGAGAATACTGCCTTGCCGATTGGCTATAACCAGACAATATCTCAGCCTTATATCGTTGCCCGCATGACTGAGGCCTTGCTGGAGGGTGGACCACTGGATAATGTACTGGAAATCGGAACGGGTTGTGGTTACCAGACGGCCATACTGGCCCAGCTGGCAGGCAGGGTTTACAGCATTGAACGGATCGAGGCGCTATTGTGCAAGGCCCGTGAAAATCTATATACGCTGAAATTCCGCAATGTCAGGCTTAAACATGGCGACGGAAATCTCGGCTGGCCGGAACATGCACCCTATGACGGCATTATTGTAGCCGCAGCACCGACAGGGATCCCGGAGCCTTTATTACAGCAACTGGCCCTAAACGGCAGGCTAGTAATTCCAGTTGGAAAACCGGGCAATCAAAAACTCGTGTTGATTACACGTACCAAAGACGGATTTGAAGAAAGGCAGCTGGATTTGGTGAGTTTCGTGCCACTTGTCGAGGGAATTGGATAGAGGCCGATGTGGTGTGGCGGCAGATTAGTCAGCATTTTGATAGTTGCCTGTCTTCTTGTATCCGCATGTAGCGGTCCGGCCAGGGCCCCGGTTGTTTCCCCGGGTGAATATAAACGCAGTGCGGTTATCCGTCCCGGCAGCATAAATAAACCGGATTATTATGTTGTACAGCGCGGAGACACCCTCTATTCCATTGCCTGGAATTTCGGTCTTGATTACCGCGACGTCTCTGCCTGGAATAAGATCAGGCCACCTTATACCATTTATCCCGGCCAGAAGATCAGGCTGAAACCAGCATCGAAGCGTAACAGAGCCGCTACTGAAAAAAGGCCGGCAAAGAGACAATCCAGTCCTTCAGTTTCCGGAAATCAACGGAAACACTCACAGGCAGACCGGCCAGCAAATATAGTGTCCAGTGGTCCGGTAAAGTGGAACTGGCCGACAATGGGAAAGGTTATTGATTCGGATTCTCCAATATCCAAAAATGGGATTGATATCGCTGGAAAGCTGAATCAGCCTGTCAATGCCGCCGCAGACGGGATAGTAGTGTATAGTGGGAGTGGACTATTGGGTTATGGAAAGCTTATTATCATAAAACACAACGAGGTATATTTGAGCGCCTATGCGCATAATAGTCGCTTATTGGTAAAAGAGGGGCAGCGGGTTGCAGCAGGCCAGCACATTGCGTATATGGGGAAAACCAGTAATGGCCGTGTCCTTTTGCATTTCGAGATTCGCAAGAATGGACAACCTGACAACCCCCTGAAGTATCTTCCCCGTCGCTAACGATAGAAAGATAGGGTTATGCAGGGATCAAAACAGACTGAGATGGACGGTTCGGAAGACAACAACGACGATATAGACGAGCTGTCAGACGACCTGGAAATCGAGGAAAATACATCTCCTGACGATGAAGACCAGGAAGCCGATGATGACGCTGATGAGCAGTCATTTTCCGCTGGTACGATTCCACAAGGTGATCTGGATGCCACCCGACTCTACCTGAGTGAAATAGGCTTTTCTCCCTTGCTATCGGCGGAGGAAGAAGTTTACTACGGTCGCAAGGCCATCCAGGGCGATGAAGACGCCCGCAAGCGCATGATTGAAAGCAATCTTCGTCTCGTGGTGAAGATAGCACGTCGCTATATGAATCGCGGCCTCGCCTTGCTGGATCTGATAGAAGAGGGAAACTTGGGTTTGATCAGGGCAGTTGAGAAGTTTGATCCAGAGAAGGGTTTTCGCTTTTCCACCTATGCTACGTGGTGGATAAGACAAACTATTGAGCGGGCACTAATGAACCAGACCAGGACGGTGAGGTTACCAATCCATGTTGTCAAGGAGATTAATATCTATCTCCGCGCTGCCCGCAAGCTCTCACAGAAGCTGGATCGGGAGACGAATCCTGAAGATATTGCCGAGATGCTCGATATACCGATTGAGGACGTCAAGCACATGCTGGGCCTGAATGAGCGGATCGCTTCTGTGGATTCACCCTCCGGGTATGATTCAGATAAATCCCTCCTGGATACACTGCCCGATGAGCAAAACAGTGATCCCTCCCTGTTGCTCCAGAATGACGATGTGCAACGGCATATTGATACCTGGTTATGCCAGTTAAGTGACAAGCAACGGGCCGTCGTCGAGCGCCGTTTCGGGCTGCATGGCCATGAAGTCTGCACGCTCGAGGAAATAGGGAATGAACTTGGTGTGACCCGTGAACGGGTACGGCAGATCCAGCTTGAGGCGATCAGGCGTCTCCGGCAGATACTGGAACGGGAGGGTTTTTCCTTGGACAATCTATTTATGGAAGACTAAGAGCCGCCGGATTCAGCTTGCGCGAATCAGAATTAGTCCCGCCGCAACCTTTCTTCCTTCACTTGCCAACAGATTAAAACTCCGGCATGCAGCGCCGGTATCCATGATCTCCAGACCCATTCCTGCATCATAGACGGGTGCAAGAATCTCAACTGAAGGAAATAACTGTTGCTTGCCTGTGCCCAGAATGATGATTTCAGGATCCAGATTGATGAGCTGCTCTATGTGTTGCGTTGCAAGATCTTCGAGTGTGATCGGAGGCCAGTGCTCCACCAGTGTGTTCCGCGTGATAATTATGCTGTGAGTATAGGTTTCCCCATTAATCAGAAACAGGCCCGTATCATATGACGCTATCCTGTTATTTTGATCAGAATTGTCATCGAGCGAGATTTTCATGTACCTATCAATACGTCATAATGATCTAATTCGCAAGCTCGCATATCGATATCAATACAGGAATAATTAAATGAAAATTATATTATTAGGCCCGCCAGGCGCAGGGAAAGGAACGCAGGCAAATATCATCAAGGAGGCATTTTCCATCCCGCAGATTTCTACGGGCGATATGCTGCGTGCAGCAGTGAATGCTGGTACGGAACTTGGCCTTGAGGCAAAGAAAGTCATGGATGCGGGTAAACTGGTATCTGATGAGCTGATACTTGGCCTGGTAAAGGAGAGAATCGCAGAGCCTGACTGTGCCAACGGTTATCTGTTTGATGGATTTCCCAGGACGATCGCACAGGCTGATGGCATGAAAAGCGCTGGTATCGAGGTCGATGCTGTCGTTGAATTGCGACTGCCAGATAGTGAAATTATCAAGCGTATGAGTGGCAGGCGGATACATCCTGCATCAGGCCGTTCCTACCATGTGGTTTTCAACCCTCCAAAAATCGAAAACAAGGATGATGTGACAGGTGAACCACTGATCCAGCGTGATGATGATAAGGAAGAAACTGTCAAAAAGCGGCTTGAAATCTACCATGAACAAACCGCGCCACTAATCCGTTATTATTCAGATCTGGCCAGTCAGGATGTCATTAAATATATTTCCATTGATGGTCAGGGAGATGTTAATACCATCAGCAAAAACATAATCAAAGCACTTAAAGCGTAATTTTCAGCTTCAGTCGTTCCATTTTTTTAAAAAATACAAAAAATTTTTTGTTTTTTTGTATTAATTAAGTGGTTTGAGTAAAAAAAATATAGAAAAAGCAAAAAACCTTACTATAATAATTTGCGTGTTACTCATTTGTGTTGTATATAAGTCTTTGTTTAAATCCATTTAGGGGAGTTAAATCATGGCAAAGAAGAAGACCGCAAAGAAGAAGACTGCAAAGAAGAAGACCGCAAAGAAGAAGACGGCTAAGAAGAAAGTAGCCAAGAAGAAGGCTAAGAGGAAGGCTAAGAAGAAAGTAGCCAAGAAGAAGGCCAAGAAGAAGGCCAAGAAGAAAGCCAAGAAAAAAGCTAAAAAGCGTACCAAGAAAAAATAAAGGTTCGCGATTAACTTCGGTTCCAGGCAAGCAGACGCAAGTCGCAAAAGCCAGGGCGAAGATAAAAGCGAGAAAGGCCAAGAGACAACAGATAGCCAGGAAACTGGTGGAACAAGGGGGATTGAAACCACTTGATTTGTAGTCCCAAGGCCGATAGCTTAAGGCCCCGAAAGGGGCCTTTTTATTTTTATGTAATCCTTGTCTTGTGGTCAATACCGCACTAATCATCAACTCATTTTCGCCAATCAATGACGTCAAGATCCGGATATAAATCGCGCCGCCCCGGGCGAAAAAAAATCAGTAAAATCAGAAAGGTAACATTATTTCAGCTGCTCTTGATTGTCCTCATCTGCGCTACTGCATATGTGATGTGGCTGGATTATAAAATCCGTATTGAGTTTGAAGGAAAAAAATGGTCATTGCCTGCCCGGGTATATGCCAGTCCCCTGGAGTTGTACGAAGGTCTCGGGATCACTTCCCGGCAGGTAGAGAATGCACTGAAGTCTGTTGGGTTTGAGCGCATCAACAGACCACAACGTCCCGGTGAATATGCGAAATATGCGGATAAACTGGTGTATGTCAGCCGTGATTTCCGGTTTTGGGACAAACTGGAAACCTCACGGAAGATCCTGCTGGTATTTGACCAGAAAACCCTCAACAGGATAACCGATGTTAATACTGGAAAACACATCCCGCTGGTACGTCTGGAACCCGAATTAATCGGCAAGATTTATCCCGAACATAACGAGGATCGCGTCTTTATCAGTTATGACGAGGTTCCGCCCTTATTGATCGATTCGCTCATTTCCATTGAGGATCGGCATTATTTTGATCATTTTGGCATCGATCCAAAGGGAATATTGCGCGCTGCACTAATTAATCTGCGCAGTGGTGAGCTTAAGCAGGGGGGCAGTACCCTGACCCAGCAATTGGTGAAAAATTTTTTCCTGACCCATGAACGTACTATCACCCGGAAATTTAACGAGATCATCATGTCCTTACTGCTTGAGAGTCATTATTCAAAGCAGGAGATCCTCGAGGCCTATATCAATGAAATCTATCTGGGACAGCACGGCTCCCAGGCGATACATGGCTTCGCCATGGCTTCGGAATACTATTTTGCAAGGCGGCTGAATGAACTCAGAGTGGATCAGCTTGCGTTACTGGTCGGGCTGGTCCGTGGCGCCTCCTATTATAACCCCAGGCGAAACCCAGAACGCGCCATGGAGAGACGCAATTTGGTGATTCAGCAGATGATGACCCAGGGCTATCTGGATAAGACACAGGCTGATAAGGCAATCTCGATGCCCCTGGGTATAGTGGAAATCCCCGGCTGGAGTAATGCGAAATATCCAGATTTCCTGCAACTCGTGAGACGCCAACTAGGTAAAGATTACAAGCCAGAGGACTTGAAGACGGAAGGATTGCATCTCTTTACAACACTCAATCCCGCCTATCAGGAAAAAGTGGAACAGGCAATCCATAGACGGCTCGGGAGTATCGAAAAAGACAGGAAACTTCCAGAAAAGACTATACAGGCAGCTGCGTTGTTGACTAGTGTAGAAACAGGAGAAGTCCTGGCACTGGTCGGCGGGCGTTATGGAGATAATACCGGTTTTAACCGTGCCCTGGATGCAAGACGCCCAATCGGTTCACTGGTCAAACCGGCAATTTATCTGGCGGCGCTGTCGCAACCGGGTAAATACAATGTATTGAGTTCACTGGATGATCTTCCCATTCGAATGAAACAGAAGGATGGTACTGAATGGATTCCTGAAAATTATGACGGCGTCATTCATAATCAGGTCCCGTTATATACTGCGTTGGAGAATTCTTACAATCTCGCCACCATTGATCTGGGGCTGGAACTGGGACTTCCCAGGGTCAAACAGATGCTCCGGCAACTGGGTGTAGAATCCACGATCCCTGAATATCCGTCGTTATTCCTCGGAACACTGGAACTCTCACCCTATCAAGTCACGCAAATGTACCAGACCCTAGCGAGTAATGGTTTCAGGGTCCCCTTGCGATCAATACGTGAAGTCGTTGACAGGGACGGACAGCCATTACAGCGTTATCCAATCGATATTGAGCAAACACTGGATAGTAAGGCCGTGTTCATAATTAACTTTTTATTATCCCAGGTGGTCAAACAGGGTACAGCCAAATCACTGTCAGCCAGGATGCCCGCCTTCATGCCACTAGCCGGCAAGACCGGTACCAGTAATGATCTCAGAGACAGCTGGTATGCAGGTTTTGGTGATAACTTGTTGGCCGTTGTATGGCTGGGTCAGGATGATAATAGGCCTGTAGGTCTTACTGGCGCCAGTGGCGCTCTTCAGATATGGACTGATATGATGCAACAATTGCCAGTACAGCCATTATCCCTTATCCCTCCAGAAAGCGTGGAATGGGTCAATATATTGGTGGATCACCGGGTAGCGGATAATTGCCGTGAAGGTCAGGATTATCCTTTTGTTACACCTTACCTGCCTGAACATACGGGAGAATGCATCATTTCCATTCAAGATGGCCAGACGGCACCAGAGACAAAAACATGGTCAATATTCGATATTCTTCATTAACCTGTCTGGCTTGTATCAGTTTTTTGAGCACTGCCTGTACGACCGGTGTCGTTCAAACACCTGGTGTTGGTGCGCCTGTTGAGCAAGGTGGCATACCGGACCAGTCCCGGGGGGGTGAAGCAGATGATATTGTCTTCCCGGATATATCGGCACCAGTCGATGATCAGAAAGCACCGGCCAGGGAACCGGTTCAGCATAAGACCCGTCAGGCGGTAATAGCCTTGCTTATAGATGCGGATCACTATGTGGACGAAGGCCAGTACAAGCAGGCTGAGGCCTCTCTTGAGCGGGCCCTGCGCATTGATCCCAAGAACCCTTTGTTATGGCACAAGCTGGGCCGTTTACACTTGCAACAGGGTGAATGGGATGCTGCCATTACCATGGCGAATAAATCCAATGTCCTGGCAAAAGGTAACACGAACCTACAGGCAGATAACTGGTTGATGATTGCCCATGCCAGGAAAGCACTGGGTGACAGGAAAGGTGCCTCGGAGGCAATGGTAAAGGTCGAGCAATTGCGTCGACAGTAGATACTAGGGTTCTTCGATGGAATATGCTTGGTAGCGCCAGGCTCTGGTTGGAGGAGTTGACATCGCTATACCGGCCTTGTGTTTCAGGTGCATTAGAAAATCTTCTGCTGTCTGCAAGGACTCCCACACAGCGGGCAAAAATGTGGCCCTGTGTCCCTCCCTCTCAATGATCAGGCCGTCAATGCCCGGCTGTAATTGTGAAATGATGTCCTGCTCGGAAGTAAACTGTATTTCACTCGAAGGACCAAGTATCGATATACTGATATGTACCTGTTTATATTCCCATGCTGTCAATGTCGGAAAACGCGGATCACGAAATGCCGCCGCATAGGCATTATCGGCAATTCCGACGATAAGTGGTGAAACGGGAGAGGTTGTTCCTATGCAACCACGTAGCTGATTATTGATTTTCAGGGTAACGAAACTTGCTAGGTATTCCTTCAGGTTGTCCGGGCAGGAAGAAAGGTCGGGGACAAAAGGCCTGTTACCATTTAATCCTGCCTGGATGCTTTCATGTGATATACGGAGTAAATGTTGTTTTTCGTTACTGTCAAACATGTTCAATGCGCACAGATACCATAGGCGCCGTAACCAACAACTCGATCCTTTGTCCCTGCGGTATCACCGGAGTTCCTCAGATCCAGTGTATGAACAGTAAGGTCCTTTTCACGGGCCAGATGCAAGAGCCCGTTCAGGGGCCTGCAGCCACAGGCCTGTTCCGGTCCGATAGCTTCATATTGCAGCGTTTCGATCAGCCGCGACGTTTCTTTGTCCAGTCTACGGGCAGTTTCATAATCATGATAGTGGCTCAGATCGGTACTGACGATGATAAGACTGTCTGCATCGCCCCAATAAGTTTCAATGACCTCCATGACTTCATCAGCACTGGCCTCACCAACGACCAGGGGAACCAGCTTGAACGTCTTCAGCACACACTGAAGAAAGGGCAAATGAACTTCAAGGCTGTGCTCCTGGGCATGGGCTTGATCAGAGACAATTACCTGAGGTAGGTCCTTGATTAATTCAATCGCGTCCCGGTCTATCTCGATCCCACCCAGCGGGGTTTCAAAATATGTGGCGGTACTCAGTGCCAGGCCCCGGGTATAGACTCGGTGTGCCGGGCCCAGCAGGATCACCCGTTTGATATTTTGTTCGCCCTTCAGCAAACCTACGTAGGCATGGGCGGCGGTAATCCCTGAATAAATGTATCCGGCATGCGGGGCGATCAGGGCATCGTGACAGGGGATATCTTTGCTAACATCTTGCAGGAGCCTTTCGATAGTCTGGCGAAGGATTGCTGCCTCCGCTGGGTAAAAAAGTCCGGCAACGGCTGCGTGACGAACCCGGGGTTGTTTTTCAGGTCTATTTAACATGACAGTCTTTGAATGTTTTCAATGCTTAAAGATCCTATACTTGGTTAATTATAGAAACCCGCGATTATACCTGCCGCACGTTTTATGAATGCAGTAGAAACAGATAGTTATACAGTCCCTACACGATACTGGCATGCCCTCGATGATGGCAGGATACAGTGTGATGTTTGCCCGCGTGCCTGCAAACTGCATGATGGACAGCGTGGCCTGTGTTTCGTGCGCGCTAATGATGGTAAGGGCATAGTCCTGACAACCTATGGCCGTTCCAGCGGTTTCTGTATAGATCCGATTGAAAAGAAGCCCCTGAACCATTTCCTGCCGGGCACCCCTGTGCTTTCATTCGGGACAGCGGGCTGCAACCTAGCGTGCAAGTTTTGCCAGAACTGGGATATCAGTAAATCCAGGGAGATAGATACCCTGGGATCTGCAGCAACCCCTGAAAAACTGGCCAGGGTGGCAAAGGAATCGGGGTGCCGCAGTATAGCTTTTACTTATAATGACCCGACAATTTTCCTTGAGTACGCAGTCGATGTGGCCCAGGCTTGCCATGAGGAAGGCGTCAAGACAGTGGCCGTGACTGCAGGATATATCTGTCCTGAGCCACGCATGGAGTTTTACCAGTTTATGGATGCCGCCAATGTGGACCTGAAAGCATTTACTGAGCAGTTTTACAAGGAGATCACGGGAAGCCACCTGCAGCCGGTACTGGATACCCTGGTCTATCTAAAGCATGAGACCCCCGTCTGGCTGGAGCTAACCAATCTGATCATCCCCGGCAAAAATGACTCAGACGAGGAATTAAACAGGATGACAGAATGGGTGGTCGAGAACCTAGGGCCGAATGTCCCTATGCACTTCACGGCGTTCCACCCTGACTGGAAAATGCGAGATATCCCAGCGACGCCGCCCGCTACCTTGAAGCGGGCCCGGGAAATCGCCCTGAAAAATGGCGTTAATTTTGCCTATACAGGCAATGTCCATAATATTTCGGGTGATACGACATTCTGCAGTCACTGCGGCGCGGAGCTAATCGTGAGGGACTGGTACATTATTAATGAGTGGCGGCTGGTAGAGGGTGGAAAATGCCCTGAATGCGGGACAATATGCCCTGGTGTCTTTGAGGAAGAACCCGGGACGTGGGGCGCTAGGCGGCTACCTGTGCGGATAAATACCGTAGCTAATCTAGGCACATAGACAGGTAATCTTCTTGAAAATCTACAACGGCCGCTGTAGACTGCGCCTCCTCTGGTGCGGGGTGGAGCAGTCTGGCAGCTCGTCGGGCTCATAACCCGAAGGTCGCAGGTTCAAATCCTGCCCCCGCTACCAATTTTGTGGTAGTAAAAGCCGGGATAGATACTGGGATCTTCGGGTCATGGGGCCAAATGGGCTTAGGCACTAATATACTGGCGAAGGTCGCGGCTTGAAATTCCGTCTCCCGCTACCATTATATAAAAGGGCCCCGAAGGGGCTTTTTTTGTTATGTGGTTGCCCCCTGGCAAATCACGCTGACAGGTTGGCAGTTTGGGAAAACCATGGCTATACTTGTCTGCGATTAATTAAGAGATTTTTTAAAGTGGGCCTTGGGCCCATTTTTTGTTTTTGAGAGATGTACAGGCAAAACGAAGTATTGGTAAAGATGTTACAACCGGTAATACAGGCTCTGGGATATGAGATGCTCGGCATTGAACAGTTCAGCCAGGGCCGGGAATCCGTATTACGGATATATATCGATCACGAGACCGGTATCGGTCTTGAGGATTGTGAACGGGTCAGCCACCAGATTACGGGCGTGCTGGATGTTAACGATCCGATTAAGGGTGCCTATCACCTGGAAGTATCTTCACCCGGCCTGGACAGACCCCTGTTTACACTGGAGCAGTTTGGTCGTTATGTCGGTGAGCGTGTAAAGGTACACCTGCGAGAAAAGCTGGATGGCCGGCGAAATTTCAGGGGCGTATTAACCGCCATTGATGAAACTCGGATTCATATTGATGTGGATGGCAAGGACTACGCTATTGAGGCGGATTTGATTGAAAAGGCGCATCTGGTGCCGTTTGACTGATAATACTGGAGTTGATTATTAAATGAATAAAGAGATTCTCACTGTTGTTGACGTGGTTTCAAATGAAAAGGGCGTTAGCAAGGAGATTATATTCGAGGCGATTGAGGCCGCGCTTGCTAGCGCGACCAAGAAACGTAACCGAGAGGATATCGAGGTGCGCGTCAAGATCGATCGCAAGACCGGTGACTATGACACATACCGTTGCTGGGAAGTCATGGAGGACAGTGAAGAACCGCTTGAATTCCCGACCCGTCAAATCAAGCTAGCCGATGCCAGGGAAAAGCAGACCGATATCCAGCCCGGTGAATTTATTGAGGAACCGATGAAATCAGTCGAGTTTGGCCGCATCGCAGCCCAGACTGCCAAGCAAGTAATTGTCCAGAAGGTTCGTGAGGCAGAACGTTCACAGGTGGTGGACGCATACAAGGACAGAGTAGGTGAAATGGTCAGCGGGATTGTAAAGCGTGTCGAGCGCAATGGTGTCATCGTTGATCTCGGGAATAATGCGGAAGCCCTTATTTCGAGAGAATATATGATCCCAAGAGAGGCCATGCGACCGGGTGATCGCATTCGCGCCTATTTATATGATGTGCGCTCGGAATTACGCGGACCACAATTGTTCCTCAGCCGGACCGCGACCGAATTGCTTGTAGAACTATTTACACTTGAGGTGCCCGAAATCAACGAGGGAATGATCGAGGTCATCAGTGGTGCGCGTGATCCTGGCGCCAGGGCCAAAATCGCAGTAAAGGCCAATGATCCCCGCATCGATCCTATCGGTGCCTGTGTGGGTATGCGCGGATCACGTGTACAGGCCGTCTCGAATGAACTTTCAGGTGAACGTGTCGATATCATTCTCTGGGATGAAAATCCGGCGCAGTTCGTGATCAATGCAATGGCGCCTGCCGAAGTTGCCTCCATCCTGGTTGATGAAGAGACCCACAGCATGGATGTCGCCGTGGATGAAGAAAATCTCTCACAAGCAATCGGCCGTGGCGGCCAGAATGTGCGACTTGCTAGCGAACTGACAGGTTGGGAGTTGAATGTAATGTCGACCCAGCAGGCTGACGAGAAGAGTGAGGCAGAAGCACAGGCCGTACAACAACTGTTCATGGAACAACTGGATGTGGATGAGGAGATTGCCTCCATCCTAGTGCAGGAAGGCTTTTCCAGCGTAGAAGAAGTGGCCTATGTGCCGGAGAACGAGATGCTCAAGATCGAGGAATTCGATGCCGAACTGGTAAGCGAGCTTCGTGACCGGGCGCGTGATCTTATGTTGACCAAGGCCATTGTCAGTGAGGAAAAACTGATTGATACCAAGCCAGCTGATGATCTGCTGAACATGGAAGGCATGGATGAGGCCCTGGCATATGAACTGGCCCGGCAAGGAATCACGACCATGGAAGACCTGGCTGAACAATCCATTGATGAATTGATGGTTATCGATAACATGGACGAGGAGCGCGCCGGCAAACTGATTATGACAGCCAGAGCCCCGTGGTTTGAATCTGATGAAAATAAAACCGAGGGAGTAGCTTGATGCCTGATGTAACCGTAAGTCAATTTGCTGAAGTTGTTGGTATATCTGCTGAACGTTTGCTTCAACAGCTGCAGGAGGCTGGCTATGAGGGCAAGCAAGTGAATGATGTCATAACCGATGACGAGAAGACCGAGTTATTGACCTATCTGCGCCGCAAGCACGGCAAGGATGCTTCGGCAGAGCCGAAAAAGATTACGCTCAAGCGTAAGACACTCAGTGAAATCAAAGTACCTGTATCCAGTCCCGGTGCGGCGAGGGGGAAGACCCGGTCAAAAACCGTCAGTGTCGAGTTCAGGAAAAAACGTACCTATGTAAAGCGCAGTAGTATTGAAGAGGAGAGGGCCGCAGAAGAAGCCGCTCAGGCCGAGGCAAGGGCAAAAGAAGAAGCAGCGAAAGTTGCAGATGAGGCCGCAAAGGTTAAAGCGAAGGCACCGGAGGAAGCTGCTGCACCAGTAGATGCTACTCAGGCTGCTGAAGAAGGTGGTGTAACTCAACCGGAAGAGGCAGTAACCACAATACAAGAACCGGAAACAGTGACCCCTGCGCCAGCACCGGTCGAAGAAGCGCAACCGGCCAGAACTAGGCAGGCTAGAGAAGAGAAAGAACGTGAGGGTTACAAGCGGCATGAGCGCGAGAAAGCCGCCAAACATGGTCGTAAAGAGCTACATGTCGCAACGGAAAAATCAGGGCGCAGGAAAAAGCGCCAGAAACCCAAGCCGGTGATCAAACCGACGAGTACTGGTCAGCATGGTTTCGAGAAGCCGACAGCGCCTATCGTCAGGGAAGTACAGATCCCAGAGAGTATTACCGTGGCGGAATTGGCTCAACGTATGTCAGTCAAGTCCAATGAAGTCATCAAGCTTCTTATGGGCCTGGGTACCATGGCCACAATCAACCAAATGATCGATCAGGATACTGCCGCGATAGTGGTTGAAGAGATGGGTCACAAGGCAAAACTGCTCAAGGAAAACGCCCTGGAAGAGGAAATTATCCAGTCCGCGGAAAACATCGGCGAGACTATTACCCGTGCACCAGTGGTGACGATTATGGGCCATGTGGATCATGGCAAGACTTCCTTGCTGGACTATATCCGGCGCACCAAGGTGGCATCCGGGGAGGCCGGAGGCATTACCCAGCATATTGGTGCCTACAGTGTTGAGATCAATGATTACAGGATTGCCTTTCTAGATACGCCGGGTCACGCTGCATTCACCGCGATGCGCGCCCGTGGTGCCAAGGTGACCGATATCGTAGTCATCGTTGTGGCGGCGGATGACGGTGTCATGCCACAGACTGAAGAGGCCGTTCAGCATGCTCGTGCCGCTGATGTACCGATTATTATTGCCGTTAACAAAATCGACAAGCCCGAGGCCGATCCGGAACGGGTCAAGAATGAACTCGCCAAGCTGGAAGTCATCCCCGAAGACTGGGGCGGTGATACCATGTTCGTCAATGTCTCGGCCAAGACCGGTGAAGGTATTGATAACCTGCTGGAGAGCATCCTTTTGTTGGCCGAAGTCCAGGAACTCAAGGCCAACCCGGAAGGCCCGGCCAGCGGTACCGTGATCGAATCACGGCTGGACAAGGGCCGTGGCCCGGTGGCAACCGTACTGGTGCAAAATGGCTGTCTAAAGAAAGGTGATGTGGTCCTGAGTGGTTATGAGTTTGGGCGTGTACGCGCCATGCTGGACGAGAACGGTAACGATGTACAGGAAGCCGGTCCCTCCACACCGGTTGAAATCCTCGGGCTTTCAGGAACACCCAATGCTGGCGATGAACTGATCGTAGTGCCGGACGAGAAGAAGGCACGTGAGATCGGCATGTTCCGCCAAGGTAAATACCGCGAGACAAAGCTTGCCCAGCAACAGGCCGCAAAGCTGGAAAATGTCATGTCGCAAATGGGCGAAGGGGAAACCGTCAGCCTCAACATCCTGGTGAAGGCGGATGTGCAGGGTTCCGCGGAAGCCATCGTCGAGGCCCTGACCCGTCTTTCCAATGAAGAGGTGACGGTTAATATTATCAGCAGTGGTGTCGGCGGTATCACCGAGTCGGATATCAACCTCGCCATGGCATCCAAGGCGGTCGTTATCGGCTTTAATGTACGTGCCGACGCCTCGGCAAGAAAACTGGTTGATGAGGAAGGCATTGAACTGCGTTACTACAGTGTCATCTATGACCTGGTCGATGATGTCAAACAGGCCATTAGCGGCCTGTTATCTCCAGAGGTTCGGGAACAGATCATTGGTGTGGCCGAGGTCAAGGAGGTCTTCCGTTCACCGAAATTTGGCGATATCGCCGGTTGCATCGTGACAACAGGAGTCGTCAAGCGCAGCAATCCGATTCGTGTATTACGCGACAACATTGTCATTTATGAAGGTGAGTTGGAATCACTACGCCGCTTCAAGGATGACGTCAATGAAGTGAAATCGGGAACGGAGTGCGGTATCGGGGTCAAGAATTATAATGACGTACGCCCGGGCGATCAGATCGAGGTCTTTGAACGTGTTGAGGTGACACGCTCAATCTAACCCATGCCAAAAGAATACAGTCGCAACCGTCGCGTTGCCGATCTTATACAACGTGAGCTTGCCGTCCTGATCCAGCGATATGTTCAGGGCCCTGACGTCGGGCTGGTCACCATCTCCACTATCGATGTCAGCCCGGACCTCGGTAATGCCAGGGTCTATATTACTTGCCTGGGGAATCAAACAGCAGTAGAAGATATTGTTGATTCACTCAACGAGATGGTCGGCCAGTTTCGCCACGAATTAGCCAGGACCTCGACTATGCGCAGTGTCCCCCGGCTGGAATTCAGGTTTGATCAGGCACTGGAGCAAGCCAATCGTCTGACTGACCTCATTGACTCCCTCCATAGAGACAAGAAGACCAATCCCTGATCCATCGTTCATGGGCAGAAGAAAAAAAACAAAAGGACGTGATGTCCACGGGGTGTTATTGCTCGATAAACCGGCAGGGGTGACCTCTAACGGGGTCCTGCAACATTTAAAGCACCTGTATCAGGCCCGCAAAGCCGGCCATACAGGCAGCTTGGATAAACCGGCAACCGGCTTACTGCCGATCTGTTTTGGTGATGCGACCAAATTTTCCGCTTACCTGCTGGATTCAGACAAGGGCTATATTGCCACATGTAAGCTGGGTGCCCGTACGACAACCGCAGATGCCATTGGCGAAATAATAGAAGAGTCCCCAGTTCCGGATCTGGACAGCAAGCAACTGGAGGCTGTCCTGTCCCGGTTTCGTGGCCAGATCAGCCAGGTCCCGCCCATGCATTCAGCGTTAAAGCATAAGGGGCAGCGCCTGTACCGTCTAGCCTACAAAGGCATTGAAGTGGAGCGTGAACCCCGGTCCGTGACAATTCATTCAATGACGCTGCTTGATCATAGGAAAAACGAGATCGATATCGAGGTGCATTGCTCAAAAGGCACCTATATAAGGACACTGGTGGAAGATATTGGTAAGGCGTTGTCCTGTGGCGCTTATGTATTATCACTGCGTCGTATCGCCGTCGGTCCCTATACGCTGGACGGGGCATCGACAATGGATCAACTGGAATCACGGGCAGGGGAGGGCCTTGATAGTCTGGATGAGCAACTCAGGCCGGTTGACAGCATTTTGGGAAATTTGCCTGAAATTGACCTTAATGAAGACATGGTCTTCTACCTGCGCCGAGGGCAAGCGGTCATGGTGCCTCATGCCCCGACGGATGGTCTGGTAAGGGTCTATTATAATGAGCAATTTATTGGTCTCGGTGAGGTTAAGGAGGACGGGCGTATTGCACCAAAGCGCCTTGTTAGTCAGTAATCCAATGAAAAGTAAATTAATATTCGCAACTTCTTGTCCAGTAGGGGGCTCGCGGGTACAATACGCGCCAAATCAAGACAGCGGTATTCAGGAGCAGGTAATTTATGGCATTAAATAATCAGCAAAAAGCTGAAATCATTAAAGAATATCAATCTTCGACCAATGATACAGGCTCACCCGAGGTGCAGGTTGCGCTGCTGACGGCGCGTATCACTGATCTCTCGGATCACTTCAAGGCGCACGAAAAAGACCATCATTCACGCCAGGGCCTCTTAAGGATGGTCAACCAGCGCCGCAAGCTGTTGGAATACCTGAAGACCAAGGACCTGAACAGGTACCGCGACCTGATCGGTCGTCTGGGGCTCCGTAAATAAAACATTATATTTCTTCTGTTAAATCATCCCCTGTAATCCCGGACACAGACCCACATTCCAATTAAATCGTATTTAATAGTGGCCCTCACCGGGCAGATTAATAAGGTGCATAAATGAATATTGTCAGGAAAGAATTTCAATTTGGTGAACATAAAGTTGTTTTGGAAACGGGCAAGATAGCCCGGCAGGCCAATGGCGCCGTGATGGTACATATGGCGGATACGGTGGTACTGGTTACCTGTGTGGCAAGCAAGGATGCTGACCCAGACCGTGATTTCTTTCCGCTGACCGTCGATTACCAGGAACGCACCTACGCGGCGGGGAAGATACCGGGCGGCTTCTTCAAGCGCGAAGGCCGGCCGAGTGAAAAGGAAACTCTGACCTCCCGCCTGATCGACCGTCCGTTAAGACCCCTGTTCCCCAAAGAATTTACCAACGAAGTCCAGATTATTGCCACTGTCCTATCACTTGATCCCACGATTGATCCAGATATTCCGGCCATGCTGGGCGCATCGGCCGCGGTTGCTGTTTCCGGTGTTCCGTTTAACGGCCCAATGGGAGCGGCGCGTGTCGGTTACAAGAATGGCCAATATATCCTGAATCCAGGATTTTTACAGGCCAGAGAATCCGATTTGGATCTGGTAGTTGCTGGTACCCGTTCATCCGTGCTGATGGTGGAGTCCGAGGCAAAACAACTCTCTGAGGAAGTCATGCTGGGCGCGGTCATGTTTGGTCATGAACAATTCCAGGTGGCAATAAATGCGATCGAAGAACTGGCGAAGGAAGCCGCCACTTCCTGGGACTGGCAAGCGCATCCTGAAGATGTCGAGTTGGCCACCGAAATTGAAACCCGGGCCAGTGATCTCCTGCGTGAGGCCTATGCTATCAGGGACAAACTCAGTCGCAAGGAGAGGATCAGCGAGATTCGCTCCGAAGTTGTTGAGGCACTGTCTGAAGGGGAATCTCCGAAATGGACTGAAAACCAGATTAAGACGGCAATCGAAAACCTGGAAAGCCGGATAGTAAGAGGTAGTATCATCGCCGGTGAGAACCGCATTGATGGACGCGATCCCAGGACCATCCGCCCCATTACGATTGAGATCGGCGTCTTGCCCCGTACTCACGGTTCGGCCCTGTTTACCCGCGGTGAGACCCAGGCGCTGGTTGTGACTTCCTTGGGTACCGAGCGTGATGCCCAGATCATCGATGCCATTGAGGGTGAACGCAAGGAACCTTTCATGTTGCATTATAATTTTCCGCCTTTCTGCGTGGGCGAGACCGGCCGTGTAGGTTCTCCCAAGCGCCGTGAGATCGGTCATGGCCGCCTGGCAAAAAGAGGCATCCTAGGTGTCATGCCGGACCCGAGCAGTTATCCATACACTATCCGTGTCGTATCCGAGATTACCGAATCCAATGGCTCCAGTTCCATGGCTAGTGTGTGTGGTACCAGCCTTTCCCTGATGGATGCAGGCGTGAGTATCGCGGCACCGGTTGCAGGCATTGCTATGGGTTTGATTAAAGAGGAAGACAAGTTTGTGGTCTTATCCGACATTATGGGTGACGAAGATCACCTTGGTGACATGGATTTCAAGGTAGCCGGTACTGAGTCCGGAATCACCGCGTTGCAGATGGACATCAAGATCGACGGGATCACCAAAGAGATTATGGAAGTTGCGTTGGAACAGGCCCGTGAAGGCCGGATGCATATTCTCGACAAGATGAATGAAGTCATTAAGCAGCCTCGCGGCGAGATGTCAGAATTTGCGCCACGCATCACCACCATCAAGATTAACCCTGACAAGATAAGGGATGTCATCGGAAAGGGCGGTGCCACGATTCGCGCCATTACCGAAGAGACGGGTACCACGATCGATATCGATGATGACGGCACAGTGAAGATCGCAGCAGTCGACAAGCAGGCCGGTGAGGCTGCCCGCGAGCGGATCGAGCAACTGACTGCGGATATCGAAGTCGGTCGGATATATGAAGGTCGTGTTGCCAAGCTCATGGACTTCGGTGCCTTCGTCAACATCTTGCCTGGCAAGGACGGCCTGGTACATATTTCACAGATCTCGGAGGAACGCGTCGAGAATGTCAGTGACAAGCTAAGCGAGGGCGATTTTGTCAAGGTTAAGGTCCTGGAGATTGACAAGCAGGGCCGTGTCCGCCTGAGCATGAAAGCTGTGAACGAATAAAAACAACAAATTTTTTATATATTTCAAGGGGCTATATGCCCCTTTTTTAATTCCCGACCCCGCTGTAAAAAGTGGCTTACAAATAACCCTATTTTCGATCTCCCGCGTTTAATCGTATATCTCAACCAAAAACAAAGGAGATCGCCATGAAACGTGTAAGTACTCTAACCATGACCATGGTTCTGGTCGTCATGATCGGTTGCAGCCCGACCGAACCCCAGGTCCAGGTTGAAACGGAAGTCACAGCATCCCGTACGGTTACCCCTGAAGACAAAAACAGGCAACTGGCCAACAAGGAGAATGACGAGGCAAAACCTGCAGAGCCTTATCAGATCAAAAAGCAAATTATTGAAGAACAATTGAGATCATCGACTGCAAAGGTTGAACTGAATGATGCCATTGCGCCCGAATCAGTCGTTGCCATGGAATATGCCATGGGTGCCGCGAGTTCACCTGGTATCTCGCTGGACAATATCCGGCTGCCCTCGGAACCGCTTAACCGAGAAAATTACGCCATCATAGATGACAATCCGGTCAAACGGGTCATTGAACAGCCAGTCTCTACATTCAGTATCGATGTCGATACCGGTAGTTACGCAAATGTTCGCCGTTTCCTGAAGGCCGGCAGCTTGCCTGTACAGGATGCTGTCCGCGCCGAGGAACTCATCAATTATTTTTCCTACGATTATCCCCTGCCTACGGACAGGCGCGCACCATTTTCCCTGATCAGGGAAATTGCGCCTACGCCCTGGAACTCGGATACCTACCTACTGCACATCGGCATCCAGGGTTACGAAGTGCCGCCTGAGCAATTACCGGCAGCTAATCTGGTGTTCCTAGTTGATGTCTCCGGCTCCATGCAGTCTGCAAACAAGCTGGGCCTGTTGAAATCCTCGCTCAAGCTTCTGACAAATCATATGGATCGCAATGACCGTATCTCCCTGGTCGTTTATGCCGGTGGCACGGGCGTTGTCCTGCAACCGACTCCCGGTGATCAAAAGGCCGTGATCGATGGTGCGATTGATCAGCTGACCGCGGGCGGGCGCACAAACGGCGCTGCTGGTATCAGGCTGGCTTATGCCATGGCGGAGCAGGGCTACATTCCCAATGGTATCAACCGTGTGCTGCTGGCGACCGACGGTGATTTCAATGTCGGGACTACCGACATCGAGCAACTCAAGGACCTCATCGAGGAGAAGCGCAAGACCGGCATCTCCCTCAGTACGCTGGGTTTTGGCACAGGCAACTATAACGATCACCTGATGGAACAACTGGCCGATACGGGCAACGGTAATTATGCCTATATCGATACCCTGTCAGAGGCACAAAAGGTCCTGGTCGATGAGATAAGTTCCACTTTGTTGACTATTGCCAAGGACGTGAAGATCCAAATCGAGTTCAATCCGGCGCTAGTCGATGAATATCGCCTCATCGGTTACGAGAACCGCCTGTTAAACCGTGAGGACTTCAATAACGACCAGATCGATGCCGGTGAAATCGGCGCGGGTCATTCGGTCACCGCTCTCTACGAGATCGCCCTGAAAGGCGAAGGCGGTTCCAAGGTGGATCCGCTGCGTTATCAAACGCAGGAACTTGTAAAAACTGGCAAGGATAGTGAACTGGCCTTCCTGCGTCTGCGTTACAAGCAGCCGCAGGCATCGATCAGCCAGTTACTGGAATGGCCCATCAAGCGGCAGGAGATTGTCAGCAATATTAACAAAACATCGGACGCCTTCCGTTTCTCTGCCGCAGTCGCCCTGTTTGCCCAGCAACTCCGTGGCGGTAAGTACACCGGCCAGACTAGTTACGATGACACCTTGGCACTAGCAAGCGGTGCACGGGGACAGGACTCCTTTGGTTACCATGGTGAGTTCCTGACGCTGGTAAACCTGGCCAAGTCATTAAGCAGTAAGAGCCATGTACAGGCCATGGTGGAAGAAAACCATCAGTAATCCAGTTTGCCTGTGGTATAAAAAGGCGGGTCGACCTGTTGCTGGCCCGCCTTTTTTGACTCACCCGTTGTTCTGTTACTACACTGCCGGGTATGAAGGCGGTGGAATCCGATGAAGATCTCATGCTCAATTATTGTGCCGGTAATGCCAGGGCATTTGAAACCCTCTACACCCGTCATAAAGGCGCACTCTATCGTTACCTGTTGCGCCGTTGCGGCCAGGCTGCAGTTGCCGAGGAACTCTACCAGGAGGTCTGGATGAAACTGATACGCGCACGGCAACGGTACACGGTTAGGGCAAAGTTCACCACTTACCTCTATCAACTGGCGCATAATCTTTGCATCGATTATTACCGCCGCCAGGCAGTTACCTTTGTTAATAATCAACACGGCGGCATTATCATCGATGAGATTGAAGATGTGCAGAGCCAGCAACCGGACAAACAGCTTGAAGTGCAACAGCAGAAAAATGAATTGATGCAATTAATCGCGGCATTACCGCATGAACAACGGGAGGTCTTTCTCCTGCGGGAGGAAGCGGGACTCAGCCTGGAAGAGATTGCTGATGTAACCGGCGTCAATCCGGAAACGGCGAAAAGCCGCTTGCGATATGCCGTCAATAAATTACGAGCGGGAATGAAAGGACCATGAGCCAGCAGGACAACGACAAAGAGTTGGAAGAATACCTACAGGGAAATTCCGAACTGTCACGCCGTTACCGGGATGAAAAGGGTTCAGAGCCGCCTGCACACTTGGATAAACATATTCTCGAGGCCGCCCGGGAGGCAATCACGCCGGTTAGTAAGCAACGTTGGTATGTCCCGGTTTCCATCGCAGCCGTTCTGGTCATCGGTGTCAGCCTGGTGTTGAATATTTACAAGGAACAGGGACAACCATTACTTAAAGCACCCGAATCAAAACTGGAGATGGGGGCAAGGGATATTGCCAAGGCAAAACAGACTTTGGAAAACCAGCGACAGGAAAGTAAGCCATCAGCACCGGTAGAAGCTGAGCTTTCAAGGACTGAGGCCGACAGCATCGGAAGAAATCTGACAGAGGGAAAAATGGTCGATGAAATTCACCCGGCGAAAAAACAGATGATCTGGGAAAAGGCCAAAGAGAGCGTGGATTTTAACAAACAGGACTTGCGGGACAAGGACGATAGGGGCCTTGCAACCCTGGATGCCGCCACAGGCAGTATGGAAGAAACAGAAGAAGCAGTAGAGGCACAGGCCCGTTTTGAATCTCGTTCAAAGGAACAGGTCCTGTCAGAAGCACCTTCACTTGCCTATGAATATGCAACTCCGCTTGCTTCACCACTCCAGGGTGATGAATGGATCGTTGAAGACATCGGCGGCAAGGGCATTATCGATCATTCACGTGCGTCGATCCGGTTTGGCGATGATGGAAAAGTATCAGGTCACGCGACTTGTAACCGTTACCAGGCTACGTATGAAGTTAGCGGTAAATCACTTGTTATCAGTAACATCGTTTCCACGCGCATGGCTTGTCCTGATGCACTCATGGACCAGGAATCCAATTTTCTTGAACTACTGCAGGCGGCGGTAAGTTATGAGTTCAGCGAAGACGGTGCGTTGGTTATCAAGACGAAAGAGGGCAGGACCCTGCTTGCGCGGAGATAGGGTCTCATTAGCGAAAATATCAGCTTTAGTGATTAACAATGTCCAATATACCAATTTCTACATCAAAGTATAACTCATTGAAATTAAATCGATAAACAAGCATTTCCCTAATCCCTGTTATCTATGGGACATGTACTGAATCACATATTAAAAATGCCGCCGCTCCTTGGCATCCATGCCATCGCGTCATTTGTGCAGCCTGTACTTCAACTGGACACCCCGGATATAGGCGCACTATACTTGATTCCAGTAACATCTCTTTGAAAAAAGTTTTCAACGTGTCCCCCCAATACCTCTATATAACCTTAAGGGACAAAATGTCCCTTAAAACCTAGTTAGGTGCCATGACTACACTATCAAGAATTCAAGAATGGTATGCAAAACAATGTAACGGGGTTTGGGAGCATTCGTCAGGAGTTAGCATAGCAAGCTGTGACAACCCTGGATGGTGGGTGAAAATAAATTTAAGCAATACACCGTTGGAAGACTGTAGGTTCAAAGAAATTTCCGAAGGTGTGGACTCTCAGCGTTTTCCTGAGGGGGAGCGTTGGTTAAACTGCTACGTAGAAAATGGAATTTGGAATGGTGCGGGGGATGAAACAAAACTGGAAAATATTCTCGAAGTCTTTCTTCAATGGGCTACAGATAATGGCACCTAACAAATCGCTCAATGACGGGACGCCACCTGTCGGTGGCGCCCCTTAGCTCAACCGTTAGGTGTTAATGCAATTGAGAAATCCATTTAGATTCTTTGTCGAATTGATGCAACAGCCAGTATGGATACCCGTCTGGGTGTTTTACCTTATGGTTATTAATTTGGCGAGTGTAGGCTTCTGGCATGAACCATTAGCGAAGCTAATCTTTGTTACTTTCATGATTTCCGCAATGCTGATGATGAGTTTATATTCGCGTTTTGGTTTTGAGAAAATTCTCGGGCTTGGTCACATTTTCTGGGTTCCGCTGCTCATTTATATAATTGTAAGGCTTCCTAGTTTTGATGCTTTATTCAGGATCTACTTGATTGTTTTATCTATTTCAATAGCTATCTCATTGGTATTTGATATTGCTGATATATGGAAGTATTTTACAAACCGAAAAAACACCTAACAAGCGGGTCAAGTTCGCTCTCTGCGTTCGCTGGGACCGCCAGAAAGCGGCGGCCCCTTACCCTTATCGTTAAGCGGCAGCCGAGTCTCAACGCAAATTAGGAGATTGTGATGTCTGATAATACAGGTACGGTTCGACTACACCGGGTGCTACGAGCACCTGCTGAGCGAATCTACAAGGCGTTTACTGACAAGAGTGCTCTGGAGCGTTGGCTTCCACCATTCGGTTTTACGGGGACGATTCACGAAATCGATGTTCGCGTAGGTGGTGGCTATCGGATGTCCTTCACAAATTTCGGGACGGGAAATAGTCATTCGTTTACTGTCAAGTATCTCGAGCTGGTACCTAGTGAGCGCATACGACATACTGACCGATTTGATGACGAAAATCTCTCCGGTGAAATGTTAGTATCAATCGACCTTAAAACAGTGTCTTGTGGAACAGACCTTAATATTGTGCAGCAAGGCATTCCATCGGTTATTCCGGAGGAAATGTGTTACCTGGGGTGGCAAGAATCACTTGAGCAGCTTGCTCGGTTAGTTGAACCTGATATTCCAGATAATGGGTGAGTGTCATTAAAATAGATGCAAACAAATCGCCTAACAAAACGCTCCAGGACACACGGCGGCGATAATTGCCGATAAGTGGGGTCAGATCATACTTGTTGCTTTCCATCCTGATAATAAGGCACTGACCACGATTTTTTTCAGTCTTTATAGAGACTTGCGGGATATGCAAGTAGAAGCCAGGGTTACAATCCCGCATAATCACAATCCTGATGTCCATAGTGAATAAATAGCAAACCTGAAAATACCCATGACAAAACCTGTCCTCATCCTGCAGTTGCGCCCGGAAGACGAAACTTCAGACAACGAGTTCGAGGCGATATTGAAATATGGTGGGTTGGATAAAAAGAAGCTACAGCGTATTCGTATAGAAAACACAGGGATCCCTACAGATCTGGTCCTGGATGATTACTCGGCAGTTATTGTTGGTGGCAGTCCATTCGATATCTCAACGCCGCAACAGGAAAAGTCAGCAATACAGATCAAAATCGAGCAGGATTTCATGCATTTATTCGATGACATTGTTGGCCACGATTTTCCTTTTTTCGGTGCATGTTCCGGCAATGGTTTACTGGGGATGTACCTGGGCGCTACAGTCTCTACCCGTTATCGTGAGCCTGTCGGCTGCGTGACTTTGGATCTTACTGAAGAAGGGAAGAATGACCCCTTGTTAACAGGCTTTCCCGACCGGATTTCTGTATTACTAGGTCACAAAGAGGCCTGTGATACAGTACCTGATGGTGCAGTTCTGTTGATGCGCGGGTCAATGTGTCCCGTGCAAATGTTCCGGGTTCGACGTAATATATATGCAACCCAGTTTCACCCCGAAGCTGATCCAGATGGATTTACAGTACGCATCAATGTCTATAAACATCATGGTTATTTTAAACCAGAAGAAGCGGAAGGCCTGATTGAAAGAATTAAACACGCCGAAACACCCTATGCGCAGGAAATACTGAGACGCTTTGTCAGCCGTTTTACTGATGAATAAATGCGAGTGATAAAATAAGTTTTGGTATATTAAAAATATTTACTACAAGGAAAATCAAGTAGATCAGAATATTTGAAAAGCTATGGGAATATTGAAAATGAAAAATTTTTCTAAAATTGATTCCTTATGGTATTTTTTAGCCATTTCTTTATTAGGTGGAACTGTCCTTTCTCTGGCATCCTGCACGAAAACTGTGGATGTTTATTATCCGCCACGCTTTGATCTTGCCCAGTTCGGGCGGTTGGGCTTAATTACCTTTTCGGATAATGCCCAGCCATCTGTGGCGGAATATGCCACTGAGCTATTCCAGAATCAGATTCAATCGGCACAAGTGGGTATACCGATAGTGGAATTGGGAACCGAAGAAAAGGTCCTTAAAAGTATCAGTTCTAACCAACTGGACATTGCAGCAATGCAAAAAATTGGGCAACTGTATAAAGTTTCAGCTTTGTTTACCGGTAATGTCGTTTATTCGGATGTTAAAACCAATGTAAATTTGGAAGATATCATTGAACTTGATGCCAGCGTGGATACCACACTTCATGCGACTCTCTCGGCAAAACTTATTGAAACAGAGGGTGGGGCAACAGTGTGGAGCAACTCAACATCCTGGAAAAGAAAACTTGGCAACGTAAGCGTAAATGGTGAAACTGGTGTCACCGTTGGTACGGAGGGATATGATGACGCTTATAGAAAGCTTATCCCTGACATGGTGCGGGATATAACATATGATTTTCGCGGACGTTATGTTAAAGAACGGGTTGATAAGTAAAAAGAATCTTGTTTTTAGATTTATTGAAATATTTTATAATACCTACCGGATTATCCAGGCAGTATTTTACAACTCACCCTAACAAGTCATCTCCACCCGGACGATTGAAACGCGCTGCTCGTGGTGTTTTGTCCGTCAGGGATTTGCAGTGTTAGTACAAGTTTCCAGGAAACATTAAACAAGTATGATTGCATCAGCCCTGCGCGACACTCTCAAGGATGGCACGCTGTCCTCAACCCTTTTACAGAACATAATCGCCGGCACTACGGTCGGCGTCGTTGCCTTGCCGCTCGCCATGGGCCTGGCCATCGCCAGCGGGGCCCCACCGCAACACGGTCTATACACGGCGATCATTGGCGGGATCTTTATCGCACTGACGGGTGGCTCGCATGTCAATATCTCCGGCCCGACGGCTGCCTTCGTTGTCATTTTATTACCCGTGGTAGGGCAATACGGAATGGGCGGCTTATTGATCAGTGGCCTGCTTGCCGGTTTTATGATGGTTGCTTTTGGCCTGCTGCGCTTTGGACGGCTAATCCAGGCAATACCGTATCCCGTGGTAATCGGCTTTACTTCGGGTATTGGAACGGTAATCGCCTTTGTCCAGCTGAAGGATTTTCTGGGATTGCAACCAGGTGAGGCGGGTATCCATTTTATTGAGAAAACCATGTCTCTTTTCGCTGCGTTACCCACGTTGCAGTGGGAGGAAGCAGTGATCGGAATCATAACGTTGGGGATACTTATCGGATGGAAACGGGTCGGCAGCCGTATTCCCGGTTACCTTGTGGCGCTTGTTTCCGGCGGACTGCTTGCGGCCATATTTAATCATTTCGACTATTTGCCACACGTTGATACGATAGCTTCCCGGTTCAGTTACCATTCGGGCAGCATTACAGGTGCCGGGATACCACCCGTGTTACCTCGACTGTTATTGCCCTGGTTGCAACCGGGCCCGGACGGGCAACCGGTAGGACTTTCATTTGACCTGATACGGACACTGCTGGGTTCCGCCTTTGCCATCGCCTTGCTTGGTTCCCTGGAATCCCTGTTATGCGCGATCGTCGCCGACGGAATGACCGGTGAACAACATGACCCTGACAGCGAACTTGTCGGGCAGGGTCTAGGCAATATCCTAGTGCCTTTCTTTGGCGGGATCCCCGTAACGGCGGCGATTGCACGCACGGCACTGAACGTGCGTTCCGGTGGCAGCACACCGGTGGCGGGCGTGGTGCACGGGATTTTCATTTTGTTGTCCATTCTGTTCCTGGCGCCATTGCTGTCATTGATTCCCATGGCCTCCATGGCGGCCGTGCTGATCATGGTGGCGTGGAACATGAGCGAGGCCCGCCATGCGCTGCATATCGTGCGAAGGGCGCCACGGGAAGATGCGGCCGTTTTCCTGACCTGTTTCGCGCTTACAGTGTTGCTGGACATGGAGGTAGCCGTGGTAACCGGGTTGGTGCTGGCATCCATCATTTTTATTCGTCGCATGAGTGAACTGACCAATACTTCAATATTAGAGGGTCATGCACATCATCATGAGGCTGCACCGGTCGAGGGGGTGGTAATTTATGATGTGAATGGACCGCTGTTTTTCGGTGCGGCACACAAGGCGTTGAAGATTATTCTATCTGTCGACCGCAAGATACACACCGTGGTGCTCGATATGGCGGATGTGGCATTGCTCGATACCACGGCTATGATGAACCTGGAATCCATTGCCAATACGCTGGCGTCCAGAAAAACCTCGTTGCACCTCATCCACGCTTCAGACAAGCTGGCAGAGAAGATGCGGCGTTACGGATTGATAAACGGCGGGAACGGTCCCCGGTTGAGCAAGGACCTGCAATCGGTATTAAGCACCCTGAACTGATTTATCTGTAAATCTTGCGGGGCTAATTCCCATCCAGGGAAAAGACCAGGACTTCATCACCGGTCGGATAACCGAATAACTTGTTACCACCGGCGGCAACTGCAATGTATTGCTTGCCATTAACCGCATAGGTGATCGGTGGTGCATTGACACCGTATTGTGTCTGGTATTGCCAGAGTAACTCGCCGGTAGTGGCATTAAGTGCATTGAAGTTTCCATTACCTTCGCCGGTAAACACCAGGTTGCCCGCCGTGGCCAGCGCGCCGCCGACCATCGGGTCGTTCACCTTGTGTTGCCAGAGTATTTTCCCCGTACGAGTTGAAACAGATGTAAACACACCCCAGTCTTCCTCGCCGGTCGCACGGAAGATAGTGTAACTCTCCCAGGGTTTGCCCGGTTCCGGTGTTAATTTCCGGGTAATAAACAA
>QKIY01000022.1 GCA_003250975.1 Gammaproteobacteria bacterium | reverse complement strand
TGCCGACAGGGCAGGGTTGAAAAAGAATATTGAACACCGTTCAGTCTTGTGCTAGATTTTAAATGAACACTGTTCATAACGCAAATATCCCATGCAACTCAGACGTGTGGGTTTTCTAGGCAAATATATTGAACGGTGTTTATTTAGAGCCCATCTAGCGATCCAATAGCTTCCTGGGCAGATTCACAGGTTCTAATTGAACGATGTTCATTTATAAGGAGTCAGACATGAACAAACAAACAGATATGAAAAGTATCTGGCAGGGACTCATCCTGCTGACTGCAGCATTGTTTGGTGGATTGTCACAGGCTGCCGGCCTGTTAACACCAAGCGATGGCAGTCTGCCGGCCCTGGAAATCAGGGACCATCACGTAGATGTCGTGATAGAGGATGGTTATGCGATCACTACAGTCGAACAAGTATTTATCAACCCCCATGACCGAGACCTCGAGGCCCAGTATTCATTTCCTGTACCCACGCACAGCTCTGTGGTCGAACTGACCGTGTGGATCGATGGCAAGCCGGTTACCGGTGAAGTGCTGGAAAGGGAGCAGGCTCGTCAGCTCTATGATGAAGAAAAGGCAGCCGGGCGCGATGCCGGCATCACCGAGAAAGACAGCTACAAGACCTTCGAGACCCGGGTCAGTCCTGTGCGAGCCAGGCAGGATACCCGGGTGCGGCTGGTGTACCTCCAGCCCGCGCAGGTGGATACGGGGATAGGGCGTTATGTCTATCCATTGGAAGAGGGCGGTGTCGATGAGGCGAAGCTTGCCTTCTGGACAGCCAATGAGCAGGTGACAGGGCAATTCAGTTTTAACCTGCGGCTCAAGTCAGCGTATCCAGTAGAAGCCGTTCGACTGCCGAACCAGCCACAGGCCATCATCGAGCCACTGGCCGATGGCGAATGGCAGGTGCACCTGGGGAATCGTGTGACTGCTACTGGCAGTATGCCTTCACAAGAAATACCGGAAGGATTGCAGACGGGTACCCAGGCTTTGTCAGGTGCGAACACTCCTGTGTTTACACTCGATAAGGACCTGGTGGTCTATTGGCGTCATCAGGCCGGTTTGCCGGGCAGTGTCGATCTGGTTGCGCACAAGCCGGCAGGGAGTGAGCGTGGTACGTTCATGATGGTGGTCACACCAGGCGATGATCTCAAGCCTATTCAGGAAGGCAAGGACTGGGTATTCGTGCTGGATATTTCCGGTTCCATGCAGGGCAAGTATGCAACCCTGGCCGATGGTGTACAACGCGCAATGCAAAAGATGCGTTTGGGGGACCGCTTTCGCATCGTGCTGTTTAATAGCAGTGCTCGGGAACTGACATCGGGCTTTATCAATGCAACACCCGAGACGGTGATGCATTACTGCCAGGTCCTCGCAGGCATCGCGCCCGGTAACAGTACCAACCTGTATGACGGTCTTCACAAGGGTATCCAGTCTCTGGAGGCTGATCGGACCAGCGCCCTGGTGCTGGTCACCGACGGTGTAGCCAATGTGGGCGAGACCCGACAGCGCCGGTTTATCGAACTCATCAAGCAGAAGGATGTCCGCCTGTTCACCTTTGTGCTGGGCAACAGTGCGAATCGCCCATTACTGGAGGCGCTCACAAAAGCCTCTGGTGGTTTTGCCGTGAATATCTCCAACAGTGACGATATTGTGGGCCAGATACTGGCGGCAACTACCAGAGTAACGCACGAAGCCCTGCATGGTGTGGATATCGAGATTAATGGGGTCAAGACAGCTGATCTCACCCCTGGGCAGATCGGTAGCCTGTACCGTGGCCAGCAACTTGTGGTTTTTGGTCATTACTGGGGTGAGGGCATGGCAAATGTCCGGGTCAGTGGGCGAATTTCAGGTGAAGACAAAACCTATCAGACACAATTTGCCTTTCCCGCGGTGGCAACAAATAACCCGGAGATTGAGCGCTTGTGGGCCTATGCGCGTGTTGAGGAAGCACAGCAGGAAATTAACAACTTCGGTGAAGACGCTGACCTGAAACAGGCCATTACCGATCTGGGTGTCGAGTACGGTCTGGTGACTGATTACACTGCGATGGTAGTTGTGCGTAATGAAGTCTTCGATGCGCATGGCATCAAGCGGAGCAATAAGGCGCGTCTGGCGATCGAAGATGTTGCCCGGCAGCAGCGCGATCAGCGCCCGGCAGTGTCACGTCGGGTCGACAGTCAGCAACCCATGTACACATCAAGTCGCCCCAGTCACAGTGGTGGTGGTGCACTGGATGCCTGGACCCTGTTGCTGTTCCTGCCCCTGGTCTGGCTAACTTTCCACCGTTGTCGCACAGGAGCGACCCGTTAGTGGGCCCGGCCTTTCAATCAGAGAGGCGCCATGGCGGCATCACGCTGCCATGGCGCTCCATCCTGCTGGGTGCTGGCGCTGCGCTCGCCTACCTGGTCATGGGGGCAGCGCCTGGAGCCTGGGTATTTGACAGGGTGGCAATTGCCCAGGGTGAGTGGTGGCGGCTGTTCACGGGACATTGGGTGCACAGTGATCTGGCGCATGCCGGCTGGGATATCACGGCGCTGTTAGTGTTCGGGGTGTTGTTCGAAGTGCGGTTGCGATGGCGGCTGCCATTGGCATTGCTGATCGGAACTGTTGGCGTCGATGCATGGCTGTGGTGGGGTGATCAAACACTGTACTACTACTGTGGATTGTCCGGCATTCTGAACAGCCTGTTGATCGTTGGCCTCCTGCAACTATGGTGTGATCTTCGACATCCACTAGTCGCCCTGACGGGCATGGGTGCAGCTGTGAAGATTCTGGTGGAGATAAACTCAGGCCAGGCACTTCTGACCCAGACCGCCTGGCCCAGTGTACCGACGGTACATGCTGTTGGATTTCTGTGTGGTCTGATATATGTATTAAGAATCCGGATGGTCGGGAGCAGCTTACATAATTTCTCCGCTTCTAATCGTTCATGAATTTCGTAATTGCTTCCTGCTTGCCGCAAGTGTCTGATTCTATGTGTAGATCATCGGATGCTGTATCAGCAGATCTGTGTTGGGGTGTGCCGGATTTTCATACTGAGCAGCATATTCCGATGTTTTCCTTATATTAGGATCGGATTAATGATCCAGTGCCAATATTTCCCGCACATCTGACTCTTCACTCGGTTGTAGTCGCCAGCTTGAAGTGGCCAAACAGAAAAATTTACTCTTAACCAACCGTTCGTTGAAACGGGGTAAAACCCACAGACAAACAGAAAGTATAAGTAAGTCGCCGTTTATAGTTGGTGGCATAATTCCATTTCTTGAAAGTAACGAACGTTGTTATAAATTATCGGTATATTCCGCAGTGGACAAATTAGTAAGAGCAAAAAAGTTATTTTCCAAGTGGCAGTCTGATTGGCTACTCTCAAAGAGTTCCGATGTTATTGATCCCAAAAAGATTACGACAAATGAAAAAGAGCGCTTTACAGATTTACTATATCTGCTTCATTCGAATATTTTCACTGGCGTGCAAAGACACGAATTCGCTGCATATGTTGTAGATTCGCAGGCAGATTGGACACGTATCCGAATCTACAAGAACAGGGCGGGTGAGTGGATCGGATATTGCGCGGTACACCGTTTTAAAAATTATATATTCGATCGTCCTTGTGTGGTTATTCGAGCAGAAGCAGGTATTTTAAGAGAATACAGAGGACGCAGTATTACCTTGTGGTTTGGTTTTAAGGAGGCATTAAAGTATCGAATAAAACACCCCTTTTGCGACCTATATTACCTGGGCTCTTTTGTTCATCCTTCTGTTCTGTATATGTTCTCCAGATACTTTAGCGAATACTATCCACGGGCAGATGCTCCCATACCTGATAATATTAAATTCTTAATGTTGGAATTGGCGAAAGTTTTTCATCTTAAACCTGTTGAGGGTCAGGATGTATTGGTTCGGCAAGTAGGCTGGAGAACAAAGGAGTCTATGGAAGATCAGAGCTTCTGGCAGAAACACCCGAACCCGGTTGTAAAATTCTATATCAAGACAAATCCAGGATATGCGAGTGGTAATGGCATGCTAACCTTGGTACCACTTACATTCAGAAATATCATTATGTCACTCATCAGATTCATAAAAAATAAAATAGTGAGACGCATAACTTGAAAAGCGTGAGTACTTGTTGGTTATTGGGCGGTAACGGCAAGTATGCGGCATCTCCGACATTCC
>QKIY01000038.1 GCA_003250975.1 Gammaproteobacteria bacterium | reverse complement strand
GAGAGTAGTGGGTCAATGGGTTTTCCGACTGCATAGAAATTCTGACTGTTGAGCTTGACTACATCGCCGCCATATATCGGATTGTAGATATGGCGCATGATGGTGATAAGGTTGCCATCCTTCAAGGGGATAGGATCCATATAGTGGATGAACGAAGCATCGGTAACCGCAGCATTTACACTGCCGAAGTAGCGGTGCAGATTACCTCCACTTGGCGCAATACGGTACATGCTCAGAATGTCCTGTATGAAAATACGGGTACCGTCAGTCCCGCCGGTAACAGAGGCGCCACACTTGTCGTCGGTAGTCCAGTCCTTGGGTTCGTCCAGCCCGGGCGGGAAGCCGTCACCGTTACCGTGCCCGTAACCGCCTCCATGCGGGTGAGTGCTGAAATTGGGGTCATCTATATTTTGATCGGTACAGTCATACAGGGTCTCATATTCACGGCCCCAGCGGATGAATACAATCTGGCCGTCGTTCATCGTATTCGGCTCGATATCATGATATGCGCCGAATGTAATCTGGACCATCTGACTGCCGTCCGGCTGCATGATATGTAGTAGCGAGGCTGGTTCATTGAAATCGCCGATATAATCCCTGTGATCCACAAGCCGGTAATCGCCGGTACCAATCTGTCGATCCGAAGAGAATACGATGCGTCCATCATTGGCATAGGCCGGATTGGTATCCTGTCCGGCATTGGCAATGGCATCGCTCTCAAGAAAGCGGTGGATCTGTCCACTTGAAAAGTTATATTCGTATATGTTCCAGGTGCTGTTGCTGGTATTACCCTGAGGGCCATGGGCTGCGAAGATAATACGTTCACCGTCGGGTGAAACACTGAGATCCTTGACATCGTATGCGCCACCGCCGAAATAACCGCTCAGGATGTCGACCTCCTCGGAGTTCAGCGCTACTCTGTCGCGAACGTACAATCTGGCGCCCGGATTGAATTGATAAGGTGCCCTTGGATCGAGCGGCGGTCGGCTGTCGACAGAAGAGGTGTCTCCCATGACCGGGAAGTCACGCACGATGTAAGCAAAAGGCCGATCATCCGTTACACCGTTCTCCCCGGACAAGCCTTCGAGTTGGCATGCCGTCATGGCAAATACCATCACCAGCACTGTGGTTAGCTGAATTGAGGACCTTTTGAGTAGTGCCATCATCGTTGTATCTCCTGCATCCAGTCTCTGGACTGGCGCAACACTTGCCGTTGTCAGCATTGCTTTCCTTCTGCTGACGCCGGGGTAGCCGGCTATCAGTTAAAGGCTGGTGTAACTAGCCAGGGAGAAAATCAAATTTGTAATTGACCGGTGTCGCCAGGACATCATCCGGTCCAAAATCGATAACACGGATTCGCGTCAGCAGCTTTTGTTCCAGCTTGATGTTTCCAAGTTCACTGCTGACGAGTTCGATCTTTGAGATTTCTCCACTGGGCTCGATTACTATGTGAAAGACGTATTTACCCCTGATTTCCGGGTCCTGGCGCAATGCACGGTTATATATCGCGTAAATCGCTCCCTTGTGTTGCTCGAAGACACGGCGTATGGACTCCATATCTCGCCCCCCGGCGACAGACGAGTGATGTTTCCCGCCTCCTCCACCGCCACCACTGCCGTAACCGCCACCGTTACCACCACCGCCGGATCCATCTCCGTACCCGATCGGACTTGCCACGGCGACTCCATTCCGGCTCCCCAGCTGCGTGCCGTTCCCGGTACTGTTCAGGACGGAAGAATTGACACCGCCGCTGGTCTTGATCGCTGAGTCACGCCCGAGTACCGAGCGTGTGGCTTTTGCGGCCGCACCGGTAGAAACATTGGTGTTTCTCGCCTGAAGTTTGGCCACATCCAGTGAGCTTCGAAGCGACTGCAGCTGGCTGGAAAACTTCGCAACACCCATCGATGAGACATTCTTGCCGGCCGGCTTGGCCGATTTCTTCTTTGCGGGTGCAGCCGCCTTTTCAGTAACTTTCTTCGGCTCAGCAGGCTTCTCAATTTCAACCGTTTCCTGTTTTGGCGGCGGAGGCGGAGCTGGTAGCTTTTGCTGTATGATGATCTTCGCTAGCGCCGGCGGAATTATTTCAGCCTCCTCCCGCTTGATTTCAGGTAGCGGAAGCCATGGGAATACGATGGCCAGCAGCAAGAAAATAAGCAGCAGGCGCTTGAGTATTTCCCTGAAACGCGCATCTTCCTTGCGCGTTGCTTCCCACGGAAGAACGAAATCATTGAATACTATTGCTGTCGTAGTCATCCGCTAAGACCTCTATGCGCCGGCATTGGCTACCTTGGTAACTGCCATGGACAAATCACGATAGTTTGATTTTGCGCAGGTGATCATTACGCGCTTGAGTATTTCATACGGAATCGTATGATCGCCCAGAATGGTAATCGCCCTGCCACTGGTTTGTTCTTCCGCGGTCAACTGAATCCGTTTCGATGCCAGATAGTCGAGTTCTTTTGCAAGTCCCGGGATGACACCATCACTATTGATGACATCATCCATGGTTGCTACAGGACGTCCATCAACAATGATGTCGGTCTCGGTCACAATAACGGTGATAGTAGACTCGGGCCTGGCTTCTGCCACGGAATCAGGAAGCTTTATGTGCTTGCTAACCTTCAGAATCTCGTTATCACCCGAGTTGATGAGCAGGAAGAACACGAGAATCGTGAATATGTCCATGAGCGACACAAGGTTAAGCTTTGCCGGTTTCAGAAAGCGCCTGTGATTTTGCTGCATGCGCTGTGCAATGCTGGACTTGTTCATGAGTCACCTCTTCTGGGTGGCGCGTCACCAAGTGAAATCTCCGGGAAAAGTTCGACTTCGACGGCACTGGTTGCTACAACCGTCCTGAATCCCCGCACCGTGTCCATGGTCGATACCAGTGACTGATAACTGACATCGGCCTCGGAAAGAAGAAGAACATCGGACTTGTCCTTGTACTGCTTTTTGATCTCACGCAGCACCAGAGACAGTGTCTCGTAGTCCATCTTTTTACCGTCTTCCGTATCCTTGGGTTCGATGGTCTTTAATAGAACACCGCTTGGAAAATACACTTCAAGGCTCTCCTTTCGCAGTACGACTTCCAGTTGCCGGTTTTTTTCGGCACTTTGTGTCACTGAGCCGGTCAGGTCCGGAAGATTGAGTCGCAGGATTGTGATCTGGCTGAATACCATGCTCATCAACAGTACTGGAACCAGTACGATCATGAGATTCATAAAGGGCGTGATATCGAGATCGCCCTCATCATGTTCACGGCGTTTTACGAACATAGTGTCACCACCTGTCAGGATCTGCTGTCAGACATACGCGCGGCAAACGCGTTCGTATGTCCCTTAACGATTGCGTTAAGGAACTTCACGCCGGCCATTTCGATACTGTCCACAATCTCAACAGTCTTGTTTTGCAGAAGAGAATGGAACAGGAGCAGCGGGATAGCCGCAATCAGGCCAAATGCCGTAGTGTTCATCGCTACAGAAATGGACTCTGATAAAAGTGTGGCCTTGTCGGCCGGGTCAGCATGTGCTACAGCGGTAAAAGCGGCGATCAGGCCGATAATTGTGCCGAGTAGACCGAGCAGCGTGGAGATGTTTGCCAGGATTGACAGATAATTTGTCCGTTTCGAAAGTCGCGGGACTGTCTCCAGAATACCTTCCTGCATGGCGGACTGGATATCATCCCTGCGTGGAGATGCCTGCATGGTCTCGACTGCCGCCAGGACAATGCGCGCAATGGCAGATTTGCTGTTATTAGCGTACTGTAATGCCTTGTCATAGTTCATGCTGCGCAGCAGCGGAAGCAGCTCAGTATAGGCCTTCTGGTTGGCATAGAGTGATTTTCGCAGGAAGTACCAGCGTTCTATCGCAATTGCGATTCCGATGGCCAGCACAAATGCAATCGGATACATAAAAGTACCGCCTGACTGAAAAAATGACGTGATCGATGTGTAGGTACCCATGGTGTTCTCCCTATCGTTCAATGAGTCGAGATATATTCAAAGTGGTTCATACAAAAATACTTAACTACCCGTCATGTCATTCCCCCCCGGCAGTCCCTTCTAGAGAGAGTTCGTTGTAAAACTGGTTACTCCTTGCCAAAACCTCCCGATCAATCGGCTCGAGAGCGTTGCCTGATAGCGATTTGATTGGCCTATAAAGCTTTGATGGCCCTTCAGGTGGCTTCCATGGCGTGATATAACTGACAGATGGCTGTTCCTTGTCGCCGACAAATGTACTTTCCAGGTCAATTCTTCCCTGTGCCGCTGTACACAAGGGTGCAAGCATGCAGAGGGTTACCGTAATATTTCTTGCAGACATAATATGAATACCGTTGTGAAGATTAATTGACATCAGCGACACTCCTGTGCGTGCGTGCTGACACGCAGGTCCTAGTTTGCTCCATTGTTAGTGGCCACCGCGATGGCGGCATCTGACCCGCTATCTGCTGCCTTCGCAGCCTTTGCCGGAGGGATATCGATAAAGCTTCGTTCAATACCGGTTCTATGCTTCACCTCGACAAGCCACTTCTGGACCTTCTCGTCTTTCTCTCCGGTAAGAAAATAGTAGGCCTCGTAATGTTTCTGGGCCTCTTCTGCATTATTAAGGTACAGGTCATAGAGAATCGCGAGATTCAGATGGGCCTCGGGAAAGTCTCTCCAGACTGTCAATGCAGCGTGGTAGGTATTGAATGCATCTGAAAAATATCCCTGCTTGCGCTGCAGCAGACCGAGTGCAATATAGGCATTTACGTTGTTCCTGTTGATGCTGATGGCCTTTTGATAGTGCTCGATAGCTTCAGGATATTTTTCCTGTGCTTCCGCAATGACGCCGAGCTTTAGCCAGGGACCCGATAGCGACGGGTATTTTTCGGTCAGTGTGATGAATTTCTGCTTCGCTTCATTGAGATCACCCTTGTCGAGTCGTGCATTGGCTACGGCGAAGATAACCTTGGCCTCCGGAGACACGGTTACTACTTCAGTGGTATACGGGTTCGGTTGCGGCACGTAGGCAACTTTTTGTCCTGCGGCATTGTAGGCCTGCCTGGGCAGAGGTGTGTCGGATGGAGTGATCACCTGAGCTTGATGTTTCTCAGGGGTACCAATATCGCTGGTCCCGGCTACATCGCTGGTCCCGATTACCGCCTGCGGTTTAACCGGCATGAAAGAATTGCAGCCTGATTGCAAAACTGATGCAAGCAGCGTTGCTGTTAGCGCGAAGCGTAAATTACCTGATACCATAGCCATAGCTCACCTGCATTTCCTGTTTGCCAAAGCGAACGGGTGACAGTTTCGCCATAGCGGCAAAACTCTTGTCGACCCACTTGTTGAAATTCCCTTCCCAGGACTGATTGATATTGTTCTGGTGGATTTCCATGGCAAGGTCCTCGAACGGAATGGCCTGTTCTTCTAGCAGCAATTCGTATTGCTCGAGTTCCGATGCAGACAATCCTTTCGGGCGCGGTGAATCCATAAGTTCCCGGGAAAAGCTTGCATAAAGTTCCCCTATGCTGTACGAGGCCCTTGTCGAGAATTCAAAAATTCCGTAACTCGCAGCCTTTTCATACCGGTCGAGTGCATTCTTGAGTTTTTCACTTTTCCTGGGCATCCACTTGTCAAGCGGCGAACGCAGTTTCACGCGATCGAACTCCCAGCGCCAGTAATCACCATATTCTGCATTCGCCCAGGCAGCCAGCCATTGGGAGCGATCAGTACGATTACTGCCAGCATTGCTGTCGCCATCTATGACTCGACGTAACCAGTAAAGCTGCCGATCAATATCATTGACTTTCTTGTAGAGTGTGGCCAGGTGGTAACGTGCTTCCATGCGATTGTCGAACGGTTCCTCGTAGGCATGGGCCCAGCGTTTAAAATATTCGATTGCTGTCAAATCCTCACCAGCCTTTTCATAAAGTCCAGCGGCGATGAACAGCGCGTCGCGCTTTGCATCCTCGTCATTGCTATTGCGATATATTGTGTTGTATTCATCTGCTGCCATCTTCCACTGTTCATCCTGCTCGTAGGCATAGGCTATTTTCTGTGTGACATCCTTGCTGAGTTCGTGGTCCGGGAATTTGTTGCGCAACTCAAGCAGTTCCCTGAGAGCCGGCTTCCACTGCTCCAGGGTCATCATGTGAGTAGCTGCATCGTACTGTGCCGCTACACGGGCATCTGACATTGGTGCAATCTTCTTGATGCGCAGAAAGTGTTCGATAGCCTTGTTTAAATCGTTAGCCTGTAATGCCTCATCACCCTGCTTGTATGCTGTAGCAGCCACGCGTTCCAGAACGACGTTATATTCCTTGTCATCCTTGGGAATATATTTGAGCTGACTTTGATAGCCAGCTTCTGCTGCCGAGTAATTACCCAATTCGTACTGGCTGTGGGCAATGACACCATAAGCTGTCTTGTTTAACTTGCTATCAATCTTGCCTGCCTGGGACACGACACTGGTAGCCACTTCAAGAGCTTTCTCGTAACGCTTGAGGGCAAAAAGCTCTTCAGACGCCTTTGCCAGTACCGCTCCGGAACGTTTATCATCCCTGTAGGAATTAACAAATTGCAGCTGGCTGTTCACTGTCTGTGCTCGCCATTCTGTCAGTTGCGGAGATTCCTGACCGTATCTAGCGTTCAACTCCTCCGCATGCTTGTCATACGCGATTATTGCGGCATACCCGGCATCAGCACCATATTTGCTATGGTCGTATTCATAAGCCGTTTTTTCATAGTCACCGATAGCTGCAATGTAATCTCCACCGTCGAACAATGCTTCAGCCCGCATATAGGTCATTTCAGGCACCTGAGGGTCCTCAGGGAACGTCTCCATGAAACGCCGGTAGTAATCTGCGGCTTTAAGGAAGGAGTCTCTCTCCTGCTTGCCTAGGCTCGCAAGCTTGTCACTATCCATTTCCGTTTCGGCTATCTGCTTTTTCAGCTTTTGTCCGGTGCCGTGATAATGGCGAGCGAGCTCATCCATATAGATCTTGAGATTTGGAATAACCTCGGCCTTGACATCAGGACCTTTGGTGTTCCAGAACTCGCTGTCGATCCCGTAATTGTTGACATAGCGTTCTTTCTCGGGCAAAACCTGTGAGGCAAAGTCACCGTCGATATACGCGCGGATCATCCTGGAGTGCATCTCGGGGGCACGTTCAGAAGCAGGGTTCTGCATGACAAATGCACGATAGGAACTGGCGGAATCCTCATAACGTTCCTTTTCCAGGAAATGTTTACCCAGACCCGCATACAGTAGCCACAGGTATTTGTCGCTCTGCGGCCGGTCTGCATAGAACTCGTTGATCTTTTCAGACCCTCCATCATATGCGAGGCTCAGGCTCATGATTCGCAGTGTGTCATCGACCAGTGACCTGTCAACCTTGTCAAGACGCTCGATTTTCCCGTCTTCTGGAACCAGCCTGTCAAGCACCTCGGAAAATGACGCCAGGCCAAGATCGTAGTCGCCCTGCTTGTAGTGTGACCAGCCAAGCAAATAATATGAATTGTTAAGAAATGCAGATTCGATGCCCAGGGATATGACCGCCTGATAGGCATCCTCGGCCAGTTCGTATTCACCGTTGTTGAAATGTATGTCGCCCTTCCGGAAGTATGCTTCTCCCAGGTGTAATGATGCTGGATACTGGTCAATGAAGATGTTCAGTGTTTCCAGTGCCTCTTTGTCCTTGCCATCAAGATCATAAGCCTTGGCCAGCTGATAGAGGGATTCATCATTGTCAGGATCATCCGGGTACTTGCTGATGACCTCGTTATACGACTTTATGGCTGGTGCAAAGTACCCGCCTTCCGGTGGTGTGTCGTCAACCAGTAGCCTGTGATCACCTTCAAGCATGTAGACACCGGCAATACGTCGTTCAATCTGCTCCCTGAGTTCAGCATCATCGACAATTTCCAGCAATGACCGGTATTCATCCCTGACATCCTTGTGACTTACCCTGGGTAGCGGTATATCGGTAAGCGGTGTTTTATCTACGCTCAAATCATCTATGGTCGTAGTGCGGGACATCAGACTACATCCGCTGAGAAGTAGAAAAATGGCAATTACGCAGTTACGCAGCATCGCCGTTACTCCGTTCCACATGTCCAGGCATGCCGGATTTTGCGGAATCCGGCTGTGTACCAGAATTGTCATGCTGGTCGTCTTCTTTAGGTGTATCCAGGTCCGAAAGGGAACTGTCCAGAATACGGACCTTTGCGAGGTGTGACTGAACCCGGTAGTACTTCAAACGCTCCTCATGGATATCCAGCTCTGCCCCCACTAGTCCAAGCATCACACTTTCGACCTTTTCTATGAGTGCGTTGGTCGTTTCAATCTCACTATCGAGCCTGTCCATGTTACTTTCTACAAGCGTTTCGAAGTCGCTTTTGGTTAGCGAAATACCGGTCGGAGCACCGAGCTGATCAGATAACATTCCGGCATTGTTGATCTCGAACTGGATATCACCAAGAAGCCATCGCACCCGGTCCTGCCCTGCAATATCCAGTGATGCAGCGCGTTCACTCAACAAGTGAAACTTTCCCTGCAGTTCTACCTGCCTTTTGGACAAACTACCCACCTGCTCTGCGCGGTCACTTGTTCCCAGAGATGTGGAACGAGATTTAAGCATGACATCAAAATCATCCTGTTTCTGCTTCCAGCTGTTCAGGTTGTTACGTATGGCATATAGATCACGCAGATCCTTCAGCACAGACTGAAAGCTGTGGTCAGACATAAGGTCGATAAGAAACGGTGAAAGTGAATTCAGCGAGACTGCAGGTGCAGTACCAAACCAGTCATTATCATCCAGCATGTCGTCCAGGTTGCGGACGAACAGTTCAAGCACGTCGGCATCCTTAAGCGTTTCTCTGGCACTGGAGAGCTGCTTCAAGGCATCGTTGTAGCGGTCATAGGCGTTAATAAAGCCGTCTGCAGCACGGCCCTTAAGTCCGAGCTTTTCATACACGTGGGGTACGAGCAGGACAGCCTCCTGGACTTCGGGAATTGCCATAGAACGCGACTGGAGAACTCTGAGCGGTGCGAGGGCCGCCTGGTAGTCACCATTATTCACAGATGTCCAGCCTGAACCCAGCAGAGCCCGGTTTGAGAATACACCGGTTGTACTTACCTTATTGATATAGCTGTATGCACTAGCCTTTTCGTTTTCTTCAGAATAGAGATACGCTATCGCCATGTGTGCGCGGTCCGCAAGACGCTTAAGGTCAGAATTGTCATCTGCGTATTCAGCAGCCTTGACGAGGCTTTTGATTGCGCCCGTGTAGTCCTTTTGCTTACCCAGCGCCACACCGAGGTTGAAATGCAGAAAGGGGGCATATTGACTGTTCTTGTCAAAACTTCTGGATATTTCTGTGGCTTCTTCAAAATACCCGAGTTTGATATTCACCAGCGCAGCGAGATAACGGTATTCCTGGTCTATCTCATGAGGCATGCTACCTTGTATGTTAGATAGTGTTGCAGCTGCCTGAGAAATATCCCCCCTGAGGTAAAGCATCTTAGCCAGGTAGTACCAGGCGCGGTTTTGAATCTCTTCCTTTGCATTTGCAGCAATAACGTGAGAGAAAATAGTTCTTGCCTGATCATCGAGCCCATATGACAGGCTTACACCGCCCTTGAGCAATTCAGGGTAACTGCCATGATTCTGGATTCCACCTTTATCACCGGCATACTCATACTCCACAAGCGTGTCAAAATACTTCTGCTGGTAGAACTCAAATAGTATGACACCGTACTTAAGGTCTTTTACCTGATCTCCGAGTGCAACCGGTGTACCCGTCAACAAACAGGCGGATGCTGTTATGGTAGCGGCAGCCAATAGATGAGTGGCAGTATTTAGGAGGCCAGGCATATCGGGTTTCATGATCAGCTACCACTGCTTGACAGAGAATTCAGGTTGCAATTTCATCGTTGAATCTGAAATCTTGAGTTCAACATACTTGGGACCACTCTCCTTGTTGATCGTCAGCGTGGTACCGCGTTTGTATTCCCTGCCACTTGGACCGATACCTGTGAAGAAAGCAGATAAGGTGTGTTCGCCAACACTCAAATTAGCCATGTGCAACTTGTGAACCCCGCCCCGTGACAGGGCGGAAACTTCCTTGTCTGAATAGATATGACTGGCGACAAAATTGCCATCCAGTTTCAGCTTGACGGATTCCAGTGTAAAGAACTTACCCACATCCAGTGACAGGAACACATTAACTTGTGTGTTTGCAGGAAATAGCAGGTCCTCTTCCAGTACTCTCAAGTCCTTGTTCAATGCAATTACGGACAACTTGAGATCCTGGATATCCTTGGATAATTCATTTACGGATTCCTGTGCTTCCAACCTGCTTTTTGTAGCTTCCAGTGTGTGTGACTCTTGCGTTTGTGTGCTATCACTTTCGGAGCCTGTTACGTCGGACACAACAGGATCGTCGTTTGCGTACAAACTGAACGAATACAGAAATATTGAAACCATTAACATGGTCACAATTCTGAGTTGCAGTAAATTACGTTTCATAACATCCCCGCGAGATGATTCGTATTTCATGGCCTTCTATCGTCAAAGCCTGTCAAAACACAATGGTGTCAACAACAGGAGAACCTCAAGACTTAGAACCAACTCACATATTTAACATGCACTGTTAAAAGCGTACTTGTGTCACAGTATCCGTCGTCAAGTGATATACCGTACTGCCGACATCAGGGCATGATCGTTGTCATCCACAAATTGAAAGAAAGCCATCGCATGAAAAGCGAGACTGGAATACAGGACTAATGTTGTCAGCAAAGCTAATAGAACCTGATGACACACATTCAGAATAGTAATGAACGTCGGTGTCACCGGGTGCCATTGAACAACAAAACAACTCTGAATAATGTGACCATATGAGCGTTATTTTGCACATCCCAAGGAGCATGTCTTTCACTATGAAGTACCTTATGCGGGTCGTGCTTTTATTGTGCAGCGTATCGAGTGAGGTGCACTCAAACGACTTCTTTGACTTCACAGGAATCGGTACGGCAGATACAGTCGTGCTGGAAGTCGCAGAACCATACATAGAAATGCATACCGGCCCTGGTCGCGGCTATCCCGTATTCAACGTGGTAGAACAGGGAGAAACAATCGAGATACTCAAGCATAAAGCCAGCTGGTACAAAATCAGGAGCCCTGATAACAAGACTGGCTGGACAAATGCCTCGCAACTGGCCCACACACTCAAACCCACTGGTATTCCTGTGGATCTCCCCGAGATCAACCATGGAGACTACCTGAAGTCCAGCTGGCGAATTGGCTTTACAGGTGGGCAGATTGAAGGCGCGAATACTTTCAGCATCACTGCAGGATACCGTCCTTTGAGCTGGCTCGGTACTGAACTGGAGTGGGGGAAAATATTCGATAATTCTGTAACCAGTGACTTTTACGGTGTCAATCTCCTCATGGAGCCGAAAACGAACTGGCTAGTAACTCCTTACGTCACAATCGGTGCCGGTCAGTTCTCGTTTAACAGCAGGCAAAAGGTTGTGGTCGAAGACGCTGGTACTGCTGACTATCTCAGCGCTGGTATCGGCGCAAATTACTATATCGGACGCAATTTTGTTATGCGGGGAGAATACCGCTGGTATTCGGTTTCAACTGACGACGACAGGGTGGGGTTGAATTCATGGAGAATTGGCTTAAACATATTCTTTTAGGGCGCAGAGATCGTCCATGTCTTGCCGCTGTGTTTGGCAAGTCGGTTGTCCTGCTATCCATGTGCTGGACGATACTGACCGTATCTGCCAGTGGCGTTAATGCAGCCGAAGCAGTTGATAAGCCCGCCGCTGTCCAGGTGATCACTCCGGAAGTTAAGCCCCGCGAGGTCTCTGAAGCCGATATTGACGACGAGATATTCGGGGTCGGCGTATATGCCGGTATTCTATCGATCGATAACTTCGGTAGCGAACCGGTATATGGTGTCAGCGCGATGTTTCACGCAACCGAAGACTTCTTCCTGCAGTTTAATTACGCTGTTTCTCAGGCCGACAAGACATCCTTCGAGGAGTTGAGTGGAGAAAATGTCAATTTGCTGACCAGTTCGGAGCGTGATTACACCTACTATAACCTTCTGCTTGGTTATAATATCTTTCCGGGAGAAGTCTTTATGACGTCGAAACTCACGTTTAATTCAGATTTCTACCTGGTGGCCGGTGTAGGCAATACCGAATTCGGGGGTGAAGATAATTTTACGACGACTCTGGGAACAGGTTACCGAATTGTGTTACGCGACTGGCTTACCTGGCAGATTGATTTTCGCGATCATATTTTCAAGTCGGATATCATTAAAAGCGATCAGACCACTCATAATATAGAATTGTCTACCGGAGTTACGCTGTTCTACTAGAGTTCCACATGCTGCCTGACATTGCGGTATTACGCGTATTTATCGCGCGACCCTTGAACTGCAAAACCAGGAAACATGAGTTCCTCCCCGTCGCACTCCCTGCCAACGAATGCTGGATATGCGATCACCAATGCTGTTGGCAGCGGACCTTTACTGCGATCTGTTTGCCTGCCAGGGTCGGTGGCTGGACCGTGCTTCACTAATCGTGTGCGATGGTCTTGTCGGTAAACAGGTAGTCTTTCAATTCCTTGTCAAATCTCGGGTCCTGGCGCCGGATCCATTCGAGTACCATGGCGGCATGTTCCTTTTCCTCGTCGCGGTTGTGTGCAAGGATGGCCCTGAGTTCCGGATTCGAGCAGGCATCAACGCGCTGGTTGTACCAGTCCACGGCCTCCAGTTCCTCCATCAGTGACGTGATTGCCCGATGCATGTCGCGGGTTTCATCGGAAAGTTCTCCAATTGGTTCATGGTAGCCTTCGTTTGACATGGTATATCCTCTGGTTGGGGTGTTTACTTAGCGGCGTGGGGTGTTATGCGTAGCTTGTCGATCCTGTTGCTGTGTGTCAGCCTCCTCGGCTGTGCAACACCGCGTATTCAGAACGTTTCAAATATTACCCGGATACCGGAGCTGATGCCAGATTTCGCCATCATGCAGGACGGTTACAAACTCCCGCTCGCAGTCTGGGAACCGCAGGGAGAGCCCGAAGCCATCGTGCTTGCGTTGCACGGCTTCAATGACTACCGCAATGCCTTTGCAGCAGCGGGCGAATTTCTTGCCAATCACGGGGTACTGGTTGTTGCCTATGACCAGCGTGGTTTTGGTGAAACGGCTCAGCGCGGAATCTGGCCTGGTGGCGAACGGCTTGCTGAGGATGTGATAACGCTGAGCCATTTGCTTTGCGAGAAATACCCGCAGCAGCCGTTGTACCTGCTTGGAGTCAGCATGGGTGGCGCCATTGCGATGAATGCACTGCAGGATGCCGACTGCGTCAGGGGTGTCATACTGGCGGCCCCGGCTGTCTGGGGCTGGCAAACCATGCCCTGGTGGCAAAGCTCACTGCTTTGGTCACTGGCGCACCTCGTGCCGGGACTTACCTTGACAGGAGAAGGACTGGAGATCATGCCTTCTGACAATATCGAGATGTTGCGGGCCTTGGGGCGAGATCCTCTTGTAATCAAGGAAACCCGCGTCGATGCCATCTATGGCCTGACGGATCTCATGGCTTCGGCCTATCTTCGTGGCCCGAGCCTGAATGACACATCGTTGCTCCTTTATGGGGAACATGACGAAATCATCCCCCCTTCTCCCACCTGTGAGCTGTTCGCCAGACTGCCTGAAGGCAGAGGACGCCACTGGCGTGCTGTTCTCTATTCGAATGGGTACCACATGCTGCTGCGTGACCTGCATGCCGGGGTCGTGTACCGGGATGTGTTGGCATGGATCGAAAACCCGGCTGCACCCCTGCCATCCGGTATGGAGATCGGTCTGCAGTCCCGGCGGCTTCAGCAACTCTGCGGTGATGGCCTGCGTGGGGCGCAATAAACCACATCCACCGATGAGCTATTCACAACAACCGGAATGGGATGTTTTTCTGGTCCAAGGTGGCGGCGCGGATTAATGCGCTGCGATTGAATTAACATTACATACAATAAGTTGTGTGTCATAATTGATGTATGCGTGAAAAAGTATGGCCGTACTGAATACATGGCCGGTAAATTGTCAGCAGGAAACCGTGCGTGGAACACGGCATAATTGCCAGAAGATAAACGGGCCGCGACGCTGTTGCCAACTTGATGTTTGCCGGCGCGAAGAATAAATTAGCTCCTGCTTATAGATGCTGGCTGTTACTCAGAGTTCTACATACCGGGTAATTGTGGATAAAAATAAACAACACTTTCGAATCGACAGGCAACACCTCAGGGTTGCGACCGATATGGCGTGCGAAGTCGGTGGCGATGAATGTGGTGGGCGGCTGCCTGCGCGTATACTCAATCTGTCAATCGGGGGCCTGAAGTTCAGTTGCGGTCTACAGGTCGTCAACAGCATTCTCCCTGAAGACCAGCGCACCCCCGGACAGATCCTGGATGTGGAAATGGATGTATCGTTTGAACTGCCGCAGGGCGATGCTCCGGCCTTGCCAGTCAGGACTCGTTCCAAGGTTGTGCATTCAGAACGGCTAGCACAAGACGAGTTCCACGTGGGTGTGCAGTTCATGGATCTGGCGGAGACCGTGACGGGGCCGCTTGAAAGCTATATCAACTACTTGCTGGAGCAGGATGCAACATAGCACTTGTTCCAGGCCCCCGGGTGTTGCTGACAGATTCTCCGGTGTATCAAGCCGGTTCAATGGCTGCGATCCGGTGTCCGTTCTTCGCGGGCCCTGCACAGTGATCAGTCACAGGCCTCGTTCATCTTCCGTCTATACGTCCTGAAATCGCTCTCGACGGCAGATCCTGGTCTGTGGATCGTTTCGTGGTAACGAATACGTGCCTGCCGGCAGCGTGTTTTATGTTCCTCGAGTTTTTGCGCAGCCGCCTGTCTCGCACGTTCGATTTCCGAATCCTGGCGTTGGGCATCTTTCAGAAGGAGCCGCTCTGCTCTACGAATCCCTGTCTCGTTTCCAGACGGCTCAGAACCTGATGCCGATCTGATGGTTTTCTCAGCGAAGGGTAGCCCCAGTGGTGCACGATCACTGAAATGTTCCATGCCGTTGTTGTCCACCCACTCAAATAACCTGCCAGCGGTGGATTGTTTACCGGTGAGTAACAGCAAACCGATCAGCGTCGCGAACGTGCCCTGACGAAATGACATTTTCAATCGCTTCCTTCCACTCGACGCAGGTCTCAATCCCGCTATCGGTATCTGCAGCTAGTGTCATGCAGCCGGGGAAGGCTTTTTGCCTGCCGGAAAATGAATGCGACACAGGTTGCACCTGTAATGGAGTATCCAGCTCCTGCTGCCGACTGTCTGCAGGAATACCCTGATGCTGTTGTAGGTGAATGACCTTTATCGGCGACCCTCGTCCGGTGCCGTCAGGCACAATAACGCCTCCAAAACACTCTGAAATATATATAAAAATTCAGGTGTCTGTGCGAGGCCTGGGTCGTGCACAGGCTGATCGGGAGGCCGGTATCCCGCAGGCTTCTGGATGGTCAGGCTGGATGTGTCTATAGTTACGGGTATATATCGGCCAGCTGGATGATGGCCCGGCGACAACCGTACCGGAAACATAATAAAAAGGTTAAATCATGAATTCCCTGACACGCTTATGGCATGAGACGACTGCAAGGTTCAGAAAACCTTTCAGGCAGCGCGGACAATCCTCGATGGCGTCAGACATGCAGCGCGACAGTACGATCGTTCAACTGGATCATGTGCGCGACAAATTGGCGGCCGCCGGTAAGGCGGAAACAACCCGTATTATCAATCTGGAACGTCGGCTGGTGGATCTGGAAACGGAGCACGCCGCCTCCAGCCGGCAATTGCAGGTGGTGGAGCAGGAACTGAAGGTTGTCAGTTCCGATCTTGATAATACGCAAACTCAGGTTAAGTCACTTGCACAACAGCTGGAAGAAGGGCAGCAGTTGTATCTGCAAACGGTACAGGAAACCCAGCAGCAATTGCACAGGCAGGAAATACGGCTGAACTGGCTGGCAATGGT